>NZ_JSEF01000010.1 GCF_000805675.1 Corynebacterium minutissimum | reverse complement strand
CTCAACTGGTACACACCAGAAGAGAAAATCCAAGAACTATTCAAGTGATGCATCCACCACTTGAAACCGCCTGTAGTTTTTAGCCACTATCTACCGTGAATGACAGTGACAGATGTGTGAGACCCCGGGGCTGTGGACTAGAGCTCGGAAATCGGCTAGCCGCAACGTCACGGATACTCCTCAGTACAGGCAACTGTGCGGCCCAAGATCGTGCCCCATTTGCGGTCTTTAAACGCGATAGCTGGGGCTTGGTTCCGACCTCAGTTGTCGTTCATAGTTTGAGACACACTCCTAGAACTGCTCCTGAACGCGCTAAAAGCAACCGAGCTGGGCCTCACACGAGCGGATTTTTGGAAGTCGTCACTTCGGTGTGGAAAGCCACAGAGGATCGATGTCTCGAGACATCGCTTTGCGTCGTGTCTGGGCAGTTGTGGCTTCAGGGCTTTCTACCGGAACAGTCTCATGAGACATGCGAAACGATGTCTCCGAACCGGACACTGTCAGGGGCACTCTGTAAGGGGCACTTTTTCATGCTGTTTGATGCATAAGCCCGGTGCCTTCCCATGGCCGTCTTACCCCCTCACACCACATCAAGATGGTTCCAGTCATAAGGCACTACTCACAAGGCTCCCCTGGGGGCAAACGAACCTTCCTCCCCTCCTTATATGGCTCGTTTGGGCCCAAACGAGCCATATAAGGAGAACCATCCTCGCTAACGCCCTTTTCGCCTAAGCCGCACGCGCAAGGCGCGCCTGAACGTCCGCAACAACCTCCTCCGGGTTCTTCGCCGAGGCAATAAAAGAGGAGGCTCCTTGCTCGATACGCACGGTGGGCCCGGAAACGATATAGGCCGATGAACCATCGACCACGCGTGGGCCCGCGCCTTCTATCAGTCCTGTCTCCGGACCGACACTGACACCGGTGATGTCCTTGAGGGAAATCGTCTTTGAAAACAAGCCCAAGACGGAAGCCGTCACGCCGTCGTCGCTCACGACGATCTTCACCCGCATCACAATGCAGGCCAACGTTGCTGCGATAACCACTGCGCCAAAAAGGATAGCTACCCACGTGGAATTAACCATTGTTGGCAGAAGCGCTGCCACAACAGCGAGGCCAACAACGATTCCCAGCCACTGGAGCGGGCCATTGAGATAGCGCACATAGACGTTGCCACTCATGGCTCTCAAGGGTAGTTGTGAAGCGTTCCACCCTCGTGGAGCAACTCACCGGAGTCGGTTTCTTCAAACTTGTCGAATGCGCAGACTGTCGTTCATAGGTAAAATTTTACGCATGTCGAACCGTGAAATCGTCTTCATCGTTTATGCCAGCAACGTCGAGAAATCCGTTGAGTTCTATTCACAGCATCTTGGACTCACGGTTGACTTCACCTCACCCCGCTACGTCACCTTCGCCCTAGGCGATGGCGTTTCACTCGCTGTGTGGAGCGGCGAGAGCCAAGCACTCTCCTCTGCCCCGACGCGAACCTCGGAAGTCTGCCTCAATGTGGACAAGGACGAAGTACTTAAGGTTTACAACAACTGGACGGCCACAGACGTAGAGGTCCTTGAAGAACCGCACGAGGATGTCTTCGGCACAACGTTTGTCGTTGCTGATCCCGACGGTAACCGTGTTCGCGTGGCTCCCATCGATTAGCCAGCGTGCTAGCGGCAAGGCCGCATGGCAAACGGGTATGAAAAAGCCCCAGCAGCTTCTGCGATTGAGCTGCCGGGGCTTTGTTGGTGCCGTGGCTACTACACCACGGGCTGCGGAGGCTTTACAGCGTCCGCGCGTCCGTTCGCGTTACTGAGTGATGAACGGGTTCACGATCTCCTGCGTGATGTCCAAGGTGCCGTGCTCGATGTAGTACATACCGAAGAAAAGGGCGGCCAGAATAACCACGGAGATGAGCATCAAGGGAATCCACTGAACGAAGACGGATACCCAACCGTCAGCCTTGTCGCGTGCGGCAGCCTCGCGCTCTTCCTGAGCCAAATCGCGCTGGTTGATCATGTTCAATCCTTTCACTTAGCTCCCTCTCCGAGGAGCTCATGCTGGAGTCTTCTCCCTCACAGCTGAGGGACGCTCGCCCATTAACACAGAGTATGTTAGCAGGTTATACAGTACCGGCCGTAGTTCTACGCAGATTTTCAGCGGCTATCCGTCAGAAGTTTGACACCGTGTGTGAGCTAGACCCCAGGATCCTCGTTATTCTCCAACGCCTCGATGAATTCTTCGCGGTCGTGGAACATGCGATTGATGTCATCTCCAGCGCCAACAATCCATTGCTGTGAAAGCTCATCGAAGGTCACAGCGCTTTCTGGATGCTGTTCCAGAGCCTGCTCTAAAGCCGCGGCCTGTTCATCGCTAAGCTCGTCAACGTCCTCCACTGGGCCCACCTGCGCGCTCAACTCCTCCAGCGCTTCAATGCGGTACTGAGCGTATTGGCGTTTCGGGCGCTCGAATAGTTCTTGTCCCATCATGATGTGGGGATACACCTCCTGGTGAGAATGCGGTCTGGGCCCACTGTACCCGTGAATCGCTCGATCTTAAGAGCGACTTCCGCGCAGGAGCTCGTCGGGGACGAAGTCCTTATAACCGGGCAAGTTATTCTCTGCTAACACGCCCTCACAAAACCGCAGGAGCGCTGGGGCATCTGCGGAATCGAGGTGGTCAAAGACCATGCGGCGAACGGACTCCACGTGTTCCGGTACGGATGCTCGAAGCCGCTTAAAGCCGAGTCGCGTGATAACGACCTCGACTCCCCTGGCATCGCCTTCGCATTTTTCTTTGGTCACGAGACCACGTTTTTCCATCCGCGTGATTTGGTGCGATGCTCGGGAGCGATCCCACTCCAGCTCCGAGCACAGTTCACGCAGACGCAGGCGGTGGTTCGGGGCTTCAGAGAGGGACACGAGCACGGAGTACTCAGACATGGAGATATCTCCGCAAGCCAAGAGGGTCTCCTCCATGCCGCGGTTGATCTTGCGGATGCAGGCCAAGAGGTGACGCCACAGGTCTTGTTCTTCTTCGTTGAGCCATCGAGTTTCCGCAGTCATGACAACAACCCTACACTTTGGAGTTACAGCCCTTTTAATTTTTCCATGCTCAACTCGGTACGCCCACCAACCCAGGAATAACGCTGAGGCATGCAGGTCAACACAATGACCTGGGAACTCTTTCCCGCCTTAGTGAAAAGCGCTGCCATGAGCTGCAGACGGGAAGAATCGGTGGACCCCAATGCATCATCAATAATGATGGGCACGGAGTCCCCAGAGACGAGCTGCGCGATGGCAAACCGCGTCAGAATCCCCAACTGCTCCTTGGCTCCCCCGGATAGGCCCTCAAAATCCACGGTGTCGCCATTGCGGCTGCGCGTTTCTACCTTGAGTTCTTCTGACAGGTGGAAATCCACGTCGCTGCCAAAGACGGTGCGCGCCAAACCATTGAGTGCCGTGACGAACGGCTCCGCATAGCGCTGGCGGGCGGCATCGCGGTGGCGCAGCATGAGCATGCGTAGATAACGGGCGGCCTCAGCCCGGCGTTCAGTAGCGGCGTGGCGTTCGCGAGCCATCTCCAGTTCAGCGGTGGCCCTTTCTAGTGCCTCGGCAGCGCCGGAATACATCTCAATGCGGCCTGTGAGCTCACGCTTCTCACCATTGGCATCAGACACCGCGGCTTTAAGCGACTCAACGTGCGTCCGCGCGCCCTGTGCCAAGCTTTCTGCAGTGGCCACATCCACGCCCGACATCTCTTTAAGGACGGCTTCCTCGTTAGCCTGTGCGGTACGGGCCTTCTCTATAGCAGCGTGAACGTCGTCGTCACTACGCTGCTCGCGGGCGGCGGCAATGGCCTGGGCCTTAAGGCCACGCTGCGATTCGGCTTCGTCGGCGCGGACTTGAGCAACGTCGAGGGCTGCCCCAGCTTTGTTCTCGCGGTAGGGAGCCAACGCACGGTCCAGCTCGTCGAGCTGGATGCGCAGCTCTTCTTCTTCCTTCTCTACAACGGCGAGCTCACGTGGCTCGTCGTCATTTTCATCGGCAGTCTCCAGTTCTTCGATGGCACTAGCCTCAAAGCGTGCGCGAAGCTCGCCCAAATCATCACCACCCAAGGCAGCAACCAGCTCACGGGAAGCGCTGTCTACCGATGTAGCAAGCTGCTCGTGCTTCTCATGGGCAGCGCGAGCTACCTCGACGGTCTCGCAGCCAGCGTTGTCCAGAAGTCGGACTAGCTCTGCTTGGGCTTTCTCAACACCATCGACTCCGGATTCACCGGCAGCGGCCGCATAGCGGGCAGTGACCTCGCCGATGCACACCATCGTGCCATCGTGCAGCTCAACCGGGGTTTCCTCACCGGAATCGAGAGCCAGAGGCTCACCGTCCACCGTGATCTCACCCGAGCCGGTGACATAGAGCTTCGCGGCGGCGGCCGCACGCAGGCGCTTCTGAATGCTGACCTCACGTTCGGCTTCCACCAGCGCACCAAGGTTTGCAATGGCGGGCGCTGCGGCCAGTTCACGGCGGCGAACAGCCAGCGTCTCCTCCAAGGTGCCCAGCGTTTCCAGTCGTGCCCCCAGCGCTTCGTGCTCCGCGCGCTGCCGCGCACGGCGAGCCCGCTGGCGCTCCTCACGCACTGCGTCATAGCGCTTTTGGACCTCAGCGCGCTCTTCTTCGAGTTTCAGCCGTGTGGCTGCTTCGGCGTCCGCCCGTTCAGTTGCCTGCACCAGAACCGTCGCTGCACGCTCGGCAGCCTCGACTGCATGGGCATGTTCCTCCACGAGAACCTTGCGGCGCTCGGCATCCTCCTGGGCACGCGTCACAGCCTCCGCAGCGCGAGTAACAGCAACCTCTTGCACCCTCACCTTCTCCTGCGCCGCGCGTGCCGCGACAAGTTCTGCATCGAGGCGAGCGCAGTCCTCTTCGGCAGCAGGCAGGGCGGCCTCAGCTTCACTCTGCTTGAGCTCCGCAGCCTCGTAGCGCTCCACCACGCCATCGAGCTCGCGCAGGGCGGCTTCAGCAGAGGCATGGGCGTCCTCCGCTTCCTCTAAAGCCGCAATAACAGCCTTGTACTCCCCTGCCGGTTTATCCGTCTTGGCGGTGTAGAACTGCGTGTACTCAGCTTCGATGCGCGTGAGTAGCTCGGAATCCTCAGCCACAGCACTCGACCCGGTTTCTTCTTCCAGTGCGGCAGTCAGAGACGGAATACCTACTGCAGCGATACCCTCATTCTGGTCATCCTGGCGCACAAACAGCGCATCGAGCAGCGCGCGGTCAAGGTGTTCGCTCAAGATACGGTCGAGCTCATTATCGGCCTCAGCACCTGTCCATTGCCCAGGACGCGGAGACAACACCTGCAACTCCGAGGCACGCTTCTTCAACCACCTCTTGTGGATGCGGAAACGGTACGGGCCCACGGTCGCTTCCAGCGTGACCTCGGGCGCTACGTCACGGCCCACGGGTTTGAGCGCCTTAATCTTCTTTGATCCCGCCGTGTGCTTTTCCGTCAGAACAAAGTCAATGGCCTCCACCAGCGTGGACTTACCGGCCTCATTCGGGCCGCCAATCACCACAACACCAGTCTCCGGCAAATCCTTGACCACAAGGCGTTCCACAGCGCGGACATTATTCAGTTCGACAGAATGTAGCTGCATCATGGTTTAGGCTCCCTTCGCGCTGAGACGAAACAGTAGATTAGCGGCATCACGGGCGGTGGGATTGTCCAGATCCTCGAGCAACTCTGTCAGCGCATCTGCTGCATAGCCGCTCAGACTTAACTCGCCCAGTTCCTCCTCTGACGGCGCAAGGTGCAGGTCCATCGTCCGCTCACGTGGTTTCAGGGAGGCAAAGACCTCTTCCAGATCCGCAAGGCCCTGCTCTAGCCGTGCTTGAGCGTTCAGGCCCAGCGTTCCGCGCAAGCTGTACTTCACCGCGGTGCGCGTCTTTCCCGGCAGCTCATCCAGCTCCGACAAAAAGCGCTCGACCTCCTCCATCGAGTTAAGGTCAGCATCAATGGCGCGGAAGTGCCAGCGTCCAACGCTGTGCTTGGCGACGTCCACCCGATCACCCTCAACCGTCACCACCAACGCATTACCGGAATCACGCTCGCGATCATCGAAGGCCGTGGTTTCCGGACTGCCGGAGAACCACACCTTTCCGGTGCGGCCAAGAGAGTCCGTGGAGTGAGTATCCCCGAGCGCCAGGTAATCAATAATTCCTTCGTCGAGGCAGCGCTCCACGAATGCCAAGTCAATGATGTCTGCATCGGTATCAGCAGATTCACCTGCGCGGGATTCCACTTGGCCGTGGCCCACCGCGATGCGGGCAATCCCGCCCGCTGCCTTATCGAATGGCTCCAAGGGCTCCAGTGCACGGCGCACGAGGTCGTAATTCGCGCGTTTCGACAGGTAGGGCGCGCCGACGATTTCTACCCCTGGGCGTACCTCGATGGGCTCGGAATCTGCAATAACGTGGACGTTATCCGCAAAGGAGTGAAAGAAAATGGAGTCCGCCACGAGTGGATCGTGGTTGCCTGGCAACAGGTAGACGGGCACGGGCAAGTTCTTAAAGACCTCTTTTGCGCGCAGCAACGTGGACTTGTTGAGGGAGTTATGTTCAAACACGTCACCAGCCACCACGATGAATTCGGCACCCGTTTCGCTGGCTAGCTCGCCGAGCCGCGCTACTGCCTCCTCACGGTCATCATCGAAGCGCGATTGCGCTGCTGGTGAGAGGAACCAGCGGGTCATCCCCAGCTGAAAATCGGAGGTATGGATAAACGTGACAGCGGCCATGAATTCTTACTCCTCACTCGACACGGAGGCGATATCGTTAATGCGTCAGATGGTAGTAAAGGTCATCGACATCGGAGACTGCACGAAGCACATCTATGTTCGTATGACTCACCGCACGCATGGCACGGCGCAGCAGGTCAGGGTCAGAATCATCCACTGCGGGTGCGTACTTAGGTTCGGGAAGCGGTGGCAGTTCGCGCCCTTCCCAGAACAGAGCATTGCGCTCTTCAGGGTCCATGTCCACGCCACTATAGGAATCCTCCGAGGCAGCCTTGGCCTGCTCCATGACGGATTGCTCCAAACGCGCAAAATCCAGTCCGCGCAGGGCGAAGATGACAGACGGATCGGCATCCATGCGCGCAGCAAGGCGATCTGCCACGGCGACGATGTGTTTGCACACATACTCCGGATCAGGGCAGGTGCAGGAGAAACGGAGGTCGTCGGCGAATTCGGCAAAGAGGATGTCGAGGGTGTCGTCGGCAAGCAGGCCCTCCCTCGCCTTCGCCACGGAGTTGGGGGTACGCGCAAACATCTCCGACAAACGGCCGATGTCCTCGTTGTTGCGGTACGGGACCTGGATGAGCACCGCGAAAGGCTCGTTCTGGGAGCCGGCAACCTTGCCGTGAACCGCACCATTGCGCACGTCAAGGCCCACGACGTGACCTTCCGTAGCGTATTGGCGCCCGCGGCTGATGCGCCCGGAATCCGTCTGCCCATTGACAAAGTTCACCACGCGCGTGGCAGCCGGCTGCATCGTGCGCACGCGGTCTACGCGGTGGACCTCCTCGGGCGTGCTGACGCGCTTGCGGGTGCCAAAGTTAGCGTAAATGACGTTGTCATCGCTCGGGCGTGCCGGTGCCATTTAGTTCTCCTGTCCCTTGTAGCTCATGAGATCTGCCAGCTGCTCCGGAGTTAGTTCCGTGAGCCAGCCTTCGCCCTCGCCCACCACGGCGCCAGCGAGCTGGGTCTTGCCGTCGAGGATGTCTTGGATGGACTCCTCCAGCGTGCCAGCAGTAATCATCTTGTAGACCTGCACGTTGCGCTCCTGACCGATGCGGAAGGCACGGTCGGTGGCCTGGTTCTCCACGGCTGGGTTCCACCAGCGGTCCATGTGCACGACTATCGACGCCGCCGTGAGGTTCAACCCCGTACCTCCCGCCTTGAGCGAGAGCAGCATGACGGGAGCTCCGTCATCGGCTTGGAAATCCTGCACCATCTGGTCACGTTTGTTCTTGCTCACTCCGCCGTGGAGGAAGGGAATGTCAGTGCCCAACTGGTCGGATAGATAAGGCTGGAGAATATCGCCGAAGGCCTTGTATTGGGTAAAGATAAGCACGCGCTCGCGAGATTCAATCGCCTGGTCCACGATGCGCATGAGCTCTTCCACTTTGCCGGAGCGGTGCTTGCCCTTGATGGTGACCGCGCTGCCGTCACCAAGGAAGTGGGCCGGGTGGTTACAAATCTGCTTGATACGCGTAAGCGAGGCCAGCACGAGTCCGCGGCGCGACATGCCTTCCTTTTTGCCCAAGGCTTGCTCCACATCAGCAACCAGTGCCTTATACAGCGCCGCCTGCTCGTCGGTCATGCGCACGGTGATGATCTGTTCGGATTTGTCAGGCAGGTCATCGATGATGTTCGGGTCAGTCTTGAGCCGGCGCAGGATAAACGGCGCGGTGAGAAGGCGGAGGCGCTCGGCCATTTCCTCGTTGCCTTCGCGTTCGATGGACTTGGAAAAGTGGTTGCGGAAGAACGACGCTGAGCCAAGAATGCCGGGGTTGCAGTAGTCCAGGATGGAGCGCATCTCTGACAAGCGGTTCTCAATCGGCGTACCGGTCAGCGCCACGCGGTGGCGCGACGGGATAGCGCGCACTGCTTTAGAGGAACGCGTTGCCGCATTTTTAATGGCTTGGGCCTCATCGAGCACAACGCGGTCCCAGTCCACCTTGCTCAAGGTGAGGAAGTCACGGGCCACGGTGCCGTAGGAGGTGATGACGACGTCAGCATTCTGCGCTGCCTCCACAAGTTTGTCGCCTTTGAGCCTGCCGGTGCCGTGCTGGACCACGACTTTGAAGCTCGGCACGAAGCGCGCGGCCTCACGGGCCCAGTTGCCCACGACGGAGGTGGGGGCGACAACCAGCGTGGGGTTCCACGCCGTGGCGTCCTTATCCTCCGCGGCGTGGGCTTGCGTATCTCCCGCGGCGTGGGCTTCCGCCCACGCCGCCTTTTCGACGGCCAGCAACGACAGTAGTTGGAGGGTCTTGCCCAACCCCATGTCGTCGGCAAGCACTGCTCCAATATTGTTCTGGGACATCCAGTAGAGCCAGTCCACGCCGCGGCGCTGGTAATCGCGCAGCTCCGCGTGGACGGTATCTGGGATATCCACGCGGTCCGGGGCGGTGGTCTCGAGGCCTCCGAGCAACGAGGTGTGCCACTGGGAGCCGGTAAAGGCGATGGGATCCTCCGCCATGGATTTAAGCGCCATCTCGCGCAGATCCGCGATGGAGACAAGGTTTTCTTCTTCGCCTTCGTTGAATTCCTTGCGGCGACGCTCTACCTCAGCGACGAGCTCCTCCCAGCCGGGTTGCTCCAGCTGGCGGGCCATCTCTGCGGTTTTTGCGAGCTGTTCGAGTTCCTTGAGGGCTCGCCTACGGGCGGTATCGGCGAGCTCGCGCATGTACTGCTGAATCTTGTTGAGCGCCTGGGTATCCGCCATGACCCACTCGCCGCGCAACTTGATGAGGCCGGACTTGGACTTAACTAGCTCCTCCATTTCGGCATCGGTGAGCTGCGTGTCACCGACGGAGAGCTTCCAGTCATAGTTGACGAGTTTTTCCATGCCGATATGGGCCTTCGTGGCACCCTCGGCAGGATCGTGAGCCTCGACGGTCTCTAGCCGGGCCTTGGTCTCCATATGCGACCACGACTTCGGCAGCATGACGGTGAAACCGGCCTTGCGCAAGGCTGCAGCATCGTGGGTGACAAACTCCACGAGTTGTTCGGTCGTCAGGTATACGTCCCAGTCACCGGCATAGGGCGAGGGTGCCCCGGAGTTGTATTTCAGGCGCGGGGCTACGTCGAAGGCGTGGCGGCGGGCATCACGCAGCTTCTCGACGCTCCCCCGATCCAGCTGCTCCTGCTTCACTGGGCGCGGCGAATCGGTGCCGGAGCGCACAAGCACGCGGATGGGCCAGACGGTCTCTTCAGGGTCTTCATCATTTTCTGGCTCTTCTACGAGGAACACCAGCTGGAGATCCACCGAGGTGATGGAGTCTTTCCACTCGTTGAGCCCGCGAAGCAGCTGGGCACGCCCCTTCTTCACTGGTGCAGTCTTCAGCAGCGAAAGGGCGAAATCATGCCAGGGAGCTGCACGTGGAGCATCGATCTGTGGGCGCAGCTGGGTATAGGCAATCCAGTGCGTAAGCTCATCAGCTAAATCATCTGAGAGCGCACGGTTATTAATCGTCAGAATGCCTGGTGCTGAGGCAAGCATCTCCGCCAACCAGCTGCGCTCTCCTAATCCGGAGGCGAGCTGCCACATGGGATACCACTCGCCTGCTTGGTAGGAAAGGCGAATAGTCACGCGCCCAGCGCGCACAAAACGGTAGAGACCGCGGTAGGCCCGGATGAGCCACATGAGGTCTGGGGCAATGGTCAAGCGCTGCTCTGCCGTCACCGCTTGGCTGCCCGTGTCGAGAAATTCTAATTTGGCCAAGGTCTCAACTGCCTCATCAGGTGCGAACATGGCCATAGGCACCATGAGGGAGACGTCTTTTCCTTTCGGAGTGCGCAGCGATACCCGCGCTCGGTTACGAAACGTCTTCTTCTCCAAGATGGTGTCGACAACATCGGGGAAGGTGCGCTCCGGTACAGCGGAGGGCATGACGATCTTGTGTCCTTCGACCTGTTCGATCCATAGACTCAGGCCAGAGACGGGCAGCCAGAGGCCATGCAGCAGGTAAGAAGCCATAACGGCCAGTTTAGCAGCACACCATCTGGGGGCACTGGGGGCAGAAAGTTCCCAAATGCTGCCACAATACCCAATCGTTATAGTCTCGTTACATTTCAGCGTTACGCCAGTAAGACCGTACATTAAGCTGTGACCAAGGTAACCAAATACTGGTCGCCTTGCCGATTTTCAGTTGGGCAGGACCGTTTACCTCGTTAGCGTGAATGCGTCCTACTCTTAATCTCAATCTCAAGGAGAGATCAGTGCAAGACTCCACTTGGTACGTCGTTGCGATGATCATCTATCTGCTTGCCATGGCCGCCATCGGCTTCTGGAGCTACAAGCAGACGGATGAATACGACGACTATGTTCTAGCCGGCCGCGGGCTTCACCCGTTCGTAGCCGCACTGTCCGCCGGTGCGTCCGATATGTCCGGCTGGATTCTCATGGGCCTGCCTGGCGCCCTGTTCCTCACCGGTATGTCCGAGCTCTGGATGGCCATCGGTCTTCTTGCCGGTGCTTGGGCGAACTGGAAGTGGGTTGCGCCGCGTCTGCGCTCCTACTCCGAAATTGCCGGCAACTCGATTACCGTGCCGTCCTTCTTCGAGAACCGCCTGCACGATAAGTCGCGCATGCTGCGCATCATTGCTGCAGCCATCATTATCTTCTTCTTCACCTTCTACGTATCCTCCGGCATGGTCGCCGGTGGCCGCTACTTCGAGTCCAGCTTCGGCGGCGACTACATGGTCGGCATGCTCGTCGTGGCTGCCGTGACGGTGTTCTACACCTTCGTCGGTGGCTTCCTCGCGGTGTCCTATACCGATACCGTCCAGGGCCTGCTCATGTTCGCTTCCCTCATCATCGTGCCGATTATGGTGCTCTTCGCACTGGACAACCCTGGCGAGATCTTCAGCTTCGCTGCTGAGAACCCCTACGCCACCGGTGGCGTTATTGAGAACCCGAACTACTTCTCGATGTTCTCCGGCGTTTCCGCTGCCGTCATCATCGGTAACTTGGCGTGGGGCTTGGGCTACTTTGGCCAGCCGCACATCATCGTCCGCTTCATGGCGCTGCGTAAGCCTTCCGATGCCCGCGCGGGCCGTTTCTACGGTGTCAGCTGGATGGGTATCTCCCTGATTGGTGCTATCTTCGTGGCACTGTCCGGTACCGTCTTCTTCACTCAGACTGGTCACTCCATCACTGACCAGGAGAACTATGAGACCATCTTCCTGGACATGGCACAGGTTATGTTCCACCCGCTGTTCGCTGGTCTGGTCCTGACCGCTGTTCTGGCAGCCATCATGTCCACCATGTCCTCCCAGATGCTGGTTGTTTCCACCTCCCTGATTGAGGACCTCTACCTCATCTTCGCTAAAAAGAAGCCGAGCCAGGACGTCCTGATCAACCTGTCTCGTACCGCTGTCGTGGCCATCGCCATCATCGCCGCTGTGCTGGCCATCAACCCATCCGACTCGATTCTGGGTCTCGTTGGCTTCGCCTGGGCTGGCTTCGGTTCCGCCTTCGGCCCGATTGTCCTTCTGTCGCTGTACTGGAAGCGCCTGAACTCCACCGGCGCCATCGCCGGCATGCTCACCGGCGCCATCGTGGCCATCGGCTGGGGCATGAGCCCGCTGGGCGATACCCTCTACGAGCTGGTTCCGGGCTTCATCTCCGCTCTGCTCGTGGCCGTCGGTGTTTCCCTGGCCACCAAGGCCCCGGACGAGAAGGTCACCCAGGAGTTTGAGGAGGCTTCCCGCCTGGCCAAACTCGTCGAGAACAACAAGAACCTCGACTTCGAGGAGGCTGCGGAACAGGTGCAAAGCTAAACGCTGACCCCCTATCCCATTTCTTTTCAAGCCCCTCGCTGAGCTAATTCATCACGAAGCTTCGGCGAGGGGTTTGTCTTATGCGCAAGAACTTTTAAGACAACGCCGCTTCAATAGCTTTGACTGACTCAGTAATGTGTGGGACGGTGCCAGCAACATGTGAACGTGCATCATTCGGGATAAACGTCACGTTCGCGCCGCGCGATGTCCATTGGTTAACCAATTGCTCAGCGGTCGAAAAAGGAATCACGTCATCGCCGCGGCCATGCGTGACTACCACTGGGATCGACGGCGCATCGTAACCGATGTGCTGGTCCGCGAGGATCCGGTCGTATGGCGCAGAAGCGATGAACTGGTCAACATCCTTCTCCTCATTGCTGATCTGCTCAATAGTAGTTCCTGCAAAGCTTGTGAGCCCCAAGGTACAGGTGTTGGTGGCGCGTTTAAGGATTTCAGCGCCCTTCTCATTGAGATGGGAGTAAAGGTCTTCCCCATAAGAGTCACTCAGTCCCAGCAACGCATAGGATTCAAACAGGAAGTACAACGTGCCGTCGAGCGCCGGCGGCAGCAACGTCAGGTCGGCGGGTGCAGCGCCAATGGTAGCTAGTTTGACGTTAAGTTCAGGCGCGTAATCGTCATAGAGCTCCGCTGCTGATGCCGCTGCCCCACCGCCCTGCGAGTAACCGTTGATGAACACGGGGTTATCGGCAGCAATATCCCAACCGCTAAGCTGCTGTGCTGCACGCGCACTATCCAAGACGGCATGCGCCTGAGAGATTCGATCCATGTAGGTGTGCATACCTGGGGTCCCAAGACCTTCATAGTCTGTGACCACAACCGCATAGCCCTTCTTCAGATATTGCTCAAAGAAGAACTGCTCGTAGTCCCCCACACCTTCAGCGATCTTGCGCGACGGCGCGCATCGGTCTGCCACTCCCTGCGTTCCCGGAGCGAATGCTACAACTGGGCGCGGGCTGGGCCCCACCCACGCAGCTTTGGGCTCAATAACAATGCCGCTAACGGCAGTCTTTTTTCCAGTGCGGTTGGTAGAGGAATACAGGATTCGCTGGGCCTTGTACGGTCCAATGTTGGTAATTCCGAGGGTGTTCGACGGGTTGCGAACAGGCTCGGAACGGAAAAGTTGGCCGGGGGTGGACGACTCCACATCAACGGAATCGTGGTAGAAGGCCGAGTATTCATCTCCGACCGGGTTGTTCATACCAGGTTCCGGTGCCGTGGAGTAGTTCTTCAACTCCTCTGCAGCATCCTCAATATCACCGGATTGCTCCGGGCTCTTCGTTGCTACGGGATCTTTAAGGGCTTCCTCAGCGAGAGCGGATTCTGGTAGTTCTGGCGCGACTTCCTGTGCTAAGGCAACAGGGCTTGATGTGGCAACGAGACATGCCACAGTAAGAATGGGAAGGGACGATTTCACTGCATTTCCTTTCTTTAAGCAGTGTCAGCAGGTGCGATAAGTTTTGACTCTTTCTAAGAAAGGTCATGTTTATTATTAACCTTCATTTGATTGTGTCAAGTTTTATTAATCCCCCGCACACCTTCCCTTCATCTCCACGCTTCTCGACATCTCTCTACAGGGAACCTCTCAACGTTGCACACAGTCTAAATGGTCATGGACCTGCGTACGGCCTATTTCGGCCTCCTTTCCCTAGCCACACTCACATATGCCGGATACCACTTCTTCCCCGGCCCCAACCTAGGAGTGGCCACAGTGCCCGCGCGCGTATCGACACCTGGCTATGAACGTGCTGACTTTGGCGGTTGGCTGCCCGGCACACGCGAGGCCATCAAGGACACCCAAACCATTAACGGCATTCTTTATGACCCGTACTCCCGCGGCCCTGCCCCGGACCGCGTTGAAGTGGACCACGTCTTTCCGCTCTCCGCGGCATGGGACCTCGGTGCATCGACGTGGACAAGAGAGCACAAGCTAGCGTTTGCTAACGACCCGCTCAACCTTGTTGCCACCGCCCGAACTCTTAACCAAGCAAAGTCAGATTCATTGCCTGGTGACTGGCTTCCACCAGCGGATCGCTGTGACTATTCGCGAAGGCTTGCTGCCGTGGCGCGGAAGTATGAACTACCACTCCCCGCCCGTGACTACGAGGCCATGCGTCATCAGTGTCGATTCGATTTCATTACGGACCGTCGTTAGACTTTCGCAGGGAAACCCGTGACCAGAAAGGTAAACACTTCTCCTCATGACTAGCTTGCTCATCTTCCTCCACGCCTTCGCCGCTATTTTGTTGGTCGGTACCGTGTGTGTCTCCACTTCTGCCTTCCCGGGCCAACTTGAGAAGGCCGCTGCTGGCGATGCGTCCGCTGCTGGTGCTGCGGGCGTCCTCAACAAGATCACCACCACCTATGGATACATCTCTGTCATCGTTCCGGTAATCGGCCTGGCTGTCTTCCTTACTGACCTTGACGCCTATAAGTCCCAGGTTCAGTTCCACATCGCGATCCTGCTCGCCGTCATCGCGTGGGTGATTCTCCTCGTCGTAGTGATCCCGAAGCAGAACAAGTCTATGGCCGCCATCGCTTCCCCCGGCACCGCCGATGTTGCCAAGCTGAAGAAGCAGCTGGCGATGTTCTCCGGTATCTTCAACTTGCTGTGGGTTGTCTGCGCCATCCTGATGTACGTGTAACTCACTTTTAGAGTCCCAGGACAGCACACCGAAAACGCACAACCTCCCGAACTCACGAAAGTCTGCTCAGAAATCCTATCTGGGCTAAGACTTTCGCAAGTTCGGGAGGTTTTCTGTGTCGGCACGAGCACGTGCACTAGCGCCGACAGTTACTTAGTCGCGCCAGCCTCCGCGGCCGCCACGTCCACCGCGGTCGCGGTCGCGATAACCACCACGGCCGCCACGTCCACCGCGGCCGCCACGATCATCATCGAAGTTACGGCGCGGCGGGCGGCCGGTATCCTTCTGGATCTTGATCAGCTGGCCGGAAATGCGGGTGTCCTTGAGACGGTCCAGAACAGCCGGGTCCAGATTCTTCGGCAAATCCACCAGGGTATGGCCCACCGCAATGGTGATTCGGCCGAAATCCTTGGAGGTCAAACCACCTTCGTTAGCCAGCGCACCAACGATGGCGCCTGGGCGCACGTTCTGACGCTTGCCCACGTCCAGACGGTAGGTTTCAAAGTCGCCGTCGGGGCGGCGCGGGCCTCGGTCACGCTCTCGTCCACGGCCACCGCGGTCACGGTCACGGCCGCGGTCACGCCCGCGGTCATCGCGGTCGAAGCGTTCGCGCTCGCGACGATCCTTCTTGGTCATTGGGCGCTCCTTGAGCAGGAACTCCGTCCCGCCCTGTAGCTGCACAGCGATGGAAGCCGCGATGTCATCCATGGCCACGTTTTCCGCAGCGGAGTACTCGCGCACCATGTCGCGGAAGAACTCGAACTGCTTGTCCTCCTGCGAAGCACCGATAGAGGCGAAAAACTTCTCCTTGCGCTTCGCGTTGACCTCGTCGGCAGTCGGCAGGTCCATCTCTTCCAAGCGAGCGTTGGTCACGCGCTCAATGGAGCGCAGCATACGGCGCTCACGTGGAGTGACAAACAGGATGGCCTCACCAGTACGGCCAGCACGGCCGGTGCGGCCGATGCGGTGCACATAAGACTCAGTGTCGTTCGGGATGTCGTAGTTGACCACGTGGGTAATGCGGTCGACGTCAAGACCACGTGCAGCCACGTCAGTAGCCACGAGGATGTCTAGGCGGCCGTCCTTGAGCTGGTCCACGGTGCGCTCACGCTGCTGCTGGGCAATGTCGCCATTGATGGCAGCAGCGTTATAGCCAGCATCCTTGAGGTTGTCCGCAACCTCTTCAGTCTCGTGCTTGGTGCGACAGAAGACGATGATGGCGTCGTAGTCAATGACCTCAAGAATGCGGGTAAAGGCATCCATCTTGTGGCGGTGCGGGGTAAGCAGGAAGCGCTGCGTAATGTTGTCATTCGTGCGGCGCTCCGACTTGACCGTAACCTCTGCCGGGTTGTTGAGGTACTGCTTGGACAGGCGGCGAATGGAGTTCGGCATGGTCGCCGAGAACAGCGCTACCTGCTTGTCCTCCGGAGTGTCCTCAAGAATGCGCTCGACGTCTTCCTGGAAGCCCATGTTGAGCATCTCGTCCGCCTCATCGAGGACAAGGAGGCGCAGCTGGGAGATGTCCAGGGAGCCCTTCTCCAAGTGGTCGATCACGCGACCTGGAGTACCCACGATGACCTGGGCGCCTCGGCGCAGACCAGAGAGCTGAATGCCGTAGGCCTGGCCGCCATAGATAGGCAGGACCTCGATGCGGCCCAGGTGGTCGGCGAAGGACTGGAATGAGTCCGCGACCTGAAGGGCCAGCTCGCGCGTGGGCGCGAGAACGAGTGCCTGCGGATGGCGGGCATCAGTATCGATCTGGGAGAGAACCGGCAGTGCGAAGGCTGCGGTCTTACCTGTACCCGTCTGGGCGAGGCCGACGACGTCGCGGCCCTCCATGAGGATCGGGATGGTTTCTTCCTGAATTGGGGATGGCTTGGTAAAGCCCACCTTAGCTACGGCTTCCTGAACGTCATCAGGCAGACCGAGGTGCGCAAAACCCTGGGAGTTGTCGTTGGCTGAAGTTTCTTCAGCGCCGGTGTCCTCAGGGTTATTCGCAGCCCCGGTATCCTGGCTAGAAGCCTGCGAAGCGTCCTGCGCTTCGCCACCTTGCGAGTTTTCCTGAGATTCCGACTTATTGAATTCTTCCGGCTCGTTGACGCCGCCGGTGGCGTTATCGGTAATGCTCATTGCTCAGACCAGAGTACGGCACTGCGGTGAGATTATCTATTCCTCCCCGCAGCCTGCCGCTACCCCCATGCTGCACCCCACTCCCTCGTGGGCCTTACCGAGCCCCCGAGCCCTCAGGTCCCGAAAGACCAAAGGCACCACACTAAAGGCACCTTTTACCGCCTTCGACGCCTAAAACCCCAGGTCGACGTATACGGTTTTCTTCATAAGGTGCCCCTCATATGGTGCCTTTGCCCACAGGGCTAGACCTCGCGACCGCCCACGAAGGTCTTGAACGTCATCGGCATGCCCGGCCGGTAGGCCAAGTGGATGGCGCTCGGGGCATCGAGGACATGCAGGTCCGCAGCAGCGCCGACCACTAACGAGCCCTTGGCTGGGCGGCCGTGCGCGTCCTTACCTTCACCAACATTCTGACGACGCAGTGCGGTGGCTCCACCCACCGTGCCGGCAGCAATGGCCTCATCGAGGGTGAGGTGCTGTTGAAGCACGGCCGTGGTGACACAGAAGTTCATCGAGGACGTGTAGGACGTGCCCGGGTTGAGGTTGGAAGCGATGGCGACGGTCGCGCCGGCGTCGAGAAGCTTGCGTCCCGGTGCCAGCGGCTCGCGTGTGGACAGGTCGCAGGCCGGCAACAGCGTGGCCACCGTCTCGGAGGAAGCCAGCGACTCAACGTCGGCGTCACTGAGGTAGTTGACGTGATCCACAGAGGCCGCACCCAACTCCACGGCGAGAGCCACACCAGGGCCCTCACCGAGCTGATTGCCATGCACGCGCACGCCTAGGCCGCGGGCCTTCCCGGCCTCCAGCACGCGGCGCGACTGCTCCTCGTCGAAGGCGCCGCGCTCGCAGAAGACGTCGATCCACTGCACGTGTTCGGCGACACCATCGAGCATCGGGCCGACAACCTCGTCGAGGTAGGTTTCGGCTTCCGCTCCCGGCGGCACGAGGTGCGCGCCGAGGAAGGTGACGTCATCGACGTGGCGGGCAGCCACGCGAGCGGCCTCAATCTCGGACTCAGTGTTGAGGCCATAGCCGGTCTTCGTCTCCAAGGTCGTCGTACCACCGCGGTGTCCGGCCGCAATGCGTTCCACGAGGAGCTTTTCCAGGCGCTCCTCCCCCGCCGAGCGGGTGGCATCCATGGTTACGGCGATGCCGCCGGCTTGGTAGGACTCACCCGCCATGCGGGCTTCGAACTCAGCGGAGCGGTCGCCGTCGAAGATCATGTGCGTATGGGAATCCACCCAGCCCGGCAGAACTGCGCGCCCGCCAAGGTCAACCTTTTCGTCCGCGGCCGGCGCCTCGGACGCCGGTCCGATCCAGGCGATGGTGCCGTCGGTGTTGGCGATAAGGGCGGCGTCGGCAAGCGTGCCGGCCTCCGACACCGTACGCAGCTCTGAAATTCCAGTAAACAGGGTGGACATGATCTTCTTTTCCTCTCGTGTCTAGTCGCGGGCCTTGAATTCCATCGGGATACGCACGCCGCGCTCGTCGGCGACTTCCTTGGCGCGAGTGTAACCGGAATCCACGTGGCGGATAACGCCCATGCCCGGGTCGTTGGTGAGCACCGCGCGCAGCTTGGCGGCAGCCAGCTCGGTGCCATCGGCCACGGTGACCTGACCGGCGTGGATGGAGCGGCCCATGCCCACGCCACCGCCGTGGTGGATGGATACCCAGGTGGCACCGGAGGAGACAGCGGTCATGGCGTTGAGCAGCGGCCAGTCGGCCACGGCATCGGTGCCATCAAGCATGGCCTCGGTCTCGCGGTACGGGGAGGCCACCGAGCCGGAGTCCAGGTGGTCGCGGCCGATAACGATCGGGGCCTTGATCTTGCCTTCCTTGACCAAGTCGTTGAAGAGCAGGCCGGCCTTGTGGCGCTCGTTGTAGCCCAGCCAGCAAATCCGTGCCGGCAGGCCCTCGAACTCCACGTACTCCTCGGCGGCATCGAGCCAGTTGTGCAGGTGTTCGTTGTCCGGGAAGAGCTCCTTAAGCGCCTGGTCGGTGACCTTGATGTCTTCCGGGTCGCCGGAAAGTGCTGCCCAACGGAACGGTCCAAGACCCTCACAGAAGAGCGGGCGGATGTAGGCCGGGACGAAGCCCGGGAACTCGAAGGCGCGCTGGTAGCCGGCCTTGCGGGCCTCGTCGCGGATCGAGTTGCCGTAGTCGAAGACCTCAGCGCCCTCGTCCTGGAATTCCACCATGGCCTGGACCTGGGCGGCCATGGCCTCGCGCGCCTTCTTGGTGAAGGTGGTCGGATCCGCCTTGGCCTCGTTGTGCCAATCCTCCACCGTGATTTCGGTGGGCAGGTAGCTCAGCGGGTCGTGCGCGGAGGTCTGGTCCGTGACGATATCCACGGTGAACTCGCCGGCGCGCTGGCGACGCAGCACCTCCGGGAAGACCTCGGCGGCGTTGCCCACTAGGCCGACGGACAGCGGCTTCTTGTTCTCCTTGGCGTCCAGCACCAGCTTGAGCGCCTCATCCAGGTCGGTAACGACCTCATCGAGGTAGCGCTTGTGCTGGCGGCGCTTCAGACGGGTCTCGTCCACATCCACGATGAGACAGGCACCGCCGTTGAGGGTGACGGACAGCGGCTGTGCGCCGCCCATGCCGCCGCAGCCGCCGGTCAAGGTAAAGGTGCCGGCGAGCGTGCCATTGAAGCGCTTCTTGGCCACAGCCGCGAAGGTCTCAAAGGTGCCCTGCAGGATGCCCTGGGTCGCAATGTAAATCCAGGAACCGGCCGTCATCTGGCCGTACATCATCAAGCCCTCATCCTCGAGCTGGCGGAAGTGCTCCCAGTTGGCCCAGTCACCAACCAGGTTGGAATTCGCAATGAGCACGCGCGGTGCCCACTCGTTGGTCTTCCAGATACCCACCGGCTTGCCGGACTGCACCAAGAGGGTCTCGTCGGACTCGAGGTCCTTTAGAGACTCCACGATGGCATCGAAGGCTTCCCAGCTGCGGGCAGCACGCCCAGTGCCGCCGTAGACGACGAGGTCCTCGGGGCGCTCAGCAACCTCAGGATCAAGGTTGTTCATGAGCATGCGCAGCGGGGCTTCGGTCTGCCACGACTTGGCAGTGAGTTCAGTTCCGCGCGGGGCGCGTACTTCGCGGGGTTCAGACATGACTTCCTTTCGCTCGTGCTTCTCGACGCCCTCCCAAGCCCCAGGCCGGTTTCCCGGGGCTGTCCCTCAAGGCTTGGTTGGCGTCACACAGGACAAGGTACTGTGACCCACGCCTATCTTCCAGGCCACATTTTATCCATCTGTCTCATATGCCAGACTGTCGAGCGACCGGTGCTTGGGCGGTGCGCGCAGAAAAGGCCCCCATGGACCGTGCGGAACTTGGCACGACCATGGGGGCCGGGGTGGCGCTTAGCGCAGCGAGCCGACGACCTCCTCCACCGCAGCCACGAGCGCGCCTTCCTTGACTAGGCGCACGGTTTCCTCAATCTCCGGGCTCAAGTAGCGATCTGTGCCTGGGCCCTGCACGGTCTTGCGAAGGCCGGCGATAACCGCGCCGGTGCCCTTGGCAGGTTCACCATCGCGCATATCGATGGCGCGGGCGGCAGTCAGGATTTCGATGGCAAGTACACGCTGCAGGCCGTCGACAGCCTTGCGCAGCTTGCGGGCACCAGACCACCCCATGGACACGTGGTCTTCCTGCATTGCCGAAGACGGAATCGAATCCGCCGAGGACGGGGTAGCCAGGCGTTTGAGCTCAGAGACGATGCCCGCCTGCGCATACTGCGCAATCATGTGGCCGGAATCTACGCCTGGGTCATCGGCCAGGAAGGCATGAAGGCCGCGGTTGCGGGCAACGTCGAGGAAACGGTCCGTTCGACGCTCAGAGATGGAGGCCAGGTCAGCCACCACAATCGCCAGGAAGTCCAGCACGTAGGCCACCGGCGCGCCGTGGAAGTTGCCGTTGGAGACTACGCGGCCGTCCTTCGCCACCACCGGGTTATCGACGGCGGCGGCAAGCTCACGTTCAGCTACCAGTGCGGTGTGCGCCAAGGTATCGCGGAAGCCGCCAGCCACCTGCGGGGCACAGCGCACCGAGTAAGCGTCCTGCACCTGGTTCTTCTTGAACTCTTCACGAGCTGCGTCCAGAATCGCAGAGCCCTCGGCCACGGTGAGGATGTTGGCAGCAGCATCGCCCTGACCCGGGTGCGGGCGCAGCTGCTGCAGGTCGTCGGCGAAGACCACTAGGGTGCCCAGCAATCCCTCCACCGTCATCGCGGTGGCGATGTCAGCCGTCTTGGCCAACTCACGCAGGTCAGTGATAGCGAGGCAGAGCTGACCCAACATGCCATCGGTGCCGTTGATAAGGGCCAAGCCTTCCTTCTCACGAAGCTGCAGCGGCTCGATACCGGCTACCGCGAGGGCCTCACCAGCGGGCGTAATGTGGCCGCCGTCGACGCGCACCTCGCCTTCACCCAACAGCGCCAGGGCACAGTGCGCGAGCGGAGCCAGGTCACCGGAGCAGCCCAGGGAACCATACTCACGAACCACCGGATGAATGTTGGCATTAAGCACTGCCGCATAGGTTTCTGCTACGACCGGACGCACGCCAGTGCGGCCGGTACACAAGGTAGACAAACGCAGAAGCATAAGAGCGCGAATAACTTCGGTCTCTACCTCCGGACCAGTACCTGCGGCATGAGAGCGCACTAGGGACAGCTGCAGCTGCGCGCGCATCTCCTCCGGGATGTGGCGGCGCGCCAGCGCACCAAAACCAGTGGAAATTCCGTAAACCGGCGTCGGGTCCTGGGCAAGCTCTTCTACACGGTCACGCGTGGAGGCAATGCCCTCCAGCGCTTCCTGGGAAATCTCTACCTTCGCGCCATGACGCGCAACGGCCACGACCTCCTCAATGCTCAGGGCACCGATGCCCACGGTTACGGTGGAGGGATAAGAATTAGGCATTAAAAGGCTCCTTCACGTATCGCTGCGCACCAAATACCCTGCCAATGGCCGCCAAGGGTGACCAAAAGCTCGGAGTACACAGACACACAGCACAATGTATTTGCGGTCACACATACGTATGTGCTCTCACAAGTTTTCAGAATATAGTGATACGCGCTACAGCCTCACGCGTTGCGCTCATAGTACAACAGCCACCTCGGCTCGCACACCTGCTACACCTCCGCGCAGTGTCCGTGCACGGGTTAACGCAGCTTAACGCCGGCCATACATCCGCTTCGCCACCTGCGCGGCGGCGGCTTTAAGCTCGTGGGCCACTGCGGCGGCGTCGGCAGTACCTACTGGATAGGTCACCGCCAGTGCTGCTGCGGGCCTGCCTACATGGTCAACAATCGCCACCCCAACCGAGGCCTGCCCGCGGGCGACCACCTCAACCTCTTCAGCCCAGCCTCGCTCCCGAACGTCACGCAGGATGGTCTTAAACTCTCCAAAGCTAAGCGCCCCAGCCGAATAGGCCGCACGCCATTCGGCTTCCGGAAGCACCGCGAGCATCGCTCGCCCCGAGGCGGTGCGCTGCGCTTGGAGGCGCACTCCCCTTTCCGTCACCAAGGACATAGCCTTTGGCGCTCGGACCTCATTGAGGTAGAGGATCTCCGACCCCGCTAGGCGCGACAGGTGACCGGAGCCATCTACCTTGCTAGCAATGCGTTCCAGATGCCCGTGCGTTGCCCGAACGAGGGGTTGCTGCGTGGCATAGGCAGCCGCCATGGAGTAGGCCGCAAGGCCCAATCCATAGGTTTGGTTCTCCGGCAGGTGCACCACAAATCCCGCGTCCACCATCTCTTTGAGAAGGTGATAGGTAGATGAGCGTGGCAGGTCCAACTCGCTGCGGATCCGCGCCGCGGAAATGGGGACATCAATGGTGGATAGCAGCCGGAGGACTTCCAGCGCATTGCGCGCGGCCGGAACGCGGGAGTTACTCATAGCGCGACAGTTTAGCTAGGTCACGAGGAAAGCAATCGGCGTGGCAATGATGATGGTGAGGACCACGCGCTCGAACCAGATAACGACCAGGTGCCACAGCTTGATAGGAATCTTGGTGGCCAGAATGCACGGCACCAGTGCAGAGAAGAAGATGATGGCTGACACCGCTACCACGCCGATGACGAATTTCAGCGTCAGGCTGGAGGAATCCGCCACCATGGTGGCCGGCAAGAACATTTCCGCAATCCCCATCGCTGCAGCTTTACCTGCTAGTTCGGGTTCTGGAAGCTGCACAATCCACGCGAAGGGGTAGAACACATAGCCCAACCAATCAAAGAGCGGAGTGAACTTAGCCAGTAGCAAGCCAATGAGGCCGACCGACATGATGGACGGAACAATCGCCGCAGCCATTCGCACGCCATCGCGCAGGTTCTCCCAGATGGCAGCGCCCAACGCTGGTGCACGGTCGAGCTGCAAGAGCGCTTCCCTCCACGCTGCCTTGAAGTAGTTGCCCTTGACCGGCTTCTCCGGGTCCGGCGCTACCCCGGAAACATACTCGTTGGGAATGGTGCTCAGCGGCGGAATCCACACGGTGATAGCGGTAACGAGGAACGTCACCACCAGTGACACGGCAAAATAGACTCCCCACATGCCCATCAAGTCCAGCTGCTTAGCCACGATGACCATGAAGGCCGCAGACACCGTGGAGAAACCCGTCGCGATGATGGAGGCCTCGCGCGCCGTGTAGCCGCCACGCTGGTACACGCGGTCAGTAATGAGAATGCCCAGCGAGTAAGAGCCCACAAAGGAGGCCACGGCATCGATGGCGGAGCGCCCCGGCGTGCGCCACAGGGGCCGCATGATGGGCTGCATGAACACGCCTACAAACTCCAGCAGACCATAACCAATGAGCAGGCCCAAGAAGGCACCGCCAATGGGGACGATGAGCCCTACGGGCGTGGCGATGGAGTTCCACAGGAAGGGAACAATATCCTCGTTGCCCAACACGCCAGGCAGTGTTCCTAACACCATAAGGAAGGACACCACCATGCCCACGACGTTGAGCACGGTGAACACCGCCTGCAGGGCACCTTCCCGCCAGTTCTTATTCACAATACTGCGCACAGTGCCATAGACGGCCAGCGCCAAGATGATCCACGGCACCACAGCCTCCGCGTGTGTACGGATGATGGTGACCATATGGTCAAGCGGAATCGACTTCTTCCCGCCGTAGCTGACGGGGAAAAAGAAAACGAAAGCTCCGATGGCGCTGTAGACAAACAGCCGCCACAGCCCCTTCTTTGTGGGCGTGGCATCTTCGGACTCGTAGAAGGCGTCAACAAGGGCGTCTTCGTTCTTCATTTTTTACCTCACGGTATGGGCGACAAATTACACGTCTCTAGCACGGCAGGCGGACCCAACAACGCGCGTTCCAACGACGCACAGTGCGGGATGAAACGCCAACCATGCCCACGCAACAGCCACACGCGGGTCACAAAGATACTAACCACAACTTTCTTAAATGTCACTTAGATCACCCCCGGACGTCTAATGAAAGACATGTCACCTGGCTAAATTTCATGGAATTGACCCCACGCAGTAACTAGAGGAAAGTAGCTCTCAGACGCATTCTTCACTCACACTCTTCACGAAGGAGGAGGACGGCCACCGTGCCCGAGACCACCACCCAGCGCAGAGGCCTCAAGCACCGCCACCTGCACTTCATCGCACTCGGCTCCGCCATCGGCACCGGCTTGTTCTACGGCTCCGCTAGCGCCATCCAAGCTGCCGGCCCCTCCGTGCTGCTGGTCTACCTCCTCGGCGGCGCCGTCGTGTACTTCCTCCTGCGCGCGCTCGGAGAAATGTCCGTCCACCACCCGGTCACCGGCTCCTTCGCCGAATATGCCCGCGCCTTCCTCGGACCTTGGGCGGGCTATATCACCGGCTGGATGTTCGCCTTTGAAATGGTCATCGTGGCCTTAGCGGACCTCACCGCCATCGGCGTCTATATGCAGTTCTGGTTCCCTGGCTCACCGCAATGGGTCTGGGTGGCAGCCACCCTATTACTCGTCGGCGGCGCGAACCTCGCCACGGTCAAAGCCTTCGGCGAGTTAGAGTTCGCCTTCACCATCGTCAAAGTAGGCGCAGTCGTCGCGATGATTCTCGGCGGCGTGGCCGTCTTGGTCTTCGGCCTCTCCACTGCTGAGACCACCGGCCCTGCCAACCTGGTCAATGACGGTGGTTTCTTCCCCAACGGTCCCTCCGGCATGATCGCCTCCTTCATCCTCGTTCTCTTCGCCTTCGGCGGCACAGAAATCGTGGGAGTGGCCAGTGCGGAGGCCGAGGAACCGGAGAAGTCCGTCCCCAAGGCCGTCAACACCATCCCCGTGCGCATCCTGCTGTTTTACGTGCTGGCCATCCTGGTCATCCTCATGATTAACCCCTGGCGCACCATTACGGGTGAGGAAAGCCCCTTCGTCCAAATCTTCTCCACCCTGGGCGTCACGTGGGCAGCAGCCGCACTCAACGTCGTGGTCATCACCGCGGCTGTCTCCGCCATCAATGCCGATCTCTTCGGTGCCGGCAACGTGCTTACCGGCCTGGCACGCCAAAATCTCGCACCTAAGGTCATGGCCAAGAAAGCACGCGGCGTACCGGTGATGACCATGGTCATTTTGCTCATCGTCATGGTCATCGGCACCGCCCTCAACGCCTTTATCCCCGACAACGTCTTCGAGGTCATCGCCTCCCTGGCCACGTTCGCCACCATCTATGTCTGGCTCATGATTCTGCTGGCCCACGTGGCTTCCCGTAAGCAGATGTCGCCGCAGGAACGCGCGAGCCTGACCTACACAGTGCCTTTCTGGCCGTGGGGACAATACTTCGCCATCGCCTTCATCACGTTTACTTTTGGCATCATGGCATGGCAGCCGCAGTACCGTCCGGCCCTAGCGGTAGGCGTTGGCTTCATCATCCTGATGACAGCCATCTTTTACCTCACCGGCCGCCGCAACCACGCTGCTGCACATACTGACCCCAGCCCCGTTCCGAGAGGATAATTATGAACAGCGTTGATGCCCCCGCCTACTCCCCTGCATCCGAGTGGTCTGGCCGCTCTGATGGTCCCGGCCCGGAGCACGCGCGGTGGCACAGCGTGGTTCGCCCCCTCGACGTGGACAACCCACAGGCGCAGCCCGGCGTAGCACTGCTGGGCTTCGCCTCCGACGAGGGAGTAGAGCGCAACCATGGCCGCCCCGGCGCGGCTGCGGGCCCGGAGGCACTGCGAAACGCCCTAGGTTCCCTCGCGGTGCACCATGAGCATGCGCTTTACGACGCTGGCACGATCACCACCCAAAGCACCGACCTGGAGGGCGCCCACGAGCGCCTCTCTACGTCCGTGGAAGCCCTATCCAATGCTGGCCACCTTCCCATCATCTTGGGCGGCGGCCACGAAACTGCCTTCGGCTCCCACCGAGGCGCCTTCCATGCGCAGGGCCCGCTGAAGATCATCAACCTCGATGCCCACTTCGATCTGCGTACCGCGGACGTGCCTACCTCCGGCACGCCGTTTAAGCAGATTTCTGAACTCGTTGGCCGCGAGGATTTCGATTACTCCGTCCTGGGCATTTCCCGCCCCAACAACACCACAGTCCTCTTCGACGAGGCCGCCGACCTCGGCGTCACCATCACCCTTGACGAGGAACTGCTCGCCATGAACCTCCAGCAGGTCCGCGCCCACACCGAGCACCTCTGCGCTGGCGAGGCCCCCATCCATCTCTCCATTGACCTGGATGTCCTCCCCGCCGCGCAGGCCCCTGGCGTTTCTGCTCCGGCCGGACTCGGCGTTGACCTGCCCATCATCCGCGAACTCGCCGTCGCCATCGCCGCCACGGGACGCCTCGCGCTTGTCGACGTCGTCGAGCTCAACCCCTCCTTCGACCTCGACAACCGCACCGCCAAGCTCGCCGCCCGGCTTATCGACGACATCGTGACCGCGCACTTTTCTGCGGTTTCGGCCTAAACACAAGCCGTACCTTCTGGCTAAGATTCGGGCCAGCCGGCATACTGGTCCAATGAGTTCTCCGATTCGTGTTGTCGGCGCCGTCTTTATTGATGGTGACCGAATCCTGGCCTGTCGTAAGGCCCCAGGAAAGTCTCTAGCCGGCATGTGGGAATTCCCTGGTGGAAAGATTGAGCCGGGCGAAACTCCTCAAGAGGCCCTGAAACGCGAGTTGGCAGAAGAACTCTCTCTCACTGCGACTGTTGGTGACAAAGTCACCACGACGCTCCACACTTATGAGTTCGCCACCATCGAACTCACCACCTTCCTGTGCACAATCCAATCCGGTGATCTTGTACTCACCGACCATGACGCCACCCGGTGGGTCACCGCCGCCGAAGCACAAGAGCTCGACTGGGCTCCCGCTGACGTCCCCGCTGTTGAGCTCATTTCCTCACGCCTATGACTTCTGACTCCCTGCTGCCTTTCGGCATCTACGAAACCCCTGTCACCGCCCGTATTCACGAGCGCATTAGGGAGACCCAGCGAGCCATTCCCACCGCGGCTTCCGGAATTGCCGAGGTGATCTCTAAGGACGTCGACCCAAGATTCGCCACGGCCGTATCCCACCACTTCGCCCGGCTCATTGAGCAACGGCTTCTCGAGATCAAAAAGCCGGAAGAACGCGTCGCTCTCATCAACAACCTCGCACAGCACCTTGGGGCGGACGAGAAGGTATCGGCTGAACAGTTGCTTTATGCCATGTACAGGTCTGAGCTCACTGAACCGCCTGTCTTGCCCGAAGTTTCTCTGAACTCCAGCGCACTTTTCACCAATAGCGTGGATGACACCAACATGTCGGTGGAAATTGCCCGCGAGATTCGTACTGCCGATTCCGTCGATCTGCTGTGTGCATTCATCAAGAACTCCGGAATTTCGGTCATTAGTGATGAACTGGAGTACCTACGCGATCACCAAATCCCCCTTCGAGTCATCACTTCAACGTATTGTGGTGCGACTGAAGCTGCTGCTGTACGCCGCCTTGTCGAGGACTACAACGCTGAGGTTCGAATCTGCTACGAGCACAAGACCACCCGTTTGCATGCAAAGGCGTGGCTCTTCCGCCGCGAGTCTGGATTCGATACCGCCTTCATCGGCAGTTCTAACCTGTCCCGTTCTGCGCTTGTCGACGGCTGGGAGTGGAACGTTCGCGGCTCCCGCTCTACCACTCCGGAGATCATCGAGAAGTTCATCAAGACTTTTGACAGTTACTGGTTCGACAACCACTTCAAGCCCTTCGACCCGGAGCGTGATTACGAGCGCTTGCTTGAAGCACTTCGGGGAGCGAAGTTCCTCGAAGCGAAAGAGGGTGAGAAACTTGAGCTATCAGGCCTGCGTGTCGAGCCCTACCCCTACCAGCAGGAGATGCTTGAGGCATTGCGCTCGGAGAGAGACGTGCACGGCCGACACAAGAACCTGTTGATCGCTGCTACCGGCACCGGTAAGACTGTCGTCGCAGCCTTAGACTAGCGCCACCTCTGTGCAGAGTTTGGGCGCCGTCCGCGCCTTCTGTTTGTGGCTCACCGCCGGGAGATCCTCCAGCAGGCTCAACGCACGTATCGGGAGGTACTCCAAAGCTCCGACTTTGGTGAACTTCTTGTTGGTGGCGAGGAGCCTCGTCGCTGGGACCATGTCTCCGCAAGCATTCAATCCCTCCACGGCGATCGCCTGACGCGAATAGCTCCTGACCACTTCGATGTCATCGTGATCGATGAATTCCATCACGCAGAGGCCACGACCTACCGAAAGATTCTCGATTACTTCCAACCTCAGGAGCTCCTCGGACTCACGGCAACGCCCGAGCGCGGAGATGGCGAAAACGTCCAGAAATTTTTCGACTACCGCGTGGCCCATGAACTACGCCTCTGGGATGCGCTTCGCCTACAGCTACTCGCGCCTTTGCACTATTACGGGGTCGATGACGATACCGATCTCACGAGCCTGACGTGGAACCGAGGAAAGAAAAACTACAACACGACAGAGCTCAGCGAGTTTTATATCAAGGCTGGAGAAAAGCGCACCCGATTCATCATCAATGAGCTCAAACGCCGAATCTTCGATCTCTCCGAGATGAAAGCCCTCGGCTTTTGTGTTTCGATCGCCCACGCCGAATACATGTCGG
The DNA here is from genome assembly GCF_000805675.1 of Corynebacterium minutissimum. GTDB lineage: Bacteria > Actinomycetota > Actinomycetes > Mycobacteriales > Mycobacteriaceae > Corynebacterium > Corynebacterium minutissimum. The sequence continues at coordinate 20,702 of NZ_JSEF01000010.1, read as the reverse complement.
AACAATTCAATGCTTTTGGTATTCCTGCTTTAGCGGTAAGCAGCAAGCAAAGTACTGAGGAACGCAGAAGAGCTATTGCACAGCTGCGCGATGGCGACATCAAGATCATCTTTACGGTCGACATTTTCAACGAGGGTGTTGACATTCCTTCCATCAACACTCTCCTACTCTTACGCCCTACCCAGAGCCCGGTTCTTTTTGTTCAGCAGCTGGGCCGCGGACTGCGCCTTAACCAGGGTAAGGACGCATGTATCGTATTCGATTTTCTCGGACTCCAGCACGAAGAGTTCGACTTTGAAGAACGCTTCAAGGTGCTGACAGCTGCCCGCGGCAAGAGTTTCATCAAAGAAGTCGAGCAGGGCTTCCCCACTGCGCCACCCGGTTCCAACATCACGCTGGACCGCATGACAACAGACCGCGTTTTAGCCAACGTCAGGCGTCTCGCACGAAACTCGATCAAGAAAATTCGCTCGCAGATTAACGAACACAGAACCACTGACCTTGCAGCTTTCATTCGCGAGTCCAATATCCCTCTGGAGGACATCTACCGCAGGAAAGGAATCTCCTGGACCACGCTCCTTCGTGATGAAAAGCTTCTGCCTCCGTCCAACGAGGACAGCGAAGAAGCCTTCCTCCTGAGCCGTATCCGAGTTCTGCTCCACATCAATGACCCCGACCGCGTGGCGGCATACAGCCGACTCATGGAGGCCGACGGCCCCTCAGAACAAGACATGACTGACCGCGAAAAGCGCTATGCCACGATGCTCGTTCTGGCGCTATGGGCGAATTCCAATAGAGCCATCCCAGGCTCTCTGGATGAGGCGCTTTATATCGTGCGTTCTTACCCAGCGTTCGTCAACGAAGTCAATCAAGTCATGCGGATTGCGCTAGAAGCGTCCCGCGTGATTCCCCAGGAGTCCTCTCATAGTGTGCTCGAGACGCATGCAGACTATAGCCTTGCTGAGCTTGTCGGTGCCTTGGACGAGGGCCCGCTCACAAAGCTCGCCAACCTTCCCCGCGAAGGAGTCAAACGCTTCGACACATCAAACACTGATCTATTCTTGGTGACGTTCCAGAAGGATGAGAATGTAAGTGCTTCGACTAACTACCGCGACTACCCGTTGTCTCCGGATCTGCTTCACTGGGAGTCCCAATTCACAACGACACTGAAGTCAGCGATGGCCAAGCGCTACATCCACCACCGGAAACTCGGCGGCCACATCATCATTGCTACTCGCTTCACGAAGAAAAACAAGGTTGATACCGCAGCGGCATATACCTTCCTCGGAAACGTTGACTATGTAACGCACCGCGGAGAAAAGCCCATCCAATTCGAATGGAGCCTACGTCGCGACATGCCTAAGAAGCTGTATGCAGCAGGACGGACCGTCGCCTAAGCCCGATTTTCCCGCTTTTGGTCTAATACCCCTCCAGGCCCCTAGATATACAAATGCAATAATTAACTCACTTTATGTAAGAATTTTCAGGAACCTCCGGTAGGGCAATTCTGGCTAACGCCGAACGTGTACCCCTACCCCCATTTCATCAAAGATTGCAGATATTCGGGTTCAATCAAGATCAAGCTACGCAGTTCTATTTGGTTTTGTTGGGAACCTCACCCCCCAAATGAGAGGATCTCACGCCATGGGTTTGACGGACACCTTGAGCTAACCTAATATTTTCTTAGATGCTTGCTGTCAACTGAGCACACACCAATTGAGCAACATACGGAGGAGTGGCATGGAAGCCGCCAGCGATCGTAGCCAGAAGCGATGGAGCCGCCCGAATACCGGTTCCGAGGCTTCTACCTATGGCTTCACGCGTTATCGCGAGCGTGACTTCAAGGCTGCATTGGGCCATGCGCCACGCTGGGCCGCCTGCAGCAAGCGAGCACGTACTTCTCGTTAGTACTCGAAGCCCTCGAGAATGTTCTTCAGCTTCTGCTGGAACGGGGCAACATCGTGCTCGTATCGCCGCTGAATCGACAGCACAATGGCATTCAGCATGAGCATTGGAACCGACAAGGTGGTAAAGGTTCCTTCATCGCCGCGCGGAGCAGCCAAAGTTACGACAGGTACTGGATGAACAACGCGAAGGTCATCAGTAATGAGGAGCACCTTGCAATTGACCGCCTCAGCATAGTTCAGCAACTGACGTAGCGGCCGCGTGGAACGGCGGAAGGCAAAGACCACAAGAAGGTCTGGCTCGCCCATGCGAAGCAACTGTTCAGCGATGTCTTGGTCCGTCTCACCCGAAAGGTCATGGACGGAACGTCCCAGGCGGCGAAAGCGGCGCTCTGTCTGATCACACAGAGGAATGGAGTTGCCGCGGCCATAGATGTAGATATCGCGGGCACTCATCACCAAGTCCGCTGCTCTATTAATAGAATGCTGGTCTACGCTTCCCGTCGCCGCGGACAGCGAATCCATTTCCCTGGACACCAGCTGTCCCAGAATCGTTTGTCCAGCCTCGTTGCGGAATGCCTGCCGGCCGTTGGAGTGCTCAGCAGCTAGGTACTGGTCATGCATGCGGCGCAATTCTTGGCGCAGCTCCAGATACCCCTTGTACCCAAGCTTCTTAGCAGTGCGGGTCACAGCAGAGCCGTGGACACCTGCCTTGGCGGCGACGTCTTCGCCGCGCCACAGGGCTGCTTCTTGTGGTCGGCTGAGAATCACATCAACAACCGCCTCGTCTGCCCGACTTAGTGATGCCCGGTGGCGCTCCACCCTTTGTTGAAAATTCACACCACGAGTTTAACAAAAATTTTTTTAAGGGTGGCTTCAGCTTTCAAAGCATTGCGACACAGGTGGGGTTCAATAAGTGTTATTTATACCTACGGCGAAGGCCTTGCAACACAATTTTCTTATCCTGCACGGTGTCACGCCCGAAGCTCCACGCAAGGACACCACCAGCTGCCACGATGGCGCACATGCCGAAGGCCACCCCAAAGCCGAATTTATCCGCAAGGAATCCAATCACGATGGGACCCAAGATCTGCCCAAAGTCACCAGCCATCTGGAAGGTAGAAAGCACCTGCCCACCTGAACGCTTCAGGCCCACCACATCGGCGATGGCCGCCTGTTGCGAGGGCACAATCAGCCCTGACGACGCGCCAGCCAACGCGGAGAGCGCGAGGAGGGCCCACACGGACGTCGCCAAGCCCAGCGTTCCTACAAACAGTGCCGAGCCCACAAGGCCCGCAAGAATGAGTGGCCGGCGTCCAATACGGTCAGACCAGGAACCAGAAAACTGCAGCACAATCGCATTGCCCGCCGCGAAGACCGCGAGTGCGATGCCCGAGGCTTGGCCACCATTGTGGAAGATGGACGCGGCAAACAGTGGGAGGACTGCAACGCGCACGCCCATGTTGATCCATCCTTGGGCGAAGTTCGAGGTCAACACCGCACGATAAGCGGTATCACCCCAGGCCTCCTGCAGCTTCATCGGCGGAAGACGATGTTGGCGTTCAGCATCCGTGTCGACCGCCGGCATCAGAACCCAGACAACGAGTGCTGCGAGCGCCACGCCTAGCCCGTAGATGAAGAATGGCCACCGAAAGCCAAGGAAGGACAAGCTGGCGCCGACGAGCGGACCAATGACGTTACCCAGCAGGAAGGATGTGGCATACGTGGCTGAGCACCGACCACGAATAGCGGGTGGCGAGAGCTTCACGATGAGTGCCATGGCTGCCACAGTGAACATCGTGGAGCCAATACCCGCGATGGCGCGCAGCACCACGATGTGCCAATACTCCTGGGCAATGCCCACAAGCCCTGTCGTAATAGCGACGGTTAACAACCCCGTCAGGTAGACGCCGCGCGTGCCGGCACGGTCGATGAGGCGGCCAGCGACGGGCGCGAAAATAAGGCGGCTAGCAGAGAAAATAGAGACGACAAGGCCCGCGGCCGCCATCGACACATCGAAGCTGACAATGAACTGCGGAAGTAGGGGCGCGATCAGCCCATAGCCCAATGCGATGATGAAGCCCGCGGTGACCATCACCCAGATCTCCCGCGGAATCTTCAGTTCTTGTGTAACGCCCTTACTCATAGCGACACCAACTGTAGCCCATCCATCCAAATCATCGAACACCGTTTCGATAGTGTGGGTTTCAATGTCCACACTGGTTTCTACTGTGAGGGCCATGAAGAATTACAACAGCTTTCGCACCACGGTTCCGTATTCCACCCAGTCCAGCATCGCTGCTGGAGAACTCACCGCAGACATCCTCTTCCACCACGCAGACACCCTGAACTCCGCAGAGAGCATTATTCGTCATCCGCGGTCATTGGCACGCCCCACACCGCAATGGCGACCACCATCAAAGTCACTCCCCTCAGTACCGCTTCGGGGTGAGGAAGGAGAAGCTACTCCACCGCTGACACTGACGGTGTCTCGTCACCGCGTGGGCGAACGGGCGAAAGCTCGTGTGCTGGGCTTCGGAGAGAAGCGTATCCCGTCCTACCTCATTACCGTTCGCATTACCTCCCCTACCGGACGGCCGGTATCCCCTGCGATTGCGGAAGCGTGGGTTCGCACGCTGGTGCCTGCAAACTTGGTCTCGGCAGTACATGAGATTTCGAGCAGTAGTGCCGCAACCTTCGTCTGGCTCGTCGATAGCTCCTACACCCCGGTACGCTCTCCGCTCTCACTATTCGAGGGCTTCAGCCAGGCTGCTTAAGCCCTAGCATTCTACAGGTAGCGTTGCAGTCGGCCAACGAAGTTGCGGGGAGGTTCCTCGTCCAAGGAAAGAGTAAAGCGACCTTCGGTCAGTACTCGAGCAACGGCCGACTGGGTTTCTGGTCGATCGAAGGAGTTCCGCACGGGTTTCGGCACGAAGCGGATAAACACGCACACCAAGACAACAGTGAAGGCCTTATCCAGCGGATCTGAAGTCAGTACTTGGAGCAGTGTCGCCGTGGTTTCGTCATGGGTAATCAACAAGAAAAAGTTGGCAAGCTCGCGGGCGCCGCGCGGCAGATTCTGCTCCAGCGCGAACAAGGTCGAAGACAAAGACACGAGTGCCGCAATGATGCCGATTCCATAGCCGGTAAACAGTGTGGAAATCATGCGCTTAAACGCACCGCGGCGAGCCAGCCAGCCCACCATTACCGCCAGAATCAGCACGTTGGGCAGATAAGCAAGCTCTAGAGGGCTGACGACGGATCTTAAGGTCAAGGACAAAACCGCTGTACCCATGCCGAGAACTGGGCCATAAATTATCGCGATGAACACTGTTCCTGCGGTGTCCATGTAGAGCGGGATATTGAGGTTAAAGAACACCGTCGAGCCCACCATGTCCACCACGGCGGCAAGGAGGGCGTTAATGAGTGCAGGGCTGCGCCATAGCCCGCGCTGGGAGCCGAAGAAAAGCAGGACGGAAAGAAGACTCAAGCCCCACACCGTTGCGGGAAGGAGGGAGTCAAAGGTCCTTTCGGCAAACTTAAACCTCGGGGTTAAGGTCAGGCCCCATGCCACCAGAGCGCAGAGCAGGCCGAGAGCAACGCTGATGCGCTGGCCACGAAAAGCCATGTTAACCGGCATAAACCCAGGCTGCTCCTCATCGAGTTCGGCAAATGTACCCGATTATCCTAGCGTGCCCATGCTAAGGAGGCGACTAATCTTGGCTGGCGCTGCCCTCGTGGTCAATGTTGTCAGCGTCATCATTGTCGTCATCGTCGATATCGCTGTCATCGTAGAGAACGTCATCATCGTCCTCATCGTCGTCGGCGCCGAAGATGTCGTAGACGTCCGGCTCATCAAAGTCGGGGTCCTCCACGCTGACCAGCTGGGCTTCCCAATCCAGGGCTTGGTCAGAGACCAAGCTCAGGACGTCGAAGAGGCGGTCAAAGTCAGTGTAGGTGCCCAGCTCGAGTGCCTCGGCGGGAACTTCGATGATGGGGGCGAGGGTGGCGTCGTCGAACTCGCCGGCGTCGAAAAGCGCCACGCGCTCTTCCTCCCCCAGGTCCTCCACGGCGTCGTTTTCCCACAGCTCATTGATGGCTTCATCTTCCAGCTCGTCAAGCTCGTCCTCATCGAAGTCGAAGGAGAGGAAGCGCACCACAGCGCTGGGGACGCCGTCGATGGTCTCCACGAGCACACGCAGCTCGGAATCGTTGGCGACCTCCGCCACGACAAGGTTCGGGTTGAACTCATCCTGGAGAAACTCCAGTTCAGCAATGCGCTCATCGGTGCCCTCAAGAAGGTCACGCAGCACGGTGACTACTTGGTCGGTAGCAATATGGCGCGACACCGCTTCCACGGCATCCTCCACGGAGAACGCAACGGAGACCAAGACAGCCTCAAAATCCTCATCATCCTCATCCACGTCCGCGGCGGCGATGTAGACGTTTGCGGCGGGGAGAATCGGGTCAATTTCTACAAACTGGATCTCCAAGTCAGAGGTGATGGGCACGAACATCACATCGTCATTGACGCGGGACTCAATGCCTTCCCCGTCCAGCGCAGAAGCAATATCTTCAAAAAAGCTCATGTGATCAACATCCGTCCATGTGGCAGTGTCACCCCGGCTGCTACCAAGGCCCCACACATCCTACCCGCGATTGTGGTCATCGGGCATGAAACCCAGAAGCTTCAGGATCTCCGGGCGTCCGGTTCCCCACTCCAACATGTCATAGGATTCCCAGGCCTGGCGGCGCGCCTCCATTGGTGACTCTTCGATATGAGGCTGCACGTCGAAAATCATCGTCTCTCGCTGCGGAGCCCGGTAGCGCGGCCAATCTTCACGCGGAGCGCCACCATTGATGAACGCGCCCCATTGGGCCTGCATATTCTCAGTGACCTCCTCCATTTCGGAGGACTTGCCCATGGTGGTCAAGAAGGACACGCGTGACGCACCGGGATCGCCGAAGATATTAGACAGCTCCATCGCGTGCATCGCCCCCAGCCCCAGCCAGCGCAACGCTGCCGGCGCAAAGTCGAAACGATACATCCACGTGGGGTATCGGCGAGCATGTTCGGAGGCGACGCGGACGGTGGGGGCCCAAAAGAGGGCGTCGGTAAGCAAGTCCCCAAAATCACTGCGCGAGACCGCCCCGCCGTACGCCGCAACGACGTCCGGTGCACTCTCCGGATCGAAAGACGCCAACAGCCGCAAGGCCGCACGTTCGCGGGAGCGTTGACGTTGATAGAGGAATTTTCCAAAGCTCGCCTCACCGGAATTAGTACCGATGAGCAACGGCACCGGGTGCTGGGCGCCCTCTTCGAAAGTCTCAATCGGATGCTGCGGAATGAGTTCACCATCCACGGTGGGCGCGTAGCAGGAGTTCAGGTAAAGCAACTCGCCTGCGCGCCACATCATGGATTGCCCCGAGCGCACTAGGTCCGCGAAATCCTCGCGGCGCAAATCATCCGCCGTGGTGTCTCGCGGCAGGGCCATCTTGTCCACGAGTTCGCGCGCCCAGAACATCGACTGTGCACGGGAATGAATCATGCCAATTGGCGGCGACTGGGCGATGACGCGGTGAAAGAGGCCTTCTGCGCGGGGAACGGCCATGAGCGTGAGCACCGCTGCGCCACCCGCGGATTCGCCCATAAGAGTTACGTTGTTCGGGTCTCCGCCGAAGGCAGCGATGTTGTCGCGAACCCACTCCAAGGCAAGGACTTGGTCCGCCACCGCGGGATTAGCGCAGGCCTCACCTCCCAAACTGCGCACGTCGAGGTACCCCAGCGCGCCCAAGCGGAAGTTGACGGACACATAGACCACGCCCATCTGTGCGGCGAACTCAAAGCCGCGCAGCATAAGCATGTGCGACGACCCCACGATAAAACTGCCGCCATGCAAGTAGACGACAACGGGGAGCTTTTCCGTATTGGGAGCGGCGTCATGTTCGGTGTGTGGTCGGACGATATCGAGAGTCAAGCAATCTTCCGTGCCTTCGATGCGGTCCGTCCACGAGTAGACGGGCTGCGGGGCCACATCGCCGAACTCACGGCAGTCCCGAATCCCCTGCCATGGCGGCGCTGGGCGCGGTTCACGGAAGCGATACTCTCCCGCGGTCGTTGCCCCAAAGGGAATGCCACGCCACGACCGCACTGGTGTCGACAGCGGCCGGTCTGGGCGCAAGTCCTCCTCGAGGCTGCCGCGTACCCAGCCGGAAGTTGTCAGAACCGTAATCTCATCCGCCCACGCTGTCCTCGCTGCCTCCTGAGCGGCACGGGCGCGGGCGTGTAACGACTCAGCAAGCAGGCGGGCCGCAGCCGCGCTTACCTCGCGCGGGGGGAAAGGCTCGTACTCGCTCATGGCCCCTAGACTAATCCCCCAGCCTGACTCTGCGCTGGGAACAGCTTTTTCGATACGGTAGTGAACATACCGTTAACAATGTAGACGAAATCAGGTGAAGAACATGCTTGGAATTGGACAGAAGGAAAAGGACGCTCCGACCGAGGTGGAAAAGCTCGACGTGGACGAGAGCAACCGTATTAGTCAAGGTTTTCTGGCGGCCATCAACAAGGTGGTGTCGGTGCAATCCTCCATCATCATCGGCTACGTCGATCGTTTGAAGAAGAAGAACAAGAATGCCTCTCCCGAGGAGCTGCAGGAGCTCATTGACAAGCACTTCCTCAACATTGTCTCGGGCACCGGTGCGGCCGCAGGCGCCTCGGCTGCCTTCCCCGGCATCGGCCTGGTCTCCGGTGCGGCTGCAGTAGGTGCAGAATCCCTCGTCTTCCTTGAGGCTGCCGCATGGTACATCCTGGCCTCGGCGCACCTGCGTGGCGATGACATCCGCGATGAAGAGCGCCGCCGCGCGCTCGTCCTCGTAGTCCTCACCGGATCCCAGGGCAGTGCTCTGGTGGACACCATGCTTGGCGACGTCACCACGCTCTCCGGCATGAAGTCCGCTGCTACCCTCTCCCGTTTCTCGGGGCCAACTCTGAGTGGTATCAACGGCCGACTGACCAAGCTCTTTTTGAAGCAAGCCCGTAAGAAAGTGAAGTGGGCATGGCTGTCCAAACTCTTGCCGATGGGGGTAGGTGCAGTACTGGGAACGACTGCCAACCGTAAAATTGCCCGCCAAGTTATTAACCATGCGGGCACCCAGCTCTCCCCCCTGCAGGGGGAATAAACACGGGAAACGCGCCCCAGGGTAGTGAGCAAACTTACGCGGGCCGTATCATATGGGGAGACACCTTTCCGGGTGCCTTTCGTACCCATGGAATGGCCTACTACAGTCGATTAAAGACAAACTTTAAAGCACAGAAAGAGGCGAACACCTGCCGTGAGCAAATCGAGCATCTACGGCCCGAACGCGTGGCTGATTGACGAACAGTTCCAGCAGTACTCAAAGGACCCCAACTCCGTAGATAAGGAGTGGCGTGACTACTTTGAGGCTAACGGGGCTCCCAAGCAGGCCGCACAGCCCAAGGCCTCCGCCAAGGCCTCTGGCTCCACGGCTTCTGCCCCGGCACAGAAGCCGGCAGAAAAGAAGGAAAGCTCCGCTCCTAAGCCTGCAGAGAAGTCCCCTGCTGCTCCTGGCGCTAAGTCACCGAGCGACTCGAAGTCTTCGGCAACGAAGGCGAAGGCAGATCCGAAGAAGTCGGAGTCCCCGCTCGACCGCATCAAGGACGCCCCGGAGCCCGGCTCCCGTGTGCTCAAGGGCATGTTCAAGGCAATTGCCAAGAACATGGACGAATCCCTGGAGATTCCGACTGCTACGACCGTGCGCGACATCCCGGTCAAGCTCATGTGGGAAAACCGCGCGATGATCAACGATCATCTCAAGCGCACCCGCGGCGGCAAGATCTCCTTTACCCACATCCTGGGCTACGCCCTAGTCAAGGCCGTTCAGATCCACCCGGACATGAACGTGCGTTACGAGATTCAGGACGGCAAACCCACCGTGGTTCAGCCGGAGCACGTCAACCTGGGCTTGGCCATTGACCTTCCGCAGAAGGATGGCTCCCGCGCCCTCGTGGTTGCCGCCATTAAAGAAGCGGAGAACAAGACCTTTGCCGAGTTCATCGATGCCTACCAGGACATCGTTGACCGTTCCCGCAAGAACAAGCTGACGATGGATGACTTCTCCGGCGTCACCATTAACCTCACCAACCCGGGTGGCATCGGTACCCGCCACTCCATCGCTCGCCTGACCAAGGGTTCCGGCTCCATTATCGGTGTCGGTTCCATGGACTACCCAGCCGAGTTCGCCGGCACCTCCGCCGACCGCTTGGCTGACTTGGGCGTGGGCCGCCTGGTTACCTTGACTTCCACCTACGACCACCGCGTTATTCAGGGCGCGGAGTCCGGTGAGTTCCTGCGCACCATTGGCCAGCTCATTCTGGATGACGCCTTCTGGGACGAGCTCTTCGAGTCCCTGGGTGTTCCCTACCAGCCCTTCCGCTGGGCTGCTGACGTGCCTAACACAGGCGTCGATAAGAACACGCGCGTTATGCAGTACATCGAGGCCTACCGCTCCCGCGGCCACCTGCTGGCTGACATCAACCCGCTGGGATGGAAGCAGCCGGGCCTGCCGTGGCCGGACCACCGCGACCTCGACCTGGCTACTCACGGCCTGACCATTTGGGACCTGGACCGCACCTTCAACGTGGGCGGATTCGGCGGCAAGGAGACCATGACGCTGCGTGAGGTGGTTACCCGCCTACGCTCCGCCTACACCCTCAAGGTGGGCTCCGAGTACACCCACATCCTCGACCGCGATGAGCGCAGCTGGCTGCAGGAGCAGATTGAGGCCGGCATGCCGAAACCGTCCAACTCTGAGCAGAAGTACATCCTGCAGAAGGTCAACGCTGCCGAGGCATTCGAGAACTTCCTGCAGACCAAGTACGTGGGCCAGAAGCGCTTCTCCCTGGAAGGCGCTGAGTCCCTCATCGCTCTGCTTGACTCCATCGTGGACACTGCCGCTGGCCAGGACCTCGACGAGGTTGTCATCGGTATGCCGCACCGCGGCCGCCTCAACGTGCTCTTCAACATCGTGGGCAAGCCGCTGGCCGATATCTTTGGCGAGTTCGATGGCAACTACAAGGGCGGCCAGCTTGGCGGCTCTGGCGACGTGAAGTACCACCTCGGTGCTGAGGGCGAGCACCTGCAGATGTTCGGCGATGGGGAAATCAAGGTCACACTGGCCGCTAACCCGTCTCACCTCGAGGCCGTCGACCCGGTCATGGAAGGTATTGCCCGCGCTAAGCAGGACATCCTGGACAAGGGCCCGGAGGGCCACACTGTTGTCCCGATCATGCTCCACGGCGATGCTTCCTTCACCGGCCTCGGCGTGGTGCAGGAGACCATCAACTTGTCCCAGCTGCGTGGCTACACCACCGGCGGTACGGTCCACGTTGTGGTCAACAACCAGGTGGGCTTCACCACTACCCCGGATTCCGGCCGTTCCACACACTACGCCACCGACCTGGCCAAGGGCTTCGACTGCCCGGTCTTCCACGTCAATGGCGACAACCCGGAGGCTGTTGTTTGGGTAGGTAAGCTCGCTACCGAGTACCGCCGCCGCTTTGGCAAGGACGTCTTCATTGATCTCGTCTGCTACCGCCTGCGCGGCCACAACGAGGCTGATGATCCGTCCATGACACAGCCGCGGCTCTACGACATCATTGACAACCACAAGTCTGTCCGTGAGCGCTACACCGAGGAGCTCATCGGCCGCGGTGACCTCTCTGATGAAGAGGCAGAGGCAGCTGCACGTGACTTCCATGACCAGATGGAGTCCGTCTTCGCTGAGCACAAGGAAGCGGAGAAGGCCGGCCCGAAGGAGCAGACCGGTATTACCTCCTCCCAGGATCTCACCCGCGGTCTGGATACCTCCATCACCGCCGAGGAGATGGCGGAGATTGGCGATGCCTACGGCACCCCACCAGAGGGCTTCGAGTACCACAAGCGTGTGGGCAAGGTTGCCAAGGAGCGCCAGAAGTCCGCTCGCGAAGGCGGCATCGACTGGGGATGGGGCGAGCTCATCGCCTTCGGTTCCCTGGCCAACTCCGGCAAGGTCGTTCGCCTGGCCGGTGAGGATTCCCGCCGCGGTACCTTCACCCAGCGCCACGCTGTGGCCTTCGACCCAGCCACCGGCGAAGAGTACAACCCGGTTGCCCACCTGGCTACGTCCAAGGGCAACGGCGGTAAGTTCATGGTCTACAACTCCGCACTGACCGAGTTCGCCGGCATGGGCTTTGAGTACGGCTACACCGTGGGTAACCCGGATGCCGTCGTGGCCTGGGAAGCACAGTTCGGTGACTTCGCCAACGGTGCCCAGACCATCATCGATGAGTACGTCTCTTCCGGTGAGGCCAAATGGGGCCAGCTCTCCAGCCTGATCCTGCTGCTGCCGCACGGCTACGAAGGCCAGGGCCCGGACCACTCCTCCGCCCGCATTGAGCGCTTCCTGCAGCTGTGCGCTGAGGGATCGATGACCGTGGCTCAGCCATCCACCCCGGCTAACCACTTCCACCTGCTGCGCCGCCAGGCCCTCGGTGAGATGAAGCGCCCGCTGGTCGTCTTCACCCCGAAGTCCATGCTGCGTAACAAGGCTGCGACCTCCTCCGTGTCCGACTTCACCGGGGTCACCAAGTTCCAGTCCGTTATCAACGACCCGAACTTCTTCGACATTGACGGTAAGAAGGTGGGCGACGCCGACAAGGTCAAGACCATCATGCTGGTCTCCGGCAAGCTCTACTGGGAGCTGGCCAAGAAGAAGGAAGCCGATGGCCGCGATGACATCGCCATCGTGCGCGTGGAGATGCTCCACCCGATTCCGTTCAACCGCCTGCGTGAGGCCTTCGAGTCTTACCCGAACGCCCAGCAGGTTCGCTTCGTTCAGGACGAGCCGGCCAACCAGGGCCCGTGGCCGTTCTACAACGAGCACCTGCGTGAGCTCATCCCGGATATGCCGGAGCTGGTCCGCGTCTCCCGCCGTTCGCAGTCCTCTACTGCAACCGGTAACGCGAAGGTTCACCAGATTGAGCAGAAGAACCTGCTGGAAGAGGCATTCGACATCTAACAGCGTCTAGGCTCTTCCAAGGCCCCGGTCTTGCCACCTCTCCCCGAGCGGTGGCGGCTGGGGCCTTTGCTATGCCTTCTGCCCCGGCTGGAACCTAGGGATCCTTCTTCGGATCATTCTCTCCCTCCCCGCCTGCGAAAAATGAGCACGATAGCCCTTCAACCGACCTCGTTTCGCCGCCTATCGTGCTCATTTTTTACGCTCTCAACATTGCGCGGAAGCGATATCAAGGTCTGAAAGTTCCCGTGCCGGCCCTACCCACCGGACCGGGGATGATCTGGTTGCCTCCCAGCCGCGCGACCACGTCTCTACTCAACGCGTATAGAACTACTCGCATCACCTGAATACCCAGAAGGCCAAAAAGAGAAAACAAAAAACGCCCGAGCGTTGTGCTCGGGCGTTTCCTTCACGGCCTCAGTAGCCGTGGCCTAGGGCCAACTTGGCCCCAGGGTCCTAGGTAGTTCTAGGACTCCTTGCGGCCGCGACCAGGGCGCAGCAGCAGTGCGGCACCGGCAATGAGTGCCAGACCTGCGGCTAGCAGACCCAGGACATTCGCACCAGTGTTAGCCAGGAAGCCAGAGTTGGTGCTCTTCCTGGAATCCGTTGTGCTCGGGGACTTGCCAGTGTAGCGGCTGGTGTTGTCGCTCTGGCTCGACTGAACATCCTTGGATTCAACAGAGTTCGACCGCTCGTTCTCCATCGACGCCTGCGGATCCTGTGGCTGCGGCTGTTCAGCCTCACCCGGTGCCTGCGGCTTAGGCTGTTCTGCCTCGCCCGGAGCCTTTGGCTGAAGGTCCTTGATGACGTCCTCCGGCTTCTGCGGCTTCAGCGGCAGACCAGGCAGCTTCGGAGCCGGAGTTCCCGGCTGGTTGATGAAGTGACCGATGACTGCAGGTACCAGGACCAGCGGAATGAGGATCGGCCACAGACTGCCGACCTCCGGAATACGAGGCTCGTTCGGGTCGGCCGGAGTGTCCGGCTCAGACGGCTCGTTCGGATCAGTCGGGTCGGAAGGCTCAACCGGAGTATCCGGATCAGTCGGGTCGGTCGGGTCGGTCGGCTCCACCGGAGTGGTCGGATCCTCGGACGGGGTATCCTCCACAGTCGGCTCAGCCGGCGTGGTGTCGTCGGTCGGGCGCGGCTCGAAAGGATCCTCGGTCACGGTAACCGTCACAGTCGGATTCTCATCAGACGGCTTTGGATTGTCTGTGGTCGGCTCGGTCGACGTGGTCTCGTCGGTCGGGGTCGGCTTTGACGGATCCTCGGTTACCGTTACGGTGACCGTCGGCTTCGGCTCCGGATCCTTCGGGTCGTCAGACGGCGTCGGTTCGCTCGGCGTGGACGGCTCCTTGGTTTCCGTAACCGTGACAGTCGTCGTCGAGGCATCACCCGTTGGCTGCTCTTCGGTCGGCTCCGGGTCCTTCGGGTCCTCGCTCGGTGCCGGGTTAGAAGGATCAACCGTCTCAGTAACCGTTACGGTCGTCGGCTCCTCCGGCTTGACTGTCGGTTCTTCCGGCTTGACTGTCGGTTCTTCCGGCTTGACTGTCGGTTCTTCCGGCTTGGCTGTCGGTTCTTCCGGCTTGGCTGTCGGTTCTTCCGGCTTGGCTGTCGGTTCTTCCGGCTTGGCTGTCGGTTCTTCCGGCTTGGCTGTCGGTTCTTCCGGCTTGGCTGTCGGTTCTTCCGGCTTGGCTGTCGGTTCTTCCGGCTTGGCTGTCGGTTCTTCCGGCTTGGCTGTCGGTTCTTCCGGCTTGGCTGTCGGTTCTTCCGGCTTGGCTGTCGGTTCTTCCGGCTTGGCTGTCGGTTCTTCCGGCTTGGCTGTCGGTTCTTCCGGCTTGGCTGTCGGCTCTTCCGGCTTGGCTGTCGGCTCTTCCGGCTTGGCTGTCGGTTCTTCCGGCTTGGCTGTCGGTTCCTCCGGCTTGGCTGTCGGTTCCTCCGGTTCCTCAGTCGGCTCGTCGGTTGGTTCATTCGGCTCAACCGGCTCGCAACCACAGTTGTCGCTGATAACGCCGATGACGGTCTTCACGTTAAAGACTTCGCCGTCCTTCGTCGTGACTTTGACCGGAATCTCCTTGATGGTGCCGCTCGGGGTGTCAGCCGGCGGGGTAACCGTCAGCTCACCAGTGGTTTCATCAATGGTTACGGTCCAACCATCCGGCACCTCACCCAACTCGTACGTGTTGCCCTCGGCGTGGCCGTAGTTGATGCCAACCGTCTTGGTGTCACCAGCCTCGATGACGTCCGGGTTGTAGGTCGGTGCCTGAATGATCTCCGGGTCATTCGGCTCAGGAGCGATCGGCTCATCTTCCTTGACGATGAACACCGCGTTGGTCACATATGGCTTGCCGTTCTCCGGGGTAACCGTCACAGGTACCTCGATGTAGTCGCCGGACTCGGCCGTCGACGGTGCAGTTGCCGTTACCCTGCCGTTCTCGTCCACAGAGAAGCTCCAACCATCAACGTCCGACGGCACCTCGTAGGTGTTGCCGTCCGTGTGGTTCTTCACGTCCTGAGACTCGGTCTGACCAGGCTTGACCAGCTCCACACCGAAGAAGGAACGCTCAACCTCCGCTGCCGGAACCTGTTCCTTCTCGGTCACAGTCGTGGTGGTGTTGGTGGTTTCGGTGACCTTTTCAGTCTCCGTCACAACCTTGCTACCGATACGCAGCTTGCGCGGCGTCGGTTCCTTGGTGACCTTCTCTGTGGTCTCCGGGTCACCGACAGCTACACCGTTCTCCAGCTTCCAAACCTTGGTGACTTCCTTCTCACCGAAGGAACCTGCCTGATCCTCAATGACCCTGCCGGCCTCCAGGTTCGGGTCCACCTCAATGAGGGTCTCGAACGGCAGCTGCTCGGTGTGCTTATCGGTCAGCTCGGTCTGGGACGGCGCGGTGCCGACCTCGATGATCTGCTTCGTCGGCTTGCTGATCTCCTCGGTGTCGTCCGTGGTTGAAATCTCGCCATTATCGGAGGTCACGGTCACAGTGTGCTTGACCTCGCCTGGCTTGCCCTGCTGGACAACCTTGGTCTCACCGGCCTTAAGCTCGGGGTTCTCGCGAACCTCAACCTCGAACGGGGTGTTCTCGGTCCACTCAATGGTCTTCGACGTGGTCTTGCCCTTGGTGCCGACCTTGATGATCTTCTTGACAGGCTCTGCAATGCGCTCAGTTTCGGTCTTGGTACCGACAACCTTCGAGTCCACGATGTTCTGGGTCGTGGTGACCTTATCCTTACCCGGCTTGCCCTCCTGGACAGTCTCCTGGGTACCAGCATCCATCGTGTCGTCGAACTGAATCTCGGTCTCGAACGGAACAGCAGCCTCGGACTCGGTGACGTTCGTGCCCTCAGTCTTGGTACCGACGCGGATGATCTGCTTCTTCGGTTCCTTGGTGCGCTCAGTAGTCACGGTTGGCTCGCCGGAAGGCTTGCCATCCACAATCTTCTGAGTGGAGGTCACGACTTCGATACCGGTTTCACCCTGCTGGTCAACCTTCTGCTCGCCTTCCTTCAAGGTGTTGTCGAAGACGATCTCGGTCTCGAATGGAACCGGCTTCTCGGTCTTGGTCACCACGGAGGTGTCCTCAACCTTCGGACCATACTCAATGATTTCCTTGACCGGATCCTTAGTCTGCTTCTCCTCCGGGGTCACCGTGGCCTGGTCGCCCTTGGCAGAGAAGTCTGCAGTGTAGGTCTTCTCACCCGGAACACCCTTCTGGACAACCTTGATCTCACCCGGCTTCAACTCAGGGTTCGGACGAGTCTCCACTTCAAACGGAACCTGAGCGGTCCACGTGACCTTTTCAGATGCCTCGGATGGCTTGGTGCCGACCTTGATGACCTGGTCCACCGGCTGTTCGGTGACCTTCTCCTCTACAGTGGCTTCGCCATCCGGCTGGGAGTTGGTGACCTTCTGGGTCACTGTGATGGTCTTCTTGCCCGGCTTGCCCTCGGTGACAACCTCGGAGGTGCCAGCAGGCAGGTTCGGGTCGAACTCAATCTTCACACTGAATGGAACCTCAGACTCAACCGACTTCTTGACTTCACCGGTGGTCTTGGTACCCACGCGGATCTTGGCGTTCTTCGGCGGCTTCGTCTGCTCAGTGGTCACCTGTGGATCACCGGACGGCTTGCCATCGACGATCTTCTGGGTAGAGGTAACAACCTCGGTACCAAGCTCGCCCTGCTGATCGACGACCTGCTCACCCTCCTCGAGGTTGTCGTCGAAGACGATCTCCGTCTCGAACGGAACAGGCTTCTCAACCTTAGTCACCACAGAAGTGTCCTCAGCCGCCGGACCGTATTCGATGATCTCGTTGATCGGATCCTTGGTCTGCTTTTCATCAACTTTCACGGAGCCTTCGTTGCCCTTGGCGGTGAAGTCAGCGGTGTAGGTCTTCTCGCCCGGAACACCCTTCTGGACAACCTTGATCTCACCCGGCTTCAACTCCGGGTTCGGACGGGTCTCAACCCCGGACGGAACCTGAGCAGTCCAGCTGACCTTCGAGGAGGCCTCGGACGGCTTCGTGCCGACAGTGATGACCTCGTCAACCGGTTGCTTGGTAATCTCTTCAGTGATCTTCGGATCACCCGGCTTGGAGTTAACAATCTCGCGCTTGATCGTCACCGTCTTCTCACCCGGAACACCCTGCGTGGTCACCTTGGACTCACCAGCAGGCATGTTCGGGTCGTACTTAACAACGACCTTGTACGGAGCCTCGGCATTGTAAGTCTCCGTGTTTTCACCGGTGGTCTTGGTACCCACGCGGATCTTCTCCGTCGTCGGTTCCTTGGTCCGCTCAGTGGTCACGGTCGGGTCGCCGGAAGGCTTACCGTCGACAAGCTTCTGGGTCGAGGTCTCTACTTCGGTTCCGAGCTCGCCCTTCTGGTCGACGACCTTCTCGCCAGCCGGCAGAGAGTCGTCGAAGACAACCTCGGTCTCGAACGGAATCGGCTTCTCAGTCTTGGTCACCAGTTCGCTCGGAGCAAGGCCCGGGCCGTACTCGACGATCCGCTTGACAGGCTCCTTGGTGGTCTCTTCCTCGACTACCTCAGCCTTATCACCCTCAGCAGTGAACTTAGCGGTGTAGGTTTTCTCACCGTTCTCACCTTCCTGAACTACCCGGGTTTCACCAGGTTTCAGGTCCGGGTTCTCGCGAACCTCGGTCGGGTACGGGATCGGAACCTTCCATGTGACTTCCTCGGCGCTCTTGGCAGGCTTGGTGCCGACGACCACGACCTCGTTAGTCGGTGCCTTCGTCTGCTCCCACGTACCGTCCTTGTTCTGCTTCTCTGCGCCGGGCTCACCCTTGGTTTTAACCTTGTACTCGCCAGCAGGAATGGTGTCGTCGTACTTGTACTCGACCTTGAACGGAACCTCACGGGTCGGGACATCGACAACGTTCACGACAGCGTAAGCAGTATCCGTAGAGCCGTCCTCGTAGGTCACAGTGACCGGGATCTTGACCTGATCGCCCGGCTTCGCATCCGCAGGTGCGGTCGCGGTGACCTGACCGTTGTCGTCAATGCTGACGGTCCAACCGGCAGGAACATCACCCAACTTGTATGGGTTTTCCTTCGCGACGTTGACGTTGTCCGGCTTGTCCAGAGCGACCGGCAGCTTAGCGGTCTCGCCCGGGTAGACGGTCTCTACTGGGTAGGACGGCTCGGCTTCCCAGTTGTTGGTCAGCTTCACCACGGTGGTGACTGGCACCAGCGGGGTGGGGCCGTCCGGAGTCGTCACAGTGACGTTGATGGTGTTCTTGTCACCTGGCTTGGCATCTGCCGGCGGGGTGGAAGATACGACACCGGTGTTCGGGTCGACGGTGTACTTCCAGCCGTCGACTTCCTGTTTGGTGATCGGTGCGCCGTTCTCATCGGTGCCGAAGGAGAACTTCGACCCCTTAGGGGCGTCCTGGACGTTATGGTTCACAGCCTGATTCGGGCCAGTGGTCTCCACGCCGTACGTCGGAGCGATATCGCTCTTCAGAACGACGACGGTGCCCTTGACCTCTTGCGGCTTGTCGGTGTTGTCGTAGTGGGCAAGAACCGGAACGTTCAGGATGTAGCCCTCGGGTGCGGTCCGCGGAATGGTCGTGGTCATTTCACCAGTGTTCTCGTCAATCTTGACGGTCCACGTGCCGCTGTCATCCGTGTGGGTGTACTCGGTCTTACCGTCCTTGAAGGTGTAGCGCGTTGGTGCCTCGTCGGTCGTGTTGCCGCTCAGTCCGCGCTCCGGAAGCTCAGGCTTGAGAGTGACCTTGGCAGTCGGCTTATTGGTCACCGTGTCGTAGGTAGGGATCTTGATATCGACGATCGCCTGGAACTGAGTCTCGATCTCGTCCGTGGTCTGGTCCGGGTAGGTCGCCTTCACCTTCGGGGTGATGATGGTGCCCGGCGCCACGGTGTCGTCCGCCTTCGCGGTGACCTTGCCCGTCTCATCGACGGTGACGGTCCAGCCTTCAGGGACAGTGGACGGGTCGACCTCGAACTTAGCAGGGTGAACCGGCTTGTGGCCCTTCATGATGGACTTGGTGCCCACCTGGGCGGTGAGGTCATCACCGATGATGCCCTTAGTCAGACCCGGGCGCACCAGGTCAGTGACCTGCGTGTTGTTCGGGTCGACAACCACGAACAGCTCAAGCCTATCGGTCGAGCCGTTCGAGTACTCGACGGTGACCACCGGACGGGCGAATGTGCCCGGCTTCGGGTTCTCCGGAGCGGTGACGGTGACGTTGTAGTCCTCGTCCATCTCCACGGTCCAGCCCTCGTAGACGTACTTCTCGTCGAGGGTGGCTATAGCTTCAAAGCCGCCTTCGCCCTTCTTCTTCGCCAGTTCCTTGATCAGGTCTGGGACCTGGGTGAAGGTGACCTTTTGTGGCTCGGTAGCAATCGGACCGGTAGCACTATCGACGCCCGAAATAATCGAAGCGTCTACCTTGTCGTACTTCGGGTCGTGGTACTCGGTGTCGTCCAAGGAGAACGCCTTGGAATCGATGACGTTCGCCTTGTTATAGCGCGTCAGCGAGTTCGAACTGTCGAAGACCTGGCCATTGCCGTAGGTATTGTGTCTAGCGGCACTCTGGAGCTGGTCGATGGTACGCGGCTTCGCCAGAACGGAGAAGTTCACGTTCTTGTCGGTCGCCAGGTCCGTACCACGGTATTCAGGCCAGGTGAAGAAGATCTCGCCGGTCGCTTCGTCGATATCCAGCAGCTGCTCACCGCCGGAGACGGACGGATCCGTGGTGCCGATGAACTCGCCGTTGCCGTCGTACGCTTCCACGACCATGCGGGACATCGAGTCGTCCGCACCGGCGTACCGCAAAGCAGGAACGTTGATCGTACCGACCTTGGTTTTCGCACCAGGAACGATGACGTGCTTCTCCCAGTCCTCCCACGAGACCGTGATCGGGTTACATTCGTTGTTCTCGCTCGGCCACGGGTTCACAGCAGCGGAGAAAGACGCATTGGACCCCTGGGTGGCTTTCGGGCCATCAGGATTGTCCTTCTTGTAGTTGCCCTGCCAGGCGTAACGCACAGGGTTATCGGCAGTGGCCGACGCGAACTGCTTGACTTTCTCGTCGCTCAGCCCTGCTCCGAGATTCAAGTTTCGCAGTGAGCGACCAGAATTAAAAATGAAGATGCTTTCGTCGGCGGCGGGCTCAGGTGGTGAATGCATCTATACAGCTAGGAGGTTGTGTAGATGTCAGGTGATGAGAAGTTACG
>NZ_JSEF01000009.1 GCF_000805675.1 Corynebacterium minutissimum | reverse complement strand
CTCAACTGGTACACACCAGAAGAGAAAATCCAAGAACTATTCAAGTGATGCATCCACCACTTGAAACCGCCGGCCTTGCGGGTGACGTCTTTATCAATAAAGGTCTGGCCGGCCTCCATGGAAGGCACCTCGCCGGTATCCAAGACTGTGCTAAGGTTCGCCGAATTGGAAAAGTACCAATCGGCGAACGTGCGGTCCTTCGTGTTATCAAAGGAGAAGCTCAGACCCCAGGCTTTCTTGTCGGGGCTGGTCCCACTCGGCTCCAGGGTGTTCCAGCTAAAACCAGCCTGGCTTCCGCTCGGTTCACCGCTGCTAACAACACACCAACCGGCCGGCAGGTCGGACGCCTGCTGCGCGTCCTTCTCAACCGCGCCGGACTTATCACGGATGCCGCCGGTAAACGATTCAGCGGAAGCCTCTGGGGCCACCGAGTTAAAAGAAGTGATGCTGAGACCACTAAGCGCGAGAGTGATGGCAGAGAGAGTGGCTACTCCCCTGCGGGAAGTACGTCGTTGGGTCGAACCCCTTCGCTGTGCATTCATAAATTATGTCCTTTCCAATGCAGCATTCTGCCTCGCTCCAGTGAGATCAGAGCAGTAACGGGGCATGTTATAAAGTTTCCCCACAGCTGCTCGAGAGAATTAGCGGGAAGAGGCAGAGCAACACCAAAAAATTCTACCGTCTCCCCCCTAAAGAACACAACAATTTATTAGGCTAACCAGCGATTTGTGGAAAACTGCAACCAATAACATTTTATTATTTTCTCCACATTTCCCGGCCCGACTGAATGCCTATTTTTCGTCGTGCACCAAATCTGATCCGCCGGAGGAATTGGAGTCGCCTTCCTCGTTGAGGTTTTGTTGGAGGTTGGCCTCCATCCAGGCACGTACGGCCGACTCAAAATCCTCGGAATCCTTAACGTCCTGCACTACCTCGTCGAGGTCCTGCGCGGTCAGGAACTTGGTGAAGGAAGCCACTTCCAACTTCTCGTCTCGATTGAACAGGCCGTCTTGGTACACCACAACGTAGTTTTGCGGCAGCTCCGGTGCGGCGTTCGGGCAGCCTTGTGCACTGGCGGGTTCCACGACGGACAGCTCTGGCGGCATCGATGCCATAAGCGCGATGTGTGCGCGTTCCAAGAAATCTACGTCCTTTGTGCCCTTATCTTGGGCGGCCACGTAGTCCTTCGATATCGTGCGGGCCTCCGCTGGGTTGAACACGTTCAAGAACTCACCCGTGCAGCCAACAAAGAAGTTTCCAGTGCGGCTCACGCCGCCAGAATGCCCATTTCCTCGCCGCACCACCATGGGATCCTGGGAAACGGTGACCGCACGTCCTTCGTCAAGCAAAGTCTGGCGGTAGATCTCCGCCAGCACGCGCTGTTTGTGGGACGTTGGGTCAATCATGATGGTGATGGGCGAAGCCGCAAATGGTTGCGGGTCCGGATGGGGTTCATACCCGGAGCAAGCGCTGATCGACGCCCCCACTATCCCCACCACCGCTACCCCAACAACGCGAGAAAAGGTTCGGGAACGTGCAGCAAGGCGAGGCATCAAAATCTGGCGCATTCTTTCTCTTCTACCGGACAAGGCGCAGGACATGAAGCACAACATGTCACAATTCAGCGACTACAGCGCTTAGCTGCAGCGTCTGGCTGAATCTTACACACCCCGTAGCCCTCATGCGGTGTGGCTCTCCTCAATGGAGAATGACTAGACTGGTGCGAGTTATGACTAGCGCAATTACTGAATCTGCTGTTCGTTCCGCGCTTGAGCGCGTCGACGACCCTGAAATCGGCCGTCCCATCACTGAGCTCGGCATGGTGAAGTCCGTTGCCGTCAACGGTGCGGATGTGGACATCGAGCTGTATCTCACCATCGCCGGCTGCCCGATGAAGAGCACCATCGAATCCAACACTCGCGCCGCCGTCGCTGAGTTAGACGGCGTGGGTGAGATTTCCATTTCGATGACCCCGATGAGCGATAAACAACGCCAAGAGCTCAAGCAGAAGCTGCGCGGCGGGCAGGCCGAGCCGGAGATTCCTTTTGCCAAGCCGGAATCCACCACGCGCGTGTTCGCCGTAGCATCCGGCAAGGGTGGCGTGGGAAAGTCCTCCGTCACGGTGAATCTGGCAGCTGCACTTGTGGAGAAGGGTCTCAAGGTCGGCATTGTGGACGCCGACATTTATGGCCACTCCGTTCCCAGCTTGCTCGGCTCTACGGCGGGCCCCACAGTGCTTGACGACGAAATGCTGCTCCCGCCCATCTCCCACGGCATCAAGCACATCTCCATTGGGCAATTCGTGGAGGGCAATGCACCCGTCGTCTGGCGCGGCCCCATGCTGCACCGCGCACTCCAGCAATTCCTCGCAGATGTCTTCTGGGGTGATTTGGATGTTCTCCTCCTCGATCTTCCGCCGGGTACCGGTGACGTCGCGCTGTCGGTAGCGCAGCTCATTCCGAATGCCGAGTTGCTCATCGTCACCACCCCGCAGGCCGCAGCCGCTGAGGTCGCTGAGCGCGCCGGTTCCATTTCCCAGCAGACTCGCCAGCGCGTGGCCGGCGTCATTGAGAACATGGGTGCCATGGTGATGCCAGATGGTTCCACCATGGACATTTTCGGTGAGGGCGGCGGCCAGGTCGTCGCTGAGCGCCTCAGCGTGCTGTTGGGCCACGACGTTCCGCTGATGGCCTCCATCCCACTGGATCCTGCCCTGCGCGCAGCCGGTGACGAGGGAACGCCTATCGTCCTCAAGTCCCCTGAGTCCCCTGCCACCCAGGCCATCAACTCCGTCGCAGACTCTATCGCCGTGCGCTCCGATTCCCTCGTGGGTAAGAAGCTCGGCCTAGGCGTGACCCGTAAAAGCTAGTCCGTCCCCTTAAAAGCTAGGCCGTCACGGTTACGTGACGTCTTTCCAGGAGACGTTGCCCTCGCCGGTGGATGCATTCCCGCCGCGCGGGGGTTGCTCTGTCTCAGGGGCGCTGGCGTTGGGGTCGGCGTAAATCTGGGAGTAATCAAACGTCGGGCGACCTGGCTGCTGTGCTTGCTGCTCCGTCGGAGGCTGCGCTGCTGGCTGTGGCCCGCCAGTCTGCTGTGGCGCCTGTCCGGTCTGGGTCGCAGGAGACGGCATGTCCTTCTGCGCAGGGTCCGTGCTGTGCTTAATGTCCTCAGCCATCTTCTTGGGGTTGAAATCATCCCAGGCGGAATCGTCGCCGTCGAAAAGCGCCTTTGTGATGACACCACGTGGTCCCAAGCGCGTCCATTCCGCCGCCTGGCTTAAAGGAACGCGGAGGTCATCGAATTCCGCACCCAATCCGTTCATCTCACCATTGAGCTCCGCTTTGGCATTGTTGATGGCCTTGCGCGCCGCGTAGATGGCCGCACGCACGTCCATAATCACGCCGGGGAGGCGCTCCGGACCAATGATGACGAGGCCAAGGAGAACAATAGTGATGATCTCCAGCCAACCGATTGAGGAAAACACGAAACTATCTTAACCACTTTGCCGGCAGGATCTGGGACGAGCATGCCGCGCTCACAGAGTATAAGCGCTCCCTCCGACTCAGCCGCGCTGATTGTGCTTAATAGCGCGCATCACCATCTCCACTTTGTCCAAGAAATCCTGGCGCGGCTGGCAGGCAGGTTCCTCCGCATCAGGACCTGGACCCGCTCCCTGGTGGGCGATGCCGGTCAGTTTGGCCATGAGGGATTCCGGGGCCCGCACGTGCGATTCCACGCTGCATTCACGTACCCACTCGGAGGCGTTGCGCTGGTGGTGAATTTCGGCGCGGCACTCGGCACAGTGCACGAGGTGGACGCGGACGCGGTGAGCGTACTTGGCGGGCATCTCCCCATCTACGAAAGCCACGATAGCTTCCGGGCCCAAGTGCCCGATGGTGTCCGCGCGCTGTGCGCGAGCCTTAGCTTTGTCACGAACCTTGGCCTGTGCCTCCGTAAAGATGCCGGGCAAGGAAAAGGAACGTTCGTGAGGCTTGCCGTCTAACGAGTCCACGGAACGTTCTCCTTTCATCCTCAATCCTCGGGCCGCTCCCTCTACCGAGGGGGCTAGTTGTTGGCCAAGTCTAGCTTTAGCGCGTACGCAGGAGGCTGCGGGTGTCCGCGTTGGTCTGTGCCTCCTTCTCCAGTGCGGCACGCAGCTGTGAGCGGCCACGGTGAATACGGGAGCGCACAGTACCCATCTTTACACCGAGGGTTTCGGCAATCTCGTCATAGCTCATGCCCACGACATCACAGAGAACCACGGCGACACGGAAGTCCAGAGCCAAGTTATCCAGAGCCGACTGCAGCGCCGGGTCCAAGTTAGCCACCGAGTAGGCCTGCTCCGGGGTCATGTCAGTGCCAGGTACGCGCTCGTAATCCTCCGGCAGGGCCTCCATACGAATCTTGGAGCGGTGGCGCACCATATCGAGGAAGAGGTTAGTGGTGATGCGGTGCAACCAACCCTGGAACGTACCGGCCTGGTACTTGTCCAGAGAGCGGAAGACGCGCATGAAGGTTTCCTGCGTCAGGTCTTCGGCATCGTGTTGGTTACCGGAGAGGCGGTACGCCAAGCGGTAGACACCATCAGCATGCTCGGCCACCAGCTCGCCCCACGAGGGCATGTCAGCTTCACCGGCATCAAACGCGGCAGTACCCGTAAGCTCTTCAGCTTCAGCAGTGTGCTCTTCGACGGTGCTGATCTGTTCTTCAGAGCTGAGCGGGGGTTCATTCTCGCGCTGCTTTTTTGTCATGACGATCATCTTTCTATAGACAGCACGGAAACTCCAGCCACAGTACTGTGAGCACCCTGTGAATCCATACCACAGGTTTCATGCGCTACTCGCGTCACATTGGACACTGCATCCTGCGCGATTCTTGTCCCACAGCCACGGTCCTTTCACTATGGTTTTCACTGTGACTACTACGGCTTATGACGCACTGCGATCTTTTATCGAATCCACCAGCGAGGTATCGGAAGCGCTCACCAGCGCCCGCGCCCACGCAGAGGAATACGGACTGCCGGTTCCGGATGAATCCACCGGACAGCTACTGAGTACCCTGGCGGCAGTCTCCTCTGGAACGACGTCGCGCCCCCAGGCGGTAGCGATTACCCCGGCGGCCTCGGTAGTGGGCCTCTACCTTCTCGCCGGAATGTCGGAGAACGGCATTCTCACCTGTATTGATCCGGAAGCTGAGCACCAAGCCAGCGCAAAGCAGACCTTCCGCGATGCCGGCTACTCCTCTAGCCGCGGGCGCTTCCTGCCCTCACGTCCGCTCGACATCATGGGGCGTTTGGCCAACGACACCTACCAGGTCATCTACGCCGAGGTACCTGCCCTCGACATGCCCGCGCTGGTGAAGGCCGCCTGGCCGCTCCTACACCAGCACGGCACGTTGGTGCTCGCGAACTCGCTGCTGGATGGCACCGTGGCTGATAGCTCGCGCACTGACCGCGACACCGCCGCTGCCCGTGAGGCCGACGAAATTGCGCGTTCCCTCGAGGGCGCGGCCGTCACGCGCCTGCCATATGGTGCGGGGCTCACCCTCGTGACCAAGCTTTAATTCACCAAGGCGAATAAATATCCCGGCTCTCCTCCCCCCTTGTGTGGGGTGAAGAGGCCGGGATTGTTGTCCTTGCGCCCTCCCTTTGGTCTTGGTCGAGGGGCTGGTTCCGGTCTGGGGTCGTGGTGTGGACTGAGTTAAACCTTCTCGTTCTTGCCCACGACAACCACGCCGCCATCGGAAACCTTGAAGCGCTGCTCATCGCGCTCACGGTCCACACCGATAATGGCGCCGTCGCTCACGACGACGTTCTTGTCCAAGATGGCGCGGCGCACCACGGCACCGCGGCCGATGCGCACGCCGGGGAGAATGACGGATCCTTCGACCGTCGCACCGTCGGCCACGTGAACGTCGGAAGCCAGCACCGAGTTGCGCACAGTACCGCCGGAGACGATGCAGCCAGGGGCCACCATCGAGGACTGGGCAATACCGTTCTGCACGAACTTGGCCGGCGGGAAGTTGGAATCATCCGTGGAATGAATTGGCCATGAGCGGTTGTACAGATTGAAAATGGGGTGCACGGAAATCATGTCCATATGCGCCTCATAGAAGGAATCGATGGTACCGACATCACGCCAGTAACCATGGTCGCGCTCCGTGGAGCCGGGGACCTCATTAGACATGAAGTCATAGACGTGCGCCTGCTGGCGCTCCACGAAGTACGGGATGATGTCACCACCCATATCGTGGGCAGATTCCTCATTCTTCTCATCCTGCAGGAGGGCCTCAATGAGGGCCTCGGTAGTGAAGACGTAGTTGCCCATCGACGCATAAGTCATGTTCGGGTCATCCGGAGTAGCTGGCGGGTCAGCAGGTTTCTCCACGAAGGACGTGATGGTGCCCATACCGTCTGCCTGAATGCAACCGAAGGCGGTAGCTTCCGAGCGCGGAACACGAATACCCGCGACAGAGCAGTCCAGACCCGTAGCGATGTGCTCCTCCACCATCTGAGCCGGATCCATACGGTAGACGTGGTCCGCGCCGAAGACGATGACGTAATCAGGCTTCTCGTCATAGATGAGGTTCAACGACTGCAGGATGGCATCGGCCGAACCGTTGTACCAGCGCTTACCGCGGCGCTGCTGGGCCGGGACGGAGGCGATGAACTGCGGTGTCGGCCCCGACAAGTTCCACGCCTGGGAAATGTGGCGGTCCAGGGAGTGGGACTTGTACTGAGTCAGCACGGCAATCTTCAAGAAACCGGCGTTGACGAGGTTAGACAACACGAAGTCAATGAGGCGGTAGGAACCACCAAACGGAACGGCGGGCTTAGCGCGGTCTTCAGTCAGGGGGAAGAGGCGCTTTCCCTCGCCGCCGGCGAGGACAATAGCAAGGACGTTAGGAAGGCTTCTCACGACACCCAATCTAACGAGTTTTTCCACATTCTGCAGGGAAAAGATGCAGGTTTTCACCCCCGCCATCGGGGTCGCGCAGAATCACGTCTGCCCTACTACTGCCCTTTCGCTGACCTTCTGCGCGCGCAGGGGAAGATCCGTATTCTGGGAGGGTATGAGAGCCGGAATTTTTTCTAAGGAGTACCCGCCGGAAATCTACGGCGGAGCGGGTGTGCACGTTGCGGAGCTGACCCGATTTATGCGTGACATTATT
This sequence comes from Corynebacterium minutissimum, assembly GCF_000805675.1. Lineage (GTDB taxonomy): Bacteria > Actinomycetota > Actinomycetes > Mycobacteriales > Mycobacteriaceae > Corynebacterium > Corynebacterium minutissimum. The sequence goes on along the minus strand of NZ_JSEF01000009.1, from coordinate 77,065 downwards.
GACGTTTCTGTTCACTGCATGGGGTCCCCGCGCGATGAAGAGGACGTCTTTGTGCATGGAGTCGACCCTGAACTGAAGGACACTGAGGCAAACGCTGCGATCCAGACCCTGTCCACGGGACTGCGCATGGCTAACGCAGCGTCCGACATCGACGTGGCCCACTCCCACACGTGGTACACCGGCTTGGGTGGACACCTCGCTGGCCGCCTGTATGACATCCCGCACGTTGTCACCGCGCACTCCTTGGAGCCGCACCGCCCGTGGAAGCGGGAGCAGCTTGGCGGAGGCTATGAAATCTCCTCCTGGTCAGAGAAAAATGCCATGGAATACGCCGATGCCGTCATTGCGGTCTCAGCCGGCATGAAAGAGTCCATCCTCGAGGCCTACCCGCGTATTTCTGCCGACAAGGTCCACGTCGTCCTTAACGGCATCGACACTGAGATCTGGCAACCGGGAGAGGCGCCGGTGCTGGATAGGTTGGGCGTCGACAAGCAGCGCCCCATCGCCGCCTTCGTGGGTCGTATTACCCGGCAGAAGGGCGTAAAACACCTCCTTAAAGCCGCGCAGAGCTTCGATGAGGATATCCAGCTCGTACTCTGTGCGGGCGCTCCAGATACCCCGGAGATTGCCGCAGAAACCGAGGCGCTCGTCGAAGAGCTACGTGCACAGCGCGATGGCGTGTTTTGGGTCAAGGAGATGCTCTCCCGCGAAGAAATTAAGCAGGTGTACTCCGGCGCGGATGTGTTCGTGTGTCCCTCCATTTACGAGCCGCTGGGTATTGTCAATCTCGAGGCTATGGCCTGCGGCACGGCCGTCGTGGCTTCTGATGTTGGCGGCATTCCGGAGGTCGTCGTCGACGACGAGACCGGTGTCCTCGTCCACTTTGACGCTGCCGATGAAGCCACGTTCGAGGCCGATATTGCTGCTGCGGTCAACCGTGTAGCTGCGGACGCTGAGCTGGCACAACGCTTCGGCACGTCCGGACGTGAGCGCGCTATTCGTGAGTTCTCCTGGGCCACCATCGCACAGCAGACCGTGGACATTTACCGCTCGTTGATGTAGGAAGGACTGCCGTGACGCAACCCCAACAACAACACCGACCAGAAATTCATTTCGTCCCCGATAGCGGTATCCTCGATGCGCCCGCCGGCATCGTCCGCGATGGTGATACGTGGCACTTGTTCCACCAATACCGCCCCGAGCCCGGCCAACCGGCCCGCTGGGGACACACCTTCTCCGAAGAAACGCCGTTCGCGTGGCTGGACTGCGATGATGTCCTAGCCCCCGTCGGCGGTGAGCTTTCCCTGCGCGCCGGCTCCGTTGCGGAAGGTCAGGATGCTCTCAACTTGTACTTCACATCCGTGACGTCCGTGGGCACCAGCGTGCGTTTGGCACGCTATACCGACTACGCCGACGAATGTGTCGTCTCTGATGACCCAACTGCTCTAGACCCGGACGTGGTTCGCTTCGGTGAGGCCGTAGGAGCTCATACTGATTTTGACCGCTTCCGCTCGCCGTCTGTGGTGCCCGATTGGGCCAAGGAGGATCGCGAGGAAGGCCACGATGGCTGGCTTATGCTGGCCCTGACCGGTGATGCTGATGCCCCCGTTCCGGTTATCCTCGAAAGCCCTAATGGTGAATCGTGGTCCCTGCTGGGCAAGCTGAGTTTCAACGGTGACCCAGGGTTCAATGAGGGCGAGGTTCCAGCAACCTCCCCCATTCCGCCGGTGGTCTCACCGCGTCTGGTTCGCCTGCGCGATGAAGTAGACGGAGAAATCTACGACGTCCTCTTCGTCACCTTGGAGCGCGCCGGCCGTGACGTGTCCGGCTACATCGTGGGCCGCCTCGATGGCACCGAGTTCACCGTGGCCAAGGGATTCCAGCGCGTTGACTTTGGCCACGATTTCTCCCGTCCGCGCAATACCAACACCACCACGGGCACGATTGCCCAGGAATGCCGCTATGACCGCGCGGTCATTCTGGGACTGCTCAACGGCAATGGTCGCGGTGATGATGCCTCGAAGCACCCGACGTGGGAGGCCGAAGGCTGGGCAAACAGCCTCTCGCTGCCGCGCGCGGTGACTCTGCAGGGCGGTGTACTCTACCAGACCCCTGCGCAGGGTTTGCCGGATGCGGTGAAGCTGTCTGACTACGCGCAGTCCTGGACCGGCGTTCTTGAGGTTCCGGAAAACTCCAGCGTTACTGTGACGCTGCTTGATGGCTCCGGTGATCCAGCCGCCGTGATACGCCACACCGGGGACGAGATCAGCCTAGACCGTTCGATGTCCAAGGCCTTCGATCACTACTTCAAGGATTCCGCTCCGGCCGTGGCCCCACTGGCGGAGGGAGACTCCGACACGCTCACCATCATTCAGGATGGTGCGAGCGTGGAGGTCTTCGTCGACGGCGGCCTCGTTGCTATGAGCTCCCGCGTCTACTTCGAGGGCGGCTGCTCCGCCATCGAGGTCAACACGGAGGGTGAGGCCGTTATTGAGCAGTCCTGGAACCGTAAGGGATCCAAGCGCTCCTAGCGGGATTCGGTCGTTCGGCGTTTAGGACGCCGAACGGAAGCGGTCCAGGCGCGCGTGTGCCGTCACGGTTAAGGACTGCGGCAGGGCGGCCATACGCTCTGCCAGCTCCTCCGGGCTAATGTGGCGCGCCGACGGGCTCATGCCCACCTGGGCTGCAATGGACGCCTTGTCCAAGATAATAGGGAAAGAAATATCCACGGGCTCAGCGGCCTGCTCAAGGAAGCCCTCCGCCTGGGCGTACAGGCGCTCCACCTTGCCCTCTTCCACGCCTAGGATGCCAAGCGGCTCGCGCAGCTCATCCAGGTGGCCTGCCTGCGGGGTCAGCACGATGACCTCGCCGCCGGGAGCCAGGACTCGCTGGAATTCCGCCGGGTTACGCGGGGCAAAGACCACGGAGATGGCGTGAATCGAGTGATCGCGAATAGGCAGACGCTCCCACACATCCGCCACCACGGCACCCACGCGCTCATGGGACTTGGCCAAGTGCTTGGCGGCATGCGTAGAAATGTCGAGCCCGACTCCTCGCGCACCTTCAATAGAGTCCAGGGTATGGGCTAGATAGTAGCCGGTTCCGGCACCCACCTCGAGGAGAGTGGGAGCGGTATGTTCGTCCAGACCCGCGGCATGGCTGGCCTCGTCCTGGGTCTCCAGGGCGTCCTGCACAGCACCGGTAACTGCCTCCACGAAGGGCGCAAAGTGGCCCATGGCTAAGTACGTTTCACGGGCAGTCACCATGGCGGCATCATCACCTTGGTGCTTCAGCCCGGCACCGGCCGCCAGCGTGACATAACCCTGCTTGGCCACATCATAGGAATGGCCGGTCTCCGAGACGAGGCGAGCAAAGTCATCCGCGCCCGTGAGGGCGCTGCCATCGGCGGGATCGGCCAGAATATCGACGATATGTGAAAGCATGTTCCTAGACTAGCTAGAAACTGCGACGAGGAGTGAACCGAGCTGCGCGGCTTCTTCTTTGCTGAGCTCGATGACGATACGGCCACCCCCGTCAGAAGGAATACGCATGACGATCTTGCGGGACTCCTCTACTGCTTCCATCTCTCCACCAGTAGTACGTGGCTTCATCGCTGCCATAGTGAGTCTCCTTCGACTATTGTTATAACGTCCTTCTAGTCTAGCCCTTTTTCAGACTCACGCGGCGCGTTTACGCTCGCGGGCACAGCAGACGAGCCGTGCGGAGCAGTAAGACGGCGTTCTACTGCAGCAATAAGCGCGTCGACTTGGTCCTGGCGGTAACCGCGCGGAACCACGTCAAAGCGCAGGTCATCGAAGCGGCCCTCCTCCAGGGCGCGGAGATTTTCGGCGTCAACATCGACGGCTTCGTCTGGGGTATCCATAACGGTGCCGCGGCCGACAATACTGCCCCACGCCCATGAACCGATGATGATGAGCGCAATGAGGACAACGATGAGCAAAATCCAGGACATCATGCGCTAAATCCTACCCATCAGTGGTGGTCGCTGCGGCACTGCCCCAATGACGCCGGCGCGCGAGAGGATCGTGCGCGCCACCACGTCCGCCATCGGCGCCAGCTCCTCCAGCGGGCGGTTGCGGTGCGCACGGGTGCCCAGGTCCACCTCGGCGAGGGCATAGGGGCCATAGCGCTTGGCGACGTCCACCAGCAGCCCCGCTTCCACCCCGTATCCTTCCACGAACGGCAGCTCCATGGCGGCCGCGCGCCTTAAGGCGTATTCGCCGCCGAGAGGCTGGTCAATGTGCGCGAGCTCCGGAAAGAACTGCCGCAACAGCGGCTTGGCGGTTAGCTCGGTCACACGTCCACCGCCAGTGGGCTTTCCTTGAAAGCTGCGCTGGTAACGCGCCTTGACCATCTGGATATGCGGATCGATGAAAGGCTCGGCGAGCGCGGAGACCATTCCGGCAGCAGCGGATTCGAGGTCGGCATCAATAAAGACGACGATGTCGCCTTGAGCTGCCGCCACGCCGCGCCAGAGGGATTCGCCCTTGCCGGGTCGGGGCTCCTCAGGCAGGATTTCCCGCCAGTTCAGCACCCGAGCTCCTGCTGCCTGTGCCTCAGCCGCAGTGTCATCGCTCGAGTCCGCATCAATAACGAGCACCTCGTGGGGCTCATCGGCTAGGCACGCACGCACGACGTGCGCCACGGTGCGCTCCTCGTTGAGCGCAGGGATGACTACAGAAACTTTCATGCCAACCCGCGGGTTGTCGCCAGGGGCTGCATCTCGCCCTGGATGGCTGCGGTCATGCGGATGACGTCGAGAGTCGGCCCCACCTCGTGTACGCGGAAGGCGGCCACGCCGCGCGCAGCCGACCACGCCGTCGCCGCTAGCGTGCCCGCCACGCGCTGGTCTACGGCGCGGTCGAGGGTCTCGCCCACAAAATCCTTATTGGACAAAGCCATGAGCACCGGCCAACCAGTGGCCACGACCTCGTCGATGCGGCGCAGCAGCTCCAAGCCGTGAAAGGTGTTTTTGCCAAAGTCATGCGTGGGGTCGATGAAGGTCAGCTCCTCGGGGCACCCCAAGTCGGCGGCACGCTCGGCCAGTCGCGTGGTTTCTGAGATAACGTCAGCTACGACATCATCGAAGTGCACGCGGTGCGGGCGGGTACGCGGTGTCACGCCACCAGTATGCGAGCACACGTAGCCCACCTTCTTCTCCCCAGCGACTTCGATGAGCTCCGGGTCCCACCCAGCCCACGTGTCATTGACCAGACCAGCTCCGGCCGCAATCGCGGCTTCGGCCACCTCTGCGCGCCACGTGTCTACCGAAATCAGCGCCTCTGGGTGGCGGCGATGCAACTCCGCGATGGTAGGCACGACGCGCTCGATTTCCTCGGTCGCGTCGACATGTTCACCCGGCCCGGCCTTGACGCCGCCGATGTCGATGATGGAGGCGCCGTCGGCAAGCGCCTGCTCCCCTCGCTCCACTGCGGGGTCCAGCTCGAAGGTAGCGCCCTTGTCATAAAAGGAATCCGGCGTGCGGTTCACAATCGCCATGACCTGGGCCAGACCATGGTGGGGGCTCACTTGCCCTCCTGCTCCCGGATGCGCTTATCCGACATCACCTTGTGTGCCGCCACGATGTGGGCCAGGGCCTCATCCGGATCGTCGGTCACGAGGAAAAGATCCAGGTCCTCCGGGCTGATGAAACCTCCATCTGCCAGCGTGTTCTTCATCCACTCCACGAGGCCGGACCAGTAGTCGGTGCCCATCAGCACGATGGGATAGTTGGTGACCTTGCCGGTCTGCACCATACACATGACCTCGAAGAATTCATCCATTGTGCCCATGCCGCCGGGCAGGCAGATGAAGGCCTGGGAGTATTTGAGGAACATGGTCTTGCGTGCGAAGAAGTAGCGGAAGTTCAAACCCAGATCGACGTACGGGTTCAGGCCCTGCTCGTGGGGCAACTCGATGCCCAAGCCCACCGAAAGCCCACCAGCTTCGTGGGCGCCGCGGTTGGCCGCTTCCATGATGCCGGGCCCGCCACCAGTGATGACGGCGTACTGGGCCTCCGCCAGGCGCTTGCCGACGTTAACACCTAGTTGGTAGATCGGATCCTCCTCACGCGAACGCGCCGAACCAAAGACGGTCACGGCCTTCGGGAGCTTGGCCAGGGCGTCGAAACCATCGACAAACTCGCCCTGGATGCGCAGGACACGCCACGGATCTGCATGCTGCCATTCGTGATCCGCGCCGGACTGCAGGAGGCGCTGGTCGAAGGTAGAGGATTGCTCGCCGGCGGTGCGGACGAGCAATGGGCCGCGGAGAGTGCGGATTTGCTCGGGGGTCATGGTGGATTATCCCTTCAGGTAGTTCAAGAGAGCGTGAGAAACCTCGGTAATCTGCTCGACGGGGACTTGTTCGTCCTTCTTGTGAGCAAAGCCCGGATCACCGGAACCAAAGTTAACGGCTGGGGTTCCCATCTCGGAGAAGCGGGCGACGTCGGTCCAGCCGTACTTGGCGCGGACGTTGCCCCCGACGGCGTCGACAAGCGCACGCGCCGCCGGCTGTCCCAGGCCCGGCATGGCGGCACCGGCGATGTCATCGACGTCAATGCTGATGTTCTCGTGCTCGCCGATGACCTCCTTCATATGCGCCAACGCTTCCTCCGCGGTGCGGTCCGGGGCAAAGCGGAAATTGACGAACATCCAGGCTTCATCCGGAATCGTGTTGGTGGCCACGCCGGATTCGAGGTGCACGATGTTGAGGCCCTCCTTGTAGGTGCAGCCGTCAATCTCCACGTCGCGTGGCTGGTAGTTGGCCACATTCATCATCACAGGGGCCAAGGTGTGGGCGGCATTGGAACCCAGCCACGCACGGGCCGAGTGCGCACGGGTGCCCTGTGCTGTCACGCGCAGGCGGATGGTGCCCTGGCAGCCGGCCTCAATCATGGTGCCGGACGGCTCGCCCAGCAGTGCGAGGTCTCCCTGCAGCCACTCCGGGTGATCCTTCTGCAGATGGCCCAAGCCGTTGAACTCAGTGGCCACCTCCTCGCCCTCGTAGGCGATGACAGTGAGATCGTGCTTGAGCTCCTCTGAGTCATAGAGCTGTGCGAAAGCGTTGAGGTAGACGGCCATGCCGGACTTCATGTCCACGGTGCCGCAGCCATACATGGTGGTGCCATCCTCCGACATGGCGTGGGGCACGTTATCGGCCAGCGGCACGGTATCGATGTGGCCCGCGAGCACGACTCGGGTCTTCAGACCGCGATTGGTACGGGCACAGACAGTATTGCCATAGCGCTCGACCTCGACCTTGCTCTGGTCCAGGCCGCGCAGGGCCTCTTCGACGGCAGTGGCAATCGCCTCCTCGTGGTGAGAGGGGCTGGGGATATCCACCAATGCCTTGGTGAGCTCAATAGGGTCGGCGAAGAGATTTAAAGTCACAACCCGCCATGCTAGCGTTCCCCGTCAGTTAGTGCATTGCGTAAAGTACTTCCCGTTGCAAATAATCAACGTTGTTAAAGGTGATCTCACATGGCTGCGGCCACACAACTCAAAACCCGACACCTCACCATGATGGGCCTCGGCTCGGCAGTGGGCGCGGGTCTCTTCCTCGGCGTAGGACTGGGAATCCAGGTCTCCGGCACGTCTATCCTCGTCTCCTATGCAGTAGCTGGCGTCCTTATCGCCTTGGTGATGTGGATGCTCGGAGAAATGGCCTCTGCCCGCCCCTCCCTCGGGGCGTTCTCCACCTACGCGGGCCAGGCTTTCGGGCCGTGGGCGCGATTTACTCTGGGCTGGATTTATTGGTTCATGCTCGTCATGGTCATGGGCGCTGAAATCACCGGCGCTGCGGCCATCGTTTCCAACTGGTTTGGCGTGGATCCGTGGATTCCGGCCCTGGTAGCCGTGGTGTTCTTTGCGGTGGTCAATTTTGCGGCCGTGGGCGGCTTTGGCGAGTTTGAATTCTGGTTTGCCATCATCAAAGTGGGCACCATTGTCGCCTTCCTTGGCGTCGGTGTGCTCATGGCACTGGGCATCCTGCCCGGCATGGACCTCTCCGTGGCCGGCCACAACTTTACGGAGAATTTCCTGCCCAACGGCGGACCGGGATTTGCTGCTGGCCTTTTGGCCGTGGCCTTTGCTTTCGGCGGTATTGAGCTGGTGACGATTGCCGCGGCCGAATCCGAGGACCCCGCCCACAACGTGGCCACGGCGGTCCGCGCCATCATCGTGCGCATCATGGTCTTCTACATCGGCTCCATCCTCGTCATCACGATGGCTTTGCCTTTCAGCTCCATCCAGGATGCCGACGTCGCAGCCGACTCGCCCTTTACCCTTGTTTTGGCCGCAGCGCAGATTCCTTTTGCCGCCGGCTTTATGGAGGCCATTATCGCCCTCGCTCTACTCTCTGCGTTCAACGCACAGATTTACGCCACGTCCCGTCTGGTCTACGACATGGCCAAGGACCACAGCGCGCACCACGTCTTCTTGAAGACCAACACCTCCGGCTCCCCCATCTTCGCGGTGCTGCTGTCCATCATTTTCGCTTTCGCATCGGTGGTGCTGCAGTATTGGAATCCGCCGGGGCTGCTGGCCTTCCTTTTTAACGCGGTGGGCGGTTGCCTCCTCGTGATTTGGTGCTTCATCGTGGCCTCCTACATCAGGCTGCATCCCCAGCTCAAGGCCAATGGTGAACTCACCACGCTGCGCGTTCCGGGCTACCCGTGGCTGCCGTGGCTGACCGTGCTGGCACTGGTGGGCCTGACTCTGCTCATGCTTTTCGACGCCTCCGCCCGCAACCAAGTCATTGCCGTCCTCATCCTCACGGCCGGGCTCATTGTGATCTTCTGCCTACTACCGGGTAGGAAGAAGCGACACTCAGGCGCGTAGCTGCTAGGGTGTGACGCTATGACTACTGCTTCCGCACGTGGCCTGGCAACCATTACCCACGACGGCACCGTCCTGGACGTCTGGTTCCCAGCAGTCCACCTCGATACCCCTGTAGATGCCAGCGGCACCAAGCGCTTGGAGGAGACTCCGCAGCAGTTCGCCGAACTCGTTGGTCCGGATGAAGAGCGCGGCGTGGCCCGCATTGCGGTGGAAACCTCCATCAAGGATCTGGACGAGGCACCCGCCGATACCTACGACGCTTACCTGCGCCTCCACCTGCTTTCCCACCGCGCAGTCAAGCCGCACGGCCTGAACGTCGATGGCATCTTTGGCAAGCTGGCCAACGTGGTCTGGACTAACTACGGCCCCTGCGCGGTTGCTGATTTCCAGATGGTCCGCGGCCGCCTCGCCTCCCGCGGCCCGGTCGTGGTCTACTCCGTCGATAAGTTCCCGCGCATGGTGGACTACGTTGTCCCGTCCGGCGTGCGCATTGGTGACGCCGACCGTGTTCGCTTGGGCGCTCACTTGGCTGAGGGCACCACGGTAATGCACGAGGGCTTTGTGAACTTCAACGCTGGCACCCTGGGCGCTTCCATGGTCGAGGGCCGAATCTCTGCGGGCGTCGTCGTGGGCGATGGCTCCGATATCGGTGGCGGAGCCTCCATCATGGGTACCCTGTCCGGCGGCGGCAAGGAGGTCATCTCCATCGGTGAGCGCTGCCTGCTCGGCGCTAACTCGGGTATTGGCATTTCGCTTGGCGACGACTCCGTTGTCGAAGCCGGCCTCTACGTCACCGCCGGCACCAAGATCGCCGTCTTTGGCAAGATCGCGCAGGCGCTCGATGTTGCGGAGGGCGACGCCGTTAAGGGCTCCCAGCTCTCTGGTGTCTCGGGCGTGCTGCTGCGCCGCAACTCCGTGTCCGGTTCTGTCGAGGCAGTGGACTGGAAGTCGGAGGCCGTGGCCCTCAACGAGGACCTGCACAAGAACTAATCTTTGCTGCCTTAAGGCCCCGCTCTGCGGGGCCTTGTGCGATCCGCCACTAAACAGGCTCGGCCAAAATCTCCCCTTTTGCCCAAATCCCGCGCTTGGCTGCCTAGAATGCTAAAGGTGACTGCTCAAAACGATTCCTCTACTCGCTCGCTCGGCAGCGGCCTCAAGGTCCGTCATCTCACCATGATGGGACTCGGTTCCACCATTGGCGCAGGCCTTTTCCTGGGTACCGGTGTGGGCATTTCCGCCGCCGGCCCGGCTGTTTTGTTGGCCTACCTCATCGCTGGTTTCCTTGCCATCCTCGTCATGCAGATGCTTGGTGAAATGGGCACGGTCATCCCCGCCTCCGGTTCCTTCTCCGAATACGCGGAGCACGGCATCGGTCGCTGGGCTGGTTTTACCCAGGGCTGGATTTATTGGCTCGCCACCGTCGCTGTCCTCGGTGCCGAAATCACCGGAGCCGCAGGATTCATCGGCTCGTGGTTCGACTGCCCACCGTGGATCCCTGCTGCCATCTGTGTCGCGCTCTTCGGCCTCATTAACCTGCTGCGTGTGCGCATGTTCGGCGAGTTCGAGTACTGGTTCGCCTTCATCAAGGTCGCCGTCATTGTTCTCTTCCTCATCATTGGCGCGCTCCTCATCTTCGGCCTGCTGCCCGGCCACTCCTTCATCGGCACGTCGATCTTCTTGGAAGATGGCTTCATGCCGAACGGCCTCGGCGGCGTCGCTGCCGGCCTGCTTGCTGTGGCTTTCGCCTTCGGCGGCATCGAGGTCGTCGCCATCGCAGCTGCCGAGTCCGAGGACCCAGAAAAGTCCCTCGTCAACGCCGTGCGCACCACGATTACGCGAATTTCGGTTTTCTACCTCGGGTCCGTCCTCGTCATCACCTTCCTCCTGCCTTACTCCTCGTTGGGCTCCGCGCAGTCCGCTGCCGAATCGCCCTTCACCATGGTGCTCGACCGCGCCGGCATCCCAGGTGCTGCGCTCATCATGGAGGTCGTCATTGTCCTTGCCCTTCTGTCTGCCTTCAACGCGCAGATTTATGCCTCCTCCCGCATGATGCACTCGCTGGCCTCCCGCGGTGAGGCTCCCAAGCTCTTCGCTTCGACTGACCGCCGCGGCGTGCCCACGGCCGCCATTGCTCTCTCAGTGGCACTATCCGTGGTCATGGTCGTGCTCAATTACGCCGATACCGGCTGGCTGCTGACCTTCATGCTCAACGCCGCGGGCGCCTCCCTCCTCATCGTGTGGGTGTTCATCGCCGTGAGCCAGCTGCGCCTTCGCCGCCAGCTCGAGGCCATTCACCCGCTGCCGGTGCGCATGTGGGCCTACCCTTACCTCACGTGGTTCGCCCTGGCGCTCTTTGCTGCCATTGCAGTGCTCATGCTTACCGACGCCTCCGCCCGCATCCAGCTCCTCTCCGCCGCTTCCATGTTCGCGGTGCTCGCCATCGCGGGCGTGATCAACGCCAAGGCCCGCGGCATCGCCCCCACAGCTCGTCTCCCGCTGCCTACCGCCGCCGAGCTAGAAGCACACTAACTTTCCCACTCCTCTCTTCTCTCTCCTGTTACCGCTTTCACTGCCGTTCTCTCCTCAACTCTCCTCTCCCCCTGCCATTCTCTTCTCTTCCCTTCCCCCTCCCTTCCCCAATCCGCGCCTCTTTCCATCCCTTCGCGCTCACCAGCGACCACCAGAGCGCCACTTCAACTCGCCCCGTGAGCGCAAAGGGCGTTGTGAGCTAATCTCGCACCACCCCGCGCCTCTTTCCCTCCCTTCGCGCTCACCGGCGACCACTAGAGCGCCACTCCAGCTCTCCCCGTGAGCGCAAAGGACGTTTGGGGCTAATCCCGCACCACCCCGCGCCTCTTACCTTCCCTTCGCGCTCACCAGCGACCACTAGAGCGCCACTTCAACTCGCCCCGTGAGCGCAAAGGACGTTTGGGGCTAATCCCGCACCACCCCGCGCCGCTTACCCTCCCTTCGCGCTCACAACCGGCCCCCACTACCACACTCCGCCACCCGCCGGTGAGCGCGAAGGGAAGTTATCCACAGGAGAACACCAATCGAGCCCTGGGGGCCGCTCGTGGAAGCTAGTTGTCCACAGGCTGAGGTTGGGGTGATGGGGGCGTCGCTAAGCACTGCTTATTTTCGGCCCTATGAGAACATGGACTACCGCAGAATTACGCGCACAAGGGCTCAGCAAAGAAGCTATCAAGCAAAGGCTTCGTGAGCGCACGCTCTTCCGTGTGCATCGAGGGATTTACACCGACGAGTGGACGCCGCTGGCGGTCGCGCGAGCTTTGGTGCACGGGTTGAGCAACATTCATTTCACGGGCAAGACTGCGCAAGAGATTTACCTTGGGCGACAGCTGACATTTCCGCTAGAAGCAGAGGGACCGCGAACTCTTAAGGGGAAGACTTTTCGCGTGACGCATTCGCGGCTTCGCGCAATAACCAAGGTTGGAGGCTTGCCCGTTGTCGAGGCGCTGTGGTCGGCGCGTCGAATAGCTGGCGCGAGTGGCCCTTTGCTGGAGAAGCATTATCGCGGCAAGGACGGGCCTGGGCGCTTAGAGAAAGACCAGCAGAGGATGCGGCGAGTGCCTCGAAGGCTTAAGGAGGCGATTCGGAACACCCCGATAGGCACGGATAGCCGGTCGGAGCAGGAGCTCAGCCGGAGTTTGCGGGCGAAAGGGATTTACCCGGAGCATAATGTGCTCATCGCGGGGTACCGCTTCGACTTCCTCATTGACAAACTCATCATCGAAGTTGATGGCTGGCAGTACCACAAAAGTAGTGAGGTATTTCAGGCTGATCGGTCGAAACAGAATGCGGCTGTCGCTCATGGCTACACAGTTTTGCGCTTTACTGCCGACGATATCCGCTACCACCTCGATGATGCACTCGGCCTCATTAAAGCGACGCTTGAGCTGCTCAAAGGTCGAAAACCGCAACTGCCCTCGTGCGTGACGCAGCCCTATTGGATGTGGCATTTATGCCTACAACGGTTGCCTTAGTGTCAATTATTCTTTACACTGAGTTATGTAAGCGCGACACACCGTAAAGGAGGTTCGATGCCCGACAACCCCAACATGGTCCGCAAATGGCGACGCTGGCTCGAGCTATCACAGGCTGAACTCGCCGAACGAGCGGGCGTCTCCCGCCAGACCATCGCGAACATTGAGCGCGGCAACTATTCCCCTTCAGTGCATCTCGCCCTAGACATCTGCCGCGAACTTGGAAAAACCGTCGAAGAAATTTTTGGAGATGATCAACATGATTAATGCAATTGCCAACTACTCTCTTCGAGAAATCGAACGCGCCTCGCACGACGAATACGAGCGCGAGACTTTCTACAAAGCCTGCACCATTGCTGCACCCCTAATCCAGTTCCTCGAGCTCGTCGTCGCTGCAGTTCTCGCGTGGGTGCTCCCAGGTCAGATGAGCATGCTCTGCCTTCTTGCGCTCGTTCCCACGGTCATCGGAAACACCATTAGTACGGAGTGGCTGCGCCGTCGCGTCGCCACACCACTCGTCAGCCGCAATTGGATAGTGATGGCCCTTTACCTCGTGCCGCTCATCGTTATGTTCGCCGGCATTGCATTTAACGCCTATGAACCTTCCCCGACCTCCTATCTCATTGGCGCCATAGCAGGTGTTATCACCGTAGTAATCTTGACGCCCTTCATTCGACGTCGCCAGCATCGTCGCGATCAAGCCCGCCTCGATGCCGAACTCGAGGACTAACTGCTTTTATTTTTCCGGCCCGCCCTTCGCGCTCACCGCGGACGGCGGGTGTTGCTGTTTTCTCAACCCCGTGAGCGCCAAAGGTGGTGGCTGCCGTTCGGGTGGTGGCTGCCCTTCTGGTACTACCTGCCCTTCGCGCTCACCGAAACCAAGATTCTCGCAGAATGGGCGTTTCCCGTGAGCGCGAAGGGAGTGGTGGGTGAAGGTCCGCGTCTTTCGCGCTCACCGGAGAAGCACAAAGACCCCGCGACCGGACGCTGGTGAGCGCGAAGGGCGGCGAGGCGAGATGGCAGGAGAGGCGGCGAGGCGGGGTGGTGAGCCCAAAGGGAGGCGGGGTGGCGGGAGAAAGCGGCGGGAAGCCACGCGGCTTCTCGCCGCAATGACGTTTAGGCGGGCTCGGTTTCGTGGACCACGAGTGGCTGCTTAGGCTTTGAGCGGAAGGTCCACAGCTTGTTGAACACAAAATTGATGGGCATGGCCACGACGATGGAAATGGCGTTCGCCCAGTAGTACATCGTGCGGAAGCCGGTGGTGTCGTCGAAGATATGAGGCGGAAGCTGCAGGGGCGAGGTCGGGTTCATGAGCAAGTACTGCACCGCGAGAGTTACCAAATAGGCGCCAATACCAGTGATGAGGAACGGCAAGAATCCTCGCAACCACGACACCTTGTTCACGGACTTGAAGGTCCACATGCGGTTGAGCTGGTAGTTCCACGTATTGGCCACGAGGAAGGCAATGGTGGAAAAAAGCATGAACCAGCGCACGTGGAACTGGGTGCCAAAGAGGTTGAACATCGCGTCATGCGGGGTGGCGCCGAACCACGCCAACCCGCACTTCGCGGCCACGATGGAGGTCGCAATGTTGACCAGCGTGCCCGAACCGCCTACCAGTCCGAACTTGATGAACTGGCCAAGGTTCGAGGCAAAGCGAGCAAAGCTCAAGTCCGCCATGGACCCACCCTTCATGCAGAATGCTCAATATTGATGAATAAAACTTCGTACGAGTTTAGTCCCTCGCCTAGCGCAAACTAAAAACGCGCGCCGCGCACACACTTAAACGCACGTTCATGGCCACTTATGGGGTCAGTAAAGCTCATCGCGACGTGCGCAAGCTGCAAGGGCGAAGAGAAATCATAAAGGTCCAGCCCGCGGTCGATGGGATAGGTATCATCGCCCACGATCGGATGGCCCAGGTGATTGAGCACCACACGAATTTGGTGGGTATGGCCGGTGAGCGGCCAGACGTCGACAAGCGGTCCCCGCGCACGCACGCGAGTCTCCGTAAGAGTACCGGAAGGATCCACGCGCACTTTGCGCTCACCACGCACACGCCGCATGCCCAGCCGCACCGTGCTGTCGAAGGAGAAGGGCGCTGCCACCCGAGCCTGGTAATGCTTCAGCACCGCGCGATCCTGAAAAAGACGCTGGTAACACGGCCGAGTGCGGGGATTGCGCGAGCACAACACCAGCCCGGCAGTCAGCCTATCCAGGCGGTGCAGCGGCACAATCTCGTCCTCTCCGAAATCCACGCGCAGGCGAGTCTGCAGGGCTTCGCGCACGATGCGCCCATTCGACGTCGTGGGCACAAAGTGCGGCTTATCGACGACTATCAGGTCCCCGTCCTCATACACCACCCGGTAGTCAAAGGGAATGGGCTCTTCACGCGGGACGGATGGGTGATACCACGCCAACGTGGGCCCAGGCAATGGAGTGCCTGGATCCAAGCGAGTCCCGGGTGAAAACGCGGAATCGCCCGCCTCCCCTGCCCAATAGGTAGGAGAAGCAGGCACGATGCCGGTGAGCATCACCTTGCGCGGGCTTATGCCTTCGCGCGCTGGTGGGCGAAAGGCCATTTACGCAGCCAAGCGGGCCGAGGCTGCGGCGATGCGCTCATCAGTGCCGTTCAAGCCAATGCGCACATACTGTTCACCGGCGGGTCCATAAAAGTCACCGGGAGCCACGAGGATGCCGCGTTCGGCCAGCCAATCGACGGTCGCCCGGCAATTCTCACCACGCGTAGCCCACAGGTACATGCCGGCCTCCGAGTGCTCGATGGTGAAACCAGCGTCGGTCAGCGCGCGCATAAGCTTGGCGCGGCGGGTGGCGTAGCGCTGGCGTTGGAGGGCTTCGGAGGGGTCGTCGTCAAGCGCGGCGACCATGGCGGCCTGAATCGGGCCCGGAACGATGAGCCCTGCGTGCTTACGCAGTTCCAGCAGCTCCGCGATGAGCGTGCTATCGCCGGCAAAGAACCCGGCGCGGTAGGACGCCATGTTCGCGGTCTTGGACAGCGAATGCATAGCGATGAGCCCGGTGTTATCGCCGTCGGTGACCCGCGGGTCGAGGATGGATACGGGCGGGTTCGCGTCATCCCAACCTAGGCTCATGTAGCACTCGTCGGAGGCCACGATGGCATTGTTCGCGCGCGCCCAGGCGACGATCTCGCGCAGCTTCTCGACGCCCAACACCTTGCCCGTCGGATTCGACGGCGAGTTGATGAACACTAGCGAAGCATCCTCGAAGTCCTCGTCCGCGCGCAGGGGCGTAGCACCAGCAAGAAGGGCACCGACTTCGTAGGTCGGGTACGCCACCGTGGGGAAGGCGACGGTCTGGCCGCGCATGCCCAGCAAGGTGGGCAGCCAGGCGATGGCTTCCTTGGTGCCGATGACCGGCAGGACCGCGTCCACCTGCATGTGGTAGCGGCGTTCTAGGGCCTTCGCGATGGCCTCCCGCAGCTCCTGGGTGCCCTGCGTTTGCGGGTAGCCGGGAGCTTCCGCTACGGAAGAAAGAGCTAGCTGCACACCGGGTGCGACCGGATCGACAGGGTTGCCTACAGAGAGATCCACGATTCCGTCTGGATGGGCCTGGGCCTTCTTCTTGGCATCGGCCAAGGAGTTCCAGGGGAAATCCGGAAGAGTATCTCCGAGCGGCGTGCGGCTCATGGTCTACTCCTGGTTCTGGGGCGGGAGTGCGGCGATCATCGGGACATCGAAGTCCTGCGGTCCCAGGGCAGCGGCGCCGCCCGGGGAGCCAAGGTCATCGAAGAACGCAGCGTTGGCGTCGTTGTAGTCGAGCCACTCATCCGGAACATCGTCCTCGTAGAAAATGGCTTCGACCGGGCAAGCAGGCTCGCAGGCGCCACAGTCCACGCACTCGTCCGGGTGAATGTAGAGCATGCGCTTGCCCTCGTAGATGCAGTCGACCGGGCACTCTTCAACACAGCTACGGTCCATGATGTCGACGCACGGCTGCGCGATGGTGTAAGTCATAAGGGGTTCAAACTCCTGTGTGTCACGGGTTTTCTACGAATAACAGTATGCTACTCCGGCTTCAAAAATGGCCAAACGCTACCCGCGATTCCCGCAGCCAACAGCAGCAGGCTAAGAATATTATTGGCCAATAACGAACCGTCGCCAATGGCTCCTCCCAGCATGAATGCGAGGAATCCGCCCACCCACGCGAATCCCGGCAGCCCCGCGATGTAGGGATTCTCACTCCACAACCGCGCTGTGCGCGTGAGCACCCCGTTGAACCAGAAGGCGATGAGGATAGTGATGGGGAAAGAAACGCTGGTTCCGCCGAACCACGGCACACGTGCGGTGAGGTACACCACCTCGAGGGTCAGCGAGCACAGCGCTCCCAACACCAGCCATACGAGGCCGCCTATTTGCTCGCCGCGAGAGAAATCAGTGCGGATGGCGCGCTCCCTCACTTCTCCCCCAGCAAGGAATGCTGCGGTGCGCCTTGGCCCAGCTGATAATACTCGTGGCGCAGAAGCGGCATGGTGAACAGGTTGGAGAGCGCATAGGCGGCGGGTACTTCAGCGGGGTTGCTGAGTCCAGCCTGGGCTGCATGTGGGTTGACGGGGGTGAGCGAGCCATCAGCCAGCCAAATTTGCGTGGCGTGGGCGAGCATGGCGGCGCGCTTGGAGGCTAGGGGGACGTCGGCAAGCGCATAGGCCACGTCGAATCCTTCGGTGGTGAAGTTATCTAGGTAGGCCTTATCCGGCAGGCTCCAGCCCTCCGGCGGAGTGATGGACTCCAGCGCGCGGTAGTGGGCAGCGCGCTCGAAAATGGCCCACCAGATGCGCTGCTCTGGCGCCGCGGCCGCATGCACCGCGCGGTGCACCGCAATGTGGTCTGGGTGGCCATAGCCACCATCGGGGCCATAGGTAAGCACGGCATGCGGCTGCAAACGCTGCAGGTGGGCCTTGAGCAAGTCCGCTGCTTCGTCCACGCGGTTAACCAGCGCCTGTGGGTTCTCGTGTGCGGGTGAACCTGCCATGCCAGAATCACGGAAGTGTCCGAACCCGCCGAGCTGGATGCCGCGAACCCCCAATGTGTCGAGGGCACGTTTCAGCTCCCAAGCGCGGAAACCGCCGAGGCGATCACTTTCCGCCAGAGCCTGGTAGGGCTCGCCGATGACCTCGCCTTCCTCACCCAACGTTGCGGTAATGACGGTGACGTCGGCGCCGCGAGCTGCCATATCCGCTAGGGTGCCACCGGTGAAGAGCACCTCGTCATCCGGGTGTGCATGCACGGCTACAACACGGTAACCGGTGAGATCTTTAGTCATCATCTTTCCTCCACTGCGGTGCGCTGACGAGTCCTGAATCCCAGTCCTCGATGCTTTGTCCGGGCCCCACGATACCTTTGCCCAAGGCGTGAATTCGTACCTCATTCAGCAGAGGGACAAAAAGCACGTGCTCCGCATTAAGCTGCTTCACCCGCTCCTGGGCCGCCAAGGAGTCGAGGGAACCATCGAGGATGTTCGCCGCGGTTTCCTCGGCCTGCTCGGGGCAGAAGCCGCTGAGCTCACCTGCGGGGCTACTCGACGTCGCACAGGTGAAGAAGTCCGCCATATTCAACGAATCTTTGCCATTCTCGTCCCAGGCCAGGACCACGTCCACCTTGCCTGCGGGGAGCAGCTCCGTGGTGATGGTGCTGAGGCGTTCGGAGACGATTTCGACGTCGATGGCCTTCGACTGCAACACGTCCGCGATGGTATTCGCTGCCGCCAGCGCAGTGGGGTTGAGCGGATCGACGGCGATGCGCAGCGGCTTGCGGCCGGCACGCTCGCGTAGCGGGAAGAGCTCGACGGGGTCGCTAAAAGGATTGTGGCCGGGCTCTAAGTTGGAGGAACGACCGGTGGCCAGACGCGCGATCTGCTCGGTGTCGAGCAGAGACGCCAGAGCGCGGCGTTGGGCTTCTTCGGGCAAGGCCTCCTCGAGAGTGGACATGTGCACGCGCAACTGGCGAGGGCGCGTCACTACCCCGGTATTGACGTTGTTGAGCAGGCTCAGACTCTCCAGACTGGTCTGCTGCGGAGTAAAATCCGCAAACCCAATCTGGTGCGAGCGCAGCATATTCACAGCCTGGGTGGTATCTCGTAGGGCGCGGAGCTGGATGACGTCAATGGTCGCAGGGTCCTCACCCCAGAAGCGGTCATTGCGATTCAGCGTGATGACACCGCGGCTGCGGTCCATGCCGGCCACCATGTAGCGCCCAGCCGAAGCCGGAATACCCTCCGAGAGGACCGAGGCAAACTCCTTGTCCACGAGCAAATGCGAGGGCAGCAAATGGGCAAAGAGTTTGTGCCAATCATCGACGCGCTGCTTAAAGTCCACCGTTACAACGCGGCCGCTTCCCGACGTCCTCACCGCCGAGATTGCCTGATACCCCGAGGCCATATTGACTCCGGGTGTGCGGGTGATCTGTGACCACAGGTAGTGGAAATCCGAGCCGCTGATAGGCGTGCCGTCCGACCACTGTGCGGGCCCGGCAATGGTGTACCGCACGCGCATGGCGACGTTATCTGGGTCATCAACCTCCTCTGCCGATTCCAGCACGTCCGTATCCATCTCATCGCCGTGGAAGGCGGAGGGAAGGACGAGCTCCGCAATCTGGCTCACCAATTCAGAGTTATTCGCTATGAGGTGCGGATTGAGGCCGCCCCGCAGCGGGTCCACGCCAATGGCCACGGTGCTGCGTTCAGGCAGCTCGTCTTCCTCCGGCACCTCCTCTGGGGTGGGGCTTTCCGTAGTCGACTCGGTGGGCGAAGAACTTTGCTCGTCCGCCTCCACGACGGGCGGTGGTCCAGGATTAGCCTGGCAAGCGCTCAACCCGCTGACCAGCACACACGCAGCCAGCAACCGGGAGAAACGGACCACGCCACCACACCTTCAACGCTTTACTTGTTCAGCTGCTTCGCGCGAGCAGCGGCACGCTTGCGGTCGGTCGCGGAGAGTTCGACCTTGCGCACGCGCAGCACCTTCGGGCCAACCTCGACGCACTCGTCGTTGCCACAGAATTCGAGCGCCTCATCGAGGGACAGGGACTTCGCCTTGGCCAAGGTGACGGTGGCATCAGCGGTGGCGGAGCGCATGTTGGTGAGCTTCTTTTCCTTCGTGATGTTGATGTCCATATCCTCATCACGGTTGTTAGCACCAACGACCATGCCCTCGTAGGCCTCCATACCCGGTTCGACGAAGAAGTCGCCGCGGTCGGCCAGCTGCTGCAGAGCGTAAGCGGTGATCTGGCCGGAGCGGTCAGCCACGAGCGAGCCGGTTGGGCGGGCCTTGATTTCGCCAGCCCAGACGTCTAGGCCGTCGGAGATGGAGTTGGCGATGCCAGCACCGCGGGTCTCGGTCAGGAACTGCGTGCGGAAACCAATCAGGCCACGGGCAGGGATGCGGAAGACCATGCGGACCCAGTCGCCCTCGCGGACGTCCATGGACTGCATCTGGCCCTTGCGACCAGCCAGCAGCTGGGTAATGGCTCCCTGGTGCTCTGAAGGGGAATCGATGGTGAGCATCTCGTAGGGCTCCATGGTCTTGCCATCGATAACCTGGGTGACCACCTGCGGCTTGCCGACGGTCAACTCGAAACCTTCGCGACGCATGTTCTCAATGAGCACGGACAGAGCCATCTCGCCGCGGCCCTGAACCTCCCAGGCATCCGGGCGGTCCGTCGGCAGCACCTTGATGGACACGTTACCGATGAGCTCCTGGTCCAGACGGGCCTTGACCATGCGGGCAGTGAGCTTGTCGCCGCCGCCCTGACCAGCCATTGGGGAGGTATTAACACCAATGGTCATGGAGATGGCCGGCTCATCAACCTTGATGCGCGGCAGCGGCTTCGGGTCCTCGACGTCGGCGATGGTGTCACCAATCATGATGTCGGAAATACCGGAGATGGCAACGATGTCACCGGCGATAGCCTCGGTATCGGGCTGGCGCTGGAAACCGACGGTGCGCAGCAGCTCTGCCACCTTGACGGTCTTGGTGTGCATCTCGCCTTCATCATCGTAGTGAATCCAGGCCACCTGCTGGCCCTTCTTGATGGTGCCGGAGTAGATGCGCAGCAGAGCAATACGGCCCAGGAAGTCATCGGAGTCCAGGTTGGTCACGTGTGCCTGCAGCGGACCGTCGACGGAGGCGGAGGGCTCGGGGAGGACGTCGTAGATGACGTCGAAAAGCGCCTGCAGATCCTCAGCATTTGGGACGTTGCCGTCGCCCGGGTTCTCGGTGGAAGCCTTGCCCTCGCGGCCAGAAGCGTAGAGAACCGGCAGATCCAAAAGCTCCTCAGCGGCCGCAGCAGCTTCCTCATCTTCGAGGCCGGCGGCAATCTCCAGCAGCAGATCCTGAGCCTCGCCGACAACCTCGTCGATGCGGGCATCGGGACGGTCGGTCTTGTTGACGCAGATGATCACCGGCAGCTTCGCTTCGAGGGCCTTGGTGAGGACGAAGCGAGTCTGCGGGAGGGGGCCTTCGGAGGCGTCGACAAGCAGCACGACGCCGTCCACCATGGAAATACCGCGCTCGACCTCGCCACCGAAGTCGGCGTGGCCCGGGGTATCGATGACGTTGATGATGAGATCCCCGCCATCCTTGCCTAGGCCCTTTCGGTGAATGGCGGTGTTCTTGGCCAGAATGGTGATGCCGCGCTCGCGCTCCTGATCGTTGGAGTCCATGACGCGATCCGAGTGTTCGCCATGGTCGCCGAAAGCGCCGGACTGCTCCAGCATGCCGTTGACGAGGGTGGTTTTACCGTGGTCAACGTGTGCGACGATGGCTACGTTACGGAACTCAGTATTACTCACGTGTGGGGTGCTCCTTCAAGCATGATGCGTTAGCGGTGTGAACGGCCCTTAAATATACTCGCTCCCCCACATCCATGCAGCATCGCGCCCCTTGTGTAACGAATTCATATCGAGTGCCGACATACCCCACAGTAGAGCTCGTTTCGAGTTGACTACGCCAAAAAAGTGAATATCGTGACAGCAGATACTGTTGTGGCGCGTGTGACTAATGTTGTTTGCGCGCGCCGTCTTCTACACAAGGATGTCCATGGCTCTCAACGAACAGCACTCCACCGGCAGCGCCGCCCATCGCGGCCTAGCCGGAATCACTGCTGCTGCGATGCTGGGCCTGCTCAGCGTCACCCCTGCGCATGCTGACGCACCCGATCTCTCCTCCCTGGCCACTGCTGCACACAGCAGCAACCCGCTGGACAGCCTCGGCCGCCCCACCCCGGAGACTCAGGAACGCGTCCGCGCTTTCGCCGCACAGCCATGGATCCCCCAGGATGCCCGTAGCGCTATCCTCACCGCCCTCAATTTCACTGCTGGTGAAGACGGTGAAGGTGGCGTGGCCATGCCGGAGGGCAATAACCCCGCCTTCCGTCAGTTCTACTGGCCTACGGTCTCCGCGCAGTGCATCGGCGGGCAGGGCGATTCGGTCGGTTCGGCCATCGCTGTACCCGGCCCTACCGATATCCCCGCTCCCGGCGCCGGGGAAGGCGAAACCGTCTTCCTCTTCACCGCCTTGGGCACGCCCACCGCAGCTGAGCAGCAGGGCGCAATGAACGTCCAGTGGTTCAACCTGGATACGTTCCAGTTTGGCACCACTCCGCTGTTCAACAACGGCATCAACGCCGATGGCCCCACGACTGTTTCTGGCCGCGCCAGCACTGGTAAGGGCACGGTCGTGGCAATCCTGTCTGGTTCGGTCAACACTGCTGATTCCTCATGTTCCTTCCCACCCACCGCGGCCTTCCTCGAGGTGAACTAATGAGTACTGATCTTCATCCAGTCAAGCAGGAGACCTTTAATACGGCGGACAACACTAACGTTGACCCCAAAGGATTTTTGCGCGAGGTAGACACCTACCGCGTCACCGACTTCGGCCTCTACATGGCCCGCGGCGCCAACCACCCGCGCTTTGGCTACCTCGAATCGTGGCTCCTGCCGGAACTCGGCCTGCGCGCCAGCATCTTCCACTTCCGCGAAGGCGTTGAAGTGGAGCAGGACTTCTACTTTGATGTCGCCGATATCGATATTGACGGCGACGTGTGGACCACGCGCGATCTTTATGTTGACCTGGTCTCCACTTCCGGCGAGCCGGTCGACGTGCTCGATATCGACGAGCTCGCCGCCGCCACCTCCACGGGACTCATCAGCGCCGAAGAGGCCGAGCGCGCCATGGAACGTACCCTCACGGCCGTCGAAGGTATTACGCGCTATGGCGATGACGCCATGAACTGGCTGCGCACGTTGGGCATGGAGCTCACGTGGGCTGAAAATGTGGAACTCGTCCCGGCCGAGTAACCTAGGGAAAGCACTTTTCTCCCTACCTCAAAAGGATGTAAACCATGGCCGGTGGCCTGTTCGCCCTGCTTGACGACATCGCCCTCATCGCCCGCTCCGCTGCCTCCAGCGTTGATGACGTGGCGGCACTGGCAGGCAAGACCTCCATGAAGTCCGTCGGTGTGGT
Organism: Corynebacterium minutissimum; assembly: GCF_000805675.1. Classification (GTDB taxonomy): domain Bacteria; phylum Actinomycetota; class Actinomycetes; order Mycobacteriales; family Mycobacteriaceae; genus Corynebacterium; species Corynebacterium minutissimum. The sequence continues at coordinate 53,702 of NZ_JSEF01000009.1, read as the reverse complement.
CGTCGACGATGCAGCCGTGACCCCACAGTTCGTTGATGGTGTGAAACCGCAGCGCGAGCTGCCCATGATTTGGCGCATCACCAAGGGCTCGCTCATCAACAAGCTCATCATCATTTTGCCCATCGCGCTAATCCTCTCTTGGATCGCTCCGTGGGCCCTCACCCCGATTCTCATGTGCGGCGGCACCTACCTTTGCTTCGAGGGCGCGGAAAAGATTATCCATGTCCTCTTCCACCGCGGCGAGGAAGAAAAGAAGCCCGTCCGGGAAGAAGGCGCAAGCGCCGAGGATTCCCTGGTGCGCTCCGCTATTACGACCGACCTTATTCTCTCCGCGGAGATCATGGTCATCTCGCTCAACGAAGTCATAGATCAGCCCTTCTGGATGCGCTTGGCGTCCCTTATCATTGTGGGCATCATCCTGACTTTCGGCGTTTATGGCGCGGTCGCGGTCCTGGTGAAAATGGATGACATCGGCATGGGCCTCCTTGAGCGTAACAACGGCGAGTCCGCTCTCGGCACCGCCTTGGTCAAAGGTATGCCCGTGGTCCTCGACATCATCGGTGTCATCGGTACCGCCGCCATGTTGTGGGTCGGTGGCCACATCGTCATTAAGGGTCTGCATGAGTTCGGTGCGGAGCAGCCCTATGGCTTCATCCACGGTGTCACCGAAAACATCAGCAATGGCGCGCTGACCTGGCTGGCGGATACCGGCATGTCCATGGTCTTCGGCCTCATTCTGGGCACAGTCGTGGCCACCGTCATCATGGCGGTCAAGGCCACCGCTGAGCGCGTGAAGTAGCGCCTACATAAACAACATCAGCGATACCGCCATGATGGCCATGCCGGCGATGAGCCCGTAAATGGCGAAGTGATGCTTGCCGGTCTCCTCCGCGGTGGGCAGAAGCTCATCGAGAGAGATGAAGACCATGATGCCGGCGATGGCGGCGAAGCTAAAGCCCATCGTCGCCGGCCCAATAAAGGGCATAAGAATAGCAAAGCCGATGAGCGCACCGACAGGCTCCGCGAGACCTGAAATGGTGGCCCACCAGAAGGCTTTCTTCCGCGAGCCCGTCGCCGCGCGCAGAGGCACCGCCACGGCAATGCCTTCCGGAATATTGTGAATGGCAATGGCCACGGCGATCGGAATCGCAATTTCAGGGGCCTCCAAGCCGGAGAGGAACGTAGCAAAACCCTCGGGGAAGTTGTGCAGCGCCAGGGCAAAGGCGGTGAAGACACCTGTCTTCATGAGTCTCCTGCGGCGTGCTTCTTCCTCCGTCGTCGCCGGCTCGTGCGGGTTGATTTCCTCCGGCACGGCACGGTCAATGATGGCGATGACGGCAATACCGACAAAGAACGCGATGACCCCCAGCCAGGTGGCAGTTTTTTCGGTTCCGGAGGCCTCCCCCAGCTTGGCGATGCCTTCCGGGAGAATCTCCATAAAGGACACGTAGAGCATCACTCCCGCAGACAGGCCCAGGGCAGTGGCCATAAACCCCGGGCCTGGCTCGCGCTTTCCGACGGCCAACGCGCCCCCGATGGACGTCGACAAGCCAGAAAAGAGCACGAGGCCAAATGCGAAAGCGACGGTGGCTAGATCCATAGTGGGAAACTATAGCGCTTTTGAGTCGTCGTCCGTGGACGTCGCCACAGAGATGATTCCCCCTCTGCGTAAGATTGATAAAGTCCACCCTTCCCCCCAACAACACGAGGTGACTTCGCACAACCATGGCGCTGTACCCGCTGGCCCCCTCTTACTTCGGTGTTGAGCACGTGGCGGTCCTCGACCACGTCAGTCTCAGCACCGCGTTGAGCATCCCGGGGTTGGCATCGGAGCCTGTGCTTGTCGACGTCTCCCTCATCCCCGACCCCGCCACCCGCGGCTGGCGCATCCGCTCGCCTTTTGGCTTCTTGGGAGCACTCGATGGCGAGGAGTCCGCGGAGTATCCCTCACTTGCTCGTCTGCGTTCGACCGGCCTGACGCCGTCGACGCATGCGACGGTCGAGATTATCGACGGTGCTGTCGACGTGGCAGTCGCCCTCGGCCTTGATCCCTGGATGATTCCCGCAAACAACCAGCCGGAAGGCACCGCCTTGGTCACCGGCGGGCACGGCGCGCTTATCGACGTCTCCGCCGGCCAGCTCACCGCCCATCAACTCCGCGAGATGGGCACCCAACAGCTCATTGTTTCCCTCGTCGTCCTCGACGACACAGTGCTCGCTACCCACGGCGATCTCGTCCTTGGCCCGTGCACATCTCTAAGCGACTCCCCCGCCCTCGCCGCTGCCTTCGAGGCTGCCGCCTCTTCCGGCGTAACTCTCGCCGCCCGCGCTTATGCCGCTTCCGGCCGCTTGGCCGTCGACCTGCCCCTCGATACCAGCGCGCTCTTTTCCCCCGCGCTTCCCCCGCTGCCGCTTTCGCCGGATCACCCCGCCATTCCGCCTGTTCTCGACCTCACCGCCGACTGGGAGGTCACCGTCCCGGCTGACCCTCTCGCATCCCCGCTTCCCACCGGCCCGCGCACCTTCATCTCCCCGAACGCTTAGCGCCCTCCTGCCACAGCTTCCCCGCCACCGCTCGCCTACCACCAAGGGGGCAAAAGCACCTTTTAACAAGTACTTTATGCACTTCTCCTTACGCTTCGACCTGGGCTTTCTCCAAAACCGCCCCACAAATGGTTCCCCTACTTTGGTTCCTCTGCCTGTCCATCTCGAGTTCAAGACAATATCCCGCTAGCAAATGTAGAGTTACCCATCACATACATGCAGTCACTCTAGCGTTCAGGAGTCACACAATGGCCAACAAGAAGCGCAACAACCGTAACAGTCAGCCTTCAACACAAACCGAGTCCGAGCGCATTGAAACCTCAAAGCGTCGCTACAATCGTCGGATGGAGCATATGGCCACTCGCCAGAAGCGATACGCCGATCGTGATTTTGCAATATGGGCTGAAGATTCCTGGGGAAGCGACGACCCCGATGTCGGCAGCCGACGTTCCGTTCACTCACACTCCGGCGGCCGCGTGCAGTCGAACCGTTCGCGTTACTGAATCTTGCACTCAGGCCACTTCGAGCGGCTTAATACTGCTGACTTCTTCAGCGATTGAATCCTCTGCTATTTCGAGCTCGTATCGTCCTTGCAAGTTCACCCAGAACTGCGGTTCTACCCCGAAATACCTTCCTAAACGCAGCGCAGTGTCTGCTGTAATTCCGCGCTTGCCGTGGACGATCTCGTTAATCCTGCGCGGAGGGACTCCAATGGCCATAGCTAACTTATGCTGGGTAATCCCAAATGCCTTAATGAAGTCTTCGTTGAGTACTTCTCCAGGATGAATAGGTGGATACAACTTGGTACTCATGCCGTTCCTTAGTGATAATCCTCTATTGCCACATCCGCCGGGCCCGCTTCGGTCCAGCGAAAAGTAATCCTCCATTGTTGATTGACTCGAATGCTGTACATCCCCTTTCGATCACCTTTCAAAGCTTCCAATCGGTTCCCCGGCGGAACACGCAGCGATTGCAGGGAAACTGCTGCATCAAGCTGATGAAGTTTTCTATTTGCAGTCTTGTGAATTCTTGAATCGATCCGGGGTGACGCTTGGCGCAACCAGACAAGCTCGGTGTCTCGGTTAGCAAACGACTGAATCATGTACTCAATCTACAAAACATAACGGAATCCGTCAATAACGATATCCGTTAAGTTGCCAGACGCTCATGCCTAGAGTGCTCTCTTAACTTTGAAGGCATCCTCTCATTGCAATGAGAGACCATAGGCACCTTTTAACTAGTACCTTATGCACTTATCCTTACGCTTCGACCTGGGCTTCTCCGAAACCACCCCACAAATGGTTCCCCTACTTTGGTTCCTTTGCTCCTAGTACCGAGCCAGTGCTCCCCAGCCATCACGCCAGGCACCGCGCTCTACTGCTAAGCAGCCGCCCACCAGCACCTAGCGCACCGTCCGCTGCCCGTCTACCAAGCGAGTCACCCCAATCGAATCAAGGTGCTCTAGCAGCGGGATAGCAACCCGGCGCGTCGTCCCCAACGCTTTGCGCGCAGCCGAAAGCGTAAAAGGCTGCTCCAGCTTGGCAACCACAGCCTGTGCTTCACGGGGCGCGGAGGGCAGCAACACCACTCCCCCGTACAGTCGGAGCAAACGCCCGGCGCGCTCGGCTGCGGCAAGCTCTTTGGCACCCAGACCTAGGTCCTTAAGGTCTTCAGCTTCCGGTGCTGCAAAAGGCTCATCGCGCAAGCGGCGCTCGAGCTCGGCCACGCCTTTTTCTGCTGACCCCAAATCCACACTCTGACCTGGCAGGCGGAGCACGCCGTCGACCGATTCGACCTTGGCCGCTGCCACCGCTAGTCCCAGAAGTGCGGGTTCAGTGAGCTGCAAGGAATCCATGGCAGCTGGCCGCGGCAGCCCCGGCGCAAGCGGGTTGGCCTCTGAATGCTCCGTCACCGCGCGCAGCAACTCCTGCTTCCAGAGGGAAACCTGGCCAGCGGAGATCCACCAATCCCGAAACTCAATGATTCCTGCTGGCTGCTCCGATATGGAAAACCCATCGCGGATGAGGTTGTCCACGCGGTCGTAGCCGCTACGCTTTAGCCAATCGGCCGGGTCCTGAGGCATCACCTTTGCCAGCTGCTCTGCTCGCTTCTTTGCGTCTCCGCGCCGAGTAAGCGGAGCTGGGTGCACATCCACGACCTCTACTCCGGCCACCACGTGCCGCCCACCGGGGCTACGCACGACAAATCTATCGAGCAGAGTCAACGGTAACGGAGTATCAAGAGTCAACCGCGCGAACTCGCCGCCTAAAGGCCGCAGCCGCGCGCCTACTCCAGCAGTGCCAGTGTGGACCACAAGGTTTCGAGGCAGCTCAGCCATATCAGTACCAAACGTGCGCCGCACATCCACCGACTCAAGTACGCGCCATGCACCAGGACTGAGCAGCGCATCACCGCGATGAATCTCGTCCGCATCTACCCCGCGGAGGTTCACCGCCACGCGAGAGACCGGCCCCACCGAGGGCACGGAAGCATTCTCACTCTGCAGTCCTCGGACCGCGGCCTTTCGATCTCGCAGCATGAGTTCATCGCCCACCGCGAGTGTGCCCGCCGCCAGCGTTCCCGTCACCACGGTGCCCGCGCCTTTGACACTAAACGCACGGTCTACCCAAAGCCGCACCCGGGCATCCTTCTCCGGCGCTGGCATGCCAGCAAGGAGAGCATCTAAAGACGCTCGCAGCTTATCGACGCCCTCCCCCGTCTTCGCCGACACCTCAATCACGGGGGCATCAGCCAGCTGTGTGCCAGCCAGCTCTGCCCGGACCTGTGCTGCAACCTCTGCTCGGCGCGTCTTATCCGCCTTATCGGCACGGGTCAGCGCCACCATGCCATGCTGCACGCCGAGCGCGCGCAGCGCATCGCGATGGTCGGTGGACTGCGCCTGCCAGCCTTCGTCGGCAGCGACGACGAACAGCACCACGGGGGCCGGACCCACTCCGGCCAACATGTTGCCCAGGAATTTCTCGTGGCCCGGTACATCCACAAAGGCCACGTCCGCGCCGGAGTCCAGCCTGGTCCACACGAACCCTAAGTCAATAGTGAGCCCGCGACGCTGTTCCTCGTCCCACCGATCCGGCTCCATGCCGGTCAGCGTCTTCACCAAGCTGGACTTGCCGTGATCCACGTGGCCCGCGGTAGCAACGACAAACACCTACATCACCGCCTGAATCGCAGCAATGAGCTCCGCATCCTGGCTCTCTGGCACGCACCTCACGTCCACAAGGCAGTGCCCTTGGCTCACGCGTGCCACCACAGGTGTGGCCCCCAAACGCAGCGGACGCGCCAGGTCTTCCGGCAACGCCACGGCCCAACCGGGCAGTGGCACCTCCGGGGCACCGCCGCCGCCCACGCGCCCGTCGTGCTCGACGACGTCTGCCCCGACCGCGGCGGCAATCCTCGCAGTGCGCTCCTTTTGGCGCTCGGCAGAAATATGCAGCGCCTCGTGCACCGCGTTGGTCGAGGTAGAAATAGCCGCTTCCAAGGCATTGAGGCGTAGCTTGTCAATACGCACCGCCCGTGCCAGCGGGTGTTTCTTGCAGGCAGCAATGGCCTCCTTCGTCCCTACGAGCACGCCTGCCTGCGGGCCTCCGAGCAGCTTGTCCCCAGAGAAAAGCACCACGTCGGCGCCATTGCGCAGGGCCTCGCTCGCGGAGGGTTCGTCGGGAAGCACCTCATCCGGCGTGAGTAGTCCCGAACCGATATCCGCAATAAGCGGCAAGTCCGTCAGTTGACGCAACTGCGCCACAGACACCGAAGAGGTAAAGCCGCTGATGAGAAAGTTCGAAGGATGCACTTTGAGAATCGCGCCCGTCTTCTCCCCCAAGGCGCGCTCATAATCGGCCAGGTGCGTACGGTTCGTCGCTCCCACCTCGCGCAGCCGCGTAGCCGTGGATTCGATGAGCTCCGGAAGCCGGAAGCCCGCGCCGATCTCGATGAGCTCCCCGCGCGAGATAATGACCTCCTTGCCGGGCGCCAGCGCCGCCGTAGCCAACAGCAACGCGGACGCACCGTTGTTCACCACGAGCGCGTCCTCCGCGCCAGGGCACGCGGCCAGTACCGCCTCAGTAGCTGCGCGGCCCCTGTTTCTGGAGCGCAGCCCACTGTCCAGATCCATTTCGACATCTGTGTAAGACGCCGCCGCCACGAGTGCATCGACCGCTGCGGGCGGCAACGGGGCGCGGCCCAGGTTCGTGTGAACAATAACGCCTGTGGCATTAATGACCGGACTCAAAGAATAGGGCCGTACATCCTCTAGCCTCGCAGCCAGCTCCTCCTCAATCTGGGAGGGCGCGAGGGAGGCGGAGCGGACGTCGTCAAGCACAGCGTCAATAACCGCACGAACCCTGTACGGCGCCACGCGCTCGTGCGCTGCCTGCACTGCCGGATACTGGAGGATCACATCCATCTTGGGGATGAAGCGGCGGGGGTCTGTCGTCATGGGTCCTCCTAGCTGCGCGGATGGCGGAGACGGACAGGAATCGAACCTGCCAGACCGAGATGCTCGGCCTCACCGGTTTTGAAGACCGGGGCGCCCACCAGGACACGTACGCCTCCGCCTGCTCACCTTACACGTGGCTAAAGTAGTACTTATGACTGACATTAAACTAACGTCCTTTGCCGCCGGTGGCGGCTGTGCATGCAAGATTCCCCCGGGCGAACTCGAGTCTGCCGTTGAGGGACTCGTGGGCACCGCAGACCCCAACGTGTTGGTCGGGCTTGACGACGGCGACGATGCCTCCGCCGTGCGCATCCCAGATGGTCTCGCGGTCATCTCTACCGCGGACTTCTTCACGCCGATGCTCAACGATCCATACGACTGGGGCCGTGTCGCCGCTGCCAATGCGCTTTCCGACGTCTACGCCATGGGCGGCACCCCCATTACCGCCATCAACCTCGTCGGCTGGCCGCGCGAGGTGCTTGGCCTCGACATTTTGCGCGAGGTCCTGCGCGGTGGAATGGACGTGGCATCTCAAGCCGGCATCTCCATCACCGGTGGTCACTCCATCACTGCTCCGGAACCCACCTATGGTTTGGCGGCCACGGGCATCGTCCACCCGGACAAAATCTTGCGCAACGACGCCGCCGAGGCCGGGCTTCCCATCACGCTGACCAAGCCGATTGGCGTGGGCATCCTCAACAATAAACACAAGGCCACCGGCGAGGTCTCCCAGGCCGCGGTGGACTCTATGACCACGCTGAACCGCGATGCGGCCGCTGCCGCGGTAGCAGCCGGGGTACGTGCCGCCACCGACGTCACCGGCTTCGGACTGTTGGGGCACCTCTACAAGATGTGCCGTGCCTCCGGAATCGGTGCGGAGCTCGACTTCTCCGCTGTTCCTGCCGTTGAGGGCGCGAAGGAAGCCCTGGCAGAAGGGTTCATCCCGGGCGGCTCGCGCCGCAACCTGGAGTGGGTACGCTCCCACCTCGACACCGAGCTCAGCGAGGAGGACCTCGTTTTCCTCGCCGACGCCCAGACCTCGGGCGGCCTGCTCGTCATCGGCGAGGTTCCCGGTTACCCGGTCATCGGCCGCACCGTGGAAGGCTCCGGGATTACTATCCGCTAGTCACCGTCGAGCGCTTCAGGCCCTCTGCCCTGCGGCGGGCCTCCGCGCGGCGCTTCTGCGGCCCGATGGTCGTCGACGGATCCTTCACCGCTTCCAATCCAGCGTTAAGCACGCCAAAACGTGTGCAGGCTGAGCCCGCCATCAGCGCTAGGCCCGAAACTACCGCTACCGCCCGCGATTTCGTCAGCGCCGCTACTGCGGATCCCACGCCGCCAGCTGCGATGAGCGCCTCGGAAGCCTTCATGAGCTTTCCTGGAATCCCCTCATGCAGCGGGCGCTTGGGCTCGGGCTCCATGTTGTCTTCCATAAACCGCGTGGCGACCAGGTCACTCGCAGCGGCCGTCATGCCAAGAACACGTGCGGGCGCGGCACTCTCTACTGGGGTGAACACCATGGCAGCTCCTGATGCGGCTGCCGATGCTGAGGACACGAACACGTACGGCAGATGCTTCTTCGCATCATTCCACGTCGGATTCGAGGTATTCGCCAGCAAGACTGCGGTGTATCCGGCCAGCGGACCACCGAATACTCCGGCCACCACGCCAGCCGGACCAGCTGCCTTATCAAGGAGACCCCGAACCTTAGCGGGAAGCACTCCCCCGACCAGTTCATCAGCTTCCACAGCCGCAGGGAGTGCGGCAGCCGAGGCGAAACTCCCCAGAATCCACGAGCCGATAGACATCGGTGAGGTCACCTTAAACACGCGGAACATGTTAAGGAGGCGCTCCGGGCGACCCAAGTCCAGAATCAAGAACACCGAGCCTACCGACGCCGCCGAAAAGGCCGTCAGCCTCGTCGAACGGCGCAATTCCTTATTACCCGTCGCCTGCGCACCAGTAGCCAGCAGAGCCGAACCGCCCGCGAGGCCACCAAGGAAGAGGTAGCCACCAATCGGCCACTCCCAGGGCGGAGCCTTGACCACGGGTTTGCCGTAATAGGAAGTGAACTCGAAGTCCTCCGCCATGCGCTGTTCTTTGGAGCCGTCCTGGGCGCCAGCGCCTACCCGCTTACGCTTCTTAGCACCTTTTTTGCCGCGAAAGCGACGTGGCTCTTGCGGCGGGCGGTACTCATCAAACTCGCTCACTTGCGGCCTCCCATCACGAATGCTCCTGCTACGGCGAGTGCCATTCCTCCGATGGCTTTCACCGCGGTCTTGTACATCTGCGGCAAGTCTGCCGTGGGCACGCGAGGATCGGGCGGCAGACCATAGACCTCCGGCGAATCCAGCAGCAGGAAGATGGAACCGGTACCGCCGACGCCATCCTCGCTATTCGCTCCATACAGACGTGCCTCAGTAAGCCCTTGCTCGTGCAGCACGCGAACGCGTTCCTGCGCTGCAGCAAGCATCTCCTCATAGGGTCCGAACTGGATGGAATCCGTAGGACATGTCTTCGCGCAGGCGGGCTGTTCACCAATCTTGAGTCGGTCGTAACACATGGTGCATTTCTGGGCCACGCCGAGGTTCTTAATAGGCATGGACTGTCCCGGCACGTGGTCTGGGCCCTGTGGCTTGAGCTGCTTGAGCTTGGCCAACACGTTCACGCCCGCGTGATCAGGTACCTCATAGTCCACGGTGGCTGTCTTATCTGCTTTAAGCGTGACGCCTCCATCATCGCGGCGCTCAATCACGCCGAAGGGGCAGCCGGCCACACAGGTACCGCAGCCATTGCACACGTCATCCTGCACCACGACTGTGCCGAACTCCGAACGGAACAACGCACCCGTCGGGCAGACATCGAGGCAGCCCGCGTTGGTGCAGTGCTTGCACACATCGGAGGACATGAGCCAGCGGAAGTCGTCGGTATCTGGTGGCGTCGTCGGTGCTTTACTCGTCGGCATACCCAGCGAGATGAGCTGGCGGCCCTCCTCACGTGCCTGTTCAATGCGCTCGTTGTTCTGCTCAACAAACGCCACGTGACGCCACGTGTTTGCGCCTAAGGAACCGGTGTTGTCATAAGAGTTACCGGTCACCGCATAGCCCTCCACTGGGTTGCGGTTCCACTCTTTACACGCCACCTCGCAGGCCTTACATCCAATACAAATGGAGGTATCGGTAAAGAAGGCCATTCGCTGGTAGGACTCGTAGCCGTGCTTGTCGGCTTTTTCCGTTAATGCATTAGCCACGGTGTCTATCCCTCCTTGCCTTCGTAATCAGCCACGTTGCCTGCGGTGGAATCATCACCGGTGTTGTCCTCAGTTGCCTGTCCTTCAGTGGTGAATTCATCACCGACGTCGAGAACCTGGTTGCCGGATTCCACAGTCAGGTTGGCTCTTTCTTGGTACTCCCGCAATAGCTTGACACGTGCTTCTCCACGCGGGCGACGTCCCGGCTGAATATCGCAGGCACCCACCTTGGAGTTCTGAATGAACACGTTCGGTTCCAGGGTTAGGCCCAACAGATCATTGGCACCGTCACCAGCCACATCGGTCGTCTCCGATTCTCCGTAGTGATACGGCAGACCAATCTGGTGGAACTCCTCACGATTAATGGTGAGCATCTCCATGCGATCAGTCACCAGAACCTGCGCTTCGATGACGCCACGCGGCGACACGATGGTGGCCCACTCGCCGTTGGCCAGGCCACGCTTTGCTGCCAAGTCCTTATCCACCTCGCAGAACAAACCTGGCTGCAGCTCCGCCAAGAACGGCAGACGGCGCGACATCGCACCCGAGGTGTACATCTCCGTCAGACGGTACGTGGAGAACACAAACGGGAAAACGTCCGCGCCGTACTCCCCTGGGTCCGGGCGCGAGAGGTTGTCCTCACGTTTAATGGTCAGGCGAGTTGGCGATTGCTGCTGCTTGTACAGCGCATTGGTGACCGGGGATTCCTGCGGCTCGTAGTGAGTCGGCAGCGGACCATCGGACAACCCCTTGGGAGCAAAGAGCCAACCCAGGCCGTCTGCTTGCATGATGAATGGATCATCACCGTTAAGAGCATCCGGGCCTACGGCATCCACGGGCGCAACATAGTCTGGGCGCTTCGTGGCTGGGAAATCCGGTACGTCGTCGCCGACCCACCTGCCTTGCGCTTCATCCCACCACACGTACTTCTTGCGCTCCGACCATGGGGTTCCATCCGGCTTCGCGGAGGCACGGTTGTACAGGATGCGGCGATTAGCCGGCCAGACCCAGCCCCAGTCGAGTGCAACTTCGTTCTGCTCGGAGCCCGGCACCTTCTTCGCGGCATGGTTGATGCCGTCCTTGTACACGCCGGTGTAAATCCAGCATCCGCCAGACGTCGAGCCATCGGCACGCATCTCTGTGAAGGCCGGCAGGAGCTGGCCCTTCTTCGGCCCATCGAGGTAGTAGCCATTGATTTCACGCAGGATCTCATCCGAGCTCGGGTCGCCGTGCTCGTCCTCCGTGTAATCCCACGTCACAGCCTTAATCGGCAGATCGCGCGGGTCAGTGGAGTCCGCGAGGCGCTCCCTAATCTTCTTACCCAAGTGGTAGAAGAACCACGCCTCACTGCGTGCTTGGCCCGGCGGTGGGGTCGCCTGGAAGCGCCACTGCACCATGCGCTGAGTCTGGGTAAAGGTACCGGACTTCTCCACGTGGGTAGCTGCCGGCATGAGGAAGACCTCAGTGCCAATCTCTTCGGTCTTAAGCTCGCCATTCTTGATTTCTGGGGAGTCCTTCCAGAAGGATGCGGTCTCAATCTCCTGGAAATCACGCACGACCAGCCACTTCAACGAGGCTAGACCGCGACGCTGCATACCACCGTTGGACTGGGCAACCGCAGGGTTCTGGCCAAAGACAAGGTAGCCTTCCACCTCCTTGCGCAGCATGGCGAGAAGTGTCTCGTACGTCGAATGCGCACCAGACAAGCGCGGCATGAAGTTAAAGCCCCACTCGTTTTCCTCAGTGGCGGCGTCGCCCCAGTAGGACTTCATCAAGGACACGGCATAGTTTTCACCTATCTGCCAGAAGCCCTTCTGGTCGTCCTTGCGGAAGGAATCGAGGTATTCGCTCCAGTTCGCTTGGTCCACATGCGGCATGGGAAGGTAGCCTGGCAACGAGTTGAACAGCGTTGGAATATCCGTCGATCCTTGAATCGAAGCGTGTCCACGCAGCGCCATGATGCCCGAACCCGGACGCCCGACGTTACCCATGAGCAGCTGCAAGATTGCCGCCGTGCGGATGAACTGAGCGCCCAAAGTGTGCTGGGTAAAGCCCAGTGCATAAGCAAAACAGGTCGTGCGTTCCGGCGTGGAATTCTCCGCGATGGAGTTAGCCAGGTAGTGGAAATCCTCCTGCGAAATACCGCAGGTTTCCTCCACCAACTCCGGGGTATAGCGCGAGTAGTGACGCTTCAAAATCTGGAAGACAGTGTTCGGGTCCTGAAGAGTTGGATCCTTCTCCACGTTCCATGAGGAGCCTTCAGGTTTCTGCACGTACTGCCACGAATCCGTGACATATTTGCCCGTCTCCGAGTCATAACCAGAGAACAGACCCTCAAGGTCTTCCGTGTCTTGGAAATCGAAGGAAATAATGGACGCTGCATTCGTGTAATTCACCACGTAATCGTGGAAATACAGGTCATTGTCCAGCACATACTTGATGATTGCACCAAGCAGTACCACGTCCGTGCCACCGCGAATACCAATGTGGCGGTTCGCAAAGGCAGAGGTACGTGTGTAGCGCGGATCCACGTGGATAATACGTGCACCACGTTTCTTGGCTTCAACAACCCACTGGAAACCCACGGGGTGGCATTCGGCCATGTTAGAACCCTCGATGACGATGCAGTCCGCATTCGCCATATCCTGCAGCGGTTGGGTTGCGCCGCCGCGGCCAAACGACGTTCCTAGACTAGGAACGGTGGCGGAGTGTCATATGCGCGCCTGATTCTCAACCTGAATCGCGCCGGTTGCTGTAAACAGCTTCTTAATGAGGTAGTTCTCCTCATTGTCCAGCGTCGCACCACCCAATCCGGCAATGCCCATGGTGCGGTTAAGGGGACGCCCCTGCTTATCGACGTCCTCCCAATGCCTCTTTCGCGATTCTACAAAGCGATCCGCGATCATGTTCATCGCGGTTTCTTCATCGAGCTCTTGCCACTCGGTGGCATAGGGAGCACGGTACTTAATCGTGGTAACGCGCGACGAGGAGTTGATCAGCTGTTCGGAGGCAGAGCCCTTCGGGCACAAACGGCCGCGGGAAATCGGGGAATCCGGGTCGCCCTCAATCTGGATGACGCGGTCATCCTTCACGTAGACGCGCTGGGAGCAGCCCACCGCGCAGTAGGGGCATACCGACTGCACCACGCGGTCTGCGTCGACAGTGCGGCCGCGAAGATCCTCGCTTTTTGCCGACTGCGTCGACAAGTCGCGACCGAAGGCATCCTTGTTGCGGATCTGGCGCACGACTGGCCAGTTCAGCGGACTAAATCGAGACATGCCTCAAATTTACTGTCTTTCTCTCGCTTTTTCTAGATCAGCCCTCAATCAGGTGCGAACGGACCGCAACCAGGGACCTGAAAGGGACAGAAAACAGCAACAAGGGCCTGAAGCTTTCACGCTCCAAGCCCTTGGGTTTAGCCCGATTTACTTGCGGGTGTCAGTGATACCGTCGGTGTCGATCTGCTCCTTGCGCAGCTCCTCGGTGTGGGTCTCGGTGTCCTTGACCGTCTCCTTGGACAGGTTGACCTTCTCAACCGGAACGGTCTTCTTGTCAACGTTCACGCGCTCCTCGTGCAGGGTGACGGAAGCCTCTGCGGTGTCGTTGTCACCGATCTTGCCGTTGAAGTTAGCGGCGTCAGCCTCGGAGATCGGGGTGCGCTCGACGCGAACCTCTTCGCGCTCAACCGGAACCTCAACGGTCTCGGTGTCGGTCACGACGTACTTGCGCAGACGTGCCTCGCCGGTAGAAACGCGCTCCTTGTTAACGTCCAGGCGCTCCTCGGAGCGGATGAGCTCGTTGTCGTTGTCGGTCAGGTTGTGACCAGCGGTGGTGTCGGTGGCAGCATCGCGGTTGGTGGTTGCGGTGCGCTCGGTGGTCACAGTCTCGTCGTTGGCGTGAGCGCCTGCACCGGCAACGCCAGCACCTGCAACGCCTGCGCCAGCAGCGCCTGCACCGGTGGTGCCAGTGCGCTCATCGCGGTAGGTGGTGACGTCCTGTACGTTTTCCAGGTTGTAGTGCTTAAAGATATCGGCCTGAGCCTCCGGGGTCAGCGGCTTATCGGAGTCGAAGTCCGGAGCACCCTCAATACGGTCCTTGGAGAAAGCGAGCTTGAGCTCATCACCGTTGAAGTCGTGGCCGCGGAGCGGAACCAGGCTGGAGTTCATGCCGAACAGGCCGTGGTTGACCTCAACGAAGGTCGGCTGACCGGTCTGCTCATCAACGAAGACCTCCTTGACGGAACCAAGCTTCTCGCCAGCCTTGTCGTATGCGGTTGCGTCGAAAAGATCCTTGATGTTCTTGCCCATTGTTCTTTAAACCTTTCTACAAATGGTCTATCTATCGGTGGCAAACGTGCCGAGCCGACCGCCACCCCCGAATCTAAGGTTGGGGGGGTAGCGATTTGCTATTTCGTTTGCTCTGCCCTCCACGATACGGACAAATCAACAACTCGCCACCTCCGCGACCCAAATTAACCAGTTTCCACACGCTTATCGCAGGTCACACAACCTATAACGATTAGGCAACGCACTCATTTATGCACCATAGTGGCCCGTTTTATACACCCTCTCGGTCGAAAACGGAGCGACAGAATATCGCTACGCCACATGACAGTTAGGCAACGTGCACTTCTACCACTCTCGCAACAACGTCCACTTTCCACGCAAACCTCTACCCCCTTCACAGGAAATATCAACAAACCATCGGTACCCCCGCACTCGCCGAATAGGATTAAAGGTCTATTTCCACGCGTGCACTTTTGCCCCTCTAGGTACCCTGAACATCATGAGCACTAATAAACACTTTGAACTCAAGGTCCCCGGCGGCAAACTCATCGTCGTCGATATCGACGTGGACTCCGACAACACCATTAGCAATGCCACAATCTCTGGAGACTTCTTCCTTGAACCCGAAGAAGCCTACGACGCCCTCAGCCCAGCCCTCGTCGGCCTCACTACCGCCTCGAGTGCGGCCGACATTCAATCCCGCCTCGACTCCGCCCTGGAACGCGTCGACGAACCCGTCTCCCTCCACGGTTTTGACACCCAGCACCTCGCCACGACCATCAAGCGAGCGCTGTCCGGCGCCACCGATTTCACCGACCATTCGTGGGAGATCTTGCGACCCGGCACCCTCCCCACTCCAGTCAATGTCGCGCTCGATGAGGTCCTCCTCAACGAGGTAGCCACGGGAAAGCGCGGCCCTACCTTGCGCTTCTGGGAGTGGGAAGACAAGGCAGTCGTGTTCGGTTCATACCAGTCCTATTCCAATGAGCTCGATCAGGAAGGCGTCGATAAGCACGGCATCATCCCCGTACGCCGTATCTCCGGCGGTGGCGCCATGTTTATGGAGGGCGGCAACTGCGTGACTTATTCCCTATACGCTCCGGAGTCTCTCGTGGCCGGCTATTCCTACGAGGCCAGCTATGAGTACCTCGACCAGTGGGTACTCGCCGCATTGAGCAAGCTTGGCGTGAATGCGTGGTATGTGCCGATCAACGACATCACCTCGGACGGCGGCAAGATTGGTGGCGCAGCCCAGAAGCGGCGCCAAGGTGCGGTGCTGCACCACACCACAATGAGCTACGACATCGATGCAGACAAGATGTTGGAGGTCTTGCGCATCGGCAAGGTCAAGGTCTCATCCAAGGGCCTGGCCAGTGCAAAGAAGCGCGTCGATCCGCTGCGCCGACAGACCGGCGTACCGCGCGAGGAGATTATTGACACTATGGCGCGCGAATTCGCCACCCGTTACGGTGCCGTTGAGGCCGAGCTTTCCGACGCCACGCTTGCCGACGCCCACCGCCTCGTCGACACCAAATTCCTCACCGAAGCCTGGACTAAGCGAATTCCTTAAGTTGCGTGGGAATTTACATCCAGCGTACTGTGTTGATATCTCTAGCGAACCGATCTGTTCGCATTATGCGAACCAATTGGTCTTTTCTATACAACACTGTCTAGAAGGAATTTCTCGTGGCTAACACTTCCTCCCGCACCCTGCCCTCATGGGCCACCGGCTTTGGCGCTCAAGTCATCGCCGGCCTCATCATTGGCCTTATCCTCGGCTTCATTGCCTCCGGCATGGAGTCTTCTTGGCTCTCCGATACTCTCTCCGGCATCGGCGGCGCCTACGTCCAGCTGCTGAAGGTGATGGTCCCGCCGCTCATCTTCGCCGCGGTGGTTACCTCGGTTGCCAACCTGCGCAAGGTCACCAACGCTGCTTCGCTCGCAATCTCCACCCTCGTATGGTTCGCCATCACTGCCTTCTTCTCGGTTCTAGTCGGCATCCTGGTAGCACTTGTGATGAAGCCGGGTGTGGGCACGACTGTCGACGCCTCCACTGCCGCCGATCCTTCCCACGTCGGCTCCTGGACCGCATTCCTTCAGCAGCTCGTCCCCTCCAATTTCTTCGGGCTCTCTGCATCCTTAAGCGACGACTCTGTTTCCTTGGGCTTTGGCGCCCTCCAGCTCCTCGTCATTTCCCTAGCGCTGGGTATCGCTGCTGTGAAGGCCGGCACGGCCGCTGATCCTTTCCTGCGCTTTACCGAATCCTTCCTCAAGGTCATCCAGGTGGTCCTGTGGTGGATCATTCGCCTTGCCCCGATCGGCACCGCGGCACTCATCGGTAAGGCCGTGGCTACCTACGGCTGGGATGCTATGAGCTCCTTGGGCAAGTTTGTCTTGGCAATGTATGTGGGCCTGGCCCTGGTAATTGTCGTCGTGTACCCAGCGGTACTCATCTATAACCGCATTCCAGTCATCGGCTTCTACAAGCGTGTCTGGCCAGTCTTCTCCCTCGGCTTTGTCACCCGTTCCTCCATGGGTGTCATGCCCGTCACCGAACGCTTCACTGAGAAGGCCATGGGCGTGCCGCGCGAGTACGCCTCCTTCGCCATACCGCTGGGTGCGACGACCAAAATGGATGGCTGTGCCTCCGTCTACCCGGCCATCGCGGCAATCTTCATTGCTCAGTTTTACGGCATTGACCTTTCCCTGACCCAGTACCTTCTCATCATTTTCGTCTCCGTCATCGGTTCCGCCGCTACCGCTGGTACCACCGGTGCGACCGTGATGCTCACGCTGACTCTTTCCACCCTGGGCCTTCCACTGGCCGGCGTTGGCCTTCTGCTCGCCATCGAGCCCATCATCGATATGGGCCGTACCGCCGTCAACGTCACCGGCCAGTCCCTGTGCGCCACCATTGTGGCCAAGCGCGCTGGCATCCAGGACCAGGCAACGTGGGACGCTGCCGAAAACGGTGTCTCCAACATCATGAACGACGACGAAAAGCAGCACGTAGGCATCGCTGCCTAACCCACTCTTCCCTTCTCACATCCCAATCTCCTCAAGCCAGGCGCAATACTCAAGAGACTGCCTGTAACTTGTGGGGAAGCGGGAGGTGTTCTTTTCCTCCGCCCCCGATGTACACCGCTTGAAGTCTGACCCCGGGAAAGTAGACTCGTCGAAGGTTAGCCGCTGGTGCTCAATTGTTTTTCTTACTACTTCCCTCTGCCTGCAGACACGTATCCGGCAGCGCACGTAATGAGGCCGATGAAGCCGCAACCGATTGCTACCGCCCGCGGCAGCTGCAGCACTAGCACAGTGCACGCGGCTGCGTAGGAAAGAGTCGCTATAAAGAACCACCACACCGCGGCTGCAGACCGGTGCTCGACCAAAGGGTGATTTGTTCCAAGATTATGCGCAGCCGGTATGGCAGTAACACAAAGAACGGTGGCACAAACCAAGATGAAAATCGAAAACCAGAGACTACCCAAAATTCCTCAGCTTGATAACGGTGGCAAGGACGGCTCCTGCGAACTTTACCCGCATCGTTTGGCTGGTGAGTGCTTTGGGGCTTGTTCAGCCCGGTCGGTTACTCGATCCGTCCTGAGGACGCGGTGATGTCAGGGCCACTTGTGTGATGTGCATCTCACGTTAAATATGCGGGGCATTACCGTCAAGAGGGGGATTCCCCGGGGGTGTTCCTATATAGTTCCCGGAATACTTAATTCGATTGAGTCTGGTAACGAAAACCTATTCGTACCGCACATCACCGCGCGCGATGTCCTTGCGCCCGTGAACGAAGAAATAGACCACCGAGGCCACCAGCATCAAACCCGCCAGCAACCAGTACATGGCGGAGTAACCTGTCGCAGAGATAACCTGACCCAACAGAATCGGACCGAAACCAATACCGACGTCCAGCAGCAAAAAGAAGGTCGAGATCCCCGCCCCCATCTCATGCATGGGAACCAAGCGCACGGCGATAGCCTGGCCCGCCGGAAGGATAGAGCCGTATCCGATTCCCACCAAGGCGCCCGCAGCAATAATCTGCCAATCAGCACTAGCTGAGGCCAGGACAGCCAGGCCGGCAATAAAGAAAATGAGTGAAGAATAGATGATGATGTTGTCACCCCGGCGGTCCTGCAGTTTACCCAGTACAAATCGCAGGATGAGGCTCACCACCGCATAAGCCAAGAAGAAGTAGCTAGCGCCCTTCTCCAGGCCAGCGTGAGAGGAGTAACCATTCAGGAAGGTAATGATTCCTGTATAGGCAACACCGACCAGAAGAATGAACACGCCAAAAGGTGCCACTGCTGGGTGCATAATATTCCCCAACGAGAAGGAGACACTACGGTGCTCCTGCGCGGGCGCCTTGACGATGAGCCCCAGTCCCAAAGCGACTACCGTGAGCGTCAGCGCCACGAGAAACACGGAATTGTAGCCAGCGTTGTGGACAATCGCTAGGCCTGCCGCCGGACCAAAAGCTGTAGCCAGCGTCGTGCCCAAGGCGAAGTATCCGGTTCCCTCAGCGCGGCGATGGTCCGGGATAACCGATTGCGCCACGGCCATCACAGCCGTCGACGCCACCGCATATCCGAAGCCGTGCAAGATGCGGACAGCAAACAACAGAGGCAGAGACTGGGCCGGGAAATACAGCGCCATCGCCACAGCTACAACGATGAGCGAGGTCACCAGCGATCGCTTCCGCCCAACAGCATCCACAATGTAGCCCGAGAAGAGGCGGGCAATCGTCGCCCCCACCACGAAGGCGCTTGAGGCAAACCCGCCCGCCGTATCCGAAGCCTGGAATTGCTCGACAGCATAGAGTGCCATGATGGTCACGAGCAGATAGAAGACCGTAAATTGGGCGAAATTTACCAACCACGCAAACACAAATGTCGGCGTGATGAGGGAACGGGATTCAGAGGACGTTTGAGACACCTTCTTCGACAGCGTTATGGAATTAAGACTTCCACACGCTACCAAAGATCAGAGATACATTCGAATCCAATTTTGCATCTATGCCCTGCTTGACGACGCCCCTATCCGAACAGTTTCCGCAGGTACGGAGAGCCAAATTTCCACTCTGGGTCCATCTTTTCACGCAGCTCGCAGAACTCATCAAATCTTGTATAAAGTTGAGAAAAATCGTTTCGGGACAGGGAGTTCATCTTGCCCCAGTGCGGGCGCCCACCGGCTGCGCGGAGAATAGGCTCCAGCTTGGGCATGTAATCCTGCGGGTTGAGCGCACGTGGAATGTGGAAGGCAATGTACATCGATTCGCGGCCCGATGCTGTCGACAGGGCAACGTCATCCGCGGCCGTCGTGCGCAGCTCCATTGGAAATCCAATGAGCCAATTCTGCTCGTCGATGAAGCGACGGATTTCGCGGACGGTCGCGGGGCCGTCGGCAAGCGGCACGGCGTACTCCATCTCGTGGAAGCGAACCCGGCGCGGGCTGACGAACACGTCGTGGGCGGCGGAACGGTAGCGGTTATTCGAGATGACCGAGGTGGCGAACTTGTTGAGTGTCGGGATAGTCCCCGGAATGAGACGGCCCAGCGCCAAGGCCGCGGCGAAGGCGCCGTTGCCGATGAGCTCGTCGTCGACAAGCGCCTTGAGACGTGAACGGCGCTCCCCGTTCGGTTCGAGGCGCGTGTTGGCCTTGACCATCGCGCGGTCAGTATGCGGGAACCAGTAGGACTCGAAGTGGTCGACGCCCCGGGAGAGCTCCTCCCAATTATCCATTAACTCATCAAAGGCAATACCTGACTCTTCTGCCAGCAGGTCGAAGGCATCCACACATTGCATCTCGACTTCGACAACCACGCCGAGCGCGCCCACGCTGACGACCACGAGCCGAAGGAGTTCTGGGTCTTCGTCGATGGAGTAGGCGCGGGTGTTGCCGTCGGCGTCGATAAGCGTCAGCCCAGTGACTGTCCCCGCAAAGCCCGTATAATTGATGCCGGTGCCGTGGGTCGAGGTCGAAATCGCGCCTGCCAGCGATTGCGGGTCCACATCGCCCTGATTGGCCAGCGCCAACCCATAGGGACGCAGAAGGGCTGGGACATCACGTAACCGAGTACCCGCCAGGAAACGGACACGCTTGCGCTGCTTATCGACGCCCACCAGCCCACTCACGTGATCCAGATTGAGCATCGTCTCCTCCCCCGCCGCTATAGGCGTGAAGGAGTGACCGGCGCCCACTGCACGCACGCTGCGGGAACGAGTAATGATGTCTGGTATCTCATCAAGACGCGTGGGCTGGAGGAATTCCGCCGGTTTCGTTGTGACCGAGCCGGCCCAGTTTGTGAATGTGGTCATCGCAGTGTCCATCCTTGTCCTCTATAGGTGTCCCAGACATCAACGCCGTCAGGCCCGACGGCTAGAAGGTAGTCAACGTTTTCTGTCATTTCTCCGGCCTTGGCATGGCGGAACCACACCAGGTCCTCGACGTGCATATCCACGCCTCGGAGAGGTGTCTGCACCTCCCCGGCGCCTTCGGTGCTGGAGTAGCTCAGCCCTGTTGGCCACACGGGAACCGGAACGCGATCCTTCGCGGGTGGCCCGGAGGCAATCCAGCCGCCGGAGTTGACCGTGGCCCAGCCCGGCGCGGGAACGCGGGAGACCTGGCAGACGAAGAACGCTGCCGCTTTATGGTTGATGCCGGTGAAGTCATCGAAGATCGCGGGCGTGTAAAAGCCCGAACCTGCGGCAAGCTCGGTCAGAGTTCCTTCCGCCGCAGATTCTTTGAGGCTGCCGGTGCCGCCCCCGTTGACGAATTCAATATCCGCAACCGCCCGCGCAGCTTCCACACATGCGCGGCGACGCGGTGCCAGGTCTGCCATGGAACGCGTTCGCAGCCACCGCTTCACCGCACCTACCGGGCCAGGCAAGCCATCCGCAACGGATGCCACCTGCCCTTCATAGGCCATGAGTCCTACCAGCCGATGACCACGGCGAATGATATCCCGAGCAAGTTCCGTGACCTGTTCCGGTTCCCGTATGGGCGAGCGACGCGGGCCCACTACAGCACCCGGCAGGTGGAGCGTGCAATCGATATCAATGGCCACCTTCACAGGGCCTGGAAGCAGCTCAAGGAGCTCAACGCTATCCACCATGATCGTGACAGCCTCGCGCGCGGTGTCGGAGGCAGCAAGCTCTGCTAAGGCCTTCCGATTCACGCTCGGGTAGGCCACGACAATATCCCTAAAACCTTCTGCCACAAGGTGAAGCGCTTCGGGTACTGAGTAGGCAAGAATTCCCTGGTAACCATCGTATGAAAGGGCTCGGCGTAGGGCCGCCACGCTGCGTACGGATTTGGAGGCAACGCGAATAGGTAGTCCCCCGGCGCGCTGCGGCATCTGCTGGGCGTTGTAATCAAACGCCTCAAGGTCAATGACTCCACAGGGAGCCGGGTGCTTACCAGAACGCACGAGTGGTTCTATCGCTGAACGAACGTCCCGACTGGGGATAGTGGAAAGGATTGCCATGAAGTTATCCTAACCACTCACATTTAGCTTTGTGAGCCAAATCTCGAAACACATGTAGCGGTCCGAAATATTTTTGGGACAATGGTCACCATGAAAACCTTCACCCAGACCCGCCTGCCCCAGCGCGTCCAGAATTTCCTTGAGACCAACCCAGCCCGCGATGTCCGCGGCACCGGCGAGGAGCACCACGCTCACGCTCCTTTTACTGGCGAGGAGCTTTTCAGCTTCCCTACTGCTACCGCGCACGACGTGGAACGGGCCGTCGAGTATGCCCGCGCTGGCGTGGGCCAAGGCAACCGGGCTGCCATCCTGTTGCGTCTGCACGACCTCGTCCACGAGAACGAGGAGCTCATCCTCGACCTCATTCAGGCAGAGAATGGCAAGTCCCGCGCCCACGCTTATGACGAGCTCATGGATCTGTATAACTGCGCGCGCTTCTACGCGGTCAACATCCGCAAGGCCTTCGGCGCGGACCGCCACCCGGGCGCGCTGCCTGTGCTCACGACAACCCGTACTCAGCACTACCCGCTGGGCGTGGTGGGACTCATCTCGCCGTGGAACTATCCGCTCTCCCTCGGAGTGGGCGACGTACTGGCCGCGCTCTCTGCGGGCAATGCCGTGGTGCACAAACCGGATTCTCAAACCACGCTGACCGCCATCCTGCTCAGACGTCTAGCAATCGAAGCGGGTCTTCCGGAGGCCGCCTGGCAGCTGGTTCCTGGAAACGGTGCGGACGTGGGCGATGCGCTCATACCCCTCGTCGATGGACTGTCCTTCACTGGCTCGACGAAGGCAGGCAAGTCCATTGCCGAGCAGGCAGCCGGACGCCTCATCCCCACCATGCTGGAGCTGGGCGGCAAGAATCCGATGCTGGTGCTTGACGACGCCCCCCTTAAGCCCACCGCCCAGGGCGCCGTGCGCACCGCATTCTCCTCCTCCGGGCAGCTGTGCATGTCCGCCGAACGAGCCTATGTGCACGAGAGCGTCTTCGACGAGTTCCTAACGGAACTCACGAACGCTTTAGACCAGCAGGTTCTAGGTGCTGCCTTCTCCGATGCCGCTACCATCGGCTCGCTGACCTCGCAGCGCCAGCTCGATACAGTCGCCGCCCACGTGGAGGATGCCGTGTCTAAAGGGGCCACCGTACTATATGGCGGAAAAGCCCGCCCAGACCTTGGGCCCTTCTTCTACGAGCCCACCGTACTCACCGGTGTGACCCCAGAGATGGACCTCTACGCCACCGAGACTTTCGGCCCAGTCCTAGCTGTGTACCCAGTGAGCTCTGATGCCGAAGCCATCCAGCGCGCCAATGACACTACCTACGGATTGTCGGCTTCCGTATGGTCCGGAAACTCCCGCCGCGCGTGGAAAGTCGCCTCCCAGCTGGAAGCCGGCATGGTCAACATCAACGAGGGCTTCGCCGCCGCTTACGGCTCTATCGCGGCACCCGGCGGCGGCGTGAAGGAGTCTGGCCTGAACCACCGTCATGGCATCACTGGTATGCGCCTGTGGGCCAACGAGCGCACCGTGGCCGAGCAGCGCCTGCACCCGCTTGCGCCCTCGGAGTACATCTCCCCGGAGCGCTTCCGTCAGCTGGTGTCCACCGGCATGCAGCTGATGAAGACCTTCCGGCTTTAAGGTTGACGGCATGCACGAACTATCCCGTGACGAACTCCTAGCACGCCGGCTCATTGCCCAAGGGCTAGCGCCATCGGCCGCGCGGCCATCGCTCGCCTCAGCGCTGGACGTCGCTGAGCATCTCCTTGCTCTGCAGGGGCAGACTTACGATGCCGGCATCACAGCACTTGCCCTTCGCGCCGGCTGCACTGATCAAGAGGTGCTCGGTGAAATCGCAAACTACCGCGTGGTGCGCTGCTGGCCGCAGCGAGGGACGTTGCACTTCATGCCGGCTGCCGATGTCCGCTGGATGTCTCGCCTGCTGTATCCCCGCATCGCCGCAAGCCAGAAGTCTCGGCGCCCCAGCCTAGGACTCAGCGAAGAGATGTTTGAGGCGTGCTCAGAAGCCCTCCACAGCGCAGCGACCACACCATTAACCCGCGCGCAAGTCTATGAGCTTTTCGCCGAGACAGGCGTGGATCCCACAGAAGGTCGCGGCTCCCACTTACTGCGTGCCTTCGGCGGGGCAGGTGACCTTGTCCAAGGCCCCAAGGACGGCAACCAGGAAACCTTTCTTCACGTCGATGCACTTCCCGTTGCCCAGCACGAGCCTGCGCATCCCCTTCACGAACTTGGCCAACGGTACATCTCAGGTCATGGTCCGGTCTCGGCAGCCGACCTCCAAGCGTGGTCAAAGCTCAGCAAGACTCAAGCCACCACAGCTTTGAAGTCGGCAGAGGCTCACTTGGCACGCCACGATGGTCAAGACTTCTGGATGGCCATTTGGCAGGAAGACGTCACTGCGGAGGACATCCGCACCGCCCTGGAACTACGAGTCGAGCTACCGGCATTCGACGAGTATTTGCTGGGCTATGCCAACAAGGACTGGATTATCCCCGATGAGATCCGCGTCAATGTCCTCACCAAGAACGGTCTGAGTTGGCCGTGGGTAATGGAAGGCGGACGCGGCGTGGCCAGCTTGCGTTAGCTGCAAGCGTTACGGCATTCGCAAAATGCGGCGATGAACCGTGCCGGCAGGTTCAACGTGGATGAATACCTCGGCGCCGGGGAAAAGCTCGTCGATCGCGTCCTCGATGCGGTCGGCAATAGTGTGCGAGTGCAGTACCGTCCACTGGCCGGGAACATCCATCGTGAGGTACACCAAGCGGTTGCGCCCCGAGGCAACAGTTCGGCGCGAGGTAAATTCCACGTCATGGTGCTCCTCCAGTTCGTTGAGGAGGGCATCGAGCTGCGCGTGTTCTTCCTTGGGCAGGGACTCTGACAACAGGGAGCTCAACGATTCTTTGAGCAGCTTGTAGCCAGTCCACAAAATATTGAGGCCCACGGCAAACGCGATAACTGGGTCGAGCCACAACCAATCCGTGAGGCTGACCGCGGCGATGCCGAGGAGGACGCCGACGGACGTCCAGACGTCGGTAAGCAGGTGCTTTCCGTCCGCCTGCAAGGTGGCCGAACGATGCTGCTTGCCCGCGCGTACCAGCAGAAGGCCCACGCCCAAGTTCAGCAAGGAGGCTACGAGCGAGAGCAGAAGGCCAAGCCCAGGCTGCTCCAGCGGCTGCGGCTCCAGAAGTCGGCGAATGGCCGTATAGATAATCATCGCCGCAGCGACGAAGATCATTGCACCCTCCACCAGCGCGGAAACATATTCGGCCTTGCCGTGGCCGAACTGGTGGTTCGCGTCCGCCGGCTTGGCCGCAATTTTGATAGCCACAAACCCCACAACGGCGGCGACGAGGTTAACGCCGGATTCGAGGGCGTCGGAAAGAAAACCCACCGATCCCGTCACCGCAGCAGCGACAATCTTGAGCGCGATCGTAGCCACTGCAGTAGCGATGGAGAGCTTCATAAAGCGTTCGAGCAGTAACTGCTCGGTGGGAAGAGACATAATGTCGGCCTTCGAGAAGAGATTTTTACAGCCCCTTAGGGTACCAAAGCCAGATGTGCACGCACTGTTCACTGAATGTTTACCGCGTGCGGTCGCGAAGTACATAAACCGCCGTTAGTTTGTACTTTATGTCCACAGACATAACTCGCCCAGTCCTTCTCTTCGATTTTGACGGGACCGTCAGCCTTGGCCACGGCCCCGTTCTGGCCTATGCGCACCTCATTGCAGAGAAAGCCGGGCACCCATCCATTGCTCAAGACGCCGAAGCGCTGCTGAACTCCGATAACGTCGGCTCAGCACGCGACGGTTACCACCTCGTCCGCACTCTCGCCGCCGAACTCGACGTGCCGGAAGAGACCTGCCAGGAGGCATATTTGGCTTCCCGGGAGAACCTCGCCGACACCGGTATCACCGCCCCTGAGGGGCTTGCCGACTTCCTTACTTCCTACCCCGGCCGCGCCATTCTGGCGACTAACTCTCCAGAGATTGGTCTCAGCGCGGCCCTTCACACACTGGGCCTCGACAGGTCCTTCGACACCGTCTACACCAGGGTGGGCAAACCCGAAGGACTTACCCGCATCCTGGACACCGATCTCGCCGACACGGATCCGACTCACCTCATCTCCTTCGGCGATATTTGGGAGTTTGACCTCGCACCCGTGGCCGCCGTAGGCGGACGCACCGTGCTCGTTGACTCCCCCTTCGCAACCTCCCCCGAGGCTGACCCGACTTGGCGCGTCACCCGCGTCACCGACATCTTTCCCGAACTGACCTCCGCTCTTTAACCCACACGAACAGAAAGACATTCATTATGCGCCGTTTCACCGCTCTTGCCGCCACCGCCCTTACCTTGTCCCTCTCCCTCACCGCCTGCTCTTCCGACTCCGATAACGGTTCCGATTCTGCCAAGGGCTCCGATGAGAAGCTCACCCTCGCGCTCATCCCAAACGAGAAGGTCAATGACCTAGTGACCACCGCGAAGCCGCTGACCGATTACCTCTCTGAGGAGCTCGGCGTGGAGGTTGAGGGTGTCGTGACCAAGGATTACCAGGCCGCCGTCGAGGCCATCGGCTCCGGCCAGGCTGACATCGCCATCGCCTCCGCTGCACAGTTGGCCTCCGCTGAAGATATGTACGACGCCCACGCTGTGTTGCAGGACGAGCGCTTCGGTGCGGATTCCTACGCCGGCCAGTTCGTTACCAACAACCCGGACAAGTACTGCGAAGATGAGCCAGTCAAGTCCACCTACGCTGCCAGCGGCGCCGAGTACCTCTACTGCAACGGCACCGCCACCGCAGACGAGAACAAGGGCCAGGGGCCGAAGGGCCTCGAGGCGCTGAAGAAGATCGATGGTGAGACCACTGTCGCTATGCTCGGCGCCACCTCCCCGGCCGGCTACCAGCTGCCCGTCATGGCGATGGAGTCCCAGGGTATCGACGTCGATAGCCTCAAGAAGGTCCCGGTAACCTCCAACGATGCTTCCATCATGGCTGTCTACAACGGCGACGCTGAGGTGGGCTTTAGCTTCTGGGACGCACGCTCCACCATCGACGCGTCCGAGGCTCCTGACTTGGATGAGAAGCTCGTAGTCTTCGGATACACCGAGATGTACCCCAACGGCGGCGTCGTCATTTCGGACGATGTCCCAGAGGAGCGCCGCAAGGAAATCACAGAACTCATGGATGGTTTCTCTGAGGTCGACCCAGACACGATGTCCGCCATCTTCGATATCACCGACTGGGTTCCGGCTAAGAAGGAATCCATCGACATGGCGCGCAAGGTCAACGAGCGCTTCGCACAGTAGGTTCGCGCTCCTCCACTGCCCATTTCCCACTCAGAAAGGTTCCCCATGACGGAGGAGAAGGCGTGGGGCATTCGGTTCGAGAATGTCTCGGTGCGCTACCCCAACGGAACACTGGCGCTTGACGACGTCTCCGTGGACATCGCCCCCGGTGAATTCGTCGCCATCGTCGGTCTCTCGGGTTCTGGTAAGTCCACGTTCATCCGCAGCATCAACGGGCTCGTTAAGCCGACGTCGGGAAAAATCTTCGTTGGTCCCCACGAGATCTCCGCCGCGAAAGGCTCCCAGCTGCGTAAACTCCGTGGTCGCATCGGCATGATTTTCCAAGAGTTCAACCTGGCAGATCGCGCGAGTGTGTTCGCCAACGTGCTCGTTGGCCGCTTCTCCCACAACCCTGGCTGGCGCACGTTGCTGGGCATCTCTACGTCGGAGGACAAAGCGATTATCGCCGAGGCGTTGGAATCCGTAGGCATCCTCGACAAAGCGTGGAACAAGGCCGGCGCCTTGTCTGGTGGTCAAAAGCAGCGCGTGGCTATTGCCCGCGCCCTCTCTCAGAAGCCGGCCATTATGTTGGCCGATGAACCCGTGGCGTCCCTCGACCCGCCTACCGCGCACTCCGTCATGAAGGATCTACGCCGCATCAATACCGAGCGTGACCTCACCACATTGGTGAACCTGCACCTTGTGGACCTGGCCCAGGACTACGCGACCCGCATTATCGGTATCCGGCATGGAAAAATCGTCTTCGATGGCCCCGCCCAGGGGTCCACCGTGGAGGATTTCGAGGCCATTTATGGCCGCCGGATCCGCGAGGAAGACCAGCTGGGGAGCCAAGGGAGCGCAGTATGACAGCCGTGCTTCCTCCTCGTAAGCGCAACTGGCCCGGCATTCTCGGTGGGCTCGCCGCGTTCATCGCGCTGACCATCGCCACGTGCATCCCTGCCTGGGGCGGAATTGACATCAACCTGGGTCACATCGCACGCAACTGGCGCAACGGTGCCGACAGGCTCGCGCAGATGTTCACCCCGGATTGGTCGATCCTTCCGCGCACGTGGGAGCCTCTGCTCGAGACCCTAGCCATGGCCGTGGTGGGTGCCGCCATCTCCGCGGTGATTGCTCTTCCGCTGTCGTTGTGGGCCGCGCGCCCGACGAATCCGTCGACGCCGTGGCGCACGCTCGTGCGCGGTATCGTCAACGTTATCCGCGCGGTGCCCGATCTCGTGTACGCCACCATTCTCGTCGCAATGCTCGGTGTGGGTGCCCTCCCGGGCATTATTACGCTGGTGCTTTTCGACGTCGGCATCGTGGTCAAGCTCGTCTCTGAAGCGATCGACTCCGCTGATGACTCCTACATGGAGGCCGGCCGCGCCGCTGGTGGTACGCAGAATCAGATCAATCGCGTGACTGCTCTCCCACAAACCTGGCCTGCCTTTGCTAGCCAGGTCATTTACTCTCTCGAACTCAACGTCCGTATCTCCGCGGTATTGGGTCTCGTGGGCGCGGGTGGCATTGGCTTGCTCATCGATGAGGTCCGCGGCTTCTACCGCTATGATGCGCTTTCCGCCATCGTGCTGGAGCTGCTCGTCGTCGTCATCGCCCTCGAGGTCGTATCCGTCAACCTGCGAAAGAGGTTGCGATGAGCACTGCACTTCCAGCAACTGCACCATCCGCGCTACCTTCACGTTCCCACAGCTGGGGTGTTAGGGCTGCGTGGGCCGGAATTTTGGTCATCCTTGCGCTGTCTTTCGGCTACATCGATGTCAACTTGTCCGCGCTCAAAGAGCTCCCCGCCAACATCTGGCACTACCTCGTGCTCATGTTCTCGAACCCGGACTGGTCCAAGCTTGGTGAAGCGCTCCTCCAGACGTGGCGCTCCGTGGCCATGGCGTGGATCGGCGCGCTTCTTGGTGTAGTGCTTTCTACAATCCTCGGCGTCCTCGCCGCGAACACTGTCTCCCCTGGCTGGGTATGCCTGCCGCTGCGCGCGCTCTTCGCCATCATCCGCGCGGTCCCGGAGATCATCATCGCCATCATTATTCTGACAGTCACTGGACTCACTCCTTTTACAGGTGCGCTCGCCTTGGCGATCGGTGGTATCGGTACACATGCCAAGTGGACCTATGAGGCCATCGAAACCGCGCCGACCGGCCCGGCTGAGGCCGTCAAAGCCTCTGGCGGCACCCTCGCAGAAATGGTGCGTTGGGGAACGTGGCCTATCGTTCAACCTGAATTAGCATCCCTGGCGCTCTATCGCTTTGAGATCAACGTACGTACGTCCGCCGTTCTCGGCCTCATTGGAGTGGGTGGTATCGGCGACATGTTGACCGGCTATACGCAGTACCGACAGTGGGACGTCGTGGGCGTGCTGCTTATAGTCGTCATTGTCATCACCATGTCCATCGACGCCATCTCCGGGGCCATTCGCCGCCGGATCATGGCAGCCAAATACACCTAAACCAAATCCCCAGACCCTATGACTGATACTGCCCCGCCTTCCGCACACATCACTACGCGCATGCCTAGCTTGCAGCCCATCGAGCAGCGCGTGGCCCAAGCCATTTTGGAGGACATGGACTTTGTCCTCCACGCCACGGCGGATCAGCTCGCGGCTAAGGTCGGTACCTCCCGCACTTCAGTCATCCGCACAGCGAAAGCACTGGGCTACGACGGCTATCAGCACCTGCGTGTGGCTCTCACCCAGGAGATCGCTCAGCGGCCACAGCCGCTTCCCGACGCCGACTCCACCCACGTCGGCCGCATGTCCGCCGAAATTGCCTCCTTCAGCAACTATCTTCGGGGGCTGACTGCACTCCTCGATGAGCAAGAGCTGGCGTCCACAGTGGCAGCATTATCGAGCGCCAAGCGCGTCCTCGTCGTGGGTAACGGACTATCGGCGCCTCTCGCGCAGACCACGGCACTGCGGCTGAGCAGCATTGGGCGCCCGGCCGAGTTTGTGGGCGAGGCCATGGGCCAGCACATTGCGGCAACGCAACTCGATTCCGAGTGCGTGTGTCTTGTTATCTCCGGCTCTGGGGCTACCACGCTCACGCTCAACGCCGCCACCGCGGCTGAAAAGACGGGAGCGACCATCATCGCGCTAACCTCGTTTACCGCTTCGCCGCTGGCGGAGCTTTCCGCCTACACGCTGGTTATTCCCTCCCCCGATGGCACCTTTCGTGCCGAACTCGCGGATGCCTCACGTGTCGCCTTTCTTCTTATCCTCGAGGCGCTCGTCACGCTCGTGGATTCACACCTCGAGAATGTCGAAGCTCGGCGCACCGTTCTCTCGGTACTGCAATCCGCGATGGAAGGTTAGCTAACCACCAATCTTGAAGTCGCAGACGTCGCCATCCTGCATGATGTATTCCTTGCCCTCTTGGCGGACCTTGCCGGCATTGCGGGCTTCGGCCATGGAACCGGCGGCATCGAGGTCGTCGAAGGAGACGATTTCAGCTTTAATGAACTTCTTCTCAAAGTCGGTGTGGATAACACCGGCTGCCTGAGGTGCGGCAGAACCCTGCTTGATGGTCCATGCGCGGGCTTCCTTCGGGCCAGCGGTCAGGTAGGTCTGTAGGCCGAGGGTGGCGAAACCGGCCTTGGCCAACGTCGCCAAGCCGGGCTCCTCTTGGCCTACCGATTCCAGCAATTCCATTGCCTCGGCCTCGTCGAGCTCAAGAAGCTCGGTCTCCGTCTGGGCATCAAGGAAGACGCACTCCGCCGGCGCGACTAACTGGCGCAGTTCTTCCTTCTTAGCCTCATCAGTCAGCACTGCTTCGTCAGAATTGAAGACGTACAGGAAAGGCTTCGCGGTCATGAGGTGCAGCTCGCGCAGCAGAGCTAGGTCAATCTCATTGCTCTTCGAGGCCGCGAAAAGGGTACGGTCATCCTCCAGGATGGCCTGCGCCTTCTTAGTTTCCTCGACAGTCTCCGTCAGTTCCTTATTCTTCTTGGCTTCCTTCTCCAGACGCGGCAAGGCTTTCTCAATGGTCTGGAGGTCCGCCAGGATGAGTTCGGTGTTGATGACAGAAATGTCATGCGCCGGGTTAACTTCACCATCGACGTGGATGACGTTTTCATCAGCGAAGGCACGCACCACCTGGCAGATGGCGTCTGCCTCACGGATGTTGGCCAGGAAGGCATTACCCATACCTTCACCCTTGGACGCGCCTTCGACGATGCCGGCGATATCCACGAAGGATACGGTGGCCGGAAGGATACGCTCGGAGCTAAAGATCTCCGCCAGGCGGTTCAGGCGGGAATCAGGAAGCTCAACGAGGCCGACATTCGGCTCGATGGTGGCGAATGGGTAGTTCGCAGCCAGAATGTCAGAACGGGTCAGGGCATTAAACAACGTGGACTTGCCCACGTTGGGCAGGCCGACGATTCCTAGTGTAAGACTCACGGGGCCAATCCTAACGCACCCCGGATCTTTTAAGGCAAGATGGTGGGGTGAGTTCCGATCAGTCAACCCCTCAGCACTCCTCCCCCGAGCTCGCCGCTGCGGAGGCAGCGCTCGGCGGGCGCTTCGACGACTCTGTCGACGCCGCCACGCTGGACGACGTCTCCCCACATCCCCCAGGCAACCAAGTGGACCGCTCCGTGGTGGTCGGTGAGGTTATCAAGTCTGCCTCACTGTGGGCGCTGCGACTGTTCATCATCGGGCTTTTCCTTTATGCCTCCTTCCGGATGCTGGGTAATTTTTGGCGCGGCATCTTGCCCGTGCTCATCGCGCTGATCATTTGTACCGTGCTGGCTCCTGTAGCGAGTGCTCTACGCCGAAAAGGTTTGCCCTCAGCGCTGGCGGCAGCGATCACGATTTTGGTGTCCTTTACCGCGGTTGGTTCACTTTTTGTATTCATCGCGCCTGACTTCGCACGGCAATCCCAGACGCTGTACCTGCAGACGGTCGAAGGCATTCAACGCCTGCAGCTGTGGGCCCAGGGTCCGCCGCTCAACCTTGACCCGGATGAAATCGGTGTCTATATCGACGAAGTCGCCTTGTGGCTGCAGCGCCAAGCCGGTTCCATCGCGGGTTCCGTGTTCACCGGTATCGGTACGGCAACGTCCATCGTGGTGACG
The DNA here is from genome assembly GCF_000805675.1 of Corynebacterium minutissimum. GTDB lineage: Bacteria > Actinomycetota > Actinomycetes > Mycobacteriales > Mycobacteriaceae > Corynebacterium > Corynebacterium minutissimum. The sequence goes on along the minus strand of NZ_JSEF01000009.1, from coordinate 21,274 downwards.
TTGTTCATCATCGTGGTGCTTACCTTCTTCTTCCTCAAGGACGGCCACAACTTCCTGCCCTGGTTGCGTGATGCTACCGGCCGCCGTACTGGCTGGCACCTCACTGAATTGCTCACCCGTGTGTGGACAACGCTTGGCGGTTTCGTGCGCGCGCAGGCGGTGGTTTCCGCCGTTGATGCTGTCTTTATCGGTCTAGGCCTCGCGCTCATCGGTGTTCCTTTGGCCATGGCCCTAGCGATCATCACGTTTATTGCAGGGTTTATCCCGTTTGTCGGCGCGATTGTGGCCGGTGCGCTCTCCGTGACCATCGCGCTGGTGTCTTTGGGATTCACCAAGGCGCTTCTCGTGCTCGGCCTTGTCCTGTTGGTTCAGCAGCTCGAAGGCAATGTGCTTTCTCCTTGGTTGCAGTCGAAGGCCATGAACCTGCACCCAGTTATCGTGCTTATATCGGTCACGGTGGGCTCTGCCCTCTTCGGCCTCGTCGGCGGCTTCCTCGCCGTTCCGGCCGCGGCTACCATCGCTGTGGTCTACCGCTACTTCCAGGACATGATGATGCTGCAATCCGGCGAGCGCACTGCAGAAGACCTGCAGTTCTCCACCGTGGCGGGATTCCTTATCGGGCGCTATACCCAAGAACAAGGTGACCGCAAACGGGAAAAGTGGCTGTCCATCCCTGACCACATTGCACCCGAGGGAGCTGCGGATGATGTGGCGACCGACGGCACCAGCCCGCTGGACCGCAAAGTCGATGTCGACGCGGACCTAAGCGAGAGAGAAAGCGGCGCCCGCGCTGGAATCAAGCGCGCCATTGGGGCTCTCGAACACATGTTGCAGTCGAAGGATAAAGACTAGCGGTCCATGTCCGCGGCGCATGCCATGATGACAGTCATGACGTCCACTCTTCCCGTGCTGCTCCTTTTCCTCGGCCTCATCATTGGTGCTGTTCTGGGCTGGCTGGCCCGCGCCTACTCCACGCAGTCCTCCCAGCCCTCCGAAGAGCACCGCGCCCTGCAGGAATCGCAACGCCGTCAGGCAGAGCTCGCGCCACTGGAGAAGGCCATGGACCGACTGGGACTTCAGCTCCAAGAGATTGAAGAAAACCGCGCCACCTCGCTTGCCGCGCTCAGCAGCCAGGTCCAAGCAGTTACTCGTACCTCTACGCGCTTGTCTGACCGCACCGACAAACTCGTTGGCGCGTTGCGCTCACCTAATGTGCGCGGGCGCTGGGGCGAGGTGCAGCTGGAGCGTGTCGTTGAGCTCGGGGGTATGCGCAAGCACGTGGACTTCGATTCCCAGGTCACCGCCTATATCAACGGCACAGCTGTGCGCCCCGACCTGGTTATTCACTTAGCCGGCGGGCGCAGCATCGTTGTCGATGCCAAAGTCCCGCTCAGTGCTTACCTCGACGCCATAGAAAGCGAAGACCCTGAGGATCGCGCTGGCTTCCTTCGGCGCCATGCCCACCTCATGCGCGCCCATGTGCAGGCCCTGTCGGGCAAAGACTACGTTGAAGCCTTCTCTCCCACTCCTCAGTTCGTCGTCCTTTTTGTTCCCGCGGACACGTTCGTTGATGCGGCGTTGACCGTTGATGCTGAGTTGCTCGAGTTCGCCTTCGAGCACAACATCGTCATCGCTACGCCGAGCACGCTTTTTGCGTTGTTACGTACCGTGGCGGTGAGCTGGCAGCACGAAGAAATCTCCGACAAAGCTCGAGAAGTCCAACGTTTGGGGCGCGAGCTGTATACACGGCTCAATACACTCAACGAACACTATGACAAGGTGGGACGTGGCCTGGAACGCGCCGTCGAAGCCTATAACGCCAGTCTGGCCAGCCTGGATTCCCGCGTCGGTGTCACCGCCCGCCGGCTCAAGGAGATGGACATCCCCGCCCGCGTAGATCGCCAGCCCCGAGAACCGCGCAGCGTCGAGTCATGGCCGCGGCGCGCCCACAATGACTAACGTTTCAGGCGCCGATCCCGGTAAACTCTCTCGTCGTGTCAGTTGCCAAAAATCGTCGCCGCCCACCCCGCCGCGGGATGCCCACCGTTCGAGCGCTTCTTGTAGCGCTCGTCGTGGTCCTCGTGGCCATGGCAGTCTCCGGCGTGCTGGGCCGCGTCGGATTGCCCTTTGCGCTGATTTTTGGTCTTGGTTCGCTCGCCGTCACGTGGCTCGTGGAGATCCGCGGCCTGTACATGACGGTCATCAGCTTGCCGCTACTTTATGCGGTCGGCACCGTCGGTGCTGGTTTCATCACATCCACCGCCGCGTTGCCGGAAGGTGCGTCGCCGTTTTCTAAGACGGCGCTACTGACCTCTGCGTTCCCCCTGGTCCAACACTTTCCCGTCCTCATCGTGACGGTGCTGGCGTGTGCGCTTCTCGCAGTGTTGCGCGCCTGGCGCAGCAACAACCACGCCAAGAGCCGCGAAGCTGAGGCCCAACAGAAGCGCCGTGCAGACCTTGCCGCGGACCAGCGCAACCGCTCTGAGCGCCTCTCCGTGGCAGAGCTAGTGGCACGTGAGAACACCCGTGTTCGTGAACGCGACCGCGAGGAGCGCCGGCGCCTGCAGGCAGAGGAACGCGAAAAGCGCCGTCAAGCTTCCCCCGAGACCGATGAGCGCGAGGATTTCCTTCGCGCTGCGGCCGAATCTGCGGAGAACGCGCGCCGCACACAGCGGCGCCCTCAGCAGAATCTCGACGAAAACCTCTACGAGGACTAACGCAGAGAATTAGCGCCCAGTACGTGCCGGACGAAGATCGCGCGGCAGGGAGAAGGTAATGGTCTCCGTCGAGGTCGTTACCTGCTCCACGTCGCTATAGCCACGCTCGTCAAGGAACTCTAGAACCTCACGCACGAGCAGCTCCGGAACAGAAGCGCCACAGGTCACGCCCACGGTGTTGACGCCGTCGAGCCATGCTTCCTCAATCTCGGAGGCAAAGTCCACGAGGTAGGACGCCGTCGAGCCGGCCTCCAGTGCTACCTCAACGAGGCGCTTGGAGTTCGAGGAATTCTGGGAGCCGACAACAATCATGAGGTCGCACTTCGGGGCAATCGCCTTAACCGACTCCTGGCGGTTCTGGGTGGCGTAACAAATATCGTCTGACGGCGGGTTCTCCAAGTGCGGGAAACGCTCGCGCAGCTTATTGACAATCTCGATTGTCTCATCCACCGACAAAGTGGTCTGGGAAAGCCAGATCAATTTCTCGTTCTGCAGAAAATCAGGCAGCTTATCGACGCCCTCGATACCATCCACCAAGTGCGTCACATCCGGCGCCTCACCGGCGGTACCTTCCACCTCTTCATGCCCTTCGTGGCCTACGAGGAGAATGCGGTAGCCATCGCGCTCAAAGCGCTGCGCTTCCTTGTGGACCTTGGTCACCAGCGGGCACGTGGCGTCCAACGTCAGCTGCTTGCGCTCTTGTGCTTCTTTACGCACGCTCGGGGCAATGCCGTGGGCGGAGAAGACCAAGTGCGCGCCTTCGGGAGCCTCGGAGGCCTCCTCGACGAAGACGACGCCACGCTTGGCTAGCGATTCCACGACAAAGCGGTTGTGCACAATTTGCTTGCGCACGTAGATGGGCGCGCCGTACTTCTCCAGCGCCTTTTCTACAGTCTCAACTGCACGGTCGACGCCGGCACAGTAGCCGCGTGGAGCCGCCAGGAGTACCTTCTTGGCAGTTTCAGTCATGGCACCAAGAGTATCGAAAAACCGCCGCATACTGTAGTTACCTCCCTAGCATCCCTGCCCGCTAGCGGTGAATGTCCGAGGCACCTCCTAGACTGTACGCAGAACACAGCACGAAGGAAGGACTACGCGTGAACCAACCGGCTAATTCCGCGGAGGCACCGTGGCCCGTTGGCAAGGTCAATGACCAGGTCAAAGGCTGGATTGAGCGTCTCGGTTTTCTCTGGGTCGAGGGGCAGATTACCCAGCTCAACATGAAACCGACATGGAAGCTGTCCTACATCACGCTGCGCGATGTGGAGCAGGAGAAGTCCGTACAGCTCACGTGCAATACCTCGCTTATCCGCAACTCCCCGTCACCGCTCAAAGATGGTGACCGCGTTGTGGTCTACGGCAAACCGGCCTTTTATGCCGGCCGCGGCAGCTTCTCACTGTGGGTCACCGAGATTCGCCACGTGGGCATCGGTGATCTCCTGGCTCGCGTGGAGATGCTGCGCCAACGCTTGCGCCAGGAGGGTTTGTGCGATCCTGCCCGCAAGCTACCTCTGCCCTACTTACCGAAAAAGATCGGCCTTATTACCGGGCGTGGTTCGCATGCCGAGCGCGATGTTCTCTCCGTGGCGCAGGACCGCTGGCCGGCCGTACAGTTCGAAGTCATCAACACTGCGGTGCAAGGCGCTACGGCCGTGACGCAGGTCGTGGATGCGCTGCGGACTCTCGACGCCAACCCGGAGGTCGATGTCATCATCATTGCCCGCGGCGGCGGCTCGGTCGAAGACCTCCTCCCCTTTTCTGAAGAAGCCCTCCAGCGTGCAGTCGCGGAGGCCCGCACTCCCGTGGTGTCAGCTATCGGTCACGAGCCAGACCACCCAGTGCTTGATGATGTTGCCGATCTCCGCGCTGCTACCCCGACTGATGCAGCTAAGCGCGTTGTCCCTTCCGCAGCCGAAGAATACGCGCTCATTGATGAAGCCCGCTCCCGCATGGCGGCCGCACTCCGCGGATGGGTCGAGCGCGAGCGCCGAGGGCTGGAAAACATCCGCTCGCGTCCGGTTCTGGCGGACCCTATGGTGCCTATTAACGCCCACCGCGAGGAGCTGGAGCGCCATGTGTCGCTCATCCGCCGCGTCATTACGCATCACCTAGATCGGGAAAGCAACCAGGTCGCTTCGCTGCGGGCTCGAGTCTCTGCTTTGGGCCCCTCGGCCACACTAGAGCGCGGCTATGCCATCGTGCAGGTCGTCCCGCGCGACGGGAGTGGGCCCGAAGTGGTCACGAGTTATGAGCAATCACCACCGGGCTCGCAACTGCGCATCCGTGTGGGCGATGGCTCCATAACCGCAGCGGCGATGGCTTCTCAACCAGCAGACTAAGCTCCCTACACTGAGCACAAACGACATAAGCACACAACGCAAGAAGAAACAGATTGGAACCACCATGACAGACACCATTGGCACCGGGCAGCCTGGCCAGGACGCATTCCCTCCAGTTGCGGAACTGAGTTACGAGCAGGCTCGTGATGAGCTTATTGAAACCGTGAAGATTCTAGAGCTGGGCCAGATGGGCCTTGATGAGTCCCTGAAGTACTGGGAGCGCGGTGAAGCTTTAGCCAAAGCCTGCGAGGCACACCTGGATGGTGCCTCCAAGCGCGTGGAGGAAGCTTTGCGCAAGAACGACGAACAAGAAGAAGCAGAAGTGGAAGTGGAAGTAGAGGAGGCCTAGATGAAGATCTACGGATACCCGGGTGATCGTGTCGATTTCGTCTCTAAGTCCGGTGGCGCAGGTTCCTTGGCTTTTGGTGATCCCCGCCTCCTCGCCGAGGAGTTTTTCGGCGCCCCGCATACGGCTGATGGCGAGGAAATCAGCTACTTTTCGGGCTCGATTGTTCTGCGCTTTGCTCAGGACAAGCTCGCTGAGATTACACTTTTCCCCGGCAAGTCACAGCACGAAAAAGTCGATGTCTACCTAGCCAAGACGCGCCTGAGTGGTCTCGACCAAGAATCCCTGAACCAGGCCGTCGGCGAAAGTGTCGACGTGGACTGGAACGGTACGCTGCAGCGCGTTAGTTTCCGCTGATAACGCTGCCGTCTTCGGCAATCTTGAGCGGCTCCGCCTTCGCAAAGGCAGTCAACGCCGTTTCATAATCGGCATCCGAGGCAGAACCCGTCAGTACTAGGCGGGCATCTCCCAAATCAGTGATCCATAGAGGGCGAACGTCCTTATCATCGCTGCTCAGGATTTCAACGTCGTGGCCAGCTACCTTTCGGTGCTCGGAGTGGGCACGGTAGTGGGAGTCGTAGGCCGAGGGGACGTCGCCAAGCGCCAGCTGTGTCTGCGCCGACTCCACGTACCCTTCACTCGGGGTCAGCCAACTCACCACGGAGCCTGTCTCAGCGCCCATCTGCTTGCGGCGTGCTGCATTAGGCTGCCATCCCTCCGGCATCGCCGGTTCACGGATAACGGCTCCACTTCCGCGTGCTTCCATTTCCAGGAAGGTATTGGCATCAACGTCCTGTACCGGTCCCGACTTTTCTGGGTTAATCGAACACAGGCCCGTGGCACCCACCGCGGCGAACATCATGATGAGAATGACACCGACGCTCAAGGTGATGTCACGCGCACCCTCGAAAATTCTTGGTTTCTCTTCAGCAGCCACCCGCCTAGTATCGCACGCCGCCTCCCACGAACGCGACATCGGCTGTCTACCTGCGGTTTCCACCCCAATCACCCCCAATCCCACATCTGGGGGAGGCATTCGGGCTTGGATTCACCATAAAAGTGGAAGAATAGAAAACGTATACCGGGTAATTCCCCCACCCCGGGCTGAGCCACCTGAAAAGAAAGGGACCAATCACACATGTCCGATAACACGTCTTATATCCCCGACCGTAACCTAGCCATGGAGCTGGTGCGCGTCACCGAGGCCGCTGCGTTGGCTTCAGGTCGCTGGGTTGGCCGTGGACAGAAGAATGAAGGCGACGGCGCTGCGGTGGATGCCATGCGCAAGCTCATCAACTCCGTAGAGATGAACGGTATCGTTGTCATTGGTGAGGGCGAAAAGGACGAAGCCCCGATGCTCTTCAACGGCGAAAAGGTCGGCACCGGCCAGGGCGCGGAAATGGATATTGCCGTGGACCCGGTAGACGGCACCCGCCTCATGGCAGAGGGCCGCCCGAACGCTATTTCTGTCATCGCCGCCGCTGAGCGCGGCACCATGTATGACCCGTCCGCAGTCTTCTACATGCAGAAGATTGCCGTGGGCCCAGATGCCGTCGGCTCCATTGACATCAACGAGTCCGTTGCTTGGAACGTGAAGTCTGTGGCCAAGGCCAAGGGCATTAAACCTGCTGACCTAACTGTTGTAGTCCTCGACCGCCCGCGCCACGAGCAGCTCATCAAGGAAATCCGCGAAGCCGGCGCGAAGGTCCGTCTCATCATGGACGGCGACGTGGCTGGCGCCATCGCTACCTGCCAGGACAGTAACTCTATTGACCTCATGATGGGCATTGGCGGAACCCCGGAGGGCATCATCACCGCCTGCGCCATGAAGTGCATGGGCGGCGAAATCCAGGGCAAGCTGTGGCCGAAGGACGAAGAGGAAGCAGAAAAGGCCCGCCAGGCTGGCCACGACCTCGACCGTGTGCTTACCACCAACGACCTCGTCTCCTCCGAGAACTGCTACTTTGCGGCCACCGGTGTCACCAATGGCGACATGCTGCGTGGAGTGTCCTACCGCAAGAATGGTGCGACTACCCGCTCCCTCGTCATGCGCTCCAAGTCCGGAACCATCCGCTACGTGGACTCCATCCACAAGCTGGCCAAGCTGCAGGAATACTCCGTTGTGGACTACACCAATCCGCACGATAAGGAAAGCTAGGCCACACGCCGCATAAGAGTGCTACGGTGGCGGTCAATGCCGTGCCACGGCACACACTTAATCCCCCAACTCATTTCACTTCACAAGAAAAGGTGACTTCATGACTGAATACCGCATTGAGCACGACACCATGGGCGAGGTCAAGGTTCCGGTTGACGCTCTGTGGCGCGCCCAGACTCAGCGCGCAGTGGAGAATTTCCCGATCTCCGGCCGCGGCCTGGAGTCTGCTCAGATTCGCGCGCTTGGCCTCCTCAAGGCCGCATGTGCTCAGGTGAACAAGGACTCCGGCAAGCTGGATGCGGAGAAGGCCGATGCCATCATCGCTGCTGCGACCGAGATTGCTGAGGGCAAGCACGATGACGCTTTCCCCATCGATGTCTTCCAGACCGGTTCCGGTACCTCCTCCAACATGAACACCAACGAGGTCATCGCCTCCATTGCTCACAACAATGGCGTAGAGATTCACCCGAATGACCACGTGAACATGGGCCAGTCTTCCAATGACACCTTCCCCACTGCTACCCACGTGGCAGCGACCGAAGCTGCTGTCAATGACCTCATCCCGGGTCTTAAGGTCCTCCACGAGTCCCTCGTGGCAAAGGCTAAGGAGTTCGCCGACGTGGTGAAGTCCGGCCGTACTCACCTCATGGACGCTACCCCGGTTACCTTGGGCCAGGAGTTCGGCGGTTACGCACGCCAGATCGAGCTCGGCATCGAGCGCATCGAAGCGACCCTGCCGCGCTTGGGTGAGCTGGCTATCGGCGGCACCGCCACCGGTACTGGCCTGAACACGTCCGCTGACTTCGGCGCCAAGGTCACCGAGGAGCTCGTGAAGCTCACCGGTGTGAAGGAGCTGTCTGAGGCCAAGAACCACTTCGAGGCACAGGCCGCGCGCGATGCCCTCGTTGAGTTCTCCGGCGCAATGCGCACCGTGGCTATCTCCCTCAACAAGATTGCCAACGATATCCGCCTCATGGGCTCCGGCCCGCTGACCGGTCTGGCAGAGATCCACCTCAAGGATTTGCAGCCGGGCTCCTCCATCATGCCGGGCAAGGTCAACCCGGTTCTGTGTGAGGCTGCCACCATGGTGGTCAGCCAGGTAATCGGTAATGACGCAGCTGTTGCTTTCGGTGGCTCCAACGGCCAGTTCGAGCTCAACGTCTACATCCCAATGATGGCCCGCAACGTCCTCGAGTCCTCTCGCCTGCTGGCAAACGTCTCCCGCGTCTTCGCTGAGAAGTGCATCGACGGCATTGAGGCCAACGAGGAGCGTATGAAGAAGTTCGCGGAGTCCTCCACTTCCATCGTGACCCCGCTGAACTCCAAGATTGGCTACGAGAACGCCGCCAAGGCCGCTAAGCACGCACTGCACGAGAAGATCACTGTTCGCGAGGCAGTCATCGACCTTGGCTTCGTTGACGGTGAGAACCTCACCGAGGAAGAGCTCGACGAGCGCCTCAACGTTCTTACCATGACCAACCGCGACCGCGACGACTTCTAAAAGTCCCGCACCGCTCACGACTCCCTGCCGCCCTCCTGAAGGAGGGCGGCTTCGTCGTTTTCACCAACCGCACACCACCTTGGTGACCTATGCCATATATTAACTACATCTTTTCGAAAATCACTGGGTTTGCACTTGGTGCAAACTTGCACTGGGTGTAGTGTTGCACTCTGTGCAAGAAGAAATGTCATTACGCGAACAGAAGCGTCTCAAGACGCGCCTGCGAATCGAAGACGCCGCTACCCGCTTAGTGGACGAGCGTGGATTCGCCGACGTTACTGTCGAGGAGATCTGTGGCGCAGCGGGGATTTCTCGGCGCACCTTTTTCAACTATTTCGATTCCAAGGATTCCGCCGTACTCGGGGCCCCGAGCCACGAATTTACGGAAGAACAGAAGAGCACATTCCTCAATACCCCCACGGATAGCGTCTTCAGGCTGGTAGTTGACCTTGTCAAGGACCACCTCGTTGGCCAACACGTCGATAACGTGATTACGGAACGTCGCCGCCGGATTTCCGGTGACGCTGACGCCGCGGCGGCGTCGCTAAGCCGAAAGCGAGCCAAGTCCAACGAGATCCTAGGGCTCATCACAGAACGGCTACATCAGGATCCTGATTTGCAACTCATGCCCCCAGTCACGGCTGAGACGGAGGCCATTCTCATCTCCTCCGCGATTAGGGAAGCCTTCTGGTTAGCCACAGCATCGCCGGATTTCAGCTGCGACATCCCCTTTGAGCAACGCTTTGAATCTGCGCTCACACTCATTAACGATTTTTCGAAAGGACTGACATGGTAGATACCGCGGCTAAGCCGGCCTCTCAGGCCGACAACAGCAAGCCCGAGAACAACCTTGCCCTCGTTTTCTCTGCCCTCGTGCTCACCATGCTGATGAGCTCCCTGGGCCAGATGATTTTCGCCACTGCCCTTCCCACCATCGTGGGTGAGCTCGGCGGCGTCGACCACATGAGCTGGGTCATCTCCGCTTTCTTGGTCATGATGACGATTGCCATGCCGATTTCCGGCAAGCTCGGTGACATGATAGGCCGCAAGTGGCTCTACATTGGTGGCATTGCTGTCTTTGTTATCGGTTCCGCACTTGGGGGCTTCGCCGACACCATGAATCTGCTCATTATGGGACGTGCGGTACAGGGTTTCGGTGCTGGTTTCATGATGATCTCCTCCCAATCCATCATTGCGGAGGTCACCACTTCCCGTGAGCGCGGCAAGTTCATGGGCATCATGGGTGGCGTCTTCGGCCTATCATCCGTCCTTGGCCCGGTCCTGGGCGGCTGGTTCACCGATGGCCCTGGCTGGCGATGGGGCATGTGGATGAACATCCCGCTGGGTTTGCTCGCCATCACGGTCTGTACCTTGGTTCTCCACTTGCGCGTTGGCGATACCGACCTGCGTAAGTTTGATCTCCTCGGCGCAATCTTCATTGCGATCACCACCGCATCCCTCATCCTCATGACGACGTGGGGCGGAACTCAGTACGAGTGGTCCGATCCGATCATCATCGGTCTTGGTATTACCGTGGTCATCGGCGCTATCATCACCGTCGTTGTGGAGTCTAAGGCCAAGGAGCCGCTCATCCCGGTCCAGCTGTTCAAGAACCGCAACATGGTTCTCACCACCGCTGCTGGCATGGTCTTGGGCTTGGCTATGTTCGGTGTGCTGGGCTACATGCCGACCTACCTGCAAATGGTGCACACCCTGACTCCGACTAAGGCGGGTCTCATGATGATCCCGATGATGGTCGGCATGATCGGCACCTCCACGGGCGTTGGCTTCATCATCGCCCGAACCGGTCACTACAAGCGCTACCCCATCATCGGCCTGGCTATCACCGCCGGTGCGTTGTTCTGGATGTCGCAGCTGACTGCAGACACCTCTCTGGTTCAGCTTGGTGCGGAGTTCCTTGTCTTCGGTATCGGCTTGGGATTTGTCATGCAGGTTCTGGTCCTCATTGTCCAGAACTCCTTCCCCATCGCCCTCGTCGGAACCGCGACTGCGGCAAATAACTTCTTCCGCCAGATTGGTTCTGCCATCGGTGCTTCGCTGGTGGGTTCCCTCTTCATCCACAACATGAAGGATGAGTTGGCCGCTAACATGCCTGCCGCCATCAAGTCTATGGGTGCAGCCGGCAAGCCCTTCGCTGAGAAGTTCGCGGGCGCCGAAGGCGGTTCCTCCAACCTCACCCCGTCCCTCGTTGCCCAGATGCCGGAGCCAATTAAGGACGTCATTCTCAACGCCTACAACGACGGCCTTACTCCGGTGATTCTCCTCATGGTGCCGATGGCCATCATCGCGCTTCTGCTCATCCTGCCGGTGCGCGAGGAGCACCTCAAGGAGACCATCTCCTAATCACCCGAGGGGATCTAACGCAGGATCCCCAACTGACGCGCCACCTGTGCAGCCACTCCAATGAGCGCCAGCACGCCGGAGATAATCGCCACGATTGTCCCGGCGTTCATGCCACCAGAACTCAAGTCTCCACCGAGGGACTTCTTCGTCACCTTTACGGTCTTGGTCACGTGGTTATCCGATACCTGCGGCTGGCCATTGCGCAGCTCATAGGTACTGAACGTGACTGTTGCAGTGCCCTCAGACTTGGTCTCGTAGGTACCGTCCTCGTTAACTTCAAGGACCTCAGGATCGCTTGAGCTTGGCGACGCCACCGGTACTCCCAGCTTGGCTCCCCAGAATCCCTCAGTACTCAGCCCCAAGCTTCCGGTACTGCCGACACTCGTACCTCCCGAAGCAACCAGCTCCGAGTTTCGCACTGCGCTCTCAGGCACGGCGATGGGGAACGCGTGGCGGTCGGAGTCTAGACGCTTTGGCTCAAAAGGTTTGTCTTCAGCTGAATACAGGCCCGTCGTGACTTCCCCTACCTCAGCCTGGGCAAACTTGACGTATTTGGGATTTAGAATTGTGTACAGGTGACCATTGCCATGAGCCCACATGCCGTTCTCACTAATGAGTTTTTCCCATTCGCTCGGCCCCTTGATGCGATCCGTCGACCACGATTGAACTGCATGTTCCATATCAGCGGTGGATAGAATTTCCATCGTTTTATAGTTGTCAAGAGGGTCAGGAGTTTTTGAACCAACAGCGCGAACGTGATCGAACAAGAAGTTTGACTCCGCCGCACGCTGCAAAGCGGCATGTTCGAGTCCCCGATCCCATGAGATGCTATTCGCATAAGCCTCACGGGAATCATATCCCTTAGCTCGCGCAACTTGCTGAAGAGAGCCACCATCGAAGGGCAGATTGGCATCCCACGCCTTGGCGCGAAGCTCTCGAACCTGACGGGTCACCAAGTCAATTTCAGACTGCATGACTGGCTCAGCGAACACGTACGCAAGTGCACCATCAGGATGGTTAACGTCGAGCTGAGCTACAGGAACCGAGCCTGCAGATGGAAAATCCGCAGCCATTGCGACAGGTGCTGAAAAAGCACCGGTTGCGACGACTGCGGCGGTGGTAAGGGAAAGCACGGACGTGCGGAGAGACATGGTTCACCCACAGAAACTAGAGGAATAGATACATCCTCTAGCTTAGTGGCACCTATTTCCGCTTGTCCGCGATTTCTGCTTTCTTCTCCTCCGGCTTCGGCAGGAGCAACTCGTAGACATCGGTGTCACGCCACTGGCCCGCGAGGTCACCGTAGGTCATCTTTGCCATGTGGGAGTAGGTACCCACCTTTACGAAGCCGCGAGACTTGTGGAGACCGGCGGAACCTTCGTTTTCCGGGAAGATCCACGAGTGGATAGCCCACTTGTGGAGGTCACGGCACACCTCGATGAGTTGGTCCAACAAGGCGCCGCCAATGCCTCGGCCTTGGGCTTCCTTGCTCAAGTAGATGGAGTCCTCCACCACACCGTGGAACACGGTGCGGGTAGACGCTTGGGCGGCGCAGACCCAGCCGAGCACCTTCGAGTCATCTTCTGCCTCAACGGCGACGAAGACCGAGGACATAATCTTGACGTTCTTAAACTCCTCGAAGGTCAACGAGCGGGTCTCATAGGTGGCATGGCCCGTGTTGAGGCCTTGCTCGTAGATTTCACGCATCTGTGGGTAGTCCGCTGCAGTGAACGGGCGGATGCGGAAATCCTTCTTTTTGTCTTTCGCGTTTTCGCTCATGGGCACCATTATTACTGGGCGAACTACAATTCTGCCAAGCTACACGCAGCGTTGATCGCCACCTGCGAACGCGCTAGTTCTCACCTTCGAGCAGATCGGTGACGAGCTCCGCAATGGCGGAACGCTCCGAACGCTGCAGGGTGACGTGTGCAAACAGTTCGTGTCCCTTCAGTTTCTCGATGACTGCCTGAACACCATCATGGCGGCCCACGCGCAGGTTATCGCGCTGTGCGACGTCATGCGTCAACACAACGCGCGAACCGCGGCCGAGTCGGGAAAGCACCGTGAGAAGGACGTTGCGTTCAAGGGACTGGGCCTCATCAACGATGACGAAAGAATCGTGAAGGCTCCGGCCACGGATGTGGGTCAGTGGAAGCACTTCAAGAAGGCCGCGGTCCTGGACCTCATCCATGACGTTTTCGGAGACGAGGCCTTCGAGGGTGTCGTACACCGCCTGCGCCCACGGGTTCATCTTCTCGCTCTCTGAGCCCGGCAGGTAGCCCAGCGACTGGCCACCGACTGCATACATCGGACGGAAGACGACGATGCGGCGGTGCTCGCCGCGCTCGAGCACTGCCTCAAGACCTGCGCACAACGCTAGAGCCGACTTACCGGTACCAGCACGGCCACCGATGGACATGATGCCCACCGAGGGATCAAGCAGCAGATCCAGTGCCACTCGCTGCTCGGCGGAACGGCCCTGCAGGCCGAATACGTTGGCATCGCCCCGAACCAAGCGCACGGCACCTTCAGCAGTCATGCGTCCCAGCGCGGACTGTGCTCCTGCTTGCAGCGTGACACCACAGTGCACCGGCAGGTCCTCGACGCGGGTACCGGCGGCGGTCACTGATCCGTCGATAAGCACCTCGCCCTCGCTGTACAACTCATCGATGATGTCTGCTGTGGTATGGACCGTGGCCATGCCGGTGTAGCCGGTCAGCACGACGTCCTGGGCGTGGTACTCATCTGCCTGCAGGCCCACAGCACCGGCCTTCACGCGCAGCGGGACATCCTTGGTGACGAGGACAGTATCCTTGCCCTCATGCTGCAGATTGAGCGCGCAGGCGAGGATGCGGTGATCCCCCTCCGGGCCACGGAAGGCAGCAGGAAGTAGGGACTGGTCTTGGTGGTTAAGCTCCACGCGCAGCGTGCCACCTTCTGCGCTTACTGGAACTGGCTGGTCCAGTGCATCGTACGTGGCGCGAAGGTCCTCCAAAAAGCGAAGAGCTTGGCGGGCGAACCAGCCAAGCTCCGGGTGATGACGTTTTCCTTCCAGCTCTGAAATAACGACGATGGGCAGAACCACATCGTGCTCGGCGAACTTGCGCAACGCCCAAGGATCGGAGAGGAGGACAGAGGTATCAATGACGTACGTCTTAGTGGCCACGGTGGCCTCATTCGACTGCTCAGTGAGGACGGAAGGATTGGTCATGGCGTCAGGGTTCTCCCTTGTGGTGCCGACCCAACTCATCGACCTGGGACGGCGTGGTGAAGCGGGTGTGATGTGAACTATCCGAAAGTCCTATGGAAACCTCCGGACACTGCCCAAGCTAGAGGCCGAAGGTTGAAATTACATGGGTGCAAGATGAACAGTATTAAAACGACAATCCCCGGCGTCACACCATTCCCACGAGTCAACGTGGTGTGGCATGAGCGCCGGGGAAAGCACTAAGGCGAAGCCTTAGCTACGAGGTTCTTAGTCGATGGTGGCCTCGTACTCGCCGGAAGCACCCTTCATCCAGGAAATGGTGCCGTTGGTGAACTCCTGAATCCAGCCGTTACCCTCGGCCTTCTCCGGTGCGGTCGGCAGGCCGATCTCGCTGTCCAGGCCGCCCTCTTCAGTCCAGGTCTCAGCGATCTTGCCGATAACCGGCTGGGAGCCAGCATCCTCGCTGAAGGCGAGCAGCTTGTCCTTGGCGAAGGTAGCGATGCTGCCGTTGTCAGAGGTCTCGACGGACTGCGGATCGCCCCACTCAGCAGCCTTGTCCTTAATAGCCTTGGCGAAGTCGGCCGGAACCTCAACCTCACCGTTAGCGGTCTCGATGGACTCCTTGCCACCCTCGGAGTCAGAAGACTCGGAGGAATCAGCAGAAGCAGAAGCGTCAGCGGAATCGGAAGAATCTGCGGAATCGGACGAGTCAGCGGAGTCAGAAGCGTCAGCGTCCTTATCCTTGGAGCCCTTTACGGAATCCTTAGCGTCATTGGCGGCGGAGCCGGCAGTGTCGGTGGCGTCAGAAGCTGCGGACTGGGCAGCATCGCCAGCCTCCTTTGCAGCATCCTCAGCGTCGGAGCAAGCTACAACACCCAGGGACAGGGTGGCAGCAGCGATACCAGCAGCGAAACGACGGGTCATCTTCTTCATTGTTTATTCCTTTCTCATGAACGTTTGTTGAGAACGGACTCCACCGTAGGTTCGAAAAATTTTTTAGCCACCACTTATCCTGTGATTTGACAACAAAATAGAAGGATTAACGCCGTTTCCGCTGCTGAGACCCCCTATATCTTTTCGGTAACGGTTTTGTTTTCGACGTTCCTTGGGGCTTCCTGCGTGCTTGCTTGGCCTTCGCTTTGTCCCGTGCACTGCGCTTCTGAACGTTGTTGCGAGAGGTATTCCTCGTCCTTCCCTTTGCCACGCCCACGAAGTCTTGAATCTCATCGCTGTCGTCAGCTTTGCGCCAGACGAGGCCGATTTCCGTCAGGGGAACGGAGGGGTCATTAAAGCCGAGCGCAACTACTTGTTTCTTGCTCAGCACTTTAAGTAGCGGACGTGGCGCCACCACGATTCCCACATTGGCGGCGACGACCTGGAGTGCGGTGCGGACCGAGGGGACGTCGACAAGCGCGTCGGCCCCTATCCTGTAATTCACAATCTCTTCAGCTACGTCTTCAGGGGTGAGATCCTCCCCCACCTCGGCGTAGACGGAGTCCTTGGGCACCGCGATGCCCGGCGCTTCCTCATAGAGGCGAACAACGTGGAAGCTGTCATCGATGCGCGGATCAGGCAGGCGCGTCAGTGCCAGGTCTGCTTCACCAGCTAGGAGTGTGGACGTCGCATCATCTGAGTCGAGCGTGACAAGGGACTCTGCAGAATGCATATCACGGTAGCGGCGAAACCATTTGCCGGGTTCGGTACCAGTGGAAAAGACAAGGCGGAGCATGCATCTCATCCTACGGTGCTGCTACCGTGGTGAGCGTGACTGATACCCCACGTACCAATGCGACCGAGCCTTCCGGCACTGCCATGCGCGCGCAGACTGCGGCCAAGAAGCTGGGCATTTACCTGCCCGCCGCCCCGGAAGACTTTCAGGCTAATGCTGTAACACACGCGGAGCTGCGTGAGCTTCAAGAGAACCCACCCGAGTGGCTCGCTACACTACGCCGCCAAGGCCCCCATCCGCGCCCAGTCGTGGCGCAAAAGCTGGGCATCTCCGTAACCGCGCTGAAGAAGAACGACATGGATCGCCCGCTCACCACCGCAGAGATCAAAGAACTCCTCAGCGCAATGCCCGAATGGCTGGAAGCCGCTCGTAAGGCACACGCTGAGGAGCGCTCGGAAAAGAGTAGCGAGGCTTAAACCAGCTTCCATTCCTCAAGGCCGTCATACAGCGGGAAGTCCGCGGCGACCTTTTCAACGCGGGCGCGCAGAGAGGCGACGTCCGCGTTCTTACCGTTAGCCAGTGCCGTACCGATAACATCGGCAACCTCGGTGAAGGCCGCGGTATCCAGGCCACGGGTAGCCAGGGCCGGAGTACCGATTCGCAGGCCAGAGGTGACCATCGGCGGGCGCGGATCATTCGGCACAGCGTTGCGGTTGACGGTGATACCTACCTCGTGGAGGAGATCCTCGGCCTGCTGGCCGTCGAGTTCAGAGTTGCGCAGGTCCGCAAGGACCAAGTGCACGTCGGTGCCACCAGTAAGCACGTCCACGCCGGCCTTGGTGCAATCCTCAGCGGTGAGGCGCTCTGCCAGAATCTGTGCGCCTTCGATGGTGCGCTGCTGACGCTCCTTGAACTCCTCAGTAGCAGCGATCTTCAGCGCGATGGCCTTCGCCGCAATCACGTGCATGAGCGGACCACCCTGCTGGCCTGGGAAGACGTTGGAGTTGATCTTCTTAGCAAAGTCCTGCTTGGCCAGGATGAGGCCGGAGCGCGGGCCGCCGAGGGTCTTGTGCACGGTGGAGGACACAACGTCAGAGTGCGGGACCGGGGAGGGGTGCAGGCCAGCGGCTACGAGACCAGCGAAGTGGGCCATATCCGTCCACAGGTAGGCGCCAACCTCATCAGCGATGGAGCGGAAAGCCTCGAAGTCAATGGTGCGCGGGTAAGCAGACCAACCAGCGATGATGACCTGCGGCTTTTCGGCCAGTGCCTGCTCACGGACCTTGTCCATGTCCAAGCGCATGGTCTCGGGGTCCACCTCATAGGCAGCGACTTCGTACAGCTTGCCGGAGAAGTTGAGCTTCATGCCGTGGGTAAGGTGGCCACCATGGGCGAGGGACAGACCCATAATCTTGTCACCCGGGTTAATCAGGGAACCCAGAACCGCGGCATTAGCCTGGGCACCGGAGTGGGGCTGAACGTTGGCAAACTCGGCACCGAAGAGGGACTTGGCACGATCGCGAGCCAGATCCTCAACGATGTCCACGTGCTCACAGCCACCGTAGTAACGACGCCCTGGGTAACCCTCTGCGTACTTGTTGGTGAGAACAGAGCCTTGGGCCTGCAGGACCGCACGCGGAACAAAGTTCTCGGAAGCGATCATCTCCAGGGTGTCGCGCTGGCGAGCAATCTCACCAGTGATGGCGTCGAAGACCTCTGGGTCGAGCTCGCGCATCTCTTGGTAGCGCACGTCAGCAGAATTCGAAGTGGTCATAGAAACGTAGAGTCCCTTCTCAAAGATGGTCCTGTGGAAAGTCGCCGAAGCTAGTTCTACATCCTAACGCCGACCTCCCCCGCGCGGGGGATTTTTCCTTCCCACTGATTGCACGCACTGGTCGGGCGAATGGAACAATGGTCGGCATGGCGCGAATGACCGACGGGAGCCCGTACCTCGACTTTGACCGTGATACATGGCGCGCCCTGCGTAAATCCATGCCGCAGGTGCTGACAGAGACTGAGGTTCAGAAACTCCGCGGCCTTAATGATCGCATCGATCTCACGGAGGTCGCCGAGGTGTACCTGCCGTTGTCTCGTCTCATCCACATGCAGGTCAAGGCTCGCCAGGAGCTCACTGCCTCCACCGAAGCCTTTTTGGGCAATCCGCCCACCCACGTACCTTTCGTCATCGGGGTTGCCGGTTCGGTAGCGGTAGGAAAGTCCACCACAGCACGTCTTCTCCAAGTGCTGCTACAGCGCTGGGATTCCCACCCCAAGGTCGACCTTGTCACGACCGATGGCTTCCTCTACCCCACCGCTTACCTCAAAGAGCACGGCCTCATGCAGCGCAAAGGCTATCCCGAGTCCTATGACCGCCGCGCACTGATGCGCTTTGTCACCGACGTGAAGTCCGGAATACCACTGGTGAAGGCACCTTTGTACTCACACGTGTCCTATGACATCGTTCCCGGCGAATACCAAGAAGTCCACCAACCGGACATCCTCATCTTGGAGGGCCTCAACGTTCTCCAAACCGGCCCAACGCTCATGGTTTCTGATCTCTTCGACTTTTCCGTCTACGTGGACGCCCGCGTAGACGATATTGAGCGCTGGTATATCGAACGATTCCTCAAGCTTCGCCACACGGCTTTCCGCGAGCCGGGTGCGCACTTCGCGTCCTTCGCCGACATGACCGATGAGGAAGCCTTCGAGCAAGCCCGTGAGATTTGGCAGTCCATCAACCTGCCCAACCTCATGGAGAACATCCTGCCGACGCGCGTGCGCGCCTCCCTCGTCCTACGAAAAGGTTCCCATCATTTGGTGGACCAGGTACGGATGCGCAAACTCTAGATTCGGCGGCTAGCGCCCAAAACGGCGCGAGCGCTGTGAATAATCGCGCAGTGCGCGCAGGAAATCCACGCGCCTGAAGGCCGGCCAGTAAGTATCCGTAAACCAGATCTCAGAGTAGGCAGCCTGCCACAGCAAGAAGCCAGACAGGCGCTGCTCGCCCGACGTGCGAATAACCAGGTCTGGGTCCGGAAGACCCTTGGTATACAAGTTGCTGGTGATGGCCTCTGCGGTCACATTGTCCGCAATTTCCTCAGCGCTCAACCCCTTCTGGGCTTCGCTGCGGATGAGGCTCTGGACAGCGTCGACAATCTCCTGACGTCCACCGTAACCCACCGCAATATTGACAATGACACCATTGTGGTCTTCCGTAGCCTCAGCGGCACAGCGCATCTTCTCGGTGACCTTATCCGGGAGCAAATCCAGATGCCCTACCAGGCGAATCTGACAATCCAGGTCACCCTGTGACAGGTGCGTCACCACATCAGAAATGATGTCGAACAGCAGCTGTACTTCCTGCTGGCTGCGCTTAAGGTTCTCCGTGGATAACAGGTAAATGGTCACGACTTCAATGTCGGTGCCATCGCACCACGAGATCATTTCACTGATCTTCCGCGCGCCTTGGCGGTGGCCGTGGCTAATGTCCGTGAAACCGGCCTCCCGCGCCCACCGGCGGTTCCCGTCCGCCATAATGGCCACGTGACGCGGCTGTGGCTTGCCCTTAATCTCACGCGTCAGACGCGCTTCATACAGGGGGTAAAGCGCTTGGCTGAGGAATTTCACGGTCTCGCCTCCGCGTTAGAAGATGGACTTCTTACTGGTATCGAGGATGCCCGCTTCCTTCATAGCGGCATCGACAGCCTCATCATCGAAAGGATCGATGCCATGGTCCTCCGCAAACATGGTGCGGCGGCGGAAACGGGAATACCGGCGGTGGAAGTTCCAACCGGCAAACAGCACTGCGACGCCCATCAGCGCAAGGATCAACAGGCCGATGGGAGAGGCCTTACCAAACTCCGGTCCCACCGGCCCGCTCTGCGCCCCCTGGGCCAGAAGGGCGACGTCGTGTGCCGCGAAGTACAAAGCGTTCATGCTTCTAAGACTCCCCTACTTCTGGGATTCCTGCAAATAAATCATTTTCGGGCAGCTCCGTGGATACACGCGTCTTAGCCAACTCGAATTCTTCCGTAGGCCAATGCTGTTGTTGGACCTCCACGGGCGTCGCCAAGAATGCTCCAGCAGGGTCAATTTGGGTGGCATGCGCGCGAAGGGCATCCTCACGGTTCTGGAAATAGTCCGCACACTCCACCTGGGTAGTCACGCGCGCCATAATGTCACCAAACGTGGTGTCCCAGCGCGCCAGCATCGGCTCGTAGGGGCTCACCTTGCCTTCTTCCAGAAGCAAATCGTGGAAGATCTTCATACGCTGGTACACGAACCCGTGACTGTAGTACAGCTTCTGAGGCTCCCACGCCTGACCAAGCTCGGGGTGATAGGTCTCATCCCCGGCCTTGTCCCACGCAATCATGGAGGAGCGGTACACCATGAGGTGGTCCGGGTGGGGGTAGCCGCCATTTTCGTCATAGGTGATGATGACCTGTGGTTTGAACTCGCGAATGATTTTCACCAGTTCTTGCGCCACATCATCGTCGTCCATGAGGGCGAAGCAACCTTCAGGGAGCAGGTCCTTAATATTGGGCGCTAGCGGATTACCCGGCAAACCGGAGTCAATGTGGCCCAGCCACGTGTGCTGGACGCCCAATGCTGCGGCAGCCTCGGCCATCTCCTCACGACGGATGCTGCCCATGTTTTCCAGTACCCCGGGGCGATCCATGGCAGGGTTAATGATGTCCCCTCGCTCACCGCCAGTACAGGTCACTACGAGGACCTCTGCGCCTTCGGCGGCGTATTTGGCGGTGGTGGCGGCACCTTTCGAGGATTCATCGTCTGGGTGCGCGTGGATAGCTAGCAGGCGCTTAGTACTCACTAGGTGATACATCTCCCTTTACCGTCGTCTTAAACAATGGCCCAGTCTAGTGGATAGTTTGTTCTGCTCGTGTGATGTCTAGCGACTTTTTGGACACGGAGTCCAGGATGTTTTTGGACGGGATGTCTAGTGGCTTTTTGG
>NZ_JSEF01000008.1 GCF_000805675.1 Corynebacterium minutissimum | reverse complement strand
CCAAGACCTCCATGGATTCCGTGTCCAAAAAGACACCGGACTCCATGTCCAAAAACCCTATGGACATAACAAGTTTGTTCTGCTCGAAGGTTGGCTAGAATCAAACTCATGTCTTCCGCTGGTTCTGCTCGTCCTGCCTCCCGTTCCCAGTCCCGTTATGGCTCGTCCCCTAAGAGCACGGGCTCGTGGACGAACCGCGCCATCGTCCTTGTCTTCTTGGCTGCCTTCATTGCCATGGTTGTCTTCGGCGTGCAGTATTTCCGTACTCAGCAAAAGGTCAATGCGAATATTTCCTATGTCTCGCACGAGATTCTTTCTGATGACACGGCCCGAATCTGGGTCGACATTACCCGCAACCGCGTGGAAGAACCCGCATACTGCATTGTCCAGGCCTTCGATTACTCCAAGGCCGAGGTCGGCCGCCGCGAAATCGCCGTCCCCGCTGGCGGTGAGGAAGCCCAGCGCGTGGCTATCGACGTTCCTACGAACCACCGCGCGGTAGCCGGCGGCGCCTACGGCTGCTCCGTCAATATCCCTTCTTACCTGGACATCAGCACCATGGATTCTGTCGAATTCACGGGTGAGGCAACAGATAGCTAAAAGCCCAGCTATGCTAGTATGTTGAGCGTTCTGAATGGGCCGCGCCACCTGCGCTTTTGCACCCATTCTTTTGAGAAATTATCCGTAAACGGAAGGTTGCACCATGGCTGAGCAGCAGAAGCAATACATCACCCCGGAAACCAAGGCCAAGCTCGAGGCTGAACTGCAGGCCCTCATTGACCACCGCCCGGTCGTCGCTGCCGAGATTAACGAGCGCCGCGAGGAGGGTGACCTTAAGGAAAACGCCGGTTACGATGCCGCGCGTGAGATGCAGGACCAGGAAGAGGCCCGCATCAAGCAGATTTCTGAGGTTCTGGCTAACTCCACCACCGAGCGCACCGCCGTTCAGGAGGGCGTAGCCCACATCGGTTCCGTTGTTCACGTCTACTACAACGGCGATGAGGAAGACCGCGAGACCTTCCTCATCGGTACCCGCGCTGCTGCCTCCGATAACAAGGATCTGGAGACCTACTCCGAGCAGTCCCCGCTGGGCGCCGCTTTGCTGGGCGCCGCCGAGGGCGAGACCCGCGAGTACACCGCTCCGAATGGCAAGACGTTGTCGGTCACCGTGGTCTCTGCAGCACCGTATGATTCTGCAAAGGCTGCCACGCCGCGCCAGTCCTAACTTATACTGCTCTACATCACCGTTTTTCTGAGAAAGAGTTCTATCCCATGAAGAAGTTCACTCGTTTCGCCGCTGCCGGTCTGGCCGTCACCGCTGGCCTTACTCTCGCCGCCTGCCACCCGCCGAGCGAGCAGGATTCCGATGAAAAGGTCGACACCGCTGCCACCTTCGAAGGTGAAGCTCCGGGCGCCGGCGCTTCCGAGGAAACCGCAACTGAAACCGTGACCGAGGTTGCCACCGAAGTTGCCCCTGCAACCGCCTCCGAGGTCGTGACCAACTAGATTCACGATGAAGCGGCACCACGATTGTTGTGGTGCCGCTTTTCGCGTTTTAGTCCTCCGGTCTTAATCCCCGTCTCGGGCCCATTCCCCAATCACGCCTGGAAGTACCGCCGGTGATTCTCCCAGCAGGTCACGTTTGTTCGGATCCCGCTCAACCTGCGTAGTCACGGATTTAATCCGCTTCTCATTCTCTCCTCCACGCCCAGCGCCGCCCATCATGGGCATCATACGGATGCCAGCAGCACCTTTCGTCACGTTTGCCCCGGACTTGGCTACCACACTGGCACCGTTATTTCCGGCGCCTCCAACCGCGCCCCCAATAGGGCCAGCGACGGATCCACCAGCACCGCCCGCGCTTGCCGACGCCCTTCCATCCCTCACTCCACCAGACGCCGCCGCTCCTGGTAGTCCGCCAATGACGGGATGCGTTCCCGTCTGCGGCGCGGAAGCAGACGCCCCCGCTCCGCCAAGGCCCGCTGCCGAGGTCAGCGGGTTTTCAGGAATACGACCAAGCGCTCTGTTTATTCCGCTGTTCATGCCGCTGTTGATGCCCCTCGGCATACCGCCTGTCAGCGAACCCGCTGTACTGCCACGGCCTCCCGGCAGCCCCAAGGCTCCCATGCCGGATGCGCCCGCACCCGCGCCACTGCCCAGTCCGGCGGCCGACAGGGCTTGCCCGTTTGCCGCTTGAACGCCACCCACAGGATTCACGGAACTAACCCCTGCGGTGGCTGCTGAGGTGTTCATCTGGGAGGCGTCGATTGGCTCAAGCGCCTCACCGAACCCCAGCTCGCTCAAGATACTGCGACCACGATTGCGCAAATCCGACTGGAACTGTGCAATCTCTGCCGCGTCCATTCCAAGTTCCGAAAGCCCCTTCATCTGTCCATTCGCCGCGTCAAAGGATCCCGGACCAACCTCACCGCTCTCAATCGCCTCTGCAATCTGCTTCGGCCACGTAACTCCGTCAGTGTTGTACTGGGTTCCATCCCCAGCCACCGCTCCGAATTCCGTGCTCACATCGCCACCACCACTGGGCGGGGCTGCATCCATCAGCGCGTGTTGGTACGGCATCGCCATTACAACACCTTCTTGCAGCAGCCCTTGCATATGAAGCAATGCTGCCCTTTCCGCCGCTGCGCGAGTAGCAGGCTCCGGAATAGCCATCACCTCGAAGGCAAGCGCGACCGCCTCTGCCTGGGTACTCATAATGCGGGCTTGCAATCCGAAGAGCTTCTGCTGCATCACTTCGGAATTCGCAATGAAGTGGGTACCAGCTTGCGCTACCTCGCGGATCTTGGCTGCTGCTCTTGTCGTTGGTTCACTGTCATTCTCCGACTCCAACGACGCCGCCGAAGCATGGAGCCCCTCAACGATGTCCCCGACTTCCACACTTAACGTCCTCCAGCGCGCTTGTGCTTCCGATACATCCCAGAATCTCGTTGTAAACAAATCCGAGGCCAACCCCATAATCGAAGCACCTGGGTCGACGACCGGCATCGTGAACCCGAATGGGCTGTACCCCGGGTCCGGCTGCTCCACGATGGGCATGGCTTCTGCCCCACCGCCACCTCCAGCGTCCGGAACGTCGAGCCCACGACTATTCAATTCATCCTGCGATTCGAAGCCAGCTAGCTCGGTTTGAAGTGTGTCAGCCAGCCACGCAACCTGAGAGTTAAAGCCCTGCAACGAGTTCTGGGCTGACCCCGGATCGTTTGTTAGAACCCGCTCATGGATACCGCCAACATCCCGCACACCGATAACGGGAGAAAACCCACTATTCAAAGGCGAATTAGCAGTTCCCACTGCTGAATTAAGCTGCTCGGATAAAGTCTTTATACCCGACACCTGGGCCAATAAATTAATCTGATTAATTTGCATATTTCATCTTCCTTTAATTAGTCGAACTAAAATCATTTCACCAAATTCACACCGCTGGACTTCTCTCGAAACCGAGGCTCCCCCACTTGCATTCAAGATGATGGTTCCCCCTCTTGTCTCCAAATACAAGGTGCAAAACAACTTCCCGTAAGTTGGGTCGCCAAATGCGATAGCGGCAATCTCGTTCCCCTCGTAAATACGACCAAATTCCTGCCGATTCTCAATATCCCCAATCGTACGGTCCGTTACCCCCAAACCAACAAAACTCTTGCCGCCACTCTCTGTTTCGAACTGAAATCCACAGTGAGATATCCCTGTTTCGCGGATGCGTGACGGCATTCGCTCACGAAACCCAAAAGCATGTAAATATGATGCCGGAATTTCAGAGCACGGATCAAACAAGTCAAAATCGGGAGAAGCTTTGTCAAAATTTCCTAACGGCGGCAACACCCCGTCGGCAGCCTCACTTTCCCTCTCCCCCATGGCGGTGGCATCAGCGACCCCCGAGTCCACTGAGCCACCGCCGTCCCTAACATCAGAGAAATTGTGAGAACCCCCGGTGCCGTCGCCATGAGAACGAACACTCAGACCCTGCAGCGATACACAGCTTGATAGCACCCCTACACAAGCTGTGACCAGCACAAGGCCCCCGATTCGCTTCATGGTTTCCCTTCTCAACCAATCTCTCTGACTTTTCGAAGCCACCTTCCGGAGCGGGCTCCGTGAGCGGCTTCGGAAACAAGGATGCACGAAAAGCCACGGGCTGTCTCGACGAAACTTGTGACTAATTTAAGATTTTGCTTAATCGGCAAGACTTATCAACAAATGCTATTAGAAGTTTGGCAAATAGATACTGGCCAGACACTGTGACGCAGGCAACCTTGTTGTCAGAAGAATAAGCTAGATCTAATTTGAAAAATTTGGATCGGGTACCCCCGAATTACAATAATGAAAGTAGATGACCTGGGATTTTTCGGTAAGAATTCTATACATACATTTTCCCCGGGACGGGGCTTACTGCACGCAATGTCATTCACTGTCAGCGGCCGGGAGATTCGTGGTTTATGCCAAGCAAATTATCGAAAATGTTCACTAAACGATTACGGAAAAATCGCCCGCGCATCGACTTAAATGACCATTAATCAGCCTAAAAATATCCAATTCGGCATCTATACGGGCCACCCTTCTACTCGTCGGAGTTTTCGACGAAACTGAAGAACTCTGCCGCCACGACTAGGCGACAAGCCAATGTCCACCTGAGCATTGCTGATTGGGAAACTTCGCCTCACTCTGAGCTACACGCCGGTGTCTGTCGTCGTGTGGAACGACGATTCGTGCTCCCTTCCCCAAAATGCGCTCACCCTATCTCGTCGTCTGCGACGACGAATGAAACTCATTATTGCGACAAGCAATCGCACCGCCGAGTCTCGTCCTCTATGGCGACGAAGAAGCTTTGTACTGGGGCAGTCAATCGTTTCGTCGTCGTCGTTTCTAACGACGACGGGCAGAACGCCGACACCCCATGCCTCTGACAATGTCGCCGGATTCCTAGCTACTCATCTTCGTCGTCGTTTAGTTCGACGAACAAGTCCCCTGTTGCCATACTCCCTCTAGAAGGGAATATCGTCACCGTTAGTATTGTCGCGGTCTGCGGGGTCGGTCATATCAAAGACTTCCACGATTTCACCGTTGTCCAACTCCACCTTCAACGCCCTGGCATCTTCATGCATCTTTGCTCGGTGTGCCATAACATCCTCAGCAATACTCCGAGCCCACCTGCGCATCGAGGGTGCAAGCGGTCCTGTAGCTTGCGTGGTCACCCAACTGCCATCAGCTAGCAACCACACCACATCACCGGTGACCGGATCCAAAATATAAAAGGCCCTGCCCTCGGTCTTCATATTGTGATGACGCTGGCACAAACACACCAAATTATCCGGATGCGTTGGCCCACCCTCGGCATAATTAATCCGATGATCCAACTGACACATCCACGCTGGCACATCACACCCCCCAGCCCGACACGTCCCATCACGGCCTTCAACATACT
This sequence comes from Corynebacterium minutissimum, assembly GCF_000805675.1. Taxonomy (GTDB): domain Bacteria; phylum Actinomycetota; class Actinomycetes; order Mycobacteriales; family Mycobacteriaceae; genus Corynebacterium; species Corynebacterium minutissimum. The sequence continues at coordinate 95,382 of NZ_JSEF01000008.1, read as the reverse complement.
TACGCACAAAATCCGACGGACGATAAGAATCAGACGCGTTAGGCACCTGGCTTAAATCCCGCTCAACCACCTTGGCTGCTGGTATATCCTCACCACGCCACCCATGGCCCTGCACAAAGACCGGTACCCCCTCCACATCAGATGCCTTATAGGTATGCACTACCACTTTTCCAACCTCCGGCTCCACTGCGCCTGATAGCAACAGCACCATGGCATCTGCCATGGAGACCTCATGTTTTCTGGCGGTTTCTTTAATCAGCTCATGGATGACCACACCCACAGTGGAATCAACCTCTAGCTCAAGAAAAGCCCGCTGGCCCCGAGTGAGGATGGAATACCGGTTCTTCTTACGCGTATCACGAAATGCTACTGAATCATCTAATACTTTGGCGATATCGCGCACCCGGCGCCGAATCTGACTCGCTGTGGGAAACACCTGATTAGGCCGCTTCGGTACAAACCAGCGCGAAAGCTTCTCATCAATTTCTGCCACCACTCTCCTGGTCGGATGCCCCAGCTTGGACATCACCTCATCAATAGCCACCAACGACGCCATATCCAACAACGCTTTAGAATCCTGCAACTGCTTGACCTTCGGTAACTCCTCAAGCCGCAGAACCCCCATCACATTCTTCGCCACCTGCCTAGCCGTCTTAGCAGTCTTGACCGAAAGCTTCATCACCTCACTATCAGAATCAGCCTCCAAAGCCGGAAGATTATGTAACCAAAACTCGTACTCCGCGCGCCGCAGAAACATCCCCGCAACACATATCGGATCATCAGGATTCGAATGAGAAAAATACGCCAACGGAACAGAAGAAGAAGAAGTAGTTGTTGTTGTTGTGGTTGCCACCATAAGTGACCCACCCCCTAAATACTAGAAAATACGAACATGCTTTCTAGCACCAACACTACCCAACCGCCCCGACACCACACCAGACCCCACAACACACCACCAAACCTAGACCAAAACAACACACCCATTCGAACACACTCTTGCCAACACCACATATAGACGGCGAATTATCAAACACCCCACACCACACTGTGACAAACACCACAAAAGGAACCGGCGGCCAACACCAGTTATGGTGCCAGCCGCCGGCTATATAAGGCGTTGGTTAAGAACTAATCCCTGAAGTAGCTCAGCAGACGCAGAATCTCGGTGTAAAGCCAGACCAGGGTCACGGCCAGGCCAAGGGCGATACCCCAGGCGTACTGTGCCGGAGCACCCTGACGAATGAGACGGTCAGCCTGGTCAAAGTCGGTCATGAAGGACAGGGATGCCAGGACGATGCAGACCAGGGAGAAAATGATGGCCAAAGCGCCACCGTCACGGAGCGGATTGAAGCCGAAGAAGATAGCGCCCAGGAAATTTCCCAATGCCAAGACGGCAACACCGGCAATGAGTCCGAACATAATCTTGTTGAACTTCGGGGTCACCTTCACTGCACCGGTCTTGTAGACCATGAGCATGCCGATGAAGACGCCGACTGTACCCATAATGGCTTGGCCAATGAGAGCCATACCATCAGAATTGCCAAAGGATACGCCAGCGAACAATAGCGAGAAACCACCGACAAAGAGGCCCTCGAATACGGCGTAAATCAGAGTCACGGCGGCAGAACCGAACTTCTTGCCAAACGTCGACACCAGGACGGTAATTAAACCACCGATGGCACCAACCAAAGTCAGAATCATGGCCAAGCCCGGGTTAAACAGCTCACCGATGCAGAAGTTAAGGACAGCCATCACGATGATGACGGCCAAGGTGATACCAGTCTTGGTCACCACGTCATCAACAGTCAGCGGGCGGTCGGCACTACGGGTAGCTTCGTTAAACGGGTTGTCGCTCTGACCAAACGGGTTGCTCTGAGTCTGGTTCTGGTTTTGGCTGGATGAGAGGGAACTCATGACGGGGTTGCTAGAACGCACGTGAATCCCGATTCCTTTCACAGTCTTGCTCAATAAAGACGGCCCCATAAGGGCCGCCATGTTCATGTTCTCACTAGTTCCAACGCACTCGATTGCTAGGAAGTTCCCAAAAATCCCAAACTTTGCAAAATATTCTTAAAGAGAGGCGTCGCGAAGCACTGTGCTTGTCGACGCCTCCCCTACCGCACATCGGCCACACACCTCGTAGCCTGCACTGATAACAACGTATAGCTCAGCACTTTTAAATGGACACTTTTTGGACACTCTTGCGCCAAATTGGCCACTTTCGCCAACGTTTCCGCTGGTCATGGCGCCCCCAGTGGTGCCCCCAGTGGGACTCGAACCCACACTGAATCGATTTTAAGTCGACTGCCTCTGCCGATTGGGCTATGGGGGCCTAACCGTGCCCATTTATTTTAGGGCACGGGTCCTCGCACACTAGATATTGGGTCAGGCTGTAGCGAGGCCGGCAATAATTCCGTCAAGAATATCCTTCTCGCTGATGAAGAAGGAGCGGGCGCTACTGTTGCGCTCAATCATGGTCATGATGCCTTCGACAGCGACACATCCACCACCGATGACATCCGCGCGGCCTGGGTGAATGACCGGATTGAGGGCGCGCACGTCCGAGGCCAGACCAATCATTTGACGGGTCAGCACGCGCAGAGCGTCGAAGCGCAGCTCAGAGCCATGGATGGAGTCGGCGTCATAACGCTCCATTCCCTGGGCAAGGGCGGACAACGTGGTGAACGTTCCGGCACAGCCGACGAAGGTGACGGCCTTGTCGATGGGCACGATTTTCTCCACATCGGCCATGCGCTCAGCGACGTAGTCGGTGGCGATCTCGATTTCTGCTTCAGTTGGCGGATCGCTGCGCATCATGCGCTCGGTGAGACGAACACAGCCCATCTGGGCGGAGTGAGAGCCAAGGATCTCACCGTCGATAGTGCCGACGACGAACTCGGTTGAGCCGCCGCCCAAATCAATGACGCAATAAGGGCCCTTCTCCGAGCTGAGGTCCGCCACAGCGCCGCTAAAGGACAACAGGGCTTCCTCCTCACCGGAGATAATTTCCGCGCGGGCGCCTGGCTGGATCTGGCCGAGAAGCTCCGCCGTCATGTCAAAGAAATCGCGGTGGTTCTTGGCATCACGCGTGGCCGAGGTAGCCACCATGCGCACGCGCTCAACCTTTTCGAACTTCATCTGCTTGACGTACTCCTCCAAGGCAGCGCGAGTACGCGCGAGGGCCTCCGGAGCGAACTCGCCGGTAGCATCGACGCCTTGACCAAGGCGAACAATTTCCATCGTGCGGGAAATGTCCCGAATCTTTCCATCGTCTTGAATCTCACTGATGAGCAGACGAATGGAGTTGGTTCCGCAGTCGACAGCAGCGACGCGAGTCATAGGTCAAGCCTTTCTGTTAACCGGCGTTAGAAAAATCAAACTGGGCCATATCAATGCCCAAATCCCCCACGGTAGGCCACTCATCAGGAATGGCGCTGCCACGAAGTTTACCGTGCTCGGCTGCCATTGCGACGGCTTCCGTGCCGAAACGTACGCGGTCCGGGCCTTCAGCCAAGGCATACGCAATCAGCACGTGGAGGCACTTCACACGCTCTGGCATACCGCCACCGGAGAATTGCGTACCGAGATCTTCCATCTCGTTGCGAGTGGCCAGGTAGTGCTCGTGAGCAGCCAGATAGTCCTTCTGCAGGGTCTCATCGTCTGCGAGGCGCTGTTCCATCCACTTCATGACGTGGGCGACTTCCAGGCGCGAAGCTTCGGCCGTCAGGCGCGGGTCGGTGAGGTAGTAGAGAGTGGGGAACGGGGTGCCGTCGGGAAGCTTGGGCGCAGTTTTAATCACTGCGGGCGCTCCGTCGGGGGTGCGGTAAGCAATGTCTACGACGCCGCGCGGGGTGCGGCCAAGTTGTTCGCGGACAACGTCAAGATCAGCATCGGTCACGGTCATGGCAACCATTGTGACACGGCGACTGTGATGAGTCCTATTCCGATTCGGCAACGGAGTCCCACAGCACGGTGTACCACTCGCGCTCATCAATGTCTTCGCGGTGCTCTGAGGTCACGGTGTCACCGGAATCCATGCGCGGATCCATGATTCGGAAGGCGGTTTCGCCTTCGTCCATGACGCCGAAGCGGCGGCGGGCCTCTTGTTTGATGTACTCGTCCGAACGATACTTATCGATTTCCGCCAAGAGCTTGTCCTTGTGCTCTTGCTTGGCTGCGATGGAGCTTTCCAGGCGGGCAATTTCGGACTGGCCGTTGTAGTAGTTGCGCAGCGGCACGGCGATGGTGAGCAAGACGACGAGTACCACCGCGATGATAACGCCTACCCCAAGAATATCGAGGCCCTTTGGTTTCTTCGGGCGCTTCGGGGTTTTGTGGGCATCGCGGGCACGCGTGTGGACCGGAACAGTGTTCCGGCGCTTCGTGCGGGTAGGGGTAGTGCGTGCCATCGGAGAGTAAGTCTAGCTATCAACCGCCAGGGTTCGGGACGGCGCGCGTGGGAGTCACAAAAATAACAGGTGTCACGCCAAAGGCGCCACAGTTTCCTGTGACGCCTTTAAACGTGGCCCACAATCACGGGGCACAATGAAGCTTCGGAGAGGTGATTAACCCTGGAAGCGCGGGAATGCGGAGCGGCCGGCGTAGACGGCGGCGCTGCCCAGTTCCTGCTCGATGCGCAGAAGCTGGTTGTACTTGGCAACGCGCTCGGAACGAGCCGGAGCACCAGTCTTGATCTGGCCACAGTTCAGTGCAACTGCAAGGTCAGCAATGGTGGTGTCCTCGGTTTCGCCGGAGCGGTGGGACATCATGGTGCGGTAGCCGTTGCGGTGAGCCAGCTCGACAGCATCGAAAGTCTCGGTGAGGGTACCGATCTGGTTGACCTTCACGAGCAGGGCGTTAGCTGCCTTCTTGTCGATGCCCTCCTGGAGACGTGCCGGGTTGGTGACGAAGAAGTCATCACCAACGATCTGGACCTTGTCGCCGATGGTCTCGGTGAGCTTGGTGTAGCCCTCCCAGTCATCCTCCTGCAGCGGGTCCTCGATGGAGACGATCGGGTAGTTGACAATGAGGTCCTCGTAAACCTTGGCCATCTCTTCAGCGGTGTGCTCGCCGCCCTCGAAGTGGTACTTGCCATCCTTGTAGAACTCGGAGGAAGCCACGTCCAGTGCCAAGGCAATGTCCTTACCCGGCTCGAAGCCAGCCTTCTTGATGGCCTCAACGATGAGGTCGAGTGCGGCCTTGGTGGACTCCACAGACGGCGCGAAACCACCCTCGTCACCCAGGCCGGTGGACAGGCCCTTGTCCTTGATGACGGACTTGAGCGCATGGTAAACCTCGGCACCTTCACGCAGTGCCTCGCCGAAGGACTCCGCGCCGATCGGAGCAATCATGAACTCCTGGACGTCAACGCCGGAGTCCGCGTGGGAGCCACCGTTGAGGATGTTCATCATCGGGACAGGCAGAACGTGAGCGTTCGGGCCACCAATGTAGCGGTAGAGCGGCAGGCCGGCAGACTCAGCGGCAGCCTTGGCTACAGCAATGGAAACGCCGAGGATAGCGTTAGCGCCAAGGCGGGACTTGTTCTCCGTACCGTCAAGCTTGATGAGCGCTTCGTCGATGAGACGCTGGTCATCAGCCTCGAAGCCAGCGATCTCGTCGGTGATTTCTTCGTTGACGTTTTCAACTGCCTTGAGCACACCCTTGCCCAGGTAGCGCTCACCGCCGTCACGCAGCTCGTGTGCCTCGTGAACACCGGTGGATGCGCCAGATGGAACACCGGCGACACCGCGCGCACCATCGTCGAGGAAAACCTCAGCCTCAACAGTCGGGTTACCGCGGGAATCAAGAATTTCGCGTGCCATTACGTGGATGATGTCAGCCATGCTGCTTTCACTCCTATAGAACCAAATTGAGTGTGGTTTTGTGCTTCGGGAGGGCTCCCAAATCACCTGCTGCCCATTGTTCCAGAAAAGTTCGGAACATGTCGGGCATAACCGGACAACGTGACAAAGATCTAGGAGGTTGCCGGCTGCTCGATCGCGTAAGAATTGGCAGCACCCGCCACTTTACGCAAATAATCCTCGGATTGGTTGTAGTTGAGAATCGCCGAGCGCCACCCTTCCGGGGTAGCAAGGTCCCGATCACCATGACACAACAGGGCGGCGGCACCGAGGGCGGCGTCGTCGATTTGATTGGGGTCTGCCACGCCATCGCCGTTGGCATCACGCCCCAGATGATTCCACGAGGAGGCGATGAACTGCATGGGGCCTACCGCGCGATCAAACTCGACATCGCCATCAATCGCCCCACCATCACTGTCCGGTACCAGCGTGGTGTTGTTAGTCCCATCCAGAGGAATGCCCACAATGGGTGGGTCAGGATAGCCATTCTCATCCAGAGAAGACCGATGAAACACATTGCCGTTATACGTGCCATGGCGGGTTTCTACCCAACCGATGCCAGCAAGGGTGTTCCAGCGCAGGTGACAGTTAGGCCAAGCCGTCTTCGCAATAAGTTCGGCGTTGCCATAGGCGCGCAAGGCCTGTTCGGGGATGCTCGTGGAGTCCTTCAGCTGGTCCGACCACCACGTCAATTTATCGGATGTGCGCCCAGGCGCCTCAACATCAATCGCTGGCACCTCTGCCCCGCCAATAGGCGGCAAGTCTTGGGGAACAGGCTCGAGCTGACGGAAGGGCGAAGGTTTGTCCAGAAAGGACAAACTCCAGCCCACGAGGGAAATAATAAGAATGATGGCCAAGACGATACCGAGGCCGCAGCCCCCGATTCTCCTCAGCCCCTTGGTCATAGGCAGGGATACTACAGCGCACCTTTACGGTCAGCCCGGAACGACACAGAACGGTAAAAATTATGTCACAGTGTTCCCATGCGTAACATTGTGCGCTACACTACGCCATTGAACGGCTCGCCGAGCCGGGAAAAGTGCTGTTCTCTATTCACAATTCAAGGAGATCCATGTCCATCCGCCGTATTGCCGCCACCGCTGCCGCTGTTGTCACCCTCGGTGCTGCTGTTCCTGCCACCGCATCCGCTGCTTCCCTCGAGGAGCTCGGCGGCTTCCTGTCCCAGGGCATCCAGACCGCTGACTGCGACACCCTGCGCAACACCCTGACCCTCATTGATAAGACCACCGAGGGCGATCTGCTCACTGAAAACACCACCCGCAACCAGCTGTCCAAGAATCTCACCGCCCTCGGCGCTTCCGAGGACCTCGGCCCGCTGGCGCTCGTCGCTGTGAAGTACGCCGGCCAGACCGCTGACCGCGCCCTCGAGTGCAAGATCGTTAAGGAAGACACCCTCGTCACCGGTGGCACTGGCCTGTCCTCCAAGATTGCGGACTACGCCCCGCTGCTGTCCTCCGTTCTGAAGCAGAGCTAGAAGCTCACTTAACGGTTCTCGCGGGCTTTCCCCTCAGCCCACAGGCGCTCCTGCTCCTCTACCCCAACGACGTCCTCTGTACCGTCAAACAGGTAGGGCGCGCGGGAGCGCATTTTTGTCACAAAGGACGCTGCGACATCATCCAAGGTGAAAGCACCTCTTCGCGCGGCAATCTCTGCGTGAAAAAGAACTTGGAGAAAAACGTCTCCTAGTTCTTTGAGAAGCTCAGCGTCAGACGCGCCTTCCCTCACCGCGTCAGCAAACTCTGCGGATTCTTCAGCCAGGTAGGGCAATAAGGTGTCATGGGTTTGATCGCGCTCCCACTCACCGATGCTGCGAGCCCTCGACATGACCTCCCGCGCCTGCCACAGAGGGTCGTCGAGGGAAGGGGCGAGGATGAGGTCATGGGAGGCGTCGAGAAGCGCCCGCACCTCGGGGTCAGACGCATTCGTGCTTACCAGCACACCTTTGCCTTCTGGATCCTCACCGCACAGTAGCTCGTCGAAGTTCCAGCGCACCTTTACCGGCACTTCATCGGTAAAAGCAGCAGGTCCAAACAGCTTTCCATGGGCTTCCATGGGGATCATTGTGGGCCAACGCGGATCGAGCAACAGGACAGTCATAAGCACCGAGTATAGAGCTCGACCTGAATGGATAATCGCCACAGTTGCGCATAAACCCGCCATAAGGGGTACTTTTGACCAATGACCTCTTCATCACTCACCGAATCGCCGCGCACGCACTCCGTGACGCTGTGGACGCTCGTTGCGCTCATCATCGGTTCCACGGTGGGCGCCGGCATCTTCTCTCTGCCGCAAAACATTGCCTCCGTGGCCGGACCCGGCGCCATGCTGCTGGGTTGGCTCATCGCGGGCATCGGCATGCTCTCTGTAGCTTTCGTGTTCCAGATTCTTGCTCACCGCAAGCCACACCTCGACTCCGGTGTGTACTCCTACGTCCGCGCCGGCTTGGGTGACTTCATTGGCTTTACATCTGGCTGGGGCTACTGGCTAGGTTCCGTGATGGCGCAGGTAGGCTACGCCACCCTATTCTTCAACACCATCGGCCACTACGTGCCCTTCTTCGATGCGGACCATCAGTGGGTCTCCGCCATCGCGGTGTCGCTGTTGTCATGGGGCATCTTCGCCGTTCTGGCCCGCGGTATTAAGCAAGCAGCCATCATGAACATGGTGACCTCGGTGGCCAAGATTGTGCCTATCCTTGCCTTTATCGTCATCCTGGTCTTCGTGGGCTTTAGCTGGGATAAGTTCACTCTGGACTTCTGGGGCGAGCGCTCCGATAAGTCCGTCTTTGAGCAGGTACAGGGCATCATGCTCTTTACCGTGTGGGTCTTTATCGGTGTAGAGGGCGCTTCGGTGTACTCCAAGCAAGCCCGTACCCGCAAGGACGTCGGCCGCGCGACAGTGATTGGCTTTGTCAGCGTTCTGGCACTTCTGGTGTCCGTCTCCACCTTGAGTTTCGGCGTGCTTACTCAGGAGGAGCTGGCAGCACTGCCGGATAACTCCATGGCCTCCGTCCTCACCGCTGCGGTGGGACCATGGGGCGGCGCGCTCGTCTCCCTGGGCCTATGCCTGTCCGTGCTGGGCGCGTATGTGTCCTGGCAGATGCTGTGCGCGGAGCCGATTGTTCTCATGGCTGTCGACGGCCTCATCCCCCGCAAGATTGGCACCGTCAACGTTGCCGGCGCGCCGTGGGTCGCGCAGCTGATTTCTACTTTGGCGATTCAGCTCTTTGTCATCGTCTTCTTCCTCAACGAAACCTCGTATAACGCCATGGTGCAGCTGGCCACCATCATGTACCTGCTGCCCTACATTTTCTCCTCGCTGTACTTGGTTCTTCTCACCGTGCGCGGAAAGGGGCTTACCCACCCACATGCTGGTGTGAAGTTCGATCTTTCCGGGCCTGAGGTAGGACGCCGCGATAATCGCCGTCACTTCTTCATCGGCCTCGTTGCCTTCATCTACTCCCTGTGGCTCATCTACGCTGCCGATCCGGTCTACGTACTCCTCGGCGCGCTTGCCGTTGTTCCAAGCATGATCCCGTACGTGGCTACCCGCTTGTACAAGAAGGAGCGCGTGTTCAATACCTTCGAGTGGTGTGTGGTGGCGATCGTGATTATCGGCGCCATTGCTGCCGTGTGGGGATTGAGCACCGGCAAGCTCGTTCTCTAAAACACCGGCGGCTGTTGGCGGTGAGATTTCACCGCATAAACAATGCAGCTCACTAGCCACAGCACGTGGCCAACAGCACTGATGCCGAGAAATAGCATGCCGGTAATCGTGGCTGCGTCCTCGTTGCCGAACCACCAAGCGGGGACAGCGCTAGGGCCAATATCGCCAAAATCCGGAAGATTGGCGCAGCCGATGATAAATCCGGTGAAAACCATGGCTAGCCCGGTCCATGCCCACGCCAGGTTGCTGTCGTAGTCCCTGAGAATAAACAGCGGGAGAAAGCCGATGAGCATCCACACTCCTAGGGGCACCACCCCACCCAACATCAGCATGACGGCGTACCAGCCTGCATTCCCGCTCACAAACTTCAGCGCCAACACCACAGGAATGCTCACCAGCGCCGCGACAATCCACACCACCAACAGAGCTATTCGTGAGTTAGAGCGCGGCTTCACACTAGGGCTGTTGGTGGCATCCACTACTTTTCTCCTACGCTAATGACGTTCTTCTTCGTCTTAGCACCGCTGACGTCGACTCGCTCGAGTTCAAACATCGATGCTAGGAAATCTGCCATCCACTGGAGAAGTTCAACGTCACGCAGCTTGGGGTCCGTGACGTTGCGCCCGGCCTTGGGGAAGTTGAGCTGGATGGCCTTGGCGGCCGCACGGTAGTTTGAGCCTGGGAAGAGGCGCTTGAGGCGCACCTGCTTGGAATCCGTGAGCTCCACCGGGTGGACCTTGATGCGTGTTCCCTGCACGGTGATGTCGGCGACACCAGCCCGGCGCGCCTGGTGGCGCAAGCGGGCCACAGCCAGAAGGCGTTGCACCGGCTCCGGGACAGGACCGTAGCGATCCTCCATCTCCTCCACAGTGTTCTGGAGGTCCGCATTGTCCTTGGAGGCTGCGAGTTTGCGGTAGACCTCGAGGCGCAGGCGTTCGGAGTTGATGTAGCTTTCTGGAATGTGGGCGTCGACAGGCAAGTCGATACGGATCTCCTTCGGCCCCTCGTCCGTAACGATAGGGGCCTCTCCCCTAGCAAGCGCCTTGAAGGTCTCCACAGCCTCGCCCACGAGGCGGACGTAGAGATCAAAGCCCACGCCAGCGATGTGGCCGGATTGCTCAGCGCCGAGCACGTTGCCGGCTCCTCGCATCTCCAGGTCCTTCATGGCCACGGCCATACCGGCGCCGAGGTCGTTGTTCTGGGCAATGGTGGCCAGGCGGTCGTAGGAAGTTTCTGTGAGCGTGGCGCCCTTCGGGTAGAGGAAATAGGCGTAGCCACGCTCACGGGAGCGGCCCACGCGCCCGCGCAGCTGGTGCAGCTGGGACAGACCCATGTGGTGGGCGTTTTCCACGATGAGGGTATTCGCATTAGCGATGTCTAGGCCTGTTTCCACGATGGTGGTACAAACCAGTACGTCGAACTCGCGATCCCAGAAGCCTTGGACGGTCTGCTCGAGAACTTCCTCGTTCATCTGGCCGTGGGCCACCACGATGCGGGCTTCTGGCACGAGATCACGCAGTTCACGGGCTTTTTTCTCAATGTCCGCAACCTTGTTGTGGATGAAGAAGACCTGACCGTCACGCAGTAACTCGCGGCGGATTGCAGCTGCAACCTGCTTATCTTCGTAGGCCCCCACATAGGTCAAGACCGGATGGCGGTCCTCCGGTGGCGTCAAGATGGTGGACATCTCGCGGATACCCGCCATGGACATCTCCAAGGTACGGGGAATCGGAGTTGCGGACATGGTGAGGACGTCCACACTCGCCTTGAGCGCCTTGATGTGTTCCTTGTGCTCCACGCCGAAGCGCTGCTCCTCATCCACCACGATGAGGCCTAAGTTCTTCCACTGCACGCCTGTCTGCAGCAGGCGGTGAGTACCGATGACGATGTCCACGGAACCATCCGCCAAGCCAGCCAGGATCTCCTTGGATTCCTTGGCCGAGGTAAAGCGCGAGAGCACCTCGATGTCTACGGGGAATCCTTGCATGCGCTCACGGAACGTATCGGCGTGCTGCTGCGCCAGCAGCGTGGTAGGTACGAGCACTGCGACCTGCTTGCCGTCTTGTACCGCCTTGAAGGCAGCGCGCACCGCCACCTCAGTCTTGCCATAACCCACGTCACCGACGACGACGCGGTCCATCGGCACTGAGGATTCCATGTCTTCCTTGACGGCATCAATAGCCAGCATCTGGTCTTCGGTTTCGACGAAGGGGAAGTTATCCTCCATCTCCGCCTGCCAAGGAGTATCGGGCCCAAATTGGTGACCGGGTGCGGCTTGGCGCTTGGCGTAGAGCTCTACCAGCTCACCAGCGATTTCGCGGACGGCAGCGCGCGCCTTCTTCTTGGTGTTCTTCCAATCCGAGCCGCCCATTTTAGACAGCGTTGGTGCCTCACCACCGGTGTACTTGCTCAGCAGGTCCAGCGAGTCCATGGGAACCCACAGCTGGTCGGCGGGCTGACCACGCTTGGAGGCGGCATATTCGAGAACGATGTACTCGCGGCGCGAGGTCTCGTCACCGGTCTGGATGGTGCGCTCGGCCATCTTGAGGAATTTGCCGATGCCATGTGTTTCATGCACCACGTAGTCGCCCTGCTTAAGTGCCAGCGGATCGACGCGGTTGCGACGCTTTGCTGGGCGACGTTTCGCGCCCGCAATATCGCCCACGCGGTTACCCGTCAGGTCCGTTTCTGTGACCACGACGAGCGGAAGCGCTTCAGCGTCCTTAAGCTTGCGTACCTTGGGGAAAACCAGGCCAGCATGGCTCAGTGCTTGATAGAGCGTGACTTCACCGGGGCTAGGCTCCCATCCAGGAGTAGCGACCTTGGTGGGAATCCCCTTCTCTGCAAAACGCTCCACCATGCGCTTGATAGCGCCCTGGGCAGGAGCGATGAAAGCTGCCCGCCCGCCCGCGGTGGTGTGGGCCAACAGCTGCGCCATCATGGCATCGATCTGCTCAATATCGCCACGCGGTGTGGGGCCAGGTTCATAGTCGAGCGGCAAGGTCTCCGATTCCGCAGCGGCAAACATACCTGGGGGCGCAAAGGTCCACAGGGGAGCCTCAATCTGCGCGCACGTGGCCTCCAAGGACTCATAGGAGCGATAACTCGACGCCTCCGTGTCCAGTCCCTCCGCAGCCAACGGGCCATCTGCACCCATGGCAGCGGCTTCCCAGCCGGCAGCCAGGAACTCGGCGTCAGTGGATTCCAAGTCTGCGATACGAGTACGGATCTTCTCCGGTGCCACGAGGAGCACGTGTGTTCCGGTCGGGAGGAGTTCGGGGAGGGTGACAAAGGGGGCGTCGGCAAGCACGGCCAACAGCGCCTCCATACCTTCAGCCGGGATGTGTTCACCGACCTTTGTAAGCAGCTCAGCCAGTGCCGCATTGCCGCCAAACTTTTGCGCTAGGTCGCGAGCCCGTGCGGCCACCTCATTGGTGATGGGAAGCTCGCGCGCAGGGTAGATGGCAACTTCCCCGACCTCAATCTCCTGAATAGCTCGCTGGTCCGCTACGGAGAACTGGCGGATATCCGTAATCTCATCGCCCCAAAACTCGACACGTACCGGATAGTCGGACGTCGTGGGAAAAATATCGAGGATGCCGCCACGCGTCGCGTACTCTCCGCGCTTCGCCACCATGTCTACGTGCCTATACGCGCGAAACTCCAGTTCAGAGACGATAGTTGAGAACTCGTGTTCTTCCTCTTCTTTGAGGAAAATCGGCGCACGGCCCTCCACCTTACTGAGGATGGGCTGGCAGTATCCGCGCGCTGAGGTCACCACGACTTGGGCCTTGCCCGCACCAACTAGGTCGAGGACTTGGGCGCGCTTGCCGACGATATCCGGGGCCGGCGAGAGCCGCTCATGAGGCAGCGTTTCCCACGCGGGGAAATAGGCAACCTTGTCTCCTAGCAACGCGGTGAGCTCCGCACTGAGATCCTCGGCCTCGCGTCCCGACGCTGCCACAACAAGGACGGGCGCATGGTGGGCCAAGGTGCCGATGGCCCAGGGCCGGGCCTGATCGATGCCCGTGATATGTAGAGATTGCGTACCTACCTGGGCGGCAAGGCCTTTGAGTTTGGGATCGGAGGCGGCTACCTTGAGCAGTCCTCCCAGCATCGGAGTTGCCACCTACTCATCTCCCTTCAACTTCGGTGCAGCTTCCATTCCGGCCAAGCCATTCCAGCACAAGTTCACGATGTGCGCGGCAACCGTCTCGCGGGAAGGCTCGCGCTCATCCAACCACCATTGGGCCGTGGTCGCCACCATGCCCACCAACGCCTGGCCGTAGAGCACAGCAAGCTCGGGGTCGAGCCCACGGTGTTCAAAGGCCTCTCCCAAAATGTGGGCAATCTGATTCACTGCGGTGTTCAGCAGCGTGGAGAAACTCCGCTCATCGCCCGGCTTGGAATCACGCACCAGGATGAGGAAGCCATCAGTCTCCTCGTCCACATAGGTCAACAGCGCCACCACGCCGCGCTCAATACGCTCACGCCAGGAGCCTTCTTGCAAGGACTCAGTGACCACCTTTTCCAAGGCCACCAGCTCACGGTCAATGACCACTGCGTAAAGGCCTTCCTTGCCACCGAAGTGCTCGTACACCACCGGCTTGGACACACCTGCGCGCGCGGCGATCTCCTCTACGCTGGCGCCATCGAAGCCAAGCTCCGCGAAGGCCGCCCGGCCAATGGAAATCAACTGTTCACGGCGTTCACGGCCGGTCATCCTTTGTCGAACCATGCCCCTACTCTATCTCCCCCGCCGGACATGACCCGCACTCCCGGCTAAAGCTGGCATGTGTTTAGGACTCTCGGACCCCGTCAGGTAACATGTCCTCCAGCGCTCATAACGTGCGCGCTGTTTCCCCATGGTGTAATCGGCAACACTACGGTTTTTGGTACCGTCATTCTAGGTTCGAGTCCTGGTGGGGAAGCTTTTTGTGTTTTCTACGGCCACGGCGAAAGCCCTTCAGCTCAGCCTTTTTCGCAATCGTCGCCACCTGTGCGGCGGTGTAGTTGAGAGGAGCTATCCCGGCTCGCGGAAGTACCCATCCACGCCAGTAGGCTAGGATGGCCAAGCCGCATCCAACAAAGGGCGAAATAATCATGCCGAGGGCAAACTTGTCGAAGTGCGCGAAAGACGCCATCACTATTCCGGTAAGCACTGCTGGCACTGCATAGAGCGGGCTTCCGCCAAAGACTGAAGGAATCATTCCGGAGGCAACATCGCGCACCATGCCACCGCCTACTGCGGTCAGGACACCTAAGAAAACGCAGGCGATAAAAGGCATTCCATACGCCAGTGCCTTCACACAGCCGGTCGTGCACCACACTCCCAAAATGACAGCATCCGCGTGCTCACGGAAAATTTCCCAAGCCTTGCCCTTCAAGTCAATCAAGAACGCAATGAGAGCGCCTACCCACGCGAGCGTGAGATACAGCGGATCGGAGATCGCCGCGGCTGGGCCACTAGCAATGAGCATGTCACGAATCATGCCGCCCGCCAGCGCCGAAAAGAGCGCGAGGAAGACAAAACCAATGATGTCGAATTCCCTGCGGCGCGCAATCGTGCCGCCGATGATGCCGTTGAGTACCACTCCGATGAGGTCAAAGACTTGGTACAGGGATTGGATGAGCGGGTCGATGTCCTGAATCACACATACCGACCCTAGCGTAAGGCGAGAAGCCTGATGATGGCTTTCCTATTTAGTCAGAGATGAAAGGCGACTCACGCTGGTCGCTGATCCTGACCGTGAATCATCGGTTTTTCGTGACCAGCGTGGTTCGGCTTTTAGGGTTGCCCTTCTGATAACAGCGCACACACCTGAAAAACACCGAGCACAAACCGATACCAACGACAATCTCGTGGAGACCCCTCGCCACAGCCTGCAGCGGGCAGGCCGTGCCGCGTGAAAGAAAATGGGGCGCTAGGACGTAGCCTCCGGCGACGCATAGGGGCTGCGCGAAGAGTCCACGACCTGGCTGGCGTGCCCAGCGTGGCCGGCAGCGTCCTTGTCAAAGACAAGTGCGCCCGGTTTCACGCGCACGTCGGGTTTCTCGCCTTTGTCCACAATGACGTACTGCCCCATCATGCCTTGGTCCTCATGCAGGAGCATGTGGCAGTGGTACATGTACGGGATGGTCTTGTCCGGGAAGTGGCCAAACTCCACCAGCAGGCGGGCGGTGGCCTTCGGCGGGAGGTTGACAATGTCCTTCCACCCGGAATTGAAGACTTTCATCTTCTCATCGCCGTCCCAGTCCACGACTTTGAAGCGGGCGTTGTGGATGTGGAAGTTGTGCGGCCAGTCGGAATTTTCGTTGGTGACGGTCCACAGTTCTCGTGCGTCCTCGTCGATGACGGTATCGACGCGGGCCATGTCCATCTGCTCACCGTTGATCATGAAGGTGTTAAGGATGAACTCGCGCTCCGTCAGGCCCGCGGTGGATGGGGTCTCCCCCGCAGCGGGATCGAGCGTAGCTGGCAGCGCCGCCGGTTCCGGAGCGGACTCTTCGGGACCGACAATGGTGAGCAGATCGAAGGAATCCCGGAAGCCGAAGTCAGCGGCGTTATCGTCAGTAGGCACACCAAAGTTGTCCTTGCGGGGAACCGAGCGCAGCTGGATATCCTTGCCGGGCTCCAGGTCCACGATGACCTCGGCACGCTCGCCGGGGCCGAGGAGGAGGGAGTCGACTTCGACGGGGGCGTCGAGAAGCCCGGCGTCCGTCGCAATCACGTGGAAGGGCTTTTCCCCTACCTCCAGCGTGTAAAAGCGCATGGAGGCACCGTTGAGCAGGCGCAGTCGAACCCGGCGCGTCGTGGCCTCAAAGCGGGCGTTAGTAATACCGTTGACTAGGGGCGTCGTGCCCAAAAGGCCCAGGGTGTTGTCGCTTTTCTCATCGAACTGGTCATCCTCGGTGAACTTGGCATCCATGATGACCACGGGGATATCGTCCACGCCATACTCGTGCGGCAAGTCGAGGCCGTCAGAGACGTCATCGTCAATGATGAACATTCCTGCCAAACCGCGGTAGGCATGCGTGGCCGTCGCCAGGTGCGGGTGCGGGTGGTACCACACCGTGGCAGCAGGTTGGATGATGTCCCATTCCGGCTTCCACGTGTCACCGACCTGAATCGGCGAGTGTGGGCCGCCATCGGAGTACGCCGGAAGCTGCATGCCGTGCCAGTGCACGGTGGTCATCTCAATGAGGTCATTGGTGATTTCGGCACGGATTTTATCCCCACGGTGGGCACGCAACGTCGGCCCCAAGAAGGGCCCATTGAAGCCCCACGTGCGCGTGCGGTCCTTTCCGGGAAGTACCTCCGAGTGGCCGTCTTGGGCCGTGAGCTTGATGACTCGGGTGTCGCCTTCCATCGTGCCCTCTTCTACGGGCGGGATGGGAAGTGCGCGGGGTTCGCCGTCGTAGCCGAGCGGCGCGGGTTGGTCAGACGACGTGGAGCAGGCACTAAGCCCGGCGACGGAGGCACCAGCGATGGTAAGGACAGTTCCCTGGACAAAGACGCGACGAGACACAGAGACAGGCATGCATCCCAGGATAGGTGGTCAGGCACACCTTAACCTTCGTATTGGCCTGGCCGGGCATAAGATCACAGTCATGTCTCTCCCCGCGAAAGAATCCGCCAATGCCCGGAAGTTTGTGTGGTCTAACGGCCTCCAGGGCGTGGGTGATCAGCTCCTGTCTGGTAAGACCGTCCTGCCCTGGCTCTTTAGCGCTGCTGGTGTACCGGGATTTTTCACTGGTCTCCTCGTGCCGTTGCGGGAGTCCGGCTCGATGCTTCCGCAGGCCGCGCTTACTCCGTGGGTCACCTCGCATCCAGCACGCAAGCGCCTATGGCTGCTGGGCTCAGTGGGCCAAGGCGTGTGTGCAGCGATCATTGCGGCGGCCGCCGTGCTTCTCGACGGCCCCCTCCTCGGCCTCGTCGTCTGCCTCGCCCTGGCTGTGCTCGCGCTTCTGCGTGCACTGTGTTCCCTCACCGGCAAAGACGTCCAGGGCCGCACCATTTCGAAGGGCAGCCGCGGTCTAGTCACCGGCCGCGCAACGCAGCTAGGTGGTGCAGTCACGCTCATCACGGGTGGAATCCTGGCCTTCCTGGGTGAGCTACCGCGCTGGGGGCTCGCCGTTCTCTTGGCCATTGGTGCGGCCACGTGGTTTATGGCCGCAGCGGTCTTTCGCACCATTGAGGAACCCGTGCCAGACAACACCGCCCAGCAGGGCATGAACACCAGCTGGTGGAAGGACACGTGGCAGCTCTACACCCAGGACGCCCGCTTCCGCAGCTTCGTCAACGTCCGTGCACTGCTGTTGGTTTCAGCGTTGTCGACGTCCTTTATTGTCGTGCTCTCCCACAGCGTCGGCTCCCAAGCACTAAGCGGACTCGGTGGCTTCGTCCTCGCCTCCGGTTTAGCCAGCCTGGTGGGTGGGCGCGTATCGGGTGTCCTCTCAGATAAGTCTTCCCGACTGGTCATGTCCTGGTCCGCGGGATGTGCCGCGGTGATTCTGCTGGCGATTGTGGCCTGCGCGGCGTGGGCGCCGGCGTCGATAAGCGCGTGGGCTCTACCCATCGGATTCTTCCTGGTAAACCTGGCGCACGCCGGTATTCGCGTGGCCCGTAAGACGTATGTTGTGGACATGGCTGGCGAGGACAAGCGCACCCGCTACGTCGGTGCTGCGAACACGATGATGGGTGTCATTCTCCTCATCGTCGGTGGCATCTCAGCCGTCATTGCGCTGGCGGGACCGTCCGCGGCTATCCTCTTCCTAGCTATCGTTGGTCTGCTCGGTGCGTGGCGGGCGCGCGCTCTTCCGGAGGTTTCTGACGGAAAGTAGCGCGGGCGCGTTATGATGAATCGCAGTAAGTCCTGACACCCCAAACACAGGAGACGCACACACTCGTGGCTGAAACAACCGACTGCGCCGCCATCGTCCTTGCTGCCGGCGCGGGCACCCGCATGAAATCCTCAACCCAGAAGACTTTGCATGAGATTGGCGGGCGGTCACTGCTCGGCCATGCACTCCATGCTGCAGCCGGGGTACACCCGGAGCACCTTGTGGTCGTCGTAGGCCACCAGCGAGACCAGGTCTCCCCCGCCGTCGATTCCATTGCGGAGGAGCTTGACTGCGAGGTATCCCAGGCCGTCCAGGAAGAACAGAATGGTACCGGCCATGCTGTGCAGTGTGGTCTGAGTGCCCTGCCGGATTTCACCGGCACCGTTATCGTCACCAACGGTGACGTTCCGCTCCTGTGCCCGGAAACCCTCCGCGAGCTGCATGAGAGCCACACCAGCCAAAGCAATGCCGTGACTGTACTGTCCATGACCCTGGAGGATCCAACCGGCTACGGCCGTGTCCTGCGCGCTGAGGATGACTCCGTGACCGCCATCGTGGAACAGAAGGATGCCTCCGAGGAACAGCGCGCGGTGCGCGAGGTGAACTCTGGAGTGTTCGCGTTTGATGGCGCCGTGCTGCGCGACGCCCTCACCAAGCTCAACTCTGACAACGCCCAGGGCGAGCTCTACATCACCGACGTGCTGGAGATTGCCCGCGAGGCTGGCCACCGCGTTGGTGCTCACGTGGCTGCTGACCCCGATGAGCTTTCTGGTGTCAACGACCGCGTACAGCTGGCTGCGGCTGGCCGCCTGCTCAACCGCCGCATGGTGGAAAAGGCCATGCGTGGCGGCACCACCATCGTTGACCCGGAAACCACCTGGATTGGGGTAAACGTCACCATTGGCCAGGATGTCACCATCCACCCCAACACCCAGCTGTGGGGCGCAACCACCATCGCCGATGGCGCCGAAGTGGGCCCCGATACCACCCTGACAAACATGCAGGTTGGTGCCGGCGCAAGTGTCGTGCGCACGCACGGCTTTGACTCCGTTATTGGTACAGACGCCACGGTTGGCCCCTTCACCTACATCCGCCCCGGTGTCATCGTGGGCCAGGAGGGCAAGCTGGGCGGCTTCGTAGAGGCCAAGAAGGCACAGATCGGTCGTGGCACCAAGGTCCCGCACCTCACCTACATCGGTGATGCCACCGTCGGTGACTACTCCAACATCGGCGCCTCCTCTGTCTTCGTGAACTACGACGGAGTCAATAAGCACCACACCACCATCGGCAGCCACGTACGTACGGGCTCCGACACCATGTTTATCGCTCCTGTCACCGTGGGTGACGGTGCCTACTCTGGGGCGGGTACAGTGATTAAGGACGACGTTCCCCCAGGAGCACTCGCCGTCTCCGGCGGCAAGCAGCGCAACATCGAGGGCTGGGTCCAGAAGAAGCGCCCGGGCACGCCAGCGGCTGAGGCCGCGGCACAGGCTCAGGACGCTCCGGCTGATGACCAGACCACTAACTAACAACACGTAAAGGGATATTTTCTGATGACTGGCAAGGTTACCGGCAGCAGCAAGAACATGAAGCTCTTCACCGGGCGTGCGCACCCGGCGTTGGCAGAAGCTGTGGCCAAGGAGCTCAAGACTGAACTGGTTCCGACCACCGCCCGCGACTTCGCCAACGGCGAAATCTTCATCCGCTTCGAGGAGTCGGTACGTGGTGCCGACTGTTTCGTGATGCAGTCCCACTCCCAACCGCTCAACAAGTGGCTCGTGGAGCAGCTCATCATGATTGATGCGCTCAAACGCGGTTCCGCCAAGCGCATCACCGCCATCCTGCCGTTCTACCCTTATGCCCGCCAGGACAAGAAGCACCTTGGCCGCGAGCCCATTTCCGCTCGCCTCGTTGCTGACCTGCTGGCTGCTGCTGGCGCTGACCGCATTGTGTCCGTGGACCTGCACACTGACCAGATCCAGGGCTTCTTCGACGGCCCGGTCGATCACATGCACGCCATGCCGATCTTGACGGACCACATCAAGAAGAACTACTCGCTGGATAACCTCGCAGTGGTTTCCCCCGATGCCGGCCGCGTCAAGGTGGCAGAGAAGTGGGCCCACGAGCTAGGTGACGCCCCACTGTCCTTCGTCCACAAGACCCGTTCTAACACCGAGGCCAACAAGACGGTGTCCAACCGTGTTGTCGGTGACGTGGAGGGCAAGGACTGCGTGCTTCTCGACGACATGATTGACACCGGCGGCACCATCGCCGGCGCGGTTCGCGTCCTCAAGGAAGCTGGCGCTAAGTCCGTCATCATCGCCTGCACCCACGGTGTCTTCTCCGATCCGGCCCGCGAGCGCCTCTCGCAGTGCGGCGCTGAGGAAGTCATCACCACCGACACCCTGCCGCAGTCCACCGAGGGCTGGGACAACCTCACGGTGCTGTCCATTGCCCCACTACTGGCGCGCACCATTCATGAGATTTTCGAGAACGGTTCCGTTACCACGCTCTTCGAAACCCACTAAATTTGGTTCGACGACAGCGCTGCTGTTAAAATCTTGTGCGTCTCGGCGAGGGAGAAATCCGTTATCGACGCGATAGCACAAGTTAAGCAGTGAATCTAGAATTAAGCCTGCGATGACTCGTCCAAGACGTCCATCGGCAGGCTTTTGTCGTATCTATACGGTCCTTCATCAGACCTTGCCGCACAACGATACTTTAAGGAGATTTACTTATGGCTTCTGAGCGCCCCGTACTCAAAGGTGAAGTCCGCTCTGAATTTGGCAAGGGCTTTGCCCGTCGCCTGCGCGTAGCCGGCCGCGTTCCGGGTGTTGTCTACGGCCACGCCGTTGACGTTCTGCACTTCTCGGTCGACCGCCTCGAGCTGACCGCTCTGATCCGTGCCAACGGTGTCAACGCTGTGTTCGAGCTGGAGCTCGAGGGCGAGCAGCACCTGGTCATGGTCAAGCACATCGACCAGAACGTCCTGACCTTCGACATCGACCACATCGACCTGCTCTCCATTAAGCGTGGCGAGAAGGTTGAGGTTGAGGTTCCGCTCACCATCGAGGGCGAGCCGGCCCCGGGCCTCATGTTCATCCAGGATGCCGACGTCCTCCTCGTCGAGTCCGACGTACTCAACATTCCGGAAGAGATCGCCGTGTCCATCGAGGGTCTCGAGGATGGCACCGTGGTCACCGCTGGCGACATCACCCTGCCGGAGGGCACCACCCTCGTGGCCGAGGAAGACACCGTCATCGTCTCCATCTCCGAGCCGGAGGTTGATGAGGACGTCGAGGCTGCCGCTGAGGCTGCTGAGGAAGGCGGCGCTGAGGCTGGCGCCGACTCCGAGGAAGGCGCTGAGGCTTCCGAGGAGAAGAAGGACGAGGAGTAAATCCTCCATCCCCTCGCCTAGCTAGCGCACCGCGCCCGCTTCCCTGCTTGTGGGAGGCAGGCGCGGTTCGCCGTTTTCGCCCACGCGCTGTTTAGAATAGGCAGCGTGACTACTTCTTCTTTCCTCGTCGTGGGGCTGGGCAACCCCGGTCCGAAGTACGCCGGTACCCGCCATAACATCGGTTTTGACGTGGCTGATGAACTGGCCCACGAGCTCTTCGCTTCTTTTTCTGTTCACAAGAAGACGAACACGGATATTGCCGAGGCACGGCGTGGGGACACCAAGGTGATCGTCGCCAAGCCGCGCAGCTTCATGAATCTCTCCGGCGGGCCCATCAAGGCCCTCGCGCAATACTTCAACGTCTCCCCTGCACGCATCATTGTGGTACACGATGAACTTGAGCTGGACTTTGGCCAGATCAAGTTGCGCCTCGGCGGCGGGGACCATGGCCACAATGGTCTGCGTTCCACGACGAAATCTTTGGGCACGAAGGACTACCAGCGCCTTTCCGTAGGAATTGGGCGCCCGCCTGGACGCATGGATCCTGCCGCCTTCGTGCTCAAGCCGTGGAGCAAGCAGGAGGCCCAGGAGGTTCCCATCATGTGCGCCGACGCGGTGGATGAGATTCTCCGCGCGTTAGACTAGCGGCTATGAAGCTCGCTACTCTCCGCACCAGTTTCGGTACCTGCGCTATTCGCATCGACGGCCCGAATGTGGGCACGGAGTTGGACTACGAGGACGTCGGCGCCCTGCTCGCTAGCCCGGACTGGCGCAAGGCGGCACAGCTGTCAGGAGAGCCCGTCGTTTTTGACACCGCCGACCTTGCCCCCGTCATTCCGAACCCGGGCAAGATCATCTGTGTGGGCGTCAACTACGCCAAGCATGCCCGGGAAATGGGCCGCGAGCTTCCTACCCAGCCCACGCTATTCATCAAGTTTCCGGAGGCACTCACTGGCCCCTACGACGATGTGTATGTGCCCGACTTTGCCACGAAGAAGCTGGATTACGAAGGCGAACTCGCCGTGGTGATAGGGACTCGCGCACACCGCGTGTCCGTGGCGGAGGCTCTGAACCACGTGGCGGGCTATGCCATCATGAATGACTACACGTTGCGCGATTATCAGCGCGCCACCTCGCAATTTCACGCCGGCAAGTCTTTCTACCGCACTGCCGGCTTCGGGCCGTGGCTCACCACTGCCGATGAATGGGCACCGGGGCGTGGCGCGCAGCTCACCACGACTGTCGATGGCGACGTCCGCCAAGACGACAACACCGATGACCTTATCTTCTCCGTGGCCGAGCTCATTGCCTTTTGTTCATCCTTGTACCCGCTCAACCCCGGTGATGTCATTGCCACTGGCACACCGGAAGGCGTAGGTTATGCGCGCGGTGCGGACGCAATGCTTGGCGATGGTTCCGTCACCCGCATCAGCATCGACGGTCTGGGCTCGATCGAGAACACCACGCGTTTTGGGGAACCGCCCACCAACAACTGTGGTGAGGGATGCACCTGCACTTCGGGCTAGACCTTTTACTAATTCTGCGAGCTACTCGACGTATCGCTACTGTAGGGAAGCATATTTCCCCGACCCTTAAGGATGAGCCTTTTTATGACTCTTCTCTCCCGTGTCATCGCCACCAGCATTGCCTTGTCTGCATCTGCAGCACTGGTCGCCTGTTCTTCAGACAAGGAGGCAGACCCAGCTCCTGCAACGACTCCTCCCCCGATGGAGACCGTCACCGAAACGCTGGCGACGACAGTGGTCGAGCAGGACGACGATGACCGTGATGACAAGACCGACGACCAGCAGGCAGAATCCGCTGATTCACTCACCGGTGACGATGCCTTGGCTGCCGCTTATGCCCATGCCGGTATGGACGCCAGCACCGTCACGGACAAGGAAGTTGAACTCGATGACGGTGACAATGGCAAGGGCCCGCACTGGGAAATTGAGTTCACGTCCAACGGCCAGGAGTATGAGTACGATGTCGACGCTGCCACTGGCGCGGTGCTCGAGCACGAGGTCGACTAAACTCCCCGCGTTTAGGCATTTTCCCAGCTAAAGGGTATATTTGAGGGTATGAGTTCAACAAAGAAGTCTCCCTCCAAACCTCCGAAGCTCGACAAGCAAGCTTATGAGGACGAGCTCAAGCGCCTCCAAGCTGAGCTCGTCGAAATGCAGCAATGGGTGGTTGAGACCGGCGCCCGCGTGGTCATCATCATGGAAGGCCGCGATGCCGCTGGTAAGGGCTCCGCTATCAAGCGTATTACGCAGTACCTCAATCCGCGTACCTGCCGAATTGAGGCACTGCCCAAGCCCACCGACCGTGAATCTGGCCAGTGGTACTTCCAGCGCTACATTGAAAAGCTGCCCACAGCAGGTGAGATCGTCATCTTCGACCGTTCCTGGTACAACCGCGCCGGTGTAGAACGCGTCATGGGCTTTTGCACCCAGCAGGAGTACGTGCGCTTCCTCCACCAGGCACCGCAGCTCGAGCACATGCTCATCGAGGATGGCATTATCCTGCTGAAGTACTGGTTCTCGGTGTCCGATGAAGAACAGATCGCGCGCTTTAAGTCTCGCCGCAACGACCCGCTGCGCCGTTGGAAGCTCTCCCCCATGGACTTGCAGTCCATCACTCGGTGGGAGGACTACTCCCGGGCCAAGGATGAAATGTTCGTTCACACGGATACCCCCTCCGCGCCGTGGTACACCGTGGAGTCTGAGGACAAGAAGCGCTCACGAATCAACGTGATCAACCACATCCTCAAGACGGTTCCCTACCAGCACGTGGAGCAGGACGTACCTGAGATCCCGAACCGACCTGAGCTCGAAGCCGAATACGTCCGCCCGCCGCGCAACGACTTTGCCTACGTTCCGGATGTCGCTGCCGACTTGGAGCGTGCCAAGGTCAACGGTGACGGCAAGAAGCAGGGCAAGAAAAACAAGTCAAAGAAGGACAAAAAGAAGAAGTAGTACTCTCTGCATGTACTACCATGGCCGTCTATGAGCTTTTCCCGCACCGCGCGCGCCTTCCTGACCTCGGTGCGTTTGGGGGACGCACTACTCTCAGGAGTCGCGGGGCTCGTAGCGGCCTTTTATTGTGCCTTGGCGGCTTCCTCCGCCGGAACAGTAGAGGTTATCGAAGCTCTCTTGTCCCTGCTGTTCATACCGTTCTTCCTCGTGTGGCGCTCGAAGCCAGTCCTAAGTGCGGCAGGCTTTTTAGTTCTTCTTTCAGCCTGGGCAGTCACGTGGATGAGCCAGCTTCCTGCTAATAGCGGCTTGCCGCCTTGGGCGTTGACCGCCCCGATGGCCGTGTACACCACCTCGCGGTACATAAACCACAGGCTACTTCCTCGGGCGATCCTCCTCATCACCGCGCTCGGAACCTTCATCTCCCCCTTCATGTGGCGGATCGATGTTGAATCCTATCTTCTCCGCTATGAGGTGGACACCCACTTCCTCGCTATGGTTGTGACTCACTGGGCGGTACTGGGAAGCACATACTTCATTGCTGCCCGCTATTTCGACCGTGATCGCCAACGAGAGACACTGGCCCGCGAGCGCTTCCACCAGGCACAAGAAGAAGAACGCCTCCTCATTGCACGGGAGCTACACGATGTCCTCGCCCATTCCCTCACCCTGATTAAGGTTCAGGCTAATGCGGGCATCGTTGCAGCGACATCGGATTCCGGCGCGGCTGAGGACGCACTTCTGTCAATCCGGGAGAACGCAGATTCCGCATTGGGCGAGGTTCGGGGAATTGTCGCTGCTTTACGCTCGCCTGGTCCCACGTCGCTGGAGCCTGCTCAACAACTCGAGCACATCGAGGGAATCCTCGAAGGCTTCCGCGTTGCAGGGCTGAAGATCGATGCAAACCTCCCCGCTTCATTTGCCGTACCGTCGTTGGTTCAGATGGCACTGGTGCGCATCATCACGGAGGGATTGACGAATGCCCTGCGCCATCAGGGCGTCGGCACGCATGTCACGGTTGAGCTTGCGCTTGACGACGCCCCCTCGCTCACCCTCACCTCCACCAATCAACACCCCTCACCGAGCAACGTTTCGGGCAGCGGCGTAGGCCTAGTGGGGATAGGAGAACGTGCTCGTTCCCTTGGCGGTCGCCTCGACTATTCCGGCGATGCTCATGTCTTTAACCTGCACGCACAAATACCCATGAAGGACACCAAAAATGCCGCACAGCAGCTCTAGAATCCGCGTCTTGTTGGCCGATGATCAAGCAATGCTGCTCTCAGCACTGTCTACTATCCTCACTGCGCAAGAAGACATCGAAGTAACGGCTACCGCTACCTCGGGAGCGGAAGCCGTAAAATCTGCACTCGCTCACCACATCGATGTGGCTATCCTCGACATTCGCATGCCCGGCATGGACGGCATTTCGGCGGCTCAAGCCATACTCGAGCGAAAGCCAGAGTGCCGCATCATCATGCTCACCACCTTTAACGATGAAGAGCTCGTAGCGCAGTCCATCTCCACTGGTGCCAACGGCTTCCTATTGAAGGATGCCGACCCAGAGGTTCTCGTGACCGCCGTGCGCGATGTGGCGCAGGGGGAATCGGTATTGGCCGCCGAGGTTACCGGCCCTGTGCTCGAGGCCTATCGCTCCGCGCTCACGCACGATAGCCTCAGCGCCCAGGAACGCCAAGGACTCAGCCTGGTAACGCGGCGCGAAATGGAAGTACTCTCATTGCTAGCCCGTGGTGCTACGAATGCGGAGATAGCCTCCGACATGGTCATCGCGGAAACCACGGTAAAAACACATGTCTCCGCGCTCATGTCGAAGCTCGCCGCACGCGACCGCGTGGCCCTCGTTCTCTTAGCCCAACGCGCTGGGGTTGCCTAATCTCCTACCACGGTAGGAGATCTCCCCGCTGAAAACCATCTTGCAGTCGGATTACTTTATGGTGCACCCCGGCGATACTGCAACCTATGAATTGCGACATCTCTTTTGAGAACATCACGAAGACTTTTGGTCAGCAACGAGTCCTCGATGGCCTCTCTTTCCGTATCACTCCTGGCCGCGTGCATGCGCTCCTCGGACGCAACGGGGCAGGAAAATCAACACTCTTTTCCATTCTTTTAGGCCTCGTGCCGGCTGACTCTGGCTCCATGAGCGTGGCTGGCCAACCATGGACACGCGATGTGCTTCGCCAGATTGGTGCTTCAGTCAACGGACCGGCTTTTTATGGCCATCTGTCCGCCGAGGCAAATCTTCGTGTTCATGCCCGGCTGCTGGGGCTTCCTGACTCTGAGATTGACCGCGTCCTCTCCATCGCTGGGCTCCGCGGCGTTGGCGCCAAGAAGGCGAAATCCTTTTCCACCGGTATGAAAGCACGCTTGGCTTTGGCACAAGCACTCCTCGGTGATCCAGAGATTCTTGTCCTTGATGAGCCTCAGAATGGCCTCGATCCCCAAGGCATCATGGAATTGCGAAAGCTGCTACAGCAACTGGCCGCGGCTGGGCACACCGTTATCGTCAGCTCCCACCAGCTTGGTGAAGTTCTGCATCTTGCACATGACATCACGGTCTTGGCCGAGGGCACGATTCGATATTCCGGTTCCCTACACGAGCTAGCACCCCGTGGCCAGTTGGAAGAGGAATTCTTCCGGCTCACGTCACCGAGCCGTGCCTCCCAAGCATCTATCTCTCGGGAAGGGGAATCACGTGACTAAGCACACCACAGCACCTCGCCCGAGTTACCTTTCTGCAGAACTACTACGCAGCCGCGGAAGTACCTTACAGTGGTTGCCTTTGCTGGCACTACCGCTGGTCATCATGACAATCATTTTCTCATCAATGGCCTCAGCACACACTGATGCCACGGGCGTCTTGGCTTGGCAGTCCTTGTTTGTTACCGGAATGTATGCCCCTCTTATTGGGCTGTTCGCTGCCATTCCAGAACGCCGCGAGACCATCACTCGCAGCGGCGGAACGCAATGGAGAAACCTCAACCCGCGTCTCGAGAATGCTGCCCGCTTTATCGTCGTCATTGTCAGCCTTGCGGTCTTCCATATTCTGAACTTTGGTGTTTCCTGGTTCGTTGTCGCTGCCCAGGGGCGCGAGAATCATGAACTTATCCTCGTAGCTGGGCTCTGCTCCTTCCTTGGCGCGCTTGGCATTGCCGGACTTTCCGCGGCCTGTACCCGTCGACTGGGCTTCGCATTAGCACTCGTGGCAGCGGTTCTGTGGCAGCTTGTCAGCATTCTTCCGAGCACTGTCGAAACAGGCAGGTGGTGGGCCTTTCTACCAGCATGGCCGCAACGGCTTCTTCTGCCCGCACTGCGTATTCATCAGAACTCGGTGCCCCTTGAGCCAAACGACCCACTATTGACCAGCAGTCCATTTCCAGCTCTCATATTGTGTGTCATCCTCGCCGTGCTTGGGTCATTAGCCGCGGTCTACACGCCGCGTCGATACCGGCCAGTATTCCCGCTGCGTTTCGCCTTCACACAGTCTACGGTGACGCGAACTAATGCCACCGTGGAAGAAGCCCAACCATGGAAACCAACGGAGCATTCCCGTGCCGCAGCGCAGTCCTCGCCGTGGTCCACATTGTTGGGGCTGCACCATGCGGCTTTTAGCCCAGCGGTGTTCTCTTGCCTGTTGCTCAGCGTTTTCACGCTCGGTTTCGTAGCACTGCTTTATCCCGCTAACTACGTCGAAGGCTTCTTTCACTTCTTTCTGCTACCGGTCGGCACAGGTATCTTGCCGGTCCTCGTTTGGCCCCGTGTAGCTGGATCATGGCCGTTGGTACATATGGAAACACGGTTCGGCGCATCCGGGATTCTCCTCTGGTTCCTGTGCATCATCGTGGCGGTATGCGCTGCCGCTTACCTGGCCAGTGCACTCGCAGGTAGCGATGTCACTGCCCAGATTTCGGCATTCCCCCTTTCAGTTGGGGTGGGCTTTGTCATCGCGGCTGTGTCACTCATTCTGATGATTCGCCTCGGCATTGTGAGTGCTATCGCCCTCACCATCGTAGGCACGATCGTCTCCATCACGTTAGGCGGCGATGTCTTGGCAGAAACCGGCCTCTGGCTCCTTGCCTTCCCGGCTTGGCCCTTGATTGCGCTCTCACCTATGCGTTATGCCATCGCTGTGGCCCTGACTGCGGTGCTCTGTGTGATTGCCGTTTTGCTTGCACGGCATCTACTCCATACGAGTGCGTTGTCACCCCGCGCGCACTGACCTATCTGACGAAAGTTGCCCGGTTCTTTCAGGCCCTACTTTTGGCAGATCGGGCAGTTGCGCGCTTGAAGCATCCTGGCAAAGCTAGGGCTCACGCCGAGCAGGAGCCTAAAACAGCGAAACACCGCCCACGCCATGCAGCGCGGGCGGTGTTCGTGTTCTAGAGCTTAGAGCTCAGAGACGTCAACGCGCTTCGGGTACACCACCGGGCGAGCGCCGGCGATGTCCTCTACGATGCGGATGACCTGGTTGGAGTAGCCGAACTCGTTGTCGTACCAGACGTAGAGCACGAGGTGCTTGCCGGAGGCAATGGTCGCCAGACCATCAACGACACCAGCGTGGGTAGAGCCGACGAAGTCGGAGGACACAACCTCAGGGGAAGCAATGTAGGAAATCTGCTGGCGCAAGTCAGAGTGCAGAGAAACATTGCGCAGGAAATCGTTGACCTCGTCGCGGTCTACTTCCTTCTCCAGCTCCAGGTTGAGCACAGCCATGGACACGTCCGGGGTAGGAACGCGGATGGCGTTGCCGGTGAGCTTGCCCTCGAACTCCGGAAGGGCCTTGGACACGGCCTTGGCCGCACCAGTTTCGGTGAGGACCATGTTCAGGCCGGCTGCACGGCCGCGGCGATCACCCTTGTGGAAGTTGTCGATGAGGTTCTGGTCATTGGTAAAGGAGTGCGCGGTTTCCACGTGACCGTGGACCACACCGTAACGGTCATTGATGACCTTAAGAACCGGGGTGATGCCATTGGTGGTGCAGGATGCGGCGGAGAGAATCTGGTCAGACTCTTCAATGTCGCTCTGGTTGATGCCGTACACGATGTTCTTGAGGTCACCTTTGCCCGGGGCAGTAAGCAGCACGCGGGCCACGCCCTTGGACTGCAGGTGCTGGGATAGGCCGTCGCGGTCACGCCAGACTCCGGTGTTGTCGACGACGATAGCGTTGTCGATGCCGTACTGGGTGTAATCGATCTCCGCCGGGTTGTTGGCGTAAATCATCTGAATCTTGGTGCCGTTGGCCCAGATGACCTCATTCTCCTCATCCACAGCAATGGAGCCGTTGAAGGCACCGTGGACCGAATCGCGGCGCAGGAGGGAGGCGCGCTTGAGAATGTCAATGTCGCCCTTCTTGCGAACAACGATGGCGCGTAGGCGCACGCCGCCGTAGGCAGCTTCGCGGGCGATGAGGATGCGGGCCAGCAGGCGGCCAATGCGGCCGAAGCCGTAGAGCACGACGTCAGTGGATTCCTTGTCCACGCCGGCACCGACGAGGTCTACCAGAGTCTCCTCGAGGTAGTTACGCAGATTATCGGAGCCGGACTCCTCAAAGCCCATGACCAGGCGGCCCAGGTCAATGGAGGCGGTGCCCAGGTTCATCGTGCACAGTTCCTTGAGGATGGGCAGAGTCTCAGCAGTGGAGAGCTCACGCTCAGCAATGCGGCGGGCGTAACGGTGAGCCTTGATGATGTCAATATCGGTCACGCCGATAAGCATGCGGCCGTAAATGGAGGTCACGACGTTGTTATTGCGGTGCAGCTGGTGGATGAGCGGGATCATCTCCTGGGCCAGCTCCAGACGTTCGTTCCAGTCCTCGTGCCCAATGTGCGCGTTTGCAGTCACGTGCTCTGTATCCTTTACTTCTCAAAGAGGGGTGTATTTCTCTGTCCAACCGTAAATATTAACTGTTAAAGATGCCCGTTTGGGCATAGTTGCGCGAGGATCTGTGCCACACTACCCCCGCTCAGTTTCTCCACGTCGGTGCCGACGAGACAGTACCCAACCTCCGCGTCATGGCGGGCGCGGCGCGGCTTCAACAACGCGTTGAGATAGGGATACACCAAGGGCAGGTCGGGGTGAGTCCGGGTGTACTCCGTTGCGAGTCCCCGGGCATAACGCCCGGAGAAAGCTCTTGTGGTCACGGTGGGCCCACCGCGCCGAAGCAATGCGCGGTTATGCTCGCTCGTACCTGCTTCCTCGCTCAGTAGGAAAGCCGAGCCGCAGCTGACCGCAGCCACACCAGGCCAGGAGAGGGCTTCAGCAACATCCGCAGCGGTGCGCACTCCTCCGGCGGCGATAAGCGGAAGGTCGGTGACCTGGTGGACGGCGCCGACAAGTTCCGCCAGCGGGCGCTGATCTGGTTCAGCAGCTGGGTCCCACGTGCCGCGGTGCCCACCGGCTTCCGGGCCCTGCACGCACAGCACGTCGACGCCCCGACTGGCAGCAACGAGGGATTCTTCCGGAGTGGTCACCGTGGTCCACGCTTCCGCGCCGACTGCGTGGATGCGCTGCACTTCCTCGTCGCTGAAGGTGCCGAACATAGACCACAGCACCGCTGCCCCACCGTCCAGCGCGGCGGTGAATTTCTCGTGCCACCCGAAGGTCAGGGGGACGTCGTCAAGCACGGCGTCCTCCTCCGCCGCCAGGGATTCCGCCGCAGCCCGTTCAGTGGCGGTAAGCTCGCGCTGTGGGGTAAAGAGGTTGACACCAAAGCACGTGCCAGCGCAGGCATCAATGGCCTCCTGCGCAGCTTTAACGGACGCACTGCCCAGCCCTAATGCACTAAAAGAACCCGCGGCTGCGGCCGCGCGAACCAGAGCCGGTGTGGTGGGCCCACCGGCCATCGGGGCAGATAAAACCGGGCAAGTGATAGTCTCAAGAAGCTTACTCATGGCCCCAGAATAAAGAACTTCCCAGAAGGGAGTAGTTGTGCCCTCCATCCGTGACTTCTTTGCCCGCCTTTTCGGCAACAGCGATACACCGTCGCCGCAGCCGGTTGCTGGGCTGGACCCGGCTGCGCTCGACGCTGAATGGCTCATCGTGGGCTTGGGCAATCCCGGCGCGAAGTATGCGGCGACTCGCCACAATGTGGGCTACATGGCTGTGGATGATCTCCTTGCTGAGGGAGGCGATGTCCTTGAGCCGGTCACGGGACACAAGCTCAGCGCCGCGCCCGTTGACGTGGACGGCACGCAGGTGCTGGCCGTGCGCTCGCACACGTACATGAATCTTTCCGGGGATCCGATTGCGCCCCTGGCTGCACGCCTCGGAGTGCCGGCGGAGCGCATTATTGTCATCCACGATGAGCTCGATTTGCCCGCCGGCAGCGTGCGTATCAAGAAGGGCGGCAATGAGAATGGACACAACGGCTTGAAGTCGCTGACTGAGCGCCTAGGAACCCGTGATTATCTGCGTGTGCGCGTAGGCATTGGCCGCCCGCCCAAAGGTGGCTCGATTCCGGATTGGGTACTCGCGCCTGTCGACGCCTCCCCTGCCTTCGATAGCTCTATCGCCACCGCTGCGGAAGCCGCACGCCTCATCGTGGCCGAAGGAATGCCCAAGGCACAGAACGAGATCCATTCGCGCGGGAAGTAAACCCGCGCGCCCGCGTGGATCGCCCTAAACTAGCGGAGTATGAGCCACGCCTTGTCATCGAACCAGGATCCACGGACCATCGTCATTACCGGCGCCTCAGACGGAGTGGGGGCCTCCGCCGCCCGCATTCTGCACAAGCGCCGCCCGCAAGACACGCTCGTACTCGTTGGCCGCAACCCGCAGAAGACACACGCAGTGGCTGAAGAAATCGATGCGCACTACCACGTGGCGGACTTCGAATCTTTGGGTCAGGTGCGTCGCCTCGCGGAGGAACTACGCCAGTACGAACACATCCATGCCTTGGGCAACAATGCCGGCGGAATTTTTGATGGCCCCTTTGCCACCGCCGATGGCTTTGAGCGCACCTGGCAGGTCAATGTGGTGGCCCCATTCCTGCTGACGTCCTTGTTGCGCGATATCTTGCGGGATAGCGATGCAACGGTGGTGCAGACTTCCTCGGTAGCAAACATGCTCATGTCCTCCTTTGATCCTGGTGACCCGAACACTTTTGAGAAATTCACCGCGGAGCGCGCCTATGGCAATGCCAAGCTCGGCGATATTCTGCTTACCCGCTACTTCGACTCCCATGGTCTGACCGCCGTGGCTTTCCACCCAGGCGTGCTCAAGACGAATTTTGCGAAGACCTCGACGAGCACAACAAACGCGCTATACTCCAGCGCCCTGGGCAAGCGCTTTGGCACGGCGGATCAGGGCGGCGAAAACCTCGCTTTCTTCCTCACTGGCACCCCGGGCATCCATTTCGAGTCCGGCGAGTACTACAACAACAAGCGCAAGCCGGGATTGCGGCGCCCAATTGCAAAAAAGCTCTCGGTGGCGCGGCGCATCTTTGATGATCTGGGCCGACAGCTCGATGTGGAGTGGTAGCACCCAGCGGCTAAACTAACCCGCATGAGTATTGCCTCCGAAGCTTCCCGCCGCCGCACATTCGCCGTCATCGCCCACCCGGATGCTGGTAAGTCCACGCTGACGGAGGCGCTGGCACTGCATGCCCACGTCATTAATGAGGCCGGCGCGGTGCACGGTAAGGGTAACCGCAAGTCCACGGTGTCTGACTGGATGGAGATGGAAAAGGACCGCGGTATTTCCGTGGCCTCCTCGGCCCTGCAGTTTGAGTACGCTCCGGAGGGCCATGAGGGCCAGCCCTACATGATCAACCTCGTTGATACGCCTGGCCACGCGGACTTCTCGGAGGATACCTATCGTGTGCTCACGGCAGTGGATGCTGCTGTGATGCTTATCGACGCCGCCAAGGGCCTCGAGCCGCAGACCCTCAAGCTCTTCCGCGTGTGTAAGGCCCGTGGCCTGCCGATTGTTACGGTGATCAACAAGTGGGACCGCGTCGGCCGCGAACCGCTGGAGCTTGTCGACGAAATCGTCAACGAAATCCAGCTGCAGCCCACCCCGCTGTACTGGCCGGTCGGCATTGCCGGTGACTTCCGCGGTCTCGCCCACGTGTCCGACGATGGTGAGGTGGACGAGTATATCCACTTCCTGCGCACGGCAGGTGGCTCCACCATTGCCCCAGAAGAACACTACGCGCCTGATGCAGCCGCGGAGAAGGAAGAAGACGCCTGGGAAACGGCCGTGGAGGAAGCCGAATTGCTGGCCGCCGACGGGGCCCTGCACGACCAAGAGCTCTTTGAGCAGTGCGTGACCTCCCCGCTCATTTTCGCCTCCGCCATGCTGAACTTCGGCGTGCACCAAATCCTCGATACGCTGTGCGCCATTGCCCCGGCTCCGCGCTCGCGCGATTCAGATCCTCAAGCCATCGAAGCTGCCGGCTCCGGTGGTGCGGCTGCCATCGATGAGGTCCGTGAGGTTACTGATGAATTCTCCGGCGTCATCTTCAAGGTGCAGGCAGGCATGGACCGCAAGCACCGCGATAACCTGGCTTTCATGCGCGTCGTCTCCGGTGAGTTTGAACGCGGCATGCAGGTCCACCACGCCCAGTCTGGGCGCAGCTTCTCCACGAAATACGCCTTGACGGTCTTTGGCCGTACCCGCGACACCGTGGACTCCGCCTTCCCGGGTGACATCGTGGGTTTGGTCAACGCCGGTTCCTTGGCACCGGGTGACACCATCTATACGGGCAAGAAGGTCCAGTTCAAGCCCATGCCGCAGTTCGCCCCTGAGTCATTCCAGATTCTGCGCGCAAAGTCTTTGGGTGATTACAAGGCCTTCCGCAAGGGCTTGGACCAGCTTGCGGCCGAGGGCGTTGTCCAAATCTTGCGCAACGATACCCGCGGTGACGCCGCCCCCGTCATGGCTGCCGTGGGCCCCATGCAGTTTGAGGTCATGCAAGCACGCATGGAGGTCGAATACAACGTGGAGACCGTCACGGAGCCCATCCCCTACTCCGTGGCGCGCCGCACCGATGCCGAGTCCGCACCAGAGCTGGGCCGCCAGCGCGGCGTAGAGATCTTCACCCGCACCGACGGTGAGCTCATCGCCCTGTTTGGCGATAAGTGGAAGCTGGCCTTCATTGAGAAGGAGCACCCGGAGCTCACCATCGAAACGCTCGTGGCGGACTAAATGCCCATAGCTAACTAGATAGTCAGCATGATGGGGATGACCGCAATCTTGACTATCTGCGCCACCACGATGGTCGCTGCGTAGCCGGTCATGATGCGGGAGTCAGAGCTCACCCCCGTGGCGTAGTTGACCACGGCTGGCTGGCCGAACATGCCCGAGATACCACCAGCGGTGCGGGTCTCCGACTGGCCAAGGAAGCGGTTCGCCACGGCGAAAATCGCGATGGCAACCACAGTGATGATGGCGGCCAGCAGCATGCACTTCACACCCATCCACGAGAATGCGGTGGAGAGGAAAGCATCACTGGAGGCAAGGCCCACTGAGGCCAGGAAGATAACGAGGCCCCACTGCTGGAAGGCAGTGTTGATGGAGGCCGGAACCTTCCACGGCACGCGACGGGTGCGGTGCAGTGCGCCAAGAATGAGACCGGTAATGAGTGGGCCAAGCGCGAAGCCCAATTCAAAGGACGCGCCGCCCGGCATCGGGACAACGACGAGTGCCAAAAGGTAGCCCAAGAACAGGCCGCCGCCCACAGCGATCCAGTTCAGCTCCGAATAGCCCTGAACCGAGTTGCCAAAATAGTTGCGGATATCGCCCAGATGGTCCTGGTCCACAATGATGTCGATACGGTCGCCGGAATCGAGGTGTGTATCAAAGCTGGCGAGGAACTCCTCATCACCGCGGTGGATACGGATAATGCGGCCACCATAGCGTTTAAACAGGTCAAGTTCCTCGATGGTGCGCCCGGCAATATCTGAGTTCGATACCACGACGTTCTCAATGACAAGACGCTTATCGATGAAGGGAACCTGCGGCTGGCGCTTACCTAGGGCAGCCGTAAGCTCATGTTTCTTCGCCTTCGTCACGAGGACGCGAAGGATATCGCCTTTGCGAATCTCCGGGTGGTCACCGGCTACAGTCCTCGTATTCCCGCGGCGAATCGTGGCGATGACGAATTGGTCCTCGAAGCGTTCCAATAACTCGTCGTAGGTGATGTTCTTCGTCACGCGAATAGTACGGGAGCGGAAGATTTCCTCGGCAGAATTGTCCTTGTCTTTCGACCCCGGCCAGGACTGTTTCAGCAGTACCGCCACGAGCAGAATGGCGACGGCAACGCCGACCGGATATCCCAGGGAATAGCCCACGGCTGGCAGCTCTTCACCTGTCTGCTGCTGGGCAACGGCCAGTGACGCGGTCGAGGTCGTCGCACCCGAGAACACGCCAACAGAGGCCAAAGGTGACAGCCCAAGCCAACCGCCTGCGAGCAGTGCCACAGCCGCGGCCGCAATCACGGCGATCGCCGCGGTGATCATGTGCTTGAGCTGTTCGGAGAATCCCTTGAAGAATCGCTCACCGGCAGACAAACCTTGCATGTAGATGAAGAGACCAAGGCCCATCTCCTGCAAGCTGCTGAGGATTGTGCCATCGAGCTCAATGAAGGCGCCGAAAGCCAAACCAACGAACAAGGTACCCGCCGCACCAAAGCGCAGCGGGCCGAAGGGAATCATGCCAAACAGTGTGCCGAGCAATGCAATGAAGAAGATGCTCAGCCAAATATTTCCATCAAATAGTGCCAACACGGTCTGTCATTCTAGGAAACTGCACAGAAAAAGCCATGTGGCCGACATGTGCTGCGATCACCCAGTAACTGCATCCATGCAGCGCACCGGCTTTTCCATGATGTTGCCGTGGCCGCAAACGAGGCACGTCTCACACCTGCAGGTGCTCGGTGATCAACACCGGAAGCTGCTGCTAGGTAACTAGGCGGTGAGGAATTCCCTCCAGGCCGGCCACTCCGCGTAGGTCTGAGCACGACCAGCCTCAAAGTTTGCGCGCAACTTGGCCACATCGTGTTCGGTAGACGTCACCTGCATGTCCTCGGGGAAGAAGAGCTGGGCGCGCCCCTCTTTCTCCAGTTCCAGGAGTCGGTCTTTTGAGCGGTTGTACTTCGGTGGGCGGGCAATCATGGCTTCAGCCACGGCCGGGTACTTGCGGAAGACGCGGCGCAGCGCCGTGGGGCGGCTGACTGAGGGGCGTACATAGCCGCGTGGCTTGGAGCCGAGAAAGAGGAACTTCTCAAACCCAGCCTTTTCTGCTTGGTCAATAAGAATGCCGCCAGATTCGCCCATGGCTCCATCCACATAAGGTGCGCCATCAATGACACGCATGGGCATGATGAGGGGAAGGGTCGACGACGCACGAACGCGCACCATCAGATCCTCTTGGGTCTCAATGTCTTCGCGGCCCCAATACACGCTCTCACCGGTGTCCGCCCGAGCGGCCGAGATACGCATTTGGGCTGGATTAGCTTCGAAGGCCTCCCAATCGAAGGGCATATCTTTGTCGGCTGATTTCTCATAGATATATTCAGCGTTGAAATAGCCATTGCCGCGCAAAAGCGACCCCAGGCCACCGAAACTGGGGTTCTTGGCAAAATCTACGAAGGATTCTTCGGAGCGAATCACGTCGCGCGAGAGGAAATTAACGGTGTGTGACGAGCCTGCGGAAACACCACCGACCCAGCCGAATTCCACCTCCTCCTGAAGTAGTTTGACGATGCATGCCGCAGTATAGGAATTGCGCATGCCGCCACCTTCAATGACGAGTGCTGTATCTTTCGCGTCAATCACAGTGCCCGATGGTACCCGCAGGCTAGGATCGCGCCATGGGTCTCTTTTCTGCACTGAAGAATCTCGTCGGCTCCCCCGGCGCGCGTTTAGCCTCCCCCGATCCGCATGCCGTTGAAGTTGAGCTGGACCGCCTTGCCGTGCACACGGCGGACGGACTCATCATCGTGGAGACGTCCCCATCCGGCGCTAAGGTGCTGGCGGAAGTGGCTCGGGCTGGCGAAGCCGCCCAACTGCGCGGCCCAAGGACTGGCGCACAGACTACCGTGTACCTGTCCCCCACGACTGCGCAAGAACGCCCAGTGCATGATCCGCAGAAGGGCTGGGTTATCCCACTCTCGCCTGAAGAACTCGCTCTTCTTGAAAACCTCAGCACGGAGCCTGGAGATTATGAAATCTCAACGGCCCTGGCCATAGCGATTGAAGGAGTCTAAAACCATGCTTATCCTCCCCTTTCAAGGCAAGACCCCGCGCATTCACCGCAGCGCCTGGATTGCGCCGAATGCCACCATCATCGGTGATGTGACTATTGGCCCAGACTCCTCCGTCTTCTATGGCTGTGTGCTTCGCGGTGATGTGGGAACTATCCGACTCGGGGCACGCGTTAATGTCCAGGACAATTGCGTTATCCACGTGGAGTCAACAAACCCGTGCATATTGGAGGACGACGTCACGGTTGGACACATGGCTATGCTGCACGGAACACAGGTAGGTGCCGGCACGCTGGTAGGCATGAAGGCAACGCTGTTGTCCGGCTCCACCGTAGGCGCAGGCTCGCTTATTGCTGCTGGCGCCGTCGTGCTGGAGGGCCAGGAAATTCCCGGAGGCTGTTTGGCGGCCGGAGTACCCGCGAAGATACGCCGTGAGCTCAGTGACGAAGAATCAGCCGCATTCATCCCCCATGCGGCAGGTTATGTTGAGCTCTCCAAAAGCCAAGCGCAGATAGAAAACGAACTCTCTCTTGAGTCCGTTCTGTATGACTAGATGAGCCTTCGCGCTGCGCCCATACGCGTGTGTTTCGCACTACTGCTAGAGCAGCGCGACGATACCCATAATGACGAGGAAGGCCGCCACGCCATAGCCGCTCCACAGCGCAACGGCGGCTGAGTTCTCCCGCGCCCACGCGAAGGCGCGACCAGCCCAGGAATGAGGTTTGGCACGCACGAGCGCAATGAAGAGCCCGCACACGGTAGGCAAGGAGAGTGCGAAGCTGGCATAGAAGAAAAGGCCGCCGTATTTCACGGTATTACTGAAATCCCCGGCTGCTAGGTGCATAAGGCCATAGAAGAAG
Source organism: Corynebacterium minutissimum (assembly GCF_000805675.1). Taxonomy (GTDB): domain Bacteria; phylum Actinomycetota; class Actinomycetes; order Mycobacteriales; family Mycobacteriaceae; genus Corynebacterium; species Corynebacterium minutissimum. Next base: position 56,536 of record NZ_JSEF01000008.1, on the reverse strand, counting down.
GGCACGGAGGTCAGCGACTGGATGACTCCCATAAGGAAGCCCACCGCAACGGTCTTAGGTGAGGGCGTGCGCAGCGGGCCGAGGAGCTTGTGCACCATATCGTTAGGCTCGCCCTTCGAGCGCCACGCCAGAACACCGAGGCCCACGCCTATGACGATGAGGCCCCAGCCAATCGCCGGAGACTCCAAGGCGGCGGCCACCTTGTCTTGAATCCCCACAAAAACGAACATGACCACGGCGGCAGCGGTGAGCACACCGAACCAATCGCCGACGATGACAAGCGCAGCAATCTTGCGGTAACTACCTCGCGGAAGCATGATGCCAATGGCCACGAGGATGCCGATGAGCAGGGCGTTGACAGAATCGGCAAAGGCATTGAGCACGGCTTCAAGCATGCGGGCTAGTTTACTAGCGTCTTCTCAATGCAACTTCATCGTGCAGCCTTAGGAAACATTCACTCACTGTTTACCCAGCACGCCCTCCGTGTAAGCACTGTCAACGGTAAGGTAGATAAAAGTGTGTGCCGCCGCGCCGGAACTTTCCGTCGACGGCGGCACCATAGGTAATGCCCCCAATCATGATGTGGAGAGAAAAACATGAAGGTAGCGATTCTCGGCGGCGATGGTTTCTGCGGCTGGCCAGCCTCACTTTATCTCTCCGATCAGGGCCACGAGGTCATCATCGTGGACAATCTCTCTCGCCGCGCTATCGATGAGGAACTCGGTGCAGAGTCGCTCACTCCCATCGTGTCCGTCGAAGAGCGCTTGGCCGCATGGACTGAGGTCTCCGGCAAGACTATCGGCTTCCGCAACCTCGACGTAGCTCAGGACTATGACGGCCTGTTGGAGTTCCTCACCACGGAGCGCCCAGATGCCGTTGTCCACTTCGCTGAGCAGCGCGCTGCTCCTTATTCCATGAAGAATTCGCGCACCAAGCGCTACACGGTGGATAACAACATCAACGCTACCCATAACCTGCTTGCCGCCATCGTGGAATCTGAGCAGGATATCCACGTCGCACACTTGGGCACCATGGGCGTGTACGGCTACGGCACCGCGGGCATGAAGATTCCGGAGGGCTACCTGGATGTGCAGGTCGATGCTGGTGAGAACGGTATCGTCGAGCAGCAGATCCTCTACCCCTCCAACCCAGGCTCGGTCTACCACATGACGAAGGTACTGGATCAGCACCTCTTTGCCTACTATGCCAAGAACGATGAGCTGCGCATTACCGACCTCCACCAGGGCATCATTTGGGGCACGCACACCGAGCAGACCCAGAAGGATGAACGCCTGATCAACCGCTTTGACTACGACGGTGATTACGGCACAGTACTCAACCGCTTCCTCATCCAGGCAGGTATTGGTTACCCGCTGACCGTGCACGGTACTGGTGGCCAGACTCGCGCCTTTATCCACATCCGTGACATGGTGCGCTGCATTGAGCTGGCACTGAATAATCCACCCGCTCGTGGCGAGCGCGTCAAGATCATCAACCAGATGACCGAAACCCACCGCGTGCGCGACTTGGCGGAGCTGCTGGCAAAGATTTCTGGGGCGGAGGTAGCCTACGTGCCCAATCCACGCAAGGAGTCCGCAGAAAATGAACTTCACGTCACCAACGACACGTTCCTGGAACTTGGCCTAGAACCAACCACCTTGTCGGAAGGCCTGCTCCATGAGGTCGAAGAGGTTGCCCGCAAGTACGCCGAGCGCGTGGACCGCTCCAAGATTCCAGCGCAATCCCTGTGGACCAAGCAGCAGCAGGCGGGCGTTCCTGACTCCGTGGCGAGCGACGCTACCGACACCGCACAGGCATAAGCATTCCTGCCATGCGCATCGCGATTGTTACTGAGGTTTTCTTGCCCAAAATCGACGGCGTGGTCACCCGCATTACCCGCACGCTGGACCAGCTGGCGGCTATGGGCCATGAGGTCCGCATCTTCGCCACGGGCAAGGCACCTGCCACGTATGCAGGTTTCGAGGTCACCCGCATTCCTAGCTTGTCGCTGTGGGTCTATCCGGAAATCAAGTTTGGCTTGCCCTCGTGGAATTTCTTTAAAGAAATTCGGGACTTTGACCCCGATGTCATCCACGCCGTCAACCCGATTTGGACCGCAGCGCTCGGCGTCTTTGCCGCACAGCGTGACGCTGTTCCACTCGTGGCTAGCTTCCACACCAACGTGCCCGAGTACGTCGATGCCCTGGGCATTGGCTGGACCCGCCCGCTGACAGAGGCAGCGCTGAAATACCTGCATAACCAGGCAGCAGTCAATCTGTGCACCTCCGGGCCCATGGTGGACAAGGCTGGTGAAATGGGCATTCGCAACGTGAAACTATGGCCCAAAGCCGTGGATACGGAGACGTATCAGCCTTCCCGGGCCACCGAGGCAATGCGCGAGCGCCTCACCGGTGGCAACCCCAATGCGCCACTGCTGACTTACATCGGCCGAGTCTCCAAAGAAAAGGACTTGGAGCGCCTCGACCACGTCATGCAGTTGGTACGCGCCGAGCTTAGCGACGCCCACCTCGCCATCGTCGGTGACGGCCCCTTCTTGGACGAACTCAAGGAAGGCTTCGACCCCTCCTACACCGTCTTTACCGGCTACCTCTCTGGTGACGAGCTCGCCGCCGCCTTCGCCGTCGGTGATGTCTTCCTCTTCCCTTCTGCCACGGAAACCCTGGGCCTTGTGGCGCTGGAGTCCTTCGCTTCGGGGGTTCCTGTCATCGGAACCCGCGCCGGCGGAATCCCCTTCGTCATTGAGGAAGGGGTCACCGGCCATCTCATTGACCCCGATGCTGACGACGCAGCATGGGCCCACGCCGCCGTGAATCTTCTCCGTGATCCTTCCCGGCGATCTGAGATGGGCACAGCCGCCCGACGCGAAGCGGAGAAATATTCCTGGGTAGAATCCACCCAAGCCCTTCTTACGGCCTATGAGGAAGCCATTGAACACCCCTACCGCAGGGACTAAACCGTACTAGTCAAGGAGCACGCATGGATTCAGCGAGAAACCTGTACTCCGCCGGCGCGTTTATTCAGGCCGGCATCGACGCCGCCTTTGCCCGTCGCCTCGGCCCCATCACGGATGTGGAAGTCAACTTCGTCCCCGTCGAGTCCGACCAGCCTGAGCATGACCAGCGCGCTACGGTGCGTTTCACCACCAGCAGCGGCGTTCATGACTTTGACGGTCTGCGCTTAGCGTCCGTGCAGGATGGCCAGTTCCACTGGGCCACCGGCTTGGCGCAGCAGGCAGATCTTCCCGAGTTCCACGGTCCCCAGCCGGATACGGCACTGCTCAGGGGCCTGGCACGCCGTCTTGTTGGTGATCGCCCCGTCGTCCGCGTTCCGCAGGGCGATGCTGAAGCACTAGTAGCGGTGGACTTCACGGAGCTTGACCCGAACCCCGTCAGCGCCGTGCTCGCTGGTCTGGAAAAGAGCGGGGACATCGAAGGCGGCGTGGACGAGCGTATCGCCACCACCGAGCTCGCTTCCTATATGAATGTGCCCAACAATAACCCGGAAGCACTTGCCCAGTTTGAGGGCTCTCGCATCGTTGCCCTTCCCCAGCTCAATGGCCAGGCGGGACTTCGGGCACGGGATATTCTTGCGGATGCTCACTTCCTTGCCACTGAGCACAATTTTTTCCTCGACGCCCGCTTCCCCAACTTGAGGGCCGAACTGGATCCCGGGACCTCCCGCACGCTGGTGAGCACAGCGCACGGTTCGTTGACTGTTCCAGCACACCTCATTGCCACCCTGGATGAGTCTGCCGGTACTTTTACGTGGGCATGGGCTGACGAACTCGCCTCCTCCATGTCTGCGCAGGCGGCAGGTAACCTGCGGCGCTTCGCTTATGACCGCGCCGTGCCGGAGCTCCTTCGCGCACGTGTTCCTATTGCGGATGCCCGGCAGGCACGTTTGCCGCAACTAGCTATGCCTATTCTGGGCCTGTGGACTCTGTTGCCGGTGCACCTTCCGGACGGCCGTCTGGGCCTCGCGCTTTCCGACGCCCCCGCCTTCCACCTTCCTGCGCCATCCCCGGCCGCCACGCAGGCCACGCTCAACGTGACGGTTCCCCCGGGCGTGGACGAGCAGCGCGCCCGCGCCGCGTACCAGCGCCAGCGCGGTTTCTAGCTTTCTTCCTTAAGCGTTGAGGATCGTGCGGAATTCCTCCGGATCGACCTCCTGGGTCGTGGCGGGGTCGAACTTCGCGTCCTGGGTCTTATCCACGAGGACTGCGCGCACTCCCTCGGAGAAATCCGGGCGACGGTACATGTGCATGCCGAGCTTGAGCTCCAGCAGGAGCGCTTCGCGGATATCATCAACCTTGGCCTCAGCCTCAAAGAGCTCATTGGCCGCTATAATCGCTGCGGGGCAGGCACCCGCCATGAGGCGCTTCACTTCCCCAGCGATCTGCGGGCGCGTCTCCAGCTCGGCGAAAATCTCCTCCCATGTCGGCAACGCAAAGGTCTCTTCCAAGTCCTTGGCTACCTGCTCCAGCGGCGCCGGCTCCTTCGGTGCCGGCAAGGCGAGATCCGCCAGGGCAGCGTCAATGCCGCGGTCGATGGCAGCCTCGATCAGCTCAGCGGCGTCCTTGACCACGTGGGTCGCTACGCCGGTCCACAGCATATCGGCGGCATACATGCGGTAGCCCGAAATGCCCCAGAACTTAGCCAATCCAGGCGATGCCACGCCGCGGGTGCCCACCATGCGCTGTGCTGCGTAGGCCACGCCCACATCCGTGACGTAGCCGATGTTCATCTCCGGCATCGAAGCAAAGGCACGTTCTGTCACCACGCGGTGCGAGCCGTGGAGGGAAATACCAAGGCCACCGCCCATAACGACACCATCAATCACGGCGATATAGGGCTTAGGGAACTCAGCGATATCACCGTTGGTGAGGTACTCGGAGGCAAAGAAGGCATCGACGTCTTCGAGCTTGCCCTCCGCTATTCCTTCACGGGCATGGCGAACGTCACCGCCAGCACAAAATGCCTTCTCACTAGCGGAGTGAATGAGGACCTGTTCGATGTTGTCGTCCTCTGCCCACTCCTCGAGGGAGCGGCGAATGATGTCAATCATGTCGGGGTTCAGCGAGTTCAATGCCTTAGGACGATTGAGCTCGAGGACTCCGGTATGGTTGCGGACGGAAACGAGTACTGGATCAGTCGTAGTCATACGCACCAGTGTTCCATATCACACATTTTTCGGCCACCAATTTTCAAGACCGCCGAAACCACTAACAAGACCACATAACAAGACCTCAGACGAGACCATAGAAACGGTGTAACTTTTCGTGCTCCCACAGCTTGTTGCCCTCGACATGGATGGCACACTTCTTGATGCCCACGGCCAGCTTCCCGCTGATTTCCCTGAGCTTCAGAAACTAGCGGCTGAGCACCACTGCGAGCTGGTACCGGCGTCCGGCCGTCAGCTGGCCACGCTCAACGACATGTTCCCTCACATCGACACCTTCATCGCGGAAAATGGCTCGGTGGTTATGCGCGGCGGTGAAATCATCGCCACCTTCCCCATTGCGGAAGAAACTGTACGCGCTGCCCGCGCTGCGGCTAATTCCATCACCGAACCGCACACCACGGTGCTATGCACGCCGGAGACTGCCTTCGTGTCTGACGACGTATCGGGCACCGCTCGCGCTGAGTTGTCTAAGTACTACAAAGCTGTCACGTGGGTGCCGGAGCTTTCCTCCGTCCCTGATTCCGACATCATCAAAATCGCTATCTTTTGCGAGTCAGGCTCAGAAGCCCATGTCTATGAGCCGATCCGTCAAGCAGTTCCGGACGATAACGTTGCAGTCTCCGGCAAGGTATGGCTCGATGTTATGGCCCGCGGGGTGGATAAAGGCGCCGCGTTGACCAAGCTCGCCGAGCTAGCAGAGGTGCCCATTGCCGCCACCGCGGCCTTCGGTGATTACCTCAACGACCTGGAGATGCTGCAGGCAGCGGGCACAGCTGTGGCCATGGAGAATGCTCATCCCCAGCTCAAGGAAGTCGCAGACATCATCGCACCCGCCAACACTGACAACGGCGTCAGCGTGGTGTTGCGCAAGCTACTGAGCTCCTAACACGCTCCCAGGAAACCTGCCTGGTTCACGCATTCCCCCGGAGTAGGATTACTCGGGTTCCCTAGCCCTCTGACCCCCTACGAGCGGAGTGTTGTCGTGAAGAATTTTCTGCGGTCGATCTTGTCAGGCTCGACGAAGCGCGAGAAGTCTTCCTCAAGTCCCTCACAGCCCACAGCTTCTTCCCCTGCCTCTACCCCGTCGGCCGCGCCGACACCAGTGTCTGTGCCGAAGGCAAAGCCGGCGACGAAGGCAAAGCGCACGTCAGAGCCTGTACCGGCGCCGAAGCGCAGGCGCCCTCAGCGCGGCGAGAATTCCTCGCTCGAACTAAACGCAGCGTCCCTCCCGAAGGCCTCCGCCGTGCGGAAGGCACAGCTCACTAAGGCCCGCGAGGAGGCTGAAAACACTAAACCGCGCCGACGCCGCCCCATCCCACGCGCGGTCACACCACAGCGTTCTGTCACTCCCCAGCGCCCAGACACAGCCAACCCCACTGCTCAAGCGCAGCCCGCTGCCACATCTCAGCCCGCTGAAGAGAAAGACAAAGACACAGCAACGCCTGCATCAGCTGCGAAGGAAGCCACAGAACTCCCCGAGCCGCATTCCGCTGAGGAAGCTCCCACCGCAGAGATTTCACGTGCTCTAGCGCGACGCTCGCAGCCCATCGGGACGCCTACCGAAAGGCAGCTCAAGCCCACCAAACCTACTCGCGAACAGCGCCGCGCTACTGCCCGTGTGGACGCTGCCGAAGGTAGCACTGACGTGCTGGCGGTGCCAAAGGAATCCGCTACCGTCAAGCAGCAGCGTCGCGCCCGTTTACGCCAAGTTCCGGGACTTGATGGCCTGCGTGGCCTCGCAGTTGTCGCCGTGGTTATCTACCACTTTTTCGGTGATCTACTGCCTGGCGGTTACCTGGGTGTGGACATGTTCTTCGTCCTCTCTGGATTCCTCATCACGTCACTACTGATTCGCGAGTTCAACGTCACTGGGCGCATCAACCTCAGAGATTTTTGGATCAGGCGCTTTCGGCGAATACTTCCTGCTGCACTCGTCGTGCTATGTCTGTGCGCTGCAATCGTTGCGGCCATTGGAAGCGACCTAGCTGTTGGCATCCGCGAGCAATTCCTGGGCACCTTGTTCTTCGTCAATAACTGGACGCAGATCGCCACTAGTCAAACCTATTTCGCACCCAATGAAGTGCAGGTCTTTGCTCATTATTGGTCGCTCGCTGTGGAGGAGCAGTCCTACCTCATCTGGCCGCTGCTCATGGCAGCAGTCTTTGCTGTTTCGCGCCGAAAGCCTAAGCGTTTGCCCATCGCGGTGGCACTGGTGCTTGCAACGGCGTCTGCCCTCGCGATGGCTTTCCTCTTCACGCCGGGCGAAGATCCTACCCGCGTGTATTACGGCACTGATACCCATGCCTTCGGCTTACTTGTCGGTGCACTTTTGTCCTTCATACTCACTTCGACGTCGAAAGAGGCAGAAGCCGACTCGTGGGCGGCGAGGGGCAAAGGCGTCCTTGCCGGTTCTGTTGGCACCTTAGCGCTGCTCGCCTACCTTGCACAGTTGGTGTGGATGGGTGCCGACCGCGAGTTCACCTACCGCGGTGGCCTAGTTCTCACCAGCGTGCTGGGCGCTGCGATGATCTGGTCCGTAGTGCGCGAAACCGGCCCCCTGACGTGGCTGTTCCGTACACCCGTCATGCGCTGGCTGGGACAGCGTTCCTTCTCGCTGTACTTGTGGCACTGGCCCCTCATCATGATTCTTCTAGCCGTGTCCGACGCTCCAGCATGGGCACTGGGCATTCTTGCCCTGCCACTGTCCCTGGTTCTGGCAGAGGTCACGTACCAGTTTGTGGAGAACCCCTTCCGCCGCGGGGGCTACATCAAGACGTGGCACGATTACTGGGCTGCCCGTCCCACCTTGCATGAGATGAAGGTGGGCTTTGGCAAAGCCATGTGGCCGGTTGTACCGGCACTTGTCGTGCTTTCTTCCATTGGCGTGGTCTATGGCGTGGCGACTTCTGAGGACAAGACGCAGCTGGAGCGCGAACTTGAGCGCATGGCGCAGGCCAATGAGCAGGCGGCAGCGTCAGCGCCAGCGCAGCCTACCAACAAGCCCAAGGAGAAGCGTTCTGTTCCCACGGGTGAGGAGATCACTGCGTTGGGTGATTCCGTCATGCTTGCTTCTTCCGATGCCCTCACGGAGCGTTTTCCAGGCATCCTCATTGATGCCGCGGTCTCCCGCCAATACTCTGAAGCCATTGATTCGCTGCGCGCTCTGAAGGATTCTGGGCAACTGCGCTCAACGGTCTTCTTGGGGCTCGGAACCAATGGCGCTGCAGATGCGGGACGCCTGGATGAGTTGCTCGACCTTGTGGGACCTGAGCGCACCGTGGTCTTCGCGGTGCCCTATGGCGACCGTGATTGGATGGGCCAAGCACGCGCGGAGATCGTGCAGGCAGCATCGCAGCACGAAAACGTCTACTTAGCGGATTGGTGCGGCACTGCCCAGGAGAACCCCGCGCTGATGTACGACGACGGTGTGCATCCGCTGGCCGAAGGTGCAAACCTCTACGCTGAGTCCTTCGAAAAGGCCCTTGAACAGTACGGCAACGGCGACAAAACTCTCGCGACCACGTGCGAAGCTTGATCCATTCCTACCGGAATTAGATCTCGCAACTGCCCTTAAAATGCAGAAAAGCGCCGCTTTCGAGCGGCGCTTTTCGGCGCTAGGCCTCTATGAGACTGAGACGGCGTCTTAGTCGACGGAGAACTCAGCCATCTTGTCCCACTCAGTCTTTCCATCGATGTGGGTGTTGATGATGTCCGGGGTCTCCACCAGGTACTTCGGGAGCTCCTCGCAGGAACGCTTGAAGTGCTCGGTGTTGACGTGGTCGACGTCGGTGCCATCCTTGTAGGACTCGAGCAGGAGGAAGCGCTGCTTGTCTTCCGGATCACGGAACCACTTGAAGTCAATGCAGCCGGGCTCAGCCTGGCAGGCCTTGGTGTACCAGTCGATTTCGTCGAGGAAGGTCTCGGCGTACTCGGGCTTGACGTGGAACTGTACGTTGATCAAAATCATGGGCCCCACTGTAACTGTCTCCATGAAAACGTGCAGAAGGCCCTGCCTATGGCAGTTCAATCACGCCATAGTGAAGCAGGGCCCATTAATGAGGCTGGTGGTGGATTACTTGTTGAAGAAGTACTCCGCCACGTAGACGTACTTTCCGTCAAAGGCCTGGGCAACGCCGAAGCCGGTGCCATCGGTCTTGGTAACCGGAACATCGCGGTTGAGCCACTTCACGCGGTCCTTAGCCTCAGACTCGGTGAGCTTGTAAATGTTGCCGCTGCCCTCCTCCAGGTGGGTCATCCCGTCACCAGCGTTGTCGTGGAAGGTGACCTTGCCGGCAGCTGCCTGGTCAGCCCACTCCTGAGCGATCTTCTTCGCGTTGTCATCAGCGTGGTGGCCCTGTTTCAGCAGGTGGGAGTGGGTAGCGCTGACGAGCTCATTCGCTACGGACGGGGTAGGCGTCTTCACGAACGGCGGCAGCTTCACGTTGTACTGCTCAGCCAAGTCATAAGCCTGGGCAGGCAGCTCAATCTGGAGGGAGTTAATCTGCTCAGTAGCCTGAGAGGACAGCTGATTAATATCCTGCGCCTGCGCAGCGGATGCGCCGGAAACAGCCAGCGCCGCGGTCAGCACAGCGGTGGTGGACAGGCGGGAAACACGACGGAATGCATTCATGCTCTCTACCGTGCCATACAATCGCTTCGTCTGTGAACTAACCTCGCAGAATCACAGGGAATTCGATATGGCATTGTTATGCTCCAAGGCGTTGTTTTCTACGGCGCTTCTTGGAACGCGTGCGAAAGGTTGATCACTAGTGCTGGATGTCCTTACGGGCTTTGCGATTATCTTCGTGGTTATCGCTGTGGGCTTCGTACTGGCACACAAAGGTGTCATCGGCAAAGGTGAAGCCCGTTTACAGTTCAACCGGGTCGCCTTCTGGGCGGCAACGCCAGCGCTAATTTTCTCCAGCGTGGCGCAGTCCGATACTTCAGCATTTGCCTCCCCCGTTGTGGCAGTTATTGCTGTCGCATCGGTGGCGACAATGGGCGTATACGGACTGCTGAGTATGTTTTTCTTCCGCCGCAGCGGCGCGGAAACCATGGCGGGCGCGGCGGCCTCGAGCTACTACAATTCCGTCAACATTGGTCTGCCCATCGCCACCTACGTCATCGGTGATGCCACTTTCGTTGTGCCTGCGTTGGTGCTGCAGATGGCGGTGCTCTCACCTTTTATTATCGCTGGGCTCAATGCACAAGGAACGAATCTGCGCTCAGTCATAAGTTCGATGATGTCAGGTGTTACCGCACCCGTAGTCATCGCTGCCGTCTTGGGATTCATCGTCTCTGCTGTCGGGTGGACCGTGCCCGACGTCATCATGGCACCGTTGGAAATCCTGGGTGGCGCCTCCATCCCCATGATTCTCATGAGCTTCGGTGCCTCCCTCAAGGGTGATTCGCTGCTGGACAACGACCGCCTGCCCACCATCGTGGCAACGGCTCTCAAACTCATTGGTATGCCAGCCATCGCTCTCGCCGCAGGTGTAGCTTTTGGTCTCAGCGGCAACGAGCTCTACGCAGCGCTGATTTTGGCGGCGCTTCCGACCGCGCAGAATGTCTACAACTACGCCGCCACCTACCAGGTGGGAGAAACCGTAGCGCGCGATACGGTTTTCCTCACCACGTTCCTTTCTTTGCCCGCGATGCTGGGCATCGCCGCGCTTTTCGGCTAAGGCTCGCTTTTCCGCTTCTTTCTCCCTAGCCTTCGAGCTGCTCCCCTAGCTCGAGCCATTCCATTTCCAGTTCTTCGCGCTCGGCGGCTACAGCCTTGAGCTCAGAATCCAGTCGGGAGAGCTCTGCGGAATCGCCGTCGCCGGAGGCCATCTTCTCGGCCGCATCGGCCATCTTCTCGTTGAGCTGTGAAGTCTTCTCATCGAGCTTGGCCATTTTGCGCTCCAGCGCGTTCATCTTCTTGGTAAGCTCGCGTTCCTCTTGAGAACTCAAGCGCTTGACTGGCGCTGCGTTCTCAGACGCGGTCGCATCAGTCGAGGTACCACCTGTGTCCGAGCCAGCAGTCGAGGACTTCTCGCCAAGGTCAATAACCCCGCGTGAAGCAGCCGCCTCCATCTGCTGGCGGCGGCGCAGGTACTCCTCGATTCCGCCCGGCAGGTTGGTGAGCTTGCCATCCCCAAACAAGGCATAGGTGTTATCCGCAATGCGCTCAATGAGGTAGCGGTCGTGCGAAATGACCACCATGGTGCCCGGCCAGGAATCCAGGAGGGACTCCAGTTCCTGGAGGGTGTCGATATCGAGGTCGTTCGTGGGCTCGTCGAGAAGCAGCACGTTAGGTTCTGCCATGAGAACACGAGTCAGTTGCAGTCGGCGGCGTTCACCACCAGAGAGATCGCCTACCGGAGTGCGCTGACGCTTGGCCGAAAAGCCTAGACGCTCAGCCAACTGCGAGGCAGACAGCTCCTTCTTGCCCAACTGGACATAGGTGGCGACGTCCTCGACGGCGTCGAGAAGCCTGCGCTCCGGATCCAAATCATCAAGCTCCTGGCGCAACCACCCCAGGCGCACGGTCTTGCCCTCAATGCGTTTGCCGGCTGCCAATTCCACCTCGCCGGCGAGGGCGCGCAGCAGCGTGGTCTTTCCTGAACCGTTGACGCCGACGAGGCCAATGCGCTCGCCTGGAGCCAGCCTCCACGTGAGGTGGTCTACCAGCGTGCGGCCATCCGGCGTGGTGATCTGTGCATCCTCGAGCTCAATAACGACTCGACCTTGGCGCTGCTTGGAAAAAGCCATGAGCTCAACCTTGTCGCGCGGTGCTGGGACGTCCGCAATAATCGCCTCGGCGGCCTCAATGCGGTAGCGCGGCTTGGACGTGCGGGCCGGTGCACCGCGGCGCAACCACGCCAGTTCCTTGCGGGCCAAGTTCTGGCGGCGTTGCTCGATAGCATCGGCCTGGCGGGCACGCTCAGCGCGGGCAAAGGTCCAGTCGTTGTAGCCGCCTTCATAAGCATCAACAACACCGTCGTGAACTTCCCAGGTCGTGGTAGCCACGGTGTCGAGGAACCAACGGTCGTGCGTCACGACGATAACCGCCAGTTTGCGGGACAACAGATGATTGGCCAGCCACTGCACACCTTCCACATCCAAGTGGTTGGTGGGCTCATCGAGCACCACGGCGTCGAGATCCTGCACGAGCGCTGCGGCCAGGTTTACGCGGCGGCGCTCACCACCAGATAGTGAGCCCACCTTCGTGTCGAGTCCGAGGTCAACAATGCCCAGACCACCCAAGACATCGCGCACTTTGGCGTTGGAGGCCCACTCGAAAGTCTCCAAACCTAGCGGTTCGATAATGACTTGGGAGATGGTGAGAGACTCGTCGACCTCAAAACGCTGCGTCACCACGGCCATACGCAAGTCCGAGTTGTGGGATACGCGGCCCGAGTCCGGCGGCTCGATGCCGGTGAGGACCTCCAGCAGTGTGGTCTTGCCGCCACCGTTAACACCGACGATGCCAATCCGGTCGCCGGTTTGGACACCGAGGGAGACCCCGTTGAGAAGGGTCTTGAGACCGAAAGACTTGGTTACGTTTTCGAGGTTGATGAGGTTCGCCATAACGAGGATCTATCTTAGTGCCTCGCCACGGTTACCCCCGCACCCAGAATCTTATTGCTAGTGATTTTCACTTGCAATACTGTCGTTCTGTATGAAGAACCACACTCTCGCCCTGTGCGCTGCACTATCCGCAGCGGCCATCGCCATCACGTCTTGCTCCGCCCCTGATAACGACAGCACTCCCCCAAGCAGTACTGAACCCTCTGCTGCTGATTCTGCAGACTCAGCCCACAGCCACGATGGATTCGAGTCCGCTGAGGGCGAGACCGAGGTAGCGCAGCTGCCCACACGTATTGTGCTCTCCCACAAAGATGGTCTCACCACTATTGACGGCGAAACCGGCGAAGTCATTGGCACCGAGGACATGAAGGCCTTTCTACGCCTCAGTGATGCCGGCGATAACCGCCATGTCATGGTGACCAAGGGCGATAGCTTCCTCACCTTCGACACCGGGCGCATCACCAAGCCGCATGGCGACCACAAGCACTATTACACGGCGGAGCCGAAGCTTGGCGACGTTTCCGTGGACGCACCTCATGCTGGGCACGTGGTGCATCATGACGGCTTGACCGCGCTCTTTTCCGATGGTGACGGCGTGGCGACAATCTACAAGACGGATGACATCGGCAATGCGGACGCCGAGCCAGTCAACACCGTTGAGACCGGCGCAGCTCATCACGGAGTGGCCGTGCCGCTCAAGGACGGCTCGGTGGTCATCACCAAGGGCACTGAAGACGAGCGCCACACCATTCAGCACGTAGACAAGTCCGGCAAAGTCCTGGCAGAAACTACCGAATGCCCCGGCGTACACGGCGAAGCAGCCGCCGGAAACGGCACGCTTTTCTTCGGATGTGAAGACGGACCGGTGGTCTTCGACGGCAGTGACTTCCACAAAGTGGATGTTTCTGCCTATGCCGGCAAGGACGGCTATCAACGCTCAGGCAACTCTGCTGGCTCCGAGGAGTCCAACGTCATCTTGGCAGACAACAAGACGGATAAGGACGCCGAATTCGAGCGCCCGACCTCGGTCACGCTCATTAATACTGAGGATTACTCCGCCCAGAAAGTCGAGCTCGGGGAATCCTATTGGTTCCGCTCCTTGGCCCGCGGCCCACTTGGGGAGGCACTGGTTCTCACCACCGACGGCAAGCTCAACCTTATTGACCCTGAATCCGGCGAGGTGACGAAAAAGATCGACGCTATTGCCCCGTGGAAGGAAAATGAGGAATGGCAGCTGCCAGGACCTATCTTGAAGGCGGCCAATGGCTATGCCTACATCACAGACGCAGCTAAAGAGGAGCTCGTCATCGTCGATCTGCTCGGAGACAAGGAACCACAGCGCATTCCACTGGAGATGAAACCGGTGGAAATGGCGGTTCTGTAGCTCCTGCCCTCCATACGCCTTTAGCTAAATACTTAGACCAGCGTGGCGCCGCTAGCTGGGCCCGTTGTCACCAGGCCGCGGGTGCCGCGGTTATCAGCACAGACTTGAGCCACGACCTCAGCTGCTGTCTCCTCATCTTCACAGAGGAAAGCACAGGTCGGGCCAGAGCCGGAAACAATCCCCTTCAAAGCACCGGCGGCTTCGCCGGTCTCAAGGATTTTGCGCAGGTCTGGCCGCAAGGACAGCGCGGCCGGCTGGAGGTCATTGTGCATGACTGCGGCAAGTTCACGTGGGTTGCCGCTAATGAGGGCTTGGCCAACCGCTTCGGTATCGAGGTGCGGGGAGCTTCCGCGGCCAGCTGCACGAAGCTCATCGAGTTTGTGGAAGACCGTCGGGGTGGACAGCCCCTCAGCATTAGTGATGATGGCCCAGATATAGCGACCGCGCGACAACATTGAGGTCAGTAATTCACCACGACCCCGGCCCAAGGCAGTGCCCCCCAGGAGCGTGAAGGGAACATCGGACCCCAGTTCCGCTGCGAGCTCAAAGAGCTTCTCCTCAGCCACAGGTTCCCGGGAGAATTCGGTGCTTAAAGCATGGTTAGCTAGAAGCAAGGCTGCGGCGGCATCGGCCGAACCACCAGCCATGCCACCCGCCGCAGGGATGTTTTTCTCCATCGTCAGGATGCCCGTCGCTGGGAGCATGAGGCGTTGGGCGACCAGCTCCACAGCACGCCAAGCCAGGTTATCTGTCGTGGCGGGCACGCCTTTCGCGTGGCGGCCGGTGACCTCCACCGTGGTGTCTTCTGACCAGCGATAGCTGACGACATCATGGACGTCGAGAGCCTGAAAAACCGTGGCGAGCTCGTGGAATCCATCCTCGCGGGCTTCACCGACGCCAAGATGCAGATTGACTTTGGCGTGTGCGCGAGCCTGCCACAGCTGTGAGGACGGCGCGAGTGGCTGGGTCATGATGCGCCTGCCAATCGGACAAAGTCCTCGACACCGAGTTTCTCACCGCGCAGGCGCGGATCGATGCCGGCTGCATGCAGTGCTTCTTCGGCAGCCGCGGCGGAGCCATAGTGGCCAGCAAGTGCCGCGCGCAGAGTCTTGCGGCGTTGGGCAAAGGCAGCGTCGACAAGCGCGAAAAGCTGCGGACGCAGTGCCTCATCATAGGGACGCGTGCAGTCAATGCGCACGAGACCGGACTCGATCTTAGGAGCGGGCCAGAAGACGTTTTTGCCAATTGTGCCGGCCTGACGCACGGGACCATAGAAAGCAGCTTTGACACTCGGCACGCCGTAGACCTTGCTTCCAGGCGCGGCCGCGAGGCGCTCGGCCACTTCCAGCTGGACCATGACGAGGACACGGCGGATTGAGGGGTACAGCTCCAACAGGTGTAGCAGTACCGGAACGGCCACGTTATAGGGAAGGTTGGCCACGAGCGCTGTGGGCTCTCCCAACTCGCCCTTTTCCACGGTCAAGGCGTCTTTTTCCACCAAGGTGAGGCGGTTTGCCTGCTCCGGTGCACGCTGGGCCACGGTATCCGGCAGCTTCGCTGCCAAGCGCGGGTCAATTTCCACTGCGGTGACGTGTTCGACCTCGCCCAGCAGTCCCAGCGTCAACGAGCCGAGGCCCGGGCCAACCTCCACTACGCGGTCCTCAGCGGAGAGGTCCGCGGCGGCAACGATGCGCCGAATGGTGTTGGGGTCATGGAGGAAGTTCTGGCCCAGCTTCTTCGTCGGGGTGACGTCGAGCTCAGCAGCGAGCTCGCGGATCTCCACCGGGCCCAGCAGGTGGGGTTGTGTCATGTTTTCCAGACTAATACGCGGCGCGCCGCAGTTTTAGCGCAGGCCAAGCTTTGCGGTGCAGGCAGGCCATGCGCCCCAGCCCTGAGCGGCCTGGACCTTCTGCGCCACTGCAATCTGTTGCTCACGGGTTGCCTGCCATGCCTGCGGTGCGTACTCGTTGCCGCCGAAGGCAGCCCACGTGGACGGGGTGAACTGCAGGCCGCCGGAGAAACCGTTACCGGTGTTGATAGACCAGTTACCGGTAGCCTCACACTGCGCAAGAGCATCCCAGACGGAACCTTCAGCTACGGCAGGGGCAGTGGACTTCGGCTTGGTACCGCGGGCAATACGTGCGGCTACGGGCTCGGTGTGGACGTCTTCCTTGATGACGTCGTTGGATTCTTCCTTACCGTTAACCTTGACGATCTTGCGGGTCACGGTGCGCGAGCCTGGAGTTCCCTCTTCGCGGACCTCTTCGGAGCCTTCCTCAAGCTCCGGATCATCAAAGTAGTCAGCCGGAGCATCGAAGTCTTCAGTCTTCTCTTCCTCGGAGACCTCAACGCGGTCCACGGTAATACTCATACCAGCGGTGACCGGGGTATCCAGAGCGGGGCTTACGCGGTCATCCTTATCCACGGTGATGCCGCGAGCTTCGAGGGCATCCTCGACGGTCTTTGCGGCGATGCTGGCGTAGGAGACCGAGCCGGCATCGGAAACCTTCACAATCTTCGGGGAGACTACCTCGATGTTCATACCTTCGGTCACCACCTCATCATCCTCAACGGTCTTCGACCCGGAGGTTACCGCAGCGCCAGGCACGATGCCGTCGAGGCCACCCAGCAGATCAGAAATGGTGAGGTCGGTGGAGGACAGCTGCGTTTCCACGCCGTCGATGGTCACAGCAACCGGCTTGGCGGTGCGGACAGTGATGGAGTCACCATCAGCAAGCTCCTCAGACAACGCTGGGTAGACAAGGTCATCGCCCGCCACGTCGACGCCCGCGGCCTCCAAAGCGCTGTTGACGCCACCAGCAAAGGTGGCCAGGGTAGTCGTCTCACCATTGATGTCGAGGGTGACATCCTTCTGTGCACCAACGGCAACGACACCGCCGACAGCCAGGGTGCCAAGGACACCGCCGGTAGCCATACGCAACGGCAGGGAGCGGGAGTTGTTAATACGCTTGATCTGCTTCTTCGGGGACATAAACCTCTACTCGTCTCTGCAGTATTTCGTGCCAGGCATCCGCCCGGCAGCTGATTCTGCGCGACAGAATGCGCGCCCCGGCAAGATCAATGCCGGGCTAACTTTGGATAACGATACGGTAACAGCGCGTAACGATCGAGAAGTCCTCCCGCGCCGCAGCCACTAGCAACACACTCGTCACAAGAAACACGCCCGCCACCCCTGAGCTGCAGGTTTTCAAAGAGTGAAGATCGTCACAATTTGGGCGGGTAACTACACTCCAAAGACGCTCGCGAAGGTTTCCTTCACTTCAGCCGCCAACTCTTCCACGGCCTGACCACGCGCCTCAGCAATGCAGGTATAAGTGTGGCCAATAAGCGACGGCTCATTGCGCGCACCGCGGAAAGGCTCCGGAGTCATGTACGGAGCATCGGTCTCAATCAACAACTGTCCGGCCGGCGCAAGGGCCGCAGCTTGGCGCATCTCTTCATTGCGCTTAAAAGTCACGTTGCCGGCAAAGGACAACACATAGCCGCGCTCAAGAGCTTCCTTGGCCACCTCCAGCGGTGAGGAGAAACAGTGCAGCATCACCTTCGGCGCCTCTGCACACTCCCCTAGTACTCGCATGAGATCCTCATCGGCCTCACGGTTGTGGATCATGAGCGTCTTTCCTACCTTCGCCGCCAACGCGGCGTGCCAGCGCAGGGCTTCCTCTTGGACGTCAAGCGGCGCAGTGCGCTCCGGCTCGTGGTGAATCCAGTAGGTGTCCAGCCCCGTTTCACCAATGGCCACGCAGCGCGGGTCCGCCGCCATCTCACTCAGGCGAGCACGGGCGGCCTCATCTAGTTCCTGCGCCTTCGTCGGGTGAATCGCGCACGCGGCATACACGTTGTCGAACTCGTGCGCTGCGGCCAGCGCCTTCTCCGCCTCAGCCAATCCATCGCCTACGGAGACGATGCGCTCAACTCCAGCGGCATGAGCGCGGGCGACAAGGTCAGCGTCGGCGTCGCGGCAGGAGGCGAGGTGCGTGTGGGCGTCGATAAGCTGGCTCAAACCTTCGGCGGGCACGGGCGTGGGGCGTGGCTTCTTCTTAGACATGGCTGCGAGTGTAGTCTTGCGCGCATGATTATCCGTGAAGCGACGGACGCCGACGTCCCCGCAATGACCGCCACACTGAATTGGGCTATTCAGGAAACCCTCTTCATTTTCCGTAGCGAGCCCGCCACGGTGGAAGAACGCACCGAGTACCTGCACCGGTTGCGCCGCGAGAACTGCCCTTGTTTTGTGGCTTTCGATGATGACGGAGCCTATCTGGGTTGGGCGCTCTACCGCCCTTACCGCGATCCGAAGGTGTGGCTAGGGTGCTATGAGACCACGATTTATGTGGATCCCGCGGCCCACGGAAAAGGGGTGGGAACACGCCTGCTCGAGGCAGTTGTCCAGCATGCCCGCAAGGTTGAACAGGTTCATACGCTGCTGGCGCTTATCGTGGCGGACAACATCGCATCCATCAAGTTGCATGAGAAGTTCGGTTTTGCCACTGTAGGAACTCTAAAAGAAGTCAGCCGCAAAGCTGGGCAGTGGTTAGACCTTGCCCACTTGCAACTCATGGTTTAAGGATTACCCGTATGCACGTTCGTCCCGCAGTGCTTGACGACGCCCCCTCCATCGCCACCATCTACAACGCCGCTTCCGCCGCAACGCCGGCGGCCAACCTGGTGACCTGGCAGGAATCCGTCGAGGACCGTAAGCAGTGGCTGGCACAGATGGAAAAAGACGACTACCCCGTTTTCGTCGCCGTGGACGACGACGAAATCGTCGGCTGGGCCGCGTACTTCCAGTTCGTTACTCCCGCCATCTATTACGGCACTGCGGAGGACTCCGTCTACATTGCTGAATCCGCACGCGGCAAAGGGGTGGGCAGTGAGCTCATGGCCACGCTCATGGATCATGCGCAGGACAACGACTACGTCCAGACCATGATCACCTACATCGTGGATACCAACGAGGCGTCCATTGCCCTGCACAAGAAGTTCGGCTTCGTGGAAACCGGCCGCATGCCCAACATCCACACTAAGGACGGCGTGCGCCTCGGCCTCGTACACCTGCAGCTCGACTTCGACCGTTCCTAGTGCGGTGCCGCCAGCGGCGTGATGGCTTCCAATTCCGAACGAAATTTCTGCTCCGCCGTGTCTAAGTCGTAATGGTTCTGTATTCCCATCCAAAACTCAGGACTCATCCCGAAAAATCGGGCCAGCCGGAGAGCCATATCGGCATCTACGTCCGATCTCCCCTCAAGGATCTCGTCGACACGACGCTGCGCAACGCCAAGAGACTGTGCGAGCGAGTGATGGCTTAGCCCCAGTTCCTTAAGAAACTCCTCTTTCAGGATTTCTCCCGGATGCACTGGGGGAATTAGATCGGCGCTTTCCATCTTCAGTCTCCTTTAGTCTCTGTAGCAGCCCCCATAGCTTTCATCGTCTCTTTAAGAATACAGAGTGCATCGCGGCGAGGTGGCGCGCCGTCTAGGACACGAGCTCGTCGTCAATATAGACCCGCGCGGTCGCGCGCAGGCCTGCTACCAGCATGCATAGTGACAGGACCATGAGGCCGAGCAGCACGGCAGTCCAGTTGCCGGTGGCGCCGCGCACGACGCCAACAAGCAACGGCACGAGCCCCGCGAGGATGTAGCCGCCGGGCTGAACGAAGCCGGACAGACGTGCAGTGGTCAGCGCGCTACGCGTACGGGCGGTGAGTAGAGCCAGTGCCAAGGGGAAGCACATGCCGCCGATTCCCATGAGGGATGCCCAGACCAGCGGGGCGACGTCGGCAGCCAGCAGCACACCGGCCCATCCTGCACACGTACACAGGGCAAGCACCACGGGCACAGGTGCTAACCGGTCCAGCCGCGAAATGAGCCACGGCATGATCACGCCGCCAGCGATATTGAACACACCGATAATGGCTAAGGCCACGCTCGCGGTGTTCTCCCCCACACCTGTGTCCACGAGCATGCGCGGCAACCAGCCCATCTGGACATAGGCCATGGTGGATTGCAGGCCAAAGAAGAAGAGCATAGCCACGGCAGTGGGCGAGGTGTACATGGGGCGCGGGGTATCAGCGTCATCGACTGCGCCTTGTGCAACATCGCGACCAGCGCGCGGCAGCACCACACCCCACACGATGAGCTGAGCGACCGCCGGCAAAAACCACACCCACAGAGCTCCTTGCCAGGTCTTCTGGGTCACCGCCGACAGCGGCCCCAACGCGCTGGAGACGCCCAACATCGTGGTGTAGGTCGTCATGAGCGCTACCAGCGTGCGGCCAGAGCCGTGCTGTTTAATCCACGCGGGAAGCAGGACATTCGCCAACGCAATACCCGCCACCACGCACAAGGTCAGCGCGACGAACAGCGGGAAGCTGCCTACCCACGGGCGCAGCGCCAACCCCACAACGAGCGAGAGCGTTCCGGCCGCCAAAGTCCGGCTTAACCCCACGCGGCGCGCAATGGGAACGGCGGCAAGGCCCATCACAGCAAAGCACAATCCAGGCAGCGCGGTAAGAAGTCCCGCGGCGCCGGAACTAATACCAAAGTAGTCCTGGATTTGCCCTAAAACCGGCGCCACTGACGCAATGCCGGATCGCAAATTCACCGCCGTGAGGCACACGACGGTGAAGAGCAAGGCAGGCGCAAGACTGCGCCGGAACGCCTGGCCCACGAGAACTATTTCTGGACTGGGGCCCACTCCGGGCCAGTCTCACCGAGCTCAGGATCCAGTTTGGCCACGAGAGGCTTCGGCTTCTGCAGCGCCGTACCAGGAGTGACGTCGATGCGCTGCCACACTGCCTGCTGGCCCGTGTAGTCACCCGTGATGATCGGGTACGGGTGATTCTCCGGTGGGAGATTCACGCCGACGAGCTCAACCGGAATATCGTCAACGACGTCCTCAACACGTGGCTGCGCGGCCCACTCGCCCTCACGGCCTAGGGTCTCGTGCACCTTCTGCGCAGTAAACGGCAGGAACGGTGTGAGCATGACGTTGCAGTCACACACTACCTGCAGTGCCGTCCACAGGACGGTGGCCAGACGCTCGCGCTGGGTCTCATCCTTGGCCAGCTTCCACGGCTCCATGGCGGCAACGTAGGCATTGGCCTCACCTACAACGTGCATGATGGCGGTCATGGCCTGCTTGAACTTGGACTGCTCAAGGAATTCCGCGGCGGTGGCGAAGGTCTCCTCAGACAGCGCCAAAATATCCTTATCGGCCTGTTCCAAAGCGGCCGGTGCCGGTACTTCGCCAAAGTTCTTGAACGCCATGGACACAGTGCGGTTGACCAGGTTGCCCCAGCCATTCGCCAGCTCATTGTTGATACGGCGGACGAACTCATCCCAGGTGAAGTCGGTGTCATTGTTTTCAGGTCCAGCCACCGCAATGAAATAGCGCAGGGCATCCGGGCCAAACTCTTTAAGGAAGTCCTTGACGTAGATGACCACGCCCTTGGAGGAGGAGAACTTGGAGCCCGACATAGTCAGGTACTCCGAGGACACGATCTCCGTGGGCAGATTCAGCTCACCATAGGTGTGCTCCTCCCCACCCTTGGAGCCCTTGCCGGCGTAGCCCAACAGCTCAGCCGGCCAAATCTGGGAGTGGAAAGTGATGTTGTCTTTGCCTTGGAAGTAGTAGTGGCGAGCCTCCGGGTTCTGCCAGTACTGCTTCCAGGCATCCGGGTTGCCGGTACGGTAGGCCCACTCAATGGAGGAGGACAAGTAACCGATGACGGCATCGAACCACACGTAGAGCTTCTTCGCGCCGTTGTCTTGCCATCCCTCAACCGGAATCGGAATACCCCAGTCGATATCGCGGGTCATGGTACGCGGGCGCATATCCTCCAGCAGGTTGAGGGAGAACTTCAGTACGTTCGGGCGCCAATCCTCACGGGTCTTGAGCCACTTTTCAAGCGCGTCCTTAACGGAGGGAAGGTCGAGCAGAAAGTGCTCGGTCTCAATGAAATCCGGTGTTTCGCCGTTAATCTTGGACACTGGGTTGATGAGGTCCACCGGATCCAGCTGGTTGCCGCACTCATCGCACTGGTCACCGCGGGCGCCATCGGCGCCACAAATAGGACAGGTGCCTTCAATGTAGCGGTCCGGCAAGGTACGGCCCGTGGAAGGTGAAATGGCACCCTTGGTGGTTTCCTTAATCATGTAGCCGTTCTCATACAGTCCCTTGAACAGCTCCTGCACTACCGCGTAGTGGTTGCGCGTGGTGGTGCGGGTAAAAAGGTCATAAGACAGGCCGAGCCCAGCCAAGTCGGTAACAATCTGACGGTTGTAGCGGTCCGCCAGCTCGCGGACGGTCACGCCTTCCTTATCGGCTTGAACAAGCAGCGGGGTTCCGTGCTCATCCGTACCGGAGACCATGAGAACATCATTGCCGCGCATTCGTTGGAAGCGGGCAAACACATCTGATGGAACGCCGAAGCCCGCCACGTGTCCGATGTGGCGGGGTCCGTTGGCGTAAGGCCAAGCAACATTAACGACAACTGTCTCAGTCATGCCCTCTACTCTATCGAACACCCCCTCACCGTACGTGCAGTGAGGGGGGTGTAAAAGAGCGCGCAGTAAGGCGCTTGACGGGCAATTCTTCGCCAGCGCTTTAAGCGTTAGTGCTTCTGCTTGTGCTGGCGGCGGCGCTCCTTGAAGGCCTGTTCGCGCTGGAACTCGCGGTGCAGACGACGCTCACGGGCCAGTTTGCGCTGGAAGGCCTGGGATTCGCGGTACTCCTTGTAGATGACGTCGTTGCTCAGGTCCTTGTAGATAGCAAACATGAGACCGACGACGATGAAGAGGAAGGGCAGCGCTGCCACGATGGTGACATTCTGCAGGTTGGACAGGGAATCCTCGCTAGAGAGCAGCAGGGTCAGGCCAACCGCAGCGGTGAGCACGCCCCAGACGGCGGATAGCCACGGCTTAGCGGTGGTGGCACCAGACTGGGACATGGAGCCCATGACGGTGGACGCGGAGTCTGCCGACGTAATGAAGAACGTAGCCAGCAGGATTGCGGCGACAATGCCGGCGATGAAGCCACCAGGCAGGTTCTGCAGAAGGTTAAACAATTCCTGCTCTGCGGAGTCACCAGAGATGGAGTTGCCATTCTGCTCCATGTGGATGGCGGTGCCGCCGAAGATGGCGAACCACACGGTGGATACACCAGCCGGAACGAGAAGCACGCCGATGCAGAACTCGCGCACGGAGCGGCCGCGGGAAATGCGGGCCAAGAACATACCAACGAACGGAGACCAAGAGACCCACCATGCCCAGTAGAAGATGGTCCACGTGGATAGCCACTCACCAGCAGTACCGTTGTTGGACTCGGCGGTACGGGCGATCATCTCGGTGAAGTTGGCCAAGTAGTTACCAATAGAGCCAGGGATCTGGTTGAGAATCGTCACCGTGGGTCCCAGGATGAACACGAAGATGGCCAGCAGGGCAGCCAAGACCATGTTGGCGTTGGACAGGTACTGAATACCCTTGCCCACACCGGACATCGCGGACAGGATGAAGGCTAGAGTCAGCACGAGCACGATGCCAATGACCACGCCCTGGGAAGGATTCTCAATGAGACCGGATGCCTCAAGGCCCGCCTGGATCTGGGTAGCACCGAGGCCCAGGGAGCAGGCGGTACCGAAGACGGTGGCGAAGATGGCCAGGATGTCAATGATCTTGCCCACGGCACCGTCAGCATTGCGCTGACCGATGAGCGGCACAAAGGTCTGGCTCAGCAGCTGCTTGCGGCCGATGCGGAACGTCGAGTACGCAATGGCCAGACCAACGATGGCGTAGACCGCCCACGGGTGTAGCGTCCAGTGGAACATGGCAGTGGCCATGGAGGTACCAACTTCATGTTCACCGTGGCCGGGAACGCCGTTCTTGAAGTAGTTGAGTGGCTCGGACGCACCATAGAACATCAGACCAATGCCCATACCAGCGGCGAACATCATGGCGATCCACGACACCGTGGTGAACTCAGGTTCTTCGTTGATTTTGCCCAAGCGGATGGTGCCGAACTTCGAGAGCGCAATGAAGAGCACGAAGACGACGAAGATGGTGCCGAAGAGCACGTAGGCCCAGCCAAAGTTGTTGACCACGAAGCTCAACGCGTTGCTGGCGAAGGTACCGAAGTTATCCGGCGCGGCCAGTCCCCATGCCACGATGGCAGCGACGAGGATGCCAGCGAAGCTGACGATGGTCCAATCGATCGGCGAGTCAATACCGCCGGGGCCAAAGTCCTCCTCCGCCGTGTCCTTCTCTTCTGCCGGAACCGTGTGGGCGTCTGGGTTGAAGGACTTGTTGGTGAGCATGTCCTGGAGCTGGCTCGTAGCGGAGGCAGCCTCGAGGCGCTCGTCAACGGTATGGTAGTCATCCACCGCGCTCGGGGAGCTAGCTCCGCTCGGGACGGCCGACGACACCTCCGTGTCCTTTAGTTTGTCTGCATTGGTCGAGTCTGTCATAGCTTCAGACCTTGGTGTTATCCCACCAACTAGTCAACCTGCGAACTACGTTAAAATGCACTGTAGACCGCAGATATGCCTGGAATGGGCGCCATGGCCTGCGCTTTCCGACGCCTCCCCAATCACCATTCCAGGCCATCATCCACCTACGACTGTGCAGCTGGCTGCGGATTTTAGGCCAACACACAGGGCGAACACAGGCGAGAACTATAACGAAGCAATAACAATTAGTGTAAAAGAGACTGTGCTCACCTCCATGCGTCAATGCTGGACAAGCCCACATTCACGGCGGCTACTCTTCGCGAGCAGCAAGGTAGGCGTCATACACCTCGCGGTTTGACCACTCGGTACCGGCGGCCGCCTGCTTGCATGCATCCTTGGCGCGTACACCGCGGTCGACCTCGGTGCGGACCTGCGCTACGAGTTCGTCCAGCGAGGCCGGTTCGGCCGTGCCGCCTTCGATAACCACGGTGATTTCGCCCCGCGCATTCTCTTCGGCCCACTCCGCGAGCTCGCCCAAGGTGCCACGCTTAACCTCTTCGTAGGTCTTCGTCAGCTCGCGGCAGACGGCAGCGCGGCGTTCGGCGCCGAGGATTAAGGAGGCGTCGGCAAGCGTCTGCGCCAGGCGGTGTGGAGACTCAAAGAAGGCAATGGCGCGGCGCTCACCGACCAAAGACTCCAGCCACGCCTTGCGGGGTCCGGGCTTGCGCGGAGGGAAGGCATCGAAAAGGAAGTGCCCGACACCCAGGCCTGAGAGCGCCAAGGCAGTAGGTACTGCCGAAGGTCCGGGGAAGCAGGTGACCGGAACACCCGCCTCCACTGCAGCATCCACAATGGAGTGGCCAGGGTCGGACACGAGCGGCATGCCGGCGTCTGAGACGACGAGGACCGTGCCCGTGCGAGCAGCGTCCACGAGCATGCGGGAGCGTTCCGCCTCGTTATGGTCAAAATTGGAGACCACCTTGCCACGAATCTCCGCCCCTAAGGCAGCGGCCAGATTGCGTACGCGGCGGGTATCTTCCGCGGCGATAACATCGGCGTGGCCTAGAGCCTGGATGAGGCGTGCGGACGCATCACCAGGATTGCCCAGGGGTGTCGCGGCGAGAATGACACCGCGCGGCAAAGGTTCAAGCTGAAGACTCATACTCCCCAGCATGGCACACGCACGCTAAACTCTTCCGAGTGAGTATCGCAGAGTCCATCGCCCGACCCGTCCGACAGGACCGCACGGCTGGGTCCGGTCGCCACACGCGCCCAGCACCGCCCGTACCTCGTCCCTACGTGTGGACCCGTTCGGACACCATCAGTACGGCCATTATCGCCGTGCTGGCGTTCATCACGCGTTTCGCGGGCCTTACCAGCCCTGTGTCTGAAGGAACACCGGTCTTCGATGAGAAGCACTACGTTCCTCAAGCCTGGGACATGGTCACC
The DNA here is from genome assembly GCF_000805675.1 of Corynebacterium minutissimum. Lineage (GTDB taxonomy): Bacteria > Actinomycetota > Actinomycetes > Mycobacteriales > Mycobacteriaceae > Corynebacterium > Corynebacterium minutissimum. Next base: position 30,461 of record NZ_JSEF01000008.1, on the reverse strand, counting down.
AGCTGGCGCAACCTCTTTTTGGGCGGCATCGAATCCAATCCTGGATACGGCCTTGTGGTGCACCCGCCGCTAGCCAAGCAAATTGTGGCTCTCTCCGAATCAGTCTTTGGCTATACACCGCTGGGCTGGCGTTGTATGACCGCTCTCTTTGGCGTCGGTACCGTGCTGCTCACCATGGCACTGGCTCGTCGTCTTTCTGGTTCCTGGCAGGTAGGTTTCCTGGCGGGTCTCCTAGCAGTTTGTGATGGTGTGCTGCTGGTGTCCTCAAAGTTCGGCATGCTCGATATCTTCCAGGTCTTCTTCGTCGTCGCTGCCGCATGGGCGCTAGCGCGCGACCACCAGCAGATGCGTGAGCGTCTGCACACCGCCTTTATCAACGGAACAATGGGAACGTCCGACTTCGGCCCACGTTTTGGTTTCCGCTGGTGGCGCTTCACCGCCGGTGTTTTCTTGGGCCTTACCCTGTCGGTGAAGTGGTCTGGCCTGTACTACATCATGTTCTTCGGGCTCATGAGCGTCTTCTCCGACCTGGCCCTGCGCCGCCTCTACGGCGTTCGCCGCTACGTCGTCGGCACCTTGATTCGCGATACGCCGGCGGCGCTAGCTTCGCTTGTTGCTGTGCCTGTGGCGCTCTACGTATGGTCATGGCGTGCGTGGTTCGCTGATGAAACTGCTGTTTACCGCCATGCCAAGGTGGACGGCACCATCGAAGAGGGGTCCTGGCTCCTCCACCTCCCCGAGCCTCTTGCCGGCTGGTTCTACTACCACACCTCTGTGCTGGAGTTTCACGCCTCGCTGACGTCGTCCGGTGGCCACAGCCACCCGTGGGACTCCAAGCCGTGGGCCTGGTTGGTGGCAGCACGCCCTATTCTCTATTACTCCTCCACCGACCTCACCTGCCGGGGTGGTGGCGAGTGCCGCAAGATGCTGTTCCTCTTCGGTACTCCCGCCATTTGGTGGCTGGTTATCCCCGCTGTGCTGTGGGGCCTGTGGTCGCTCCTCGTGCGCCGCAACCGATCTTTCCTCATCCCACTCGTGGGTGCGGCCGCTGGTTTCTTGCCGTGGCTCATGGTGTTTGACCGTCAGATGTACTTCTTCTACGCCACAGCCTTCATCCCCTTTGTCATCGTGCTTATCGCCCTTGCTTTGGGCCAGATGATTGGTCGTGGACGCGAACTCACGTGGCCGTGGATCACGTCGCTCTTCGGCTCCGCGGTTCCCCTGGGCACCTTCCTCACAGTGTGTTACGCCGCGCTGGTGGTAGCCATGTTCGCGTACTTCTCCCCTATCCTCTACGGATTCATAATTCCGGAGTCCTGGTATCAGTCGATGATGTGGCTGCCGTCGTGGACCTAGTCCCCTAGCGGGGGCTCGCAGTGAGCGTGCGGTACACATCCCGCAACACAAACCCGCGGTCTGCGGCCCACGCCCAACCCAGTCCGGCAGCAGCCAGGCCAGTAGCGACGAGAATGTAGATCTGGCCAGCGCCCACGGTGCCCAAGGCGATGTCGCGCATGGTGAATCCAAAGAGGAAGGCGAACATGGTGCAGGCCACCGGCAACAGGCCAGGCGCCGATGCCGGACGCCATGCGGCAAAACCTAAACCACTAGCCAGGCCGAAACGCAGAGCGGCTGCTTCCATAAGCAGGCGGGCGCGCTCTGGGTCCGCGCCTTCCGGTAGGGTTCCCTCTGTGCCAGTGGTGGTCAGGCCGGAAGCACTCACCACAACCACGACGGCCCATACGAGGAATACGGCGGACAGGGCACCAAGGCTTACCCGCGCCAGCGTTAGTGACGCCTGACGAGCACTGGAGGCGCGCTGCCATTCTGGTTCCACACCGGCGAGGATGACCTCGGATAAATCTCGGGGTGGCGCCCCTGCCGGTTCCACTTGACTCAATGAGCGCGACAACGCGGCGGCCTTATCCCGGAATGCGGCACACTCCGCGCACCCAGAAACATGCGCATCGATGACATCTGGTGAAAGCTGGGGAACTTCACCATCCAGCTGTGCGGAGATAGCCGCCTGCACTTGCTCATGCGTCAGCACGGCTTAACACTCCATCTACGCTGGCGCGGCCGGAACCGAACACGACGATCATAAGCAGGGACACGATGAGGACCAGCGGATACTCGATGCCGCCATCCGCACTAAAGAGTCCATTGCCCAAGTGCACAAAATACAGGGCACAGGCCATCAGAAGGGCCAATGCACCTGCAACGAACGTGGTGAGTAGCCCCACGACAAGGGCCGCTCCACCAATCATTTCCGCGATGCTGGCCAAGTAGGCCGACAGCTGCGGTTGCGGAATGCCCAGTGCAGAGAATTGTCCGGTGGTTTCATCCATGCCGGTAAAGAACATTTTGTCCACGCCGTGTGCCACAAAGATGATTCCCAGCACTGCGCGGAGTATGAGCAGTGCGGCATCACGAACGGCGGGTCGATTCATGCTTCATAGACTACCCTGGATGCCCACTGACCCACGAAAGGACTCCCACACCATGCGCACTTGGCTCACTGTGGATTCACCGGTTGGCCCGCTTACCCTCGTCGCGAGCGCTCAGGGTTTGTCCCACGTGTATTTTTCTTCCGAGGAACCGGTCCTCAACACGGCCACGAAAGCCACTCATGCCACGGATTCTGCGCTTGCCCACAACGATCAGTGTGAGGACACAGCGTTGACGGTGTTGAACGACGCCTCCCGGCAACTCGCCGAGTACTTCGCCGGGAACCGAAAGAGTTTTGAGCTGCTTCTCGACGTCCCTACTCCCCCACTCACCTTCCGCAGCCGCGCCCAGCATGCGCTAAGAAGCATTCCCTATGGCACGCGCTGGACGTATGCCCAGCTAGCCCAGGCAACGGGAAGCGAAGGTGCGGTACGGGCAGCGGGTAGTGCCTGCGCCACCAACCCGCTGCCCATTGTGGTTCCCTGTCACCGCGTGGTACGCGCGGACGGCCACATTGGCGCTTATCGTGGAGGCCCAGACATTAAGCGCTTCCTCTTGGAGCTTGAAGAACGCTTCATTCGAGAGCACACCGGCGGGAACCTTTGAAAGGTTTGCCCAGTCTAAGAAGATATGACTGTTACAGAGATGACACCACCCACACCTGAGATGACGAACGATACGGGACTTGTTTATGACGAAGAGGGCCGCGGCCGCCCTGCATGGGCAGTGGCCTCACCGCTCCTCAAGCACTATTACGACACGGAATGGGGCATGCCCATTCACGAAGAATCGGCGTTGCTGGAGCGCCTATGTCTCGAGGGCTTTCAAGCTGGATTGAGCTGGGAGCTCGTGTTGCGCAAGCGCGAGGCTTTTCGCGAAGCTTTTGTTGGATTTGATGCGGATTTACTCGCCAGCTTTGGGGACGAGGAAGTTGAACGTCTCCTGGACAATGAGCGCATTATCCGCAACCGGCTGAAGATTACCTCTGTGCTCACCAACGCCAAGGCCACGGTGGCCTTGCGCGAGGAAGGCGGGCTCGATGAGTTTATATGGAGCTTCCTCCCAGAGGAGACCATCGCACCTGAGCGGGAGGAAGATATCCCCAAATACACGCAGGAAGCTCAAGACATGTCCAAGGCTCTCAAGAAAGCCGGCTTCAAATTTGTCGGCCCTGTGATCTGCTTTTCTCTTATGGAGGCCATCGGGATGGTCGATGCCCACCTCATGGGCTCGCACCGCCGAGGCACCTCTGGAATCTGGCCGGCTTAACTAGGGCCCGCCGCATAGGTGCCCGAGTCACCTGAGGCACCAGACGGGATAGAGGATTAAGAGCCGGCTAGTCCTTAGGAGTTAACCTACGCGGCGCGCAGCGAGGTCATCACGACGTTGACGTGGTGAGCTGTGGGGTCCGTCAAAACCGCCATCGCTATCGTCCTCGTCATAGACCGGCAGGTAGTCGAAATCGGGGCTTTCATCGTCGATTTCCAAGACGAGTGCGCCCGGTCGGCGAAGGTTCGGCGGCAGGGACTCAGCGGGGTTGTCCGCGTTCCGCACGCCAAGGCGTGCGCGGCGCAAGTGGTAAACACGGCGACGCAGCAGCTCCTGCTCGCGGCGCACCTGGGAGCGCAAGGCCACCAAGTAGATAATGGTGATCGCACCAGTAATGCCGGCGAACCACCACGTCCATCCACCTACCACAATGCCGAGGCACACAGTGGCTACCACGGCGATGGCCAAGCCAATGAGCGTGCGCTGACGGCGCTGATAACGAGTTGCCGAGGCTTCCTTCTCCTTGACAGGATCCCAGCCGCCGCGGCCGAGTCGGCGTTGCGCGAAAGCAAGCTCTTCCGCGGAGAGTTCAGTATCGGAGTCATTAGCCGCCTGCTCGTCAGCGTCCGAGTCCGCCGCGATGGTTTCGCTCACGGGTAGGGCAACGCCAGACTCGTCGGCGTCCGATTCCCCGGCCTCCACAGCGCTGTCAGAATCGGCTGCTGCGTTGATGCCGTCGGCCTCGTCTGCAGCGTCCTCCCCATCGATAGCTCCTGGGTACAGAAGGTCTACCGGTGAGGTGTAGGTTTCATCGTGCTCATACGCATCCTCAGCCACGGATGCATTAGCTGGAACCGTGAAGACCTCAGCCTCAGAAGCATCAACGCGATCAGCGTCGTCCTCGGCGCCCTCTGCGTCTTCTATACGCTCTTCATCCACGATGACATCGTCGTCATCGTCCTCATCTCCATCATCGGCTTTCGTGTCAGCCTGCGCAGCGTTAGCAGGCACCGCCTGAGCGTTCTCCGCAACATCCACGCCAGCAGTGCTGTCGATGTCGTCCACAGACTCTGTGTCAGACTCAGAGGCTGCTTCGACAACTTCGCCGTCGATAGTCGCGGCAACAGCATCAGCATCATTCGACTCCCCGTGAGAAGAATCCGCGGAGCGGGAATGATCCGCAGCGGGATCATCCGCAACCACCAGCTCGTAATCAGCGTCTGCGTCGTCGGCCGCACTGTAGCTGCTCGGGCGCACATCGTCCTTGCTGAGTCGGGGCTTGCGGCGCCCAGGTACCGAACCGGAGTCACCCTCAAAAAGCACACGGGTCTCTTCAAATGCCTCACCAGTGTGGCTCATGGGGCGCTGGGAGCGCAGCAGCCAGGGCGCGAGGATGAAAAGCCACACCACAATGACGAGGATGATAGGCACAGTGGTCATCATGAGGAAGGGTCCCACTTTCCAGGGTCGACGAAAAGGGAGTACAACTAGGCCCCCACTCTAGCCTCCTATGGGCTCACTTCGGGCATTGTCGACCGCAAAATTACAAGGTTGTGACTTATGTGAAAGCAGAGGTAGTTAAGCTTTAGACAACTCGGCCGACTGCCTGTAGGCGTTCCACTGCGCTGGACGCAAAGTCCTCCCGGTTAAGCGCCAAGAAGTGATGATCACGCCACGCTCCATCGATATGGAGATTGCGGCGCAGGAAACCTTCATCCCGAAAGCCATTATTGTGCAGCACTTTGCCAGAGGCAGGATTTTCTGGAAGGTACGTCGCGGTGACGCGGTGCAAGCCAACGCGGTAAAAGGCATGATCCACCCCCAGTGCACAGGCAGCGGTCGCGATGCCGGCGCGGTGCACGCCCGAGTGGACCCAATAACCAATCCAACATTCACTCACCCCGCCGTGCTGAATATTGCCTAAGGTCAGCTGACCACGAAACTGCCCTTCAACCTCAATGACGAGGGGAACGACTGTTCCTGAACGCGCCGATTCACGCAAGAACATCAAATGGTTCCACCAAGCGGACTGAGAATGCGCGGAAACCCAATCGGTCGGAAGCGTAGGTTCAACGGGCTTGAGAAAATCACAGTCCTCGATCCGTTGCTGGCGCCAGGCGCTTCCGTCACTGCGCAGCAGTGGGCGCAGCCGAACGTTCAGCCCCTGCGGGAAAGCCGAGGTACCCCGCACTTTTAGCGAAGGTGTGGCCTCCGGCCAGCCGGGGTGGTCAGGATTGACCGCACCGCTGGCAGGGCTCGACAGCCGCCCAGCGGCGGTTCCAAAAGGATCGAGCATGGCCTTAGCTGCGTTGGGTTAAGAACATGACGTCAACGACATCGCCAGGGCGAATCTCCGTCACGTCCTCGGGAATACGAATCATGGCGTTGGCCTCGGACAAGCCGGCAAGCAAGTGAGCCGGTGCACCCGAGGCGCCGCCAAGACCTTCCACTAGGTAGTCGGACGTTTCTGCATCGCGCATGAGGCGTGCACGAATAAACCCACGACGGCCTGGGCGGGATTCCACATGGTTAAGTACGCGTGCTCGTACCACGCGGCGCTGACCAGAGCGTTTGCCCAGTGACAGCTTGATGAGTGGGCGAACAAAGACCTCAAAGATGACGAGAGTCGAAACCGGGTTCGATGGTAACAGGAAGGTCGGAATGCGCTCTTCACCCAAGAGCCCAAAGCCCTGAACTGAGCCTGGGTGCATTGCCACGCGTGAGGTATCGACATCACCAAGCTCATCAAGGACCTCACGGATCTCCTCCGCGCCGGCGCCACCCACGGATCCTGAAATCACCAGGACTTCGCTGCGCGCCAAATACGTCTCTAGGGCTTCGCGCACGCGGCGCGGTTCGCCTGCCGCGATACCCACGCGCTGCACGTCAGCACCTGCCTCCTTCGCGGCCGCGGCCAAGGAATAGGAGTTGACGTCAAAGACCTGTCCAAGGCCAGGTTCGCGATCAATGTCAACAAGTTCTTTACCGTAGGACACGATGGTCACGCGCGGGCGCGGATAGGCCAGAACCTTGGATCGTCCCACTGCGGCGAGCAATCCAATCTGTGCTGGTCCCAGGATGGTTCCGGAAGACACAGCGACATCACCCGGCTGGATATCATCGCCCACACGGCGCACGAAATCACCCGAACGCACTGGTCGGTGCGAGGTGACGCGCTTGCGTCCGCGATCAGACCATTCGAGTGGAAGAACGGCGTCAGCGAGCGTCGGCAACGGTGCACCCGTATAGACACGAACCGCCTGCTTGGGCTGCAAGCGTAGCGGCTGGCGAGAACCTGCAGGCACCTCACCAACGACCGGAAGGGAGCGCTCGATTTCCGGCTCCGCGGCAGCACCATCGGTGTCCTCTTCGGACTGCCGCGAGCGGGCCTTGAGCGCCCTTTCGCCACCAACGTCGACAGCCCGGACCGCGTAGCCATCAATCGCGGCCTGCGGAAATCCCGGCAATGGCTGGTTGGCCTGCACCTCCTCGGCACACTTGAGGCCCAGAGCATTCGCGATAGCGATGCGCACCGGTTCCGGGGTCACCGCTGCATCAAGAATGAATGCCATCTGGTCATCGACCGAACGCATAAACCGCCTACCTTTGCTGTGGGCTCTTCAGGGATGGACTAGATCTTAATGCGCAGAAGCTAACCCTTCAGGCCGTTCTCTGCCTCGTACTCATCCATGATCTGCTTAATCGCCTTGTACAGCGCCGGACCGTACTTCTCATCACGCAGACCAAAATCAACGTTAGCTGGGATATAGCCACCCGGGTTACCCAAGTCATGGCGCTTACCTTGGTGTACAACGACATGAACCGGGTGGCCCTCGGTAATAAGCAATTCGATGGCATCCGTGAGCTGCAATTCGCCGCCCTTACCGGGCTTAATGCGACGCAAAGCGTCAAAGATCTTACGGTCGAGCAGGTAGCGGCCAGTTGCCACGAGATTAGACGGCGCGTCCTCCGGGTCGGGCTTTTCCACCATGCCGACAACCTTCTTAACGCCCGGGACATTGGTATCTTCCACGTCAAAGACGCCGTAGTTAAAAGTCTCCTCCCGGGAGACCTCGAAAGCGCACAGCACACTGCCACCGAGTGCAGCGCGTACCCGCGCCATTTCCCCCATGACGGTGGCAGGCAGAACAATGTCATCCGGCAACATGACGGCGAAGTACTCCTCGTCGTCATCCAAAACGGATTCAGCCAGACCCACCGCATGTCCCAATCCCAGAGGCTTTTCCTGGGGAACGGAAATGGGGTGGATAAGTTGGGCAGCGCGCTTGACCTTTCCTACCTGCTCATCTTTACCGCGAGCATCAAGGGTATCGACGAGTTCAGGGAACTCCTCGAAGTGACGCATCACTTCCTGTTTGTTCGGTGCGGTAATAACAGCCAGGCGCTGGGCGCCGACGGACGCGGCTTCCTCCGCGATTAGCTCAATACCCGGCGTATCAACGACGGGGAGCAGCTCCTTCGGCACAGTTTTGGTGGCGGGCAGAAAGCGGGTGCCCATGCCGGCAGCGGGGACAACAACCGTGGCGATCCCTGTCGGGGAATCCTCATGTGCAATAGCCATAGATTCCAGTTTACAATGCGCCCTCCGTGTCACTGCGCTGCGCTACGCGACCATTCTATGATTTATATCCATGACAACTTCCGCTAAGGATGCTCTCAGAGCTCAGCTTCTCCACGCCCGACGCACACGTAGTGCCGAGCAGCGCGATGAGAATAATCAAGCCTGGTGTAGAGGAGTACGTTCCCTGTTGACTCCCGACATGACTGTGGCGGCTTACTACCCATTGGGAACAGAGCCCGGCGGTTCAGCGTTTGTGGACACTATCAAGGCTGCCTGTGCAGAGGTGTATCTGCCCATTTCCGCTCCACAGGGCCAATTGCTGTGGACGCGGTACGACGGCCCAGAAGCCATGCGCCCCGGCGCGCTAGGCATTGCAGAGCCTCAGGGCGAGCGTCACTCGAGTGCGATTCTGGCTACGGTGGATCTCATCCTGGCACCAGCCATGGCTGTGAGCCCTTCCGGCATGCGGCTCGGCAAAGGTGCCGGCTACTACGACCGCGCTCTCAGCCCACTTCCCACCGGGCACCCGCCAGTTGTCGCGCTCGTGCACTCCACAGAAGTTCGCGAGGTGCCTTATGAAGAGCACGATCGCCCTGTGGATGGCATTCTTACCGAGCGCGAAATGCGTTGGTTATAGCGCTCTGGGAATAGCACTCTGGGAACCGACTGAACCTACGCCCAGTCTAAGAAGGCATGGACTTTCTCCAGCTTCTACGCACACCGGGGCACCGGCGCAGCGTTCTCCTGCGCCGCGTGCTGGCCTGCGTTTTGCTCGCGGCCGCTGGTCTCAGCGCTGTGGCCTCGACACGTGAGCAACCCCATACCGTTGTCATGGCTCGAGAGGTCAGCGCAGGTGAGAAGCTCACACACGATGATGTCTCCCTAGCTCGCGTCCCTTCCTCCCTGCTTCCTGCCACCGCTGTGGGCAGCAACCCAGATGACGTGGTGGGTCGAGTGCTCTTGGCGTCTGCCAGCCCAGGAGAAATCCTCACGACGACGCGCCTGCTGAGCTCAGACCTCATCGCAGACTTCGGCATGGAAGATGCCCATCTCATTCCACTCACATTGGCTGAACCCGAAATAGCTTCCAATCTGCACCATGGCGATACGGTCAACATCGTTGGCGGCAGCAGCACAGGTGAGGCAGAAACACTAGATGTCGAGTTCTCTGCCGTACATGGTTCAACTATCGCTAGCGGTGCGCGTGTAATCTCCGTCGGCACAACTGATGACGGCGCGCGGGGACGCACGTTGCTCGTTGCGCTCCCGGCAGATGCCGCCGAAGCTGTCGCGGCAGCCTCCCTAGCCCAGCCGCTTACAGTCGTCATTGTGGGCGACCGGGCACACAGCTGACCACAGCTGTGATACTTAGCTCGTTTGGGCGCAACCCTGTCTCTACATCTTGCCGGTATCACCACAAACGAACTACGGTATCTCTGTCCACCCTAGGCGCTACAGCCCAACAGCGCAGACGCTGCTGACGGCACCGCGCCGCCACGTGGCCTCTCATCACAGTAGTTTTTCACTCAGCCTCGCTTCTTTCCCTAGAATTTTCCTACTGCCGCACCGATCGTCCTGCGTTCGATGCGCCGCAGTAAGCCGCGAGGTTATTGCAGATAAGGACATTCCTATGCTCAAGGGCTTTAAAGATTTCATCATGCGCGGCAACGTCATCGAACTTGCCGTAGCAGTCATCATCGGTTCTGCCTTCACCGCCATTGTCACCGCCGTGACGGATCACCTCATCCAGCCGCTCATCAACTCTTTCGGTTCTGCGGACATGGGTGGCCTCGGCTTCGCTATCACTGACAACCCGGATACCTTCCTCGACTTCGGTGCAGTGATTACCGCCGCCATCAACTTCCTCATCATCGCCGCTGTGGTCTACTTCGGCATCGTCGCTCCGATGAACGCTCTGACCGAGCGCGCTAAGCGCCGCCAGGGTGTGGACCCGGAGGAAGCTGCCCCGACTACCGAGCAGCTGCTGAGCGAGATCCGCGACCTGCTTGCTGCTGAGAACGGTGGCACCACCAACACGACGACCAAGTAGGTTCGGCTGTTCACAAGCGTTCGAGCTTGTTGTAGGGTCAGCCCTTTCGCGGAGAAAGGGCTGACCTTCTTTCGTTTTCTGGGGCAGCCTTCGGCTTCCCATGAAGAGGCATGTGGCTCTTGTGCCTCTTGTCCTGTTTGCTTCTCTGCCCCTCTACTCCCCTACTGCGTCGAGCCGAAGTGAGGTGGCATATTTTCGCGGTAAAAAGCTTCACCGGTGGGCTCGTCATCGCCGCCCACAGCTGCAGCCTCGTCAAAGGAGACGCTGCGTAGCTCATCTTCTCCCCCTGCATGCTCGGTGCTTCGAGCGTCTACGCTGGGAGCATCAAAACTGCGGTCATAATTCTCCGCAGTGGACGGGCGCTGCGCGCGGCGGCGACGGCGCGCAGGGCGCTGTTCAGAATCTGTCATTAGACGCTTGACTTCTGGAGCTGGTCAACGAGGTAGTGCACCAGCGGGGTGAGCGTGGCCATGCCGTCGCGCACAGCGGCGCGAGAGGAAGCCACATTCACAATCACGGTGGAGCCAGACACGCCGGAGATACCGCGGGACGTGCACGCATCCACTGCTCCGCAGGCCTGGCCGGAGGAACGCAGTGCCTGAGCAACACCGGGGACCATCTGGTCCAGCACCGCACGGGTCGCCTCCGGAGTCTTATCGCGCGGGCCTACACCGGTACCGCCAATCGTGAGAACAAGATCCACGCCACCGACAACGCCAGTCTCAATGGCCTGGCGAATCTTGGATTTCTTCGAGCGAACAATCACCGCGCCATCAACGGTGAAGTCTGCTTCTGCCAGCAGCTCACCTGCTAGGCGGGAAGTATCCTGTGCGGTGTCATCCGGGTGATCTGTCACGATGACGACTAGCGCACGGCGCGGTGCCTGCACGCTCTGTTCCTTTTCGCTGGCGAAAAGGAACGCATCATCGGGCTCGTTGACGTCATCCAGCTCGTGTGAAGCGTCGCGTCCCAGCAAGTCTGTGGTGTCGGTTTTCTCTGCCAAGGCGGTGTCTCCTTAAGTCCGAAGGCCCATTGTCATCTCAGTGTCGTGCGTCTGGCGGTCGCTGCGCGGCCTAGAAGCAAAGTGGCTCCTAGGCCGCGTGGTTATTTGTAAACTTACTCGCTCGCTAGCGTTACCTCTACCTGTCGCGAATCTTCGCTATCTCGGCTCGTCACCTCGAGAGTGACGGTTGCACCAAATTCTTGGGAGCGGGTAGCCGCGATGAGCGAATCAGAGCTCTCAATGAGGCGGTCATCGACACGAGTGACAATATCGCCAGCCTTCAGCCCCGCCTTATCCGCCGGACTATCGGGGTCAACGTCAACAATTTCGGCGCCATAGACATCGCTTTGTGCGCGTACCTTCACGCCCAAGGTGGGGTGCTTTACCTTGCCGTTGTTGATGAGCTCATCAGCCATGCGCTTAGCAAAGTTAGAGGGGATGGCAAAGCCCAGGCCGATTGACCCGCCTTCTGAACCCGTACCGCCCGACAATGAAGCAATCATCGAATTCATACCGATGATGTTGCCTTCCATGTCCACCAAAGGACCACCTGAGTTGCCGGGGTTGACCGCGGCGTCGGTCTGGATAGCGTCGATAAGCGATGATTCACCGCCCTCCTGGGAGGCGCGCACCGGACGATTCTTTGCCGAGACGATGCCGGATGTCACCGTTGCATTGAGTCCTAGTGGGGAGCCCACGGCCACGACTTCCTGCCCCACAGCTGCCGAGTCAGAGTCACCAAACTGCAGGAAGGGAAGATCCTTGGCATCATCGATCTTGATAACGGCAACGTCCGTCGTGGCATCCGACGCCACAAAAGTCGCGGTATGGTGCGAACCATCATTCATCGTGACCTCAAGACGACCACCCTCGTCAGCACCGGCCACCACATGGTGGTTGGTTAGAACGTAGCCATCAGGGGAGATGATGGACCCGGAACCTTCCGCACCGCCGGAACGGGTGATGCTGAAGATGGACACCACCGCCGGCAGCACCTTTGACGCGACGTCCTCTACTGAACCTGCTGCAGGTTCCTTGCCGGTACTGTTGGCCACTGGCTGATTTTGCAGGACCTCGTTGACGGTCGAGGTAGAGTCGCCATTATTGCCCATCGCTCCTACGACTGTGCCAGTGACGCCTCCGATTGCTACTGCGCCCACGAGCATCATCGCTAGTGCAGTGCCCAATCCCACTTTGCGCTTGGATTTATCGCTCTGCTCATTCGGCACAACGCGCACGCCGGGTGTCTGCTGGTTCCCGGATGCTTGCTGGCCCCCGAATGTTTGCTGGTTCTGAGGGGCTGCCTGAGGAGCATCGAATCCACGGCCCGCGTAGGGCTGCTGGTTGTGGGGACGCTGTCCGCCGAAGCCATAGGCGGCGCCATTGTGCTGCCCCTGGTTGTGGGCGGAGGTTTGGCCGCTGTACGGGGCTTGATTCATGTGGTGACCGTCGCTGGGACGGTTGCCAAAACCGTTGGAGCCCTGTGCGCCGTGAGCGTCAGTGCGGGGCTGGTTCCAACCAGTAGACTCGCTTCCCGCGGGAGTGTGTCGGGGGTCCTGCGAGTTATCCATGTTTGAGTTCCTCATGTTCATGCCATCTAGTGTGCCCTATTGTGCTGGCGTGGATCTGTAGCAGCACTGCTATTCTGCTACGAGATACTGAACGTTTCCTGTGTGTGCTGAACTGGGGTGGAACACCCAAACTAGCCTTGGTTGAACCAGCGCTCCGCGAAGATCTGACCACGGTCAGCAGGGTTCTCTGTCTGAAATTCATTGGGCTGCTCTTCGAGACCATCCACCATGGCATCCCCCTCGACCGGATAGCCGGGCAAAATGACCTCCATACGTGTACCGCCATCAGCGGATTCCTTGATGGTGATGTCGCCATTGTGGCGCTCAACAACGGCCTTGACGATGGCCAAGCCCAAACCGGAACCCGGCATCGAACGAGCCTCCGCGGAGCGATAGAAGCGCTCAAAGACCTTCTCGCGCTCCTCCGGAGCAATACCCGGACCAGAGTCGTCGACGCGCAGACACACCTTATCCTCTTCCACCTGGCGCATGGATACACGCACCGTGCCGGTAGGCGGCGACCATTTGGCAGCGTTGTCCATAAGGTTGAGCGTGGCGCGACCCAACGCGAAGGGGTCACCGTCAAGCCCCCACGGGATAAAACGCACACGGAAGTCAACGTCTGGGCGGCGACGGCGAGCACGGTTGAGGGAGTGTTCCAGAACCTCATGAAGCTCGACTGGTTCTGGCTCCTTCTCCGTCGCATCCTCGCGGGCAAGGTCCACAAGATCACCAATAAGCGTGGAAAGCTCTGACATCTGCGCCATCACGTCTTCTTCAAGGTCACGGCGATCCTCTTCGCTAATGCCGAAGCCGTCACCAGACTTGTTCAGCATCATGAGCAACTCGATATTGGTACGCATCGAGGTCAGCGGGGTCTTCAACTCATGGCCGGCATCCGCGACGAACTGAGACTGCTGTACACGCGCGTGTTGGAGGGCACTCAGCATTCGGTTGAAGGACACCGTCAGCTGCGCCATCTCATCGTTACTCACAACTTCAATCGGGCGCAGGTCGTTGGTCTGGGTGACGTAATCCACGGCGCGCTTGAGGCGTGCAATCGGCTGCATGCCCGTCTTCGACACCACCATGCCTGCAAAAATAGCCAACAATACGCCGAAGGCCACAATCACGAGCAAGGCGGAGCCAACCGCAGAGATCAACTCTTCGGTAGGCGTTAAGTCTTGCGCCAACACCACTGTGGCCCCGCCATCATGAATCCTGGCCAAGACGCGCTCGCCACTAACCGTGCGGATGGAGGTTTCCGTGGTGTCACCGTCACGCTTGAAATCGCCGCCAATCGGGAGCGCATCGCCATAGGCAAAGGTTTCCGACGCCGGGGAGATAGACACCCGGGTGTCTGGGTTATAGAACTTGAACGACGCGATCTCTCGGTCGATGTTGTCAACAAAGCTCGGGTCTTGGGCCTGACGGATCAACACGTCTGCCTGCTGAGACATGTGCTTATCCACACTGGCGGTCATCGACACTGCCACCAACCAGTACGTCACCAACGTCGTGACCGCCACAGAGACGGCTACTACGACACCGGTAACGAGAGAAAGGCGCCATCGCAGTGGCGCCCGTGAAGCCCACCCGCGTCGGCGGGGTGTCATGGCTACCTCAGTGGTAGCCGATGAAGCTTCAGAAGGCACCGCAGGAGGCGCGGGCCTTCGGAGAATCACGCGGTGGCCTCCCTCATGACGTAGCCCACGCCACGCACGGTATGGATGAGTCGGGGTTCGCCATCTTCCTCGGTCTTCTTACGCAGGTAGCCAATGTAGACTTCCAGCGCATTGCCTGACGTCGGGAAATCGTAGCCCCACACCTCTTCGAGGATGGTGTTGCGGGACAGCACCTTGCGCGGATTCTCCATCAACAGGTGCAGCAGAGCGAACTCCGTACGGGTCAGAGAAATCTGACGATCGCCGCGGGTTACCTCACGGGTATCAGCATCGAGCTTAAGGTCCTCGAAGCTCAGCTGAGTCTCGGCCGGCTGCTTGGACCCAATGGAGTCAGCTGCCGCACGGCGGACCAGGGAACGCACGCGAGCAAGAAGCTCCTCCAGCGCGAAGGGCTTGGGCAGGTAATCGTCAGCGCCCGCGTCAAGGCCAGCAACACGGTCAGACACGCCATCACGAGCAGTCAGCACGAGGATAGGGCGATCCCACCCTTCACTACGCAGGGTGCGGCAGACCTCAAGGCCGTCCATGTTTGGCATCATGACGTCGAGGATGAGCAATTCAGGGTTATCACGGTGCACTGCCTCGACAGCCTGCACACCATCAGCAGCCAACGCTACATCGTAGCCATTGAACTTCAGGGATCGGCGAAGCGATTCGCGTACGGCTTGCTCATCATCCACGACTAGAATCTTCATATAGCCAATTATGACTTATGAAGGGCATTTTCACGAAGCGAAGAGAATTTTTTCGCCCCCTTAAATCCCCCCCTTAAGGGAAAAGTCACCAACCTCATGCGTTGCACGGACATTGCACGGATGTTAACACCGCTGACAGGAGAGGAAAGGCGAGTAAAAGAAGCAAAAATCCCCGAACCATTCACTCAAGATGAATGAATGATTCGGGGATGCTAGTCACGCAGCAGGCTTAATACCTTAGAACTGCTCGACGTCGATGAGGCCGAGCTTGGCAGCCTTCACCAGACGACGCGGGATGCGCACGGTCTGGCCGTCGATGGTGACTTCCTGGAGGGCGACGTTGTCAGCCTTCCACTGGGAACGGCGAGAGTGGGTATTCGCGCGGGACTTCTTAAACTTAGGAGTTGCCATCTTTTCCTATCCTCCTTACGCGTTCTTCTTCTTACGGCGAGCCATTGCGCCGAAGCGCTGGTTGAACTTCTCAACACGACCAGCGGTATCCATAACGCGCTGTGCACCGGTCCAGAACGGGTGAGACTCAGCGGTCACGTCAACGACGATGAGCGGGTACTCGTTGCCGTCTTCCCACTCAACGGTGCGGTCGGAGGTAGCGGTGGATTTGGTCAGGAAGGAGTGGCCGGTACCGGCGTCCTTGAAGACCACCGGGTGGTAATCCGGGTGGATATCTTTCTTCATATGTCGATTCCCTCAGGGTTGAACTACGGGTCGGTTCCCTCTCTCCGCACAATATGAAATTCGCCCGCACACTATGCGTATCGCTGCGTAGTGCTGCACTGGCAAAGATTAACTGTGCGCGTAAGGATCGTGCCCGAGTTGGGTCTCAATTCTTACAAACTGTGCGGCTCGCGCCGACAACTCGGAATATCCTACAGGCCACCGGCCCGAAAACCTAAATCGGCGCCAAGCGGCATCACTCCCCTACCTTTATAATGGCGTGCTGCCTCCATTTATCCCAGAGCGCACCTCTGGCTCACAGATCAGCGATTAGGTTCTGAGCTGCCCGGCATGTAAGATTTCCCCTTGCTGTTGTCAAAGTAATCGTTTTACGCCCTCATCAACTGGTGTTCAACGGAATTATGCCTCCTGCTCAACCTCACTTTTTAGAGCGCCGCGCCTCACCGCGGATTAGGCACTCCGTTAGTCGCTTTCGATGTGGGCGGCTAGGAGAAAGAAGACCCATGTCGGCTATTTGCCAGGTAACGGGCCGCAAGCCGGAATTCGGCAAGCAGGTCTCGCACTCGCACCGCCGCACCTCGCGCCGTTGGAACCCCAACGTGCAGCGTCGTCGGTACTACCTGCCCTCCGAGGGCCGTACCATCACCTTGAATGTTTCCACCAAGGGCATGAAGATCATCGACCGTGACGGCATTGAGTCCGTCGTGGCCAAGATTCGCGCACGTGGGGAGAAGATTTAACGATGGCACGTAATGATATCCGTCCAATCATCAAACTGAAGTCCACCGCGGGCACCGGCTACACCTACGTGACCCGCAAGAACAAGCGCAACAACCCGGATCGCATCACGCTCAAGAAGTTCGATCCGATTGTCCGCAAGCACGTCGAATTCCGCGAGGAGCGATAATCTATGGCTAAGAAGTCTAAGATCGCCAAGAACGAGCAGCGCAAGGAAATCGTCGCCCGCTACGCGGAGCGTCGCGCTGAGCTCAAGGCAATCATCAAGAACCCGAACACCCCGGACGACGAGCGCCTCGAGGCGCAGTTCGAGCTGAACCGTCAGCCGCGCGACGCCGCCCGCGTCCGCGTCCGTAACCGCGACTCCGCTGATGGACGTCCGCGCGGTTACCTCCGTAAGTTCGGTCTGTCCCGTGTCCGTATGCGCGGCATGGCTCACCGTGGTGAGCTGCCGGGCGTTCGCAAGTCCAGCTGGTAAAGGGGTAACCACACAATGGCTGTCAAGCGTAATAACCACAAGAAGTTCCGTATGGAGCAGACCCGCCGCCCGAAGAAGAACCCGCTCAAGGCCGAAGGCATCGAGCAGGTTGACTACAAGGAGATCAAGACCCTGCGTCTGTTCATCTCCGATCGTGGCAAGATCCGCTCCCGTCGCGTCACCGGTCTGACCCCGCAGCAGCAGCGTCAGGTTGCTACTGCCGTCAAGAACGCACGCGAAATGGCTCTCCTGCCGTTCACGTCCCGCTAAACACTAGCTGGTTTCAACAGCGCACTTTTGCCGCTGTACTCGTGACTCACTAGGACAGGACAAAAGAGCTTCTCAATCGCCGCCTCGTTCCTCATTTTGAGGAGCTGAGGCGGCGATTGTCGTTTTCCCTCCCCTTTTCGCCTTCTTTTCGTTGCCACCGCCACCCCCAGTCAGCTCTGGGCACCCACCGCGCTGCTCGTGCCTCTCGTACTGCTACATTGAAGAACAAGAATCACCCTGACCGAAAGGGCTTTGAACCTCATGTCGCTGCACGAGTCGTTGACTGATCTGAGCGAGCTAGCTGCCCACTGCCACTCCCCCGCGCATGCCCGCGGCCTTCTGGAAGAGGCACAGGATCTCCTGCGCAATGCCACAGCGCACCGCGCCGATAGCCTCGAACTCGCAGCCTGGTTTTCCCGCATTGTGACCGATCTCGTGCGGTCTCCGGGCCTGTCCAGCCCAGTGCGACTGACCGGGCCAGCTGCTCGCGGTGACCTGCTTCCTTCCATGCGCATCACGTGGCTCGGTGAGGATGAGCAACTCGAAAGTGTCATTTCTGACGCCGGCCTAAGATGTTCTGCGGTGGCGGAAACCACGCCCGCCCGCGCCGATGCCGGACTACCCGTGGGCCATGGTGGTGAAGAAGAACTGTACGCCGACGCCTTGGCGAAGCGTCCCGCCCCGCTTACCCTCGTTGATGGGTTGCCTGACCGCACCGCAGACGTCGCCATCCGTGCCACGTTGCTAGCTCCGGTGTCAGCTATTGCGCGCTGGGCCGCCCCCGCTCCGCGCCCGACACCGGACCGTTTGGCTATTGGTGTCGAGCGCGAACTGCTCACCGCCAGTGAGGCCGAAGGCCTGAGCTTGGCGTGGGGCACGGGCATGGCGCTGGAGTTGGGGCGCTGGTACGAGGGCGTCGACAAGCACAGCGTCGCCCTTGGTGACCTTCCCCCGCTGGATCGCACCGCCTATGGTTCTGCGTGCCGAACAGTTTCTGCAACTGTGGAATCTATCGTGGCACGGCACGGTAGGGTGGTAGGCAGTATAGCTGGGTAGCGAATTCAACGCTTCCCGCTCTAGGGAGTACGATGGTTAAGCTGAAAATAATTATTGAGTGACGCTCACCGAAGGGAGTCCGCCTGATGGCAGGTACCGTTGGCAGGCCGCGTAAGAATAGCCCGCGCCGCCGGGGCAACACCGCGCGCGAAGAAATCCTCGACGCCTCATCCGAGCTGTTCACGACACAGGGTTTCGCCACGACTTCCACGCACCAGATTGCCGATGCCGTGGGTATCCGTCAGGCTTCGTTGTACTATCACTTCCCGTCGAAGACGGATATTTTCCTTACTCTGCTGAACTCCACTATTGAGCCTTCTCTTGAGCTCGCAGAGGAGCTCGCCGCCTCCGATGCGGCGCCAGCGCAGCGCCTGTGGTCCCTCGTTGCGGCAGAGTCCCGTCTGCTGCTGACCTCTGCATGGAATGTAGGCCGTCTCTACCAGCTGCCGGTGGCTAATTCCCCCGAGTTTGGTGAGTACCACGTACAGCGAGACCGCCTGAAGGAACATTTCCGTTCCGCCGCTGCGGGCCTTGTGGGCACGGATGACCCGCGCATCGAGCTGCCCTTCCATATCGCACTGTCAGTCATTGAGATGCGCCCCAACGATGGCACCGCCCCGTTTGATGCCGCGCAGCGCGTGCCGGAGCAATCCGCCATGCTTGCCGACGCCGCCTTGGCCGTCCTCGGCACCACTCCCCCGGACAATGCAGAGGCAACGACTCTGGAGCTGCTCAAAAACCGCAACGACTCCATCTCCTCGGCCGCCGCTGCCGCCGCGGACCGCAAGAAGGCCACGCGCTAGCGCGGCCCCAACGTCCTGAGCCCTTTCCCAGCGGCCTAAACCCCCAACGGTCTTAGGCCGCTTTTAGCGTCCGTGGCGGATGGCGTAGTGCGCCAAGAACGTCTTATAGGGTTTATAGACTTTCTCGCCATCAGCTTTCAGGCTGTCAACGAGGCGATCCATCTTGTGATTCGTCTTCTTTTCCGTCCATTCGAGGGCATCGGCGATCTCGCGTACCGACGGAATATCGGCATCCGACGAACCTGGCTTTTTCAGATAGCTAGCAAGCTGACGCAACAGTTCTTCCTGCTCATCATTGGGCACATGCCGGGTCCGGGTGCGCTCTTCCTCCAGCTCCTGCTCGCGCCTCGTGCGCCGCGCAACATTGCTGTTCTCGACATCGATGTACAGCTCGTAGGGGCATTCCGGAGTTTCAAACGTGATGCGGGAAGGTCCTGGCGGAACCGCAGCCACCGATCGCGGCCCCAAGTCGATACGGGAGAATCCCTTCACTCCACGTAGTTCAATGCGCAACGGGATGTGGCTACCAATGTTGCTGATCATCCATCCCTGCCCGCCGTACCACAGCTGGAAGAGGTGGCGGTGAAGGGTAAGGTCCCCCTCGCCCACGCGGAAATCACCGGCACGGCCGACGATAACTTCTTCTCCTGGCGCGACAATCCTCACGCCGCCGATCAGGTCATCGATACGCAGCCTTGGGCCCCGCGCCGCCTGCTGCGGCTGGGGTGTCTGTTGCGTGTTCATAGTCACCTCCGTTGAAGAACACTCCGGGCACAACGCCAAAAGTTGTGCCGCAAAAATTGTCCTTTAGTGTAGCGGGAATTTCTGTCCGGCTTCCAGGCTACCTTCGGGTTATGCCACGATTGCCCAGGTCACCAGGAAAATGAGGATGATGACCACGACGGTCGCGGTGATGATTAGGGCGTTGCCGTTATCTTTTTTCGGCGGCGCGCTCAGCGCCGAGGGCACCCCTGACTGCTGTGGGGGTATGGGCGTTGGCGGGGTCACAGGAGTTGATGGCCGCACATGCGCTGTTGAGGAAATGGGGTTCGAGGGTGCCACGAACCCAGTAGGCTGCATATTCTCGGTGGGACGCGGGGGCTCTGGCCACTTCTGTGTGGGGGTCGTATGCGCTGTGTGCTCCGAGCGTGGTGACTGCGGGGCTGTGGGCGATTTCTGCGGCGCGGCAAACGAAGAAGAGTTGGATATCTTCTCCAATGCTTGGATGAACTCCTCTGCCGTGGAGTAGCGCTGCATCGGAACACTATCGAGAGCCTTGCTCAGCACATCTTGTACCTGGCTAGCCACTGCAGCGGTGTCGGGCGCGAGGACATCCGAGAAAGCCGCACTCGATAGCTCCGGAAGGCGGCGCTCACCACGCCACTCGCTGCGTGGCATCGTGTCCTTGAGGTGATGGAGCGTGAGCATTTCGAAGGCGATGAGCGCCAAAGAGTAATCATCAGCACGCGCCGACAAATCATCATCACCGTAGGCGTGACCTTTATTCTCTGGCGCTAAGTATTTCTCTGTGCCCACGATGTGGCCGATCTTGGTCAGGCGTGACTGCCCTTCCTCGATGCTGATGCCAAAATCTGACAGGACAGCCGGCGGAAGGCTGCCGGGATTCTTCCGGAGCAGGATATTCGCGGGCTTAACATCGCGATGTACCCATCCTGGATGCAGCTCATGATGCATATAGTCCAAGGCTGAGGCAATCGGCCTGAGGAAATACACGACTTCCTTCACTGTGAATCCACGGCCAGTTCGAGCGCGATCCTTGATTGCATGCGCTAGTGTTCCACCGTCAATAAACGCCATGACCATGACGTCGTCGCCACGCGGGGTTGATTCTTTGGAATAGAACTGCACCACGCCAGGGTGGCTACCGATGCGGGTAAGTGCCTTCATCTCGTTGTGGAAACGAGCGCGGGAGGCTTCATCCCGGACGTCGTCCAGCAGCACCTTAACCGCAAGCTCACGGGAGAGGTCTGGATCCGTCGCGTGAAAGACTTGGCCCATGCCGCCTTCACCCAGCAGGTACACCGTGGTGTAGCGCTTATGCTGGGTAAGCCACTCAACGAAATAGGAACTAGTCACCGCACCATTGCACCATATGCATTAGGTCTCATGATGTTGCCGTGTCGCGTCTCCCCCGAATGGAGGGTACTCCCCCTCGGATAATGGCGGTTCGTACACAACGATTATGATTTCTGTTGTTCTCAATCGTCTTTCCAAGGACCCTATGACCACCCCAGGATTTGGCAACAACTCTTTTTCCGAGCGCCCTAGCCCCAGCCCGGCTTCTGCGCTCCCTGCTTCGGATCCCTCTGAGCAGCGCAACAACGTGCCAATTATCTGTGCCATCGCCATCCTCATCGCGCTGACAATCTCTGGCTTGATCATTTGGAATGACGTGCGCTCCACCAGCCAAGAAGTGCCGACGAATGGGCAATCCTCCGACGCTGCTCCCATGACGATGGAGTCAGAAACCGAGTCCGACGCCGATACCTCGGAAGATGATGTAAGTGGGAAAGCTAGCGCTTCCGAGGATGCGCCGCAGGAATCCGCTGATACCGCCGACGTGCCGCCTGGACTCACTGCTGCTGGGTGGTCTGATGTCCCCGAGGCACGCTGCCAGCAAGGCGAAGAGATGGTCTTTGCTGCTGCCAGCGCAGATGATGATTCGCATATTGTTATCTGCGAAAGCAAGGATTCTCTTTTTTACCGCGGCATCTGGTCTAGCGGCGCTGCCTTTGGCCCAGCCAAGGGCGAAGGTACGGACTTTAGCGTGGCGATTCTCGATCCCACGAGTGGTGCCGATACCGGCTCGGTGCTCACCATCCGTGGCGAGCACTACGACATTGATGGCAAGGCCGGTGACTTCGACGTCTACTGGCCAAAGTAAATCCAACCGTTGCCAAGGGGCCTAGCAGCGGTGTGGCTACACTGCTCCCTGCTGGCATCCAGCTGCCGGCCACTCGACCTCTGCCGACTCAAGCTGGGCGGCGAGGCGCGTGAGCATCAGTTGGGCATCGCCGTAGTCCCCGGAGTCTGCGCTGGCGTAAATGGCCACGGCAACGGTGTGGCCGCCGAGGGTCACAAGGCCCATCTGACGCGCTTCATAGGATCCATCTTCGGCAGGGCCCCAGCCGCCTTTCTTGACCGCGCCCTCCAAGGTGCCTAGACCGTAGTTCTGGGCGGGATCGGGCTGGCCCATTGCGGCGAGGACTGGCTCTGCGCCGTCCATGCAGCCAAGGGATGCCACGAACTCTGCTTGCTGCGTTACCGACCACTGCGTTTGACCAAAGGCGCTAAACCCTGGGCGCGGCGGGGTAGCTGGCACTGAGGTTGCACCGATGACCTCTTGTGTGGCCTGCGCTGCTTCCTGTCCGCCGCCCAGGGCTTCCCACAACGAGTCAGCAGCGGCATTATCGGAGTACGTAACTGCCTGACTAACAGTGCTGTCTTCCGCCACCCCGGCGCGTTCAGCGGCGATGGCGAGGGGAACCTTCGCGGTTGACCAGGCGGCAACGGGATCCGTCATGCCAGCCGCGAAGATTGTTCCGCCGCCCGCTACGGCGATGCCTGTTCCGGGATTGTCCGCAGCGATAGCGTCGAGGGCTTCTTGCGGGTCGGTGGCCTCAATCACGGGCAGGTCCTCCGTGGTGACGGGTGCGGGTACGGGGGTGGATTCAGGTAGCGTGGGCTGAGGCGCTGATTCCTCTTCAGCGCCCTGGGGAGCAGTTTCGGCCTCGTCGATTCCGGAGACATCACCAATAGTGCAGGCGCTCAGCAGCGCGACCGACAGGGCGGTCGCTGTGGCGAGCGCGGCGGTGTGGAGGTTGTGGATGCGGCGCATTAGACGATGTACACAATCGCGTTATTGCCACCCTTGCAGGTGACGAACTTACCGTTGTCGGAGCAGTCCATCCTGTAGGTCTGCTTGGTGATGGGACTGTAGGCGTCGATAGTCGCGTTAAGCTCCTTTGTATCCACGTAGTGCTTGACGTACTCATCGCGCACGATGTTGGCGAACGGTTCGGTCGTCACCGTGGAGCCGCGGTAGACATTATTGAAATCGCCGCCGGGTTCGTTATTACGTGCAGCATCGTTGACCGGCTGTGCGCCGTCGGGAAGCGCTGGGTGTTCAGGGCGCTTTTCCGGTTCCGCGCTGGTGGTCTCTTCCTCGGAGGTCGTTGTCTCTGCGGCAGAGGTTGCCTCTTCTTCGCCGCCAGCGGTCTCCTCAGAGACTTGTGCCTCGGTGGTCAGCGGCGGTTGGGCCTGATTGCCGGTCGCGGAGTTTTTAAAGAAGAAGAGGTAGGCCAGCGCAGCAATGACGAGCAACACGGCCAGGATAAGGACGACGATGAGAATGATTTTTCCGCCGTTAGAGGAGCCGGAGTGGGCCGCGGCCTGCTGCGGGTACGCGGCGTTGTAACCGCCAGCCGGTTGCTGTTGGTTGCCCCACTGATCCTGCTGACTTTGGTGCCCTGCCCAGCCCTGCTGGTTCTGCTGGCTCGGCTGCCCCTGGTGGCCTTGCTGACCCTGCTGGCTCGGCTGTCCTGGCTGTACCTGCGGGGCAGAAAAGTGTTGGGTGGGCTGTTGATCAGCTGGCGCGGCGAAGGGATTGGAGTATTGGCGCTCTTGTGACAGCGGGGATTCAAAGTCCACGGTTTCTGGGTGCGTGTCCTTGCGGTTCTGGTTCAGTTGACCGCCGTGTCCCTGCGGCCGGGGCGCACCGAAGCCGTGGTTGTGTTCTGAGTCAGTCACCGGAGCCTCCGTTTCTACAGTGTCTGTAGCGCCTATCGCTACCGCATATACGGTGTCTTCCATCTTTGCACAGTGTTGCCCTGACTATAGTGATTTATCTTCTAGCCCAGCCCCAACCCCACGGGGAGTATCCCTCGAATCTGCCGAGACTCCCGCGCATCGTGCGCGATACGGTTTAAGTTGTTTAAAGACACTTCCCTCGCTTGCGGAAAGGCTTTCACGAACCCATGACTTTTTCTCCTGGACCTTCAAGCACGCCACCAGGACGCTCCGGGTCTAACTCCGGATTTGGTACTCCCCGCCCCGGCTTTGGTCAGCCAGGTGGTGGCACCAGTAACCCCGGCACGCCCGGAGGCTTTGGTGCTCCGCCGCCGTTCGGCAGCCGCCCGCACACACCGGGGGCGTATCAGGGCTCTCATCCAGGCTCCCCTGCAGGTGGAGGTGGTGCGAACGCCCAGCCGGTCTTTGGTGGCGCGCCTACTCCACCGCCAGGGCAATCCCACTACCCGGGCCAAGCACAGCAGCCACAACTCTCACAGCAGCCGCAGCCCCCACAAGCACCGCAGTACTCTGCCCCGCCTTCCCCGAAGGGCAAAGGAAAGTTTAGTGGCGCGATAGCAGCGCTCATCGCGATTCTGGTGGTCCTCGCCATTGCATTGGGAGTAGGCGCCTGGTTTATCTGGGGACGTGACTCCTCAGGAAGCGAGCAAGCAGGTGCATCTGCAGATCCGACAACAACCGCCGTGCTAGCGGGAAACCCGATTGGCGCGCACGACGGCATCTCAACCGACCTCACTGAGGAGGACGCAGTCATTGCTCGTACGCTGTTCCCGGATTCCTATGTCTCCCGCGGGGGCAGCACCAATATC
This sequence comes from Corynebacterium minutissimum, assembly GCF_000805675.1. Classification (GTDB taxonomy): domain Bacteria; phylum Actinomycetota; class Actinomycetes; order Mycobacteriales; family Mycobacteriaceae; genus Corynebacterium; species Corynebacterium minutissimum. The sequence continues at coordinate 5,478 of NZ_JSEF01000008.1, read as the reverse complement.
GCCGATATCCATCTGGCTCAAGGCCAAAGCCAGCTCAATGCGGTCTTTGGTTTTATCGATGACCGCGACAACACGGACGTCGCCACCGCCAGTGTTACCGTCACCGGGAGCGACGGCACTGAACTCGCAACCTTCGATGTCCCCGCGGATGAGGCCTTGGAAATGCCCATCCACGTCGGCGAGCATCAGGAGTTGCGGTTTACTTTTACCTACAAGGATAAAGACGGAAACCCCGCCGAAAATACTGGCTTTGCGGTGGCCTCACTAAACGCGCAGTGACGCCACCGTCAACACTCTAGTGGAAGAAGTGGCGGGTACCGGTGAAGTACATGGTCACGCCAGCCTTCTGAGCGGCCTCAATGACCTCTTCGTCGCGGATGGAACCACCCGGCTGAACAACGGCCTTCACGCCGGCGTCGAGAAGCACCTCCAGGCCATCGGCAAACGGGAAGAAGGCATCGGAGGCAGCGAAGGAACCTTCGGTGCGGTTGGCGCCATCGGCCAGCGTGTTGGCGCGCTCGACTGCCAGCTTGGCAGAGTCCACGCGGTTGACTTGGCCCATGCCCACACCCACGGTGGCATTGTCCTTAGCCAGAAGGATGGCGTTGGACTTCACCGCACGAACTGAGCGCCAAGCGAACTCGAGCTGTGCCAGGTCGGACTCGTTGAGCGCCTCACCAGCAGCCAAGGTCCAGTTGGCCGGGTTATCGCCCTCGGCCTGGTAGGTATCCGGTTCCTGGGTGAGCACGCCGCCGGAGATGAATTTAACTTCCTCCTCCGGTGCTTCGTGCTCTGCCTGCAGCACGCGCAGGTTCTTCTTAGCCTTGAGAACCTCGATAGCGCCTTCTTCATAGGACGGCGCCACGATGACCTCGGTGAAAATGTCTTTGACCTGCTCGGCCATCTCCACGGTGACCTCGCGGTTGACTGCGATAACGCCGCCAAAGGCGGACATCGGGTCGCAGGCATGGGCCGCGCGGTGAGCAGCAGCAATCGACTCCTCAGACACCGCGATGCCGCACGGATTGGCGTGCTTAATAATGGCCACGCAGGGGCGCTCGTGGTCCCAGGCGGCACGCCAGGCGGCGTCGGCGTCCTGGTAGTTGTTGTAGCTCATCTCCTTGCCGTTGAACTGCTTCGCGTTGGCCAGACCGGTGGTGCCAATGCGGGTCACGGTGGCCTTTTGGTGGGAGTTCTCGCCGTAGCGCAGCGGGGTGGTCGTGTCACCGTCGCTGAGTTGGTCCACAAACCAGGCGGACACAGCAGCGTCGTAATCGGCGGTGTGCAGGAAGGCATCGCGGGCAAGGCCACGGCGCTCTTCCAAGGTGAAGCCGCCATTGGCCACAGCGTTAGCTACATCGCCGTAGCGAGCCGGGTCCACAACTACAGCAACAGACGGGTGGTTCTTTGCGGCTGCGCGCACCATGGACGGGCCGCCGATATCGATCTGCTCCACACAGCCATCGAAGTCAGCGCCGGAAGCCACAGTTTCACGGAAGGGGTACAAATTCACCACGACCAGCTGGAAAGGCTGAACCTCGAGCTCGGAGAGCTGGTTGAGGTGGTCTTCCTTGCGGGTATCCGCCAGGATGCCGGCATGCACGCGCGGGTGCAGGGTCTTCACGCGGCCCTCCAGACACTCGGGGAAACCGGTGAGCTTTTCAACCGGGGTAACCTCGATGCCCAGATCCGCGATCTTCTTCGCGGTAGAACCGGTGGAAACAATCTCCACGCCGGCCTTGTCGAGGGCCTGGGCTAGGTCCTCCAAACCGGTCTTGTCGTAGACGCTAATGAGTGCGCGTTTAATGTTCTTACGATCCTCGCTCATGGTGTGTGGACTTTAGCCTTCCTTGCGTTTGTTGCAGCGATAATTAAAGCTCAATAGTCAGTGCTGCGTCCTGCACGCGGATGGCACGCAGGACAGTGACAATGAGTTCTCGCTCGACCACTTTGATGCGCTCGTGCAGGCTGGCCTCGTTATCTTCTGGCAGCACGCGCACGGGTTCTTGGGCGATGATGGCGCCCGTATCGACGCCAGCATCAACAAAGTGGACGGTCGAGCCTGTGACCTTGGCACCGTAGGCCAGCGCATCACGCACGCCATGTGCTCCTTTGAAAGCGGGCAGGAGCGCCGGGTGAGTATTGATGGTGCGCCCTTCAAAGCGGTCCAGAAAATCCTTACCCAGGATTTTCATGAAGCCCGCAGAAACAACAACGTCTGGCTGTGCAGCATCTACTGCATCAACCAGACGTCTATTCCATTCGGCGCGATCTTTACCCATCTCCACAACTTCAGTGGCGATTCCCGCTGCCTGTGCGCGCTCGATGCCCTGACAAGGCACGTCCGCGATAACTTTCACCACGCCAAAGTGCTCGTCCTGACCATCAAGGATGGCCTGCAGCAAAGAGCCGGTTCCAGAGACCAGAACAACGACTTTGAGGCGGGCGGAAGCAGCGGGCTGATGCGGTGTAGTCACGCGCTCCAGCCTAGCGCCTGCGGGGAGCAAACAAGCAATTGCTTAACCCTGGGAGGGGTCCTCATCAAGGTCAGGGTCTGCGGGCATGCGCTTGGCGACGTCCCCCTCGGGCTCCCCGTCGTCCTTATCGACGGCTTCCGCATCGACCACCTCGGCGTCAATAACGTCTGAGTCCTCCGAACTCTCGGATGCGTCCTCTAGGCTTTCGGAGTTGATGCCGAGCAGCGCTGAGACCGGCACGGCATTCGCGGGGCGAGTGTCTTCTGTTTGCTCTGTGTTCTTCGCGTCCTCTACATCCCCTGCGTGCTCAGTGTGCTCAGTATGCTCAGTGTCCTTCGCAGAGGACGGTTCCGTGGTGGCAACCTCGGCGTCGTCCTCGCTACTACGGTGAGTACGCCAGGACATGAGTGCATTCGCGGCAGCGAAGCCAGCACCGACGACGAGGCACCACAAGGAAATAAGCCCCACGGCCGTCCACAGTTCAGGGCCGGTATAGCCGTAGATGCCGAGAGCACCAGAGGTGCCGTAGATAGCGGCGAAAGCAGCGATAGCGGCAACGACGGCAGCGACCAACGCCACCTGAAAATTCACGATCACTCGGCGCCGTGCGAAGGCCACGCCGGCAGCAACCGCGGGAAGCACAAAGAGAGCAACAGCCCAGGAGCTAATACTCGGCGGTACCGCGGCGGCAAGTGGCAGAGGCGGCAGCGGCACCATATGAGCGCTGAATAAGCTGATACTCGTCTCCGGTCCAACGTGTAGCTCAGAGCCGCTCAGCACAGAAGCGGCAGCAATAACGGCGTTGGGTAGATAAAGAATGCTGAGCAAAACCAGTCCAGCCGTACCCACCGCGTCGAGGACCGGATAGGCAGCCAGCATCTCTGCTTGGCGCTGCCAGCCCACTGCCCATAACACGAGAACGAGGACCAAGCTCACGATGGCGAGGTAGCCGAGGTAGCTGAGGCCGATCCGGGAGGCGTCGACAAGCACGCGCGGTACCCCACTGCGCTTGGCCAGAGCCTTCCACAGGCGAGTGCCCATACCGCCAATGAGGGCAGCCACATGGAGCAACAGCATGCGGGGCAGCACAACGTAGAGGGCCGGCGGGGAAACGTCGTAGGCCTTGCCCGCATCCCACAGCATCAGCCACGCAAGGCAGGTCAACGCTAAAGGAACCGCGAAGACGCAGGCGGTCAGCACGAGGAGGTCATTGATACTGACCTTGTCTTTAATAGCTACCCGTACACGGCGGCCTACCAGGCATGCCAGCAACACCGCGGGCAGCCCGGGCAAGAAACCGAGGTCAATTCCCCCCGCCCGAATGGGCGCGAGGTTAAAAACCATCCAGGCTTCCGCAACGATGGTGTTAAACCACGCCGAGGGCGAGCTCGTGAGCAACAGTGCGGCAATGACCACGACGATGATGCCCAGCACGACCACCAGATTGGGAACGGCAACCACCATGAGCATGCGGCGGATACGCTCCCGCATCGTGGTGGGCCCCTGGGCGCGGCGAGCTTTCGCCTTAGCGGACTCTGCGCCCTTAATCCGTTGCGCCGGCGCGCGGCGATCGCTGCGAGTGGGGCGCTCGGTTCGCTCACTATCCTGGCCATGTCCGCGCATCTGGGTACGCGGCCGCGTGGCCGACCGTGACTGGGGACTCGTGTTCTTATTCATTGGCGTCCACTTTGCCACGCTCCCCTCCCCCGCCGGGGGTGGCGCGGCGAGGCTAGGGCCAAATGGTTACTTGGCAGCAGCTGGTAGGTGAAAAAGTAGGACAAAAAGCCCCAGCAGCGACTGCAAATTTTTAGCCTTAAGATTTAAACTCTAAGATAAACGCAAAATCGCTTGCACTACCCCCGCTTGGTCGCCACAGTCTTCACACAGATTATATCCAGTACCACTACTATTAGGATTTACGGCACATAAACAAGAAAAACCGCAAACCGGCTTGCTCTAACTTTCCTGAGACGCTATTGTTACATTCCGTTGGTAACAGGAAGGTCACAATCGGGTAACCAACCGGCAGAGAACGTAACGTTTGAGCCGGACGGACGATAGTGAATGAAGACGGAAGTAGAGTTCATGCGAAGCAAGACTCAGCGGAGCGCAGGTCGCCACCGCAAGATCACCACCTCGCAGACCGCGAAGGGACGCATTGCAGTCGTTACCGTCGCCGCTGGTGCCGTATCCACCGCTGGCGTAGGTGGTGCAGCCGCAGGCACCATCCAGTCGACCAGAACCGAGGAGACCAAGACTCAGGCCATCGACTACTCCTTGCAGGCAGATACCGATCCGTTGAAGGACGCACAGGCTTCCATCCAGGATGCTGCCCCGCAGATTCTCGCAATTGCTGAGTCCAAGCCGGTTTCCGATCTGGCAGCGCAGCTCGATAAGGCCATCCAGGCCGCTGATGCCCGCGCTGCCGCCGATGAAGCGAACCGTGCCCCGTCCGTTGCCCGCCCGACAGAAGGTGTCTTCACCTCCGGCTTCGGCTCGCGCTGGGGTTCTTTCCACTCTGGCATCGACATCGCCAACTCTGTAGGCACCCCCATCCTGTCCGTCATGGACGGCACCGTTATCGACTCCGGCCCGGCCTCCGGCTTTGGCCAGTGGATTCGCATCAAGCACGATGATGGCTCCATGAGCGTCTACGGCCACATGCAGACCCTCGACGTTGCTGTGGGCGAGCGCGTCCACGCCGGCCAGAAGATTGCTGGCATGGGTTCCCTGGGATTCTCCACCGGCTCCCACCTCCACTTCGAAATTCACCCCACCGGCGAAGGCGCTGTAGACCCCATCCCGTGGCTCGCAGAGCGCGGCGTCAACATCTCCTAAATCTTTGATCGCTTCATAGACCTTCCTTTACGCCGAACGGCGGCTCCGAGCAGACATGTTCTGGGCCGTCGTTCGGCGTATTAACCTTTTACCGGCCCTTCCGGTTTTAGAGTGCGTTGATTTTGTCCTGTAGTTGTCCGGAGTGGATTAGGCACCGCAAGAT
>NZ_JSEF01000007.1 GCF_000805675.1 Corynebacterium minutissimum | reverse complement strand
CGTAACTTCTCATCACCTGACATCTACACAACCTCCTAGCTGTATAGATGCATTCACCACCTGAGCCCGCCAGGTTGAAGCATATGTGTTCTTACTGGAAGGGTTTCGAATCGTCCTATGACCAATCCGTGCCCCTCGCCACGAAAATCATCACCTCGGAAGATGACCTGACCTTTCTCTAATTCCCAGGAGCCTCCGACTACTACCGCTCGCAACCGGTTATTTCTCAGAAACGCTCGGTCCGGGGCGACGAATACCATCTCCAATGCATCCCGCCGACGGACATCCCATACCCACAAGACGACTGACACGATAAGGCCGGAGATTATGCCCGAGATGATGCCTATACACATGGCTCCTCTTTCTCGTATTGGACAGTTCTGTACACTGTACGTTTCGAAAACCCTAACCGCACCGGCCCCTGTAGATTCGCGAGGCAGTCTTAGCCAGAGGGCTATCCAGCAGATAAACTCTCTTCCAATAACGTTAGGGAGGGTCGTGAGCGACTTAGACAGGTTTCGCAACGAGGGCCGGCACAAGCGCAAAACCACCGTCGCGTGGACGCAGACCACCAAGCCGAGAGATGAGTCAGAACGCCTCGCGGGTGACCGCGAGCTCTATGAAGTTCTGCGAGAGCAAGGCTTCCAAGGTAGAGACTACGACGATTTTGAAATCGAGATCATGGGGTACGGGTTTGCCTGCATCAAGAAGTGGATTATGACGAAAGAACTGCTAGCGAAATGCCGTGAGAAGCTGGATTTCGTTCCCAATGACGAGGACGTCCGTCTAGACCTCCTTACCCCAGATGAGGTGGAAGAAATTGCTGAAGACATCGTCGTGGAATCCGTTCTTGTGTTCAGGGAACACGCGCTTGTTGGAGGAAAGTGGTCACCGAGTGGCGGAGCAAGTTTGAAGACCTTCTTCGTCGGCAGGTGCTTAATGGAAGCATGTAAGGTGCTTAAGCGACGCGCCAGGGAGCTCAAAAGGACTGCACGCTACATCCAAGAAGTTGAGGAAAATGAATTGCTCCAACTGCCGTCACGCGAAATGCCGTTGGAGACCCAATTTGAACTCGACGACGAACTGCGCCACATAACCGGGTTACTCTCGGATAAGGAGTTAGAGGTAGCCCGCCTGCGTGCGGACGGGCTTTCGGCGAGGGAGATTGCGGACAGGCTCGAGACGTTTCCTCACAGTGTAAACAAGGCGTTGGAAAGGGTGCGAGCCAAAGCGCGAAAACATAGGAACGAAGGAGGCGTGGCGTGACGAACCGTTACAGGGAGGCATTGGGACGCTCCTCATTCGGCACCCAAGAGGTGCGCCAAATGAGGGCCAAAGTGTCGAATAAGCATACAGCAACAATGGCGAGGAAACTTGCCGAAAAACGTGCTTCTAACAGCAAAAAGGGGAATTTCTCACGATAGCCGCCTAGGACTGAGTAACGGGGCCGAGTTGCAGCTCGACCCCGTTGAGACGAGAGGTTAGTCTCGATCACCACTTGGACGTGATACACCGAGTCTAACTGAGTTGACAGCGTTTCAAGCACGAAACGCGCTCACTCTCGTCAGACTCCTTAGGAGGTTGTCAAATATGGCTCGACGCAGTGTGAATCGGTCTGCAAAGACAGGCAAGTTCGTTTCCAACGCGGCTAAGGGGCGGTGGCCTAACAAGACCACGACCGAACGGGTCGGAAAGGGAACCAGCAATAATCGCCCCGTGACCCGATCCGCAACGACGGGTCGTTTCGTCACGAAGCGTTGGGGCGACGAAAACCCCGGCGGTACTATCCGCCAGCGGGTTTAGCCGAAGAAGTCGCCTCCTGACGGAGACGACTGGCTAAAAGACTCCATTCATGCTGACCGAGTTCGGCGTGAATGGGGTTTTATTTTGGCACTGCGGAGACCGCGACGAGGAGCGCGAACGCGGCGTACTTTCGTTTTCTGGTGACAGCATGCTCAACGAAACAGCGAGCGACACTCGATTCAAGCGTCACCTTTTGGCGTACCTCATCGAATGGTATGGGAATGATCCTGGCGGTTCCGCGTCGGTTGGACAAACGGAGTGGCTGGCAAGGCAGGAGGCGCGGTTTACCTGGTGAACGCGGTGGCACGGAACATTCTAGGCGAGGCCGTGGAACACTGTGCGCGAGGGGGCTGGGTTGGTGCAGGTGGAGAAGTTTTCCGAAAGCCCCGAAGTGGGGTCTTTCGGAAAACGTTTTGAAAGTGTTCGGAAAACTCCAGCGGTGCGAGAGCCGGGACCTCGAAATGAGGTTCCGGCTTTCATTTTGTACTGAAACTGGCTGCTTCCCCAAGAAAAATAAGCTCCGTCGTTGGTCTTCCGTGACCAATTGAACGGGCCCTGAAGCCCAACCGAAGACATCCATGAGCAGCTGAATTCTGAGTTTAAATACCTTTCTGGTCTACCGGCGGATGAATTGGATACCGAACTTCAATCGCTTGAGCACAACAACGGCACAGCTCTTAGGGTTGCACCGCTCGTCATCGTTGCTGCGGTCAGATGCGCGGTAGGAATCGGGGCGCGGTCTTTACAAAACGCGGGAGGACCCGAACAGTGCTGTGTGGGCTCTCGCAAGTGTGCTCTCCGGCTGTATTCCCGGAGCCCAGCAGGCTAAGCTCGTTCAAGTCATTATGAATAACAAGCAAATGATCGCCACTGCCCTCAAGAAAGTCGGTGCATTCAGCCTCGCTGTGGCGATCCTTGGCGCCAACATCGCTCCTGTCGCGACTGCACCTAATGAGTAAAGAGAGGAACTGTTCTATGAGCCTACGAAAATTCCTGTGGATTTGCGCGGGCGTCGGAACTTTGCCAGCGGGGTATTTAAACGATGCTCCTCTTCTTCTGCTAGTAGCTCTTCTCTTCGTCGCTGCCATTCCGACAGCACTACTAATTGCGTCGTCTTCGGAGCCAAAAGGCGGCCTTAAGGCCGTCGGCCTGCTTGCGGTTTGTATTGCTATAGGGACCTTCGTTCCGCTAGTTTTGGTCTTCGCTTTTGCTGGTTACGTAGCGGTGACCTGGTATTCGGTTACCCCCGCTGAGTCCTCAGAGTACTCTACCCCACCGAAAGGCTGATTGGAGCAAGCACGGAACACCACTCGAACCCAACAAACCCCGCCCCTCGGCGATGCAGGTTCGGTGTTAAGGTTTTCACCACTTTTTAGCCTAGGTTTCGGCTCATTTTCTCTCTGACTTTCCTTCATTCCTGAAGTGTCGCAGGTTGTGTTCCCTCTGAGTAGAGGGGACACAACCTGGGGCACTTTAACTCCAGAACCGAAAGCCGTTCGGCCTAAACGTGTCATTCACCGTGAATAGTGGACGAAAATTCGCCGCGGCGGTTTCACCTGCTATTTGCCGTAAATGACATCAAGTATTGGCGCTGGGGCACGTCGGGCTCAGACGGCCTGAGCCTTTTCGTTGATGCGCGCTACACATTCAGTCGGGTTATCCAAGGACAAAATGAGCCGATCGAAATGCTCGTCTTTAAGCTCGATGACAACGGCGTTCTCATAGCCGCTAATGTTCCAGAACTGGCGTCCACCATCAGAGTGGAACGTGCCCGATAGTTTTTGGCCGGCTCGCAGACCCGGTGCTCGAAGGCCTTTGGGCTCGTGCTTCATTCCAGGGTCATGAGTAGCTCCACGAACGTGGTTCCACGGAATCGTGATGCTGCCGGTCAAAGACCAGAGCTTATCAAGCCCGAGCGGCTCGATGACGAGCTCTTTGTCTGTCAGAGTGAGTTTGTTGTTCATGATGGTCCTCCTTAGTGTTCGGTTCCTTGTGCACGGGCCAGCACGTGCTGCCCTAGCGATTCCGGGCCGGTGAAACACAGTTCATAAGCCCGCTGGATAAGCCCGCGTAAATCCATACTGACTGGCGCCACCTCAACCAGTGCCACCACCACGAAGTCCTGTGCAGCATCCGACACTCGGCCGCCTTCAGCTTCAGCACACACGGTTTCTGCCGCAGCACGAAACAATCCATGCTTTGAGCCATAGAGGTTGTAGAAGCTGGACCGGTTAAGCCCCAGTTGATTGACCACCACGTCCACTGAGACTGCATTGAATCCGCTCCTGCCAAACAACGTGATCGCGCCAGAGAGAACTTCTTTTTCATTGAATTTACGAGGTCGTCCCATGAGTTTCATACTACTCATTCCAGAATGGTTTGTCCATAACCAGATCGCCTTGGCCCACAGTCGAGCCGGTTCTTCCAAGCGACGTTTCTAACAAATAGGGGCCGAAATCTTGCTGTGCAGTAAAAATCCCCCGCCTCAGTGCGAGACGGGGGATGGAGGGTGAACGGGGACTAGTTCAGGCCCGGAATCTTAGGCAGCTTCGGCTGCGGGATGTTGAGGCCGAAGAGTTGGTTGATGGTCGGGATGAGGGCGTAGGCAGCGCCGCCGACGACTGCGATGACGGCGACGATGGGGAGGATGATCTTCGCGCCGTGGCTGGAGCCGGCGAAGAAGGCCTGGCCAATGTCACCAGCGGAAGGCTCCTTCGTGTTGGTCGGTTTAGAAGGCTTGCTCGGCTCAGTGGTAGTCGACTCAGACGGGGAGGTGGTCGCGGAAGAGGATGGCTCTTCTTCCTTCACGGCAGGGCGGGCGGTGAGCCACTCGTCGGAGTCCAGAACGCCCTGGGTCAGGCGGGTCTCACCAATCCAGCCGTACCACGGGTCCTGCGGCTTGAGGTTATCAAAGCCAGCGCCCATGACCCACTGCAGGTCGCGCGGGAGCAAGCCCTCAGCGCCCTTGGCGTTGCGCAGGATGGGTGCACCGTTGATGAACATCTCCACGGTGTCGGAATCCGGCTTGTTCACCACGGCGATGTGCATCCACTCATCGGTGGGCACCTCGTGGGACCAAACAGTGGAGCCTTCACCTTCCTTGGGCTCCGCCCACCAGCGCAGCTCACGGAGGTTGGAGATGCCGAACATGACGGTGGGGTCGGTGTCGTCGGAGCCGTCGACAAGCTCAGCGATGCTGGAGTCGCGGGAAAGCGCACTGCCCCAGCCGTGCTCAGAGCCGTTGAAGTCCTTCGGAATTTTCACGAAGGACTCGAAGGTGTAGCCCTCGGAGGTATCGACCTTGTTGATTTCAGCACCTTCCTTGGAGCGGAACTCCGCCATTTCGGCCTGACCAGCCGGGTCGGACCAGTAGAGGGAACCAGAGTCGGAGGACAGCGGGTGGTGATCCTTGGCGTAAGTGATGCGCTCGCCCTCATTGGACGGGCCGCCTTCGCGAACGAGGTCACCGGCACCATCAGCACCGAAGGCATCCGGAATGACAGCGCCTTCGGTGGCCACGTCGCCGTCGGCAAGCTGCTTGCCTTCCTTGTCCTTGGTCTGGCCTGGGCGCCAGTGGAAGACGGTCTTGTCAGACTTCACGAAGTCATTCGGGCCCTCCGGAAGCTGGTCCTCCGGGATGGTGTACGGGGTGTAGCCTTCCTCAACGATGTCGCGGGCCTTCTTGCCCAAGTCAGCGTCGTCCTCATCGCCGATGGTCCACTCCGGAGCGAAATCGGCGAAGCGCTCCTTGAAGTTAAGCGGCACGTGGTAGCTATCGCCCTTGCCGTCGAGGATGAGCTTGTCGAACTGCGTGAGCTCCTTTGCCGGCTTCTGCGCGACCCATGGGGACAGGGCAGTCATCTCCAGCTCATTGCCGCTCAGGTCGAACTCGAGCACGCCGAGCAGACCGTTACCGCCCTGGTAAGCCATCTGGTAGTCCTGCAGGATGCCGATAACGTCGTGGCCTGCATCGTTCTTGTCCACGCGGTAGCCCGCGCCGTGGTGGTGGCCGCCCATGGTGAGGAAGATCTGGTCATTCTTCTTGATGAACTTGTCCCACAGACCCTGGCCGTAGTCCTCAGAGTAGAAGACTTCACCGGCGCCATCGATGTTGAGAACCTCGTGGCTGGTGAGGATGACCGGCAGGTCCGGGTGCGCGTCGAGAACGCCCTGGGCCCACTCGAGCGCTTCGTCATCCGCGCGCCAGGCGAGCGCCAAGACCAGGTACTTCTGGCCCTCAGCCTCAAAAATGTGGTACTCAGAGTCATTGTTAACCGCGGTGTGGCGCTCCTGGAAGGTATCCGGGTTGGCGTCCTTGGCGCGCTCGGCGCTGAAGTACTTGTTGTACGGGTGCGCCGAGGCATCCTCAATCATGTCGTGGTTGCCCGGCAGGATGGAGTAGTTCAGGTCGGAATCATCGAGGACCTTCATGGCCTTGTCAGCGACCTTCCACTCGCCGTCGACGTCCGGCTGGTCCACTACGTCACCCAGGTGGGTAGCGAAGTCCATGTTGAGGGCCTTCTGGTTCTTCACCAGCCATTCGGTCTGCGCAGCATAAGGCTCGCTGCCGTAGCGCGCCTGAGCCAAGTTGCCGGTCTCCGGGGTGGAGTAACGGGAGTAGAACTGGGTATCCGGCAGCACGCCGATGGTGAAGCGTGAGCCCATGCCCTCCTTTGGTTCATCAGCAGAAGCAGGAGCAACCAAGAAGGTTCCGGCCACCGAAACGGTGAGCACAGTGCCGAGAAGGCGGCGAGTAGTCATAGTTCTTCCTATACAAGTGAGGGGGTGGATTTATTGAATTGAAAGAGACGAAGAACAGGATATGTTGCGCAGTTTGCACCCATGTGGCCGCAATATTAATTTCTTTTTAAATTGCGAACGGTCACTAGGATGGCGGACATGAGCGAAGTCACCAAGAAATACGGAGTCGATGTCACCCGCGTAGATACGGGCCACTACCGCGCAACCAATGCTGACGGGGCGAGCCTCGAGTTCGGAAGCGGCGAGGGGCTTTTGAGCCCAGTGGAGCTACTTCTCGCCGCGGTCGCGGGCTGCTCGGCGGTCGACGTCGATGTGGTCACCTCGCGGCGCGCAGAGCCAGAGCTTTTCGACGTCCACGTGGACGGCACCCGCGTCAACGAAGACGGCGCCTCACGGCTGAGCGAGGTCAACGTGGAGTTCTCCCTCCGCTTCCCCGAAACCGACGCCGGCCGCCAAGCACAGTCCATGATTGAGCGCCTAGTCCGCATTTCTCACGAGAAAGACTGCACGGTTTCCCGCACGGTGGAGAACCCCACCACCGTCACCTTCCGCACGAAAGACGCTTAAGCAAAGGGGTTGTCCATCGCCGTAAACATTTGCCCGGCAGCATCGCTAAATGGATTGCGGCCAGCGCGCGTTGTGTCGCCGCGGTAGCGCTCAAGGTTCGCTTGCGCCATATAGTCCAGCTCATCGCCCTCAACCTCTAGCCAGGGATGCGGGCAAGGATCCACCATGCGGCGCGTGTGGCCCTGATGCGGCGACGCCAGCATCGTGCGAATATCAGCTCGTGCCTGATCCAGCTCCCCGAGATCCTTCGGGCTAAATGACGTTTTGACCGGGCCCGACCCCTGCAGCCCTAGAACCTCAACCTTGAGCATGCTGTAGCTAAAGAAGCCCGAGGGGACAGAGGGGTTGCGCATATCTGCCTTGTCGAATGCCAGCACCTCATCGTTATCAAAGTGCACAATGAGGCCTTGAGGGGTAACAAAAAGCCACGCCTCGTGTTCCATGTCGACGTCAACTCGGTAGAACCCCACGAGCGGCTCATCAGGCTCCAAAAGGCCATAGACATTGAATGGAATGCTGCCCACCCCAGCACACTCGGCGTAGCCGTGATCCCAAAGGTATTTTTCGTCGCTCTGCACGAGCATCTTGCCCAGCCCACGGATGAAGTCGGAAACCAGCCCACCGTATTGCGCAGCCAGCGGCTTATGCATGCGCAGGTACCCGGCGCGGATCTCAAAGGTGATGGGATAGGTCAGCGGGATCGACTCAATGAAGTGCTCATCTAGCGACATTCGACCTGCAGCCAATTCCACAAACTCATCGACGGGAAAGAGATGCTCGACCACGAAGACACTGCCTTCTTGTCGGCTATCCAGAATCCACGGCGACTGCAGGCGAGAGCGCTCAATGTAGTCATCGAGGTAGTTATCGAGCAGCCGCGCAATGTCAGCATCACTCCACCGAGCATGGTTCAGCCGAAAGACACTATCCGCTTGGGCGAATCGGAGTTTCAATTCTTCGGCCATGCCATCACCTCATCGTCAGTCACCATATTCACGCATCTCGAGGGTCACCTTCCCTGTTACAGGTGGTGCAATTTTAAACCAATGTGACTACAGTGTTTCCAGATACTACTTTCACCATCAACTGTAGTGACGCGCGACATCCTTCTACGCGAGTTGCCGCCGTCATCCACGAGCCCCCTTTGAGGAGAAACCGTGTCCCTTTCCCGTCGTTCCCTGTTCAAGGCCAGTGCCCTTGCGCTGGCCGCCGGTGCCGTTGGAAGCCAGGCCCCCGCCGCCCTCGCGGTGGGCCCGGCCCTCGGCACGATCATTGACTTCTCCGCTGGTGTTCCTTCGGCCAGCGCCATCAAGGCGGCCGGGCACCTCGGCGCCATTCGCTACGTATCTCAGCGTCGTCCGGACGAACAGTGGATGAAGGGCAAGCCGGTGACCTTGGCAGAGACCAAGGCCAATGCGGCAGCGGGCCTCAAGACCGCCTCCATCTACCAGTTTGGTCGCGCCGAGACCGCCGACTGGCTCAACGGTGCAGCTGGCGCCGGCGTCCATGCACCGCAGGCCATCGCTATCCATAAGGCTGCAGGTGGACCGGCCGGCCGTCCGATTTACATCGCCATCGATGACAACCCCACTCGCGCCCAATATGAGAAGCAGATTCGCCCCTACCTCAAGGCTTTCTCCGCGGCGCTGACTGCCGCAGGTTACCAGACGGGTGTCTATGGCAACTACAACGTCATCGACTGGTGCGTTGCTGATGGCATTGGTGAGTTCTTCTGGATGCACGATTGGGGCTCCGGTGGCAGGATTCATCCGCGCACCACAATCCACCAGAAGGCCAAGACGCAGGCCACCATTGACGGCATCACCTGTGATATCAACACCGTGTACGCCCGCGACTGGGGTCAGTGGACACCGGGTGAGGGTGCTGCCTCACGCCCGAAGCTCAAGGACATTCCCGCAGTGCCTAACGACGCCCCACTGCCCAACATTTCCCTCCCCGATCCCACCGGCCGCGGCTCCAGCGTGGATGGCAATGGCATCACCATTGCTGGCTCCTCAGTGAGCAACGACCAGGTGCGCGGTGCCATTGATGTTCTCAACACCGTGCGCAAGGCAATGGGCTAGCGCTTCCCTATTTCTTTTCTGCTGCAGGCGACGTTGACGTGACAGTCGACGTCGCCTTTGTCGTTGTCTTTTCCGTTGACTTCAGCTCCGACGTCGTCTGCATGCCAGAGGACGTCGAGCTGGGCGACGTCGTGCCAGACGACGACGTGCTTGACGGCGTGGGCGTCGAGGAGAAGGCCTCCGGATGGGCCAAGGCTTCCTTGTTGAGGTTATTGCCCTTTACCAGGTTCTTACCGGTGATTTCCTTGCGGACGTAGGAGGTTAGCTCGTCGGCAGAGCCCTCGATAGAGGCCGCGACGACGAAGTTCTCGCTAAAGGAAACTGAGGAGTGCCGGTCCTTGCTGTCAGACCATCCCCACTTCGTCCCGACGACGTCGCTAAGCGCTGCAGTGCCATAATCCTGTTGGTAGCCATCAGCAGAGACCTCATCCGCGTGAGCCATCGCCACGAGCACTGGATGGGTTGGGTCATCTTCCATGAGCTGGACAATGAAGCGCACGACGTCATAAGTCGAGGTCTTCGAGTGTCCCCAGTCCTTCCCGGCGCTGGTGGAGGTCAGACCGTACTCCTTCGCGATGGAATCGATGGACCTAGGGTACTTCTTAAAGAGCTTTCCGGCGCTCTCATCTGAAGAGTCAGCGATCATGTCCAGCGCCACGTACTTGTCCTCGAAAGAGCCGTGCTCGATGACGTAGGTGGCGATATAGAGCTTGATTAGGCTCAGCGCGTAGCGCGGTGTGTGCTCCGTGGGTGACCCCATGTGCATACCGGTCTCGATGCGGTAGTACGTAATCGCCTTCTGGTCATCACCTTTAAGGATCTGCCCCACTTGGTCGTCGACCGCTGCCAGTTGCGAGGAACCCTTCTTGTGGGAAATGGGCGCCGGTGTAGCGGGAGCGGAGCTCGTTGCACGCGAGGAGTCTGCGTCCTGTTCATTAGGCGGAGTACAGGCGCTGAGAGCCGATGCGCCAAGTGCGCACGCCAGAAGGGCGGCACCAGCTCGTGCTGATACCGCCCTGTGTAAAGGCTGCGGGTAAAACACGACGTGTGAGTTTACCTGCTTAGCCCTTAAAAGTACTGATCCAGGTGACCTTTAGTGGTCAACCGGAGCCTCAACGCCCACACCAGTGAGGGAGCGAACCTCCATCTCGGCGGACAGCTCCTCAAGGTTATCCGGCGGAGTCATGATGGAGACGATCCAACCGGCGAAGAAGGCCAGCGGAATGGTCACAAGACCCGGGGAGGACAGCGGGAAGATGGACCAGTCAGCGTTGGGGAACATCGAGGTGGGGGTGCCAGACACTGCCGGGGACAGGAAGATGAGCACCAGGCAGGAGATAACGCCGGTGTACATCGACGCTACAGCACCTGCAGTGTTGAAACGGCGCCAGTACAGGGAGTACAGGATGGTCGGCAGGTTAGCGGAAGCCGCAACAGCGAAGGCCAGGGACACCAGGAAGGCCACGTTCTGGGTCATGGCGAGGATGCCCAGGATGATGGATGCGATGCCCAGGATAACCACGGTGATCTGGGAGACGCGGACCTGCTCTGCCTCGGTGGACTCACCGTTGCGGATGACGGAGTGGTAGACATCGTGCGCGATAGACGCAGAGGCGGTAATGGCCAGGCCAGCAACAACAGCGAGAACGGTAGCGAAGGCGACGGCGGAAATCACTGCCATGAAGACGGAGCCACCAATTTCCAGAGCCAACAGCGGTGCAGCGGAGTTAGCACCACCCGGTGCGGCCAGAATACGGTCAGGGCCAACAAGAGCAGCAGCACCGTAGCCCAGAATCAGGGTCATCAGGTAGAAGGCACCGATGATGACGATGGCCCAAGTCACGGAACGGCGAGCCTCGGTTGCGGTCGGAACGGTGTAGAAACGCATGAGAACGTGTGGCAGACCACCCACGCCCAACACGAGAGCGATACCGAGGGAGATGAAGTCAAGCTTGGTGGTGAGGTTCTTGCCGTACTTCAGGCCCGGCTCCATAATCTGGGAGGCCTCGTAGCCCTTTTCCTGGATGACGGCGGAGCTCGCGTGCATGTCGACGGCCGTGCTAAACAGCGTGTTGAAGCCACCCTTGAGCATGACGAAGGTGAGGATGCACATGATGACCACGCCGGTCACTAGGAGCACAGCCTTGATCATCTGCACGTAGGTCGTGCCCTTCATGCCACCGACAAGGACGTAGACGATCATGAGGATGCCTACGATGCCCACGACCACGGCCTGCCACTTGAACTCGTGAATATTGAGCAGCACAGCCACGAGGGAACCTGCACCGGCCATCTGTGCAATGAGGTAGAACAGCGAGACAAACAGCGTCGAGATAGCTGCGGCCACGCGGACCGGACGCTGCTTCAGGCGGAAGGACAGCACGTCTGCCATGGTGAAGCGGCCGACGTTACGCATCGGCTCTGCGACGAGCATGAGAGCAACCAGCCAGGCCACGAAGAAGCCGACCGAGTAAAGGAAGCCGTCGTAACCGTTGAGTGCCACAGCACCGACGATGCCGAGGAAGGATGCTGCGGAGAGGTAGTCACCGGAGATCGCGAGACCGTTCTGGCGACCGGAGAACGAGCCACCACCGGTGTAGAAGTCAGACGCTTCCTTGGTGGACTTTCCGGCACGAAGCACCACGTACATGGTGACAACCAAGAAGGCGGCGAAGACCGCGATGTTCAGAATCGGATTGCCGGCAGAGGATTCCGCTGCGGCCAAAGTAATGGTCTGCATTGTTTAGCCCTCCAGTTCCTGGCGAATGGCCGCGGCCTGCGGCTCGATGTTCTTGTTGGCGTAATTGACGTAGATATACGTGATGATGAAGGTGGTCACAAACTGGGCCAAGCCGAAGATAAGCCCTACGTTCCAGCCACCACCGATTTCGATTCCCATAAACCCCGGGGCAAACACGGCCGCCAGCACGTAGAGCACGTACCAGAGGAAGAAGGCCACGGTCATAGGGAAGGTGAATTTGCGGTAGGTACCGCGCAGCTTGGCAAACTGCGGGCTTTCGCGCATCTCGATGAACTCCTGCGGCGTGGGTTCGCGGCGTGAGTCAAGCGAAGCAGGTGCGTCAGTCATGTCGCTCTCCTTAGTAGGGGTCATTTCTGCACAAACCGCTGTGAGAGACGAGAGATAGTGTCCTCAGTCACGTTTTGTCCTGCCTAGTAAGTTACCGAACACGCCATGCAAGGTTGTAAATCCTGCCAAGAAAAGTTGTCCGAGTTTAGTTTCTCTACCCCCAATAACGTTGATAACGTGCGGTTTTCATAAACTTCATAACACCCCCGCGAAGCCTCTATGCCGCAAAATCTAATTTAGCTAACCGAAAGTTAGCAGAAAATCGGGCGGTTTCTTCGCAATCTGCGAAGAAACTTCCCACATCCTCCCCTAACCCACCAACGCCCCACTACCCCCGCGGCGCCCTCAAGACATAGGAAAAGCCCGTCTCCCTTCATTCCACTCAGCTCCTTCCCCTTCCCCTCGCAATAACTGCGGGGCGGATAAGGAAAAGTGGAAGTGGTGAAGAAAGACGGGCTACGCCAATCCCTCCATTGATGCCCTATTCGGCGCCCGGGAATTCGCGTGGATCCTTGAACATACGGCCAAAACCTTCCTTGCCATCGAGCGAGTCGATAGCCGCGATGTCCTCCTGATCCAGTTCAACCGTGGCGGCAGCGAAATTCTCCTCGAGGCGCTCGCGGCGGCTGGACTTCGGAATGACGGAGATCCCCTTCTCCATCAGGTAGGCCAGCACAGCCTGACCGGGCGTAATCTCGTGCTTCTCGGCCACGGAAATGACCTCTGGGTTGTTGAGGATGACACCGCGGGCCAGCGGCGACCACGCCTCGGTCACAATACCCTGGCTGTCGTGGAACTCACGCAGCTCCGGCTGAGTGAACCCGGGGTGCAGCTCCACTTGGTTCAGAACGGGAACGATTCCCGTCTTGGCAATCAGCTCCTGAAGGGTCTCCTCGTAGAAGTTCGCCACACCAATAGAGGCAATCTGCCCCATACCTTGCAAGCGTGCGATTTCCTCGAAAGTCTCGACATAGAGCCCGCCCTGCGGCCACGGCCAGTGGATGAGGTACAGGTCTAGGTAGTCCAGCTGCAACTTGTCCAAGGACTCTCGGAAGGCTTGGTCCACCTTGCCTTTACCGTGGTGGTCGTGCCACACCTTGCTGGTGATGAACAGTTCGTCACGAGTGACATCGCCGGCCTTCATGGCGGCAGCGAGCGCCTGGCCCAGCTCCTCCTCGTTCTCGTAGAGGGTTGCGGTATCGAAGTGACGGTAGCCTAGCTCGATCGCTTCGCGCACGGAGCGGGTGAGATCCTCTCCGCGCAACTTGTAGGTTCCGAGACCCAGCAGCGGCATCTCGCGGTCATCATTGAACGTGGTTTGTGGGACACTCATGCCATCCATTGTGCCCCACTCTGCGCTATCGCGTTGCCGTGATGAGAAATCAGGGCACGCGCCAGCGGTTGTTAAGCGCGGATGAGATCGATAACGAAGGTCAACGTGCGGCCCGACAGCGGGTGCGCGCCACCGGCGGGGCCATACGCCTTCTCCGGCGGAATGACCAGCTTGCGGCGGCCACCCACCTTCATACCTGGAATACCTTCCTGCCAACCAGCGATGAGGCCCGTAAGAGGGAACTCAATCGACTGACCGCGGCCCCACGAAGAATCGAACTCCTGGTTCGTCTCGTAGTCAACGCCTACGTAGTGGACCTCAACGAAGCCGCCCGGCTGGGCCTCGGCACCGTCACCCACCACAATGTCTTCAATGACAAGGTCTTGGGGAGCGGGCTCGGTGGCCGGCTCGATTACGGGCTTGTCCATTGGGGGTTCTCCTCCTTGGATAAATCTTTATTCTTTGGTGGCCACATGCACGTCAGGCCGAGCCACATCGCTCCTAGTATAAGGGGTGACGGGTGGCTCGGCCCTAGAAGTGCAGCGTATGGGGTCATACACCGCGCACGCGTGGCCTGTAGAAGACCGCCGCTTAGCGCTCGCTGCGCGGGGTAACCTTGCGCAGGGTTTCGCCGGTGTAAATCTGGCGCGGGCGGTTGATCTTGGTGTTGAGCTCAAGCTGCTCGCGGTACTGAGCAATCCAGCCCGGCAGACGGCCGATGGCAAAGAGGACGGTGAAGAAGTCCGTCGGGAAGCCCATAGCGCGGTAGATCAGGCCGGTGTAGAAGTCGACGTTCGGGTACAACTTGCGGGAGACGAAGTAGTCGTCATTCAGCGCAATATCCTCGAGCTTCATAGCCAGATCCAGCATCGGATCGCCACCAAGGTGCTCGAGAATCTCGTGTGCGGTCTCCTTGACGATGGCAGCGCGTGGGTCGTAGTTCTTGTACACGCGGTGGCCGAAGCCCATGAGGCGGACGCCCTTTTCCTTGTTCTTCACGCGGTTCATGAAGTCGGTAGCGTCACCATCGTGGTTGTTCTGGATATCCTCGAGCATCTCCAGAACTGCCTGGTTAGCGCCGCCATGCAGCGGGCCAGACAGGGCGTTGATACCACCGGCGATGGCCACGAACAGGTTGGCCTGTGCGGAACCAATCATGCGGACAGTAGAGGTGGAGCAGTTCTGCTCGTGGTCGGCGTGGAGGATAAGGAGCTTGTCCAGAGCCTTGGCCACTACCGGGTCAACCTCGTACTCCTCAGTCGGGTAACCAAACATCATGCGCAGGAAGTTCTCGCGCGCGTTGAGCTTGTTATCCGGGTACATGTAGGGCTTACCCTGGGATGCACGGTAAGCATAAGCGGCCAACATCGGCACCTTAGCCAGAAGGCGAACGGTGGCCTTGTCCAGCTGCTTCGGGTCCAGCGGGTTGAGCTGGTCCTGGTAGTAAGCAGAGAGAATGTTAAGGGAGGAGGCCAGAACCGCCATCGGGTGCGCATTACGCGGGAAGATGTTGAACGCAGCCTTGAAGTCCTCATCCAGCAGGGTGTGGTGGCGAATTTCCAGGTTGAACTTGGACAGCTCATCCTCGGTCGGAAGGTGGCCCTTAATAAGCAGGTAAGACACCTCGTTGAAGGAAGCGTTCTCCGCCAAGTCAGCAATGTCATAACCGCGGTGGCGAAGGATGCCTTCCTCACCGTTAATGAACGTAATCTTGGACTCGGTCGAACCGGTAGCTGCATAACCCGGGTCGAAGGTCACCAGTCCAGTTTCGTTGCGGAGCTTGCCAATATCGAAGCCAGAGTCACCTTCGGTGGACTGCTTGATGTCCATCTCGTATTCGCCGCCGGGGTAGTGCAGTACGACCTTGTTAGCGTCAGAAGCCACGAGCTTTCCTTTCTCAATATGTAACGCCGACTCACGCCGACGCGACCTAATTAAACCTCTTCACACTTTAGCAAAATTTGTGACTCTGCCAACATTGGCAATCCTGGCAAAATATCTAGTGGGCGAATGAAATTGGGCTAGACTGCCCACATGAGCAACACAGAACTCGTCCTGCCAGCAGATCTCCTTCCCCACGACGGTCGTTTTGGCTGCGGCCCCTCCAAGGTCCGCCCCGCCCAAATTGAGGCAATTACCGCCGGCGCCGACTCCATTATCGGCACGTCCCATCGCCAGCCGGCAGTCAAGGATCTGGTCGGCTCCATTCGTGAGGGCCTTAGTGATCTTTTCTCCCTGCCGGAGGGCTACGAGATCGCCCTTTCCCTTGGCGGTGCTACGGCATTCTGGGATGCAGCCACCTTCGGACTGATTGAGAAGAAGTCCGCCCATTTGAGCTTCGGCGAATTCTCCTCCAAGTTTGCCAAAGCCGCTGACAAAGCGCCCTGGCTCGACACTCCTCTCGTTACGGAGGCTGAGGTCGGCACTGCCCCTGATCCCACGACGGCTGATGCAGACGGCGCGGATGTCATTGCGTGGGCACACAACGAGACGTCGACAGGCGCCATGGTGCCGGTAACCCGCCCCCACCCGGACAATCCTGACCAGCTCGTCGTCGTCGACGCCACCTCCGGCGCTGGCGGCCTGCCGGTTGATATGGCTGAAGCAGACGTGTACTACTTCTCCCCGCAGAAGTGCTTCGCTTCCGACGGAGGCCTGTGGCTCGCGGCACTGTCCCCGGCGGCCATTGAGCGTATCGAGAAAATCAACGCCTCGGACCGTTTCATCCCGGCCTTCCTCAACCTGCAAACAGCGGTGGATAACTCCCGCAAGAACCAGACCTACAACACCCCGGCGGTGGCGACGCTTCTCATGCTGGACAATCAGGTCCAGTGGATGAACGCTAACGGCGGCCTCGACGGCATGGTGAAGCGCACCACGGACAACTCCACCATCCTCTACACCTGGGCCGAGTCCCGCGCGGAGACCACACCGTTCGTGACGGAGCCTTCCGCTCGTTCGCTCGTGGTCGGCACCATTGACTTCGACGACTCTGTCGATGCCGCCGCCGTAGCCAAGACCCTGCGTGCCAATGGCATTCTCGACGTCGAGCCCTACCGCAAGCTAGGCCGCAACCAGCTCCGCGTGGGCATGTTCCCGGCCATCGATGCCGAGGACCTCACGAAGCTCACCAAGGCCATCGACTACGTGCTGGATAACCGCTAACTTTCACTCAACACGCGTGCCGCTCCGCACAGCAACGTGTGGTGCAATTTAGTGTTGCGGCACTCAACATGCCCCACGCTCTTGCCGGAGTTTGGGGCATGTTCTGGGTAAAGTGGACTTCATCACATGTCCGCTACCAGGCTAAGGAGCGCCACCATGCGCGAGATTTTCCTCGCACCCAGCGACTCAACTGACACCTCGCTCGTCCTCCGGGCAGAGGACGGCGAGGAGTTCTTCCTTGAAGTCACCGACGAGCTTCGTGAGCTGCTCGCGCCTGCCAGTTCCACCAGCGCCGCAGACTCCCCTGAGTCCGCCGACACCGCAGCAGGCCAGGACGCGAATCAATCCGCTACCGAGGCTGGGGCGGATAATGCCGAGGCGCAGGCATCCACACAGGAACACTCCACTGGCCTTCACACGGTAATGCCCTCCTCGTACAAGACCCAGGAGTCGGAGTCCTCGTCCGCCTCGTCGCAGCCCATCAGTCTGCGCCCGAACGAGATTCAGGCACGCATTCGCGCGGGTGCCTCCGCTGCTGAGATTGCAGAAGAGCTCGGCGTCCCGGAATCCCGTATCGAGCCTTTTGCCCACCCGGTGTTGCTGGAAAGGGCGCGGATTGCGGACGTCGCCAAGCAAGCCCACCCCATCCGCGAGGATGGACCGGCCAAGCTTACCTTGTGGGAAATCCTCGCCACGGCCTTCGCCGCACGCGGGCATTCCCTCTCTGAGTCCACGTGGGATGCCTACCGCCACCAGGGCGAACCCTGGATTCTGCGCATCACGTGGAAGGCCGGGCTGTCCTCTAATGAGGCGGAGTGGACCTTTAAGCAGACCATGACCTCCCCGGCTACCGTGGAGGCGCGCAACTCCGTGGCTGCGGACCTGACCGACCCTGACTTCGTGCAGCCGGTTCGCTCACTGACCTCAGTAGGACGCGGCGAGCGCTACGACGAAGCCATTGATGGCCGCGAACAGTACGCAGAGCGCGACGATATTGAGTCTGCTCGCGCCGGTGACCCAAGCGTGACGGATTTGTCCGTGTACTCCGGCAGTGCTTCTGATGCTGACTCCGATGATCACTATGCGGAGCCTTCAGTGCTTCCGTCACCGCGTGGTGGCGAGGAGCCAGGTGCGG
Source organism: Corynebacterium minutissimum (assembly GCF_000805675.1). Taxonomy (GTDB): domain Bacteria; phylum Actinomycetota; class Actinomycetes; order Mycobacteriales; family Mycobacteriaceae; genus Corynebacterium; species Corynebacterium minutissimum. Next base: position 14,558 of record NZ_JSEF01000007.1, on the reverse strand, counting down.
ACACCGAGGATGATGCTTCACGCGGCGCGGGCGAGAAGGATGCTCCGGCATCGACAGCAGAACCTGACGCCGCGCAGGACAAAGACTCTGCCGTGGACGAGGACTTCCTACAGAATCCCGACCCGGAGCCAAAGCCGACGAAGCGCCGCCGCAAGGCCGTCACCCCACACTGGGAGGATGTTCTGCTCGGTGTTCGTGCCAACACGAAGCGCCCCCGCGAGTAAATTCAGGTAACACACCGTGGACACCCAAAGCGCCGTTCTCACTCTCTGGTACATCACTGCGTCCGACCCCGCTGAGGTCCTGCGCAGTGAGCCTAAGGCCGACCGCGGCTTCGGCCGAAAGTTTCTCGCACAGCTCAACCCGGCACTGCCCGTCACACCTATTGGGCAATTCCCGCTCAACCGCTCCGCCGAGCCTGGCACGAGCGAGTTCTACATCGGCGGCTACCCCGGCGTGACCGTGGTGCAGACCATCATCAGTGATGACCAGCTCACCCTCTCGCAGCTCTCCCGGTCACTGCGCGAGGCCGTACCGGCCCACGAAATCTATGCCTTTGCCTCGAACAAAGACACCGGCTACGCAGGATTTGCGCACTGGACGGGCGCGCGCCTGCGCCGCTCCCTATGTGGAACGCGCCTTAACTTGTATGAGGACCACGGCTTGCCGGAAACCTTCGAGGCACCCTACTGGGCAGGTGAAAAGGATGAGCCGGTTGGCGGCATCGCGCTGCCTTTCGAGCCACAGAGCATTACCGAAGCTGCCCAAGCCTACTGGCTCGGCATCGAGGTCGGCGCGGATGGCCCCGACGTGGACGTGGTGGGCTATGCCACCGATGGCCGTCCCGAGCCGAAAGTCGATACCCCTCCCCCGCGGCGCAGCGTGGCCGAGGTGGCGACGACCTCCGTGGCGAAGCTGGGGCTTAATGACTATGACGATTACGAGGAGCACGACCTCGAGCCGGAATCCACCGGTGAGGAAATCGTGCGCACCGCCAAGCATTTGGGCGGGCTCGTGCGCCGCTATGCAGTGTCGACGTCCCGAGCCCTCTGGGAACGCTGGCGCTCATAGAAGGCAATCGCCGCGGACGTTGCCACGTTGAGTGAATCCGTCCCCTCTGCCATGGGGATGCGGGCGCGCACGTCGGTGGCCTTCATCGCATGTTCGGTCAAGCCGGGGCCCTCAGCGCCGACGAGCAGTGCTACTTTCTCAGCGCCGTCAAGGGCCTCCGCAATGTGGACGGCGTCCGGATGCGGGGTCAATGAAACAAGCTTAAAGCCCTTGTCGCGCAGTTTGTCCAGCCCGCGCTGCCAGGTGGTGAAACCGCCCTCGAAGCGTGCCCAAGGAAGGCGCAGCACGTGTCCCATGGAGACGCGCACCGAACGGCGGTACAACGGGTCAGCAGCGCCGGAGCCGAGCAGGATACCGTCAACCTCCATGCCGGCAGCATTGCGGAAGAGCGAGCCAATATTCTCATGGTCACCCACGCCCTCCATGATGGCGAGCGTGCGGGCGCCGTCGATGACCTCGTCCACGCTCCATGCTTCTGCACGGTCAGCAGCAGCGACAAGACCACGGTGCATATCGAAGCCGGTGACCTGCCCCAAGGTGTGGCGGGTGACCTGATAAACGGGAATGTCACCTACATCGTGCGATTCCAGGAAAGTATCGAGCTTGGCCTCAAAACCAACGATGCAGCGCACGGGAAAGCGCGAGGCGAGCAGGCGCTCCACGCACAAAGGGCCTTCACCAAAGACGAAACCCTCGCCGGACTTATCCGCATGTTTCAAGTCGCGGATATCGTCGAGGCGAGGGTCTGCAGGGTCATCGATGATAAAACGCATGAGGCCCAGTTTAGCGGTGGGCTAGCGTGAATCGGCCCTTAGGCCAGGGCTGCGGTAATCGGCCCCATGGCGAAGTAGACCACGAAGAGCGCGGCCACCAACCACATGATCCAGTGAACCTTCTTGGCCTTGCCAGCAAAGGTAGCCATGAGTGCATATGCAATGAAGCCCACGCCGATACCGTTGGCGATGGAGTAGGTAAAGGGCATGACCACGATGGTGAGGAACGCCGGGATGGCCTCCTCCATGCGGGTCCAGGCAATGTCTTTGAGCTGTGCGGCCATCATGACACCCACGATGACGAGAACCGGCGCGGCCGCCTCAATCGGCACAATTTCATAGAGCGGGGTGAGGAACATAGCCAGCAGGAAGATCACACCTGTGACGACGTTGGCCAGGCCAGTACGGGCACCATCGCCGATACCGGCAGCGGAATCCGCAAAGACCGTGTTGGAGGACACCGAACCGGCACCACCGGCCACGGCACCCACGCCTTCGACGACGAGCGCGGTCTTCATGTCTGGCAGGTTACCGTTCTCATCGACGAGGTTGGCCTGCTTGCCCAGACCGTTCATGGTGCCCATGGCATCGAAGAAGTTGGTAAGCAGCAGAGTGAAGATGAGTAGCACAGTGGAAACCACGCCGAGCCTGGTGAAAGCACCAATGGGATCCACCTGGCCCACAATCGACAAGTCCGGCATGCCGCCCAGGGAGCTCGGGATTTCCGGCGTAGCCATGCCCCAGCCCTCAGAACCCGTGAGGGCCTGGATAATCATGGCGATGATGGTGGTGATGACGATACCAATGAAAAGGCCCCCGCGCACTTGGCGGATGACGAAGAAACCAGAGAGAATCAGGCCCACGATGAAGACAAAGGCCGGCCAGGTAGAAATGGAGCCATTAACGCCCAGGCCCACCGGAACGGTCGTCATCGCCGCATCCGGAACACGGGTGACAAAGTGGCCATCCACGAATCCGATGAGCGCAATGAACATGCCGATACCGACGCCCATCGCCGCCTTCATAGAGGCAGGGATGGCGTCGAAGACGGCCTGGCGGAAACCGGAGATAGCCAGTAGGACAATGATGATGCCTTCAATAACGACAAGGCCCATGGCCTCACGCCACTCCAGTCCATTGAGGGACACCATGGTCACGGCCACGAAGGTATTCATGCCCAGGCCCGCCGCCATGGCGAACGGATAGCGGGCAATAACACCGAATGCAATGGTCATGACACCAGCCACGAGAGCGGTAGCGGCAGCCACCCGGGGGATGCCAAGGGTAGTTCCGGCGGAGTCCTCCGAGGTACCCAGGATGAGAGGATTGAGGAGAATGATGTAGGCCATCGCAAAGAACGAGACCACACCGGCACGCACCTCGGTGCCGATAGTGGAGCCACGTTCCGTGACCTTGAAAAAGCGATCGATAGCTGCGTTCATCGTGAGAGAGCGCCCCTTCTATCTAGAGAAATGAAGTTTTACCTGCTAAGGGTGCTCCACCCAGGCACTAAAACGCAAAACCCGCCCGCTACATCATCGCTGCGAGCGGGAGGTGACGAGCGCTTTAAAAGATTGGTTTCTCGTCGTCGAAGGGCCTTTCCTGCTCAGATCCCTCTTCGCGGATGGTCGTACCCGAATGCGCACCACATCCATAGGTGGCGTGCACCACTTTGCCGTCCGCAGAGTATTCATTGGCACACACACCAAAATTGGGCAGAAGCTTCAAAAAGAAAGCGCAGGTTTTGCACTGCAGCTGTGCCTGCGCGGCCATCTCCGAGTTCGGCCCGTACTTCTTGCGCCAGCGCTCCTTAGCCTCCTTGAGTCCGGACTCAGAAAGCTCACCGTCTGCAAGGCGGTCGTCGTCAAGCGCGGGCGGCATCAGATCACCGGGGCCAAGGTCACCTGGGCGCAGCCGCTCGGAATAGGGCACCCACTCCGGGGCCTGCAGCGCTTGACCTCCAGGGACCAGTGCTACCTCGTTGACCGTCGGCGTGCGCGACCCTTCAGCGCAGGCGACCACCGCATGCCACTCCCAGCCGGGGTAGCCAGGAACGTGCGCCTCAAAGCGGTGGGTAGCCACGTTGCGGCCCACTCCGGCGACGCCGCGGTGCTTGCCGACGTCCCCCTCACCCACCTCTTCCACAGCCCGGCGCGCCAAGTCGACTGCGGCGGAATCGAGGAGCGGGGAATGCATCTTTTTCTTGCGAGTCACCCTCTCATTATCCATCACGGCCGTCACCATAGTGCACAATGACAGACATGGCCCTCTCTTCCCGCATCTGCGCGCCCCGCCTTGCTGCCGCTGTGCTCTCCGCAACGGCCCTTCTCGCACCCCTCTCCTCCTGCTCGTCAAGCCCCGAAAGCGAGGAGACTGCGCCGAGTACGCAAACCCTCTCCCAGGGTGCTTCCGCTAGCGCGTCTAAGGCCGAACGCCTAGGGGTAACTGTCCTCGACACCGTCCCGCTTCTCCCCCACACCTTTACCCAGGGGTTGGAAGTAGACCCTGATGGCAACCTACTCATCGGCACCGGCCTCTACGGCAAATCCGCGCTTCTGCGCGTGCGACCGGGATCGCTCAACCCGTTGGAGGAGATTGCGCTGAACAACTCCTATTTCGGCGAAGGCATTACCCAAACCGATGCCGGTATTTGGCAGCTGACATGGAAATCCGGCACAGCCATTCTGCGCGATTCCACCACGTTTGCTGAGCTCAACCACGCCGAGTACGACGGCGAAGGATGGGGCCTGTGCAACGCCGGTTCCGAGCTCATCATGTCTGATGGCTCCTCCGAGTTGCGCCACCTCGCCCCTGAGACCTTTGAGGAACGTGGCTCCCGCACCACGGTTACCTTGGAAGGTTCTCCCGTGGACAACCTCAATGAGCTCGAATGCGTTGACAGGCAGGTCTATGCCAATGTGTGGATGAGTGAGGACATCCTGCGCATTGATCCTGAGTCCGGCGAGGTCACCGCGGTGATCGACACCGCGAACCTTAACCACCGCCCCTATGACGACCCCAATGCTGTGCTCAACGGCATTGCCCATATCCCAGGTACGGACGAGTTTTGGATCACCGGCAAGCTCTGGGATGACTTGTACCGGGTGCGCTTCGAGTAGGATTCTCAGCCATGGCAACCGTGAAGCAAGCAAGGAAGAAGTCACTGCTGCAGTTTCTGGCGCTCATTATCGCCGTGGCGGTGATCGTCGTGGCAGTAGTGCTATTCCAGAAATGGTGGAATGACCGCCCCGGTCCCGAGCCGCAGGACGTCACCATCACGGCCTCGGTGGGTGATGAGACCATAGAGGTCTCGCCGTACAGCATCTGCGAGCCCGGCACCGAATGCCAGGAAGGCGAGGTTCCTAACCTCACGGTAGGCCCGGATGACACCCTCAAGCTGGAAATCCCTGAGGCCATATACAACCACGAGTGGTCCGTGCTTTCGATTTACGATGACCCAGCGGCCAATGACAGCACCTCTCACGGCGCCAACGACACCACCTCGTTGGAGATCCCTGGCTCCGTCGACCCCATTGAGGCCTCCACGGGCGAGCACCCACAGCTGATGGTGGTGGAGATTTCTACCCTCATGATTGGCCACGATGCCAACGGCGAGGAAACCCCGATGCACACCGTGTGGTCCCTATCCACGATGACCGAGGAGCAGCTCAAGGAATCCAAGGCCACCGGTGACGCAGAGACACCCGCAGAAGCTCCTACAGACAAGTAGCCGCGCTGCAGCACTCCCTTCCGGACAAACAAAAAGTGCCCTAACTGCCAAAAGTAGGACGGATCATTCAAACATCAGCCAGACTTTCGTCAGTGAGGGCACTTTTCAGTTACGGGCCTAAAACTTTAAGCCCCTAGCTATCCAAGTCCTTGGCAATAGCGCGCAGAATCTCCGCCACCTGGCGGCCCGTCTTACGCTCTGGGTAACGGCCCTGGCTTAAGACCGGCTGGACCTGGGTCTCGAGCAACGTCATGACGTCGGAAAGCATGCTCGACAGCTCCTCCGGCTTGCGGGCCGGGGTGCGACGGCGCGGGGCATCGAGCACTTTGACGCGCAGGGCCTGCGGGCCGCGGCGACCAGCGGCGAAATCGAACTCGATGCGCTGGCCCTGGAATAGCTCATCAACGCCCTTAGGCAGCACGTTGCGGCCCACGTAGACGTCTTCATCGCCGGGGTTGCTCACAAAGCCGAAACCCTTGTCGGCGTCATACCACTTCACTTTGCCGATAGGCATGGTTCTTCACTCACTTTCTTTCCGTCTCTCCTCTATAGAAGTTTAGGCGCTGCCGCGGGCACGTAGCCCATGAGCGCTCAACTCCCGGAAGAGGAGGCGCGGCGAAGCTCGGTTGAGGTTTGTCAGGCCGCGCGCGGGAACTGTCCGGTGGAACTAATAAAGAGATTCATTCTAACCCCTGGCGCCCCCACCGAAGAAACCTACGGTATGTATCGACCCAACCACGACACCCGTTACAGGTGTGACATACCTAACATTAAGCTTGCGAGCTGGGGAAACAGGCTTATATCACGACTCTTGTTACCGTTTTGAGTCATTTAACGTGACTGATTCGTTATAAACCGCTACTGTTTCCCTCAGGCACTTCGGCCGCCGGCCGTGGAAGTCTCGCCCCAGACACAGTCCGGGCTTCCACACAGCGGCCAACGATGATGTGCATGAAAATGAACATCTTTCACATAAACATTTGCCGGACTGGGCACTATCTGGGCGCGAGAAAGCAAGAGACAACCTAGAGAAGGAATACTTTAATGGGACGCCACTCCGCTAAGAACAAGTCCATCGCAACCAAGTTCGCCGCTTCCACCGTTGCCGTGGGTGCTGCTGCAGCCATCATGGCTCCGAACGCTGCCGCTGCCCCGGATTCTGATTGGGACCGCCTCGCACAGTGCGAGTCCGGCGGTAACTGGGCTATCAACACCGGCAACGGCTACCACGGCGGTCTGCAGTTCAACGCTCAGACCTGGCAGGCATACGGCGGCGGCGAGTTCGCTCCGACCGCTAACCTGGCTACCCGTGAGCAGCAGATCGCTGTTGCTGAGCGCACCCTGGCACAGCAGGGCTGGGGCGCATGGCCGGCTTGCTCCGCAAGCCTGGGCCTGAACTCCGCTCCGACCCCGCGCAACGTCAGCGCTGCTCCGGCACCGGCCGCAACCCCGGCTCCGGCTAAGGAAGAGACCGCTCCGAAGGCTCCGGCCGACGCACCGGAGGTCGTGAAGGAAGCTGCCGAGGAGCAGCCGACCGACGAGCTGGCCGTTGATGCCCTCTACACCTTGGTTGAGGACACCGCTACCCAGTACGGCCTGACCATCCCGGCATCCTTCACCGAGCAGTACAAGGCTAACCGCCACGACTACGATGCGTTCTACTCCGCAAACCGCCACGTCATCGACCCGCTGGCACAGTTCCTGAGCATCATCGCTGCACAGGAGTCCTAATAGGAACCGCTGCTCAGCAGTCCTAGAAGCTGAGCGCGACAAACAATAGACCGGCTGGATTGTCCAGCCGGTCTTTCTGTTTCTTCACCCCCTCAGCTCATCCCTTGGGGAAATATCCTGAAAACGAGGCATAGCCCCACCGAGGAGAACATTCTCGGAGGGGCTTACTAGGCCGCGCTTAGCGGTTGATGCGAGTGTACGGGTGAACGTAGTTCAGCTTCTCTGCCGGCATCGGCAGAATCAGATCGTCACCGTACGGGCTGGATGCGCCGGCAAACGGTGCGGTGATCTCAGTAATAGCGTGCTCGCGGGGGCTGTTCTTCGGCCAAGCCGGGGAAATGTGGCCTTTGTTCTCGTTCGACATGCCTCCCATTATTCCAAACCCCGCGGCAAAAAGTAACTCAACTCAGCAACGAGTGCCCCAGCCCTCCCCCACACCAACCCCTGCCTGCTGAGCAACTAAGCTTGGGGCCCATCATGACCTCGCCTAAGAACCGTGCCCGCATCACTGAAAGCTACCGCGAATGGCTTAGCCAGCTGCCCGAGGAGGACCTGCGGGCGCTGTTGGAGACTCGCCAAGATGTCCTAGCACCGGCGCCGAAGGATTTCGATGCACTGGCCACCCGTCTAACACTGCCCATGTACGTGGTGGATGCGCTGTCCGCGAGCAACGCGGAACAGCTCGCGGCCTTGGAGGACATCGCACAGCGCGGCGGCGAGGTTGGCATGGTGGAGGACACCAATCCGATTGTCACGCAGCAGCTCAAAGAACTCGGTCTGGTCTTCGGCAATGCCCCGCAGATACGCATCGTCACCGCTGTGATGGGCTCACTTCCCACCGGCTGGTCGCTGCTCAACCAAGAAAGCTTCGAAGCAGAGGACATCGAAACACTCAGCAACGACGAACGCCGCGTCCTCGATGCCTTAGCCACAGGCGATGGCGTGGGATACACCACTGACGCTGAGCCGGATATCAACTCTGATGACCCCGCCAAGCGGCTCCTAGCCAAGGGCTTTCTTGAGCGCATCAATGCGCACTCAATGCGCCTTCCGCGCGCACTTGCCCGTACTCTGGCGGGGGACGCCACCCCGCCTATTCCCACCACACCCTCCGGCCGCGCGGGCACTCCGGAGTCGGATCCCAAGGCGGATGAGGCCGGGGCAGCCGCGGGCCTTGAGGTCGTGCGCAGCATGGAGCAGCTCATCGAGATTCTCGGAGCACATCCGATGTCCCTCCTCAAGGACTCCTCCGTGGGCGTGCGCTCGCTTACCCAGCTGGCGAAGGAGCTGGACCTCGATAAAGAGGACGTTGCGCAGCTTATCGGCTTGGGCTATCACGCGCGGCTGCTCTACCGCGGCGAGCCAGACGGCCTTGAGGGGCATTTTCTGGCGCCGACCACCGGCTCCCAGGATTGGCTCGAGGCTGACCTTGGGGAGAAATGGCGAATTCTGCTGGAGGCCTGGCGCGACTCACCTTGGGCGAGCTGGGAAGGCACCCGCGCGCTGGAGGAGGATACCCACGTGCGCCGCCTCCGCCATTTCCGAAAATTCGTCCTCGACGTCTATGCGCACTCTGCCGTAGCACTCACCGAGGAGGAATTCTGGGAAGACCTGCGTTTCCGCTCCCCTCTCTTTGCCAGCCATACCCGCAACCGCACCATTGAGAAGCTGCGCGCCGAGGCAGAATGGATTGGTGCGGTCGCTCTGGGCAAAGCTACGCAGGTGCTTATCGACGCCTCCACCGCCACCCACCTCGTCCCCGATACCGTCTCCGAGTTCATCATCCAACAAGACCTCACCGTCCTCGTGCCGGGGCCGCTAGAACCCGCCACGCACCGCACGCTGGCCTCATTGGCGGACCTCGAATCACCAGGTCTGGCCAGCGTGTACCGCATCAGCGAATCCACCATTCGCCGCGGCATGGACCATGGACTCACCGCAGAAGAAATGACAGCCTTCCTTAAAAAGCATTCACCCACGGGCGTGCCACAGGCGCTTCAGTTCGCCATCGGGGACGTCGCCAAGCGCCACGGCACACTCCGCAGCGGACCTGCACTGTCCTACCTACGCAGCGAGGACCCTGCGCTGCTCGAGCTCGCCGTTGCCTCAGTTCCGGGGCTACGCCTGCTCGCACCCACCGTGGCGGTCTCACAACTGCGCGTCGGCGAGCTGCTGGAGAAGCTCCGCAACAAGGGCCTTTCTCCCTCCCCAGAGGATGAATCCGGCGCCTCGCTCACTGCTGCCCCGGACCCCTACCTTCTGCCCACGCCGCGCAAGAAGGAACGCGCGCACGAACCGTTCTCGGTGGACCAAGCAGTGCAGGCATTGAAAAAGTCCGCGCAGAACCCTGCCCCGAAGGACGAGGAAGAACCGGATCCCCTCACTCTGGCCCGTGCGGCCGCCCGTTTCCACGCTGATATCGTGATTTCCTATGCCGATAAGAGCGGCACCATCCGTACCGTCACGGTGAAGCCGCTGTCCGTCGAAGGCGGCTACATCGATGCCCTCGGCGCCGAGGGCAAGCCCGTGCGATTCCCAGTACACCGCATTTCCACCGTCCGCTTCGCCAGCGACGATTAAAACCGACCAGAAAGGACTCGTTCCCACACCATGTCCGGACCGCTCATTGTTCAGTCGGATAAGACAGTCCTGCTGGAAGTCGATCACCCGCAGGCCAACCAGGCCCGCGCGGCACTCGCACCTTTTGCCGAGCTCGAGCGCGCACCAGAGCACATCCATACCTACCGGATTACCCCGCTGGCCTTGTGGAATGCGCGCGCGGCCGGCCACGATGCGGAGCAGGTGGTCGATGTCTTAGAGAATTACTCGCGCTTCCCCGTGCCGCAGGCCCTGCTTATCGACGTCGCCGAGACCATGTCACGCTACGGACGCGTCCGGCTGCTTGCCCACCCGGCCCACGGCCTCATCCTCGAATCGGACGAGCCCGCTATTCTGGAAGAGCTCACGCGCCACAAGAAGGTGGGCGAGCTTTTGGGCCAACGCATCGATGACAACTCCATCGCCGTGCCGCCTTCTGCGCGCGGGCGGCTGAAACAAGAACTGCTCAAAGCCAAGTGGCCGGCAGATGACCGCGCCGGATACGTGGATGGCGAATCCCACCCCATGAGCCTCAGCACCGACGAGGTTCAGTGGCAACTCCGCGATTATCAGCAGTACGCGGCCGAGTCCTTCTGGGCTGGAGGCTCCGGCATCGTGGTTCTACCGTGTGGGGCGGGCAAAACCATCGTGGGTGCGGCTGCCATGGCCAAGGCCCAAGCCACCACCCTCATCCTCGTCACCAACACCGTGGCTGGGCGTCAGTGGCGCGATGAGCTGCTGCGCCGCACCAGTCTCACCCCGAATGAGATCGGTGAGTATTCCGGCGAAAAGAAAGAAATCAAACCTATTACCATCGCCACCTACCAGGTGGTTACCCGCAAGACCAGAGGTGAATACCGAGCACTTGAGCTCTTCGATTCCCACGACTGGGGCCTCATTATCTACGACGAGGTCCACTTGCTCCCCGCCCCTGTCTTCCGCATGACCTCCGACCTCCAATCGCGCCGCCGCCTAGGCCTGACCGCCACCCTCGTGCGCGAGGACGGCCGCGAAGGTGATGTCTTTTCCCTCATCGGGCCCAAACGCTATGACGCGCCGTGGAAGGAATTGGAATCCGCCGGCTATATCGCCACCGCAGACTGCGTTGAGGTGCGCGTGGACATGACACAGGAAGAGCGCATGCTCTATGCCACCGCGCAAGCGCGGGAACGCTACCGGATTGCGGCGTCGGCAAGCGCGAAGCTCCACACCGTGGACACACTGCTGAAGAAACATGAAGGCCAACAGGCACTCATCATCGGCGCCTACGTGGACCAGCTTGAGGAACTAGGCCAGCATTTAGGCGCACCCGTCATCGATGGCAAGACCTCGACCGCCAAACGTGAGAAACTCTTCCAGCAGTTCCGCGAAGGCGAACTCACCACGCTCGTCGTCTCCAAAGTGGCGAACTTTTCCATCGACCTGCCCGAAGCCGCCCTTGCTATCCAGGTCTCCGGAACTTTCGGCTCCCGCCAGGAGGAGGCCCAACGCCTGGGCCGCCTGCTGCGTCCTAAAAAGGACGGCCAGGAAGCGACGTTTTACACACTCGTGGCCCGTGAATCCCTCGACGCGGAGTACGCGATGCACCGCCAGCGCTTTTTAGCGGAGCAAGGCTATGCCTACCGGCTGGTGGACGCAGTAGACTTGTGACTTAATGAAGATTTTCAAGTTTGATGTCCACGAGGACTTTGCCAAGCAGAACAACGAACTCCTGCGTGATTCCTCACGCCTGCGCAATTCCGGTCTCATCATGGGGCTGCTGCTCATCATCGGCGGCATTGCGCTCTACTTCGGTATCGACGCCACCTGGCGCATCACTGTGGGCCTGGGCATGGTGCTCTTCGGTATTTTCTGCGCCGTTATTGGTGTGCTGGCCTCCCGCCAGGTGGGCTCGGCGCAAAAGCTCTATGACTCCTACCCTCTCGCCCCCGCGGTGGTAGCGGAGGTCAATGAGCGCGACATGGTGCTTCTCGCTCTGGTGAACACCAACGTGGACCCCAAACTCCCACCGCGCTGGGGCGCTTGTCTGCGTACCGTCAGCAACATTCCTGGCATCAAGCGCACGGTCGGCACGAAGGTGCCCGTTGCCGCGGTCTCTGGCCAGCGCAGCTCCAGCGACAAGGAACACTGGCAGCAGATTACTCCGATGCCCATTGCGTGGGGCACCCCGGACGCGGAGACCGTCACCGTGGCGCGCAAGGCTATCCCCGAAGATCAGTGGCAACGCCTCGAGCGCGCCCGCAAGCGTCTGACCGATGTGAAAGCTACAAAGTACGATCTTCTGGTGCTCTAAATGACTGTTCACAGGCTCCAAGAATTCGGCGAGACTATCTTCGCCACCATGACCGCACTCGCCGTGGAGAATGACGCGGTGAATCTAGGCCAAGGTTTCCCAGATAGCGACGGCCCGCAGCGCATGCTGGAGATTGCTCAGGAGAACATCGCCAGCGGCAACAACCAATACGCTCCCCTGCGCGGTGTACCGGAACTGGTCAGCGCCATTGCCGAAACCTACTCCGTCCCGCAGGACCACGTCGTGGTCACCGCGGGTGCGACCGAAGCCATCACCGCTACGGTGCTGGGCTTGGTGGAGCCGGGCCAAGAGGTCATTGTCCTCGAGCCCTACTACGATGCCTACATCGCCGCCGTCGCGCTTGCCGCCGCCACCCGCATCCCCGTCCCCCTCAAAGCCTCCGGCAACAGCTGGGACATCGACGTTGCTGCAGTACGTGGGGCCATCACGGACAAGACCGCCATGGTCATCATCAATACCCCGCACAACCCGACCGGCTCAGTCTTCTCCCGCGAAACACTTACCGAGCTCGCCGAGCTCTGCGTGGAAAAAGACCTGCTTGTGCTTGCCGACGAAGTCTACGAGAACCTCACCTTCGGCAACGCCGAGCACCTCAGCATCGCCTCCCTGCCGGGAATGGCCTCGCGCACCGTCACGGTGTCTTCTGCTGCCAAATCCTTCAACTGCACCGGATGGAAGACCGGCTGGGCCATTGCGGAGCCCAAGCTTCTCGACGGTGTCATCAAAGCCAAGCAGTTCACCACCTTCGTCTCCACCACGCCATTCCAGCCCGCCGTGGCCCATGCACTGCGTTATGAACAGGAATGGCTGGACGGCATGGTGGATGAGCTTGCAGAGTGCCGCAGCATCCTCGTGGAAGGCCTCAAGCAGCTTGGTTTCCACGTACATGACACCGGCGGCACCTACTACGTGGTTGCCGATATTTCCTCCACCGGCATGACCGGGGTGGACTTCTGCATGCAGCTGCCCGTATCCAAAGGTGTTGCCGCCATCCCGCTGGCCGCCTTCACGGACAACCCTGAGCCATGGAAGTACAAGGTGCGCTTCGCCTTCTGCAAGCGCCCCGAGGTCATCCGCGAGGCAGTGCGGCGTCTAACTGCAGAGTCCTAGGCATACGGGCCTAACCCCGGGAAAGTAGACACATCGTGGGTCAGGCCAGACAAAGTTGTAGCGTGGATCTGGACCAGCATTGCGTTTGTCCCGTCTACGCCGAATAGCGCGCTATTCGGCAGGGCGAAGGCAATCCTTCGCCCACTTTTCGGCCTCTTCAGTCACAGCGGTAGACGCGTCCAAAGCGTTCACGATGCTCAGTTGCTGGCCACCATCAAGACGATCCTACTGCTCGTTCAAGGCCGCGACGATGATAGCCTGGGCGTGCTCGCCACTACTTAAGGTTGCATCGTCAGGATCATAAACAGGCACACCGTGAGTAGCGAGTAGATCATTGATTGGTTTCATGGGTATCAGTCTTTCCTTAGTGGTGGACGCGCATGCGCAATCACTAGAAAATATTTTTTATAAGTGCTTTATTAAACAGGATGCTGCATCGGTCGTCGCGTGCACGCTGACACCAATCTGAGTGTTCCCGATACTGCCCAGGAGCAGCGAGCCCATATGACTACTTGTTCAAGCCGGTTAGAATCCAAGCACTACCCGGATTATCCAGAGAAAAACTGAGAGCAACTGTCGTTGGCTCCATGATTACAGAAGACGGACTTGATGGAGAACACAGATCGAGAGCCTCTCGAGAGAACTTCACCCATTGTTCGCTGTCGCCCTTTCCTCTAAGAAAGAGGAAGTTTTCTTGATCGGAGAAGCCGTGTTCTGGAACAGGGGGATCATCAGCCATAAGTGTTTCTTTGACTGTTTGATACGGAGTGTATGGGCACACGACCGAAAACTCAGTCCACTCTGGTCCGTAGAGTTCCTCCAGTGTGATGGACTCAGTAACGGGGATTGCATGTCCCGATCGTCCTAGGGACGCGAGATGAGAAGCCAATGGGTCATTAAAACTACAAGAGGAGAGTAATAGGGAGACAATACTAGTGAACCCTATCCGCGCCATCATGCGTCTCATTAACATAACCCCCTTCTCCTAGGAAAGTGTAGATAGCAGTCCAATTCTAGCCCAGAGGGCGCACTGGTTCAGAGCAGAAGCTTTGCCGCCGGTGCGGGTGCGGTGGGCTGGGTTTGTGGAAAACCGAAAAAGAAGAGACCGTTGAAACTGGTGGTGTTTCAACGGTCTCTTCTGTGTTTATTGAGTTGTTTATTTGTTGTTTGGTGTCGGCGGTTTCTTACTCTCCCACAACCTCCCGGTTGCAGTACCATCAGCGTTAGCAGG
>NZ_JSEF01000006.1 GCF_000805675.1 Corynebacterium minutissimum | reverse complement strand
CACGCCGCCAGCGTTCGTCCTGAGCCAGGATCAAACTCTCCACAAAAAAGGCCGTGAAAAGCCCAAACCTAGACAAAAAAGACAAACCACAACAAACAACACCACCAACAGCAGCATCGCCTGAACTGGCTATCCAAAAATTACATAAAGAAAATAAACTTCAACCAACCCCCAACCCGACGGGGCACAAAAAGGAGATTGGCCTAGTCAGAAGAAAATAATCAATACGCCCAAACAACTTAAAATGTTTACAATGACGCCGCTTGAAAAAAGCGCCATCCGGCATACACCAACCACAACACACATACAACGCATCACGGCCAACAATGATTACAATCAACCAACACAAAAAAGTACATTGGCACACTATTGAGTTCTCACACATCATCCGCACACCACAAGAAAATTAACCAAACGTTAACCTCTCGCAAGCGGCTCGAACAACATTACCCAACAAGCCCAACCAAAGTCAAACCCGCCGAACAAACATTGCTCAAACATCTACCACCAGTTAACCAAACGGCTACCTCGCGGCGACCCCGATAAATATACGCACACCCCCAACAAACAACAAATCGCCTGGCTAGTACTCATTTTTAACAGCACTCCAGGCGATGAGTTTTCGGACTTTCTAGTGGTAACAGGCTAAAAGCCCATCCGGACCATCGATCACTGTGATAGGCGTTTCGAAGATCGGGGTGAGGATGTCATCCCGCATAATCTCATCTGGCCCGCCGAAGGCCACGATGTTGCCATCCTTCGCGGCACAAATGTAGTCGGCGTAGCGTGCAGCGAAGTTGATGTCGTGCAAAACAATGATGATGGTGCGGCCAAATTCCTTGGCGGCCCTGCGTAGATGTTTCATCATCTCGACGGAATGGGAGATGTCGAGGTTGTTGAGGGGTTCGTCGAGAAGCACGTAGTCCGTCTCCTGACACAGCACCATTGCCACGTATGCGCGCTGACGCTGCCCACCGGACAGCTCATCGAGGTAGCGGTTTTCCAGTTCGCGCAAATGGAAGAAGTCAATGTAGCGCGAGACTATGTCTTCGTCCTCGGCGGTCAGGCGGCCTTTTGAATAGGGAAAGCGTCCGAAGCTGACGAGCTGGCGCACGGTGAGCTTGGTAATGAAGTGATTCTCTTGGCGCAGGATAGACAGGATCTTGGCCAAATCTTCAGACTTTGTGGAGGAGACGTCGTAACCGGCGACCTCAATGGTGCCCTCGTCGGCGTCGAGAAGCCTGCCAATCATGGTGAGCATCGTGGACTTGCCCGCACCGTTCGGCCCAATAAGAGCGGTGATACCTCCGGTGGGAATTTCCAGATCGACGGGGCCAATGGTGGTCTCGCCGGAATAGGCCTTAGAGACCTTGGAAAGCTTGATCACAGCTTGCCCTTTCGCAGAATGACAAAGAGGAAGACGCTGCCCCCCACCAGCTCAATGATGATGGACACCACGCCCTGGGCATAGAAGACGTGCTGCATGAGGAAGTAGGCGCAGGTAAGCACGGCAAAGGCGGTGGCCATGGCCATCGGGAAGAGATAGCGGTGGTCGTACGTCTCCGCTGCCTGGTAGGCCAAGGTGGCCACGAGGAAGCCCAGGAAGGTCATGGGGCCCACAAGGGCTGTGGTCGTGGCCATGAGGATGGAGACCAAAATCAACGTGTAGATAGCATTAACCTTGTGATTAACACCAAGGTTGGTAGCGGCATCACGGCCTAGCGCCAGCACGTTGAGACGGCGCGAGTTAAAGAACATCAACGCCGCAACCGCAATAACGAGCGGAATGGCAATGGGATAGTACTCGGTTTCGGCGTTATTGACTGAGCCGAAAAGGCGCGCGGTAAGCACGTCGAACTCACTCGGCGTGAGCATACGCTGCATAAAGGTAGACAACGAGCCCAAGCCACCGCCGATGATGATGCCCACCAGCAGCATCGCATGCATATTGTTGCGGCGGCTGGTGAGCAGCCAAGAATACAGAATCAGCGACAATCCCACCATGAGCACCAGCTGAACAAGGAACATACCCACGTTGCGGGATTGCGTCAGGCCAGCGGCACCTAGGAAGAAGATAGTGGCAGTATTAATCGCCACGTAGAGGGACTCAAAGCCCATGATGGAGGGCGTCAAGATGCGGTTATTGGTCACGGTATGGAACGCCACGGTGGCCACCGCCTGGCACACCGCAACAATCGCCATCGCGGTCACTGCATCAGCGCGGCGGCGTGCAATGAGCCACCACTTCCGGGTCCCAAAATCCATGGGATTGTCGTAGGCCAACAGGCCGAAAGCGAAGATGAGGCCCGCGGCGATGAGGGCGCCGAGGATAATCCAGTACTTGCGCGCAGCGGCAGCGGACTGGAAGCTGCCCACGCTGCGGCGCGAGTGATCCACCTGTGGCTGAGCAGTCGTTGCTGGAACGGAGATACGCACACTCACTTGGTTGACCTCACAATCAGAACGACAAAGACGATGGCACCGACGACGCCAAGCATGACGGAGACGGGCATCTCAAACGGAGCAATGATAACGCGGCCGAGGATGTCACAGAGCGTTACGGTAGCAATACCCAGCAGGCATACCCACGGCAGGTTGGAGCGCAGGTCATCGCCGCGCAGCATGCTCACCATGTTCGGAACGATCAGTCCCAGGAAGGGCAGCGCGCCCACGACGACGGTGACCACGCCAGTCGCCACCGCAATAAGACCCGTACCCAACAGAATCATCCGCTGGTAGTTCAAGCCAATGTTGGTGGCGATATCCTCGCCAAGACCAGCGACGGTGAGCTTGTCTGCGTAGCTGTATACCGCGACGAGGACGAGTAACACGACCCACAAGACCTCATACTGTCCCTCATAGACGGAGGTAAAGGAACCCATGAACCAGATGCCGAGCTGCTGCAACGTGTCCGTGCGCAACGCTACATAGGAGGACACTGCGGACACAACGGCGCCGAGCATGATGCCGATGATGGGCACAATGAGCGAGGAGCGCAGTGCGACTCGGCGCAGGAAAGCGAAGAAGACCATAGTCCCCGCAAACGCGAAGGCCACGGAGATGAGCATCTTCACCAACACCGATGCATGCGGGAAAAGAATGAGGGAAAAGAGCAGGCCCAGTCCGGCCCACTCAGTGGTACCTGTGGTCGTGGGTTCTACGAAGCGGTTCTGGGTCAGCAGCTGCATCACCAACCCACTCATCGCCATGGCCGCACCGGCTAGGACGAGAGCAATCGTGCGCGGCACGCGCGTAGTGAAGAACATGGTCCAGCCATCCTCATTATCAAGGATGCTGTACTCCCCCACCATGAGGGACAGGGTGAGGAGGGCAACTACGCCGAGCACACCGAGGCCCAGCGTCCATGTGACAACGGGTCCACGAGAGCTGCGCGTGGGCATGCGCCCACGATCATCTTGTGTGCCCATCCGCACCGTCACGGTCTTCACACTGCTCCTTTAAGTTTTAGGCGTTGGCCTTTTCGAAGGCGTCGGCAAGCGCGTTCAGGATTTCGGTGTAGGTAATGATGGACTCATCAATGTAGGTGTCCTGCGGCGCGACGTAGACATTTCCGTCCTTGACCGCGGTGACGTTCTTCAGCGCCGCGTTGTCCTTGACCAGCTTCTCGCCCGGGGTGACCTGCTCGCCTTCCTTAGAAATGGCAGAGTCGCGGTCCATGACCAGTATCCAATCCGGATTCGACTGTGCAATAGCCTCGACGGAGATGTCGTCGCCCTCATGGTCGTCGGAAGCGTTGTCCACCTCCAGTGCCGGGGTCAGACCGAGCAGGTCGAAAACCGGTCCAAAGGTGCGGCCAACCTGCGGCGCGATGTAGCCAATCTCGCCACCTGAGGTGTTGACGGCCATGACTTTCTGCTCCGGGTCATAGGCCTCCTTGGCGCGCTGAGCAGCATCATCGAAGTCTGCGATGAGCTTCTCGGCGTCCTCTTCATGCCCGAAGACCTGGCCAAGTGCTTCGGTGTGGCGCTTGAGTTCCTCGAAGAAGTCCTCGCCGTCGCGCGGCTCGAAGTCGAGAACAGAAACGTCCTCGAGCAGCTTCTCCATGTCTTCCTGGTGCTGCTCGAAGCGCTGTCCGTTCCACACCACGTCCGGCTCGGCTGCCACGAGGCCCTCGAGGTCCGGCTCCTTGTGCGAGCCGAGATCCACCTCGACGGTGTCCTTGCTGTAGGTATCACGCAGGGACTTCGGCACCAGCGGCAGCGGTGCCGCTGCCAGGTCAATATCCCACTGAGCCAATACCGCAAAGGCACGGTTATCCGTCACCGCCGGGTTCTCCACCGGGGTGGTAACGGACTTTTCACTGAAGTTATCCTCCAGAGTGATGGAGGAGGCATCTGCTGCCGCAGAACCCGCTGCCCCATTGGTCTCCTCGGCGGAGTTGGAGGAGCAGCCGGTCAACGCCAGTGCCGCGACGGAAACGGTCGCAGCAATCTTGGCGGTAGTCGTGCCGAAGGCGCGGCGGGAAATCGTGAACATGGTGTCCTTGCGTATTAGGTGTGGCTAACCACAGTCGGTAAATAACGTCGCCGCCTAACCTAACCTATGTAAGGGTTACCTTTCAAGCACACTATTGTTTCTTAATTCCTCGCGGGGGTACCTGCTCCTCCCGCCAGAAGGGTATCCACTGCGACTGGGCCCTGCTTATCGAAGTCCTCGCGGGCAGCGCGCCGAAATTCCGGGTCCGCTAAGAAATCCAGCGTGACCTGCGCCAAGCCAGCCGCAGAATCCACTGCGGCGTCGACCGCCTGGGGCGTGGCGGCCCACCGCGCGAAGTCTTCGGTATGCAGCGCTACATCCGACGGCGAGACTTTCACCATAGGGTGCAGGCCCGGCACCAGATTCGATACATTGCCAAAATCTGTCGACGCCGCCACGGTGTCCGGCACCGTCCCAGCCGGCAACGCCGTGCGCCCCCGGCGCGCTTGCGTGGCCGCCCACCGCTCAACGAGCGGAGCATTATTGCGCACCGGCAGTGTCATCGGGTGTTCATCCCACTCGAGGTCTACCTCAACGCCAGCCATTAGGGCCGCGCCCCGCACAATGTCCTCGACGCGTCCGGAGAGGTCCATAAGGGTGCGCGTGCCTAAAGAGCGCACGTAAATGTGCATATCCGCGCTCTTCGGAATGATGGACGGCCTGTCACCACCCGCCATGGTGGCGTGAACGCGGTCTGACGGCGGCATCTGTTGGCGCATTAGCCCGATGCCCTGATAGGCCAAGCTCGCCGCGTCGAGGGCATTGCGCCCCATAAAGGGCTGCGAGCTCGCATGGGCGGCCACGCCACGAAAACGAACGCGCAAGATACGCCGACCTACCCAGGCATGAGCGCCGATGTCATAGCCAAATCCGTGAATCATGACTGCAGCATCCACGCCGTCTAGGCTGCCGCCGCGAATCATGTATTCCTTGCCGGAATGCCCCTCCTCCGCTGGGGTTCCCTGCAGGAGGATGCGGCCGGGCAGGGGGACGTCGACAAGCGCAGCGGTCGCCGCGAGGAATCCCGTCACACCCGCCGCGGCGATGATGTTGTGACCGCAAGCGTGACCAATCTGCGGCAGTGCGTCATACTCCGCCAAGATGGCCACGGTGGGGTGACGCTTCGGGTCGAAGTCCTCGCTTCGCCACGTGGCCTCAAAGGCGGTATCTACTCCATAGACCCCGCGGCGCGTAGAGAAACCATGTTCTTCGACGATGTCCGCCAGCACCGCCATGGAACGATGCTCTTCGAAGGCGGTCTCCGGGTGGGCATGCAGGTCCGCTACGATGTGCGCGGCGGTTTCCCGCAGCCCCTCCGCTAGTGCCGCAGAGGCGTCCCACGCCTTCTCCTGGCCGGGGTAATCCTCCTCAGTATGTTCGGGCGGGGTGGCAGACGCCACGCGCTTGGCGACGTCCCCCTCCATCGCCTCCAGATATGCCGTCGAGGGAGTGTTGGGTTGAGTCATACTTCTACCCAATCATGACCGCATTACCGGGGCCTAGTGGAAGATCGGCATAGAACCAGATAGCCAGCAAGATAGCCCACGCGGTGAAGAATGGAACAACGAACGGCACGAGGCGCGACATCAGCGTTCCCAGGCCTGCTTCGCGTTCATAGCGCTGGAGGAAGCCCAGCATAACAATCATGTACGGGTTGAGCGGGGTAATGATCTGGGTTGCCGAGTCACCCACGCGGAACGCGCCCTGGATGAAGGCCGGCTCGTAACCAAGCAGCGCAAACATAGGCACGAAGACCGCCGCCATGAGCGTCCACATGGAGGAACCGGAAATGATCAGCAGGTTCAGGCAGGAGGCCAGCGCGATGAAGGCGAAGATGGCCGGGAAGCCGGTAAGACCGATGGATTCGAGGAAGGCCGCACCTTTGACCGCGGTGAAGGTACCGATGCCGGTCCAAGCAAACAGCGCCACAAACTGGCCCAAGATGAACGCCAGAATAAGGAAGCTCATCATGTCCTTGAGTGCGCCGATCATCATATTGACGACGTCATTGATCCCCTTGACTGTGCCGACAACCCGGCCGTAGACCACACCGAGCACCAAGAAGTAGGCAAAGACAATGAAAACGATGGAGTTCAGCAGCGGCGATTTGGGCAAGAAGCTGCCCTCCTCGTTACGCCAGGGGGATTCTGGTAGAAGGACCGCGAAGAGGATGACGGCGGTGAGAATAACCGTGGCAACACCGGACCAGATAAGACCCTTGTTCTCCTCTGGGCGCAGCTCGGCGGTCAGCTCTTCACCGTTCTCGTCACGATCACCACGCTCAGCGGCGTCCTCGGGATCGATATCCTCCTCAGTAGGAACCTCCTGCTGCCACATGCGCGGCTCAATCACCTTGTCGATGATGAAACCGGCAAGCACACCCAAAACAATGGAAGAGGCCACGTTGAAGTAGTAATTCGACATCGCGTTGACCGGAGCAAACTCCGTGTTCGGCAAGGTGTCCATGACTGCGGTCGTAATTCCTGCAAACAGGGCATCCAGCGAGGTGGGCACCAAGGCGGTCGAATAACCTGCGCCGACGGCGGCGAAACCACCGATAAGGCCGGCAACGGGGTGGCGGCCCGCGGCCTTAAATACCATGGCAGCCAGCGGCGGGACGATGACGAACGCAGCATCTGCCATCACGGACGCCGTCACGCCAATAACGCCCACTGCGTACGGCAACAGCCACGGCTTCGCCGAACCGAACAGCTTGCGGATAAGGGCTGAGAGCATGCCGGAGCGCTCCGCCACACCCACGGCCAACATGATGGGCAGCACCGTGACCAGCGGCGGGAAGTTGATGTAGTTCTCACCCATCGTCGTGGTGAACCACGTCAGCCCCTCACCGGTAAACAGGCCTTTGACCGGCTGGATTTCATCTGAGCCTGGAATCTTAATCTCCACGCCCATCTTCGCCATGATGGTAGACAGCACGCCCGTAATCAGGAAGAGGATTAAGAAGATGGTGAAGGGCTCCGGCAGTTTGTTGCCGATGTATTCCACACCGTTGAGGAACTTGTCCAGCATTCCCCCGCTAGGCTGCGGGCTCTTGTTCTGCTCTGCCTTGACGGAATTCGCCTTGGGCTTCTCCGCGGTACCAGCGCCGCCTTGTGGCGCTGCGTTGGTCGGGCTGTTCATAGGTACTCCTGTCGTAGGGGTCAGTCCCAGTGCTCCACGTCACACTGTTGGGGAAAGGCTACCACGGGAATGTAACTCAAGTAACAAATATTTCGGACCCACGTCACATTTTTCTCCGACTTGCCTTAGTCCGCTTTTCCGGCCCCTACCCCATTACAAGCTTTGCCCCCGCTACATTCACGGCAGATAGCGGCGAAAAAATCGCCCATTTTAGCCCCTTATATACCGTGAGCGTCACAGAATCTGCCCGAGAGCCACGACGCCCCCCTCACTCAGCATCGTCGCCGCTCGACGACGCCAGCCCATAAAGCCGCGCGTAAGGATCCCACTCGCTGTCGCGGTGCGGCTCATACTCTGCAAGGTTGGCAGCAGCCAGCGCCACTTCTTCAGATCTGAGATGAGCAATGAGCGCGACCGTCATATCCATCCCAGCCGCAACACCTGAGGAAGTCCATCGATTTCGGTCGTGTACCCACCGTGCTTCCGGCTGCCAAGCCACAGCCTCCCCAAAGGAGCTCGCCCACGCAAACGCGCGTTTGTTGCTCGTTGCGGCATAGCCCTCCAAGAGCCCCGCCGCCGCTAGGACCGCAGAACCCGTGCACACGGCGGCAACCATAGGCGCCTGCGAGCCCACGCCACGAAGCCAAGCCAGAAAAGATTTGTTCGTTACGAGCTGCCGGGTTCCTTTGCCGCCTGGGACAAGAATGATGTCAGTCTGCTCAATCTGCTCATAAGAAATTGTCGGCACCACTTCCACGCCTTGAGAGCTAGCAACTGGCTCGCCCGTGGGCCCGGCGAAATCCACGATGACGTCAGGGACGGCTTGAAGCAGTTGGACGGGCCCGAAGACGTCGAGAAGCTCAAAGCCCTCGAACAAGACAACAGTGACGCGTTGTGGCTCAAAAGTCATGCAGCAATACTATGTCCGACGATGACCATTCCCCGTGAGGAACAGTTGCCGTGGCGGTTATGGCTAACCTGACTGGCATAACCACTGCCGCACACAAATCCGACGACACTCGCCAGACCTCGAGATCTAGCAGTTTCCTCCCGAAAGGACATCAGCATGAAGAAGCTCACCATCGCGCTTACCGCACTTGCCATCGCCGTGGCTGGGTGTAACTCCAACACTGAGCCTGCTCCGGCTCCACCGAGCAGCGCGGCTTCATCTTCACCTGAGACGTCCGATGCGCCCTCGAGCACGGAGCACACTAGCGCGATAGAGATTACAGAAGCGGAGACCACGAAGCCAGAAGCCAAAGAACCCGATCCCACCATGGCTTCCCCACAAGCTGATAATCCAGTAGCTGAGGCTCCCGCGGTCGAGCAAGCCCCCGCAGAGCCCGTTGTTGTGGAATGCCTCGAGGGCACCCCAGGGTCAGCACGCTGGTCTGACGGCACCGTCTCCTATTCCCAATGGTGTTTCGACACCATGGGTGGTGAGCAGCACCTCGAAGACGAAGCAAACGCAGGCGTTCCGCCCACGCCAGAACAGCAACAGCCGCGCAAGCCTAGCCCATGGGTACAGGGGCAAATTGACTGGGCAAACTGCCTCGACTCCGGCAAGACCAAGGAACAGTGCCGAGAAGAGCTGAACTAAAGCGGCCTCCCCTCACCACATCCCATAAACGAAAAGAAACCCCAGCTAGAACGCTATCTAGCTGGGGCTTCACGGTGGAGCCGCCGGGAATTGAACCCGGGTCCTTCGTCATCTTGCCAGGGCTTCTCCGTGCGCAGTCTGCACAGGATCTCTACTCGGCCCTCCGGCTCGGGCAAACACGCTCCGGATGATGGGCCCAGTTGCTCTAAAAGTCCCCAACCGGCCGAACAACAAACCGGTCAGGCAAGTTCCCTAGTCGATGCCAGGATCTAGGTCAGGAACCAAACCTAGGCTGACAGACACGCGTCGCTGGAATTAGGCAGCGAGGGCGTAGTCACGCTGAGAGTTCTTCTCTGCGTTTATTGGTTGCTACGACGCTTAACGGTGGTCTCTAGCCTGCACCGGCACGCTTCCCCTGGCTCAATGTACGAAGTCGAAACCAAGTCGACCCCTTGTCCGCAACTGTGCGAAAACATTGCTGCGAAAAGCGCTGTAAAGAAAGCTCGCGCTTCCTCTACGGTTTGTATAACGCTAGTGCATTCAGGCTTATTCCCGCAAGAAGCGCGTTCCACAGTCTCTTTAAATCCATCCTTGTGATCTGAAATAAATTCATCGTTGCTAAGGTGTGCTAGTCACATCCGTCAAAATAGTTGAAGGTAGCGAAGTGAGCTCAACGACCGAGAACTCTGCCTCCGTACACACCGACCAGAAACAAGCCAGCAACACCGAATGGGCGATTTCGCTCTTCGGAACCGCCGTGGGCGCCGGCATTCTGTTCCTCCCCATCAACGCCGGCAGTTTCGGATTTTGGCCACTGCTGGTAGCCACCCTTCTTATCGGTCCGATGACGTACTTCTCCCACCGCGGACTGGCACGCATGATTTGTGTGTCACCGCGCCAGGGTGAGGACATCACTGCCGTGGTGACCGACTACTTCGGCAAGACCGCAGGTCGTATCATTTCGGTGGTATATTTCTGCGCGATCTTCCCCATCGTGCTGATTTATGGCGTGTCCATTACAAATACGGTCAACAGTTTCATCGTTAACCAGCTGGATGGTCCCACCATTTCCCGCCCTCTGCTGTCCTTCCTGTTGGTGGGCGTGATGACCATCGTCTTCGCCTTTGGCCAGCGCATCGTGCTCACCGTCACGCAGTTCTTGGTCTACCCGCTGATTTTCTGCCTCGGCGCGCTGTCTATTTATCTCATCCCGCGCTGGGATATTGCCTCCTTCATGGAGGTGGGCAACAATGATTGGCGCGTCGTCGGCGCGGTGGCGCTCATCATTCCGGTGCTGGTGTTTTCCTTTAACCATTCGCCGGCGATTTCGCAGTTCTCCCTCGCTATGGTCGCTGCACACGGCCGAGAGAAGAGCTCCGAGAATGCCTCGCGCGCACTGGCGCTCACCGCGATTCTGCTCACCGTGTTCACCATGTTCTTCGTATGGTCCTGCACGCTCACCCTCGGCGCGGATGGTCTGGCTGAGGCCCGCGAGCAGAACCTGCCGGTGCTGTCTTACCTGGCCAACGTCACCGGTGTGCCGGTCTTGGCTTTCATCTCCCCCATCGTCGCGATGGTGGCCATCATTTCTTCCTACTTCGGCCACGTACTGGGCGCGACCGAGGGCGGTAACTACCTCCTGCGCACCGCAGCTCCTCGAGCTACGAAGAAGCTGTCAGAAAAGCAGTTGACCTCCATCATGCATGGCATCATCTTTGTCTCAGCGTGGGTCGTTGCCATCATCGATCCATCGATTCTTAGCCTCATTGAGGCCATCGGTGGCCCCTTCATCGCCTCGATCCTGTACCTGTTGCCGATGTACGCCATCCACCGAATTGATGCTCTCAAGCAGTTCCGCGGCCGCCCGAGCAACGTATTCGTTGTCGTTACGGGCCTCATCGCCGTGGGCGCCGCCATCTGGGGGCTTTTCGTCTAGCGCTCGTCGAGCCACGCCTTGAGCACGACGGCGTGGTTCACCTAGCGGTCTTTGGCGGCGAAGAGGAGGGTGACGTCGCCAGCCGCGGCAAACTGGCGCAACTGCTTCAGCTCCTCACTGTCGTTGTCGTCGAGCTCCGCACGGTAGCGCTGCGCGAACTCCTCAAAGCTGTCAGCATCGTGTCCCCACCACTTACGTAGTTCCACGCTGGGAGCCACGTGCTTGAACCAGTGGTCGTAATCGAGGCGCTCTTTGGCCACGCCGCGGGGCCAGAGCTTATCGACGAGCACCGCTTCCCCACGCAGCTCCTCGTCACCGTGAATAATGTCATGAACCTTGGCCGTATAAATCATGGCACCCAGGCTAGACGTCCACTGGTTAGGCGTTGATGCCCTTCACGCGGCGGCCCAGCTCACGGGTGATATCGCGGTCTTGGTCGCGGCGCTTGATGGCCTCGCGCTTGTCGTAATCCTGCTTACCCTTGGCCAGTCCCAGCTCGCACTTGGCGCGGCCGTCCTTCAGATACACCTTGAGCGGGATCAGCGTCTTATTGCCATCGCGCACCTGACCCATGAGCTTGTCAATCTCACGGCGGTGCAGCAGCAGCTTGCGGGTGCGCTTGGGCGAGTGATTCGTCCACGAACCTTGGGAATACTCCGGGATGTGGAGGTTGCGGATGTAGACCTCGCCGTCGTCGATAGTGGCGAAGGCATCCGCCAGGGAAATCTTACCTTCGCGCATCGACTTGATTTCGGTGCCCACGAGCACCATGCCGCATTCCAGGGTGTCAAGGATGGTGTAGTCGTGGCGGGCACGTCGGTTGGTGGCCAGTGTCGAATTGTTATCGGCCACTGCCCCTTTTTTCTTCTTTGCCTTCTTCGCCATAGTTCGGACTATATTACGCCACAGCCAGGCAAAAACCACATCGCGTGTGCGAGCTTAGGTCCGAACGTAGGCGCGCATAGTGACCTGTGCCGTGAGCGCCGCCAGAACCAGCGCCACAATGCCGACGAGGGGCAGCACCGTCCACACATCGGACGAGGTCACGGGCGCCAAGAGTTGCTTCTGATACAGGTCCTTGAGTGCCGGGTCAATGACCAGGTTCTTGCCCAAGACGATGCCTGCCCCGGCGAAGATAACGCCGCCAAGCGCACCTAGGAGCGCCTCGACGATGAACGGGGCGTGTGTGATCCAGCGCGATGCGCCCACCATGCGCATGATGGCGGTTTCGCGTTGGCGCTGGAAGGCGGCAATCTGCACCATGTTGGCGATGAGCATGATGGCCGCCAGCGCCACCACCCCGGCGAGGATAAAGGTGGCATTGCGGATCGCGTCCAGGTTGCCTGCGGCGCTGCGCACATCTTCCTGCTGGTCGATGACGTCGGTAACGGCGGGGTCATCCGCGATGGCGTCGATAGGCGCGGTGTCCGTCGGGTCCTTCAGGCGTACGTGGAAAGCCGCGGGCAGCGCGTCCGGTGATGTTTCCTCCACCATGACTGGGTCAGTTTCCTTGAACAGTTCAACGAAGCGCTCATAGGATTCTTTCTGGCTGCGATAGCCCACGGATTCAATCTCATCGTCTGCCTCCAGTTTTTTCTTCAACCCAGCGCAGGCAGCGTCCTTGCACTCTGAGTCGTTAGCAGAGATGTCCTCGTTGAGCTGCACCATGACCTCTACCTGCTCAAGGTAGATATCCTTGGTGTCCTTGGTCATCTGGGCCACGAGCACGCCAGCGACCACCAGTGCCACCGAAATTGCCGTGGTGATCACCATGGCGATGGTCATGGTGATGTTGCGGCCGAGCCCCTTAAAGGCCTCGCGAAAAACAAAGCCTAAGTTCATCTAGAGCGCCTCCCCGTACATCGCGTTCTTTTCGTCGCGCACGAGCGTGCCGTTGTGCAGCTCGATGACGCGCTGGCGGGCGTCGTTGACCGCGCGCGCATTATGCGTCGACATCACCACGGTGGTTCCGCGGCGGTTGATTTTCGTCAGCAAGGCCATGATCTCCGCAGCAGTAGCGGGATCGAGGTTGCCCGTGGGTTCGTCGGCAAGCAACAGCTTGGGACGGTTCACAAAGGCACGCGCAACGGCCACGCGCTGCTGTTCACCGCCGGAAAGCTCGTGCGGCATGCGGTGCTGCTTGGCGCCGAGGCCCACCATGTCGAGGACCTCCGGAACCTGCTTCGCAATGCGCGACTTCTTCTTGCCGATGACCTGCAGAGCAAACGCTACGTTGTCGTAGACATTGAGCTTGGGCAGCAGACGGAAATCTTGGAAGACATAGCCGATGGACTGGCGCAGCTGGTTAATCTGGCGACCCTTGAGCGCGTTGACGTGGAAGTCCCCGAAGTAAATATCACCGGAGCTCACATTTGTTTCGCGTACCATGAGCTGCAGAAAGGTGGACTTTCCCGAGCCCGAGGGACCGATCAGGAAGACGAATTCGCCGTCGTCTATGTCAAAAGACACATTGTCCAATGCGGGCCGGGTTGACGTCGCGTAGACCTTGGACACATTCTCAAAAGTGATCACTTAAGCAACAGTAGCAACAATTGTCACTGAAGCCTAGGCCTCGTTGCCCTCCATGCGCCACCGAATGCCCGCCTCCAAGAAGCCGTCAATATCGCCATCCAGCACCTTGGACGGGTCACCGACCTCAAAGTTTGTGCGCAGATCCTTGACCATCTGATAGGGGTGCAGAACGTAGGAGCGCATCTGGTTTCCCCAGGACGCATTGCCGCCCGCGCCCAGCGCATCGAGCTCCGCGCGCTCCTCCTGGCGCTTGCGCTCCAGCAGCTTCGCCTGCAGCACGCGCATAGCAGAAGCTTTGTTTTGGATCTGGGACTTCTCGTTCTGACACGTCACCACGATTCCGGTCGGAATGTGCGTCAGGCGCACTGCCGAGTCCGTGGTGTTCACCGACTGCCCACCC
The DNA here is from genome assembly GCF_000805675.1 of Corynebacterium minutissimum. GTDB lineage: Bacteria > Actinomycetota > Actinomycetes > Mycobacteriales > Mycobacteriaceae > Corynebacterium > Corynebacterium minutissimum. The sequence goes on along the minus strand of NZ_JSEF01000006.1, from coordinate 389,125 downwards.
GGTCCCGACGAGCGGTAGACATCCACGCGCACCTCCGAATCCGGCACCTCGATGGAGTCGGTCTGCTCCACCACCGGAAGAACCTCCACCTCAGCAAACGAGGTCTGGCGGCGCCCCTGGTTATCAAAGGGCGAGATGCGCACGAGGCGGTGCGCGCCCTGTTCCACGGAGAGCTGGCCGTACATGTATTCACCGTGGACAACGAAGGTGGCGGACTTGATGCCGGCTTCCTCGGCATAGGAGATGTCGTAGACATCCACCTTGTGGCCGTTCTTCTCCGCCCAGCGGGTGTACATGCGCATGAGCATTTCCGCCCAGTCCGCGGCATCGACGCCACCGGCGCCGGAGCGAATGTTGATGACAGCCTCGCGCTCGTCATACTCGCCGGAGAGCATGGTGGTGATCTCGAGTGATTCGATGGCGGCGCCCAGCTCCTTCAGCTCGGTATCCACCAACTCCTGGGAGGCCTCATCGCCTTCTTCTTCCGCCAGCTCAGCCATGACGGGTAGATCCTCGATTCTTCCTCGCAGGGAGGTCAGCTTGCGCAGCTTCGCCTGTTCCGCCGAAAGGGCTGAGGTCACCTTCTGGGCATGGCCGGGGTCGTCCCACAGCGACGGATCCCCCGCTTGAGCCTCGAGCTCGCGCACGCGCTCGGACACCGCCTCCGGGTCCATGACCTTCTCAATCGAGGTCAAGGTGGCGCTGAGTTCCTCAAGTCGTGCTGTTTGTTCCGGACGCATAGCCCCCTACTTTACTTATTCTCACTCCCTGATTAGCCATCGGCCGCATTTAGCGCGACAATAGGCGGCATGAGTGACCAGCCAAGCCTCACCGAGATGATCGATGCCATCATCAAGACCTTCATCGTCGCCCACGCGGACGATACCGATGCCCACCTTGCCCAGGCGCTTGTCTACAACGCCGGCCGCCTGGCCTGGCGCCTGCGCGAGCAGGGCGTAGATGTATCCCAAAAGACTGACCGCGCGGATGTCGTCACCAATGCCGATTTCGCCGCCGAGCGCTTCGTCGCCGGAGTACTTGAGGCCCTGCGCGGCGAGGACGGCATCGTGGGCGAAGAAGGCGCCAACCGTGAGTCGAAGTCCGGCCGCACCTGGGTCATCGATCCCGTCGACGGCACCTACAACTTTGCCTCCGGTTTCGACTACTGGTGCTCCGCACTTGCGCTTACCGACGCCAACGGGGTCATCCTTGGCGCCGTCCACCGCCCCGCCATGGGCTACACCTGGTTCGGTGGCCGTGACTTCCCCACCACCTTGGACAGCAAGGAGGTCACCCCGCTGGCCGATGCCCCCGCGGAAGACCTGTGCCTGTCGACCTACCTCCATCCTTCCTGCATCACCGATCCCAAGATTTCCGCAGCGTGGGAAAAGGTCGCCCCACACTTCGCCACCGTGCGCATGCTCGGCGCTGGGTCTGTGGATCTTTCCTCTGTGGCCGATGGCACGTGGGGCGCTTGGATGCAGCATTCTGTGAAGGACTGGGATTGGTATCCAGGCCAGGCGCTGGTCATCGCCGCCGGCGGCGCGGCACGCAAAGTTGAAGCCGGCGGTGTGGAATGGTGTATCGCGGGTAATAAACAGGTAGTCGATCAGATGGAGGAATGGCTCCGTGGGTAAGTACAAAGAAGACCTCGGCCTGGCCTTGGAAATGGCGGGCCATGCGGATGCTGTCACCATGCACCGCTTTGAGGCTGCCGACCTTTCCGTGAAGGAAAAGCCGGACATGACTCCGGTCTCGGATGCGGACTTAGCCTGCGAAAAGGCCATCCGTGAAGCACTCAAGCGTTCCCGCCCGCGCGATGAAGTCTTGGGCGAAGAGTTCGGCGGCGAAGCCTGCTACGAGGGCCGCCAGTGGGTCATCGACCCTATCGACGGAACCAAGAACTTCGTGCGTGGCGTCCCTGTCTGGGCCACGCTTATCGCTCTTCTGGAAGACGGCGAACCCGTCGTCTCCGTCATCTCCGCTCCTGCTTTACGACGTCGCTGGTACGCCGCCAAGGGCGGCGGCGCCTATCGCGTTTTCGGCGGCGAGCCGAAACGTCTGCGCGTCTCCGAGGTGGCCAATCTTGAGGATGCTTCCTTGGCCATGAGCTCCCTGGCCGGGTGGGGGCTTCACCGCGACACCTTCATTTCCCTGACCGACAAGGTCTGGCGCCTGCGCGGCTACGGTGACTTCTGGAACTACTGCCTGGTAGCCGAAGGTGCAGTCGACATCGCCGCCGAGCCTGAGGTTTCCCTCTGGGATTTAGCAGCTCCGGCTCTCCTTGTCACCGAGGCCGGTGGCCGCTTCACCAACGTCCGCGGTGAAGACGGCCCCCACGGCGGCTCGGCACTGGTCACCAACGGCACTCTGCACGAGGCCGCCCTCACCGCCCTCTCCTAACCCCGCGTGGCGCCCCAACGCCACACGCCGGCTTCGCTCCCCTGCGAGCCGCGCCGCGTAGGTCACTTCGATGGGGTCACTTCGATAGGGTCACTTCGATCAAATAAGGCCCCAGATCTTTAAAGATCTGGGGCCTTATTTGTTAGAAACGTACTTCTAGTTCTCCGGAAGCGTGAATCCAGAACCCACCTCACCGCGGCGGTTCAGATCCGCAACAATGGCATCGGTGTTGGAGACGACCGTCGGGTTGTGCAGCGCTCCTTGCCACGGAGTACGGCAGGACGGCAGTCCTGGGAACAGTCCACGGGAGACGGAACCGACGATGCGACCATCACGGAAAACTGGTGCACCGGAGTCACCCACCATGGCGCAGACCTGGTTCACGGAGATCTCCTTGCCGTGCTGGAAGGTCATACCGCAGGTGGTACCAGTGGCGACGCCACGCTTGCAGGCAACCTCACCCGGCTGTGCCGCGCCGCCGACACCGTAGGCGGTCACGCCGTTGTAGCTGCGGGTTACCTCAGCCTTGGAACCAAACTCAATAACCGAGTAGTCCAGGTAGGTGTTCTTAGTCACCAGGGTGCCGGTAGGGCCAACCTGCCAGGAGTCCGCCGACGACACAGGATCACCCACGTTGCCGCAGTGGCCAGCGGTGATGCCAACCTTGCGGCCTTGGGCATCGGTACCTGCTGCAGTCAGCGTGCACATCGTGTCCTCGCTGATATACAGCGGAGTGCCCGGGCCGTAGAGGGACTTACCCTCGGTCATCGCAGTGTTGGATTCCTCGGGTATCTGCGGTGCATCGTAGAAGGAACCAGGTACACGGTGCAGCACGTAATCTGCCTGCGGCTTGCCTGCAGCTAGTTTGGAGAACGAGTCGTTCTTCCACACGTAGTTCGGATCCGTGCCCTTCGGCACGAAGTCCGGCTGCGTAGCCTCCTGCAGCAGCCCAATCGGCTCCGGGTTGGTCAGCGGGTCGCCCGTGATGGCATCAGCACCGGTGTAGGCAGGAGCCTCCGGGAAAGCCGGCATCTGTGCTTGGTCCGCAACCTGGCGTGCTACTGGAGAGTCCGCCGCGGACGCCGCTGCGGCGGAAGCGTCTTGTGCTGCTTGAGCGGCGGCACCGTTGACGGCGGTATCGATGGCGTCGGTAAGCTCGGCGTCCACCGGCTTGGTCTCAATACCCACAGACGCCAAATCCGCTCGCACCTGGTCCACGATGCCCGCCGAATCTAGCTCCGGGATGGTGGGAAGTTCCTGGGCGCCGGCCGCCGGGTTGCCCAGGAAAAACGCACCTGCGAAAGCCGAGCCCACAAGGACTTTCTTAAGGTGCGGGATTCTTCGCATTACGCAATTCCTCTTTCACTTCTTCTCGTATTGGTCTATAAGACCTACCCATGATGGCACGTCCACTGTGGCGTGTGTTTCAACCGCGTGGGACTGTGTCCAACCCGTTACATTACTGACAGCTTTCGGGTGCCCCCTCTTTTCTTTCACCACAGTCCCCTACCCCCGCCCAGACCTACAATGGAGGTATGTCTGAGAACCCCACCTCGCCATCATCAGCTGCAGACATTTCGGAAATTGTCGCCATTGTCCTGCGTGATACTCACGGCCGAGTTCTTGTCATTCGCGCTACGTCCACCCCAGAATTCGTCCTGCCTTTCGGCTCCATTGACAGCACCCTCAATCCCGCCCGCGCGGCCCAGCTCATCGCCCACGAAGCCATACGCGCGGTGGTCGATATGTCCAAGCTGCGCCGGCTTGCCACCTATATCTCCCCAGCCGCCAACGACGCCCCACAAACTATCCACGCGCACGTGTATGTCTACGAAGAAGAAATCTCTGTTGCGCACCCCGACAAAGAGATTGCCGAGCTAGCATGGGTCGATCCCGCCGCTCCGGATGTCGATATCGCCCCATTACTCAAGGAGAGAGTATTCCCCGCCTTGCAGGATCTCTAACCTCCTAAACCCTAGACTCCACCCCATGACTACGCAGCGACTACTCCCCGTTCTCGCCGCCGGTTCCCTTGCCCTCGTGTTGACCGGCTGCAGCAGCGATGACAGCACGGACGCCACGCTTTCCGACGTCTCCCCCGCCCCCGTTTCCCTCTCCCCGAGCCCCGAAAGCCACGCCACTCCGCAGGCTTCCGATGACACTGATGCCGTGTCCACACCGCTTGCGTCAGCAGACAGTCCTGCGTCGGATGCTTCGTCGTCTAAGGCGACGCAGGAGGACACAGCTGAAACAGTTCCAGCCAGCACCGAGGACGGTGCCTGCGCCACAGCGCAGCTCGATATCAGCCTCAACAATGAGCAGGGCGCAGCCGGTTCTCGCTTGGCTGATATCGTCTTCACCAACACCTCCAACGCTCCGTGCACTCTCACCGGATTTCCCGGTGTGTCCGCAGTGACGAACGACGACGGCACGCAGCTAGGCGCAGCCGCTGAGCGCGAAACCGGCCTCCCCAGTGCGACAGTAACCCTCGAGCCCGGCAAATCTGCCCGTGCGGGCCTCAAGATGACCGTCGTCGACGTGATAGATCCCGCCACCTGCCAGCGACAACCCGCCGATGGTCTCCGCGTGTACCCACCAGGCGAAACCGCCAGTGCCTTCATCCGCGTCGAAGGCCTCCAGGGCTGCGCTGGCGAGGCAAACTACCTCTCCGTCCAACCCGTCACCCCTGCCTGAACCCCACCCCCGGGGGCACGAGAAAATAGGCCTTTTCGCTTAACTGGCCACCACTTGAGCGCACCCCTGCACCTCCTGCAACACTCTTCACACCTAATCCCTGACAGCTATTGCACAGTGGACACACAGGAGGCATTATAAATCTGCCACATACTGGCGATTCTCTTCTCTCTCAAGGAGCTCTCATGATTCATCTTTACAGGCTTGAGCAAACCCTGCCGCAGATTATTGGTGCCATTATCACCATCATCGCCATCATCGCCGGTGCCGTTAACGGTGCTGGCAGCTCGAATCCTAACCCCGGCAACGCGACCCAGCCAGCCCCGCGCCCATCGGTGACAAGTGAGAACCTTATTCAGCCAAACTCGAGCCAGTACCTGCTGAACATGGACTACGTCAACAGCATTACGGTCAATGGCCAAACCATTTCCGACACCATGGTCCGTACCCGCACCACATCGGACAGTGAAGCGTACGTCGGACGAGGCGATCTGAATGGCAAGTACAACACCCTGACCTTTAGCCTTGCTTGGGATGAGAACATCAAGCGCAGGGAAGGCATCGACTCTGCCGTCGTGAAGGTCTACCTCGGCAAGAACCGTGCAGAGTACGCGAAGTCTTACGTTGTTAAGCCCGGTCAGGTAGTTAACTCCGGCCCCATCAACATCAGCGGGCTGGACAAAGTGCTTGTTGAGGTGGAGCCAATCCACGGCCCTGGTCTTGCCATCTTTAACGCACGCCTCCACCGCTAAACAATATATTTCCCAGTGACCCAGAACGTTCTAGTTCTGGGTCTTTTCTCTTTCCAGCACAACGAAACCGGTGTCAGAGGTCTACACTCGCGACCATGGAATCCAAGAAGCTGACATCGCTGGTCTTTGGGAACGTAGTGCTGGAATCGCACATGACGAAGACCATCATCGTGGTCTACTCCCAGGACATGCGATCCTGGTACTTCCGTCCTAGCCCGTATACAGAGCTCAAGGTTCCCCTCGATGAGCTGCGGGGGAAGCTGAGCAGAGAACGCGCGGAGCTCATTTCAGAGCGCATTTTTGATAACGTCAAGCTGGAGCTCGAGGAAAGCTACGCCGGAGGCGTCGACCGCGCCCAAAAGGAGCTCTGCGGCTGGCTCTTGCATGAGGAATCAGCCGCTTAAACCATCGTCAGGCCGTTGTAAGTGCTGATTTAGGCTCGATGCGGCCCGTTGGACCGTATGCTAGCCGGCGATGTGCCCACTCGAATGGGCCGGGTTTGCCCCAAGCCTCAAGCAAAGCGGCAAGAAGCAGCGTCAGGACAAAGACCAGCAGACCGATTCCGAGCTTGCCACTCACCGAGGCATCCGCACCTAGCCCTAAACCAGCTGGGGTAACCAGGACAATGAAAAAGATCGACTGCGCAATGTAGCCCGACATTGAACGCTTGCCCAGAGCCACGAAAGCATAGGCCCACCTGGGAACACGGTTGTTGAGGTTCTCCGTGAGCAGTGCCAGTACAGCCAGAATGCCCGGACCAGTGAGAAAGCCGAAGGCTTGGTTCAGCATGAGGAAGACCGGTTCCAGTTCGGATGGCACGACACCAGCAGCCGCAAGACCCCACGGCAGCCCAATAAAGACGATGATCACGCCTGCAATGACAACCCAGGTGACTAGGGTGCGACGGTGCGCAGAAACGCTGGCCAGCACGCCCTCCCGCGCCCAGATGTACCCGATGAGGAAAACACCGGTCAGCCCAAAAAACATCAAGGGGATCTGTCCCAAAGCAGCGACCTCACCGCGCACGTTGCGGGCGAAGAAATCACCGAAGGTGACAAGCTCCCTGGTCATCGGCCGCGAACTGGGCAGAAGATTCAAGTAGCCAAAGTAAGCAGCCACCGCACCCGAACCGGCGAAAACCGCATAGCCGCCGAAGAACCAGTAGGCGATGCGCCGAAGCGTACGTGTCGAGAGCGTCAAGCACCAGGCCATTGCGAGGGCCATGAGGCCATAGACCAGCATGATGTCTTGATTGAACAGCAGGAAGCCATGTGCCAGACCAAACACTGCCAACAAGCCGTAGCGGCGGATGAGCACGCGGCGGGATTCCTTATCGGTGTAGCCCTTGCGATGCAGGCTGGCCGTAATAAGACCAATGCCGAATCCCGCCAGCATGCAAAACATGGGCAGTCCACGCACACGCACAAACATGCCGGTGAACACTGCAGCCACGACGTCGAAGGTGCTATCGGGACGCACACCGCCCACGGAGGAGCTTGGCCCCACGGACCACTCGTTCACAATCCAGCTTTGCACGGCGTTCGCCATGGCAATCCCCAATAGAGCCGTACCGCGCGCTAAGTCAGGGACGATCAGACGTTGTCGTTTCTCCTGCATACACCCTATTTTACTTCGTCAAAGCATCACCTGACGGTGCTTTGACTAGGCTAAATCCCATGCTTGAGCCACTGTCGTACTCTTCAACTGAGGGCTTCCCACAGCTGCACATGTCCCGCATCATCGATGCCGATTTCGACGCCGCGGCAGACAAGCTCTTCCGCTGGGGCCTGCAGCGCAGCGGCCTCTTCCGCGTGCGCGCTACTCATGACGTCGTGGAGGAAGGCGCAGAGGTCAGACTCGGGTTGGGGCCGTGGGAGTTTCGCTGCCGAGTGGTGGAAGTATTTAGGGAGCCAGGCCGCTGCGGCTTTACCTACGGCACCCTCCCCGGCCACATCGAGCGCGGCGAAGAAACCTTCACACTAGAGCGCCTGCGGGATGGGCGCACGCTGCTGCTTGTCGACGCCTCCTCCCAGCCCGCCCGCCTTACCTTCCTACGCCCGCTGCTCGATATTCCCCGGCGCGCATTGATCCGGTGCTTCTATCTGCGGGCGTTGGACGGTTAACAGTGGGGGCCACTCCCCTCGCGAGCCGCTGTCGACAGCAAGGCCCCCGCGCATAATGTAGCTTGACTCACATGAATACAGCGCCTCGCTTCTCGTCGTCATCACGATTCACCGCGTTACTTGGCTTCCTAGCCGCCATCGCCATTGCCATTGTGGCTGGGATCTTTCCAGTAGCCGCTGCCGACGACAAGACAGTAGAATCCCCCAGCCCATCCACGTCGAATGCTCCGTCTGGCTCCAGCACTATGGCCCCCACCATGGTGGTCTTCGATTCCTCCGGTTCCATGATCACCAACGACGCCGGCGGCCAGACCCGCATCGATGCTGCCAAAGAGGCCGCCCGAACCTTCATTAGTGAAGCCGGCGACGATGCCCCGCTGGGCCTTGTCACCTACGGCGGCAATACCGGCGAGGCGCCCGAGGATGAGGCGGCCGGTTGTCAAGACATCACCGTGGTAACACCACCCGAGGCAGGCAACACTGAGAAGATGATTGCCCACATGGACGGCTTGCAACCCCGCGGCTTTACCCCCATCGGTGAGTCCCTGCGAAAAGCCGCGGCCGAACTGCCAAAGGAAGGCCAGCGCAGCATCATCTTGGTCTCCGACGGCGTGGCCACCTGTACCCCGCCACCAGTGTGTGGCGTAGCCAAGGAGCTTAAGGAACAAGGTATCGATCTCGTCATTAACACGGTGGGCTTCAACGTTGAGCCCGAGGCTCAACAGGAACTGCAGTGCATTGCCGACGCCACCGGCGGCACCTACGCCGATGCTTCCGACGCCGATAGCTTGGCCAAAGAACTACGCCGCGCCGCCCCGCGCGCTTACAACGCCTACGAATCAGACTTAGAGGAGATCGAAGGCGGCAAATCCGAAGGAGCCGCAGCCAAGGTGGACCGTGACGTAGAGGCCTTCTCCACTAGCCTTCCGCCGACGGAAGGTAAAAGGTACTCCGCTGAGTCCACGACCTTCTTCACCACCCCCATTGCTGAAGGCGAGCGCGTGGTCATCAGCGCCAACACGACGCAAGAGCCGAGCATCAACAACTTCCGAAAAGGTGGATCACTCCATTTAGCTGTTAGATCAGTTGAGCTATCCTGCGAACTCGACACCGCTACCGATAGTGATATCGCGGTGAACCAATACCAGACCGCAACCTTGTATAGCACCCAGGGCGGTGAAGAGGGATGTGATTCCGATGAACTCGCCTTCACTATCGAGCGGACAGGCGACTGGAAGCAGGATGAAGAGCTCGGCGTCGAAGTGACCATCACCCGCTTTGGCGAACCGAATATGGACGGACAGCCAGATCCAGCTGAAGAAAAGACCGAACCAGGCCACATCACGGCTTCCAGCGACCCCGCCGAGGTAACTCCCGGAACGTGGTTCACTAATGCAACTGAGCTCACCCCTCAACAACCTGTACGCGCACAGATTGTTCCCGGCGAAACGCACTTTTACCGTATCCCTGCCGAGCACGGGCAGCAGGTTGCCGGCACGGTTTCCATGGTCGAAGAGGCCGAAGACTTTGAGAACAACGGAGCGGGTGACGCCCTGATCGTTACCGCGTACAACGAAGCCCGTGCACAGATTGACGTTGAGGGTTCCCACACAACCATTCAGAAAGACAGCAAGAACGATTTCAGCTACCCAGCGCCCATCCTCTTTGCTAACCGCTACGGCGGCTCGAACGGCAACGGTTCGGTGGGTCTAGGAATTGAAAAGGTGTGGCAGGGCGGCGAGCAATACATCGCCGTCAACTACGAACAGTTTCATTCTGAACAAGAAATCGACGAAACCACCCAGCTACCTGTTCTTACGTATGACCTCGTTGCCGATGTTCTCGGCGACCCAGTTCCAGAACCGACCTTTGCACCGGTCAAGCTTGAGACTGAGAAACCCTCAAAGGCACCGGAGCTAGCTACACGAGACAACGCCGATAACCAGGCGCAAAGCAAGGACGACTCCTCCTTCTTCTCTGCTATCCCTCTTCCTCTTATCGGTGGTCTGGGATTGTTAGTCCTACTCGGGCTCATCATTGCTCTGGTTGTGGTTATTCGAAGCTTGAACCGCTAACCACTCCACGGCGCCCACCCGGATCGGGTATTAGGAGTCAAAGCCGCCCTCAGGGGTCCATGTCTTTGTCACGGCCAAGGTCACCGAAGCGTCGGGGTCTTCGACGTCAGAGACGCGATAATAGTTCATGTCAACTCGTCCCGGGAACAGGTTGGCAACGGCATAGCCATGGGAGTCGTAATCCAAGTGCTTGACCCACGGGTTGGCGCTCTTAATGGCATCCTCAATAAGCAGGGACGTGGAATTGTCTTCTGCATGGTAGATGCCAGTGTAAGTGGTGAGGATTTCGTCGATGTTCGGCGCCGAAGTCGACGTGGTCACCATCTCACACGCCACGCGGTTCTCACCGCGATAGATGTCGTTGGCCCATTCAGAGTGAATGTCACCGGTGATAAACAAAGAATTTCCCTCACGCGCCTCAAGGGCTTCGAGAAGGCGGTCCCTATCCGCGGTGTAGCCATCCCACTGGTCAGAGTTGACAGCGAAACCTGAGGTATTTCCCTTGACGAAGCGCAGGCCCTCGTTCGCTGCGTCGTTGCCCGGAAAAGTCATGATGCGCATCGGGGCCATCATCACGGAGTTGCCCATCACCATCCACGTCGCGTCCGACATCGAGATGGTGTCGCGCAGCCACTGCAGCTGTTCATCGCCCACGATGGTTCGGTTCGGATCGCCAAAGTTGGCGGAGGTGGTCTCTTGGTCACGGTAGGTACGCAGGTCCATCATGGTGAGTTCCATCAGGGATCCGAAGCGCAGATTGCGGTAGAGTTTTCCACCCTCACTCAGCTGCTTCTGGCGCAGCGGCATCCATTCGTAGTAGGCCTGCAGCGCATCGTTCCAACGCCTTGTCCATTCACCTTCCACAAACCCCGGGGTATGGTTTTCCGCTCCCTCGCGCCACGAGTTATTGGCGGTCTCATGGTCATCCCACACCACGACCCACGGTGCTGCTGCATGCGCTGCTTGGAGGTGCGCATCCGTGCGGTAACGGCCATAGCGGATGCGGTAATCCTCGAGAGTGACGATTTCCCACACTGGGTGGTGCGGGCGGGCAACTCCGCTCTTACCAGCATATTCACCGGTGGGGTACTCGTAGATGTAGTCACCGAGGAAGACCACGAAGTCGATCTCTCCTGAGCGGCCGCGCTCCGCCATGTCCTTGTAAGCATTAAAGAATCCGGACTCGTAGTTAGCGCAGGATGCCACAGCGAAGGTAAGACTTTCCACCTCAGCATCAACCGCCGGAGCAGTCTTCGTTCGGCCAACCGGGGACACTGCTCCTTCGTGCGGGCCGGATGCTACTCGGAAGCGGTAGAAGTACTCGGTATCAGGGGCGAGCCCAAAAGGATCGACATGGACGGTGTGATCGTGATCAACGGACGCAGTGACCCTGCCTTGAGCTACCACGGAGTTCATGGACTCGTCGGTCGCGATTTCCCAGTCGACATCGACGTCCTCGCCCATTCCGGACCCCGGCAGGCAATCTCTGTCCGGGGTGACGCGTGTCCACAGCACCACTGACGTGGGTAGAGGATCACCCGAAGCGACGCCATGGAGGAACGGGAGTTGTGCGTCGGAATCCTGGTTGTAGGTATCCAGCGGTGCGGTTCCTGTTTCGGTGCGTTGCGCTGCGGCAGAAGCTAGGCCAAATCCAGCAGCTGCGGTGGTAGCGCTGGCGGCACCCCAGCGCAGTGCTGTACGACGATTGATACGAGACGGAGTTAAAGAATTAGCTGAGAAATTGCTCAAGTGTGACGGCCCGTTCATGGACCCAAATTCGTGGGACATGAAGCTTAACCTAAGCCCATCAAAAAGGTGCCTTCAACACATACAAACCCGTTGCAACCCCCATTGTAGGGGACTTTCTCTAGATTTTTACTCCGATTAACCAAGGATTCATCTGTGCGTGTTTCTGTATGGAAGTCATCTTCGACTCTCCGTTTTCTCGGCGGAGTTCCCTGCTGACGGACAGCTCCCTTAAGATTTCTCACACAAAGGCATAACAAGACAATAATGAAACTTTTCCGTTTTTCTCCGGCATCAGCAGGCGTAGCCGTCGTCACTGCAGCCGCGCTCACGTTCACCGCACAAGTTGGCGTACCGTTTGAAGCTTCAGCACAGACTGATCCGACGTTCCGCATGGTGCTCCAGCCAGGAAGCGATGAGAGCTCTGTGATCGTGTCTTGGCGCACCAAGGGCCCAGCCGATAAGGAAGTTCTCGAAATCACCGGGCCGGAGGGCACGCAGACCTTCGATGCCCAGGAAAAGGATGCCGGTGCCGTGGCGTATGTCTCCAACAACGCCACCGCGACCGGGCTAAAAGAAAATACCGAGTACACGTACCGTGTTGGTTCGGATGAAGGCGGTTGGTCTGCGGAAGAAACCTTCAACACCGGTAGCTTCGGGGAAGACTGGCGCTTCATCACCGTTGCCGACGCCCAGATCGGCGTCGATACAGATATAAAGGGGCAGACGGATCAGTGGAACACCACTATCAAGAATGCCACTGCAGACTACCCAGACGCCAACATGATTTGGTCCTTGGGCGATCAGGTCGAAGGCTGGGGCTCCACCGTGGCGCAGTATGACGGCTTTTTCTCTGCACCTGCGATCCGCAACTACCCTACAAATGCGATTCCAGGTAACCACGAGACCTACCCGTCAGACTTGGCGATGAAGCACTACGACGAGCACTTCATCAACCCGAATCAGGATTCAGATCTGCGCAACTTCTACTTCGAGCGCAACAACGTCCTATTCATCGGTTTGGACACTAACGCCCATAGCGAAGCCGATATTGATCGCCATGCGGAGTTTCTACGTAAGACCATTGAGAACCGTGGCGCCTTTAACGACTGGGTCATCGTAGGCATGCACCACTCCTTCTTCTCTCAGGGAACCCACTACACGGATACTGACGTCACCGTCCTCCGCGAAAAACTAGCTCCCGTAATGTCAGATCTAGATGTGGATGTTGTCCTCAGCGGCCATGACCACATCTACACCCGAACCCACCTCATGGACGGCCTTACCCCAGTTGAAACCCCGGGCAAGCGTGGCGATGTCCTCGACCCCAACGACGGCGAGGTCCTTTACATCACCACCAGCTCCGCCGGTGGCGGTAAGTTCTATGATTTCCAGGGCGAAGACGGCAAAAAGTACCCCAATGCCCGCATGGAGAACATGGATCCAGCGCTAGTGCACGATTCCACTGCGTTCTGGCGCCAGGACTACGACGAGGACTACATGGTCGTCGATGTGACCGGTGAGACCCTCACCTTCCGCACCTACAACGCCAACAATCCGTATCTGGTGGATAAGGTCACCATCAACAACAATGACCGCGCTATCCCTGAACCTCGTGAAGAGGAGCCCACCACTCCAGCACCTGCCACGACCACTGAGGTCGTCACGACTGTGGTCCCTACGACCATCACCACCACCGAAACCAAAGAGGTTCCCACCACGGTAACCACTACTCTCCCCGCAGAGAAGACGACCAAAGTCATCACGACGACGGTCCCGACCACCGAAGTAAAGACAGAAACCAAGGACGTGCCCACGACGATCACGTCCACTGTGAAGGAGCCTGCACCGGCCGAAGTCGAGACCAAAGTAGTTCCCACTACAGTCACGTCCACTGTAAAAGAACCAGGCACAACCAAGGTAGAGACCACAGTCGTTCCCACTACCGTCACTTCCACTGTTAAGGGAGACGGTGGAACCAAGGTGATTACCAAGGAGGTTCCAACGACGCTTACCTCCACGGTCGTGGTCCCCGGTGGCACACGGACCGAGACCAAGGTAGTGCCCACCACGATTACCTCTACTGTGGCTGGTAAGCCGCAGGAACCGTCCGAGCAGAAACCACGCCCCTCTGAGGAACCGTCTAAGGAGCGGATGTCCTGCGAGGAGATTTCCTCGGGGTCGTCGGGAAGCTCGGCGCACTCTTCTGAGAGCTCCTCGGACGAGGATTGCATGTCTTCGCGCGGCGGCGTCATTGGATTCCTGCTCGGTGCAATCAGTGCACTAGTCGTCACCGGCGGCGCGGCTGCCTTGGCCCCGAACAGCCCACTTCGCGATAACATTCAGCACATGCTCAACTCGATTTTCGGGATCTACATCAGACTGTTCTAATCACCCCCTAGACAACGGTGGTGCCTTGCAGAAATGTCCCTTAAGCCTAGCCGCGCTCACGACGATCGTCGTTCACGGTAAATAGTGCCCCGAATCTGCAGGCGCAAGATTTCGGGGCTTATTTACGGCGACGGTAAGGTCTAGCCTTGGAGTCGGCCTTCGGGCCGAGCGGTCCGAGGCCGGCAAAACGAGAAGACCCACCAGCCGAAGAGACTGGTGGGTCTCGGAAGTTGGTAGCGGAGGCAGGATTCGAACCTACGACCTCTGGGTTATCGGATTACATTCGAGCCTAACTGGTGTTATTCGATTCTGGCCATGCAGTTTAAGTGCGTTTTCGATCATTTAGAGCCATTTAGAAACATCCAGAATCATGCCCCTAGTGCACCACCTAGTGCACCACCCTCAAGCGCGGACTGCATGGCCGAAACGTCGGTGAGATCGGTGTAGTTTCGAGCGTTCATAGCTTCAGTGTGGCCGAAGAAGGCGCTGCGGATCTCAGCAGGAACGCCGCGAGCGATTGCGCGGTTGTTGAGCACCGTGCGCCACGCGTGTGATCTCATGGAAGAAACGGCCGGGTCTTCAAGTTGGACGCCAATGTCTTTGTAGAGCGCCGCACACGCCTTGACTGCGTTATCTGTCCGCCAGTGCGAGTGCTTGTCTCCTGGTGCCGGAAGGAGCGGATCGCCGGGGCCGATTGCCTTGATTCGCTCTAGCCAGAATTTCTCGCACCGCGCATCAAGCATCGGTACGGTTCGCCCCCGGTGAGTCTTGGAGTGTTCTGCCTGCACTGTTACTGCCAGTGAGCCTTGGTCCACCGTCACGTCCTCACGGGTGAGCGCAAGCGCTTCACTAATGCGCAAGCCGGTACCCGCCTGTAGCACGGCCAGCGCCACGGTGATTTCGTGCTTCTTAATGGAAGTGTGCCGCCTATCCGTCCCCGGCGGAATCGGCCCGGAGGTATCGCGTGCTACGAGATGATCAACCACTGCGTCATACTGTGCATCAGTGAGCGCGGGCGACTGGCTTGGCTTGCTGCCTTTTCGGGTGTCCCCGAGGTCGATAGAAATACCCCTCAGCAGGTTGTGGTCGATAATGCCTTCGCGGATCAACTGGTCAAGAACGTACTTACTCAGCACGGTACGTGCCTGCCGTGCAGACTCGGCACCGTGGTCACGGCCGATATCTTGGAGCGCTCGCTCAAGAGTCCTGAACCTCACGGCGTCGCCGATGGTCAGCCCGTCTAACTGTCGGCGTAGCTGCGACAGTGCCAGCTCATAGCGCTTCTTCGTATTGGGCCTCAGACGCGCGGCACTTACGGCTGGTTCGCTGACCTCGTCGATGAAGACTGTTATGCGTCTTGCTTTCGTCCAGTCACTTGTGGATGTGTTGAGATAACCGTCGATCATCTCTTTGGCCTTAGCCCGAAATTCGCCCTTCGTTGCCGCTCGGACATGAAACCGTCTGGAGCGCCCTTCCCAGTTCTTGACGGTAAAAAATTCGTCAAACGGTCCTCGCGTGCGCGTGTCAAGGACGCGCTCAACAGTATCTTCACCCGGTTGAAGCGGTGCCCTCGATGCTTGCTGTTTCTTTGCCATGCACACAACCATAGCACCACTTTTGTATAGGTTCGAATAATGGTAGAGTTGGGTGCATGAGCACACAACGTCCTGCCGTCTGGGATTCTCCCGAACTGGTACAGCTCCGCCTGGATGATGGTGCAACATCTGTAGAAGAGCGGGAAGCTGAGCGAGCAGCTCTTGCACGGGACCTCAGGGAGATCAACGCTCGTCTTGAAGAGCTGAGTGCTGCGATCAAGGCTGCGCGAGGCGACAGTGCGCTTGCCGCCAATAAGCGTGGACTCAAGACGCTAAAGAAGGCACTCACGGACCGGCTACGCGAGCTTGAACACGGCGGACTGCCTGCACCTGGTCTTCAATCTGGAGCAGCCACGTCGGCACATGCAGGCGCACACTGGGGTACGGCCTCAAAGACCGATCTTCCCTACAACGAATGGCTTCCGTCTCTGTTCAGCTGATCGCGAGGATTTAAAACGGAAGTAACGAAACATGTTACCGCAGGCTACAGGGTGTTTTGCAGGACGTTTCGTAAACACCGAAAAGTAAAGAAACAAATTACGAAACGAAAAAACACAGTGTGAGCAGCGGAAATGCAATCCGCTTCGTTATTTTTCACTCTTTTGAAGAACATCTAAATAAAGAGAGACGCTGTACTTCTTTTTCTGCGTCACGCCACGCGAAGGCTGCGTGACTGTACCCATACTCTATAGAGCGCGTTTTCATGTGATATGCATCACTGCTGCTATGCCACTGCCGCTATGCCACACGAAGGCTGTGCGACTGTACCCATACTCCGTAGAGCGCGCCTTTGTGTGATGTGTCTCACTATCTATGCGCCACGGCGGCAGCAGCTGTCGTAAAACAGTAGGGGGCAGGGGATAAGGGGGCTTCTATACCCCACGCGTAAGGAAAAAGAAGAAAGACATTAATTGGTATTTACCAACTAATACGTTTTTTACTTTTCTAGGCTTCAGGGGCAGAACCATCCCCCGTATCTCCCTATCCCCCTTCGGGCCCTTATACTCCGACACCCTTCACGTGTGGGTCACGTCATATGCAACATCTATGTGTCTCTGCCCTAAAAGAGTTGAGCCGAAAAGTAGCGAAATTACGAAACACGTACGCAGCCATGTACCTCTATGCAGGTCACAGTCCTGTGGCATGTTTCGTAATTTGGTTCTTCGATTTTTCTGTGCTTACGAAACCGCAGGTCAGGCGTTTCGTAATTTTTTCGATGCTTGAACGCCAAATTACGAAAGGGCGCGTACTACGAAATATGCTGCATCAGCAAAGTGCTTCAACTTATCTCGCAACACCCCTTTTTCAAACAGCCCTAAATGGGCTAGAATGGTTACCAGCCTTCCGGGTATCGCCAGCGAGGTCCCGTCCTCGAAGTAAGTGGAATAACGATTTAGAACCGGACATGAAGTAGCCCCTAAGCACAACGGTGCAGGCTGGGGTGAATTTTCCATGTCTGGAGTTAATCGTGAGTACTCGTGCAGATATCCCCCGTCTTGCCGTGAAACCTACTGCCGCCGCTGAGATGCTCGGCTTGTCGCGTGGCACCCTGTGTAATTGGCGTGCTGAGGGTCGTGGTCCTCGCTACATCAAGTCTGGTAAACAGATCCTCTACCGCGTCAGCGACATTGAAGCCTGGCTCGACGCTCAGCCTAGGTTTCCCGATTTCCGACCGCAAACCCAAAAAGTCCGGCACCACTGAGCCGTGAAGACTGCGTGGTGCCGGACTATTTCGGTATTTCTTTGTACCCCGTACGGGATTTGAACCCGTGTTACCGCCGTGAGAGGGCGACGGCTAGACGAACGGGGCGCGTTCGCTGTTGATTGCGACTTGATAAATGTAAAGGACAGTCGGAAAAGAACCAAATCGGCTGGTCAGAACATCTATTTCGGGTACACCAACGGAGTGGTGATGCGCAGGCCAACGGTATCGCCGACCTCAGGCTTCGGATCAGCCGCCATGCGGGCTCGAAATTCCACGCCACCAGCCTCGAGATTCACCGAATAGCTGCTGACCTCGAACAGCACGGATGTCACGGTCGCCTCCACATCGCCTTCAGCGGAGGACACGACGTTGACTGCATCGGGAAGGACAGCGACGGTGACCGCCGCGCCGTCGTCAAGCATTCCTGCGTCGCTGATGGAGCTCACCTCGCCACGCTTCCACGTCAGAGCCGGCTTATCGACGACCACCTCTCCCCCGCGCACCGTGCCGTCGAGAAGCGTGGCGTCGGAGATGAACGATGCCACCCATGCGCTTGCGGGCTGGGTGACCACTGCGTGTGGCGCGTCGAATTGCTCGAGTGTTCCGTCGCGCAGCACAGCGATGCGGTCAGCGATCGCGATGGCTTCTTTCCGGTCGTGCGTGACATGCACCGTGGTCAGCTCATTGTTGCGGGTCAGCGAGACGATCTCGCGGCGCAGCGCATCGCGCAAAGGTTCGTCGAGGGCGGACAGTGCTTCGTCGAGAAGCAAAACGCGCGGTTCCGCGACAATCGCGCGGGCGAGCGCCACGCGCTGCCGCTGGCCGCCCGACAACGTCGACGGCTTGCGCTTTCCGTACCCCGCGAGGCCGACGGTCTCAAGTGTGCGCTCTACGCGGCTGGCGACCTCGCTGCGCTTCACACCCGCGCGGCGCAGCGGGTACGCGACGTTGTCCGCGACGCTCATGTGCGGCCAGACGGCATGCTGCTGAAAGACCATGCCCATGTGACGCTTCTCCGGCGGTGTTGCCGAGACGTCCTCACCGCCTAACGCGATGGTGCCCTCGGACGGGTCGATAAATCCCGCGATGGTGCGCAATAGCGTCGTCTTTCCCGAGCCTGACGGTCCGACGAGCGCGACGAATTCGCCGCTGGGAATGTGCAGCGTGATGTCGTTAAGGCCGCGTGTGCCGTCCGGGAATGTGACGCCGAGGTTGACGATATCGATGTCGCTCATCATGACTCCTTAGCGGGATTGCGCACGGTCAGCGCGAGGGCGGCGATGCCGATCGCCACGAACATGAGCGCGAGTGCGGAGGCTTGGTTGTAATTACCGGACTGCTGCAAATTGAACAGCTGCACACCGATCGTGGTCGTGCCGGGAGCGACGAGCAGGATCGAGATGGTCAGCTCGCGCACGGCTGTCACTGCGACGAGTACAGCGCCCGAGGCGACCGCGGGCAACGCCATCCGGCCAGAGGTATCCCACATCGCACGGAGCCGACCCGCACCAGAAACCTGCGCGGCCTCCTCCACCGCCGCCGGAACCTTCCGCAACGGCGCGCGCACTGCTTGAAGCACCATGGACGTGAACGCGCAGACATAGGCGAACAGAATCACCCAGCGGGTGTTGTACATGTCCGTGTAGCGCGACACAATCACCCAGCCGACGCCGATGATCAATCCGGGCAGCGCCGACGGCAGCAGGGTGACCAAGCTCAGCGCCGTATTCGACCGCGCTTGGGTGCGGGTGACCAACAGCCCGATCGCCCAGCCGAAGAGCCCGCACAGCAGCGCCGCCCCGGCGGCCAGGGTCACCGAGTTGATGAAGCCTTCCTGCACGCGCGGATTCGCCAGCGTGCGCGAGAAATTGTCGAGGGAGATCGTCTCCCACGTCAGCGGCACGCCCGGGGCAGGCAGGAACGCGCGACGCGCCAAACCCAGCACGGGCCCCAGGGTGATCGCCAATGCGATGATCCACGTCACCACGGTCACCGGCCACTTCGCGTTGCCGAGCGAGAGCTTCATCGTCCCGCCGCCGCTCACCGTCGACGACGCTCGCCTGGACACCAGGTAGTCCGCCACGACGGCGCCGATGCCCAACAGCATGAGCACAGCACCCACGGTGGACACCACCTGCAGCGGATTGCTCACCGTGCCGGATTCCATGAAACGGTAGACCATCGTGGCCAGCGTCTCGAAGCGCACGGGCGAACCGATAATCGACGGAATGCCGAAATCCGCCAGGTTCGCCACCGCCGTCAGCGTGAAAGAGCTCAGCAAGGCCGGGCCCAGCAAAGGAATCGTCACCGTGCGCAGCACCGTCCACGTGCCGGCCCCGCCGACGCGTGCGGCGAGCTCCAGGTCGGACGGAATCGACCGCAGCGCCGCCGCCACAATCACGTACACCAGCGGGTACGAGTGCAGCATCATCAGGAAAATGATGCCGTCGGCGCCGTACATGTCCCACAGCGGGCGCCCGAACACCGCGTTGAGCCCTTGATTACGCCCGAAGAGCTGCAGCCACGAGATCGCGCCAACGAACGGCGGCACGAGCAGCGGCGAAAGCAGAAACAGCCGCAGCGTGCCCGCGCCCGCAATATCGGTTCGTTCCAGCAGGACCGCGACAGCGGTTCCAACGAGCACAGCGCTTATCGACGACGCCAATGTCGTGTACACCGAATTCCACGTCGCCGTGGCTAGGCCCTGCTCCACCAAGACCGGAAACTGGTTGCCACCGAGCGCGAGTGAGATGACCATTGCCAGCGGCGCGATGAAGATCGCTGCCGCCAGCAGCCAGATGCCCAGCCGTGCGAAAGCGACGCCGCCGGAAGAAATACGTATGCCCACTATGTTTCGACTCGTCCCGTTTGAGTGACCGTGACAGATTTAGAGGAAGGCCGGGGACGGTCTTCCCGCTGATTTACTTGACTGCGTTCTGGAAGAACTCGACGGAACGCTCGCGGTCGTTCGACAGAGTCTCATCGTCGACAGTCATGAGCTCGATCTCCTCGAGCTTCGGTGCGCCGCCCGGGGTGCCCACGGAGTCGATTACCGGCAGGTAGTTCTGCTCGACAGCGATCTTCTGCGCTTCCTCCGACAGGATGAAGTTGATGTAGCGCTGGGCTGCTTCCTTCTTCTCAGAATCTTTGAACACGGCGATCGGCTCGGTGATGTACGGGGAGCCCTCGGTGGCGTAGACCTCCTTGATCGGAGAGCCCTTCGCCGCCAGGTCGCGCACCAGGTAGTCCACGACGACGCCGACCGGGTGGCCGCCGCCGGCGATCTCCTGCGAGGTCGGGCCGTTGGAGGCCGCGATCATCGGCTTATTCTTGCCCAGGTCTTCCACCCAGGTCTCGCCGAGTTTCTCGTTGTTCATCCACACCGTCGCGTTAAATGCCGCGGCGCCGGAGACAGCCGGGTCCGGCATGACGATCTTGTCCATGAATTTCTCGTCCGTCAGGTCCGCCCAGGAGGCCGGAGCATCAGCCTGGTCGACGACATCGGTGTTGTACGCGATGACCGTCGGGATGAGGCGGGTGCCCACATAAAAGCCGTCAGCGTCGACGACCTCCTCGAGCACGCCGTCCGTCTTCACATCATCGAATTTGGCCAGCAGGTCCTCGGACTTGAAGCCTTCGAAGGTCGGTGCGTCAGCGGCCCAGATGATGTCGCCCTCGACCTTGCCGGAGGACTTCTCCGCGTCGATACGCGCCTTCAGATCGCCAGTGCCCGCACGGTAGACCTCGACCTCGACATCCGGGTTCGCCTTCGTGAACGCCTGGTTGATCTCATCGACCTTCTCCTCCGGCTCGGAGGTGTAGACGGTGATGACGGTCTTCTCGCCGGACTTTTCTGCGGTGCTGTCGCCGTTTCCGCCTGCGGCAGAGTCATCGGTGCTCGGCTCGGAACAGCCTGCCAGAGCGATTGCTGCGGCGCCGCACACGGCGATCAGGGACAAGGGCTTACGGGAAATGCGCATGACAGTGTCGTCCTCTCAGATAGTTCTCAGACAGCGCTCACTGTAGCACCGACCGCCCCACCCCGCTCGCCAAGTGACGTATCCCGCACCTAGCTGTCGCGCATCTTCTCTCTGCGCATATCCAGCGCGATAGCGATGCCGATGACCGCAGCGTGGACATTCTCGTCGAGCCCCGGTTCAAAGGCGACGCGGTACGTCGTCTTGCCCATCAGCGCCCTGCCCATGCCGGAGAATTCCGCGTCCTCGCGAGCGATCGTGCGCCCCTGGCACGTCAACGCGTAGTTGAGCTGGAAGACCTCTCCTTTGATTTCCACCTGTGGGTAGCCCGCGATATCCACATCGTATTTCGCGCCGATCCAGGAGAAGCGCTTGGTGATGTGCGCGAGTACAGCGTCGCCTCCGGTCTGGGGGTCGACGCGGTGCACGCTGTACTTGTCGCGAATGAAATTCACCGGATCCTCGATCGCCAGCACTGGTGCACCTGCCGGATCGAATACTTCGACCCCGCGGGACGCTTTGAAGAAATCACTGAGTTTCAGAGTCTGCCGCGCGAGGCCGAGTTGTGTGCCCCGTGAGTCGGAAATGGTGAATTCGTCGCGGCCGATCGCCTTGGACTGGGAGATAACGAGGTCGGGGGTGTGGCGGGCGAGGACAGCAAAACGAAAACCCCACCAGCCGAAAAAGCTGGTGGGGTTTGGAAGTTGGTAGCGGGGGCCGGATTCGAACCGACGACCTCTGGGTTATGAGCCCAGCGAGCTACCGAGCTGCTCCACCCCGCGTCGAGATGTACTTCCACACATCAAGCGCTCTGCACACTGTCCCGCGTGCTGGCGACGGATGTAACTATACAGACACCATGGCGCCCACCCAAATCCCCTGGGCAGGCGCCATCTTACGCTGAGGCGCCAGGCTTGATTCCCGGCGCTAGTTTCAACTTACTGGGACTGCAGCGAGCGGTAGTCCTCCACTGCCTTGTCCAGCTCGTCTAAGGCCTTGCCGTACTCCTCGAAGGAGCCGCCCTTGGCCTTGTCCACACCGTCGAGCGCCTTGTTGATGGCGTCGATGGCCTCGCCTTCGTTGGATGCCTTCGGAGCGGAAGCCGGTCCGGATGCCTCAGAACCCTTGTCATCCTTGGCGTCCTTCTGGTCGCCCTCGGACTTCTCCTTGTCATCCTTGTCGGTCTTCTCACCCGAGTCGCCTTCGATCTCCGTGATGTCCTGGGCCGCCTTCGGGTCGATGCCCACCTGTTCCAGGGCCTCACCAATCGTCGGGGCATAGCCCACGCGGCCCTTGTAGGACACCAGCACGCGCAGCAGCTTCGGGAACGCGGATTCCTGGCCCTTACGCTGCGAGTAAATCGGCTCCAAGTAGAGGATCTCTCCCCCGCCCACCGGCAGTGCCAGCAGGTTACCGTTCTTCAGGTCATTCGAGCCCTGCCACAGCGTGCGGTCACGAGCCACCTGGTCGGAAGACATCATGGCGTCCTGCGCCTGCTTCGGGCCCTGAGTCTGGGTATTCGTCGGCAGCACGCGCACGGTGATATCACCGTAGGTCTCCGGGTCAGAAGACACTGCCATGTGTGCGGAGAGGAACTGACGGTTCAGACCACGGTAGGAGGTGATGAGCTGGAAGTTCGGCTTGTTGGTCTCCGGATCGGAAGCCAGCACGTAGTACGGCGGCTGGTTCAAACCCTGGGACTCGCCGGCGGTCGGGTCCTCCGGCACGGACCAGAAGGCGTCGTTATTGAAGAACACACCCGGGTCATCCACGTGGTACTTAGCCAGCAGGTTGCGCTGCACCTTGAACATGTCCTCCGGGTAGCGCAGGTGCTGGCGCAGCTCGTCGGAAATCTCCGACTCTGGCTTGACGACGCCCGGGAAGACACCCTCCCACGCCTTAAGCACGGGGTCTTCGGTGTCGAACTCATAGAGATCGACGGTGCCATCGTAGGCGTCGACAGTCGCCTTGACCGAGTTACGAATGTAGCCCACCTGATCATTGACCAAGCGCTGCGTCGTGCCCGTCGGGTTCTGGGTATCCTGGGTGGTCTCCGTCAGCGAGGTGCGCTGCGAATACGGGAGGGAATCCAGGGTGGTGTAACCATCCACAATCCACTTGATGCGGCCATCGATGACTGCCGGGTAGGTGGAGGAATCCGTCGTCAGCCACGGGGCGACCTTCTCCACGCGCTCACGCGGGTCACGGTCATAGAGAAGCTTGGATTCGGAACCGACGCGTTCCGACAGCAGGAAGTTCAGCTCTTGATACTTCAGGGCAAAGGCTGTGCGGTCAACGATATTGCCAATATCAACGCCGCCTTTACCGTCATAGGTGTAGGTGGAGGTATCGGTGTCATACTCCACCGGCTGGTCACCGGTCTTGCCCACGATGGCGTAATCCATGCCATCACGTGCACTAGCAATCACCGGACCATAGTAGGTACGCGGCTCGTCCACCTTGATGCCCAAGGATTCTTCAGCGTTTTGGGTCTCACCCTCGCCTTCAGCGTCCTTGCCGGACTGAGTCTGCAGGTCAGCCACCGTGAAGATGGGGAAACCACCACGCGCAGAGCCTGCATCGCGGGCCACCTCATCCACCTTGTTGGCTTGCGCGGCGATAAAGCCGTTGCCGTGGGTATACACGGTGTGGCGGTTAATCCAGTTCTGCTGGTTTTCCTGCAGCTCATTGGGATCCAACTCGCGGGCGGCCACAACGAAGTCACGGATTTCGCCGTCAATCTCGTAGCGGTCCATCGCCAGAGTCTCCGGGAAGCCATAGAAGTTCTTTAGCTGCTGCATCTGAGTAAACGTCGGCGCCAGAATGTCTGGGTCCAGCAGGCGGAGGTTTGAGATGGTGGAGTCATCTGAAGCCACCTTGTCATCGGAAACGTCTCCTGCTCCCCAGTTCTCCTCGTAGGTCACCTTGTCCTCAGTAAGCCCGTACGCAAAGCGGGTGGACTCGATATTGCGGGAGATCGATTCAGCTTCTTTTGCCTGGCGGTTCGGGTTAACGGAGAAGCGCTCCATGATGAGCGGCCAGCCCTGACCAATGACCAATGCGGACAGCACCATAAGCACCACGGCCAGCCCTGGGATGCGCAGGTCCTTAATGACCACAGCAGAAAAGATTGCTACCGCCACAAAGATGCCGATGATCATGAGGATGATTTTCGCCGGCAGGTAGGCGTTGATATCGGTATAAGAACCACCGGTGAACAGTGAGTGCTGATTGTAGAGCAACTGGTAGCGCTCCAGCCAGTAGCCAGCCACCTGCAGCAGCATCCAGATACCGGCGGTCACTGCCAGCTGAGTACGTGCCGGCTTGGACAGCGATCCGCGCACGCCGGCCGCACGGTTACCAATGCGGATTCCACCCAGGATGTAGTGGCCCACCAGCGCGATGAGGAAGCACACCGCAAACAGCATCGAGAATGCATTGACCAGCATGGACCACACCGGCAAACGGAAGGCGTAGAAGCCCAAGTCGTGGTGGAACTGCGGGTCATTAAATCCGAAGTCATGCGAGTTGAGGAAGAGCATGACTGAGCGCCAGTTTGCCTGGCCCAGCAAGCCCGAGACGACACCGACAAGCAGCGGGATGGTCTTGAGGAAGACCCCCATGGTGCGCTCAATGGACTTGCGGTACTGGTAGACCGGCGAGTTCAAGTCAGCCATGTCCAGCGAACTACCCCGGCCGCGCCACACCAGTAGCCCGGCGACGTAGGTGATAGCGGCGGCAACGAGTCCGAAGACTACGAAGAGGATGATCCGGGTAATCAGGGTCTTGGTGAAGACCCCGCGGTAATCAATCGCACCGAACCACTTCCAGTCCGTGTAGAAGCCCACGAACATGGGGCCGATGAACAAGAGGACAGCGATGATGGCGACGACCCAGGACAGTGCTCTGGGAGGACGTTTCATCGGGGCGGCGGGTCGGTTCAGTCCGGAAGCCAACTCCAGCTCCAATCAGGTCTCGTGCGAACATAGAGGTATCAAGCTTCTAGTCTAGAGAAGCACTATCACCGTCAACGAACAAGGACGCTTATGAGTTCCCAACCCAATTCCCAGCCAGCTGTCAACCGCGCGCTCAACAAGGCGATGCGCGAGGCCGTCGACTTCATTCACGCCGAGGGCTGGGATGCCCCACCTACTCTTTTTGCGCTCGTACCTACCGAGTTAGTCGCTGCCCAGCTGGGTGATGTGGATGACGAGTCACCGCTTACCCTTGTCGTCCAAGAGCTACCGGAAGGCATTGAGCCAGGGTCGGAGCACTTAGCAGAATACGTAGCTCGCCTGGCATGGCCGCGCGAGATTGCCGGAGTCATCCTGGCACAGGAAATCATGTTTAAAGACACGGAGGACGCCGCGTTTAGCGACGCCCACCCGGCCCGCCTCTTCTCCGGTGTCCTGCGCGACGGCGTGGGCGAGGACGGCTCGGACGGCGCTGAGCTGACCCTCCTGCAGCTGCGCCCCACGGAGGAAGAGCTGGAAGCAGCTGGCCCCTTCGCCGAGGACGACATTCAACTGCGCGGAGGGCCAAACGTAGCACCGGGCGTTATCGCTGCGCTGCGCTACGGTTTGGAGCAGGATCCAGACGAGCTTATTTAATCGTCTAAACTGGGCAGATAGCATTAAGCATTATCGAGTTATTCAGCAGTACCGCTTTGTAGAGGAGCCACCCCACCGTGCGTTTGACCACCCGCCTCACCGCCGCTGCCTCAGCCGTGCTCGCCACCGGCGCGCTGTTGAGCGCATGTGGGAATAAGGAAACCCCCGAGCCATCGCCGGCTACCTCGCCTGTTGCGTCAACAGATTCAGAGAAGCCCAGCTCCGCGGCCGCTGCCTCGACCTCTGAAGAAAAGAGCGAGACCAGCTCTGCGGAAGAAACCACGTCCGCCAAGGACTCGGAGTCAGCACCGGCCTCGGAGTCTGAATCCAGTTCCGATGACGCGGACGAGTCTGACTCCGCTGAACCGAGCTCCGCATCGGGAGGGAAGTTCGAGGCTTCGGTGGACAAAGCCTATGCCATCTTCGGCGGCTTGGTTCCCGAGGAAATCTTTGAGGAGTTTGATCGCTGCGACCCGAACGGCGTGACGGATTCTTTCAATTGCTCTGGCTCCAAGGTGGGCCAGTTCCAGTTCTTCAAGTCCAAGGCCAAGGCTTCCCAGACCACCCAGGTGCTCACGGAACTGCGCAGCTCGCGCGTCGTGGAGGACAGCGGCAACCGCGTAGTGGGCTGGTCCATGTTGGGCAACACTGCCATCCTTACCGTCGTGGATAACGACGAAGGTCTCATCATGCAGCAGATGATTTCCACCGACCAGGACGATCCGGAAGAGCGTCTGAAGGAACTAGGCCTCGTCTAGTCTCTCCGTCTAGTCTCACCGCACGCGGTTAGCCAGACCGCGTGCGATTACTTCGCACACGTCTCGACCTCATCACCAGCCGCAAAGTCGTGCATGGCTGTAATGGCGTCGTCGAGAGTATGCACCTTGGCTACCACCATGTCACCGGTATCGCGACTGATGGCCTCGGCACAGTTTTCTGCTGGGGAGAGGAAGAGCTGCGCGCCCGCATCCCGGGAGGCACGAACCTTGTGGACAATGCCACCGATAGGGCCGACCTGTCCGTCCTCACCGATGGTGCCCGTGCCAGCAACTGTCGTGCCGCCCGTAAGGTCTTCGGTGGACAGTTTGTCGATGACCGCCAGCGTAAACATCATGCCCGCCGAGGGACCACCGATATCCTGCAGGTTGTAATCCACCGTGATGTCTTCGGTGGGAACCGACGTCATGAGGATGCCAAGGAGCGGAATGTCCTTGTCCTCTGGGTGGGCACCGAGCGTGACCTTTTCGGTGCGGTCCTTACCGTCCCGGGTGATATCGAGCGCGACGTCATCGCCGGGAGCCAGCCCTCGGATCTTCTGTTGGACCTCGCCGGGTTCGGTAACGGGTTCGGAATTGACGGCGGTGATGATGTCGCCGTCGTGAAGCGTGGCGGCTGCGGGGGCGTCGTCAAGCACCTGCGCCACCTCGATACGCACGGGTTTGTTGAGGTAGTCCATGGCGGCGACCGTGGCAGCTGACTCAGACTGGGTAAAGGCCTGCTGGTTCGCCTCCTGTACTTCCTCGTCGGTCCTGCCTTGCGGGATGATGTTTTCGATAGGCACGAGGGTGTCATCCGTAAACAGCCAACGCCCCAGTGCCTGAGCCATCGTCATGTTGGTGCGCACCGATACCGTCGTCATGTTGAGCTGGCCGGTGGGCTGGTACGTCTCCGGCGCTTCCACGTCGACGACCTGCATACCCTCAACCTCACCGAGCGTGTCCACAACAGGCCCCGGGCCTTCTGCGGCATACGGAACCGTCAGAGTAATGTCCGTCCCCGGGATACGGTCCACGCTGAGCAGAGCGCCCGTAAGCACCACCGGAATCGCTCCCCAGGTCAGGGTGCGGAGGCGGCGAGTTCGAGGGTTCTGCTGTTGATTCACGGAGAAACAGCCTACAACGTTTGATGGTCTGTTCGCTCTCAGCGTTGCCGAGAACCTAGAATCCGTGACCCGGAAACCGGTAGATTGGGGCGCATGAGCAACGGATTCGGTTTTTCCTTCCCCAACAACGATGATGACGACGACAAAGATCGTCGCGACCAGAACCCGTTCGGCGCCTTCGGCTTCAGCGCGGGTGGCGCTGGCGGTGGCGGTGGCCTAGGCGATCTTCTCAACCAATTTGGTCAGATGCTATCCGGTATGGGTTCCTCCATGAACTCCCCGGAAGGCGCCGGCCCCGTCAACTATGACCTGGCTAAGCGCATTGCCTTGCAGCAGATCTCCGGCGATAAAGAGGTCAATGACAAAGACCGCACCGCCGTCCAAGAATCGGTACGCTTGGCCGAGCTGTGGCTTGATGACGCCACCTACCTTCCCACGGCCTCGGGTACCGTGACCGCATGGAACTCTGCCCAGTGGCTCGAGGAAACCCTGCCGATGTGGCAGCGCATGGTGACCCCCGTGGCGGAGCACATGAACAACGCGCAGCTTGAGTCTTTGCCGGAGGAAGCCCGCGACATGATGGGCCCCATGACCTCGATGATGAATTCGATGTCCGGCATGAACTTCGGTATGAAGCTGGGCCATGCTCTTGGTGACCTCGCCTCCCAGGCGCTGACTGGCTCCGACTTTGGCCTGCCGGTCTCCCCCGCTGGCACCACGGCACTCTTGCCGCACAATATTCAGGCCATCGCCCGCAACCTCAACGTTCCGGGCCAGGAGGTGCTCGTCTACATCGGCGCCCGTGAGGCTGCCCGTCAGCGCCTGTTCAAGCACGTGCCGTGGCTGGTGGAGCGCCTTGTGTCCTCCGTCGAGGAGTACGCCATGGGCCTGGTCATCGACACTTCCCACATTGAGGAAGCTACCCGCGAGCTCAACCTGGAATCCGGTGACCCGCAGGCAATTCAGGATGCGATGGGCAAGCTGCAGGGCATGGACCTCTCCCCGCGCATCACCTCGCGCAACGCCGGTGCCGCTTCCCGCCTAGAGACCCTTCTGGCACTCGTCGAAGGCTGGGTCGAGCACGTGGTTACCGAGGCCCTGGGTGAGCGCATTCCGTCGACGAAGGCGATGAATGAGGCGTGGGCACACCGCCGCTCCACCGGCGGTTCTGCGGAAAAGGCCTTCTCCCAGGTCGTCGGCATTGAGCTCAATGCCCCGAAGGTGGAGGCTGCTGCCGAGCTGTGGCGCCGCGCCACCGTGGCCGTGGGCCCAAACAAGCGCGATTCCGCGTGGGATCACCCAGACCTGCTGCCAACGGCGGAGCACATCGACAACCCGGCCTCCTTCATTGATGGACTGCTCGATGACAGCACCGACGAAGGTTTTGAAGAGGAATTCTCCAAGCTGGAGGAAATGCTCAAGCAGCAGAACGATGACTCCGCGCAGGACACTGACGCGGACAGCGAGGACACTGACGCGGAGAGCGAGGATCCTGACAAGGACAAGGGCGGAGACGACGACTCCCGCGACTAGCGGAAGCGCTGATAGGCCTCCAAATAGCCCTTGGCGCGCTCCGCTTTGGGCGCACGATCTGCCCATTCCCAAAAATCCGGGCCATGACCGGAAATGAAGGTGTGGGTCAGCTCGTGGATAATAACCGCGTCGAGAACGTACTCGGGTACATCTTGTAGCCGGTCTGAAATGCGAATATCTCCCGTTGAGGTAGTGCAACTGCCCCAACGGGATTTTTGATTGCTTACCCAGCGAATAGATCCTACGGTTGCGCGGCCGTCGAGAAATCGTGCATTCAGTGAGCGGGCGCGGGCTGTGAGGGAGGCGTCGGAAAGCTGCGCCGATGAGTGCTTCTTCTGCACCTTCGCCACGATGTCCGCTACGGCTTTCTCTTCCTCCGCCGCCGACATCCATGCCGGAATACGTACTTCCAGCACACCGTCGACAGTGCGGGCTTGGACGGTGCGCCGGCGCCGGGCTGAGCGAATGACGCGGACTTCGGGGTTACTCGACATGACAGGGCATTCTACCTGTGATGCAATAGAGACCCACCGCGGCTAGGAGGGATGCCGCGCGACGGGGGGGAGAGAATTTATGGCGGCACAAACCTATATGTTGGCGCCAGACGTGGCCGTTCTCGAACGCGAGCCGGGAATGGTGCAATGCGGAATGGACGCCACACGCGTCGGGGTGCTGGAGGCACACCCACAATTGGCGAGTGTGCTCAACCGACTTCGAACACCGCTGACCAGGCAAACGATTGAGAACTTGATTGCCCGTACAGGGCTATCACCTGCTGCTGCGCGCAGTCTTGTCGAGGACCTTATAAGCTACAACATCTTGTGGCCAGAGCCGCGACTCCAACGCATCGCGGTGCTGGGTAGTTCGGTGTTAGCCGATGAGCTTCGTGACGCCCTTATGGGCGACCACTTCCAGCCACGCACTCCCCTCCATACCGAATCTGCCTCCGATTACATCGACAACGTGGCAGGCTACCTTCCCATCGTGGCGGTGGACATGCTCGGTGGTGCTGTGGAATGGGCGCAGGCACTCCACCGAAGCAAGGCGACATGGTTGCCGGTGTCCATGTTGGATGCCCGGGGCATCATTGGGCCGGTCCGTGTCAATGGTGCAGGTCCTTGTCCCATGTGTGCGCACTTGCACCGCATTGATGCTGATGCACAGTGGCATGGGGTGGCCCAACGGGCTGATGCAGCCGCGCGGCCAGGGGATCCCATAGTGCGCACCGCCGTTGTGATGCACGCGGTGGTCACCATTCGCCGACTCATGGGCCGGCCCTCCCCGCCTGGGGCTCCGACAGCACGGCCACTTGCCGGGGAGCTCAAGGAAATTGATCTCTACGGTATGGAACAACACCGCTTCGTGCTGGAGCATCCGCGCTGCCCGTATTGTTCGGGCTAAAGCCTTCTGCTTGCTTGTTATGTGCGTAAGCGCGTTTAACGTGTTGAGGCGATAATCTGCAGAACCTCCGCGCCGTAGCGCTCTAGCTTCGTCGGGCCAACGCCTGAGACGTCAAGCAGCTCGGCTTCCGTGGCGGGAAGCGCCTCCGAGATAGCCTGCAAGGTGGCATCAGAAAAGACGACATAGGCAGGAACTTTAGAGTCCTTGGCCACCGAGGCACGCCATGACCTCAGAGCGTTGAAGACGTCCTCGTCTCCTTCGTACTCGCACCATTCGTGGCGGCCCAACACCTTTTCCGCAGGGCTGGTGAGCTCGCTGGAGCAGACCCTGCAGCGCCGCGGGCGGTAACGGCGATTGCTCGACTCGCTTTCCTCAATCCCCGGCACGAGGCCATCGAGGAAACGGGTCCGCTCGCGCGATGCCCGCGAACCAGTGGTTTTTGCCAGCGCCCACGACAGGGCCAGGTGCTCGCGGGCACGAGTAATACCCACGTAGAACAGTCGGCGTTCCTCCTCCACCTGTTCATCGCCCGCTTTGATGGCATGGTTAATGGGCAATAGCTTTTCGGTGAGACCAACGAGGAAGACCGCATCCCACTCCAAGCCCTTGGCAGCGTGAATGGTAGCTAAGGTAACCCCCTCCATGGTGGGGTTGTGTTTGTTTTCTGAGCGGCGGTGCAGCTCTCCCAGCACGCCATTGAGATCAATGCCCTCGTGGTCCTCCACGATCTGGGCAATGAGATCCACGAGTGCGCTCAGTGACTGCCACCTCTCGCGCGCCTGGGCACCCTGTGGTTCCGTAGCCGTCAGGCCCAGCTCTACGAAAGCTGCGCGGGCAACGGCAACCGGATCATCCGGAAGATCGTCACGACGCGATGCAGCGATGAGCACACGGATAGCCTCCAAGATTTCGGGGCGCCGGAAGAAACCTTCACCGCCGCGGACTTGGTAGACCACTCCGGCATCCGCAAGCGCCTGCTCAAACTGTTCCGACTGCGCATTGATGCGATAGAGGATGGCGATCTCAGAGGCTTTCACACCTTGGTTGAGCAAGGTCAGTACCTGGCCCGCAACTTCCTTGGCTTCTACTTCCTCAGATTCATAAGCCTTAAAGGTGGGTTCTGGGCCGGGCTCGCGCATACCTTGCAGTTCCAGCCTGGTACCGGCGGCACGGCCGCTGGCCTTGGCAATGACCTCATTAGCCAACTGCGTAACCTGCGGCGTGGAGCGGTAGTCTCGCTGCAGTTTGATCATGGTGGCCTGCGGGTACGTGCGGGAGAAGTCCAACAAGTACTCCGGTGAGGCACCGTTGAAGGAGTAAATGGTCTGGTTGGCATCACCCACGACCGTGAGGTCATCACGGTCCCCCAGCCAGGCTTCAAGCACACGCTGCTGCAGTGGAGTGACATCCTGGTACTCATCCACGACAAACGTGCGGTACTGCTCACGGAATACTTCCGCTACCGATGGCACATTCTCAATAGCCCCGGCAATGTGCATGAGGAGGTCATCAAAATCGAGGTACATGAGATCCGGGGTGGATTTCATGTCCTCATAGCGGCGGAAGACCTCGGCGACGGCCTGCGGATCACCCGGGGCCTCGCGGTCTGTGCTTTCGATGACGCCTGGATAGCCCTCGGGGCCAATGAGCGATGATTTGGCCCACTCGATTTCCCCCAGGAAATCACGAATAGTGTCCTTGGTATTGTCGAGGCCTAATGAACGGACTGCGCGTCCGACAAGGCTGAATTTGTTATCAATGAGCTGCCACGGCAAGTCCCCCGCTACTTGCGGCCAAAAATACTTCAGCTGCCGGCGGGCAGCGGCGTGGAAGGTTTGCGCCTGCACTCCCCCCACACCCATCTGGTTAAGCCGCTCGCGCATCTCACTTGCCGCACGGGTGGTGAAGGTGACAGCGAGAACACGCTGGGGATTGACAAAACCCTGGTCCACCATGTGGGCAATGCGGTAGGTAATCGTGCGGGTTTTACCCGTTCCTGCGCCCGCCAGGATGCACACGGGGCCGCGCGGCGCCGTAGCAGCGGCGCGCTGGTCCTCATCGAGCAGGGACAGATCCGGTCTCATCACCGTGGAACCACTCCATAATCATCGTGTGTGCAATTGAGCCCTTGCGGGCAATGGTCATGCTCGGCAGGTCAGCGCGGGTCACCCACCGTACTTCTGCAAGCTCTTCGTCAGTATCGCACACGGCCTCGACATCCTCCGTGACGGCAGAAAAGCCCACCATAAGGGACCCACTTGGCGGCCACGGCTGGGAGCCCCAGTACCGCACGGTATGCAGACGGCGACCGGTTTCCTCGAGAGCTTCGCGCTCCATGGCGGCCTCAAGGGTTTCACCTGGTTCGACGTAGCCTGCAATGAGTGAGAAGAATCCTGGCCGGTGGCGGTTGCGCGCCAGAAGAATACGCTCCGACTCTGGGTGGTGAATAATGCCGATCACCGCTGGGTCAAGACGGGGAAAGACATAACGATCTCCAACGCGCCCTACCACGCCGGGAGCGGGGTACTGCAGTTCCTCGCCCGTGCGCGGATCGAAGCGCGCTTCACGACGATTCCGGATCACATGTACAGCTTTGAGGATGTCACTCTGGCCGTTGAAGAACGAGGCATCCTGCAGCGAGCCGAGTTTCTCAGCAATTGCTGTATCCAGTAGGAAGGCGTAAACAGCGCCAGCTTCGACGAGAATGTCACCGGCAGGTTCTGCCACGAGGACTGGCTGGCCTTGGGCATCAACTGGGATGCGGCCGGTCTCGGTGACTGGCAGGTACATTACTTGTCGTCGTCCTCGTCCTCATCGCTATCGTCGATGGACTGAGTCACTTCGTGCTTGATGTACAGCAGACGGTCACCTGGCTTGAGCGCGTAGGCATCTGCGGTATCAACGCGGTGTAGTTCGTTATTGCGCAGGACCGCCAGCACAATATCTGCCAGGTGACGCGGGTTGGAGCCAACCTCAAATTCGCGCACAGCGCGCTCGGCAACGGAGAAGCCCTCATTCGGGGAGAGCAAGTCTTCCATCATTTCCACCACCGTCGGCGTAACGGTGGCAAGACCAAGCAGACGGCCCGCAGTCTCAGCAGAGGTCACCACTGAGTCTGCACCTGATTGCAAGAGAAGGTGGCGGTTCTCGGATTCACGGACTGAAGCCACCACCTTGGCTTTGGGGTTGAGCTCGCGCACGGACAGCGTGCACAGCACCGCGGTATCGTCCGTGGATGGAGTCACAACAACGGAAGAGGCATTTTGCACACCGGCGATGCGCAAAACATCCTGCTTGGTGCCGGAACCATAGATGGTCACAAGACCGTGGTGCTCCGCGTTAGCCAGTGCTGCGCGGTTGGTATCGACGACCACGATCTGGGAGGCAGGAACATCATCCGCGATAAGTGCGGACACCGCACCGGCGCCCTTCGTGCCATAGCCGATAACGACAGTGTGGTTACGCAATTGCTTTCTCCAATTCTGGATTTCAAAAGTGCGACGGGCTCGGTCAGTGAGCACCGACAAGGTCGCTCCAACCAACAAGACAAGGAAGAGCAGGCGGGCCGGGGTAACAATGGCGAGGTTGATGAAACGCGCCTGCGGAGTAACGGGAACGATGTCACCATAGCCCACTGTGGTCAGCGAGACCGCCGAATAATAAGCGGCATCGAGCAGGGACAGGTCCTCGCTGTAGCCATCACCGTCGAAGTAGACGATGATAGTGACGAAGACGAGAAGGCCAAAAGCCCACAGAACGCGGCGTGCCAACTGCTTCCACGGGTTGGTGCTCTCCGTACGGGGGAGAGTAATGACGTCAATCAACGCATGGTCAGGCTGCGAGGTTAACTCAATCTGCGGCAAGAATCGCGATGTCAAGCGTTTGCCTAAGTGCTTGGCCACTAAGCGCCAACCTCCCTTAAACGGAGCGAATGTACCGTGAGACTACCTTAGACTTAACCCGGGCGGAGTGGAAACTGCAGAGTCCAAAAGCTCAGCTAGCCGAGCGCCAGTAGGCAAGTTCTCCGGCTCCAGCAGGAAGTTCTCATGAACGTAGAAGAAGGCTGCGCGAACCGAGTCGACTCCGTGGATACGGCGCCATGCTTCTGCGTAGACAGCAAGCTGAATCTGCGCTGAGGTCAGCGCAGCGCCCTGGGGGCGCCGGCCCGTCTTCCAATCCACGATGAGCCAAGTTCCGTCAGGCTGATGGAATACCGCGTCCATACGTCCACGCACAACGGAATCACCGATGGTGATTTCGAAGGGGGCTTCGACATGTGCTGGGGTGCGCTGTGCCCACTCGGAAGCCAAGAACGCTTCCTTGAGGGATTCAAGGTCGTGGTCTGGCTCATCGTGGGAACCTGGTAGCTCATCCTCACCCAAGAGCGCCGGTGCGCCGAAGCGGTCTTCGAGCCAGGCGTGGAACGCAGTACCGCGCTTGGCGT
Organism: Corynebacterium minutissimum; assembly: GCF_000805675.1. Taxonomy (GTDB): domain Bacteria; phylum Actinomycetota; class Actinomycetes; order Mycobacteriales; family Mycobacteriaceae; genus Corynebacterium; species Corynebacterium minutissimum. The sequence continues at coordinate 353,794 of NZ_JSEF01000006.1, read as the reverse complement.
AGGAATTTGGTTTGAAGGGAATGGGGCGACGCTGACGGCGTGCAAACTGAATCGGGTCAGCCGACATGGCCACCATGTCGGAGGCCGTCAACTCACTCGGAAGCTCAACATCGACCACTGGGGCTTGCAGCGCCTTGTGCTCTTCAATAAGCGCGCTTGCCTCCTGCTCCCACAGCTCGAAAGTTTCGCCATCACGCAATGCTGGAAGCTCCTCCATCGCGGCGCGAACCGCAGCGGCGGCATCAACCGCCTGAGGCTGCGGAGTCAGCGACGGGAAGTGAGCTTCACGCTCCGCGCCTTCCTCAGCCTCGATGGGAAGGTCCGGCACCTCCCAGTGGACAACAAGTTCTGGGTGCTTATCTGCCAGCAGCTGTAGATAAGAGTACGGGCCCTTCTTGCTCTTTCCCTTTGCCTTGTTCGTACCGGAGCCCGTCACTGTCAGCGTGGACTCTGTGCGTGTCATCGCTACGTAGAAAAGACGCGCTGCTTCCTCTGCTTGGAATTCACGGTCAAGCTCCTTGAACGCCTCACAAGCCTTACCAAACTCCGAGCGCTTCACAGCATCATCGGGCAGTTCGATGTAGTCATCATCGCCAGGCGCCTTCTCAATCTTCGTAAGGAAGGTCTCTGCCTGAGCTTTGTAGCTCGAGGAGTCTGCATGTGCCACGCACACGTGCTCCCATTCCAGGCCCTTAGCTTTGTGCACGGTCATAATCTGTACGCGGTTGCGTACAACCGGCACCTCGCCCAGGGCGAGCCCGTCCTCTTTCTCCTTGGCCAGTTCGAAGTAATCCAGCAACGCGGCCAAACTATCTCCATGGAAACCGGCTACGAGGTCAGCAAAGGCATCAAGGTGCGTTGCTCCTCCCGGCTTTCCGGCAGCGAGAACCTCAGTGCGCACACCAAAGACGAGCTCAATGTCAGCAAAAATGTCATTCAACGATTTGCCCAGTGAATATGTTCGCAGATAACGCAGCTTGGCAGCGACCTCCTCCATTCGCTCGAGGCCTTCAGCGCTGTAGCGATCAAGTTCGCCTAGATCAGCAAGGGCGTCCGCGAGTCCCAACACTTGGTCCGGCCCTTCAGCAGTGATGGACTCCACCTGAGCAGTGAGGTACTCCAGCGGGTCGCCCCCTTCCCACCGCAGGCGGCCATCAGTAGTACCGGCCAAATTGCGCTGACGTGAGTGGAGGGCCTGAATATCGGAGATGCCTAGGCCACACATCGGCCCAGTGAGCACGCGCAAAGCTGCTGTGGTGTCCTGGGGACGGACCAGCAACGTTGCGACTGCGACGAGGTCTTGAATTTCGGGGCGCCACAGGAGGCCACCGACTCCAAAAATCTCATTCGGAACACCAGCCTCATCGAGGGCTGCCGCGATGAGAGGTGATTGTTTGTTGGTGCGCACCAACACTGCCGCACTAAATTCCTCGCCTTCGCGAGTGGCTTCATAAAGCTCGCGCAAGTGTTCCGCAATGAAGGTTCGTTCTTCTGTTTCCGTGGCAAAGTAGCCCAACTCGACGGTTCCTGCCGGTGCAGTCGGCTTGGGCGAAAGCTCATCGACGGGGCGCTCCCCTGGGCTTTCAGAAAAGAGCTTCGCAGCCACATCATTAGCCAGCTCTAGCACCGAGGAGGGGTTGCGCCACGAGGTGGTGAGCTGGTCCTTCGGTGCATCCGAACCATCCGGTTGAGGGAAGTCGGTGACAAAGGCCGCAAGGTTTTCCGCAGTGGCCCCACGCCAGCCATAAATCGACTGCATGGGATCACCCACTGCGGTCACCGACAGGCCCTCGCGCGGCCCGCCGAAAAGAGAGCGCAGCAAGATGCGTTGTGCGTGAGAGGTGTCTTGGTATTCGTCGAGCATGACAACGCGGTAGCGCGCGCTTTGCTGCTCGCCCAAGAGTGGGAAGTTCTTCGCCAAAGTCGCAGCAATAGACATCTGCTCACCAAAGGTGATGACTCCTCGCTCAGCTTGCTCCTTCTTGAGTGCTTCCACCAGAGGCAGATACTCCAAGCGGAGACGCTGCGTGTCCAGGTAGCCCTGCACCTTGTCGCTGAATTCCTTGCCGTTCTTCTGAGTCTTCTCAAGGTCCTCTGCAGTCTTACGGAAAATCTCCTCGTGTTCACGCAAGGCATCGGGATCCTTGAGTTCGCCATCCATGGTCTGTGCGAGGTTCAACAAGGTGGCAGTCACCGTTGCCACTGCGTGATCAGTACTTAGGGAGCCGGCGTAGTTACTCACCACCTCATGAGCAATGGCGTAGCGTTCAGCCTCCGTGATGATGCGAGCACTCGGCTCCACCGGCATGAGTAGTCCGTATTCACGAACCAGGTCTCCTGCGTAGGAATCATAGGTAGACACCTTTGGCACAATATTTTCCACAGCTTCGTCAGCAGCGCTGCCGGGGCTAAGGATGCCTGACGAGCGCAAGGTCAACAATTGTCGGCGAATACGCTGCTCGAGCTGCTGCGCCGCTTTACGCGTAAAAGTCAATCCGAGGACCTGTTCAGGACGCACAAGGCCGTTGGCGACTAGGGACACGACGCGTGAGGCCATCGTCTCAGTCTTGCCCGCGCCAGCACCGGCAACGACCAGCTTCGGTCCAAGTGGCCCATCGATGACGGCAGCTTGTTCCTCGGTAGGAGGGAAAGGCTTGCCTAGGACAGTAGCCAGTTCCTCAGGACTGAAGTGGTGAGTGGGGTTCTGAGGGTGATTAGGCATTGGTCACCAGACCTCCTTCGTTCATGACAGGGCAGATGGAGCGGATGGGGCAACGATCGCAGCCGTCGTTCTCACGTGCAGTAAGTCCTGGCCCCCGCATTTCCGCGACGAGGGCTGGCAGCTGAGCTGCAAACTCCTCAAGTTCCTCCGGTGGCTTAGCCGTTTGTTCACGTACCGTCACGCTCGCTGCTGTGGTGCGTGGATACACCAACCGGCTCGTAGCGCGAGGCACACCTTCACCGGTGCGAATTGCCTTTACCTGTTCCTCGTCAGCAGAGTCCTCCCTGACGAGTTCTCCGTGGGCAAGAGCTAACTGATATGTCAGCAGCTGGGTGTTGTCTCGTGCTGCTTGCTTCGTTGCTGCCTGCGAACCCGTCTTGAGATCGACTACGGCGTACTCATCGCCTTCTTTCATGAGCCGGTCGATATACCCGCGGATAGTCACTTCTGGAGAAATGTCGACGGATACGGGAACTTCGACACCTACCGGTTCTAACGTGGTGGTCAACGACCAGCTATGGGTGCGATCGATGAGGCGCTCGAAATCAGCAAGCTCAGCATCGCGGCGCCACAACGGGCCATCGAGCATCGTCGCGAAGGCTTCCACCACGAGTTTTTTCGCTGCCCCTGGCTCAACACCGCGACCTAATGCTTCGAGGAAAGCATGGGCAAGGTTGCCGCGCACAAGGTTGATATTTGTTGTCTCTTCTTCAGCGAGACTACCCAACACTGCGTTCAGTGGACAGGCCATGAGCTCCTCCACGCGGGAAGGCGACAAGCTGTTAGAACCAGTCAGCGGCTGTTCAGACGCCACCGAGCGCGCAGCCCACCACTGATCCGGATGTGCCCCAGGAACACCGGCCTCCGCGAGACGGGCAAGCTGCCGAACTGCCTGAGAACTCTCGGCTTCGCCAGACTCTGGATCGGTAGCACAGCGACGCAATTGTGCCACAAAGGAAGGGACCGAGAGCACTGAAACTTCCAGAGGATCCAGCTCCTCATCAATGCCGGTACCACCGCGTAAGGTCACCGGCCCCAGCTCCGGAAGCTCAAGGCCTAATTCGCGTGGCAGTGCTTGCCGCGCCCACCGCTGACTGGCTTCCCGGCGCGCCTGTGCACCGGGTACATCCACGCCTTCAGCAGACAAAAACTCCTCAATGAAGCGGGAAGGTTCTTCCACTTCATCGCTTTCTGGAGAATCCACCGCGACAACCAGCAAACGGTGGCGGTGACGGGTTGTCGCGACGTGGAAGAGGCGGCGTTCTTCCGCCAAACGTCCAGATACATGGCTGACCGGAGTTCCAGGGGTGATATCACGGTCCAGCAGGTCAATGAGGTCTTCCTGCCCGAAGAGGGAGCCGGTCTCCCCCACTGAAGGCCACGTGCCTTCCTGGACACCCGCGACGATGACCGTGTCCCATTCCCGTCCCACCGCGCCATGCGCGGTGAGAATCTCCACGGCATCTGGCAGAGCCGAGCGGCGATCACGCACGCCGGTGGGGAGCTCTTGCTCGGTGATGTGGAGGATGAAGGATTCCAACGATGCGGAAGGGCGACGTTCGGCGTAGTCACCAGCGGCATCGAAGAGGGCCATCATGGCATCAAGATCTCGGTCCGCTTGGGAACCGGCAGCACCGCCGCGCAGGGCCGCGGCTTGGAGGCGGGTATCGAGCCCCGTAGCCTGCCACACCTCCCAGAGGATTTCTTCCACGGCAGCTCCTGCACGCAGGGCCTCGCGGCCAGCAGACAGGACGCCGCGTATGCGGGCAAGAATGGCTTCTTCGCGCTCCGTAAGCAGGTTGTCGAAGTCCGGCACGTCGCCTTCAAGCAACTCACGCAAGGTGTCCATACCGCGCTGCTCCGGCTTCCAGCGACGCAGACCACGGATAAGTCGGCGCAAGGTAACCGGATCAGCGCCACCTACGGGGCCAGTAATGAGGTCCTCAAGTTCCACCGGATCGAGTTCGGTTTCCAGTGCACGCAACGCCAGCATGACGGCCTTGACCAAACGCTGTTCTGCAAGCACCACATCTGTTGGGTTGATATGCACCGGAACTCCGGCGGCCAGCAAGGTCCGGCGGGCTGGGCCAATGTCTCCTGTCGAGCGCACGATGACTGCAATGTCACGCCAGCTCACTCCGTCCTCAAGGTGGCGGCGACGCACTGTATTAGCCAGAACATCACGCAGGGTTCCACGGGAGTCGACGACGCTCACACAGGCAGGAGACGGCCTGCGATGCGGTGCTTCCAAGTGGAGTTCGTTTTCTGCTTCCCACGAGGTGAGGAATTCAGAATTGGCACCACGGAACGCAAAAACGGCCTGATCTGGATCACCACCGATCACGGTCAGCCGGGCGTTCTTAGCCAGCTCAGCGATGAGCTGTCCGGAGGTGGGGTCGAGCAGCTGAGCATCATCCACCACGATGGTGTGCCATGGGTGGTCCTGCAGTAATTCGGGGCGCAGGAGGACCTGGCTGACTAGTTCCGCTGCAGAGTAAGAATGAGAACCAGCAAGAGCCTGGGTGCGCTCGTACTCACGGAGGAAGTCACCCGCGGCAGACCACATGGGACGTTGATAGCGGGAACCAAGTTCTTCCAAGTCACCTGGACCAAGCCCACGTTCAATCGCGCGCAGCAGCAAGTCACGTAATTGTCGCGCAAAGCCAACGTACTCCAGCGCTGGGCGCACCTCCGCAGGCCACGAACCACGGCCATCCGCTGCATGGCCCGCCAGTAGCTCCCGGATGACAGCGTCCTGCTCCGCACCGGTAATCAGGCGCAGCTCCTCTTCACTGCCGCGGCGTAGCAGTGCAAAAGCTAACGAGTGCACGGAGCGCACCATGGAAACCTGTGCCGCATAGTCATCGAGATGCTCAGCTAGTTCTCGGCGCAGCAATGAGCCTGATTCTTTCGACGGCGCAACAACGAGAATTCCGGAGGCATCAGCACCGCTAGTGAGCTGTTCTAAGACAACATCGATAAGCAGGCTCGACACCCCTGAACCTGCAGTGCCCAGAACGCGCCACGTGCCTTCCTTCGGCAGCGGCATGTCCCAGGAGCGCTGAGTAGCGCTCCGAGTTCGGGGAATTAGGCGGACGTCGGGCGAGGGAGGAAGGCTAACGCCGGCGCGGACGGTGGACTGACTGCTGTAATTCACGCCTTATAGTCTGTCAGATGCGGCGGACACGAGGGTCTCTTCCACCTTTTCAATGTTCGAACGAACGGTCGATTTGGAGTTCGGGTGCAGCACGTTCACATATCGCCTGTAGGCCACCGCACGCAGCAGGAGCTGGTGTACACCAGGAATCGACTCAAAGCGAGTACAGATGTCTGCATCAACGGCATCCGCAATCAATCCATCGACCATCGCTATTGCCGCAGACCAGCCCTGTGGGCGCGGTGCCGCGGAAGGGACGATATCGGTTAGTGCTGGCGGATTCGCTCCAGAAAAAATCGTGGTGCCCAGCACGTCCATGTGCGCAGTTACCAGGGGAAGCTCGAACAGCTCCTCATCGGAATAGGCCTCGCCCGTCTCCTCCCACGCGGCGCGTTCGGCGCGGGCAAAGATATCGTCACGCTGACCTAGGCTCGGCAGCGGCACAGTTGCAAGCGCACTATCGAGTCGCAACGCTACCTGCACCGCTTCATCAATACGCCCACGTACCTGGCCGGGCACGAACTGCGTAGCTTTCCAGCCGGCGGCCGTGTAGCGGCCATCAGTGGTCAGTACGGGACGAGCGATTCGCACCCCTGGGACGCTGAGCTTGTCACGCACTTTGGCAGACCACCCTGACCATTCGCGGGCCTCGGCAAAGACAACATCCCCCACGAGGATCCCGTTATCCCAGGCAGGACCCATCAGTTCGCCCGTCACGCGGCGCGGTCGGGTTTCAGCGTTAAAGGTGGCTAGAACGGGTTCGGGAGGCAGCGGCATGAGTACGTCTTCGTCTTTCTCGTCGGGCTATTCCGGCTTAGCGTGATCGTGGTCGGCTGAGATGGGATACGGCCACGGGTTGGGCTCACACGTCACATCCTCGTCCGGATAAACCTCTTCGGAATCCTTGGCATAAAGCTCAGCATTGTTCAGGCTCAGTGTTTGCTGCATCATGACCGGTGCAAGTTTGCCATCGCCACCGCACGGCTGGTGGGAGGCATAGCCGATAGCGTGGCCGAACTCGTGGTTGATGAGGTACTGGCGGTAGTTTCCTAAATCGCCTTCAAAGGGAACTGCACCGCGTACCCAGCGCGATTCATTGAGATACACCGCTGATTCGCCCGCAATTGTCGTGTGGCAGGAAGTCTCTGATTGCAACTGCGCGCCGCACAGTTTTGCAGTCGTGCCCAGTGACGTGAGGCGAATGTGGGTATCTGGGTTGTCATCCGCTTTCACGTGGATGAATTCGTAATTCCCAGCGCCGGTCCACCCGCGGGGGTCAGCCAGGGTGGCGTCGACAAGCGCGACAACAGCACTGTCGCCCCCATAAGTGGAAGTATCCACGCCATCTTCAATCTCGACTGAGAACCGGATGGTTTGTGTTCCGCCCTTGCCCGCATGCATCGTCGACGGGCCGGCGTCACGGTAGGTTTCCTCGCCCTGCTCAGTGAAGGTCCCGCCTGCGGGAAGCTCATCCTTAGCTGCTTCAACGGCGCTGGCGTTTGCCGGGTCGGGCCCCTTCCGTGCGGATGTAGTGGCAGCAACACTACTCGTTGCCTGCTCCTCCCCTGCCGTCGGTTCAGGCGACTCTGCTGACGGCGAGCGGAGCACATCAACGAGAACCCAGACCGTGATGACAACCATGACGGGGATTGCCACGACCCGCCACCAGCCGTAGTCGCGTGCAAAACGCGTCAGCGCTGAGGTGTGCGGGGAATGCTGCTGCGGGCGCTGATCACTGTGCGCAGGATTGTCCATGGCCATTTAGGCTACCCGCTGGCGAAGCTCGTGCGTACTTAACCCGCGAATCCCACGGTATGGGCGCGGGCAGTGCCGATTTCGACGTAGACGACGCGGTCCGTCCGCACAATGAACTTACGCCCCTTAGCGTCTTCCAGTTCGAGAGTGGAGTTGTCCGCCAAAGCACCATTGATCGTCTTAGTCAGCTCTTCCTGGTCACCTTCAGCGTGAATAACCAGCTCGCGGGCGGTATCGGCGAATCCAAACTTGATGTCCATACTGTGCATGCTCCTTCGATAATTCTTCAACGTCCTGCCGAAGAGGCGCGTTTTAGCACCCGTGCTCCGGCGCTCTAATGGCCCCACTATAGCTACGTCCTCTACTATCAAGGTGTGCATTCCCCGAAATCCTCGAACGCTTCCCGCGATCAGCGCGGGAACACCAGTGAATCGCCCACCTTTGCCGCACTTGGCGTCGCCGCAGAAATCTGCGATGCTTTGGCCGCGCGTGGAATCACGCACACTTTTGCTATCCAAGAACTGACTCTTCCCATCGCGCTCAGCGGCCAGGATCTCATTGGCCAAGCGCGCACCGGTATGGGCAAGACCTATGGCTTTGGCGTCCCACTACTGGATCGGGTCTTCGACGATGCAGATATTCCAGAGCTCGATGGCACTCCCCGAGCACTGATTATTGCTCCCACCCGCGAGTTGGCCATTCAGGTCAGCGGTGACCTCGAGGTAGCCGCCGCACACTTGCCGCTCAGCGTCATTACGTTGTGCGGTGGCCGGCCGTACGAGGAACAGATTAAACAGATTAAAGCTGGCGCGGACGTCGTCGTGGGCACACCTGGACGTCTTCTCGATTTGTGCCAGAAGAAGCACCTGTCTTTTGACAAGGTCAGTGTCCTCGTCCTAGATGAAGCAGATGAAATGCTGGACTTGGGCTTTTTGCCGGATATCGAGAAGATTCTCACGCTTCTGCACGGAAACCCGCACCAGACCATGCTCTTTTCTGCCACGATGCCGGGGCCCATCGTCACGCTGGCGCGCACCTTCCTCACCAAACCGGTTCATATCCGCGCCGAATCCGGTGATGATCAGCAGACTCACTCCTCTACCCGCAAGATCACCTTCCAAGCTCACCGTATGGATAAGGTTGCGGTGTTGAGCCGCATCTTGCAGGCAGAAGGACGCGGACGGACCATTATCTTTACTCGCACCAAACGTGCCGCCGCTTCTGTAGCGGATGAGCTGGCACAGCGAGGTTTCAGCGTGGGCGCAGTCCATGGCGATATGGATCAGTCTGCACGCGAGCGCTCCCTTACTGCTTTCCGCGAGGGCACCGTGGAAATCCTTGTGGCTACCGACGTCGCCGCGCGCGGTATCGACGTTGATGACGTCACGCACGTAATCAACCACCAAGTCCCCGATGTTCCTATGACGTTCGTGCACCGCATCGGCCGTACCGGTCGTGCAGGACACACTGGAACTGCTGTCACCCTCGTGGGCTACGATGAGCTGAGCAAATGGCAGATCATCAACGATGAGCTCGATTTGGACCAGCCGGAACCGCCCCAGTGGTTTAGCACCTCGCCGGAGCTTGCCGCGGCCCTCGATATTCCCCAAGGCGTTGAGGAATCCGTCGGACCACCCACCAAGGTGCTGGGCGCACCACGCCGGTCCGGCTCGAATCGTCGCGCTGCCGCTGATTCCGCACGCGCATCCCGCCGCACCCGTACCCGTACCCGAACCCGCACGACCCGCCAAGGAGGACGCCGATGAGCTCGGAGGCACAGGAGAATAGCTCCGCGCAGCCGCAGAAGAAGGCCCCAAAGGCTTCACAGAAGGCCCCGATTCTGCGCTCCTCGAAGGCGGATTGGCAGGCCGTGGGTGTCATCAGCGCGGTGTGCGCCATCGCCATTGGTGGCGCATTTGTCACCGCCCCGATTCACAAAGCGGAGCTCACCCCAGCCGTCGAATCGGCTGTCGATACTGACCCGGAGACTCTCTCCTCCATCCCTCCTGCCCTGACCCAGTCCTTCTCATTGCCCAATACCTTGGTGCCGGGTCAGACGCGGGCAGTGTCGTCGAAGGGGCTGGTAGTGACACACGAGGGCGATACCCTCACCGCCACTAATGCCGCAGGTGACACGGTATGGACGTACGAGCGCCGTGATGCCGACTTGTGCTCACTGGGCACGGCGTGGAACAAGATCGTGGCTTCCTATCGCACGGGTGTGGGCTGCGGTGATGTCGTAGCGCTTGATGCTGCTTCGGGCGAGTACTCAGATACACGCAGCGCACGCAGCCCTGAGGACGTTGTCCCAATTTCCTCTAATGACCGGATAGGAACTGTCTCTACCGAACGCATCGAACTCTGGCGTTCGGATTTGGTCCGCACGGTGGAATACGGCGATGTGGACGCCAAGCAGGAGCCCAATATGCAGCCGCACGAAGACTGCGCCATTTCCTCTGCTCTGACGCGTACCGAAACGCTCGCCGTTACCGAGTCTTGCCCTGATTCCCCTACGTCGACCTGGCTGCGCATTCAGGAGGCTACCCCGGAGGACTCACGTAAGCCGGAAATTACCAAGGACATTGAGATTAATGATCCGGGCGCACGGCTGGTCGCCTTCGGACAGGAAGCCGCCGCGGTCTACCTGCCCGCAGGTTCACCACGAATTGTCTCCTACAATTTTAACGGCGAGCAGCTATCCACCACGGACGTCGAACCGTCCCAGGCCATTACGGATTCGGCCTCGCCCTTTGCACCGGCCGTCGCTGATCTCCCCCATCACATGACCTGGTTTGATGGTGAGCGCCTTTACCTGTTTACTCCGACCGAGTTGAAGGTAGACCATGTGCTGGATAATGCTGTAGGAACCGGCATTGCGCTTGATGAACGCCTCCTAGTCCCCACTGAGGAAGGCATCGACGTGGTGGACTGGTCGAGCGGTCAGACCGAGCGCACCATCCCTGTGGACCGTGAAGGTTATACCGGCCCCATTTCGCTAACGCTCGCAGGAACAGTGATTATTGAGCAGCGCGGCGACAGGGCTGTGGCGCTCAAGGCCGACTAGTCATACACCCACCGCCGCCATACAGCACGGTCGGCGCTGACGGGCTTCTACGTAAAACGGATCCTTAAAAGTTTCGTTCTGCCCACTGCGCCGTCTCCGGCACCGCCATGAGAAGGTAAAGCACAATAGCCGCGCTGGCCAGGGTCACAGCACCCAAGGCCAGGGAGCCGCCGTTAAACATCTGAAAGGCCATCGCCGCCAAAATGAACTCGACGAGGACGATGGCACCGCGCCCCCAGCGCCGCCCCTTTACAAAGGCCCGCGAAGCCACAATGACGAAGCCGAAGACGATAAAGAGGAAGATGGCCGTGCCCAACCCCACGTAGCCAGCTGCACCAGAATCAGAGACCATCGAGGCATTCTCAGCTCCAGTCACTTCGCGGACAATAAGGAAGATGCCGAAAATGATGACCGCGATGGATTGAATCACAGCAATGCCAGCGGACACGACGACCGAGCGCGGCGCGCGTGCAGTCGTGGTCTCCTTCGGCGCTGCCTGCGACTGCGCCTGAGTGGTCTTTCGGGAGGACGTCGAATTGCCGGTGTTTTTCTTCTTCTTAGTCACGTCTGTTTAGTCTACTTCTACTGTCCACTTCCTCTTCTTTCCGCGGCATTCACCTAACCGGCGGGCCGATAGCGGGGGCAGATCCTCAGTTTTGGATTTGACGCGATCCAGGTCACCACACTCACCTCAGAAAAGTCATTACTGCAGGTAGAGTACTTTTTGACAGGATTCTTACAGCGCACCGACGGAAGCGTAAGCGCGTAGAGGAGCAGTTATTTTAGTGACGTTAGACACTTTTTGGCGTTTACCCCTAGCGGACTTGGAGTAAACATGTCATTATTCTCAGGTAGCAAAAACAACGAGCTGTTAAACCAGTTCGAAACTCGGAGGAAAATCCGAGTAAACACAAGGTGAACCATGGCGGCGGCGACGCTGGCCCGACCTCGAGACAGGGCCCCACTGACCGCAGACCAGTCCACCTTCCCCCCTCTAACACTCGGGGCAGTTTACTGCTGTGAATCACTGCTGTGGGTCACCTCTGTGAACTGTTCTAAGTGAGTCCACTGCTGTCAGAATTTTGTTAGGAGATTTCAATCATGGATTGGCGCCACGAAGCTGTTTGCCGCGACGAAGACCCGGAGCTGTTCTTCCCGGTCGGTAACTCCGGCCCCGCACTTACCCAGATCGCAAAGGCCAAGCTGGTCTGCAACCGCTGCCCGGTTGCTTCCTCTTGCCTCAAGTGGGCCCTCGAGTCCGGCCAGGATGCCGGCGTGTGGGGCGGCCTGTCTGAGGAGGAGCGCCGCGCTATCAAGCGTCGCAACCGCAGCCGCAACCGTGCCCGCGTATCTGCTTAATCAGACCCCCGATTTCCACTTCGGCATCACCTGCCGCTACAGTTGAAGAAGTTCATTTACCCTTAACAGAAGGAGTACGCGATGAGCAAGCGTGGCCGTAAGCGCAAGGATCGCCGTAAGAAGGCCGCTAACCACGGCAAGCGTCCTGGCGCATAAAGTCAGCAGTAAAAAGGCCCGTTCCCCCACTACCGTGAACACACGGCGGGGTGGACGGGCCTTTGCTGTGTCCGCAGGAGCCGCGGCGGTTTAGGGTTTATCCACCTTATCCCCACGTGATTTCAGTGCGCGTAATCTGCACAGAAATCCGCTGGCGCAATGACTGCGGTGCTGATTGACCACCACAGCACTTGCGAACAAGAGCTCTCACGACCTCTTCGCTTTCTAGGCGCTCCTGGCACACATCGCATTGTGCGATGTGCTCGCGGATGGCTAGCGCCCGTGCATAGCTCGTCGATTCATCGAGCAGCTCCCCAAAGAGTGCATTCACCTCCGGGGAGTTACACGCACCGCAGTTACGTCCTGTTGCGCGTTCCATTACTTCTCCTCCGTCTTAGAATTCATATCTGGGTGGTCGCGGCCAATGCCTTTTTCTCGTGCCACGTCCTTCAACGCAGTGCGGAGTAATTTTCTTCCACGGTGCAGTCGGCTCATCACCGTCCCCAACGGGGTGTCCATCACCTCAGCGATTTCCTTGTAAGCCAAGCCCACCACATCCGCGTAGTACACCACCATGCGGTAATCCTCAGGGAGGTCGTTCATGGCGTCAGAAATTTCCGAGTCCGGCATCTGCTTCAGCGCTGCCACCTCGGCGGATTCTAGGCCAGTCGAGTCGTGGCCCGCAGTGGTGTACAGCTGGAAATCACTGAGCTCATCCGCCGAAGACTCCATCGGCCGGCGCTTCGCCTTGCGGTAGGAGTTGATGTAGGTGTTCGTCATGATGCGGTAGAGCCAGGCTTTGAGGTTGGTGCCTTGCTTGAAGGAGCCGAAATTGCTGTAAGCCTTCAAGTAGGTCTCTTGGATCAAATCCTCTGCGTCCTGCGGATTGCGGGTCAGGCGCATTGCACCACCGTAGAGCTGGTCCAGCAACGGCAGGGCTTGTTCCTCAAACAGCCTCTGCTGTTCGCGCTGCTTTTCTGAGGTTTCGCTCGCGCTCGTCGTGTCTGTGGCCATAGAAACTATCCTAGCGCCCGGGACTAGGGTGGTTCCTATGGCTAAGAAGACCCCGCATGCAGCTACCCCCGCCCTCAAGCTCTTGGAGGAGGCTGGTGTTGAGCACCGCGTCACCACCTTCGACGGCGGCAGCGACCATTTCGGTGATGCGGCTATGAAGGCTCTCGATGTCGAGCCGGAACGCATTTTCAAGACTCTTGTCATCGATCTCACCGCCGGTAAAGGTCCCAAGCGCCAGCTCGCTGTGTGTGTCCTTCCAGTAACCCACCAACTTAGCCTCAAGAAGGCCGCTGCTGCCTTCGGCGCCTCCAAAGCCTCTATGGCAGATCCTGCCGATGCTTCCAAGTCATCCGGCTACATCCCCGGCGGCATTTCACCCCTCGGCCACAAACACGTCCTCCCCACAGTCATCGATGAAACAGCGTTGTTGTGGGACACCATCTATTTCTCCGGCGGCAAGCGCGGCCTCGACATCGAAATGAACGCCGAAGATTTCTCCCAGGTCCTCGATGTCTCCTTCGCCGACGTCCTAGCCGAATAGGCGCCCCGCCTCAGGCACGCTAGATAGCTTTTAGAACAAGGTACTCGGCGGTTGTTCGGCAATAAGCTCCGCATAGTCATTGCGGACGTTACCCACGGCCGGATCCGCTGGGCGAGCGTTGAATCCTTCTACTGAGCTCGGCTCGAGCAAGGCTTCCCCAGCGAGCCACGGCGCAATCTCTTCCTTGCGCAGGAACTTAGGCAAACGGTGGTGCAGCCACGCCATTTCCTCAGTTGCCTCAGTGGTCACCATCGTGGCCGATAACCTGTCCATGCCCGTGGCCCACAATCCTGCTGCCCACAACAGGCCCTCAGGACCGGTGACGTAATAAGGTTGCTTCTTCGCCTTCGGGTCATCCCCTGCTTTCCATTCGTAATAGCCATCTAAGGGGATAACGCAGCGCTGGGCTTTGAAAGCATCGCGGAAGGAGGGTTTCTTCGCCACGGTCTCAGCTCGTGCGTTGAAAAGCGGTGGCCCATCCAGGTCCTTCTTCCAATGCGGGAGAAGTCCCCAGCGCGCCGGATCTACTCGCGCGGTGGTGTCCTCAACACGGACGATGGCCACTGGTTGGGTCGGGGCAATGTTGTAGCGAGCGGGAGGTAAACCCTCGGGCGCATGGACTTCGGTGATGGATTCCCACTCACCGACCTCGTCGAGGAGGGACTCGGTAAACAGTACAAATCTTCCGCACATGCCCCCTATTATGGACTACATGTCTGATTTCTGGAGTGCGCCTCAACCCACCGGCCCCCTGTCGTGGACGCAGGAGATCCCTGGTTCGAAATCGATGACCAACCGCGCCCTCATCCTTACCGCGTTGGCGGACTCCCCCTCCATCATCTACAACCCGCTCGTCTCTCGTGATACTGACCTCATGAAGGAAGCCCTCACGGCCATGGGCGTGGGCATCTCTGAGTGGGGACCGCACCTGCGCGTGACACCGCGCCCGCTGCACGGCGCGGAGGTAAATTGTGGTCTGGCCGGCACCATTATGCGTTTCCTGCCGCCGGTAGCTGCCTTGGCGGATGGGCCGGTGCTTATCGACGGTGACCCGTACGCCCGCAAGCGCCCCATGTCCACCATGACGGCAGCACTTCGTGAGATTGGCGTCGATGTCGAAGGCGATAGTTTGCCTCTGCGTATCACTCCACGCGGTGTGCCGGACGTATACGAGGTCACGATCGATGCCTCCTCATCTTCCCAGTTCGTCTCCGGTCTCCTCTTGGCTGCTGCGCGCTACCGCAATGGCCTCGTCGTGCACCATAAGGGAGACCCTGTCCCCTCCCAGCCGCACATTGCGATGACCATTGCTATGCTTCGCGAGGCCGGCGTCTATGCTTTCGCGGCAGAAAATAAATGGGTCGTCCATCCGGGGCCCATCCGGGGCCGTGAGTGGCACATCGAGCCGGATCTCTCCAATGCCACGCCCTTCCTCGCTGCTGCGACCGTTGCTGGCGGCAGCGTGAGCATTCCGAACTGGCCGGAGGACACCACGCAACCAGGCGATTCTTTCCGCGGCATCCTGGAACAGATGGGCGCCACCGTCGAATACGTCCCGCAGGCTCCCCGTAAGGAACCGCACCTCACGGTGACCGGCCCAGCGGAAGGTGCCGCTGGCCTGCGGGGAGTTAACCTGGATATGGGGGATATCGGCGAGCTCACCCCGACCGTCGCGGCGCTGTGTGCGCTGGCATCGACCCCGTCCACGCTGACGGGTATCGCGCACCTGCGCGGCCACGAGACGGACCGCCTGGCGGCCCTCGCTGCGGAGATCAACGGTCTGGGAGGCAACGTCACCGAGCTTGACGACGGCCTCCGCATCACCCCTGCCCCACTCCACGGCGGGACGTGGCGTGCCTACGCGGATCACCGTATGGCCACCGCCGGTGCGATCATCGGACTGGCCGTCGAGGGCGTCGAGATCGATGACATCGAGTGCACGTCGAAGACTCTGCCCGGCTTTGCCCAGATGTGGGAGGATATGGTCCGTGGCTAGACGCGCACGTAGTTACGACGAGTCCGATGTCCGCATCCGCCCAGGCAAAGGCTCACGCCCGCGTACCAAAGACCGCCCCCAGCACAAGGACGCCAAGTTCGGCATGGTCATCACCAAAGACCGCGGCCGCTGGGGCGTGGCCCTCGATAATGATGGCCCCGTCGTCACCGCGATGCGCGCACGAGAGATGGGCCGCACTCCCGTCGAGGTCGGTGACCGCGTCGGCGTCGTGGGCGATACCTCAGGTAAGAAAGACACGCTCGCGCGCATCGTGAAACTGGAGGAGCGCTCTTCCGTCCTGCGCCGCACTGCTGACGATACCGATGCCTATGAGCGCATCGTTGTGGCCAATGCTGACCGGCTCCTCATCGTGTCCGCCGTGGCGGACCCACCACCGCGTTCTGGTTTTGTGGAGCGCGCGCTTATCGCCGCCTTCGCTGGCAACATTCACCCAGTTCTGTGCCTCACCAAGACAGATCTCACCGATCCCGCTCCTTTTGCCAAGGAGTTTGAGGACTTGAATGTCACCGTCGTGGAGGCTGGCGTAGATGATGACCTCACGGAGGTCTGCCAGGCTATCGACGGCCACGTGACCGCCCTTATCGGGCACTCCGGTGTAGGCAAATCTACCTTGGTCAACCGCCTTGTCCCCGATGCCCACCGAGAGACAGGTGAGGTCTCTGCCGTGGGCAAAGGCCGCCACACCTCGACGCAGTCAGTCGCTCTGCGTCTGCCTGCTTCTGGGGATACGCCGCACGGCGGTTGGATTATTGATACCCCCGGTATCCGCTCCTTCGGTCTGGCTCACATCGATGCGGAAAACGTCATCGACGTATTTGAGGACCTCGCGGAGGCCATCGAGGACTGCCCCCGTGGCTGTACCCATGCCGGCCCCCCAGCCGACCCCGAGTGCGGCTTGGACCTCAACATCGAAGAGGGCACCGCCTCAGCTCGGCGGCGCGATGCCGTCCGCACTCTGCTGGCGGCCCTGCGCACCAACGTGGACTGGGCCTAACTTGAGCCGCCTAGCCTGAGTCTTAAGCCGGAATCATGTCTGCCAACTGAGGCGGCAGAACAGTCTTGAGAAATGGGCCTGCAGCACGCAGAGCCATCAGGATGATGGTGAGAGCACCGCTCACGCCAAGAAGGATGGCACCGCCCTTATCGATGTTGGAAGAAGTGTTGTCTCTGTCCGAGTCCTTCTTTTTGTTGAACTCTTCCTTCTTCGCACATGCGTTGAGCGCCTTGATGTACTCCGGCGCGATGTCGCGGAACGTCTCGGCTACCTTGATGTTGTTCTTAGCGCGCTTTACCGCGTCTTCGTCACCAAGCTCGACCTCAGCCTCGAAATCTGCGAGGTCACGGTACAGCTCATCAGACTGGTTCTGTACAGCACGTGCGCGAGCCCCGGCGTCCTTCGGCAGGATCTCGTAGTCATCCTTGAGCAGACTAGAATCCACGTCGTTGTCCTTGGACTCAGCGTTGGAGAGGTCGTTCGATTCCTTCTCGCTCAAAGTGATGGTGCACTTATCGTTCTTGATGGAGGTGGTCACTGCACCGGCAGTCGGGGCAACGACACCGCCAGCTACAAGCGCGACGGACAAGGTCGAGGTAGCCACCACACGGCGAAGACGGGAGGAAGACATTGTTGAGAGCCTTTCGATCGAGCTGAATTTTACCTAAGCAGACTATCAACAATTAGCCCAGCTTGGGCAGGTACTCCCCAAATTGCTGGTAGATGGCCATGCCGACGCTGATGATGCCGAAAAGAATCGCGATGATCACACCGGCTGGCCCTTGGGAAGAGCCTTCTACGATGCGCAGCCACGGCGTGGTGGGCTGCTCAGCATTACTCGGGTCCTGCTTGTCCGTACCGGAGGCAGTGGTGTTGGTGCTGCTGTGCGTCGTCTCAACCGCGTTCTCAACGGGCGCGGCTGCTTCTTGCGCGCCGGCGGCAGGGGCGCCAAGGGCAGCGGTGGACAATGCGGCAGCGGTAATCAGGGCAGAAAGACGGGATGCCTTCATAGGGGGAGGTAACTCCTTAGAGGATAAAGCCCTGCTGGGCAGGGCTCTATAGGACGGATAGTGGAATAGAGTTGAGTTTAGAGCAGCTCGACGAGGAACGGTAGCTCCGTCGGGTCATAGAACGCCATGAAATTATCGAGGGCATCGCCCACGGCGAGCTCAGCGTCTTCATCGCCAAGGTCGGCATTATCAATAGCCTCAATGGCCTTGGCCGTGGCTGCTTCGGATTCCTCGATATCGACGTGAATGGCCTGCAGGTTGTCTTTGGTAATGATGGCTGGGTTCAGCGCCACTACGGGTTCGCCCATATCTGGCTTTGGGGTAATGACAGACTCGTCAACATCCACCGAGATCACGACGCGGCGGTGCGGGAATTTCTCCTCATCACCAATGGCCAGCAGGCGCAGAGAGGCCATGGAGGCTTCGAGGAAGGCAGAATATGCAATCTCCTCTTCATCACCGCCTTCGGTATAGAACTCCCGCAGCGCCGGAGTCACCATAAAGCCCCATCCACTGCGCGCAGCGAGCTGACCTGTTTCCTCCAGCTCGCTGAGCATAGCGAACGTGGCGGGCAAAAAGACACGCACGTCTGCGGACACTTAAAACTCACCTTCAATGTCGAAGACTGCCTGGACCTCAACGCTGGTGCGGTCAAAGACCGTGTAGAGCATTCCGACCATGCCATTTTCCACAGCGGCGCGGACATTCACGATGGAATCATCCACCATGACGCAGTCATTAATAGGCAGGTCAATAGCATCGGCAGCGGCCTGGAAGGCGGCACGATCCGGCTTCTCGGCACCGATCTCGCCGGACAGGACTACTGCGTCAACGATGCCACGGTATTCCCATTCGCGAATGTGCTCAGCGCCAGGGCCGCCCGGATCGTTAGAGAGAATAGCGGTGGCCACACCATTGGACTTGGCAGCGGCAAACAGTGCGCGCCAGCGTTTGACGTCTTCCTCGGTGCCATCGAGCACACCTACAAAATCGACGATGAGTCCACGCATATTTTCTATCCTTCACCCTTCGCGTTGAGCTGTGTATATCGTCCGAAAGTATAGCGAACATACAGTGTGGACGCTCCTACCACCCGCGCACTCTGCAGCGAGCTAGCCGCCAAGGCTGCCAGCGTGGCACAATGAAGGGGCGTCCAGCTCTCCTATCCCCTTTGTCTGCGCCGCTCACCGCTGGGAAGGTTAGCTCTTGTGTACATCCCCATCCCCGGTATGAGCCATCTGCAGCTCTATGCCGCTCCTCAGCGCATCCGCTACGAGCGCGAACCCACCGCTGGCGACCTTGCCACGCGCGAGGAAATCCGCGGTTTGGTCGTCATCGTTGTGGAAGTTGCCGCGTCCCTGCGACCGTTAAGCCATCTCGACAACGCACGTTTGCGCCGGAAATCTCCACGCACATTCGGGCGTGGAAGAAGGCTCAGCCCGCTGATGAAAGCCGTGGGCGCATCGCGCTCAGCAGTTTGCATGCGCGAGCCAATGGTGAATACTTCGGTTCTGCCGTTATTGGCGGCCAGCAACGCGCCTTTACAGGTTCCGCGTCCGGCCGGCACTTACGCTCATTTCGCATGCTGACAGTGGGACCCCGATCCCCACTGTGAAACTTTTTTAGAACCAGGAACCCAGCTTGATCAGGATCGGGGTCCAGTCGATTCCCGCGAAAGCAGCGGAAGCGCTGATGAGAGCCAAGCTGATTCCTCCGAACATGGTGGCCTGGGTGGCGGCACCTTTTACTGGGTCGGAAGAGCCGGTGGCAGCTGGGGCATCGGCGGCGGCACCACACTCAGCAGCAACCGCGTTCTGAGAGCTCAGGCCAGCCAGGCCGTTGGAGCTCTCAGCACCGGTGCCTTCCTCAGAGTTAAGGACGGAAGACAGCTGGCACTGCTCTTCCGGTGCTACCTCAAAGGCGGAGGCAACTGCGCCGCCGCCCAGCAGGGTGGCGGAGGCGAAGACGGACAAACCTACTCGCATTGAGAAGCGGCGCATGGTGATGAGAACCTCCGAGACACGAGATGAATAATATTCTGACAGTATATAGCTAAGTGCTTCCAATGAAAAGACGCCACGGGGAGCCTGCCCCGCAGCGTCTTTTCAGGATGTTGTGCGCTTGGTGTTAAGCCTCTTCGGCTTCAGTGGCATTAGCTTCTTCCTGAGCCTTGAACTGCTTGCGCAACATAAACAGCTGGCGCACAGTTTCTTCCTTCACGCCGTCATTCATGGCGTTGAACATCTCTCCGCCCTCCTTCTGGTACTCCACCAGAGGATCGCGCTGTGCCATGGCACGCAGGCCAATACCTTCCTTGAGGTAGTCCATCTCGTAGAGGTGCTCGCGCCACTTCTGGTCGATGATCGGGAGGATGATCATGCGCTCAGTGTTGCGCATCTGGCTCTCGCCGCCGATGGCGGTGACGGAGTCTTCCAGCTTGTCGTACTCCGAGTTGGCGTCGGCAAGCAAAGCGTCACGAAGCTGCTCCGCAGAAAGCTCACCGGCGGAGCCGTACTCGGTTCCTTCGACAAGCGACTCGTGCGACATGGTCGGACCATAGAGGGACTCGAGCGCGTTCCACAACTCATCGAGGTTCCAATCCTCGACATAACCGGTGGCCGTCGCGCCGGAGACATAAGCAGAAACGGTGTCATCGATCATGGAGCGGATGTTGTCCTTGATGTCACCAGCATCGAGGATGTCGTGGCGGGTAGCGTAGACGACCTTGCGCTGCTCGTTGAGCACCTCGTCGTACTTGAGCACGTTCTTACGCATCTCAAAGTTCTGGTTCTCCACCTGCGCCTGCGCACCCTTAATGGAGTTAGAGACCATCTTGGCCTCAATCGGAACATCATCCGGCACGTTGAGGCGGTTCATCATGTTTTCCATGGACTGACCGACGAAGCGCACCATGAGTTCATCGCGCATGGAAAGGTAGAAACGGGTCTCACCGGGGTCACCCTGACGGCCGGAACGACCGCGCAGCTGGTTGTCGATGCGGCGCGACTCGTGACGCTCGGTACCCAGGACGTACAGGCCACCGGCCTCACGGACCTCGTCACCAAGCTTCTTGGAACGCTCCTTCTCCTCATCGATCTCGGCGTCCCATGTCTCCTGGTACTTCTCCTCATCCTCGAAAGGATCGAGGCCGCGCTCGCGCAACTTCTCATCGAGGATGACCTCGGGGTTACCGCCGAGCACGATATCGGTACCACGGCCGGCCATGTTGGTAGCCACCGTCACGGTGCCAGGGCGACCGGCACGGGCGACAATCTGGCCCTCCTGCTCGTGATGCTTTGCGTTAAGCACCGAATGCTTGATGCCGCGCTTGCTCAGCAACTGGGAGAGGTACTCGGAACGCTCCACAGAGGTAGTACCTACCAGCACCGGCTGGCCCGCCTCGACATGCTCAGAGATGTCATCGACCACAGCGGCGAACTTCGCCTCCTGAGTCTTGTAAATGCGGTCGGAATGGTCGATACGCTGGTTCGGCTTGTTCGTCGGAATCGGCACCACGTCGAGGCCGTAAATGGAGTGCAGCTCAGCAGCCTCGGTTTCAGCGGTACCGGTCATGCCGGAAATCTTGTCGTAGAGACGGAAGTAGTTCTGGAGGGTAACGGTTGCCAGCGTCTGGTTCTCGTTCTTAATCTCCACCTGCTCCTTGGCCTCGATGGCCTGGTGCATGCCCTCGTTATAACGGCGACCAGCCAGGACACGGCCAGTGAAGCCATCCACAATCATGACCTCGCCGTTGCGGACGATGTAGTCCTTATCGCGGGTAAAGAGTTCCTTAGCCTTCAGCGCGTTGTTGAGGTAGGACACCAGCTGCGAGTGCTCAGGAGCGTAGAGGTTATCAATACCGAGCTGATCCTCAACGAACTCGACACCATCTTCCAGCACACCGATGGTGCGCTTCTTGTGGTCGACCTCGTAATGGATACCTTCACGCATCTTCGGCGCCAACTGGGAGAAGACGCTGTAGAACTGGGAGGAACCGTCAACCGGGCCGGAAATGATGAGCGGGGTACGGGCCTCATCAATAAGAATGGAGTCCACCTCATCGACGATGCAGTAGTGGTGGCCGCGCTGAACGGTGTCATCGAGCGAGCGGACCATGTTGTCGCGCAGGTAGTCAAAGCCCAGCTCGTTGTTGGTGCCGTAGGTGATATCGCAGGCATAGGCCTCTTTGCGCTCCGGCGGGCGCATTTCGGAAAGAATGACGCCAACGGAAAGACCAAGCCAGCGGTGCACACGACCCATCATCTCCGCGTCACGCTTAGCCAGGTAGTCGTTAACCGTCACGATGTGCACGCCCTTGCCCTCAAGCGCATTGAGGTAGGCCGGCAGCAGCGAGGTCAAGGTCTTGCCCTCACCAGTGCGCATCTCAGCAACGTTGCCGAAGTGCAGGGCGGCACCGCCCATGATCTGCACCTTGTAGTGCTTCTGATCCAGCACGCGCCAGGCAGCCTCACGCACGGTTGCAAAAGCCTCAAGCAGAATGTCGTTGAGCTTCTCGCCCTTACTCAGGCGTTCCTTAAACTCCTCCGTCTTCGCCTTCAGCTCATCATCGGAGAGCTTGGCAAAATCGTCCTCGAGGGCAATAACATCATCAGCCATCTTGGCTAGGCGCTTTACAGTGCGTCCCTCACCGGCGCGGAGCAGCTTGGAAAGTCCAAACACGTCTAGATAGTCCTTCTTGTCGCGACAATATAGTTAACTCGTCGCCATTGTACTCACTAGGTTTCAAGCCTCGCTGCAGGGCTAGCCCAAAGTCTTTCTACACGGCCCCACTCCACCGCGAGTTCGACGTTCACTCAGTGCCCCCTGTTAACGATCCTGCGGAAGACAACGATTTCTTTATCAAAGGTGAACAATGTTCGTCTTGCTCCTCGTACTTCTCCCTGAGGAATGTCCGCTCCACGCCCCTACACGAAAAGGACTAAACCATGAAGCTTTCCAGGTTTGCCGTAGCCGCAGCCACCTCCACCGCCCTTGCAGTAAGCACGCTCACCGCTCCTGCCGCCTTTGCTGCCGAAGACGATGCCCCGCGAGGCGGAAGTGCCATGTGGCTCTATAGCACCATTATGACCGGCGCATTAGAAATCGCTGAAAGCTCCCACGCACCTAATACGCATCCAACCGAAAACTTCGGCACGGATTTGCTCATCGTCACCCCGCTAGCTATCGCGCTGATTCCACTCCAATTCGTGGCCGAGCAAGAAGTCCGCCTATCGAGCCAATTCTCCCTCTAGGAATCCGCCTATCACTACAGAGTAAGAAGGCCCTCGCCGCACAGTCCACAGTGCAGCGAGGGCCTTTAGCTCTTCGGCGACCAGTATGCGCTTGACTTACGCAACTAGACGGGAAGGCGCGAGAGCTTAGCTCTCTTCGTTCTCCTCAGTCAGAGAGATGAGACCGTAGTCGTAGGCATGACGGCGGTAGACCACAGACGGCTTATTGTTCTCCACATTGACGAAGAGGTAGAAGTCGTGGCCAACCAGCTCCATCTCGCTGAGGGCATCATCGACAGACATCGGGGTAGCCGGGTGCTCCTTGAAGCGCACGATCTGGCCTGGGCGGACATCTTCGACGGTCTCTGCGTACGGATCGATGTAGCGATCTTCCTTGGTGAGCTGGGCCGCCTCAGCCTCAGCAACCATCTCGGCGGCAATCTCGCCGGTACCCTTCTGGGCGCGGTGGCCGGACTTGACGTTCTCGCGGCGGACCTTGACCTTGCGCAGGGAGCGCTCCATCTTGCTCAGGGCCGTTTCGAGGGCAGCGTAGAAGGAGTCTTCCTTAGCCTCCGCACGAGCGATATGGCCCTTACCGGTGGCAGTGATCTGCAGGCGCTCAGCCTCGGACTCGCGGCGCGGGTTCGGCTCGTGCATCAGCTCTACATGGAAGAACGTCAGAGTCGGATCAAGGCGCTCAATCTTGGCCAGCTTACCGGCGACGCGCTCCTGGAAGTGTTCCGGAACTTCCACGTTACGGCCCGTGATGGTGATTTGAGCGTTGGTCTGCTGGGACATGTAAATGCCTCCCTTTACTCGTGGGGACTGAATGACGCACATTCTGCGGACCTTGAGAAGGCCTGTGATGAGGGCTTCTCATCCGCTTCCCTGTGACACCCCTCATGCTACCACTGGTCATAACCAACGGATCGACCGGCCCCCTCTTCTCGCTCCGGCCAGTGCGCCTAGCTAGGCATCTGCCAGCACAATCGCGCCAGCCACGTCACCCCCGACGGCCCTTACTCGCGCGGCGCTCGCGCGCAAGGTAGCACCGGTGGTCACGACATCGTCGACAAGCACCACCGATTGTCCCGTAAGCTGCTGCGCGCAGGGCCGAAGAAGCACTGCCGCGCGCATATTATCCGCACGCTCACCTGCCGTCAGTTCCGACTGATCCGCGCTCGATTCCGACGTAGCCAGTGCTTGGAGTGTGCGCCAGCCGGGAAGCCTCGATGCTGCCGATTCACACAGTGCGGTAACCGGATCACCACCGCGAGCACGCGCCGAGGATGCCCGAGTCGGCGCCGGGACGAGCAGGGCTGTCTCGGGAATATCGCCGCGCGCACGTAAATAATCGATACCAGCCGCCACCACTGCACCCATATGAGCACGCACCACGTGGTTACCGCGTTCTTTCATCGCGATGATCACGCCGCGGCGGGTATCGGAATACGGCCCCAAGGCCCACGTTGGAAACCCCAGTGGGATGGGGCGCTCAACTCGGCGCGGCACCTCGCGAAGATGCTCCTGGCAGCGCGGGCACAGCACCCCGCCGGCCTCGGTCTCGTCACCGCAGCCGGCGCAAGGACGCGGCAAAATCAGCTCCACAAGCGAGGCCACAAGCTCCCCTATCCCCCAATTTTTCGGCATGCTGCCTACTCTAGCCGCGGCTATGAAGGCACGCAGAGAGCTGGTTTTAACGCGGAATGATGGGCGAGGAACGCACGCCGCGCAGACCATCGACCTCACGCCAGTAGGAGCTTTCCGCGCCACCTGCCGGTAGCTGGAGGAGTGCGTGAGCATCGGTGACGTACAGGGTCGAGGGTGACGCCGCCACCGCCACCACAGGAGCAGTGATGTTACCGGTCGGCAGAGTCGTCGCTGCGGAACCATCTTGTTCTACTCGCCATACTGGCGAGTTGGAAGCGGAAGTGCCAACCAGTAGAGAACCATCAGCCTGCCACTCCACGGACAGTGCCGAACCGGTGAGCTCAGGGCCAACCTGGTGGACGTTAACGATGCGCCGCTCACCGGAGGTGGCTCGGGCAACGACACCGGTGTAAATGCTGCCATCAATAATCATGGCGATGCGCGCGCCCGTAATGGACAGACGGATAACGGAAATCTCGCCATCGATAGCGTCCAAGGCAGAGGTATCGACTTCCGAAGTACTGAGTTCACCCGTGGCTGGCGAACGCGTCACGCGAACAACGTGCTCGCCGTCGACGACGGTCCAGGCCACTTGACCGCCTACCTCGAAGGTGGGGCGAGCGAGCGTTGACCCGGTGACGGAATCACCGAGTTCTTGGCCGAGCTTGCCCATCGATAGTTGCGACTCATCCTTAGAACGCTTGCGCACAGCAGCCACGACGCCTTCATCGGAGATGTCGGCAGATTGGATGTCGTGGATCTGTCCGGCCGGTCCGGAAAGCTCCACGGGCCCGTCCGAGGCAACATCGAGCAAAGAGCCATCGTTGACCGCGTAGAGCTTTGCCACCGATTGCGCCGCCACCTCAGGGTTAAACTCCGCAAAGTCATCGATGGTCATCTCTTCCATGCCATCCACCATGGGGCCGCCATCGATCGTGGCCCGCACAGTGCTGGCCACCTCCGCGTTATTGAGTGTCCACACCAACTGGGCCGCGAATTTCAGGCGTTCCTCTTGCGACATCCCTGACATGCCGCTGAACTCATAGACCCCCTCATTTAGGCCGAGGAACGTGGCGTCCTTCGGCACCAGGGAGGATATAGCGGGGGCAATATCGGAGGAAGGACCCTGTAGCAGCAACGTCACCAATTCGGCAGCGATGGAATCCCTGCCGGTGTAGAGCCACCGCCGGTCAGCCACGAGCATGCGTTGGGTGACGTCGTAGAAATACAAGGACTGTGGGCGGTAGCGATTGCGCAGTTCCGTGCGCTCAATGACAGCACCAGTGGGAAGATCCGTGATGCGCCACTGACCATCGAATTGACGCAGGCGGACGGTCGCCTCAATGCGCGAGTTATCGGGCACATAGGCGCCGCCGTCCGCGAGGCGACCAATAATGTTGCCGCGAACCGAATACTCCAGAGCGCCGTCTTCCATCTTGGAGGTCACAAGATCAATGGAATCGACCACCAAAACGGTATTGGTGGGATCCCAGGTATTCGCAATATCGGAGGCCAGGAAAGTACGCGCCGCAGCATAGTTGCCTGCCGGGATAGCGGCGGCGGAATAAAAGTCACGAATGAGCAGGTCCGGGTCGCTATCAGTGCGCGGCTCCACGATGGCGTCCTCTGCTCGTTCGTGTGGGACGAATGTACCGATGACTTGGGGATCAGTGTTGCTGGGCAGCGTCGAACATCCCACGAGAGCAGTCAGCGACACACAGCTGAGTACCGCCAAGGTACGACGAGCGGGGATCATCGCTGGGCCTCCTCATCGAAATCGGGCACGTTCTCCTGGTTAAACGGCGTCTCGCTCTCCACCACTGTAGAGCGCGACTGGCGCTCCGAGGGCCAGACAATTCCAGCATCGTCCCCCGTGGCCTTGGTTCCTTCTTCCGGGCCCACTTCAGGATCGTTGTCAGATGGGAAATCAGCATCCACCGTGACAGTGCTTCCGCTACGGTCCGGAGCGCTCTCTGCACCGGACATGTTGTTCGTGGCCATGCCGTCGGCGCTCAAACCATACGGCAGCGCTGCCTGCTCCTCAGCTTCCACTGCCGTCGGTTGCGGTGCGCCCGGTACTTCCAAGGCAATAGGTTCGGACTCGATGGACTGGCCTGGGGTACGCGGAAGAATAAGGCGAAAGCGCGAGCCGACCCCAAAGTAGCCGATAGCGTCGAGAGTACCGCCGTGCAACATAGCGTCTTCACGTGCGATAGCTAGGCCAAGACCCGTGCCGCCCGAATGGCGCTTGCGCGACGAATCCGCGCGCCAGAAGCGGTTGAAGACAAGCTCCTCCTGGCCTTCCTTGAGACCGACGCCGGAGTCGGTGACGGCGATTCCGATGGCGTCGTCAGTCGTGGCAACATCCACCGTGACGGGATTGCCCTCAGAGTGGTCAATCGCGTTGGCGAACAGGTTGCGCAACACTCGCTCAATACGGCGCGAATCGCACTCCACTGCCACCGGCTCCGCTGGTGCGTTGATGCGGACCTCGACGCCAAGCTCATCTGCCAAGTGCTCCACTTGGCTCAAGGCCGAATCAATGCAGGAACGGATGTCGATGGACGCAGTGGACAAATCCGCCACGCCAGCATCGTGACGCGAAATCTCCAGCAAGTCCGCCAAGAGCTCTTCAAAACGATCCAGCTCCTTGATGAGCAACTCTGCCGAACGCTTGGTGTAGGGGTTGAAATCATCGGCATCAGCCGCAATGACATCGGCGGCCATGCGCACTGTGGTCAGCGGCGTACGCAGCTCATGGGACACATCCGAGGTGAACTGGCGCTGCAGGTCACCGTATTCCTCCAGCTGCGCAATCTGCTTGGAAAGCTTGTCTGCCATGTCATTGAAGGAGGAGGCAAGGCGGCCCATCTCATCATCGGAGTTGACCACCATGCGCTCGCGCAGGTGACCTGCGGCAAGGCGCTGCGCAATGCGTGAAGCAGAACGAATCGGGGTAATAACCTGCTGGGTAGCCAGCCACGCAATACCCACGAGCAACACCACGACGACCACACCTGCGGCGGAGAGCAAACCGCGCATCAATGCCATCGTGGATTCCTCCGACTCCATCGACAACACGAGGTAGACCTGCGTATTCGGGATGTCACACTCGATCGGTGTACCGACCATCAGCGCGTTATAGGTCGCGCCTGATTGCTGGTCCACGGTGGCGTATTGCTGCACAATTTGCCCTTGGCCCACGAGCTCACGCATTCCATCCGGGATGCGGTAACCCTCCGGCGAGGTTGTCGCCGTGCCGTCGGGATTGTCCACCACCACAACAGGTTCGTAGACTGCTTGGGCATCGTTTTGTTGCGCCGACATCTGCCCCAAGGCTGCGCGCGCTGAGTTAATACGCACTTGCGTCGAATTGGCGGTACCCGTGGCGTCAATCTGCTGTTCCACGGCCACGCGCGCACGATCGAGCTCCTGCAGCGCAGTCTCTTCCTTTTGGCTCACCAGCTGCTGCGTCAACACCGACACCAGCGCGTACGCCAAAATCAGCATGACCACCGCGGAGGCCACGAGCATCATGCCAATGACGCGTGTCTGCAGGGATGTACGCCAGCGCTCGACGACGCCATCCCTGACTCGCCTCAACCCATCAAAAATAACGGCTGTCCTTTACTCGCCGACTTTGCCGGTCTTATACCCCACACCGCGCACGGTGAGCACAATCCGCGGGTCTTCTGGGTCGTGCTCGATCTTCGCGCGAAGGCGCTGCACATGCACGTTGACGAGGCGAGTATCGGAGGCATGGCGGTAGCCCCACACGGACTCCAACAAAGCCTCACGGGTGTGGACCTGGCCAGGTTTACGGGCCATCTCCAGCAGAAGATCAAACTCCAGCGGGGTCAAGGAAATTTCCTCGCCGCTCTTGCGGGTGACGGTGTGCTCGGGGACGTCGATAAGCAAGTCCCCTACCTCAATCATCTCGCCAGAGGAGGAATCCGAGCGACGCAAACGCGCGCGGATACGGGCAATGAGCTCCTTCGGCTTAAAGGGCTTGGTGATGTAATCATCCGCGCCCGATTCCAAACCCAGTACGACGTCGACGGTGTCCGTCTTCGCGGTGAGCATGACAATCGGCACGGAGGACTCGGTACGGATGGCACGGCAGATATCCACACCATTCATGCCCGGCAGCATGAGGTCCAGCAAGATGAGGTCTGGGTCATGGTCGTGGAAAGCCGGGATGGCCTCATTGCCGTCATTAACGGCAATGGGCTCCAAACCTTCGGCTTCGAGCACGATAGTGAGCATTTCGGCAATTGCCGGGTCATCATCCACGACCAAGATTTTCGGTGCCACTTTACTGTTCTCCTACGAGGTCCTTGACAGATTGAATAATCATATCGGCATCCGCGGTGGCGATCCACCGTCCTGCCCACTCCTGCTGCGCGAGGCGCCGATAGGCTGCCGCCGTGCGGGCCTGTAGCCCGGCATCGCGCTCGTATCGATCCCGAGTACGGCACTCATCGTCAGCAGCGCGGGCCACAGCACGCTGTCCAGCGACGGCAACGTCGGTATCGAGGAAAATCTGCAGCTGCGGAACTGGCAAGCCCAAGCGCTCAAACTCCAGCTCATAAATCCAGTCAACGACGGATTCTTCGCCTACTCGGGCAGCCGAGTATGCGGCATTGGAGGCTACGTAGCGGTCGAGTATAAGCAGAGAACTCGTGTCTTCTGCGGCGGCAAGAAGCTGCTCTTTGGCGCCAAAGCGGTCGAGCGCAAACAGCGTGGCCATGCCATAGGCAGAGTCGGTAAGGTCCCCCATCTTTCCGTACAGCGCCTGCTGCGCTAGCTGCGCGTGAATGGAGTCCTCATAACGCGGGAAACTCAAGACTGAGACGTCACAGTCAAGTTCCTTGCGCAGGCGTTGGGTGACAGTGTTTTTCCCGGCGCCGTCAATGCCCTCAATACTAATCAGCATGCTGAGTGAAAACCCTCTGAGTGAAAGCTCTTAAATTAAATATGCACGGTCCGCACATACGTATGCGGACCTTAACAACGGATGCCTAGGACAGCGCCTCAATGAAAGCTTCGAGGTCGTAGTCTTCCTCGACTCCTTCAAGCAGTTCCAGAGCATGCTCGTGGAGGTTTTCGCTCCCAGAACCTGCGAGGTCGCGGATGAAGGGATAATCCTCCACGACTTCACCAGCGCTGAAGGGAGCGCCTGCCCAAATGGCGGCGATGGTGGCGGCTGCCAGCGCGTTGCGCTGTTCCTCTTCGGTCTGGTCTTCACCAGATGCTGCCAGCGCGCAGGCGTCGTCGACTGCAGCCACAATCTCTTCGTCTTCGAGATCTGACAGCTCGTCAAGAAACTCGACGTTAGCCTCGTCAGTGAAGATATCTTCATCCCATGAGCTCATTGGTTTCTCCTTATTACCTAATGTCTGATGCTGAAATCTGAAACGGTGGGGTCGTACGGCGCTAGGACGGCACCGCGACGCTAGGTGAGGTCTCTTACCCACTTTTTACCATTCTTTAGACAGCGTCACGCAGGTCTCCGCTGTTCCGTGTCGGGGCCACGACAGCGCACTACTATGCAGCTACTCTGCACAGCCAGGCACAAGCCCGTCTACACATTTCTGCCAAAATCCTGTGTACGAGCAGGGATTATAAAGTGAAACCTTGGGTTCACCAGGTTTCATGCTATCGTTGTTATCGACTTGTGACCTTGTGCGCGGAAAGGAGACCTAGGATGACCAGCACCCCACGCCGAGTCCTCGCTTTTATTGCGGCCGGTCTCCTCCTCGCCGTGGCCATTGGCATGGTGGTCTGGCGCACGAGTGCCCCGAATTCCGTTGTCCCTGAACCTTCGGCAGCCACGGCTGAGACCGGCTCCTCGACGCCGCGGACTTCCTCTTCTGAGCACTCCTACACCACCACGTCTTCTGCCCCGCAGTCGACGACGTCGCAGGAACAGATTGCAGCCCCCGCAGAAGATCCCTACTTGGCGCCGAACGCTGTCTTGGACCGCACAGAACCAGCTCAGCCCACGGCTATCTACCGTCCTGATAACGTTTCATCGCTACACAATCAGCAGCCTCAGGACACCGCGCAGCCCCAGGCTTCGAACAATCCACAGGCACCGCAGAGCTCGCCGGATTCTTCTGCTACTGCTAGTGCCACTTCCTCACCTGGTGCGCCAACCCCGGGTTCCACCGCTAACGGCACCCCGAGCACTGAGCCCACCGCTCAGCCAGAGCCGCAGACTGCATCCCCGCAGGATGCGCAGCAAGATGATCGCACTGAACCTGGCAGTACTGAGCCCCAGGTGTCCACTGCACCTGAGCACACTCACGCTCCGAATGCCCCGGCGAACTCTCAGGACACGCAGCCAGCAGGTCTCGCCCAGGAAGCCCCGAAACCTCAGGAAGAACCGCACACCGATGTAAGGTTCAAGGAACCGACTGCCGAGCAGGAGAATGCCCACGACTCGCAAAAGGTGCAAGAGGAGATTGCGGATAAGCTCGCTGAGCTGGAACGCGAGCGTGAGCAGGACGCCTCCCGTACTAACGAGGCACCCAAGCCCGCTGCTCCGACCGACGATGCCCCGGCAGCCGAGGAGCCTGCCGCGAACGAACCCGCTGCAGACACCCCCGCCGCCCCTGCGCCGGAACAGCCTGCAGGCGAGGAAGCGCCCGCACAGATTGCGTCCACTGACCGCGAGGGTGCGCGAACAGACTCAACTGCTGAAAACTCCGCCGAGGACGAGGACAAGGACAAGGCTCCTGTGAAGGCCGAGATCCCAGTGGCACCGGAACTGCCGTCCTCCCCGGCTGAATTGTCCGGGCTGTCCGGCCGCGCTTAACGTCGCCGCCGCGCCTATCGCACGCTCATCGCCTCCCACACACCGCACTATCTTCGCGCTGTTCTTACCCCGCAGCGCGCACAGTGGCAGCTCCTGACTTAGACCAATTTAGTGCGGAACAATCCCACCCCATCACCGAAAACCGCCAGGTAGCAGTGCCAAGTATGACGTTGCTTGCCCACCCATGTCCTAAGTCGGGGCACAATGACCATTTTCGTAAGGCACTGCACGTATCTTCGCGAAACGAACTACCTTCTTCGTTCCCCCAAGCAACGCGCAACGTCTGCATCCCTCCATCGACATGCTGGAAGCATCTTACAAAAGGCGTCTGACAAAAGGCATCAGTCATAAGGCGTTTTCAGACCCAAAGATGCCTTTTGCTAGATGCCCTCTGAGGGACGCCCTTCTGACTTAGACCAATTTAGTGCGGAAAAATCCCACCCCACCACCGAAAACCGCCAGGTAGCAGTGCCAAGAATGACGTTGCTCACCTACCCATGACCTAAGCCGGGTTATACGCGGGCGATAAACACCTGTGCGCTGTCCTTACCCGCAGCGCGAACAGTGGCAGCTGGGTCGCCGGCAGGAATCCAAGCGGCACGGCCGGCGCTGAGCGCCACACTCTCGCCGTGCTCGTTGTTAACATCAACGGCGCCGGAGGTACACAGCACGATTACGGGGCCGTCAAAATCAACGTCAACAGAATCCTCACCGGACAGCTCCACGCGGTCCAGCGCGAACTCCTCAATCGGCACCGGATAAGACCATGCCTGAGCACCGTGGACGTGGTTTTGTGTTGATTTATCTACCTGCGGCACGCGCGGGTCCTTCGCGGCGGAGTAGGTAAGAACCTTGACCAGCTCCGGAACATCCACGAACTTTGGAGTCAGACCGCCACGCAGTACGTTGTCGGAGTTGGCCATGATCTCCACGCCGAGGCCAGAGACATATGCATGCAGCTCACCAGCATTGAGGTAGACCGCTTCGCCCGGCTGCAGCACGATGTGATTCAACAGCAGCGCGCCGAGGACACCGATATCACCCGGGTACTGCTCGTTGAGTGAGGCCACGGTATCCATAACCATGCCCATCCACTCTTCGCCTGCGCCCTGGTCGCGGAGGCGCTCACCGGCAGCCACGACGGCTGCGATAAGCTCCTTGCGCTTAGCGCCCGGGATGGTAATCCACGTGGTGAACAACGCGCGCAGGTTATCGCCCTCTGCCTCCGGCTCGTCCGCGAGCATGCTGACGTAGTGGTCAAGCTCGGGGCACTCCAAGGCGGTGAAGAGACGGCGGGTCTGCTCCAAAGGACGAAAGCCTGCCATGGCGTAGAACTCTGTCAGCGCCACGATGAGCTCAGGTTTGTGGTTGTCGTCCTTGTAGTTGCGGTTGGAGGCTGTCAGCTCAATGCCTGCTGCGTTCTCACGCGCAAAACCTTCCTCTGCCTGCGCCTTCGACGGGTGTGCCTGCAAAGAGAGCGGCTCGGCGGCGGCAAGAATCTTCAGCAGGAAGGGCAGGTTATCGCCGTACTCGCCGGCCACGCGTGAACCTACCTGGTTCGCTGGGTCGGCAGCGATGATGTCATCGAGGCGCTCACCATCCACTGTGGACGGGTCAGCTGGGTGCGCGCCAAACCACAGCTCCGCTACGGGGCTTTGTGCTTCGGGTTCTCCTCGGAGGGCAGGTATCAGTGTGCGCGAACCCCAAGAGTAGTTGCGGGCAGCGCTCTCGAGCAGCTTCATCGATATCCTCTATTTCACGTCATAGGCGGTCGCGGCATAGCTCCGCGTAATCAACTGCAGCGCGCGGGCCAGATCCCCACTGGAGGGGTCGGCGCTCGCCGCAGCGAATGAATGGGCCAGGTTCGCCTCTTCCTGTCCCCATAAAACAATTTTCAAGGGTACCAAAGGCTCCCCGTCTTCAAAGGGGTCGTGGAAGATGTCAGTCGGCGCGTCCTCCAAAATCGGCCCTAGGCCTTCCGCATCCACGACCGAGCCACCCAGCCCATGCGTTGCCCAAATAGCGCCTGCCATGCGGGCAACGAGCGCGCCTAGATGCACGCGCGTTCGCTCCTCAGAGAAGGCATAGGGGTCCGGACCGCTGCTGTGGACAACGCGGCCACCTTCAACGAACTCGCGCAGGGCACGGCCCGGGTTGGTGGTGGAATCGCGCTGCGGGGATAGTGCTTCGATTTCCCGGTCCACGGCTTCCGCCACGTCTTCGAGACGGCGCGCAACCAGCTCGGGGTCTTCGCTCAGCACCGCCTGTACCGCATGTAGTGCCACGATAGCCCGAACGGGGGAGACTCCCTCCGCCGTGGGCAGTTGGTCTATCACCACGGTGCTGTCGGGAGCATCCTCCACCTCGTTGAGGAGAATGGTGGTGGCGCCGCGCCGAGCGGCGTCGTGCAGCGCGCGTTCTGCCCACGGGCTCTCCCCCGCCACGACAGCCACGTCGAGTGCGCCGACGAAACGTGGCAACGATTCGCTGACCACAATGGGCACGTCTGCTGGTTCCGAAAGCCCCACGGTCACGTGCGCAGCGGCCCGGGATATCTGGTCCGCAGCGAGGATGACGAGGGAGCGCGGACGCATGCCGCTCAATGCCCGGGCAAGGTCCGGCACGGCGGAGGCTACGACGCGGGCTTGAGCACCTTCGTGGGCGACGTCGAAGAAGCGCACGGTTTCGGGGTCATAGGAAGTCATGAGCTCGAGCATAGCTAGGATGAGGGACCATGAGCATTCATCCGGTAGTCCTTGTCGGCGGCGGCCCGGGCGCGTGGGACCTCATCACGGTGCGCGGTATGCAGGCTCTGCAGGCCGCGGACGTCATTGTGGCCGATCACCTCGGCCCCACTGCACAGTTGGACAAGCTGTGCGACGTGGACGCCAAGGAGCTTATCGACGTCTCCAAGATCCCCTACCGCAAGCAGGTCGCGCAGGAGCGAATCAACGAGTTCCTCATCGAACATGCCCAGGCGGGCCGCCGGGTGGTCCGTCTTAAGGGCGGCGATCCTTATGTCTTTGGCCGCGGTTTCGAGGAGCTGACCGCACTTTCAGAGGCTGGCGTTCCCGTGGAGGTTATCCCCGGGGTAACCTCCGCTGTGGCGGTGCCGGCGCTGGCGGGCACTCCCGTCACGCATCGCGGCATGGTGCATGCTTTCACGGTGGTCTCCGGCCATCTCCCACCGGGCCATCCGAAGTCTCTTGTCGATTGGGCTGCTCTTGCCCGCTCTGGGGCGACGCTCTCGGTCATTATGGGCGTCAAAAACGCTGCAGCTATTGCCGCGGCGCTTATCGACGCCTCCTTAAGCCCCCACACCCCCGTCCACATCATCCAAGAAGGCTCTCTGGCTGAGGAACGTGCGTTTAGGTGTGAGCTGGCCGAGCTCGGCGCCACGATGGAGGCTCATTCCGTAGCGCCGCCGGCGGTCATCGTTATCGGCGAGGTCGCCGGACTCTAATCCGAGCCCGCGGCCGACGCCCCGACGCGAGCTGTTTCTGCCGTGTCCGCAGAGCTAGCGGCGGAGCCATTTGGCTCTGTGGAGCTCACGACGCGGCTGCCTCCACGCGTTGGGCTCGAGTGGTGGCCCTCGTAGTTCTCTTCGCGCTCGTGGCGCTTGCGGCGGCGGTTGGCCCAGACGGTCAGGGTGACGCCTAGCACCAGTGCGGCGATTTGCAGGCCCACGATAACGCCGTGTGGCAGCGCCCAGCCCAAGGCTTTGGGCACGTTGAGGGTGACGATAGTCGTACCGACGAAGCCGCCCAGCAACGTAGGGTTAATGCGGGAAATCAGCCACGCCGCGATGGGTGCAGTAATCATGCCACCGATAAGAAGCGCCACCACGGCTGCGGCATTAGCCACGATCTCTTGCCACAGGCCCACGATGAATCCGGCGGTAGCGCCGAAAGTCACGAGGAATTCCGCGGTGTTCACCGTACCGACGATGCGACGCGGCTGTTCACGGCCGACCGCCATGAGCGTCGACGTGGAGATTGGACCCCAGCCGCCGCCACCGGAGGCATCCACGAAGCCGCCGACAATACCTAGTCCGGTAAGGAATGGGGTGGAATGCGGTCGCGAGGTGGAGGTCTTCTTCGGGCGGAGACGGGAAAAACGCCACACCAGGTTAATACCCAAGATGAGGAGGATGGTGGAGGTGACTGGTACTGCGGATTCCAGTGACAGGTTGGAGAGCACCGTCGCGCCCACGAACGCTGAGATGGCGCCTGGGACACCGAGCTTGAGCACCGTTGGCCAGTGCACGTTGCCGAAACGCCAGTGGCTAATACCGGAGACGAGGGTCGTTCCCAACTCCGAGGTGTGGACTACGGCCGAGGCCGTTGCTGGGCCGAGGCCAGCAAGCAGCAATATGGTCGTGGAGGTGACTCCAAAGCCCATGCCGATGCCGCCATCAACGAGCTGTGCAGCGGCACCCGCAAGGGCGATGAGAATGAGGCTACGCATGAGCCACCTCCTGGAAACGTTGGGACACGATGTCCGCTAGGGCTTCCCCTAGCGGTGGTAGCACCTTTCGGTGCTGTGGGGTCGATGGATTGTCGGAATGGGGAGCAAGGCGGTCAAGCAACAAACCAGGGCTGACGAAGAGCGGCACGACCACTTCGCTATGAGAACTGGGCGCAATGCGCCCAGCATGTCGCGTGGCATAGGCGGCTTCGGCCTCACATCCGGTGAGCTCACCCACGCGACGGGCGAGATCCGCGACAGCGGCATTAGCCTGTTCGTCGGAGGAACCAACGGAGTAAACCACTACCTTATCGGCACCGGCAGGAACCCGCGCGGCGAGAAGCTGGGCCATGTCCTCACCAGTGCCGAGGCCGCGAGCTCGACGCAGAGGAAGACCAGAGGATGCAGTCGCACCGTTTATCGCGGCGGGCACGTCCACGCGCTGGTGATAGCCCTCAGTAAAGAGCAGTGGGACGACAACAGCATCGCGCTCTCCGCGCTGAGCCATCTCCTGCGCCACGGCTTCTAGGGTCGGTTCATTGAATTCGAGGTGCGCGGACATAGCCGGAACGCCGGCGAGTTTGCCGGCGGCGCGGGTCAGGGCCTCCACGTGTGGTGCGGCTGCTGGGTGACGCGAGCCGTGCGACAACGTAATGAGTGCGGTCATGATGGCTCTCCTCAGTTGACGGTTAGGCCTGCGGCGCGGTGGAGTGACCGCGTCGAGCTAGGGAACGCTTGAGTGCTTCGTTAGCGGACACCGCCGGCGCGGGAGCTACCGGGGCATCGTCCTGGCCGTGGAAGCGCAAAGAGAAGATACGCAGGCACTCGTGGCACTTCCAGGCAAAGTCGTCTTCCTCATCTGGGAAAAGGTCGGTGCCGGCGCAGTAGGGGCAGTACGC
This sequence comes from Corynebacterium minutissimum, assembly GCF_000805675.1. GTDB lineage: Bacteria > Actinomycetota > Actinomycetes > Mycobacteriales > Mycobacteriaceae > Corynebacterium > Corynebacterium minutissimum. The sequence goes on along the minus strand of NZ_JSEF01000006.1, from coordinate 316,938 downwards.
CGGGTGGTTGCGGTTGGGGTTGGGCTCGCGGCGGAAATTCACTGCAGGTCCTCCTCGTCAGCGCGCAGTACCCAGTGGCGGAACTCTTCGCCGTCGTCGCGCTGCTCTTTGTACTTGTTGACCAAGCGGATGACGTACTCCGGCAGCTCGTCGGCCACGACCTTGTGACCGCGCAGCTTGCGGCCCCAGTCCGGGGAGAGACCCAGCGCACCGCCCAGGTGCACTTGGAAACCTTCCACGCGGTTGCCGTCCGCATCAGTGACAATCTGACCCTTAAGCCCGATGTCAGCCACCTGCGAGCGAGCACATGCGTTCGGGCAACCGTTGAGAGCGATGGAAAGGGGGACGTCGAGGTCACCCAAGGTGTCCTCCAAGATGTCGACGAGCTCGATGGCGCGGGCCTTGGTGGTCACGTGCGCGAGCTTGCAGAACTCCAAGCCAGTGCAGGAGATGACGCCGCGACGGAACTCCGAGGGCTGGGAGTACAGCCCCGTCTCATCAAGCGCACGAGAGAGCTCTGGAATGTCCTTTTCCTCCACGTCGAGGAAGAGCAGCTCCTTCATCGGGGTCGTGCGGATGCGGGTAATGCCAAATTTCTCTGCCACGTCCGCGATGGCAATGAGCTGTTCGCCCGTCGCGTGGCCCACGGTGGGCTTTACGCCAACGTAGAACTTGCCGTCCTGCTGGCGATGCACGCCGACGTGGTCACGGTTGCCGGGTGCGACGGGGAGCGGGAGGCCGTCGAGAAACGGCTCGTCCAAGTATTCCTCTTCGAGGACCTGACGGAATTTCTCAATGCCCCACTGCGCCACGAGGAACTTCAGGCGCGCACGATTGCGGTTGCGACGGAAGCCGTAGTCGCGGAAGATGCGGGCCACTCCAGCCCAGACCTCCGGAACACGCTCGAGCGGGATCCAGGCACCAAGTGACTGCGAGAGCATCGGGTTGGTGGACAGGCCGCCGCCGACAAAGCAATCGAAGCCGGGACCGTACTCAGGGTGGTCGGTGCCAACGAAAGCGACATCCTGGATTTCGTGGGTAACGTCCTGGCGGGCGTTGCCGGAGATTGCGCTCTTGAACTTGCGCGGCAGGTTATGGAACTCATCGCGCAGCAAGTAGTCGTTCTTAATCTCTTCGATGGCCGGGGTGGCATCGATAATCTCATCCGCTGCCACGCCAGCAACGGGAGATCCGAGAATGACACGAGGTACGTCGCCGCACCCCAGCAGGGTATCGAGGCCGACGGAGCGTAACTTCTCCCAGATGGCGGGGACATTCTCAATCTCAATCCAGTGCAGCTGAATGTTCTGGCGATCGGTGAAGTCAGCTGTCGAACGTGCATAATCGCGGGAAATCTCTCCCACTGCGCGCAGCTTGGCGGGATCGGCGCAGCCGCCATCGAAGCGCACGCGCATCATGAAGTACTCATCCTGCAGCTCGGCGTTGGAGAGCTTGGAGGTCATCTCTCCGCCCAGGTTTTGGTTGCGCTGGGTGTACAGGCCCAACCATTTAAAGCGTGGAGCAAGGTCTTCGGGTCGAATGGAGGAAAATCCCCGCTTGGAGTAGATGTCAATAACGCGCTGGCGCACCGCGAGGGCGTCGTCAGCCTGCTTAATCTCCTCGTCAGCGTTGAGCGGGGAGGTACCATCAATCTTCCACTGACCTTCCGGCTTCTTCGCGCGGGGCTTTCGCTGTGTGGCGGTGGTCATAGTCTGCTGCCTTTCGTCGGTTAGTGAAAACCTACCGGTCTAGATGAAACAGACAAAGCAGTCTTTTTTATTTTCGGAGCAATATGCGAAGCACGCTGCGTCTATGCCACAATGATCTCCGAATGTAATTAGGCATAGTTGCCCAACAGCAGACAAGACGGTTCAATAAAGCCCACGCTTGTTAAAGAACTAAGCTTTCGATAGTTAGTACAACACTCCGAAAGGTCATCCATGACTCAGCAGCCCCTGAAAGTAGCCGTCATCGGCGCCGGCCCAGCCGGCATTTACGCATCCGACATCCTGGTGAAGAAAACCGGCGGCAACGTTCAGATCGATCTCATCGAGCAGATGCCCGCACCGTTTGGCCTGATCCGCTACGGCGTGGCGCCGGACCACCCGCGTATTAAGGGCATTGTCAACTCCCTGCACCGCGTGCTTGATTCCGAACAGATCCGTCTGCTGTCCAACATCACCGTGGGCCGCGATGTGACTGTCGCCGAGCTCGAGGAGTACTACGACGCTATCGTCTTCGCTACCGGTGCCGTTGGCGACTTGGGCATGACCATCCCCGGCTCCGACCTCGAGGGCGTGCATGGCGCAGGCGAGTTCGTCGGTTTCTACGATGGCAACCCGCGCTTCGAGCGCTCCTGGGATCTCTCCGCCAAGGAAGTCGCCGTCATTGGCGTGGGCAACGTGGGCCTCGACGTGGCCCGCATCCTGGCCAAGACTGGCGATGAGCTCAAGGAAGCTACCGAAATCCCCGATAACGTCTACGAGTCCCTGGCTAAGAACCAGGCCACCACCGTGCGCGTGTTCGGTCGCCGCGGCCCGGCACAGGCCAAGTTCACCCCGCTGGAGCTCAAGGAGCTCGACCACTCCCCGACCATCAACGTGGTCGTGGACCCGGAGGACATTGACTACGACGAAGCCTCCCTCAAGGCCCGCGAGGAGGCCAAGTCTTGCGACTTGGTCTGCCAGACCCTGGAGGGCTATGCCATCCGCGAACCTAAGGATGCCCCGCATACCCTGCAGATTCATCTCTTTGAGCAGCCGGTCGAGTTTATCGGTGAAGATGGCAAGGTGACTGCCGTGAAGACCGAACGCACCGCCCTCAACGGTGATGGTTCTGTCTCCGGCACCGGTAAGTTCACCGAGTGGCCGGCGCAGGCCGTCTACCTGGCCGTGGGCTACCGCTCCGATGCCATCGAAGGCGTGCCTTTCAACACGCAGAAGAACGTCATCAACAACGACGGCGGCCACGTCGTCGATCTCGACGGCACCATCGTGCCGGGCCTCTACACCACCGGCTGGATCAAGCGTGGTCCGGTGGGGCTTATCGGCAACACCAAGTCCGACGCCACCGAGACCATCGGCATGCTGCTTGCCGACGCCGAAGCAGGCAACCTCTCCCACGACCGCGAGGAGGACATCGTCGAGCTCTTCAAGTCCAAGGGCCTGGAGCACCTGACCTGGGAGGGCTGGAAGAAGCTCGACGCCGCCGAGCGCGCCCTGGGCGAGGCCGAGGGCCGCGAGCGCAAGAAGTTTGTCGAGTGGGAAGAGATGATTACCCACTCGCGCGACTAGGCTGCTGTCTCAAGGCTGGGCCCACAGCCCCGACGGCAGATCCTCGCCGCCAACGGCAAGGCCTCCTGAACTAAAACTGCCCTATCTGACGAAACTCTCGCCTCCGCCACAATTAACGCGGAGAAGATCGTCAGTTAGGGCAGTTCTTGTCTCAAGGGCTGCGCGTGAAGGCACATGCCCTCACGCTACGCGCGGATGATGGCGAGGACCTCGTCGACGATGGCCTGCACCTCGTCGGCGGTCTTTGCTTCAACATTGAGGCGCAGCAGCGGCTCGGTGTTGGAGGCGCGCACGTTGAACCACGCATCAGTGCCCTTGAGCTGCACGGTCACACCATCAAGCTCGTCGACGGCCTCAATCTTGTCCGCCAACTCATCCAGTACGCGCTGCGTCGTAGCCTTCTGATCCTCCACGGTGGAGTTGATTTCACCCGAAGCCTCGTAGCGCGAGTACTGCGCCATGAGCTCGCTCAACGGCTTATCCTGCTCGCCCAGCGCGGCGAGCACGTGCATGGCCGCGAGCATGCCAGAATCGGCGTTCCAGAACTCCTGGAAGTAGTAGTGCGCAGAGTGCTCGCCACCGAAGACTGCCTTGTGTTCAGCCATCTGGGCCTTGATGAAGGAGTGGCCTACGCGGGTGCGCACGGCCTTGCCGCCCTTCTCCGCGATGAGCTCCGGAACGGTCTTCGAGGTAATCAGGTTATGGATCACCGTGGAGCCCGGGAACTTGTCCAAGTAGCGTTCCGCCACCAGCGCACAAATGGCTGACGGCGAGACCGGCTGACCCTTCTCATCCACCACGAAGCAGCGATCCGCATCGCCGTCGAAGGCCAGACCAATATCAGCCTTCTGCTCCACGGTGAACTTTTGCAGGTCCACCAGGTTCTTCGGATCGAGCGGGTTAGCCTCGTGGTTCGGGAAGGTGCCGTCGAGCTCAAAGTAGAGATCGCGGACGTCGAAAGGCAGGCCCTCGAAAACAGCCGGGACGGTGTGGCCGCCCATGCCGTTGGCGGCGTCGACAGCCACGACGAGCGGGCGGGAGTTCTCCAGCGGAACCAGACCGCGCAGGAAGGCGGCATAGTCTCCCAGCACCTCACGCTCGGTGATGGTGCCTGGCTCCCCGTCAAAGGCCGGGGTGCCGTCGATCAGCATGTCCTTGATCTGCTCCAGGCCAGTCTCCTGCCCTACTGGAACAGCACCGGCGCGGCAGAGCTTGATGCCGTTGTACTGCGCCGGGTTGTGGGAGGCGGTGAACATAGCACCCGCGCAGTTGAGGTCGCCGGCGGCAAAGTAGAGCTCATCAGTAGAGGTCAGTCCCAACATAATGACGTTGACACCTTGTGCTGCAGCGCCTTCGGCGAAGGCTGTTGCCAGCTGCGGGGAGGACGGGCGCATGTCATGGCCCACCGCCAGGGTGGTCTCGCCTTCGCCGCGCAGGATGGCGGCGTAGGCTGCGCCAGTATCCCGTACGAAGGTCTCATCGATGTCCTCGCCCACAACGCCACGGACGTCATAAGCCTTGATCACTGCATTGAGCTGTTCACGAGTTCGCATAGCCCTACAGCATACTCATGTCCTCTGGCACCTCTGCGCTGGGAAACACGGTGCAAAGGAAACCTAAAATGCTCGTGCTGAGCGCTAGTCGGCGTCTGGTACCACCGTCAGGTGCGCGCGCCGGCGTTGGCGGGCGTCGTGAACCCGCCGGGTACGGAAGACCGGGTGATTGGAGTTGCGCGGGTCCGCGCCGTCGAAGGTGGCGGAGTAGTCAATGGGATCGGCTCCGGAGCCGGTCGTGGAATCGTCGACAAGCCCGGTGGTTACGCGGCCAGCCTCACGCACGGCCTCAGCCAGAGCAGTGAGGTCATCATCCTCATCGAGCTCGATGCGATCAACACGGACCATCTCCCACCCTTGGGGCGCAGTGATGCGCTCGCTGTGCTTCTCGCACAGGTCCCATGCATGGGGATCAGTATCTTCAGACAGTGGGCCCACAACGGCGGTTTGTTGGGCGTAAGCATAGGTCAACGTAGCCACGGCGGGACGGCCGCAGCCGGGGCGGGAGCAACGGCGGGAGCTATTCACGGCCCCAAGTCTAAACCCAAACTTGAGATTTCGATAGTCCTACACGGCGTGCCCCCTGCCCAAGCATCGCCACCGCGCCTTAAACTAAGCCGCATGAGCACGCCCCGACCCCACATTCGCCCGGCCCGCCACCGTCATGGCCGCGGCGCTCGCGGGCCGCTGCTACCCCATGCAACGCCCCGCTACCGCAGCAACGCTGAGCGCTTCGATATGGCCGTACTCGAGGCTTACGCACCCATCCAAAACGCTTTCGCTGAACAGCTCGCTGGCTTAGACCTGGCCGTCGACACCGTGCCCCGCATGCGATTGTCTGTGGACATGACGGTCATGCCGGATGAGATCATTGCGGACGGTCCCGTTCCTTTGGGGCGCATCGTGCCGGCGGGAGTCGATTCAGCGGGGCAACCGACCCGTGCTCGCTTGGTCATCTTCCGCATGCCAGTAGAGGAACGCGTGCGCTCAGCCCGAGAGCGCGAAGAGCTACTGTCCACCGTGCTCACCGCACTTGTGGCCAACTACCTCAACGTGGACCCAGAAGATATCGATCCGCGATTTAGCTGGTAAAACGCCACTCTCCCCCGCCATGCCCTGCGGGAAGCAAAGGAATGACGAGGGAGAGGAAGATGCTGCACTACCAGATCCGCTGCGCTAGCCGATTTCACGTTTTAATCGGCGGCGCTCACGGTCTGACAATCCACCCCAGATTCCAAAGCGCTCATCGTGCTCAAGCGCATACTCAAGGCATTCATCACGCACGGCGCAGGCCTGGCAGATGCGCTTGGCCTCACGCGTTGAGCCTCCCTTTTCCGGGAAGAAGGCCTCCGGGTCCGTCTGGGCGCACAGCGCCTGGTCTTGCCACTCCTGCTCGACGGCACCAAAGAGTTCATCGAGCGACATCTCTGCAGCAGCACCGCCACGGAGAATAGCGCTGTTATTCGTTGTATTGTCCACGCCGCTTCCTTTCTCCGAGGTCGTTTCTCTCTTTTAGTCGGTGGCACCGACCGTACACCGAAAGTTGTTCTCGGTGCCCTGCCCGCCGTGCCGTTGATTACACTGATGTCATTTCACACCGGATCACTAAATATCGTCAACCTGTCGGGAGTCATTTTTCCGCGATCCCAGCAAAAACGCTGCACACGATCCTCAACTTTCACACCAGTCACAACGTGCCAGCCTTGGGGGTGAACATCGGGGGTACTACATGTAGTGGCCACCCCCTACCCTGTGAACAATTCCAAGGTTTCTTCGGCGTGTCGCCACCCAACCGCGCAGATCTCGTGGATCTCAATCGCACCACTAAAACCATCCGTCACGGCATAAAAGTGGCGCCGGGAAGGTATTTCCCCAGCGCCGAGCTTTACGATCGCTTCGTAGTTGCGCCTAAGTGCTAGCCACAGCTTTGTGTTTAGGCGTCCGAGCTGAAACGCACTCCCGCATCCGGAAGGGTCACACCTGGGAAGACGCGCATGCCGCCCTGCAGCTCGCAGCGAGCACCAATCGTCGCGCCTTCACCGATGACGCAGTTATCAATGTGCGCATTGGCACCGATGTGCGCGCCAGACGCGATGATGGAATTGCTAATGATGGCGCCCGGTTCAATGGTCACGCCGTCGAAGACCACGGTGCCATCAAGGCGCGAGCCCGCGCCGATGACCGAGCCACGCCCCACAGCCGTGCCCGAGAGCAACAGCACGCCACCAGCAATGCCAGCAGACTCGTCCACCACCGACTCGCCAGTGCGGCCAGTCAGCAGCGGCGAGTGCGCAATGCCGCGCACCAGGTCAGAAGAACCACGCACGAAATCATCCGGGCGGCCCATATCGCGCCAGTAGGAATTATCCACGTGGCCCACAACGAGGTGACCAGACTCCAGAAGCTGCGGGAAGGTCTCACGCTCAACGGAGACCACACGGTCAGCCGGGATGGTCTCAATAACCTCACGCTTGAACACGTAGCAGCCAGCATTAATCTGGTTCGTCGGCGGATCCTCAGTCTTCTCCAGGAAGGCGGTGACTCGGCCATTGGAGTCCGTCGGAACGCAACCAAATGCACGCGGGTCCGCCACATTCAGCAGGTGCATCGTGACGTCTGCCTGCTTCGAGTGGTGCGTATCAAGGATGCCGTTGAGGTCCATGCCGGAGAGCACGTCACCGTTGAACACCATGACGGTGTCCTGGCGCAGCTTGTCGTAGACGTTGCGGATACCACCACCGGTGCCCAGCGCGGTCTCCTCCACCACGTACTCAATCTCTAGGCCCAAATCCGAGCCATCACCGAAGTACTCTTCAAAGACCTCAGCCTTGAAGGAGGTGGAGAGCACAACGTGCTCAATTCCGGCCTCCTTGATACGGGCCAGAAGGTGCTGAAGGAAGGGGTAGTTGGCCGTCGGCAGCATGGGCTTCGGCGTACCAATCGTCAGCGGGCGCAGGCGGGTGCCGCGGCCTCCCACCAGAATGACGGCATCGGCCGTCGATCCCCACTGGGGTGCTGATTCAGTCATATCGATCCTTAAACTCTCACAGATAAGTCACCGTTAGTGTATAGGCCACGAGCCCTAGGACCCGTCGCGGCACGCGCTCAAAGCCAGCCCACGTACCCGAAGTCCCAGCCACAGTGCCGCGCGCAGCGGTGCCTCGAACCAGTGCGGGTACCGATCCGCCTGGAAGCGATAGGCGGAATCATGATGCGCTCGCAGCATCGCGCCGCGGTGTGCTTTCGTCGAATGGCCTTTGGCGTGCGTAATTACCGCCGACGGGCAGAAGATATTGCTCCAGCCTGCCCGCGTGAAGCGATCACCCAAGTCCACGTCTTCCATATACATGAAGTAACGCTCATCAAAGCCGCCAATGGCGTCAAAGGCTTCCCAGCGCACCAAGAGACAGGAGCCAGAGAGCCACCCAGCAGTATGCTCGCTACTCATGTCCGCATCATTGCGGTAGGCCTTCGACCACGGGTTGGAGGGCCACACCGTTCCGAAAAGCGCGTGGCCAATTCCAGTGCTCAGCGTCGGCACCGCGCGCGCCGAGGGATAGTTCGTGCCATCCGGCTCCACGATGCGCGGGCCCACCGCCGCAGCCTGAGGATGACGGCGTGCACAGGCGATGAGCTCGTCCAAGGAACCTTCACTAAAGGTCACATCCGGGTTAGCAATGAGGAAGAATTCTTCATCCACTCCCCTTGCCCGCGCGAAACGGGCACCCGCGTTCATACCTGCGCCATAGCCACTGTTTCCTCCAGTGTCGAGGAATTCCACGTCCTCATGATCCCGCGCGGCGGCTTCGGGCACGCCATCCGTGGAGCCATTGTCGGCGAGGATGGTGAGGGTTGGGTGGGACGTCGCCAAGCACAGCGAGGATAAAAAGTCACTAAGGTAGCGGCCCGGGGAGAACGTCACCGTGACCACTGCCAGGGGTTTGCGTAATTCTTTCACGATGGCATCGAGCGTACCCAACGGCGACGCGCGCACGCGCACGCGACACTGCTTCACGTTTTCGGCGCCTACTCCCTTAAACTATTGCCGTGACTTCCCCGAACTCCCCGCGCGCCGCCCGCCATATCCAGGCCGCGCCGTCGCAGTCCGCGCCCGCCACCCAGCACGGCTCCACACCGGTGAAGGCCCTCGTAGCTTTCCTTTCCGCCGTGGTCCTCGTGCTCTCCGGCGTGGGCTACTTCACCGTGGGCAAGTTGGGCAATGACATTTCCTCCGCGTCTAACCTGGCGCTGGGCAACGATGGTGGATTCAAGGACAAGGGCATCGACGGTGCCGTGGATATCCTGCTCGTAGGCAAGGATTCCCGCACCGACGCCAAGGGTAATCCCCTATCTGAGCAGGAACTGGCGGACCTGCATGCCGGCGTAGATGAGGGCGAGGAGAATACGGACACCATCATGGTCATCCGCATTCCGAACGACGGATCCCGTGCCACGGCTGTGTCCATCCCGCGTGATACGTATGTGCACGACAGCGAATTTGGCAACACCAAAATCAACGCCGTCTTTGCGCTGCACAAGTCCGCCAAGATGGAGGAGTTGCAGCAGGAGAATGCCGAGGCAGAAGCCCTGGGCAAGAAGCCACCGCATACGGAAAAGGAGATGGAGCAGGCCAGCACTGAGGCTGGCCGCACCGGGCTGATTTCCATGGTGCGTACCCTCACTGACGTCAGCGTTGATCACTACGCCGAGGTGGGTCTGTTGGGCTTCGTGCTGCTTACCGACGCCGTCGGGGGCGTCGACGTCTGCCTCAACAACGATGTGGACGACCCGATGTCCGGTGCGAAATTCCCGAAGGGCCGCCAAACCCTGCAGGGAGCTGAGGGCCTGTCCTTCGTGCGCCAGCGCTACGAGCTCCCGCGCGGCGACCTCGACCGTATCGTGCGCCAGCAGGCCTACATGGCCTCCTTGACATCGAAGGTCCTGGATTCCGACACGCTCACCTCTCCGGGCAAGCTCAACAAGATTGCGGATGCGGTGGAGCGCTCCGTGGTCATTGATGATGACTGGGACATCATGGGCTTCGTAACCCAGCTCGCGGGTCTGGCCGGTGGCAACGTGACCTTTACGACTATCCCGGTGACCTCCATTTCCGGCACCGGCGATTACGGCGAGTCTGTCGTTACCATCGACGCGGCTGAGGTGCATCGCTTTATGGATGACCTGGCTAAGTCCCAGGAGAAGGCCGAGGCAGAACAATCTGAGGAGGGCGCCGCGGACGAGGCCGCCAACGACGGTGAGAAACCCGTGGCTGAGGGCCTCAACCTCCATGTACTCAACGCTGGCACGGTCGATGGCATGGCCGGAGGTATTGGCACGTGGCTCAAGAACGTGGGCTATACCGTCGAACGCACGGCCAATGCGCAGTCCGGTATCTACGCCGAATCCCAAATCGTGGCTGCGGATGCCAATGACGAGCGCGCACTCGCCCTAGCTGAGCAGCTCGGTGGATTGCCAGTCACCGCGAACGAGGAGCTCGAGCCGGATACCTTCATCGTCGTGGCTACCGATGATTACGCCGGACCAAAGGATGACTCCGCCATGGAGCAAGAAGCTGAAGCGGAATCGAACCAGGTGGCCGAGGACCAGCAGGTAGGTACCCCAGGCGATGACTTCGGTACGGCTGAGGTGGCGCCGGAAATTGATGCCGGCGGCGACGGCCCGCGCTGCGTGAATTAAAACCCCGTGGCGGGCTTCGTGCCCGCCACCTACGATGGGCGGACATGGAACTCCTTCAGCATCTCCTGTCCGCCGATGCCTCCGCACCGCGCCTGAGCGTCTACAACGAGGCCGACGGCACGCGCATGGACTTCTCGGCGCAAACGCTGGAGAACTGGACCTCCAAGATCGCCAACATGTTGTTGGAGGAGCTCGACCTCGAGCCCGGCACCGATTCCCGCATCCTCATCGACCTTCCGGTGTCGTGGCAAGCTGCGGTCATTGCGCTTGGCGCACTCGCTGCCGGAGTCTCCTTCGACGTCACCGATGGGGCGACTGCCATGCAGCCGCCCGCCGACGATGTTGCCGTGGTGTTCACCTCCCCCGAGGCCTTTACCAAAGGTTCCGGAGTCTCCGGCGCCGATACCGTACTCGTAACCCAGGATCCCTTCGGGCGCGGCGTGGTGGAAAGCGGTGGTGAGCTGCCAGTCGGCACCATTGACTTCGGCCCCACGGTCCGCTTCTATGGCGATCACTTCTATGGTTCCACCACTCCGCTTCCGGAGCTATTCCCTACTGACTTAGGTGCTGATCGCATGTTGTCTCCAGGGTGGAGCGACACCGCCTCCTTCCAACGCGCTGTGTTAGAGCCACTGGCTGCGGGCGGCTCCGCCGTCATTGTGGCGGGCCTGTGCTCGGCGGACCGTTTGGAGGAGATCGCGGACAACGAGAAGGTCACCGTCCGCGCCTAGGCGGCGCCGTGAGATAGTGGAGCAATGTTCAGCTGGCTCTATGTATTTATCGGCGTGCTCATCCTCGTGGGCACAATCTGCCAGGGCACTATCGGATTCGGGCTGGGCACCATCGCCACCCCTATCTTGGCGCTCATTAAACCAGAGCTAGTCCCCACGCTCATTCTTCTGCTAGCCTTCGTCATCTCCACGACGACCATGCTCAAAGCCCGCGCCGCGGTGTCCTGGGACATCGTGGCCATTTCCTCCATCGCGCGCATCCCCGGCTCCCTGCTCGGCGCGTGGGCCATTGCCTCGCTTTCGCACCGCGGGCTCTCCCTCTTTATTGGCTGTGCCGTCATCTTCGCCATGACGTTGTCCAGCCTCGGCTGGTCCCCCAAGCGCACCACTACCAACATCGCGGTAGCAGGTGTGGCCTCGGGCTTCTTAGGAACTTCCACTTCCATCGGTGGCCCGCCCATGGCACTAGTGCTTAAAGGCTATGACCCCGCCCGCGTGCGCGGCACCCTGTCGGGCACCTTCATCATCGGCTGCACCATCTCGCTGGCAATCTTGGGCTTAAGCGGGCAAATTACCGGCCTGCAGCTCACTGCCGCCGCGGCCTACCTGCCGGTAGCCATCGTGGGCCTCATCGCCGCCGGCTACCTCAACCGCTTCATCAACGCCAAGGTGCTCAACCGCATCGTGGTGGTGGTAGCCATTAGTGCAGCCTTGGCGCTCATTGTTGAGGGGCTGGTTGCAGCCTAGCGTCCGCGACCTGCTGTCGGGCTCAACTGCCAGGATCACGCTCCACACTGCCCGATCTGCCAAAGTTACCGCCTCAAGATCCAGCCAGATCTTTGGCAACACGGGCAGTTATATCCACCGCACACTAGGAGTGCACCGCCCAGCACCAAGAAAACAGCTCTAGCGAAGAGAGCCCTCAATAAAACTGCGAAACCGCCGGGCAATCTGCGCAATCTCCTCCCCCGCATAGTGCCCCGGGGACCAGGCCGCCACCAGCGGCACACCGCCCAGAGTCTTTCCACCATCGATCACGTCGAAGCCCACCAGCCGCGCCGGCTGCAGCTCTGTCATCAGGGCCACGGCCTGGCCTGAGCGGGCTAAGGCACTCAAGGTTGCGGTGTCATCGCACTCGACGTGAAAGCCGAGGCTCAAGCCTGCCCTTCCAATAAAGGAATCAAGCACTCCACGAGAAACACTGCTGCGCGACGGCAAAGCGAGGCGCTCGTGCAGCAAGCGGGCCACCTCCACGCCGATCGAACCCGCGCACTCCAATGCCAGAGGATGGCTTGGCGGGACCCAAGCCCGAACGGGAACAGACCCCAGTGGCAGTGAGGTCACATCAGGCCCCGGCGGAATGGGAGCAATGACAAGGTCGGCGGTGCCCTCCAATGCGGCGAACACATCATAATGCGACACCGGAAACGTGGTGAGCAAGGGAATAGAGGAACCGGCTGCCTCAATGAACGGTGCGAGCAGGGTGGAGATTGTTGTCGGCGTCGCCGCTACCCGCAGTGCGGCGACATGCCCAGATCGCAGGGCCTCCACCGACCGCCCAGCACGCGCGGATTCGGCGAGGAGACGGCGGCAGGTCGGGATGAGGGCGTGTGCTGCATCGCTCAGCGCTAGTGAGGACCCAGCCCGCACGAACAGCTCCAAGTCCAGTTCCTTTTCAAAGCGCCGCAGTTGCCGACTCAGCGCCGGCTGGGTTATTCCAAGGCGTTCCGCGGCTGCGGTCACCGTGCCGGCGTCCGCGAGCGCGAGAAAGTATGTGGCTTTCACCATGTCCATTCCCCTACTTTTAGCACGCTTCATGCCTTCAAGGCATAGGTTTCCAACTTTCCAGGCATTAGACAACATGACATCACCAAAGAATAATGAGACCGCCACCACAACAACTTCAAGGAGGTCCTCCATGTCACACGTCGGCGCCGCCATTGCCGAATCCCTCGCCGCGCACGGCGTGAGCCGCGCATTCCTCGTTCCCGGCGAAAGCTTCTTGCCCGTCCTCGATGGGCTTTATGACAGCCCCGTTGAGGCCATCGTTACCCGCCAGGAAGGCGGCGCCTCCTACATGGCGGAGGCACACGGCAAGGCTACGGGCCAGCCTGGCGTTGCCATGGTGACCCGCGGCCCCGGCGCGGCCAACGCCTTCGTGGGCATCCACACCGCCTGGCAGGATGCCACCCCGCTCGTCCTTTTCGTGGGCCTTATCCCCCATGCCGACCGCGACCGCGAGTCCTTCCAGGAATTTGATCCCAAGGCCTGGTTCGGCACCCAGGCCAAGCAGGTCTTCGTCCTCGATGACCCGTCGCGCGCCTCCCGGGTTGTGGCCGAGGCCTTTTTCCAGGCCCAGCAGGGCCGCCCCGGCCCCGTCATCGTGGGCTTGCCGGAGGATGTTCTCCACCAGGAGTTCACCGGCAGCATCCACCCACCCATCCCGGTGTCGGAGGGCGCGCTTTCCGACGAGCACCTGGACCTCCTCTCCCGCGAGCTAAGCCGCGCAGAGCGTCCACTCATTTTTGCCGGCGGCCCGCGCTGGACCCCAGAGGCCGCGGAGAAAATTACTCGCTTCGCCGAAGAACACCACATACCCATCATCCAGGACTTCCGCGCCGCTGACCGCGTGCCTTTCGACTCCCCCGCCAATGCTGGCTGGTTAGGCTATGGCCGCGACCCACGCGCGGCGCAATTTTTGGAAGCCGCCTCGCTCGTCATCGAAGTCGGTGCCGTTCTCGGTGATGTTCCTACCGACGGCTATACCTTGCGGCAGTCACCGAAGGCACGCAATATCGCCATCAACCCCGATACCAGCCTGCGCGGGCACTCGGTGGCGCTGCTAGAACACATCGTGGCAAGCCCCGTGGCCTTCGCTAAAGCCCTGGGCCGCCTCAGCGTCGAGGGCAAGGATAAGCGCGGCGAGTGGTTCGACACCGCCCACTCCAACCATCTGGACTTCGCCACCCTTCCCGAGCCCGCGGACTACCGCCCGGGCAACGAGGGCACCGCGCACATGGAGGCCATCCTCGCAGCACTCCACGAGCAACTGCCTAAGGATTCCATCTACACCTTTGGCGCCGGCAACCATTGCATCTGGGCCCAGCAGTTCCTGCGCTCCTCTGTCTACCCCTCCCAGTTCAGCGTGCGCAACGGCTCGATGGGATATTCCATCCCGGCCGCGGTGGCCACCAAGCTGCAGTTCCCCGAGCGTACCGTGGTCACCATCGCTGGCGATGGCGAATACCTCATGAACGGCCAAGAACTGGCCACCGCACTGCAATACGGCGCGCCCTTCCTCATCATCGTCATGTCCAATGGCGAGTTCGGAACCATCCGCGACCACCAGAAAAAACACTTCCCCGATCGCGTCTCCGGCACGCAGCTGGTGAACCCGGATTTCGCGGCGGTCGCCCGCGGCTTCGGCGCCCACGGCGAGCTCGTGACTAATGATTCCCAAGCTTCGGGTGCCGTCACCCGTGCCCTAGCCGCCATCAAAGAAGAAGGTATCCCTGCACTAATCAACGTCATCACAGACCAAGACCACTCCCTGCCCATCGACTAGAGGAGGCTCACCATGAGCACCACACACAATTCCCCGACCACATCGTCCGTGCCCGCCAGCGAACTGAAAGAAGGTGAGCACCTCGTCGGTGATGATGTCGTGGCCAAGCAGCGCCCCGCTGCCTCTACTGCCTCGTGGATCATTACCCTCTTCGGCACCGCCGTGGGCGCCGGTATCCTCTTCCTTCCACTCAACGCCGGTGGCTTCGGCTTCTGGCCACTGGTCTTCGCCACCGTCTTCATCCTGCCGCTGGTGTACTTCTCCCACCGCACCTACGCGCGCATCGTGGCCGGCGCCCCTAAAGAAGACCACGGCAAGGACATCCTCGAGCTGGTCACCCAGTACCTGGGTAAAGGCTCTGGAGTCATCTTCGCCTTGTTGTATTGGATTACCGTCTTTTCCACCGTGCTTATTTATGGTGTCTCCATCACCAACGCGGTCGATAGCTTCATCGTCAATCAGCTCGGCGGCCCTTCGCTGAATCGCTGGCTGCTCGCCACGATCTGCGTTGGCATCATGACCGGTGGATTTGCCATCGGCCGCAAGCCCATGATCTGGCTGGCTCAGGTGCTGGTCTACCCTCTCATCATCGCGCTGGCGGTGACCTCTTTGTACCTCATCCCGCGCTGGGATCTCCAGAGCTTTATCCACTTCGACGACGGCGCCGATGGCTGGGGCCAGATGCTGAAAGGCATCTTCCTCATCCTGCCGGTACTGGTCTTCTCCTTCTCCCACATGGCGGCGCTGTCTCAGTTCGCCATCGATATGCAGCCGCAGTACGGCGAGAAGACCGAAAAGCGCGTCTCCCGCACGGAGCTCTACACCGCCATCCTCCTCGTGGTGTTCACCATGTTCTTCGTGTGGTCCTGCGTCCTTGCCTTGGGCGCGGACGGCATGAATGAGGCGCTGGAACAAAACATTCCGGTGCTCTCCTACTTCGCCAACGTCACCGGCACACCGTTCATGGCGTATATGGCGCCCATCGTCGTTATCTGCGCCATCGTGTCCTCCTACTTCGGCCACATGCTCGGCACCGAAGAGGGCACGGAGTACCTGCTCAAGACCGCCGCGCCACAGCTGGCAGAGAAGATTTCGCACCGCAGTCTTCTCAACATCATCTACCTCATCGCCTTCGTGGGCACCACCCTCGTGGCGGTCTTCAACCCATCAATCATTTCCATGATTTCCGTGGTCTCCGGCGTGTTTGTGGCGTTCATCGTCTACATCGTGCCGGTCTACATGTTCAAGAAGCTGGACGTGTACAAGAAATTCCGTAACGACCCCTGGAACTACTTCGTCTTCGGCATGGGCCTGCTGATTATGGCCGTGACCATCTGGGATCTGATTTAGAAAGGACGTGATTATGCTTCGCAATGATCTCTCGAGCTTCCCCGAATACAAGGTGGGCAAGGACTTCCCCAACGCGCTCAAGCTCTCCTCCAATGAGGTCCCCTTCCCTCCCGCGGAGGACATCATCGCCGCGGTTGCCGACGCCGCCCGCACCACCAACCGTTACCAACAGCCGGGCTCCCCGGAGCTCACCAACGCTCTGTGCAACTACCTCG
Source organism: Corynebacterium minutissimum (assembly GCF_000805675.1). Taxonomy (GTDB): domain Bacteria; phylum Actinomycetota; class Actinomycetes; order Mycobacteriales; family Mycobacteriaceae; genus Corynebacterium; species Corynebacterium minutissimum. The sequence continues at coordinate 300,534 of NZ_JSEF01000006.1, read as the reverse complement.
ACGTGCCTGCGGACAACATCTTTGTCTCCGCGGGGTCCACGCCCATCCTGCAGGCCACCATCTTGGCGTCCTGCCACACCGGCGATGAGGTGATCGTGCCCTGGCGCAGCTTTGAGGCCTATCCCCTCTACGTGCGCATGGCTGGTGCTACCCCGGTGCTCACCCCGCTGACGGCGGACTACCGTGTGGATCTGGAAGCGGTGCTTGGCGCGCTGACGGAGAAGACCAAACTCATCATCCTGTGCAACCCCAATAATCCGACGGGCACGGTCATCACGCGCGGTGAATTCCGCGCCTTCATGGACCGGGTGCCCAAGGATGTCGTCGTGCTGTTGGATGAAGCATATTGGGAGTACAACGACGCCCCCGATACCCCGGATTCAGTGGAGGAATACCAGCGCTACCCCAACCTGCTCGGCGTGCGCACCTTCTCCAAGGCGTGGGGTTTGGCCGGCATGCGCGTGGGCTACGCGGTGGCAGGCGAAGAGATCATCAACGCGCTGCGGCTGCTGTCCCTGCCGCTGACGGTGACCGCCATGGCGGAAACCGCCGCCGTGGAGGTGCTCAAGCGCCACGACGAGCTTGCCGACGCCGTCGAGATCACCAAAGCACAACGCGACCGCGTCTGCGCGGAGCTGGGTGCTGAGAAGTCCTACGGAAACTTTGTGTGGCTGCCGCGCGCGGATGCCGCGGAGGTGGAAACGAAGATGCTCGATGAAGGCGTGGTCATCCGCCGCTACCTCGACGAGGGCGTGCGCGTGTCCATCACCGATGAGGCCGAGACCACTCAGTTCTTGGAGGCCTGGCGGCGCGCGGGCATTGAGCCTTGGAGGGGCTAGCCAGGGCTTCCGGAACAACTCTCGCTAAAACCATCTTGAAATTGAGATGCGCTCCATAGATTGAATAATTGTTGCCATACATCACAACCTTCCGCATAATGGGACGTGTTCTTATACGCACACTACAAACTGGAGGATGAACAATGTCCGGAATTCGCGTAGAAAACCCTGCAACTGGCGAGGTGCTCGAAACCTTTGAACACGTCACCGAGCAGGAAGCCCTTGCCGCTGTAGATACCGCACACGAGGCATTCCTCAGCTGGCGCGAGACCCCTATTGAGGAGCGCGCCAAAGTAGTTACCCGCGTTGCTGAGCTTTTCGAAGAGCGCAAGGACGAGTTGGCGGAAATCATTGCTACCGAAATGGGAAAGCCGATCTCTGAGGGCCTTGAGGAGGCCGAGTTCAGCAGTGCCATCTTTGGCTACTACGCAGATAACGGCCCGAAGTTCGCCGCCGATGAGGAAATCCCGGTGGAAATGGATGGAAAGGGCTATATCCAACGCCTCCCCATTGGCGTCTTGCTTGGCATCATGCCGTGGAATTTCCCCTACTACCAGGTAGCGCGTTTCGCCGCCCCCAACCTCATGTTGGGCAACACCATCATCCTGAAGCACGCAGAGATTTGCCCGCGCTCCGCACTCGCCATCCAGAAGATCATGGATGATGCCGGCGTACCCAAGGGCGTCTATACCAACCTTTTCGCAACCCACGAGCAGGTAGAGAAGATCATCGAGCACAAGGAGCTGCGTGGTGTTTCGCTCACCGGTTCCGAGCGCGCCGGTGCCGCGGTGGGTGCTATCGCCGCGAAGAACCTCAAGAAGGCCGTACTCGAGCTGGGCGGTTCCGATCCTTACATCGTGCTCGACACGGATGACGTCAAACAAGCAGCCAAGGATGCGTGGGAAACCCGCATCTACAACACCGGTCAGGCTTGTAACTCCAACAAGCGCCTCATCGTCATGGATGACATCTATGACGAGTTCCTTGCAGAGCTGGTTGAGCTGGCTAAGGCCATGAAGCCGGGCACACCGCAAGAGGCTTCCGAGACCGTCTACACCCCACTGTCCTCACGCGGCGCTGCGGAGAACCTCAAGGATCAGATCGACCGCGCCGTGGCAGCCGGTGCCACCCTTCACGTCGGCGGTGAGCTCGTTGATGAGAAGTCCTCCTACTTCAGCCCCGCCGTGCTGAGTGACGTCCCTGTTGGCTCGGACATCTACTACGAGGAGCTCTTCGGCCCCGTCGCCACCGTATACAAGGTCAGCAGCGATGAAGAGGCACTGAAGCTGGCCAACGATACCCAGTACGGTCTCGGTGGTTGCGTCTTCTCCAAGGACGTCGAGCGAGCAGAAAAGGTTGCTCAGCGCTTGGAGGTTGGCATGTCCAACGTCAACACCTACGCGGCTGAGGGCGCCGAGGTGCCGTTCGGTGGCGTCAAGAACTCCGGCTATGGCCGCGAGCTGGGCCCCTACGGCATGGATGAGTTCGTCAACAAGCGCACCTACTTTGTGGCCAACTAAGGAGATTCCATGACTTCACTAGGAAACTTTGTCCTCGAGGTACACACCGCACTTTTCGACGGCCACGATACCTCCGTCCTAGACAAGCACTTCGCCGATAACTTCGTGGAGCACTCTCCCCTCATCGCTAACGATGCAGAAGGCCTTAAGAAGTTCGTCACGGATCTGGGCGAGGGATTAAAGTACACCAACGCCCGAGTGATTGCCGATGAAGCAAACAACCTCGTCGCACTGCACGGTCGTTTTGACGGTATCGAAGATGAGCCCTTCGTCGGCTTCGACATTTATCGCGTCGAAGGTGACAAAATTGTCGAGCACTGGGACAACCTCGTTCCTAAGGCAGAGCCGAATGAAAGCGGCCGCACGCAGCTCGATGGCACCACCGATGTGGGAGATGAGAGCCTTACCGAGGAGAACCGTAAGTTCGTCATCAAATTCTTCGAGCGCTCGCTCATCGGCAGTGACTACTCCGGCTTCATCGACAACACACGCGATGATCAGTTTGCCCAGCACTCCCCCGATATCGCCGACGGCGCCCAAAACTGCGTCGATTTCCTCACCAAGCTGAAGGAGGACGGCGAAGGACTGGAGTACGAGCGCATCCACCGCACGATTGCGCAGGGAAAGTTCGTTCTGACGCATTCCGAAGGAAGCATCGCCGGTGCGCGCCACTCCTACTGCGAGCTGTGGCGCGTTGAAGACGGCAAGCTCGTCGAAATGTGGGATGCCATTTCTGAGGTCCCCTCCGATAATGAGGCGCTTCATAGCCACGGCATCTTCTAAGCCATAACCTAGGTTGCACGCCAAAGGCTGGGCCACTCCTTGATACGGGAGTGGCCCAGCCTTTCACGTTTTCCACATAAGCCCGACGCCCAGTAGCTCTAGAACCGAGTTGAGGCCGCAACTGCCCTATCTGCCAAAGTTATCGCCCCTGTTTCAGGCCCCACAATGGCTTTGAACTTGTTACTGAAGTTGGCTGGGTCGATGCTGTCGTCTTTTTTAATTCTTCCAGTTCTTTTTCTAACACCGCCTTTTCCGCTGATAGGCGTGCTGCCAGCTTCTTGAGTTCAGCCGCATCATCTGGAAGCGATTTCTCAAAGGTTTTACGAGTGACAATGCCGGCAGAGCGTTTGCGTTCAGTTGCGCTCATCAAGCCCCACTTTCCTTCTTCGCGGAATCGTTGGGCCCAAGCATAGACGCTCATTTTCGAGTTCAACGAAAGCTCAGATGCGATGGCGTCAGGAGACATACCGGCGGTGAAGAGCTCAACGGCTTTGAGCTTTGTCGCAAGCGGGTAGCGCTTTAAGGTCGTACGCCGAATGGGGGCAGCTGGGGGTTCATCACGCTCTCTGATCCATCGATGGAGTGTCCAACGGCCTGGGTAGCCCAACTCACGAACGGTTTTGGTAGCAGATTGTGTTCTGTCGAATACCTCTAATGCCTTGAGCCGCTGGGTATCCGTGTATCGCACATTAGTCATACGGGAAATCCTCCAAGATTTCGTCCGCATCCCCTTTTGACCCTTAACCCGCCGCAGGCAACAGCGAAGGCCGCGGGATCACCAAACGCCCGCCTTCTACTTGGAAAGAAATAGAAGACGGGCGTTTCGCTTGGTGGTGAAGCTAGTGGCAACCGGGATTAACCGGCTGCCTTAAGCAGTAGCTTCGGCTGCTCGTAGGGAAATTTCTCAGCGAGAGATTACTTGCTGGAACCACCGTTGGAGGAACCATCGGAAGCATCGTCAGAAGAACCGTTGGAGGAAGAGGAGTTCTTCGGGGAGCAAGCATCTGCCAGCAGGCCGATAGCCAGTGCACCAGCGGCAACCAGAGCGACACCGCCAGCAACCTTGCCAGCTGACTCGCCGTACTTACCGAACTGAGCGTTGATGCCAGCAACCTGCTTAGCAAAAGCCGGGTTGTAGACACCCAGCTGCTTCTGCAGTTCGATGTTGGCCTTGTCAATCTGGCCGGAAATCTGCTCGATGAACGGGGACAGACCCGGAACATTGAGCTGGGAAGCCATGCCAACCGGAATCAGGAACAGCAGCGGCAGGCCTACAGCCAGGCCAGCTGGGATACAACGACCCAGGTCAACGCTGGAAGAACCGTCGGAGGAACCATCAGAAGACCCATCCGAGCTGCCTGGGTTCTTGCCGGGGTCAGTACCCGGATCAGTACCTGGGTCGGTGTTCGGCTCGGTGACGGTCACGGTGATGCTGTCGATTTCCTTGCCGGAGTCATCGCGGACGATGACGGTTACGGTATCGCCTGGCTTGGCGTCTGGCTTGATGGTGACGATGACATCGCCGTTCTCTTCCAAGGTCGCGGAACCTGGGCCGGTGGTCTTATCGACGTTGGCACCTGCCGGTACCTTGCCGCCGACATTTGGAACCTTCACGGCGCCACCAGCCGGGGCCTTCGCATCGTTCCAAGACGGTGCATCCGGGGTTGGGTCGGTCGGATCGGTCGGATCCGTTGGGTCGGTCGGATCGGTCGGATCCGTTGGGTCGGTCGGATCCGTTGGGTCCGTCGGGTCGGTTGGGTCGGTTGGGTCCGTCGGATCCGTTGGGTCCGTCGGATCGGTTGGATCCGTCGGGTCGGTCGGATCCGTCGGGTCGGTCGGATCGGTCGGATCCGTTGGGTCGGTGTTCGACTCGGTGACGGTCACGGTGATGTGGCCGATTTCCTTTCCGGAGTCGTCGCGGACGATGACAGTTACGGTATCGCCTGGCTTTGCGTCTGGCTTGATGGTGACGATGACATCGCCGTTCTCATCCAAGGTCGCTTTACCTGGGCCGGTGGTCTTATCGACGTTGGCACCTGCCGGTACCTTGCCGCCGACGTTCGGAACCTTCACGGCGCCACCAGCCGGGGCCTTCGCATCGTTCCAAGACGGTGCATCCGGGGTTTCCGGAGTATCGCCGGAGGTATCCAGGGTGAACGTTGCCGCAATGGTGTCAGCCACTGCCCCATCCGGGTAGGTGATGACTACCGGAACAACGAGTTCGAGATCATCCGGAGTTGCCGTCCCTGCCTTCGGCGCGGTGACGGTCACCTTGCCGGTATCTTCGTCGATGCTGACGCTCCAACCGCCCTTACCGTTCCACTCCGCTGGGATGCGGTACTTGGTTCCGGCCGGTGCATTTCCAGCAGTGAAATCGACCACAGCTGTACCGGTTTGGCCGGAAGCAACAGCTACCGGGTCTGGATATGCCGGGGCGTAATCCGGGACGTCTTCAGGCGCAGGCTCAACAACCGTGACCTCAACGTCTACCTCATCAGTAGAGCCGTCTGGATAAGTCACAGTCACCGGGATGGTGATGGTCTCACCCGGGGTTGCATCCTCCGGGACCTTGACGGTCAGTTCACCCGTAGATGGGTCAACGCTCGCGTTCGGATCCGTGGTGGAGAACTTAGTGTCCTCAGGAAGTACCGTATCGCCGGTTTGTGGGACCTTGACCTCGTTACCCGGCGCAACGTCTACCGGCGGGTATGCCGGGTTGTTTGCGTCTGCCAGCGATGTCTGCGGATCCTTGACCACGATGTGGAACTCGGTGGTCGAAGGAACGCCATCCACCGTTGCAGTAACGGTCACGGTGTAATCCCCGGCCTTGGTTGGCTTACCAGAGATTTGGCCGGTGGCCTCATCATAGGTCACGCCATCCGGCAGGCCGGTGACGGTGACGTCTGCATCCTTGTTATCAACCACAACGTTGATCGGCACCAAGGTCGTATTGGTATCTATCTCTACGTCAGCGATAGGTGCAATCCCCGGTGCCGGGACCGGATCAACCGGGGTTGGGTCGGTCGGGTCCGTTGGGTCGGTCGGATCCGTTGGATCGGTCGGATCCGTTGGATCGGTCGGATCCGTTGGATCGGTCGGATCCGTTGGATCGGTCGGATCCGTCGGGTCGGTCGGATCCGTCGGGTCGGTCGGATCCGTCGGGTCGGTCGGATCCGTCGGGTCGGTCGGATCCGTCGGGTCGGTCGGATCCGTCGGGTCAGTCGGGTCGGTCGGATCCGTCGGGTCGGTCGGATCCGTCGGCGCGACTGCGACGACGTCGATGATGAACGTCGTGGTGGACTTGTTACCAGCGGCGTCGGTTGCCGTGATAGTAACCTCGCTGTGGCCGAGGGCGCTCGGAGTGCCGCTGATGGTGCCGGTAGCTGGGTCAAATTCGACGCCAGTAGGCAGGCCGGTTGCGCTCAGCGTTGCTGCTGGGTCATCGCTGTCAACGGTGACTTCAGTGACGTCTTCGCCCAGCTTCACGGTCTGATCCGAAATCGGGTCAAGCTTCGGCGCGGTTGTATCGGCCGGCTCGCGGACCACGATGGTGAAGGTTTCGTCGGTGGCATTGCCGTTGGCATCGGTGACCGTCACGGTGACCTCGTAGGTGCCCGGCTTGGTCGGGGTGCCGGTGATGGTGGCAACGCCGTCGACGGTCTCAAGCTTCACGCCATCCGGCAGGCCGGAGGCCGTTACCTTATCCGTGTCCGAATCAGACGAGACCCGAATCGTTTCAATCGGCGTATTGGCATCGACAGCCTGATCCGCAATCGGATCCACCTGCGGACCGGTTGCATCCTTTACGGTGATGGTGAGCTGCTTCTCGGTAGTATTACCTGCCGCATCGGTGGCGGTCACCGTCACAGTATAGGTGCCCGGAGTAGTTGGCACGCCGGAAATCTCGCCGGTGGACGGGAAGAACCGAACGCCATCAGGCAAGCCAGTCACGGTCAGGGTATCCTGCGGGTCATCCGAGGTGATGTGAATCGGTTCAAGCTCGGTGTCTTCCTTGACGGTCCGATCGGCGACGCCGTCTAAGGTAGGCGCCGCAGAATCGACCACGTGGATCGTGAACTGCTCGACGGAAGACTTACCGTTGGCATCCGTGGCCGTTACGGTGACCACGATGGGGAAGTCACCCGCGCGGGTTGGAGTACCCGAAATCGTGTTGGTTTCCCGTTCATAGGTCACGCCATCCGGCAACCCGGTCACGGTGATCGTCGTATCAATCGACGGATCCGTCGGGGTTGGCTGAATCGTCTCAATCGGATCCCCCAACTTCACCGTCTGATCCGAAATTGGTTCCAGAACCGGCGCTCCAGGGTCGACGACGGTGATGGTGAAGGTCTCCGTGGTCGTGTTGCCCGCGGCATCGGTTACGTTCACAGTGACAGGCAGCTCACCAGCGGTGGTTGGCGTTCCAGAGATGGTTCCGGTTTCTGGGTCGAAGCTGAGACCATCAGGCAGGCCGGTGACCATCACGGTGGCGCTCGGATCGTCGCTGACTACCTTGATAGGAGCGATGGCATCGCCCTTCTTTACCTCTTGATCGTCGATGGGCTCGACCTTCGGAGCAGCGGAATCGCTGACCGTGATGGTGAAGTCAACGTAGGAGGAGTTTCCGGCTGCATCGGTTGCCAGGACGCGCACTGGGTAAGTGCCCGCGGTGGTTGGCGTGCCGGAAATCTTGTTGGTAGTGGCGTCATACTGAACGCCCTCTGGCAGGCCAACTACGGAAATCTCTGCATCGGGGTCATCCGCCTTGACATCGATATCTGTAATGGCGGTGTCGGCAGCAACGGTTTGGTCACTGATCTTGTCCAGCGCTGGGCCCTGGGCATCGGTGACGGTGATGGTCGAGGTATCGATAGCCTTGTTGCCCGCTGCATCAACCGCCGTCACGGTTACTTCATAGGTGCCCGGGGTGGTTGGGGTTCCCTCAATCTGCTTGGTATCCGGGTTATAGGCCATTCCGTCCGGCAGACCGGTAACGGTGACCTCTGCTGTTGGGTCATCCACGGGGACTGGGATCGGGTCCGCCTTAGTACCCGCCGCAATGGTGCTGTTGGGAAGAGGCTGAATGACCGGCGCACCAGCGTCATTGACGTTGATGTTGAAGACCTCGGTTGTCGTGTTATCAGCGGCATCCTTCGCAGTGATGGTGACCTCGTATGTACCCGGCGTGGTCGGGGTGCCCTCAATCTGCTTGGTATCCGTGTTATAGCTCAGACCATCCGGCAGACCGGTCACGGTCAGGTCAGTCACTGCCACGTTGTCGGCCGCGTTGACCTTGATCGGGGAAATCGGCGAATCCGCCGGAACGGAAGGATCCACAATCGGGTCGATCTGCGGCGCGGTCTTATCGGAGACGGTGATGACAAAATCAACGGGCTCCGAGGTATTGCCGGCGGCATCGGTAGCCGTGACCTTGATGGTGTAGGTTCCCGGCTTCTCTGGGCGGCCGGTAAAGGTGTTGGCCACGGGGTCGAAGCTAACTCCCTTTGGCAGGGTCTCCGGATCGACCTGGACGGTGGCATCCGGATCATTTACCGAAACCACGACCGGCTTAATCGTCTCGTTCAGAGCGATATCCTGAGCCTCAATCGGATCGATGACCGGGGCGGTCTTGTCTTCGACGGTGATGGTCAACGGTTCGTGGGACACGTTGCCTGCTTCATCAGTTGCCGCAATGACGACATCATAGGTACCCGGCTTAGTCGGGGTGCCCTCGATCTTCTTGGTCTCCGGGTTGTAGCTCAAGCCATCAGGCAGGCCCGTGACTTCAATCTTCGCGTTCGGATCATCGGTAGCGACCGGAATCTCAGTGATTTGGTCACCCACCGGGACGCTGACGCTCTCCACCGGAGTGATGACAGGCGCCGTTGCATCGTTAACTGCAATGACGAAGGTCTGAGTCGTTGTATTGCCCGCAACATCGGAAACCGTGACGGTTACTACGGAAGAGCCGGTTTCCTTCGGGGTGCCGGAGATTTTCTTAGTCTCGGGATCGTAGGTCACGCCATCGGGCAGGCCGGTGACGGTCCAGGTGAGATCCTCCGGTGCGGTGGCGTTGTCGGCTGGGTTTAGGCTCATCAGATCGATGTCTTTGATGGGCTGCCCCTGGTTAATCGTCTGATCCTTCGGCTCCTCGAAGGTAGGCGCGGTGGCATCGCCCACGAGCAGGACGGTGTCGTGGCTGGTGGAGTTGCCAGCCGGGTCGGTCGCGGTGACCGTCACGATGTGGCGCCCCGGAGTGGTCGGGGTGCCCTCGACGAGCCCCGTTTCGCTATCAAAGGTAACGCCCTCGGGCAGGCCGGTGACGGTGATCTTCGCGGTTGGGTCCGGGCTGGTGACAGGTTCCAGGTTGAGCGGCTGATCTTCAGGAACCGAGACGTCGCGAAGCGGGCGCAGGCCCGGCGCCACGGTATCGGTGACCGTGATGTTGAAGGTCTTCTCCGTGACGTTGCCATATGGGTCGGTGACCTTGACGGTGACCGGGAAGACCTTGCCGTCAGGGCTTGTTACCTCGACCATTGGGGTGCCGGAGATGATGCCGGTGTTCGGGTCGATGGAAACGCCTTCTGGTAGGCCGGATGCAGCAAAGGTGGAGTTCGGCTCATTGCTGGTCACGGTGATTGGGTCCAGCTTAGCGCCTTTTTCTACGGTGGCATCGGCAATGTTATCTACCTGCGGCGCGGTGGTGTCGGCTACCTTGAGAAGGAATTCCTGCGTCGTGGTATTGCCGGCGGCATCGGTCGCAGTCACCGTAATTGGGTACTCGCCCGGTGCTTGCGGGATTCCTTCGATCTGATGGGTCTCCGGGTTATAGGTCACTTCCGGTGGCAGGCCCGCGACTACAACGTTGCTGACGGACTTGTCGAAGTTATCGGTGACGTCTACTGGAATTGCGGTGATCGGTTGGCCAGCCTCTGCGGTGGCGTCGTTGATCTTGGCAATGGTCGGTTCCGTGGTGTCGGTAACAGTAACGACCAGGTTGGATACAGAGTTATTGCCCTGGGGATCGGTGGCCGATACGGCGACCGTGTAGATGCCCGGTTCGGTTGGGGTACCTTCGAGGGTCTTGTTTGACTCGTTCCAGGTCATGCCCGGCGGGATATCACCTTCCACGGTGACGGAGGCTTTAGGATCGTCCACCTTGATCGGAATCGAAGCAGGCTTATCCTCTGGGACGGTGGCATCCGGGCTGGTGAGAACCGGCGCGGAAGAATCCACGACGTTGATACTGAATGCAGTTTCGGTGACATTTCCGGCGGCATCGGTGACGCGGACGTTAACTGTCGACGCCCCGGTGGCCGACGGAGTACCACTAATGGTTCCGGTCGCAGGATCGTAGGTGACGCCATCTGGCAGGCCACTGACCTCAACGCTGGTCACACCGACGTTATCCGTCGGCTTAACCTGAATCGGCGCGATGTCTTTGCCCAGCTCCAGGGCCTGCGAATCGATGTGCGCAATCTCCGGTGGGATGCCGTCAGTGACCGTGACCTTGGCATTGACGAGGTCGGTCGAGCCATCGGCGTAGGTGACGATGACCGGGACGGTGTAATCTTCCAGCGCAACGTCGGTGCCCGGTGTGGCGGTAATGGTGCCTTGGGCATCAATCTTTACCCACGTTGGGGCACCATCAGCCAGCTTGTAGGTGGTACCGGCAGGCGCCGGAAGGGTTTCCACGGTGGTCGCAGTGGTCGAATCATCGTAGAGCGGCGCCGCAACCGAACCAGTGCTGGACTGTGCCACGGTGGTTGCACCGTAATCCGGCTCGTAGTGGCCAGCCAATGGCAGCGGCTTTACGGTGAAGGAATCCTGCGTGATTGCAATGCCGTCACGTTCACCAGAAGACGACACGGAATAAAGACGTGCGGTGTAAGTGGTGGCCTTCTTCAAGTTAGGGTCGGTGACAAAACCGCAGGAAGGAAGCGTGCCACTCGCGTCCGGCGCTTCCGGCGGGCAGGTGTACTGGGTCAGTTCATTGCCGGCCTCGTCGAACCACGCGATTTGATAACGCGCGGTACCGTTTTTGTCGTACTGCAGGCCCGTCGTGGTGGTCTCGATGGCTTGACCCGCAGTAGCAACGTTGGAGAAAGAGTCATACGGGGTGACGTCAAACTTCAGGTTGCCCGGGTACAGCGCAAAGTTGATGTTGCTGGCGTAATCCAGCGTACCGCCCCAGTTAGATGGCCATCCGGCCAAGGTGCCGGCGGAGGTTAAGTTGCTGGTGGTGTTGCCGGTGTAACCGTTGTAGTTAAACGGCGTGTTCACGGAAATGCCTGGCATGTCCTGCAAGGAGAAGAACATCCACTCGTCATTGACGTGCTTCGACTCCCTGTTGCCGTTGGCCCAAGAACCTTCCGCGGCAGAATCAGCCAGGTTGTGCCAGGTATAATCCTTGGACAAAATACCGCGATTGTCCCAGCTATTTCCCCAGGTACCGCGGAACTGCAGCGTGTACTTACCGTCGGCATCGGTCTTGGCTTGGACGGTCTCTGCAATCCACTTCTGCTGGCCTTCCGCCGCCATCCGCTGCTTAATCCACTGCTGCAGCGCGAGTTCTTGCTCGGTACTCCAGCCGGCATCGCGCACGCGGCCCTTGTAACCGATGGCGGCCATGGTTGCGGGATCGTAGATGCGCGAAAGCGCGTAATCAGAAAGGTAGGAGCCATACACAGTGACGTCTGGAACCACGGCGTCGATACCGTTGACGGACTGGTAGTTCTGCCACAAGAGGGCGCCGGCGGCGGCGTTGGTTTGGTTCCAGAAGACGGTACCGGAGTATTGACCATATGAGCCCACGCGCTCGTTGGTAGCAGCTTCGGCCAGGTTGTGCATCACGGTGTTGTTAGCGATGGGCGAGTAAGCGATCTTGATGTTGTTGTAGGTATCAGAACCCACGGACTGGGTAGCGCCGGCCTCGGTGTTGGCGACGTTGCTTTCCGGCATGATCTGCTCTTGGCCATAGGAGTAGAGCAGATTGTACTGTGAGGTATCCGGATTGATGGACCAGATGCGGAGCTTCTCACCCTCCGGCAAGTTGGGGTCTGCGTCGAAGTTGCGTCGGACACCCTTGGCGTCAGTAAAGGAGGTCATGCCGATGTGGAACTCACCATCAGCGCCGGTGGTGGTGGTATAAATCGGCGAAGCGGTGCCATCTTTTTCAAACCACTGGGCAAAAACTTTCACACCAGACATGGGCGCAACGTTTGGAGCGCTCAGGTTCGATTGCATGGTGCCACCGGTCTGCAGGCCCACAAAGCCATTCACGGAGCGGGCGCTTCCCGCGGGAACCGTGGTGTTTATGGCGGTTTCTTCGGAGGAACCTGGCGCTGCGGTCTCCGCCTGGGCTACAGGCGCTTTATCGAGGAGGTTGGGTACAGCAACAACCCCGCCCATAACTAGCGCAGCAGCCATGCCAGAGGCAGTGAGCATGCGCCAGCGGCCGCTTAAATTAAGCCCGCTGAGTGCAGTTACAGAACGAGGTGCCCGAAAAGTTATCTTTGACATGACCAATGCTTTCTCTGATTCAGGTGTTGTCGCGACTGTAGAACAGACAGAGCGACAACAAAGTACGTGAGGAGGCTGGCTATTTGCATAGAGATCGAATTACTCGGGATGTTATGTAGGCGTACTGAGCTCTTTAGCAAAAACTTTAGGAATCTCTGGGAAAATCCTTGCCCAATAACAGTAGCAGTTCCTAGCCGAGCAGCCACTGGTAAATATATGACCCTAATCACACTAAGTTGATTAGGCGTTCAGAGCTCTCGTCCCGCAAGGTTCGTTTTATTTCCCTATGACCTGCACTGATAGCCGGACACGGCTGGAAAAATAAATTCCAGCAATACTTTTGACAAACACCCCTGCCTACCCCCTATGCAGGAGCGCTTGCCAACGCCATTTTCTTAAGCCCAGCCCGCCGGAACCAAGCCCACAATCGAAACAACCGAATAAACGAAAGCCAAGAAATAAACCACGATGATGGCCCCCTGAATCACCGGGTTTGCCAGCGCACCGACGCTCCAGCCGGGGTCACGATCGCCCTTCTTGCGGGAGGCATGCAGTAACATCACCGGAATGATCGACATGATTGCACCCGCAAAGCCGCCCGCGTAGGACAGCGCTGCGACGAAACCGCCAAGACCCGCGATGGAGATAGCCAGCGGCGGAACAACGGTCAGCGCCACGGCAATGCCACGCTGCGCGTTGTTGCCCTCCCAGTGCAAAATGTCGAGCACGTTGCGCATGGTGGTAAAGCCAATCGCGAGGAAGGAGGTCAGCATCGCCGCCAACGCGAAGATATTGGCCAAGTAGTACGCGACCGGTCCAAGCGCCTCGCCCCAGGCAATGGTAACAACCTCAGTAACGTCCATTCCCAGCAGACCCAGCGCCGCAAACGGCACAAGTGCCAGCGTAAAGCCGGTAATCACCATGCCGAGCACGATGGCGCGAGCTGTCTCCTGCGGCTTCGCCGGGTCCATGCCCTGTACCAGCTCCGGCACCACGTACTGAGCCAAGAACGAGAAGACGGCCAGGTTCAAACTAGGAACGATGAAGAACGGGTGGAGCACCAACAGGTTCTCGGCCTCGATTCCAGGTCCCAGAATGGTCCAGCCACACAGCACGGCAATGATGATGGCCATACCTGTGGTAATGGCGCCTTCTGTGGCACCGGTGGTGTGCAAGCCGCGGTACATCACCCAAGAGCCAAAGCCGAAGAAGATCAACGTACCTGCCAGCGGCGGCAGGCCGAAAATATTATTGATGAGGTCGCCGGAGCCCGAGGCGTAGGCGATGAGCGCGCCGACGCCGTTGACGATAATCGCCACGAAGACCAGCCAGCGGCCCCACTGCCCCAGATAGTGCTCAGCAAGACCAGAGACCTGCAGCGGCGCCCTCGTGCGCATCGCGGTTTCGGCCACATAGAGCATCGAGATAGTGGTCAGCGTTCCGGCCACCAGCAGCGCGATGACGAGCGCAAGGAAGCCACCGTTGCGCGCTGCATATGGAATCGACAGAATGCCGGCGCCAATGTTGGTGCCGAAGATCAGGGCAATGCCTTGAATAAATGACAGCGCTGGCTTAGGTGCCGCGGTGCTGCGAGTTGAAGTTGTCATCGTTTCCTCCGTTTAAGGCGCAAGCTGCTTGCCGACGCCGCTCTTTATAAAACGCACCGTTCCAGACACGGAAGGCCCCCGCCGAAGCGGGTTTGAGAGCCAAACGTGTCTGGAACGGTGCAAAGTATTAAGGCTTCGCGATGTAGCGCACCGAGATGTACTCCTCGATGCCCTCTGCGCCGCCCTCGCGGCCGAAGCCGGACTCCTTGATGCCACCGAATGGAGCGGCGGCGTCGGAAATCGCAGCGCGGTTAATGCCAACCATGCCGGACTCCAGCGCGTGCGCCAGGTACTCCGCGGTGTGGAAGTTCTCCGTGAAGGCATAAGCTGCCAGGCCAAACTCGGTGTCGTTGGCCTTGGCGACTCCTTCCTCCAAGGTGGAGAAGGTGGTCACGGTAGCTACCGGCCCGAAGATCTCCTGGCGGAGAATCTCCGCGTCGTCAGGCAGCTGCGCCAAGACCGTTGCCGGGTAGAAGAAGCCTTTGCCCTCCGGCTTGGAGCTGCCGGTCGTGGCAACAGCACCCTGCTCCAGAGCCTTCGCTACCAAGTCGGCCACCGCATCGCGCTGCTTCGCGCTAATCAGCGGGCCGAGCGCGGTGCCCTCAGACAAGCCGTGGCCTATCTGGAAAGCAGCCATCTTTTCGGTCAGGCGGCGGGTGAACTCCTCCGCCACTGTCTCGTGGACGATGAAGCGATTCGCTGCGATGCAGGCTTCTCCACCATTGCGCATCTTCGCCTGCATTGCGCAGTCAAGCACTAGGTCGAGGTTGGCGTCCTCGTGGACCAGGAACGGGGCATTGCCACCCAGCTCCATGGAGGTGCGTTGCAGGTTGTCGGCAGACTGGCGAACCAGAATCTTGCCCACGCCGGTCGAGCCGGTAAACGTCACCTTGCGCAGGCGCGGATCCGCCATGAGTTCGGAGGACAGCGTGCTCGACTGCGTGGTGGTCACGATGGAGAACACACCAGCCGGTACCTCGTGGCGGGTGAATACCTCTGCGATGACCTCACCCAACAGCAGCATGGTCAGCGGGGTTTCCGCAACGGGCTTAACCACGACCGGGCAGCCGGCGGCAAAAGCCGGGGCAATCTTGCGGGTGGCCATGGCCAGCGGGAAGTTCCACGGGGTGATTGCCAGCACTGGGCCCACCGGGGTGTGGGAGACGGTAATGGAACCGTTGCCGGCCGGCGACTGGGAGTAGCGGCCCGGAATGCGCACGGCTTCTTCTGCGAACCAGCGCATGTACTCAGCACCATAGGCCACCTCGCCCAGCGCTTCCGCGTAAGGCTTTCCCATCTCCAGGGTCATCACGCGAGCGAAGTCTTCCTTGCGCTCAATAATGGCGTTGAAGATGTCGGTGAGGATGATAGAGCGCGTGCGCGGCGCAAAACCGGCCCACTCCTTTTGTGCGGCGTCGGCAAGCTCCAGCGCGCGCATCCAGTCAGCGGAGGTGCCATCTGCAACGTTGGCAATGACTTCTTCCGTTGCTGGGTCGAGGACCTCGAAAGTGGCGCCGCCAGTGGCTGCGACGTTCCTGCCCTCCAGCCAAAGGCCAGTTGGCAGAGAACCCAACAGCTCAGAAACCTGCGAGTAATCAAAGTTTGTCATTTGCTTCTACCCTTTTGGCTGCAGCCCGGACTTACTTGTACTCGTTGAACTGCTTCACCACCACCTGCAGCGCCTCACGCCACAGGTCCTCCGGGATGGCCAGGGAAGGCAGGAAGCGGATGACGTTGTGGTCGAGACCGCAGGTCAACAGCAGGACGCCCTCGGACTTGGCGGCGTCGGCGATCTTGTGCACTAACTCGGAATCGGGCTCGCCCTCTGCGGTGAGAAATTCGAGGGCAAGCATGGCGCCGCGGCCGCGGAACTCGGCCACGCGTTCATCGCCCAGGATGGGTTCCAGCTCCTCGCGGGCAATCTTCTCGAGGTTCTGGGCGCGCGCACCGAAGTCCTTCTCCTCGAATTCCTTGAAGGTTGCCAGTGCAGCAGCACAGGCCACCGGGTTACCGGTGTAGGTACCACCCAGGCCACCTGGCTGCGGGGCGTCCATGATTTCTGCACGGCCGGTCACTGCGGACAGCGGCATGCCGGAGGCAATACCCTTGGCGATAGTCACCATGTCCGGAACGATGCCCTCGTGGTCGGAGGCAAACCACGTACCGGTGCGCATCATGCCCGCCTGAATCTCATCAACGATGAAGACGACGTCATTGTCGTTGCACCACTTCTGGATTGCTGCAAGGTAGCCATCGGCTGGGACGACAAAGCCGCCCTCGCCCTGAATCGGCTCAGCGACAACACAGGCCAGGTTGGCCGCGCCGACTTCTTGCTCAATCATGGTGATGGTCTTCTTGGCAGCCTCGGCACCGCTCAGACCGTCACGCAACGGGTAGGACATCGGCGCGCGGTAGATTTCCGGAGCAAAGGGACCAAAGCCGTTCTTGTAGGGCGACTGCTTAGCGGTCATCGCCATGGTCAGGTTGGTGCGGCCGTGGAAGGCGCGGTCCATGACCACGACGCCGCGTTTGCCGGTGTAGTTGCGGGCAATCTTTACTGCGTTCTCGACGGCCTCCGCGCCAGAGTTAAACAGCGCGGTCTTCTTCGGGTGATCACCCGGCGTGACCTCGTTAAGCTTCTCTGCCACGGCAACGTAGGACTCGTATGGGGAGATAGTGAAGGAGGTGTGCGTGAAGTGTGCCACGGCCTCCTGGACTGCAGCGACGACGGCCGGGTTAGATGCACCAGCGGAGGTCACAGCAATACCAGAAGCAAGGTCGATGAAGCGGTTGCCGTCGGCGTCGGCAAGAATGCCGCCGTCGGCATCCACCACGTAGCCCGGAAGGGACGGCGCCATGCCCGCTGGGAGGGCATTCTTGCGGCGCTCATCCAGGGCGGCGCTCTTCGGACCCGGGACCTGCTGGCCCAGGTGGCGGGACTGCTCAATGTGGTACTGAAGTTCCTGCATTATCTTCCTTTTGTGCTCGGATGAATAGTGTGCCCTTTAGTGTGGCCTCCGCCACCCTCTTCGCGATATGGACGATGTGTATAAATTTCCCCCGCTTAACTGTGTAGCCTGTCCATCATGCGTGAGATTTCCTTCCGCTGGCTGCTCAACCAGCGCTCTTTAAACCTGCGAAGCATCGTCACCGCTAGCGCTACGTTCAACACGATCCACGCCTCCGAGCTCGCGGACCCCAGCGAGTTCACCTCCCCCGGGGCGCTTATGCTCACCCTGGGGCTTGCCTTCCAGGAGGAAGCCGAAGGATTCGAGCGCTATGGCGCGGCTCTGACCGCGGCCGGCGTGCAGGGCATCGGCTTCGGCACCGGGCTGGCCTTTAGCGAGGTCCCCACCGCACTCATCCACGCGTGTTCCCAGCACAATCTCACCCTCTTTGAGATCCCGCGCGCCACCCGATTCGTCTCCATCACCACGGCCGTGGCCCAGGAACAGGCCCGCTTGGACAATAACGCGCACTTTGCGCTCCACCGCCAGCAGGAGCGCCTCAACCAAGCAGCCGCCACGAGCATCGGGGCGCTTGTCATGCAAGCCAGCAAAGAACTTGGCGCTGCGGTAGCGGTGGCCAGTTCCTCCGGAGCTGTGGTCAGCCGCAGCGATCGCGGCCACCTCAGTGCAGCCGACGCCGCGGTGAAGGCCGCGGAGCAAACGGGGCGGGGAACGGGGACGTCGACAAGCACAGGCGCCACCATCACCAGCATCTTCGGATCGGCGGGACGACGCTGGGCCATCGCGGTAACGCGCGCGGAGAAGTTCGATTCCTACTCCCGCGCGCTCATCCGGCACCTCGCGGGCCTGGCCAGCCTGCTCTTGGATCATCCCGACACCACTGCGCACACGATCCTCGGGGCCTTGGCGCTGGACGCCCAACTGGCCGGGGTTGACTCCCCCGCTTTACAGGCGGCCTTCCACATGGTCGATAGCTATGACTTCGTGGATTTTCTGTTCCTCACTGCACCCTCCCCCTCCCGCCTCGCGCGGGCGTTGAGCGAGATTGGAAAAGCCGAGCCTCGCAGCCTCATCCGCCCGGAACACGATTCCGCACTTATCGCGCTTCCCGCGGGCACCGCGAACCCGAACTTGAGCGGGAAACACACCCGCTACCTCCGGACGTCTATCCTGCAACGCATCCAATGGCAGGCGCTGACACCGGCGCTGTTGTCCTCACTCCAAAGCCACGCGCGCAGCCTGCCGCTCGGCACTGCGGCGACCTTCGATTCGGCTGCCCCTACCTGGCTGGCAGAACCCGGAGTACCCGAGGCCCTCGCTGCCCGGCGCGCGGCAACGGTCAGCCGCCTCATCGAGCACGATGCACATCACAACACAGAGTTGTGCGCCACCCTGCGTTCCTTCCTCGTGGGCAACGCCAACTTGGCCACCGCTGCCGCGGAGCTCGGCGTTCACCGGCACACGGTGCGCGCCCGCTTGGACAAGATCGAGCAACTCTGCGGCGTGGACCTGAGCAATCCCGTCACCCGCGCGGAGCTGCTCTTGCTCAGTATTGATTCTTAGAAACTCAGTCCAGAACACGCACATCCAGGATGCGTACTTAGCTAAACGCCTGCTCCCCTGTCAGCACGCGGCCCAGAATCAGCGTGTGGATCTCATCCGTGCCCTCGTAGGTCCGCACGGATTCCAGGTTCGCAGCATGGCGCAGCGGCGAGTAGTCCGTGGTGATGCCGTTGCCGCCGAGGATGGTGCGGGCCTCGCGGCAAATCTCGATGGCCGTGCGGCAATTCGCCAGCTTGCCCACGGAAATCTGATAAGGCTCCAGCGTGCCAGCATCCTTGGCGCGGCCGAGCTGCAGCGCGAGTAGCTGGCCTTTGTTGAGCTCCACTGCCATGTCAACGAGCTTCTTTTGCGTCAGCTGAAAGGACGCCAAGGAGCGGTCAAACTGTGTGCGCTCCTTCGCGTAGGCTAGGGCGGCTTCGAGTGAATCACGCGCCGCACCCAATGCACCGAAACTGATGCCGAAGCGGGCTTCGTTGAGGCACATGAACGGCCCCTTCAGACCTGGATGCTTGGGCAGCAGTGCATCCGCGGGCAGGGTAACCCCTTCCAGTTCAATATCGCACTGGATGGACGCGCGCATCGAGAGCTTGTTCGTAATCGGGCTCGCTGTAAACCCTGGTGTCGACGTCGGCACGATGAAGCCGCGCACGCCGGGCTCCACGTCGGCAGCGGCAGCGTCCTCCTCAGCCACCTTGGCCCAGATGATGGCCACTTTGGCCACGCTCGCCAGACCAATCCAACGCTTGGCGCCATCGAGTACCCACTCGCCCGAGCGGTAACGCGCCACCGTCGCCATGCCCGCTGGGTCCGAGCCCGCAGTCGGCTCCGTTAGCCCAAAGCAACCAATGACGTCACCTGCGGCCATTGCGGGAAGCCACTGTTGCTTCTGTTCTTCGGAGCCGTGCTTATAAATCGCGGACATCGCCAGTGATCCTTGCACGGAGACCACCGTGCGAATCCCGGAATCCCCTGCCTCCAATTCCTGCATGGCCAGCCCATACTCCACTGCGGAGCGCCCGGCGCAACCGTAGCCGTCGAGGTGCATGCCAAACAGACCGGCCTCCGCGAGTACCGGGAAGATGGATTCTGGCAAGACGGCATCCTCGTACCACTGGGCAATGTGGGGTCGGATGTGCTCGCTGACCAGCGCAGCCACCCGATCGCGCGTGGCCTTTTCCTCATCGGTCAACAGGGATTCAATGCCGAGCAGATCCGTTGTCATGGCGCTCTCCTCTCGATTAGCGTTACGAACCACAATTCGTATGTATAGTGATACGCAACACTTTACCTTTCAAGGAGGATGAATGCGCGCCCCCGCCAACGCCATACCGGTAACCCTCGCCCTGAGGTGGTCCGACCAGGACGCGAATGCCCACGTCAACAACGCCACGATGGTCACCCTCATTGAGGAAGCCCGCGTTCGCGCCGCGAAGGATCTCACCGGGCCTTTCTCTACGGATACCTACGCTCACGTGGTCCGTTCGCTCGAGGTGGTCTATGACGCTGAGCTCACCTATACCGATTCCATCGAGGCGCGAGTGTGGGTCTCACGCATTGGAAATACGTCCTACCAGGTCTCCCACGAGCTCATACAGGACGGGAAGTCCTGTGTCTTTGCCACGGCGACGCTGGTGCTTATCGACGTCTCACAGCGCCGCCCCATCCCCCTCCCTGAGAACCTCACTAAGCGTATGAGCGCTCATTATTCCGAATAGCCATTCACCTAAGGAGTTAGACATGATTTCCACCCGCGTTACCGAGATGCTCGGCATCTCACACCCCATCGTCCAAGGCGGCATGCAGTGGGTCGGCCGCGCCGAGCTCGCCGCGGCCGTGTCCAATGCCGGCGGCCTCGGCGTCATTACGGCACTGACCCAGCCCACCCCAGAAGATCTGCGTCAGGAGATCCGCCGCGCCCGTGAACTTACCGACAAGCCTTTCGGCGTCAACCTCACCATGCTGCCGGCGATTACCCCGCCGCCTTACGCGGAATACCGCGACGTCATCATCGAGGAAGGCGTAAAAATTGCCGAAACCGCCGGCAATAACCCGAAGGACCACATGCCAGCCTTCAAGGACGCTGGTGTCACCGTCATCCACAAGTGCACCTCGGTGCGCCATGCGCTCAGCGCCCAGAAGGTTGGAGTGGACATCGTCAGTATCGACGGCTTCGAATGCGCCGGCCACCCCGGCGAAGATGACATCCCGGGCTTGGTCCTCATTCCGGCGGCTGCGGACCAGCTGGACATCCCCATCATCGCCTCAGGTGGTTTCGCTGATGGTCGCGGTTTGGCCGCCGCGCTCGCCTTGGGCGCCGAGGGCATCAACATGGGCACCCGCTTCGTTGCGTCCACCGAATCCCCTGTGCACGAGAACGTCAAGCAGGCCATCGTGGAGCGCTCCGAGCTCGATACCCAGCTCATCCTCCGCGAGCTGCGCAATTCCGCCCGTGTAGCCAAGAACGCCGTCAGTGATGAGGTTGCCGAGCGTCTGGCCCAGGGCGCGGAGTTCGGCGATATCCGCCACCTCGTCGCCGGCAAGCGCGGCCGCGCAGTCTACGAAACTGGTGACCTGGATGCCGGCGTGTGGACCTGTGGTACGTCGCAGGGGCTTATCCGCGACGTTGCCTCGTGTGCTGACATCGTCTCCCGCATCACTGCCGACGCCGAGCGCATCATCTCTTCCCTGACCACGCTTGTTAAGGACTAACCCATGACCGAAGCTATCCTGACCCGCCGTGAGGGTTCTGCCCTCATTGCCCAGATCAACAACTCCGCGCGCCGCAATGCCATTGCCAAGGAACACTGCGTAGCACTTTCCGCCGCGCTTGCCGACGCCTCCCAAGACCCCTCCATCCGTGCCCTCATCATCACCGGTGATGAGACCGCCTTCTGCGCGGGCGCAGACATCGTGGCGGCGGCCCAGGCCGCGGCTGCAGCACAGAAGTCAGGTGAAACCCCCAACCCGGCTGAGTCGACGATGCTGCCACAGCTCAACGCTCTCATCTCCGAGATTCAAGCTGCTGAGGTGCCCGTCATCGCTGCCGTGGAAGGCGCTGCCGCCGGTGCCGGCGCCTCGCTAGCCTTTGCCTGCGATCTCATCGTGGCCGGCGAGGAATCCTATTTCACACTGCCCTTCGGCAAGATTGGCCTCATCCCCGACGGCGGTGTCAGCCTCACTGCTTTGGCCTCACTAGGCCGCCACCGCGCGCTCGCGCTGTCCCTGCTGCAGGACAAGCTGGGGGCCGAGGAGGCTGCGGACGCAGGGATCGTCGCTAAGCGCGCGCCCCAAGGCCAGGCCCTGGAAACCGCCCTCAAGGTAGTCGAGCGCCTGCACATCGCACCACGTGACGCTCTGGCCAAGGCTAAGGAGGCCATCAACCGCTCGGCGCTAAGTCAGCTTGATGAGCAGCTGTCGTGGGAAGAGCCCACGCAGTATGCCCGGATGGCCTCTGCTGGGCACAAGGAAGGTGTCATGGCTTTCTTGGAGAAGCGCCCAGCAAAGTTCGACTAGAAAAGACGCACAGACGATTGCCAGGCTGAGTCCATGGCGATGCCAGCACAGCCCACCATACTCATTCTTGTGCGTTTGAGAGAGCGCATGCGAGAGAGAGAACCCCTCCCCCTCCGGAGGGCGGCTTGAGCCGATACACGGAGGGACTTGATAGAGACGCCGACGAGCCCCCTATTCCCTGGGGGCTCGTCGACGTTTTCGGGTTAAGGGCCAAATCTGTGTCGTTTTCTCGTCCATCCAGGAACGGTAGATCGTGGAGAGTTCGTGCAGTTGTGCACCCCCATACTGCTGCTTCGTCCGAGGTGGTGCTCTGGGTCAGTTTCAGCGCAAGTGTGTAGATGGTGCGCCCAGCATCAGTGCGAGGCTGCGTGATGGAGTAGCGGCGTACCACGCGTTGGGCGATGACATGGTCGATAGTCGCTGCAATGATCCTTGCCACCGCGGAAGAGCTTCTGCTGCGACCCGACGCGTTCGCCTACATGATGCAGATGAAGAAGCTCATCATCGATGACTTCTAAACCTGGCTCAGCCTACAATTGCTCTACAACGCGGGCATTTCCCAGCTGCTAACCGCCTGCACTTGTCGGTTAGTAGCTGCATCCGGCATACGTTGGAGCACCCAATTGCGCGCTGCTGCTATCCGAGCACCACCGGTGTGAACAGTGCGCCCAACGAGCCCGGATCGACGCGCAATGTTCTGGCTTCGGCGGAGACGGTGCTCGTCGTAAGCCCCGAAATCCACATTGCCGTTCTGAAGAAGCGCGGCAAGAACTGCGGCATCCTCAAGACCCTGGCATGCCCCCTGCCCGAGGTTCGGGGTCATTGCGTGGGCCGCATCGCCCACCAGCACCACCTTGCCAGTGTGGTAACTCGGCAGGGGAGACGCCAACTCCTGGATCGGCAGGTACTGGATCGACTCCTCCGGCGTCGAGTGAAGCAAGGCAGGAATGGGTTCATGCCACTGACCGAAGGTGTCCCTCAACTGGCTCAGGCCGGTCTCGCTTGGCTGAGCTTCCGGCCCGGAGAGGACAGCGAACCAGTAGACGCGACCGTTGTGAAGCGGGACGGCTCCGAATCGAGCGCCCACGCCCCAGGTTTCGAAGCCAACGTTCAGAGCTGGGGCTTCGCTGATTGCCCGCCACGCGTTGTAGCCTGCGTAGCTGATTCCGGGGTCATTGAAGCAGCTGCGGCGTACCGAGCTGCGGATCCCGTCTGCCCCAATCACCACGTCGAACTGTTCCTGTGAGCCGTCGGCGAAGCTGACGACGCCGGAGCCCGCGTCAACGTGCACGGAATCGGCGGACGTGTGAATACGCGCCCCGGGAATATCCTCTAAGAGCAGCGCGTGGAGCTCGGATCGATCGAGCGCAAGTGAGGCCTTGGTAATCTCGGCCGGGATGTTCGTTAGCCAGTTTCCCTGCGGCCTACGCAATCCACCCTGTAAGGGGACTTGGTTTTCTTGGAGTTCACGGAAGCCCGCCCCAATACCTAGAGCATCGAGAGCGGCTAGGCCGTTCGGGGCGAGGGTGATGCCGGCGCCGCCGCTGCGAACTCGCGGGTGACGTTCGTAAATTTGCACGTCTATACCGTGGCGGTGAAGGGCTGCCCCTAGTGCAAGACCGGAAATACCAGCGCCGATGATTCCTATTCTCATGGCTCCCGAGATTACCTTAGGTCTGCCTTACCCCCGTTTCTAACCCCGGGGACAACTCCCCATCCTTATGCCCTGCAGCTTCAATAGCCCTTACCTGCACAATCGTTCACTTGCAGGGAATACACAGCTCACACGCTCTACCTCTCTCGGCAACGAACGAGCATTTTTAATAAAAAAGTTGCATACTGAGTTTCGTGCGTTGGAGAGAACGCACACAGAGAGAGATAGAGAGACTTCAGCGCTCGTGGCCCCTTTGCGTGTGGCCCGGGCGCTGAAGTTTTAGCCTTAGAGAATTTTTCGCTGTAAACATTTGCGGCCACCAGCCCCAAACTCATACGCTTAATCGCGTGGCTGATAACGAAAAGGTTTCGGAGACTATTGCTGAATGGCGCAGGCTAGAGCGAGCCCGCGCGCGGTTTGATGCGGAAGCACGCCGTGAGTACGGCATCTCCGGTTCCCATCTCAATCTTCTCCGGCTCATCGACAAGAAGGGCCCCATCCCGATTCTGCAGCTGCGTAAAGAGTTGGGCTGGCAGCCGGCCACCATTGGTCAAGCGGTGAAGCGGTTGGTGCGCGATGACCTTATTTCTATCGTCGATGACCCCGCAGACCTTCGTCGCCGCCTGTGTGATATCACCGAAGAGGGCCGTCACTTCCTGCTTCACGTACCACTCACCGGCCCAGCGCGCTTGCGCACCTATGAGGTCAGTGAAGAAGAGCTCGAAGCGATGAAGCGCGGCTTTGAGATCGCGCTGGCCGCCTTCGGTTATGAGAACTGGAGTGATGACGACTAGTCCGCCCAGCTCTCGCTACCGCTTGCCTACTTTTCTCCGCAACCGGTAGTGACGAGGCGCTGCGCCACATGAGTAAACACGTCAAGCCCCGCTAGGCAGTCGGCCTCGGTGGTGAACTCCTTCTCATTGTGAGAGATGCCGTCAACAGACGGGATGAAAAGCATCACCGTTGGCACCATCTCCTTGAGGTTGGTCGAGTCATGGCCGGCCACCGTATAGATCTCTTGATAGGGGTAACCACACTCTTCAACAACGTCACGCGCCAGCGCCACGCCATCGGCTGGGTAGGGGTTCAATGCCCACTCGTGGGTGGGGGTCAGCTCTACTGAGGTGCGGGATTCTTCCTCCGCGGCGGAGATGATCTCCTGCAGGCGCTTGTAGGCAGTATCAAGAACTTCAGTGGAGGGCGAGCGCACGTCGATGTTGAAGCGCACCTCGCGGGCAATGGTTACCGGTGAGTTTGGCTCCAGCGTGAGCTGGGAGACCGAAGCCTGCAGCTGACCCTCCGGGAATTCGTGGGTAAGACGCTCCACCTCCGCGATGATGAGAGAAGCACCGAAAAGGGCGTCTTTCCTATCAGCCATGAGGGTAGAACCGGTATGGCCTTGTTCGCCGGAGACCACCGCTTGGAACTTCTTTGCTCCCCACGTGGCCGTGACCAAACCGATGGTGTTGCCGTTGGCTTCTAATTCTTTACCTTGCTCGACATGGATCTCCGCATAGGAGGCCAGAGTGGGCGCCTCGCCGCGCGGTGCCCAGCCCGCGGCCTTCTGCGCTTCAGCGACGGTGACGCCGGCGAGGTCGGTGGCTGAGTGGGCGTCGGCAAGCGTGAGCGTTCCCGTGAATACGGAACTGCCCATCATGGACGGCGCGAAGCGTGAGCCTTCCTCATTGAACCAGTTGATGACCGCAAGGTTATAGCGCGCGTCCACACCTGACTGGGCTACGCGGCCTGCTGCATGCGCTGCTGCAAGCACGCCATAGGCGCCGTCGAAGCGGCCGGCCAAAGGCTGGGAATCCAGGTGCGAGCCTAAGCCGACGAACTCAGCGTCGGGGTTGAGCTCGAAGAGCCCGTATTGGTTGCCAATCTCGTCGTAGATGACGCGCGCGCCGAAGGATTCGAGGACCTCGTGGAACCAGGCACGGTTGAGGTTATCGCCCTCGCTGGCGGCCTGGCGCTCCACGCCGCCGCCGGGGGTTGCGCCGTTGGCGGACATGGCCTGGAAATCGGCTAGAAACTGTTCATCAGTGGTTGCTCGCATCGCTTTTCTCCTTAGAAGCTTCCGTAGCGCAGCTCGCCGCCCACGATGGTGGCAGCCACGTCGATGGTGGATAGATCAGTAGTCAGTGGGTCTGCGGACAGCAACACGAAATCTGCCAGCTGTCCTGGAATAACCTGGCCTTTTCGGCCTGCCCAGCCTGTTGCTGCGGCAGAGCCGGCGGTGTAGGCATAGAGCGCTTCGGCAGGCGTGAGGCGGTCGTCAGGGCCAAAGTCCTGGCCGGTCTCAGTGCGGCGTTCGATGGCGGCTTTCATAACGTCGAGTGGCACGCCCGGAGCCACGGGCTGATCGGAGCTGCCCGGGAGAATGAGGTCGGCGGCGAGAAGCCGCTTGCCCGGATAGCTCCACGCCGCGCGTTTCGGGCCCAGCGCCTTCGCCATCGCATCACCAAACGTCGAGATAAACAGCGGCTGCGGCACCACCACGATGGGTTGGCCGCGCAGGCGCTCAATCTGATCTGGGCGCACAATACCGCCGTGCTCAATGCGGTGCGGCATGGCCGGAATGCCATTTTTCTCCACGGCCATTTCCAGGGTCTCAATCGCAAAGTCCACGGCCGCATCACCGATGGCATGAATCGCCAGGGACCAGCCGGAATTTGCGGCCTTGAGCGCGCGCTCGCGCATCTGCTCAGGGTCTCCTTGGAAGTAGCCGTGGTGCTGGCAGCAGGCATACTCTTCCGTGAGCGCAGCGGTGGTGCCGAGGATGGAGCCATCACTGAACATCTTCACGGGACCTATTTGCAGCCATTCATCACCAAAGCCGGTGCGCAGACCACCATCGAGTCCCCATCCGGGCCCATCCGATTCATGGCCCTCAATCTCGTGGAGGACGTCCATGGTCACCATAATCTGCATGCGCGTATGCAGCGTGGCGTTCTGGTAGGCCGCGATTTCACGGGGACTGTGTCCGATCCAGCCACCCGCCACGCCGGCATCCGTCACTGAGGTAAGCCCGCGCTCGAGATAGCGGCGCGTGGCCAACTCCAAGGCGCGCGCAATCTCCTCCCCCGACTCCGGAAGCGTGACGTTCTGGATGGCGCGCATCGCGTTTTCATCGACCAGACCGGTGCAGTGGCCTTCATCATCGCGGACGAACTCACCGCCCTCCACCTCTGGCGGGTCGGCCGGGTCAATGCCCGCTGCGCGCAAGGCTGCAGTATTAACCGTGTAGGCATGCCCCGAGTTGTGTTTGATGAGCAGTGGCTTGCCGTGTGTAGCGCGGTCCAGCTCCGCAATCGTCACCGCAGCATCCAGACCCGAAGGCCTAAATCCAGAGGCAATGATCCAGCCATCCGGGTTAGGCTCGGCGCTGGTGAGAGCAGAGTAGACGTCGTCAGGCGTGGCGGCCTGGGAGAGGTCTACTTCGAGCAGTGTTTGCCCAAACCACACGGTGTGCGAGTGCACATCATTAAATCCCGGGGTCAGGGTTCGCCCGCCGGCATCCCACGTCGTATCCGCGGGGAGGGCGCGTGCGGCATCATCCAGCGCGAGGATTCGGCCGTGGGCAAAAGCCACGGCACTCGCCACTGGGTGGGCGGGGTCTTGGGTAAGAATGTGGGCGTTTTCGATGAGCGTAATCATGAGACCTCCTTGTGTCGTTCACCACATATTAATGAGTGTCGTGACACATGCCGCAAGGATAGGGCGTTGTCCTATCCCCGGCGATGTAAGGTTGTGCATATGCACGAGGAGCGGTGGCGTGAGATTGTCACGGAGGTTCATAGCGATATCCCCCGATTGGTGGAGGACTTCCTTGCCGCTTTCACCGCGACTGGCCGCTATGGCGATTCGCTTGTCAGCGAGGATGAGCTGCGACTGACAGCCTTCGAAGTTTTCGCCCGGATCACAGAAGTGCTGGTGGGCACCATGGACAAGTCAGAATTGCGTACCCATGCGCAGAATCTGGGCCGGCGGCGCGCACGGCAGGGCGTGGAGTTGGCCTCGCTTATCGACGCCATCCAGCTCGACTTCGATATCCTCTGGACCCGCCTGCGCGCCGCCGCCGGAACGGATCAATCCACCCTCATTGAACACGTGGCCCACCTGCATTCGGTTGTGACGTTGTACAACCTCATGGTGCGCGATGCCTACCGTGTGGAGGAGGCCCGCGGCCAGCATGACGTGCGCCTGGCCCATGCGCGCCACTTGGAGCGCCTTCTCGCCGCCGACGACCTTGACCTACTCGGCGTCACTGAAATCGCCCGTGCCCTGGACGTGGACGCAGATACCCACTTCCACGTCGTTATCGCACACCCCACCGCCGCGGTGGAATTACGCGCGCTTCTCGACGCCCCCATCGCCTCCGGCACCGCCTTTGGCCACGGCACGCGCGGCATGTTTGTGGCCTTTTGGACTGCGGAAACACCCGCAGGGGCCACGGTAAACCGCGACGAGCTTGCGGTAATCCCCGGCGTGCGCTTCCCCACCGTGAAGGGCCTCGCCGGCGTCCGCGCCGCCGCCCGCCAAGCCCCACGCCTCTTCGCCGCTGCCGGCACACTCCCCCGCCTCGTCGACGCATCCGATCTCCTCTGGGCCGTGGCCGGCGATGCCATCGCCAGCTTCGAGGGAAGCCCTATTACCCAGGCCACGGAAGCCATCGCGGCACTGCGCAGCACCAACCCTCCGGTCTACGACACCCTCACGACCTACCTCGATACCGGCTCCATCAAAGACACCGCCG
Source organism: Corynebacterium minutissimum (assembly GCF_000805675.1). GTDB lineage: Bacteria > Actinomycetota > Actinomycetes > Mycobacteriales > Mycobacteriaceae > Corynebacterium > Corynebacterium minutissimum. The sequence continues at coordinate 271,808 of NZ_JSEF01000006.1, read as the reverse complement.
AGGCCCTCCACTGCCACCGCAACACGGTCATCAACCGCCTCCACCACGTAACTACCGCCACCGGCCTAGATGTCACCCAACCCAAAGGTGCGGCACTGGTGCTTCTCTGCCTTTTTCGCGGCGCACCATAAGCACGAGGACTATGCAGGAGCACATTGTCCGCTTCCAAAATCTGGGTTCCTGCACAGATATTCTCCTCAACCCGTTGCATAAAGGTGACGCAGATCTAATATCAGTGCGAACGGTCATCCAACTCACAAAAGGAGCCATTCGTCATGACCACGACTCAGCAACCCCAAGCGCCCTCAGCACCGCCCAGTGCCGAGGAAATTCACGTTGAATCTAAAGATGTCTTCCGGATTGCCAGTTCCGCCTTCGTTGGTACCGCGCTGGAGTGGTACGACTTCTTCCTTTTCGGCACCGCCGCAGCCCTCGTATTTAACGAACTCTTCTTCTCCGGCATGTCAGGAACGGGGGCAACCCTTGCCTCCCTTGCCACATTTGGAGTTGGCTTTCTTGCCCGGCCACTCGGCGCGATCATTTTCGGCCAGATTGGTGACAAAATGGGCCGGCGACCAGCGCTCATCATCTCCATCGTGGTTATTGGCGTGGCAACAGGAGTCATTGGCCTGCTTCCAACCTACGGCTCAATCGGCATCTGGGCGCCCATAGCGCTCGTCACCCTGCGCCTACTTCAAGGAATCGCCGTCGGCGGTGAATGGGGCGGCGCCACCACCATGGCCATCGAACATGCGCCGGCCGAAAAGCGTGGCCGTTATGCCGCTTTTGTTCAGATCGGCTCACCCGCCGGCACCCTGATGTCCTCCGGCGCTTTCGCCCTCGTCCTCATGCTCAACGACGATGCCGTCAGCTCCTGGGGATGGAGGATTCCCTTCCTCATAGCTTTCCCATTTCTTGGCATTGCACTGTGGATTCGCAACAAAGCTGAAGAATCCCCGGTGTACAAAGCCCTTGAGGAAGAGGCAGAAGCCGATGAAGACGCCCAGAAGGGTTCTCTCAAGGAACTTTTCACCGAGCATTTCCCCCAGCTGTGCCTAGCCTCTGCAGCGGCTTTCCTGGGAATCGGCGGCTTCTTTGTCATGAGCACCTACGTCTTGTCATATGCCACAACGGCCCTCGATTTTGAGCGTCAAACTGTCGTCAATGCAACGCTTCTCGCTGCGGTCTGCCAGATCTTCGTCAACCTCATTTTTGGCCGCCTCGGCGAAAAGATTGGCCCTGGCCGAGTCATCGGATTCGGCGGCCTCGCCACAGCCCTCATGGCGTGGCCACTATGGGCAATGATCGATTCCGGCAACGTGGTCCTTCTAACCCTGGCGGTCTGCCTGGGGCTTTCCCTCGTCACAATTACCTATTCCGTATCGGGCGTTCTTCTTTCCGAGGTTTTCCCTGCCAATGTTCGTTACTCCGGAGTGGCTATCTCTTCCAATATCGCCTCTGCTGTCTCGGGGCTCCTGCCCTTCCTGGCCACCGCCATGAATGCATCCAACGAGACCCCGAGTTCGATTCCCGGAATCATCATCCTTGCAGCAGTAGCACTAATCACTGCATTCGGCGGTTTCATTGGCGAGAAGCATCGTCGCCACGATGATGTCGTCATCAAGGACTAAAACAAGCCCGATGTGAGGCGGCGAGGCCCGGCCAAGTAGGCTCGGGAGCTGTGTCTCAAGAGCTCTCATCGTCCACCTTGGATCAGCGCGCCCGCCGCATCGTCGCGTGGGTTGCAGCACTAAACCTCATCGGCTTCTTTGGCGAGTTCATCATCGCCTGCATTATCGGCTCAGCGTCGCTGTTTGCTGACGCAGCTGATTTCCTCGAAGACTTTCTCATCAACGCGCTGGTACTCGCGGCGCTGAGGTGGTCGGCGCAGGGCCGCAAGAAAGCGAGCTATGGCCTTGCAGGGCTGATTCTGATTCCTGCGTTGGCGTCGTTTGGCATGGCGATATGGAAAATCATCAACGGCGCCGTGCCCGAGCCGCTTGCCCTGTCAGGCACCGCCATCGCGGCCATGATCATCAACCTCGTGTGCGCGGTACTGCTCATTCAGCTACGCCATGGAGGCGCCCTGACGCGCGGCGCGTGGCTCGCGGCCCGCAATGACGTGGCCGCCAACATCCTTATTATCGGCGCGGGTCTTCTCATGATGGTGTGGGTAAGCCCCTGGCCGGACATCGTGGTGGGAATTCTCATTGGCGCTATCAACCTGCGCGCAGCAGCTGAGGTTTTTGAGCAAGCGCGCGCTGAGGATCCGGAAATCGAAGAGGACTAGACGCCGTTAACTTCAGCATGTTTTAAGCAGAGAGCGTCAAATTCTACAATTTTACTTGCACCTTGCGACACGAAAAGTAACTTCCCAGCCACTCTTGTTGAACGATTTTTACCCCCTGAATGGGTCAAACTTTAGTTGATGTCCAAACGGTCAAGAAGACGTTTTCCCAGAATACGGTCTAGATGACAAGACCAAGGTAAACGCAATTTTCTTAGTCAATTGTTCACCTGCGTGTCACCCTATCGAAATTTGCTTTGCGTCCCAAAAATATTAACAATCCTCAGGATGCGGGATCCTGAAAGTCCCCTTAGAGTGGCTTCACGTCACGCACTGAGCGATACAGCGCAGCACAGCGCAACCACAGTGCGTCACCACATTGCCCCAAACATTTTCAAGCATTTTCATCCAGGAGAACAATCATGACCATGCGTCGTCGTACCGCTGGCCTCGTGGCCGGCCTCGCGATTGCAGGCACCGCCCTCATCGCACCGGCTGCATCCGCAGCAACCCACACCGAGTCCTACCCGGAGACCCCGGCCGTCAACGCCAAGCTCCCCATCGTTCACACTTCTCACGGTTCCGACCACATGAAGGCCAACATCCTCAACCCGCGTCCGGTATGTAACCCGTGGGAGGACCACCGCACCGTGGTCTACAAGGTGACCGACAACTTCATGCCGGCTGGCACCATCTCCACCACCAACCAGACCAAGAAGGACATCCCGCTGCAGCAGGACCTGTCCAAGTCCCAGTCCATCACCCTGTCCGTCAACGGTGACCGCACCGAGACCACCTCCATGAACATGGGCGGCAAGGGCTCCGGCAAGAACTCTGAGGGCTCCTTCGGCGTCTCCCACCAGATTGCCACCAAGCTCGGCGCTTCCGCTTCCTACTCCCTGTCCTGGGAGGCTGGCCAGTCCATCGGCCCGTACGACGTTCCGCCGAACCACACCGGTGAGGCTACCTATGGCTTCCGCGTTCTGAACATGACCGGTACCCAGCAGTACTGCAAGCCGAACGGCACCTGGTCCACCCCGACCTTCTGGTCCGCTATGCAGCCGGTGAAGAACGAAGTTCGCGTCAAGCTCTACGACGACATCGCTGACTCCTACGCTCCGAACAAGAACGCTCAGAACACCACCGACGTCAACGACCCGAAGGTTGTTGAAGAGGAGAAGTCCCCGGAGGCTGACGCTGAGGTCATCAAGGACAACGAGGTTGCTCCGGAGGAGCGCGTCGTATCCGAGGCTGAAGGCAAGAAGGAAGAGGAAGCCGACAAGAAGCTGCAGGACAAGGTTGACAAGGGCGAGGCTACCGAGGCTCAGCAGAAGCTCGACCTCAAGCCGGTTCTGACTACCTCCGGTGCAAAGCACGCTGGCTTCGCCGGCACCGTTGCTCTCCGACTGGAGAACGTTGGTACCGACCGCTACTACGGCGACTTCCCGGCTGTTCAGTACCGCGTTGACGTGAAGACCGCTGAGGGCCCGAAGGGCGTTGACCGCCTCATCACCCCGCGTTCCTCCAACGGCGCTCACATCCGTGACCTGGGCTTCGACGAGAAGACCTCCACCCGCTCCTTCGAGGTCACCCTGGCCAACCCGATCAACTCCGGTGACACCGTTCGCGTTGCCAACCTGGACTTCGGCGACGGCAAGACCAAGGAAGGCCGCCTGAAGAACTACATCGAGGTCACCCAGATTTCCCGCCTGAAGGGCGACAACTCCACCGACAACGACCAGAACGTTGACTCCCGCGAGATCACCGTGAAGGACACCGGTAAGAAGGCTGAGGGCCTGTTCTAAAACAGCCCCCTCCTCGCCGCGCCCCCTTGCGGCAGAGAGAGTGCAGCCCGCCGGCGCTTAGTCCGGTAATGAGAGAGTGAGTAAACCCCGACCGACAAGGTCGGGGTTTCTTTCTGTCTAATACTCCTGGCCTCTATTACACCTCTACGGCAGACAAATGGGCGCAAGCCATTTACGCTGCGCACCCCTAGTTGGCTATTGTGAACAAATGCATTTCTCTCGTTCCGCACTAGCGGGCCTTCTTTCGGTGGGGTTGATCCTCTCCCCCACCCACGTGCAGCCGGCACATGCACAGGCACCAGATACGATGAGCAGCGCTCTCGCCAATATTGATCAGTACGCCTCTGCGTTCGATCCCATCGCGCTGGGGCCGTTGGCGCCAGTCCTCTTCAGCGAGAACGTCTTCGCCGCATGGGGACACGTGCTTCAGCAATTAAGAATTCCCGTCGTGCCACCAGAAGCGACTCGCCCGCCAGCGACCACAACACCAGCACAGCTGCGCGAGCTGAGGCACATCCAAGACAATGTGTGGGAGTTCAGGGCCTATTCGCCTGCCATGGACCGTGTCATCACCAATGACATCATTCTCCCGCCAGGAGGGGTGGAGAATACACAGCCTCGCCCGACCTATTACCTGCTCGGTGGCGCGGGCGGCGGTGAGGACGCACTGTGGTGGGATGGAGGCGGCGCCGCCGAGTTCTTCCGCGACAAGCACGTAAACGTCGTATCGCCACGCGGTGCTTATGGCTCGATGATGTCGGATTGGGCTCAGCCTCACGACACCCACGGAAAATACAAGTGGGCCACCTACCTCACCAAGGAGCTCCCCCAACTCATTGACGCTGAGTTTCATGGCAACGGCCGTGACGGCATCGCAGGCCTGAGCAACTCTGGTGGCCCAGCACTAGAACTGGCCACCTTTGATCCGCGGTTCAAAGTAGCTGGTTCCTTTTCCGGCTGTCCCTCGACCACAGGTGTTCTCGCCCAGGGATTCGCGTGGGTTAGCGCGGCGTACTACGGCACTGACCCAGCTCGCTCCTTCGGCGCGCCATGGGATCCGGCGTGGGCACAGCACTCACCGGTTCTCAACCTCGATCAACAAAAGGGACGGAAGTCCTTTGTCATCGCCTCCCGCGGTGGTCCGGCAGACTTTGACGTCGATATTGAGGACTCACCGCTACCCGCACTGGGCCTTAACGAAAGGTTGGACTATTGGTGCAGTGCCCACTACGCCAAGCAAGCCACCGCCGCCGGCGTTGACCTTGACTACTACGAGCTTCCGGCAGGACGGCACACATGGGGCCTGTTCCGCCGTGAACTGGCCATCAGTTGGGCCACGGTGGGCCCAGCACTCGGGGTGGACTAACGCCTTCACCCCACCCCCTCACGTGAACTTCCATACTGGGTGAACGTCTAGATCGCCACACACAGCCGAAGTAAAGTCAGTGGTTATGAATGTTATGGATACTTGGGAGCCCACTCTGGGCACCGGACCACTGTTAGGAATTGCGGTGGCAGCCATCGCCGTCATCCTCATCCTCGTCATCCACTTCAAGGTGCACGCCTTCGTCACCCTTGTCACTGTCTCTGCACTGACTGCCCTCGCCGCTGGCATCCCGCTGGACGGCGTGGTTCCCACCATGACGAGTGGCTTCGGCTCTACGTTGGGTTCCGTGGCCTTGCTGGTGGGCTTGGGCGCCATGATCGGGCGCTTGGCGGAGACCTCCGGCGGCGCCAAAACGCTTGCCGACGCCCTCGTGAAACTCTTCGGCGAAAACAAAGCACCCCTAGCGCTGGGCGTAGCCTCCCTCATCATGGGCTTCCCCATCTTCTTTGACGCGGGACTCATGGTGATGCTGCCGGTCATCTTTGCCGTCGCCAGGCGCCTGGACGGCCCAGTCCTGGCCTACGGCATTCCCGCCGCCGGTGCGTTTTCCGTCATGCACGTCTTCGTGCCACCGCACCCGGGACCCGTGGCAGCCGGTGAGTTCTTCAGCGCGGACATCGGCTTGATCCTCATCTTCGGTCTCCTCGTTGCGCTGCCCACGTGGTACCTCTCCGGCTACCGCTTCGGGCTCCACCTGGGAAAGAAGTACCCGTTCCGTCTTGAGGAGGCGGTAACAGGCGCGCTCGTTAGCGATGCCGAGCTGCCCGATCGCCCGGCCTCTCCGGCCTCGGTTATCGGAGTTCTGCTCATCCCGATGGTGCTTATCTTTGGCAATACAGGGTTGACCACACTGGGCACGGCTGGTGTTGTCGATCCTTCTGCCACGTGGGTACGCTTCTTCATCTTCTTAGGACAGACCCCGATCGCTTTGCTGATTACCACTCTGGTGGCGATGGCCGTGCTGGGTCTGCGCCGCGGCGAAGGCAAGAGCGCAATTGAAAAGACTGTGGAGTCTGCGCTCGGCCCCATTTGTTCCGTCATCCTCATCACCGGCGCCGGCGGCATGTTCGGCGGTGTGCTGCGCACCAGCGGTATCGGTGATGCTTTGGCAGATTCCATGTCCGGTCTCGGCATCCCAGTCATCCTGGCCTGCTACCTCATCGCTGTAGCCCTGCGCCTAGCGCAAGGTTCAGCCACTGTTGCTCTCACCACGGCCGCCGCACTGATGGTGCCCGCCGTAGAGGCCGGCGGCTTCAACGAAATTCAGCTGGTCCTCATCACGCTTGCTACCGCGGCCGGCTCCGTCTTTGGCAGCCACGTCAATGACTCGGGCTTCTGGCTCGTCGGCCGGCTCATGGGCATGGACGTATCGACCACTCTGCGGACTTGGACGGTAAACCAGGCGCTGATTTCCTCCATCGGCTTCGGCATTGTCCTCATCTTCTACGGCGCCGCCGCTTTGCTTTAGCTCTTCTTAGCTCGTTGCAATGAGCGCGACAACCTCCCTTCGCGCTCACCAGCAACCCGCACGGCCGCCTCCTGACGCCCACGGTGAGCGCGAAGGGTGCGGGCACGTAGCACGAGCCCGACTTAACTCACTATCAAGTGCCGAAGACCCAGCCGCCCTTGACAATGCAGTCTGCGGGTTCAGCGTCTGGGTAGTTGTTTTCGGCACTAATGTGGCTCAAGTCAGATCCGAGCAGGTCCCCTGGCGGACACCTCCCTTCGCGCTCACCAGCAACCCGCGCGGCAGCCTCCTGACGCTCTCGGTGAGCGCGAAGGTCGGGGTGGAGTTGTGTGAGCGCGAAGGTCGGTCCCGCGATGCCTCAACACCAAGCGGGACAGTATCGCAGCTACAGCTAGCTCTGGAGGTATTGGGCCGCCTCGGCGGCCAGCTCCTCCGGCGCGGCGCTGACATCCAGCACCAGCCCTGCTTCTTCTGGGCGCAGGTCCTCCAGCGTTTCGAATTGCGAATTAAGCAGGGACACCGGCATGAAGTGCCCAACGCGATGGCTCATGCGCTCCTTGAGCAGCTCATAGGGGCCGTGCAAATGCACAAAAACTGTGTCCGGCGCTGCGGCGCGAATGATCTCGCGGTAAGAATGCTTGAGCGCAGAGCAACCGACGACGGCTCCATCCTCGTGCTCCGCAAGGAAGCGCCCGATGGATTCAAGCCAGGGTTGTCGGTCGAGGTCACTGAGCGCCTGCCCCGAGGCCATCTTCTCGATATTCGCCGCTGGGTGCATATCGTCCCCATCCCGAAAGGGCAGGCCAGTGCGCTGTGCTAGCAACTCCCCGACCGTAGACTTGCCACAGCTCGAGACTCCCATAACCACAACGTGTTTGCGCATCAATCCTCCTTAAGCAGGCCACGCGCTACCTGACGTAGCGCGATATAACGCTGCGTGCTTAGCGCAGTGGCGCGTAGCCAAACTCGCCGCGCTGCACTTCGCCACGGGCATTAGGTTCAAAGGTTGCACATAGTGCGGCCGCCACGTAGCGCACGCCGCCTTCCGGGGCGGAAGAACCGACCCGCTCAGCGCAGTTCTGCAGCGCGGGCAGGCCGATGTCCTGCCCCGGCCTCGTCATGGAGAAGAAAGACGCGGCCATCATGGCGTTGCCATCGGCGCGCACGTATTCCGAGGAGCCCTTGATAGCCTGCCAGGCAATCGCCCCGACGGGATCAGTGCGGAACTGGTCCCGCTCAGTCTGGGTTAGCTCAGCGTTGGCGGCGGGCACGGAGAAAGACGCAACGAGCAGTGCAGCGCTTGCGGCAAGAAGGCGTAATTTTTTCATAGGAATACTGTATCCCCACAGTAGAGGGATTGTCTCAGCGTTTGCTATTTGCTGTCTACAAAGAGAGCTTCGCGCATCCGCCGAATCCCCGTAGGACCCACGCGGCAACAACCACCCAGCAGGCTAACCCCAGCCGCGCGCAGTTCCACAACAGCCTCGGGCAGGCTCAGCGTCTCGGCAGGAGCCGGCCGCCAGTCATGAGCGCCATGATCCCAGGACTCACCACTGTTAGGACAAGCCAACAGCGGCTTATCAGTCCCTGCACGAAGTCTCTTCACCACTGCGAGTGCCTGCGAAGGGCTGACACAGTTCACACCCAGGGCCCCCAACCGCGGTGCGTGATGAGCCAGTTCGACAACGCGCGATAGCTTCGCCGGGTCAGCAGCAATAGAACCGGTAATGCTCAGCGCAAAGGGCTTGGGCTGATCCGAGAGTAGCTCCAGCAACGCTGCGGCCTCATCAACGTTGGGGATGGTTTCTGCAAGGAGGAAATCCGCGTTTGTATCCGCGAGCACCGCTACCCTGCGAGCATGCCAGCGCTGCAGCTCACCGCGGGTAAGACCATAGGCCCCGTCATAATCAGTACCTTTCCCTGAGCCCGCACCATAGGGGCCAATGGATGCGGCGACCAGCAAGCCAGGCTGGGCACTGCGCTTATCGACGACCCCACGAGCCACCCCAACGCTGCGGCGCAGAAGCGCCTCCGCCTCCTCGCCTAGAACATCGAAGGTGACTTGATAAGAAGCCGTGGTGGCTACCTGGGCGCCAGCGGCGAAGAACTCAGCATGAGCAGATTCAATAAGCGCGGGGTTCTCACGCAGCACTCGCGCTGACCACAGCGGGCCTGAAATGTCGTGTCCCTGGGCTTCGAGAAGGGTTCCGAGGCCGCCATCGAAAAGCAATGGCGCATCAAAGAGTCCCATGCTGCTTGAGACTAGCAGTCAACTCATCCCAGTGACCTAGCCCACGCAAAAAGGAGTTGTTATAGCTTCGTTATCTGTCCGGACGGGGAACCATCCCAGACCATCGCGCCACTCGCAGTAAGCCCAGCAACCCGGCTTGGGGAGCACTCCCCACGGCGGGCGTACAGCGCGCACTAATCTAACAGCGATGCCTGTCACCGAGCTGTCTTTTGGGTTGAAACAGCATGAAGTCCGTGTCACGGTAGAGCAGTTAGGAGTTCCCGCAGCAAGGAGGGGAAATGGCAGCAATTACTGCCAAGAGTCTGTACAAGGTCTTTGGCAAAAATGCCAAGAAGGGTGTGGAATCCCTCAAGAACGGAGCCACTCGCGAAGATCTGCGTGAACAAGGCCTCACCGCCGCGGTGATTGATGCCAGCTTTGAGGTGGAACCAGGCGAGATTTTCGTTGTTATGGGCCTGTCCGGTTCCGGTAAGTCCACGCTCATCCGCATGCTCAACGGTCTGTGGGACGCAACTTCCGGCGAGATTTTTATTGGAGACCAGAACCTAGCAGCGATGTCGGAGGACGAGCTGCGCGCTGTTCGCCGTGACCGCATTTCCATGGTCTTCCAGTCCTTCGCGCTGCTGCCCCATCGCACGGTCGGTGAGAATGCGGCGTATGGGCTGGAGATCAAGGGCGTCGGCAAGCAGGAACGCGAAGCTAAGGCAGAAGAAGCCTTGGCCATGGTGGGACTCGAGGGCTGGGGTGATTCCATGCCAGACGAGCTCTCCGGAGGCATGCAGCAGCGTGTGGGCCTTGCCCGCGCCCTAGCAGCCGATACGGATATCCTACTCATGGATGAAGCCTTCTCCGCGCTGGACCCGCTCATCCGCAAGGACATGCAGGATCAACTCATTGACTTGCAAGCTTCCCTCAACAAGACCATCGTCTTCATTACCCACGACCTCAACGAGGCCATGCGCATCGGTGACCACATCGCCATGATGCGTGATGGCCGGGTGGAACAAATTGGTACCGCTGAAGAGATTTTGCAAAACCCCGCCAATAATTACGTGGCCGACTTCGTCAAGGATGTCGACCGTTCCCGCGTTCTCAATGCGGAGAATATCGTCGAGCGCCCGCAAAATACCCTTAATGCGAGCCAGGGCCCGCTCACTGCACAAAAGCTCCTGCGCGAGTCCCAGAACCCCTGGCTGGTGGTCCTTAACGCTGATCGCACCCCAGCCGGCGTTGTCTGGGAAGAGGACATCGCCCAGGCAGTGCGTACCGGCGACAGTGAGCTGCCGCTGGATTCCACGACTACGCACATAGTCCACGATAACCAGAACATCGCCGAACTCTTCGGCTATGCCGCGGACACCACCACCCCGCTGCTCGTCGTCGACAGCAAGGGCAAGTTCACGGGCGTCATTCCGCGCGTGACCCTCTTGTCCGCCGCATCGAGTGACATCGACACCACGGAGGAGGAGAACTAAGCCATGGATCAAAACGCATTACCCCGCATCCCCGTGGGCGATTGGGTCTCGGATGGCATTGACTGGCTTACCGAAAATGCCGCCGTGCTTTTCGACGCCTTCTCCGCCATCATGAGCTTCCTCATCGACGGATTCTCAGACATTCTCCTCTCCGTCCCCGGCATCATCATGCTCGTCATCTTGGCTTTGTTGGGTTGGTTCTTCCGCTCGCCCAAGTTCGCCATCGGCTCTGCCCTTGGCTTCCTGCTGGTGATGTGCATGCGCCAATGGGACACCATGCTAGAGACCATGTCGCTCGTGCTCATTGCTACCCTGTCCGCCACCATCCTGGCGGTTCCACTAGGTATCTGGGCGGCGAAGTCCAACACTGCCAGCGCGATCATCCGCCCCATCATGGACTTCATGCAGACCATGCCGGCCTTCGTCTACCTCATTCCAGCGGTGACGTTCTTCTCTATCGGCGTAGTCCCGGGCATTTTCTCCACGATCATCTTCGCGCTGCCTCCGGGGGTGCGCATGACCGAACTAGGAATCCGCCAGGTGGACAGCGAGACTGTGGAGGCCGGTAAGTCCTACGGCGCGACCAACTGGCAGATCCTCAAGGGCATCCAGCTGCCGCTCGCCGTTCCCACCATCATGGCGGGCATTAACCAGGTCATCATGCTCTCGCTGTCGATGGCCGTCATCGCCGGCATGGTCGGTGCCGACGGCCTGGGCAAGGAAGTGGTGTCCGCCATTTCCACCCTGGACATTGCTAAGGGCGTTGAAGCCGGCCTCGCGGTGGTTATCTTGGCCGTCTTCCTTGACCGCCTCACCGCGGCTCTGGGCTCGCTCAAGAGCTATCCCGCCTCGATTCTGAACTTGGTGCGCAAGTAAAACCACGCACCGATAATTCCATACCTCTCACTGCTCAACTCCGAAAGGACATTGCATGTTCTCCCGTAAGATTCTGGCCACCGTCTCTGCCGTCGCGCTGAGCGCTTCCCTCGTGGCCTGCTCCTCTGATTCCTCGGACTCTGCGTCCGGTTCCGGCAATGACGGTGACAAGGGCACCATCACCATGGGCTACATCCCGTCGTGGACTGATGGCCTGTCCACCGCTTACCTCCTGCAGAACAAGCTGGAGGAGGCCGGCTACACCGTTGAGCACGAGCAGCTTAACGACGCCGCCGTGGTCTACACCGCCCTCGCATCCGGCGACATCGACATCTACCCGTCTGCATGGTCCGAATTCACTCACAAGCAGTACATGGACAAGTACTCCGACAAGATTGAGGACTATGGCGCCTACTACGAGAATGCTCGCCTGACCTGGGCAGTGCCGGAGTACATGGATGACGTCAACTCCATCGAGGACCTGAAGGGCCAGGCTGACCGCTTCGGTGGCCAGATCGTTGGTATCGAGCCGGGCGCAGGCCTAACCAAGGCCTCCCAGGAGACTATCGAAGGCTACGAGCTGGACGGCTACAACCTGTCCACCTCTTCCACCCCGGCTATGCTTTCTGAGCTAAAGTCCGCTACCGACGCTGAGGAAGACATTGTCGTCACTCTATGGCGCCCGTTCTGGGCCAACGCTAAGTTCCCAGTCAAGGACCTCGAGGATCCGAAGGGCACCCTGGGGGACACCGAGGGTCTGCACTGGTTGGCTCGTGAAGGCTTCGCAGACGACAACCCGGAGGTCGCCGAGTGGCTCGAAGGCCTGAAGTTGGACGATGAACAGTACGGCACCCTGGAAGACCTCGTAGTAAACGAGTACGGCGAGGGCAAGGAGCCAGAGGCCGTCCAGGAGTGGCTGGACAAGAACCCGGATGTAGTTAAGGACATCAAGTAATAATGTCCATTACGTAGCCTCCGTCGAGCACTGACAGAGCTTCGCCCCGCACCCGTTCACAGTATCGCCGTGCGGGGCTTTTCCGATCTTTCCCCACCCCCCGGACCCCTCCCACCACCCACCACACATAAGTGCAAATTATCTATTCCCAGGAAGAATCCATAAATTTCCATAGAAACACCCAAGGTTTTGGAAATAGTTGACCTGTCATCAACTAAAAGCCCAGGATGCGAGAGTGTGACCCTGAGTGGCCACCCCCGATGCCCACCCCCACTCACCATAGTTTCCGAGTCAAACTATGCAAATTTAGGCAAAAAGAGCCTGAAAGCCAATAAACCCTTAGAGCCAGATGGAGAAGCGTCGCAAATCTAAGTGCAATCCTTAAAAGCGCTGGTCAGTTAGCGTTTCTAGGGCGTCGCGAGCTTTAATTTTAGGTGGAAACAACCGCACGCCATGCGGGATTCACACCGCCGAAAAGGCCCGACATAGAAAGAGGAACCACAATGTTCCGCCTTCAGCTTGGACGCACCGCCACGAAGATTATTGCTCCGGTCGCAGCCGCCGCCGCACTCTTCGCAGGTTCCGTTAACGCCCCTGCTCAGGCTGGTAGTTCCTTCGGCGCCTTCAATCCGGCTTCCTTCGGCTTCGCTACCCCTGCCGCCGCTGGTCCGGTTGCGCAAGCACCCTCTACCTCCGCGAGCGTCCAGGGTCTCATTAATCAAACTAATGCACACCGCAAGGCTAATGGCCTAGCTCCGCTGCGCGTTGATGCCAACCTGACCAACCTGGCACAGGACTGGGCCAATACCCTCAGCCGCGATGGCGTCACCCGCCACCGCCCGAACTACTGGACCTACTACCCTGCCAATCTTCCGGCTGGTGGCGAGAACGTTCTCCAGGCATGGACCGACTACAGCGATGCCCGCCTGGTACAGCTGTGGATGGACTCCCCGGGCCACCGCAAGAACCTGCTTGACCCGCGCGCTAAGTCCGTGGGCATCGGCCTGGCCACCACCCCCGAGGGCAAGCTGTACGCCGTGCAGAACTTTGGGCGCTAAGCGCTAAGCGCAAGCCAGCCGACTACCGTTATGATGCGCCCATGAGGTTATAGCCTCTCGGCGCATCTTCTAGTTTTAAGTACTTTACGTGGGACTTTTTCACTCGCCCATCAATTTCAGGATCAGCAAGCGAAACAGCTCATCACAGAAGAATGCAAACCATCCACTGAGCTTGGAGACCATACTGCGAGCCCTCGTCGCCGATCCTCCTCTAAACTTGCCTTTAACACTCAACTATCTGCACAGTAGGTAACAAAAGGAGGGGCTATGGCCGTCCGCGTTCCGATGTCCCCTCCTGTCCTCGAATGGGCTATTGAGAGAACGCGGCTCCCGATCAATGAGCTGGAGAAGAAATCTGACTTCCGTGCTTTGCGCTCTTGGCTAGTAGGTGAAAGCACCCCAACGTTCAGACAAGCTCAGAAACTAGCCAAGCTTGCGGGAATCCCTTTTGGCTACCTGCTTCTCGAAGAACCCCTCAGGCGCACCCCTCAGCTTCCTGACTTCAGGACCCCCGGAAGCTCTCCGTTGTCCGAATTCAGCCCGGCACTTGAGCAGACGATTTATGCCTGCGAGCGGCGCCTAGAGTGGTACGCGGAAGATGCCCTTGCTAACGGTATTCCGGCACCTAGCTTTATCGGCCGCTTTTCTACGAAAACTCCCGTATCTCAAGCTACGGAGTGGGCGTACGGTCTACTGGGCTGGGGGCCGGGTAAGCAAGAAGGAAGCCGAGATCGCGTGGCAATCCTCACTGATACTATTGAGCGCACCGGGATTTTGGTCATGCGTAGCTCCATCGTGGGCAATAACACTCACCAGAAACTTGATGCTGCTGAGTTCCGTGGATTTACGTTGATCCGAAATTCTTACGGCCTCATTTTCATTAACGGTGCGGACTCCGGTGTAGGAAAACTGTTTAGTTTGGCCCACGAGTTCGGACACATTCTTCTAGGCGAGCAAGGAGTTTCCGGTGGTCATTTCAACCAGCGCGCCGTCGAACGTTGGTGCAATCAATTCGCCGCGAAGCTGCTTGTCTCTACCGAGGACACGCTCAAACAATGGTCCGAAACCAAAGACTTAGAAGCAGTGTGTCGGTGGGCGTACAAAGCTTTCGGAGTAAGCCGCGACGTCACAGTATGGATCCTCGTAGGTAATGGTGTACTCTCCCGTGAAGCTGGTCAGCGATTCCTCCAGGAATCCCCACGCCCAGCGACAACAAGGCAGTCTGGCGGCGGCGACTTCACTCTCGGTCTGCGTTCCCGTCTGGGCGGGCGTTTTCTCGAAGCAGTCACTGGAGCGCTCACCGAAGGCAGAATCGGCGAACGCGAAGCGTCCCGTCAGCTTGGAATCAAGAAAGTCAGCACTATAGATGCTCTGGTTGACCAGTACCAGAGACTGCCATGACGCGCTACTTCATCGATTCCAATATCGTTATCAACGCGGTTCGAGTGTATCCTCGCGACGTATTTCCAAGCTATTGGGACTCTTTCGAAAACTTCGTGACCGCCAAAACGTTCTTCTTCCACGACACTGTTCAAGAAGAACTGGAACGAAGACAAGATTTCGTCTCAGAGTGGTTCCAGGACTTTGTCCCTCATGACCAAATTCTGCACGTAAACAATGCCGAGGTTGAGTCATACCGTCTCCTGTCTACATGGGTAGCTTTCGAGCGTGAGCCCCAGTTCGAAGAAGCTGCAATACAAGAATTTCTCAATGATGCTGCGGACTCATGGCTCGTGGCCTCCGCCCATGCCCGAGAGCTCTCAATCATTACCGATGAGAAATCCCAACCGCGCAGAGTCAACAGAGTCAAGCTCCCTGACGCGGCTGCTGCATTAGGCGTTCACTGCTCCACTTACTTGGATTTCCTTCGGTCGCAGGGAATCTGTTATTGATTAGAGGCTAATAACCGCGCCGAGGTGTAAGTTAGCTCTGCCCCCCTCAGCACGGTGAAAGAACAGATTTATACCGTACTACGGCGCGTGTACTCAAGGTTCTTGCCATAGATGGTCAACCCTGTGATGTCGTGCTCATCAGGTTTCCGGAACATGAAGGATGCCAAGTAGCCGATAACAAGAGTTCCTGCAAAGGCAACGATCGAGACCAAGAATGGGCCCTGGTCCAGCTTTCCAGCAAAGTACGCTGCAATCGCTCCGCAAATGAGCCCGATGAGAACGCCATTGGAATTTGCGGCCTTCGTAAAGATACCCAAGACAAATACCGCAGTGAGCGGCACTCCAAAAAGACCAGTAATCGCGAGGAACAGGTCCCACAGGTCCGACTGGTTGGTGATGATGAGATACAGCGCGACGGCCAGCCCGAAGGTTCCGGCGGCAATGATGACTAAGCGTGAGAAAGCAACCGACGCTTCCTTTGCCGAGAAACGGTTAAAGATATCCGCGACAACGCACGCGGAAATCGAGTTAAGCGAGGAGGAAATTGTCGATTGCGCAGCTGCCAAGATTGCAGCAATCAATAGCCCGGCAATGCCCGCAGGCAACTCCGAAAGAATGAAATACGGAACTACTGCAGAAGTATTGACTCCCTCCGGCAGACCGCCCTTCGCTTCGTAGAAGTTATACAAAGCCGTACCCATCCCGTAGAACAGCGGAATCGTTAAGAGCGCCAGAATTCCGTTGACAATGAGAGACTTCTTCGTCGCTTGGATCGTAGGAGTCGTTTGGTAACGCTGAACGACATCTTGCGATGAAGTGTACTGATGCAAGCTGTTCAGGACATTTCCAATGAAGATGAACGGTATCGAGGTGAAGACAGCATTGGTGGTGAAGTTATCCGCTGAATAGAATTTCCCCTCTTCCGCAGCGTTCACCACAGCACCGCTAAATCCATCGGGAGTCATGGCCATCGCCGTGAGTACTACTACGGCAGCACCAGCCAACAGCAAGATGCCCTGAATTACATCAGACCAAATTACGCCTTCCATACCTCCTAGGAAGGTGTATACAACGCAAAGAACGCCTACAAACAAAGCGACGACCAGCGGATTGATATCTGTCACCGACGTGATCGCCAATGTTGGCAAATAGATAACGATGGCAATACGCCCAACGTGATACAGAACGAAGAGGAGCGAGCCAAGAACTCGGAGGGCAACGGAGAACCTCTCCTCAAGGTATTCGTATGCCGTCGTGACATCCAGTTTCCTAAAGAACGGGACGTAGTAGCCAATCAAGATTGGAACAATCGCAAAAATTGCGAGATTTCCAGCCGAGTAGGCCCAGTCAGTCAGATATGCCTTTTCCGGTGTAGACATAAATGTGATGGCAGACAGCGTCGTTGCATAGATGGAGAATCCCGCAGCCCAGCCAGGAATCCTGCCACCCGCTTTGAAGAATTCTTCCTGATCATTGCCGGCCCTACGCGCAAAATAAGCGCCGACGAGCAGCATTCCGAGGAGGTAGAGGAGCAGAACTATCCAGTTGAGTGTTCCGAACGATTGCATTTGACCTTCCCTTCAGGGCTTTCAGTACAGAGAGCTAAATCACTCTCCAATTCGCCTGTGCAACAAAGCATGTTGAAAGATACAATACATCAGACGTCTGATGTGTGAAGGGATTTAAGATAAAGCACTTACACCCTGCCTGTCAGATAAGAGGCTTCCTCCCTCGGCAGCGTTCATTCTTGAAATCCAGCCGAGGTGGGAGACTTAAGATGGATGGAAAGAAAAGAGGGAGTAGCCAGTGCATACCGGAACGTGGGGTTTCAGCGAAGCCGAGCATCGCCCTGCCTCAACCACACAGCAGGCCGTAGAAGGCATAAAAAAATTCATTCGGGATAACGCTCTCAAGCCTGGGGACACTTTGCCAACCGAATCCGAGCTCTGTGAAGAACTCGGTTTCTCTCGTTCCTCCGTCCGCGAGGCCATCAGAATCCTAACGACATTAGATATCGTCGAAGTCAGGCACGGAACAGGAACCTTTGTCTCCAGCACGTCACTGAAAGCACTTGTTCAAGGCCTCATTTTTCGAGCGACTCTCGACGCTGACGACAACCTTGAAACACTTCGTAATGTAGTGGAGATTCGGCAGGCAATTGATCTTGCTATCGGGCAAGAAATCACAACCAAACCCGACCCCGCCAAGCTAGATCAGTTGAGCGCCATCGTTGAAAAGATGTCAGCCAAACGGGAGCAAGGTCTCAACTTTGCCGAAGAGGATCGGGAGTTTCATCAGGTTCTGCTTTCCGAAATAGATAACCCGATTATCCGTGAGCTCAATGATGCCTTTTGGCAAGTGCACATGAACGTCATTCCACTTCGCAAACTGGAAGAACCACAGGACTTCAGCAGGACGGTTCGCGCGCACCAAGACATCGTCGATGCTCTACAGGACAACGACCTGAAGAAATACCAAGAGTCTGTGCTCAGGCATTACGAGCCCCTACTGACTTCGCTGTGACAGTCCGCGTCAGCTATTAAAGCTCCGCGTAATCCACGCAGGATCTGTGATGGCAGTGCCAATGATGATTGCATCGGCGCCGGCGCGTTTTCCTGCAGCCACATCATCGCGCGAGGCAAACCTGCCTTCGCCGATCACAAAGGCATCCTCACCGCAGAGCCGTCGCCCCTCTGCCAAGCATTCAAGATCCGGACCTTCGGTCTTCGTCCGGAACTCTGTATAGCCAGCCAGCGTCGTTGAAATGATATCCGCCCCCGCTTGGTGGGCTCGCTGCATTTCTTCCGGGGTAGAGCAGTCAGCCATCGACAGAACATTCAGCCGGTGGCACTCGGCGACAAGATCGGAGAAGCTTGAGCCATCAGGCCGAGAGCGATCCGTAGCATCCGCACAGATAACAGCTGCCCCTGCCTCAGCCAATTGGCGTATGGACTCTACAGTTGGAGTGATATAAACCCCCTCACTTCCCTCTTTTGTCAGGCCGAAAACCGGTACATCTACTGCGGCCGCGATTGCCTCGACATCCTTGATACCCCCGTACCCGCCACACCGGATTGCGCGGCTTCCGCCCTCAACGCACGCACGAGCGACATGCGTCAAGGTGTGTGTGTCTCGCATCGGGTGGCCATCTGGCGCTTGCACCGAGACAATCACCGAGTTCCGAATCATGTCGTGAACTTCTTCTCGGCGTTCCGCCAGTTCACTACTCTTAAACCTAAACATATACCTGAGCCTTCTTCTGGAAATATCGCAGATAAACGGTGCTAAAAAGCGTTGTCTCGAGCAAAAGCCGCTGCGCCGACTAACGGTGCTGTCGCCGGGGATTCAGTAACCCGAACTGCAACGGAGCGATTCGGCTTCAACGCGAAATCCTCTATGGCCTGACGGAATGGTTCTTCCACAGCAGCCCCAATCTGGCACACACCGCCGCCTAAAACCACGGCATCGAGATCGAGCCCTGAAACAAGACCAGCCACCGCGCGGCCAAGGCCATAGGAATTGCCTCGAATAATCCGGGAAGCGAGTTCGTCTCCTTGGTTCATTCTTTCCACGACCTTTTCGAGGGGAAGCGCTAACTGATCTCGCTGCTTCCACTGCACCCGCTCGCTTGCGGGGTTCGCAGAAAATTCTTCATAATACGCAGCCAGGCTATTGCCGCTCATGATGTTCTCGGCGCGGTCCGCACAGCCCCGAAAATCAGCGCACAAGAGTTCCGAAAACTCTCCGGCCGATCCGGTAGGTCCGCTAAGCAGACTCCCGTTGTCACTTACCGCACCACCGACACCAGTTCCCAACGAAAGGTACAAGACCCGGCCTGATCGGAAGTCTCTCGCCGCTCCGAGCATTAGCTCTCCGTACGCCCAGACCCTCACATCGTTATGAACAGCACACGGGAGGTCAACAACCTCTTTCGCAACCTCACGAAGGTTGGTACCAGCCCAGTTCTTGATGGTGTCTCCGTTGTAGGTGACGAGTCCCTCAGGTGCCTGAATCACTCCTGGCGAGCCAATGCCGATTCTCGCCGGGGCAATGCCCGATTCCTCCAACGCCAGCTGAATAGTCTTCTTGATCTGCTCCTGTGGCGAAGCCCCGGCTGGCTGTGTAGGAATCTTTCCCAGTGCTACTGCTTGTGTTGGGTCTTCATCAGTCACGAAGCCCCAACCAATCTTTGTTGCACCGACATCAAGCGCAAGGGTACTAGTCACTCTTCACTCGTTTCGTCGTAGTTCAGCGAATTTAGGGCTCGATCACCTGAGCGGCATCGACGATCTCATGAATCTTGGCCTGCTCCTCATCGTTCAGAGCGACATGAGGACGGGACATCAGCCCCGACGGAAAGACACCCAGGTGGTGAAGTGCTGCCTTGAAGCTGCCGAGGCCCTGCGAGCTTCCGCCCATGCGCGTGCCGTCACCAACACCAACGATGGTGAAAAGATCACAAATCTTAGACTGCAATTCCGCAGCCTCTGCATACGCTCCGTCCACTAGGAGCTCATGCAGCTTCACGTAGGAAACTGGGTCCACGTTGCCCAGACCAGGTACCACGCCATCGGCACC
Source organism: Corynebacterium minutissimum (assembly GCF_000805675.1). GTDB lineage: Bacteria > Actinomycetota > Actinomycetes > Mycobacteriales > Mycobacteriaceae > Corynebacterium > Corynebacterium minutissimum. The sequence goes on along the minus strand of NZ_JSEF01000006.1, from coordinate 251,776 downwards.
TGCCAGGTAAGCAAAGTCGACTGTAGTTTCCGAGCCGGTCAAGACCACAAAGTCTTTCACCCCAGCCTTGTTGCGGGCGCTAATCAGAGCACGCGTGTATCCATCATTGCCGCCAGAATCCTTGACACCGGCAATCACGCCTTCCTTGGCGAGGGAAATAAGAGTAGCAATATCCAGCACGGAGTGAACGCTGACCGGAATGTTGTACGCGTAGATAGGGGTCTCTGGCGCGGCTTCATGAAGAAGTCGGAAGTGCTCAGCAATTTCTACATCGTGAGTACGAACATAAAAAGGCGCAGTGGCAACTAGCCCCTGAACCCCGAGCGCGACGGCATCTTCAATGTGCTCGATTACTCGCGGAGCCGTCATATCAATCACGCCTGCGATTACCGGAACGCGCCCTTGAGCTTGTTCCACAACCGTTGCAATGACTTCCTTGCGCTGCTCTCGAGTGAGGAAAGCTACCTCACCTGAAGAGCCGAGAACGAACAGGCCATGAACACCAGCTTTGATAAGCCGCTCAGCCTGGCGCTTGAGGGTATCGGTGTCGACGGAGTAGTCCTCTTTAAACGGGGTCAGCAGCGGTGGCACCACGCCACGCAAGAGCTGTGTGCTTGCAGTCATGTTTGGAAACCTTCCCATTCTCCTTCGTACTGGAGTCATAAGACATCATACGTCTCCTACGATTGCGATGCAGTTCCTTCTAGCGAAAAGAAGCGAAGCAAAACGCCGACTAACCTACCCCGGCAACAACTCTGAAGCCTCTCCCACCACGCTCACCAGAAGCACATCGCGGGCGCGCGAGGCCGCCACGTAAAGCAACGCGCGCTCACGCTGCAGCGCCTCGTCGGCCTCGGCCGGGGCTAGGCCCTTCATGAGGTAGCGCTGCGGCAGCGCCTCCCTGCTTACGTCGAGCAGAACAACATGCGTGAACTCCAAGCCCTTCGCGTTGTGCATCGTCATCACCGCCACTGGGCGCTCCCGGGAGGTGCGCCGCCCAGTGCTCACCGCCACGCCTAGCTCACCCAGCTGCGTGGCAATCTCGTCCTTGCGCGCGTTGGTGCGGGTCAGCACGCCGATGGAGACGTCCTCCTCCCCGGATGCCCAATCCTGGATACGCGCCGCCAACGCCTCAGCTTCTTCCGCTTTGCTCTCGGAATTCAGCACAACCGGCGCAGGTCCCCGGCGCACCGAGTGGTAGCCATGCAAATCATCCTGGTCCTCCTCGGAGTCAACCCACTCGGTCCCCTCCAGAATCGCCGTAGCATAGCCCAGGTTCTGCCTGGTCGTGCGGTAATTCACGCGCAGCTTCGTAGAGGCACGTCCACGCGTTTCAATCCCGTAATTGCGCAGCACCAATCGCTGCCCGTAAATACGCTGGTGCGAATCCTCCGCAATGAAGATGTCATTCGGCCCGCGCTTGGCCACCGCCCGCAGGAATTTCCAGTGGCCGGCGTGGAAGTCCTGGGCTTCGTCGATAAGCACGTGATCAAACATGCCCTCCGTACCAGTGCGGTGCTCCACAATGTGCGCAGCCACCGCCGCCGCAGCCGCATAGGTCAGCTTCTCAATGGAGGCACACGCCGCATGGAAGTACTCCACAATCGCCCATACCGCCTTGCGCTCAGCACGGTTCAGCGGCGTGCCGCGCCCCGTGCGCCGCGCACGCAAGTAGGTCTTTTCATCGGTAATTCCCTGCGTGAGGATCACCGCCGAGTACTCCTGCGCCAGGAACGTCGGATGGGATTTCTCCCGCGGCAGGGAGCTACCTTTGAGCTCCGCAGCCTCCTGCCACTGCCGCTTTTCCTCCACGCCCTCCAAACCACGGGGCACAAAGTCCGCATCGATGTTGAGCACCGCAGCCATCGCGGCAGCGCGTTCTGTTGCCTGCGCATTAGACAGCACGTCGAAGACGAGCGCGTCAACACCACTAATCCACAACCCCGGCGCGCCATGCACGGAGGCCTCCGGGAAAGTTGGGTATAGCTCATTCATCTGCGTCTTGAGCGCATTGGCCAGCTCACGCGTGTACGTGGTCAAAAAGACGCGCGCCCGCGGGTTCTTCTGCAGCAGGTGCTTCGTGCGGTGCACCACCACCACGGTCTTACCAGTACCGGCACCACCCGTGATGCGCGCGGAACCCGAGTGCTCGGCCTCGACCGCGCGACGCTGGCTCGGGTGCAGGAACACTCGCCACTCGGCAAAGGAGCTTGTGAGGATGGCAGCCAGCTCTTCCTCACCGGGGTCGATGGCAAAGTCCATCCGGGCAGCCGGGGATTTGATACCGTCCACCAGCGCCTTATCGGAGCTTGTATCCGCCATCGCTGGCTCAACCAGCCCTAGGTCCTCGCGGACCTCAGCAATGCTCATCCCGGACAGCAAGCCCAGCACCGCATCGTGCTCCCACGACGGCGCGGTCACCAACGAACTTTCTAAGTCCTCCACGGAGTCTGCCTGCTCCAGCAGCGCCACTGTCTGCGGCGACAGGCCCAGTTCATCGGTGAGCTCATGCTTGGCGACGCCCACCGCATCCCACGGCCGCACGTCCTCACCGTCATCAGCGGCATCTGCCGAAGGCGCATCCTCCTGCATCGGTGCGGCCGAAGAATCCGTCGCTGCAGCCGCCGCTGCCTCCGCAGCAAGCTGCTCGGCTGCCAAGCGTTTGGCGCGCGATTCAATCTCCGCCTGCGACATCGCCACCGCAACTTCCGGTGCGGTGGCATCCACCAGTGCCGGCACACCGGAGACCTCGTTAACCACCAGTGTCTTAGACGTCGCCAGCGCATAAGCATCATCGTGGTTGAGAATGTCAATGAGCACGAACATGGTGTCGTTGCCGTCGTGCAGTTCGAAGAGCACCGCGCGGTACTTGCGGTTTACCCGCGCGGTGCGCACGCGCTTATCCGCCGCATCCTTGATGGGCTCCACGTGCAGCGAAGGGTTCGTGGGATCCTCCACCAGCTTGTTGCAGAACTCAAAGATCTGGTTTCCCAGGTTGTAGCGGTCCTCAATGCGGCGGTAGAAGGACAGGCTCGTTGCCATTGCTTTCCTCTCTTCTTTAATCAGCGAATCAGGAGGCGCTCAGCGCCGCGGTTAGGGAATCAGGAACGGATTCGAAATCAGCGCCGAAGACTGCATATCCTTCAGCCTCGAAGTCTTCACGCAGGTCGTCAACATCCTCGGCAAAGAGCACCACCACCTTGTGCTGTGGCCACTGCGCCACCACCGGGATGCCGGAAACCTCACCACCGACAGAGTCAGCATCCGGCTCGGGCAAGCTTGCCGCCGCCATCGCGCGCAGCGCTACATGTACCTCCGGCTCGTCGGCGAAGGCATCCAACGCCTCGGCCCACCCAGGCGAAACCGATGCTGCAGCTGCAGAATCAGCCTGCACCGCAGGAACAACAGGAGTCGAAGTCGTCGCGGGATCCTCCACAACACGCAGCACACGCTCAGCTCCAGCCTGGGCAGGCGGTGGGACAACCGGCTGCGCGTCACGCGCCACCAGATCCTCCAGCACGGATTCCTTGACATCCACCTGTGCGAAGTCAGGGTCTAGGAAGGCCAGATTGCTCAAGCCTAAGAACAACCGCCACCCGTCTAAGTCCTCGGAGACAGTGCTGGCATCGAAACTCAGGCGGCGATACGTGTCGCCTACGCTCGCGGTGACCGTGCCAAGGTAAGTGTTCTCGAAACCATCACGCAGCTGTTTTCCACCCATGGATGCTTCTACTAAGGCGGACGTGCTCAAGATCGCCCAATTCTCCAACGGCTTCATAAGCAGTGTGAGAAGCAAAGTCAGTGGATCCTCGTCCACCCGGTTCAACAGTTCTTGGGAAGCATTATGCTTCTTCGCCAACGGTGGTCGCAGCTGCGGGCTCACCCAGGCGGGCGGATCCACCGGCTCGTTGCGTACTGTTGCCTGCCGGGCATCGATGTCCTGCCACGTCAGCGACCACGGCAGATAACCCAACTCGTACAAACCATTGCGCTTATCAAAGTCATCCTTGACGCGGTTATGCACCACGCTGGCGTGGAAGGCCGCACCATCGAGGTAGACGGCAATGTCACGGATGGCGTTATCACGCGTAGAGAAAACAAAGTCCGGGATGGTGCCACCAATCTGCTTTTGTTCCTCCATGACCCAATCGTGGCGCGAGCCTTCAAAGCTGATATCCCACTGCGCGTGGTTGCCCTTCATGGATTCCACCACCGTGGCGCCAAGCTCCTTCAAGTCTGCGCGCAGCTGCTCCACAAAGCGCTGCTCCAGCTTGGACTGCTCGCTGCGCTCCGGGCGCTCCTCGGTGAGATGGCCTTCCCAGCTAAAGGAAGCCGGATCGGCATCGGTTGAGACATGGAGGTCATCGGCAAGGATCTTGCGCAGTGCTACCACCGCAGCCTCACGGGAGGTCTGCGGAATCTGGCTGCTGCGTGCAAAGGGCAGCAAACACGACGGGCAGCACTGCCGCACTTCCTCAGCGCAGTGGCAGGAGGCCAGGCGGCGATAGGCCACGAGCAGCATCTGGCGCACATGCGCCGGTTCCGTGAACTGCGCCAGGTAACCAGTACCTCCCGGCACGGTGTCATGAATAAGCAACATATCCACCGGGCTGCCATCGGAATCCACGCGCACCGGCTCCACGTCCAAGTGATCCGGGTTGCCGCCCAGGTACTCCTTGAAGCCGAGCTTCAACGCAGCCACCAACGAAGGCAGCGTGGTGGACTCCACCATGCCCAACAACGTCGGCAGATGCACGAGGACTGCCTGCGTGCCCAGGCTGCGTCCCAGTGCAAAGCTGATGGAGTGCTCCTCGGCCGCATTGCGGTATTCGCACCACGGCGCGTGGTCCTGCCAACGGTTAGCGCCCACATCTGAATCCAAGTGCCCGCAGCGCTCGCACACGCGGAACAGCGGTGCCTCGCGCTCAACTGCTGCAAAGGTGCGCGGGCTGCCACCTCCCATGCGGCCCAGGTTCAGCCAGCGCATCTCCACGTGCGCCAGGTACTCCATACCGAAGCCGGAATCAGACAGGTACCAGGCCTTACCGCGCCCGCCCTCGGGCACATCAAAACTCAGCTGCGTTTGGAAGCGCAGTGAGGTGCGGTCATCGGTGATGTCATTGATGGCGGAACGCGCCGCGTCCACGGTGGCATAGACCTTGGTCATCTCCACCACATCAATGAGCTGGTTCCTATCCGCAAAGCCCTTCGACCCACACTCCGGGCACGCACCGACGCGCGGGGCGGCCACGGCTACTTCCTCATCGCTGGAAAGCACCGCACCGGTGGCCTCCGAGTAAGAGCACTCCGGGCACAGGCGCCATTGCGTCAGCGCCGAGTGGTGCTCACCCAACTCCACCGAGTCCACCTTCGCGCCCACTCCCTGCACGTAGAAGGTATTGCCGGGGGCTAGCTCCGTCAGCGCGGAGGAAACCCCGCGGCTATAGCTATAGGTCTCCGTCTCAAACTTCTGCACCTCCTCGTTGAAGGAGGAGACAGCCAGGTTGAACTCCACGGCATCATCCAACAACGTAAAGTTCGGCAACAGCCCGAAGCGCTCCAAAGCGCTAATCCAATACTCATCGGCGTGGTCCTCCAGCTGCTTGCGCACAAACCTCTGGGAAGCCACCGTGGCATCAAACTGGTTCTTCAGCTCATCATCCTCCACCGCGGAGGCCTCCACGCGTGCCTTCAACTCCGTCACGCGCTTGCTCAGCACCTCCCGGCGGGACAGAAGCAGCTTCTGTGTTGCACCCCAGCGCTCGCGTGCCGATTGCAAATCCGCCACCATGCCGGACGCAGCACCATCCTCACCCGGCAAACACCAGCCGCGCAGCTCATCCAACACCTCCGCCGAAGCATGCTGCGCCACCGTAGAAGCAAAACGCTCATAGGCCGCCAACACCACCGAGGGTGAGAGCTCAACCAGCGCATCCACCACGGAGTAGCTGGCGTACGTAAACACATCGCGCGCGCTGCGCAGCTGCTCCACCGAGCCCGCCACATCAGTGCTATCCAGCAGATAGGCAACGAACTGACGGTGCATAATATCGCGCGCGGACAGATACGCCGCGGGTGCCGTCACCGAACCAGCGATGGTCTCCAGCGGGTGTTCCAAGGTGGTCAGGGCACGCCCGCGCCCGCGCACGAGTGCGACGATGAGCGAGTTACCCGTCAAACGCCCGGCGCGTCCCACGCGCTGCACGTAGCTGGCCACCGTGTGCGGCATGGAGGACAGCATCACCGTGGACAGGTCACCGATGTCGATGCCCATCTCCAAGGTCGGGGTGGCCACGAGCACGTTCGGCGCGGAGGCTGACTGCTCCGCAAAGGGCCGCTTGAACTCATCCTCCAACTCCTTACGCCGAGGAGTAGGCACCAGGCCCGTGTGCTCTTCCGCCACCACGGTGCGGGTATTCGTGGTGCGATAGAGCTGCTGGTAGTAGTTATCCTCCACGCCCACAGGCACGAAGTGCCCGGTACAGGACAACGTAAAGCACGCCACCGAAGACATCGCCTCACGCGCTGCGGCATCCACGCCCACGCGCAGGTGGCACACCGGGCATTCCAACAGCCCCGGCTCAGCTTCTTCGCGCACAATGATGTTCTCCGGCTCCAGCGCATACACGCGCCCGCCCGTAGCCGTCGGCACGGAGAACACCACTTCCTCGAACTCGAGCTGCTTGAACAACTCCGCCACCTGGTTGGCTGCATCAAACGCGCTGCTTGTCGAAGCTCCCAGCGCCGCCTTCGTCCACCGTGCGTACCAGCCCTTCTGGGAGTCCAGCGGCATCGTGGCGTTATTATCGCGCTTGCCCAACGCCCCCGTGAGCGCCGCCCCCGCACGCGGGAACTTCGGCGCACCACCGCGCACGAACGCAGGGATTCCCTTCACACGCGCCTGACGGCGATTAAGCAACCACGGGTTGCAGTCCTGGCGCAGGTATTCCTTGAGCCACGGATGTGCAATACCACCGGCAATGCGCATGTACTCCACCACACCGCGCGCCCACGCCAGCAGTTCCGCATCTGTGGCCAGAGTCCCCGCCACTGCACGCGCCGCCGACAGCAGCACCGCATCATCGACTCCCACTGACACTGACAGTGTCCCGGTAGTCACCAACGAGCGCGGCAGATCCACCCGGTCACCAAACTGCAGCGCCAGGTCCAAATCCAAGCGCGACTGCAACGCCGCCAGCGCACGCCGCTGCTCAGCAGCACCAGCGCCCTTCTCCCACACCGCCCGGTAGCGCGGCGACTCCTTCAACTGCGGGGGCAACAACTCATAGAGCGCCCTCGCCCGCACCGCCGGCTCCGACTCCTCGCGCGCATGCTCCACCATCCTCGAAGCAACTTCCGACAACCGCACACCTGCGGACAGCGAGGAATGTGAGGACAGTACCGCGCTAGACGACGAAGAACCTGCCGTCGTTTCAAACGACGAATCCGATTCAGAGGATTCAGCAAAAGAGCGAACCGCTCGCCAAATACGCGCACGCAGCGCGAAAGCTCGCGCACGGCTTTGCACGAAGCCAGCGCGGTGCGCGGCATCCTGCACAGAGTCCGCGAAGACCAGAGTCTTCTTCTCCGCGGAATCCAGATCATCCATACCGAAGAGGTTGCTCAACGCTACTGAGAGCAACGTAGCGACCGAAGAACCCAAGAAGCGCATCGCATCGTCTTCACCACAGGACGGGCACTGTTGCGCCTTCGCGCGCTCTTCCGCATCCTCGCCGGAATAAACGAGCACCGGTACCACGGGGGACTCCTCCATAGTCTCCGCATCCGGTGCCTGCGGTGTCAGACCCGGCAGGTCCAGGTTCAACCACGCCACGCGGGAGCTCTCGCCCTCCGCGCGCGTAACGCCCTGTGCCACCTCACTCGTGGCATCGATGAGTGGACGCTGGCGCTCCGGGGCACTGATAGCAATGCGGCGGATCTCCTGTGGTGCGGTGACATACGTATCGCCACCAGGCTGCTCCGCCAACATCCATCCGGAACGCCCACAGTGGCGGCAGTAGATCGCTGGCAACCATGCCTTGGGAGCATCGCCTGCAGTCTGAACTTTGTGCGCTCCCATTCCGCCATCGTCGGACCACCTGAACACCGAAGAACGCGACGATGACGCCACTGCCCTATCGATGCGGGAGATTTCACGCACCCACAGGTGCAGCTCCACGCCAGGGAACTTCTTTCCGTCCCAGCCCAGCAACTCACCGGCCGCGGCACGAATGTGGGCCATAAACGCCAACACGAGTGACAAGAACTCCACTGCTAGTTCGCGGTGGTTACGCAGCACTGACGCTGGGAATACTCGCTCCACTAGGGGCGGCACCGCTGTAATATCAGTACCCGGAACACCGGCCTCACTGTGCTCCAACGGCACCGGCGTGGCTGCCTCACGCAAAATCGCGCACACCAATTCATTACCGGCCATCCCCATAGCTGAGATGGCCAGGTCCGGGAAAGCACCGAAGACATGCTCCCCCATAGCGGTATACACCGCACTCTTGAACGACGAAGATGATTTGTCTGGGTCTATATCCCCTGCAATAGCAGCAACGACCTCATCGACAACTGTTTGCATTACTTCAACCGACGGTGTCGGGGTAAACGGCGGAAGCATATCCTTTGAGACGGACTCTTTCGATTCCTCTCCATCGAGATCGACGAATTGAACGCCAGCGAGCTTCTCCATCAACGGCACAACTGTCAGTTGCCACTCCTCCACCGTCATGAGCGTTTCACTCACCACCGCGTCCGGAGGCATCTGCTCACCGAAAACCGTGTAAGCAAACGACAACATATCGCTATGAGGTGCCGCCGATTCAGCACCGGTGCCCTCGGCGACTTCGGAACCTTTGGCACTTTCGGCGCTCTTATCCCCCAACGTTGCGGATGTAGCCACCGGCGTCAACTTACCCAAAGGGCGCTTTGAATCCTCAGGCGAAAGGAAACCCTCGGGCTGGTACTTCTTGAGCATCAATCCCAGTCGGCGCAGCAACATCGCCACATCGGTGCCCTGGGCCGCGTCATAGGTGTGAAACTCATCCAGCACCAAGTACTGCAAGGACTGCGCGGACTTCTCCCACAGCTCGCGGTCTTGCTCGCGCAGCAGCAACTGGTCCAGCATCTTGTAGTTCGTCAGCAAGATATCCGGCGGGGTATCCCGCAACACCGAACGGTCAGAAATCAGACCATCCTTCGATACTTTCCTGCGTCCACCAGAAACCACCTCGCCGGTGTAGATACCCGCCGTCACCCCGGCGAGCTCAGCCTCGGCATGCAACAGCTTGGCCAAACGGCGTTCCTGATCGGATGCCAGCGCATTCATCGGGTACAAAATCAACGCCTTGATTCCGCTGCTATTAGAACGGCGGCAGTGATCCAGAATCGGATAAAGGAAGGACTCCGTCTTACCCGAACCCGTACCCGTCACCACCAACGTGGGCGACGGTCGACGCCTCGAACCCGTCGAGTAATCAAACGAAGACAACCGCTCGAATGCCTCAGCCTGGTGACGATAAGGCTTGAAGCCTGACGGCAGCCAGCCCAAAATCCCATCCCATGACTTCGCCGGTGCATACGGCAAGCGCGTGCGCACATACGGTCCGTAGAACATACCGCCCTGCGGATCGTTAAGGAACTCCCGCAGCTGCTGGGAGGTCAGGTCCTCTGCCAGGGAGAACGTCGTGGTGAGGTACTCCGACAATCCATCAACAATGTGGTTGGAGGCGTACGTAGGGATGAGACTCGACATAAGGTGCTACTTCAATACTTTCGGTCTTCGCTTCGCTTCTGGCTTCCGGAACTATTGCTGGTTCATCATCGCAGCATACTTTTCATATGCCGCCGCCAAGTCCGCTTCACGGTCCAGTGGTGCAAACGGATACTCAAAGACGTATTCCACGCCAGATTGCGAGTGCGTCCACGTGCGTTCTTCTTCCGAAAGCTGCTGCCCGTCCTTGAGCTTCTTCTCTAGCTTCAGGACATCCTTAGGAACCTTGCGACCATTAGCGTCATACAAGTCTTCTTGGTCGTAGCGCCTCATAACCGGGAACTGCGTCCGGTAAATCATGAGGAGCTCATCCAGCGTCACACCCAATGACAAGGCCACCATGGCATCGATTTCGTTCTGGGCATGGAAGCGGTCGCGGGCGTTGCGAACTGGTGTACCGGTTGTCCAAGTGCTTTTGGTAGCGGATTCCCAAAGCTCAGCGTAAGCACTGGTCAGGCAATTCAATTGCAGGTAATTAGCAACGAGCTCCGCTTTGAAACACCGTGGATAGGGCAATCCATTAATCGTGCTTGGATGAAGATCTGAAGGACTCAAGCTACGGACAAGAAAATCAATGATAAATGATGACATTCCCGCCCCGACCAAAGCCATATGCGTTACTTTTTTCGGAGACCCAGCACTTTGAATTGGGTGAACATGGGCAGCCCCTGACGGAATTATGGCTGGATACAACGTACGGAATCCGGTAGTAGCTGCCATACGACGCCATGCGACGCGGTACTGGTCCTTTACCAACACCAATTCACCGTCAACTTCCCATACTCCGTAATCACGATCGTAGGTCTCGACGGAACGGTTGGGCAGGTATGCGGTCGCAGGAATGAAGTCTTCTGAGATGGCTTCGAGGTCAATCTCGGACCAATCCTGATTGTGCTTCATCGTCGGGTTCGGCTGCTTGATCATTGGCGTCGAAACACCAAGATGCGGCCCCTGAAGGATTACGTCATCCCAGGACTTAGGGTGCTGCCACGAAGAATCGAAGTAACCCTTCTTCTTGTCGATTGACTCATCCCAGCCTCTGGAGAATTGGAGACCCAATTCCTTGATTCGCGACGCCTCAGCAAGCTTTGCCAAGACTGCTGCGGCTTCACTGTTTACCGAATAGACGGTGCGGGTCTCAAGCAGTGGAGTACCCGGTTCTTCGATAATCGAGTTCCACACCTTAAGCGTGTCTTCGTCAACGGTGATAATGCGGTCGCGGTGTGGACGAAGGTCCCATTTGCCATCATCGTCTTTGAAACCAGGAAGGTTTCCAGTGCCATCATGACTGAAGGAATCGATGACCGTTCGCGGATGATACAGCGATGCTGCAGATAGGAAACCAGCGTGTTCCTTGCGCTTTCCGTAAACATGAATGCCATACGAGTTGTGATGGTCAATATCGAAAAGCACTAGCTCATTAATGAACTGCCAGTGACGGCGCAGACGTCGATAAGCACCAGCCCTCAGTGCCGCAGCCTTCTTCTCCGTGAAGTGGGACTCGGGGTGGATGAGTGAGATGATGCCGTTCTCGGCAGCGTTCGCCCACGTGCGTTCCATGAAGCCGCGGTAGAGATCGGGCTGTTGGTTCTGTAGGTGGGGGTAGCGGGTGACGTCGCCAAGCACGGCGGAGGTAACCACTGCTTCCGCAAGGCCCTTGGAGAGGGTCTCCAGGACGGCGTCGTTGCCGGCGAGGAGTTCGCGGCGCTCCTTCTTTTCGGCCTGGGTGGGCTTGTTGGCGAGGCTGAACCACGGGTCGTGTTCAGACAGCAGAGCGTCCATGTCGGTGCGTGGGCGCACCCACGGCGGGTTGCCCACCTGGAAGTCGAAGCCGCCCTCGGCCATGACGGTGGCGAAGTCCAGGTCCCAGTGGAAGAAGGCTTGTTCCTGGGCAATGGTGTTGGCGGTTGTCAGCCAGGGGTGTGCTTCGAGGACGTCTTCGTAGCGCAGGCGGCCGGAGGTGGAGCGGTCGAGTGATTCGACGTAGTCCAGCTCATCCCAGGTCATGTCGAAGCCGAAGGCGTACTGGTTGTCTTTGCGGTAGCGCTTCTGGCCTTCGTTAGGGATGCCGAGGAGGTCCTGCATGGTGGCGAGGTACTCGGTGATATCGGGAAGCTCATCAGTGGCGGTTACAGGCCAATACCAGAGTGCGTTCCAGGCGTTCATCGCGGTGCGCAGGCGAAGGTAGGCGCCTTCGTTGTTGTGGAGGAGTTCTTCCTCCACCTGGGCGCGGGTGACCACGTCCACGCGCTTGGCGGTGTTGGGTTCCTGTCCCCACAGGTCCAGGTCACGGCGAACTTGGTCCTCGGCGATGCGCAGGCGGATAAGGGAGAGCTCCCAGAGGCGCTCAACCTGGTTAGACAGTGCGGTGGCGAGCTTGGTCTGCGTCTTGTTCAGCGGTTTGCAGATGGAGCGTTGCCAGGCCTTCATGGCCTTGATTTCGTCCGCCGCGAGGTTCTTTAAGTCCTTGGCGTCCACGGCACTTCCCCAGCCGTGGCTGGGAACCAGGAAGTGGTGGATGCGGCCGGTGGGGTGCTGGTCCGTCTCGTTAGCATCGATGGCATCCGCCAGTTGCTTCAGCGGGTGGTGCTGCGGGGTCAGAGTGAGATAGTTCTGCGTACCCTTCTTCTTCGATGCGGTGGTGGACACTTCTTTAGCGCTGAAGGTGGAGCGGGTGGCGCCCACGAGGGAGTTGCCGTGGCGCAGGTGCAGGCCGAACCAGGGGGCTTTGAGCTCCTTGGTCATGGTGTTGAGCCAAAGGGAGATTTCGGCGAGCTCCACCGCGGTCTTGTTGAGGTCCACGCCGTAGACCTGGTGCAGGGCGATGGAGGCCTTGACCTTTTGCAGCTCCTGGGTGCGGTCCTCACCGGGAATTTCCTTGCCCAGTTCAGCTTGCTTCTTGTTCAGGTAGAGTTCTGCAAGCTGGTTGACGGCTTCCACGGCGAAGGCGCCGGAGCCCATGGCGGGTTCGCAGATGGTGAGGGTGAGGATGTCATCAGCGTTGTCAATGCGGCCGGTGGCTTTGAGCTCCTCGATGGCCTGGCCCACGGTGAATTCCGTGATAACAGGAGGCGAGTAGAAGGAGGCGGAGCGCTCACGGTCGCGGGAGGATTGGCGGTAGACAAAGCTACCGCGGGCGTGGGTGCGCTGAACGCGTTCCACACCACCGTGTTCGCTTTCGCGGTCTTCGTAGACGATGGAATCCTGCGGGAGCGTGCGCGCTTGCGGTTCGGGGACCACCCAGGAGCCCTTAGAGGTGTCACCGTGCTTGGCTATTTCCACGAGGTCTTCTTGGGCGATGAAGCCGGTATAGGACATCAGGCCCTCGTAGACCTGCCCCAGCTCAGTCACACCGAGGGTGGCGTAGGAGATGAAGCCGCGGTCACTACCCCGCTTTTCTTTTGTGAGCAGGAGGTTCTGCAGGACCTTGTGCAGCGCCAGGTTGGAGAGCTTGACCTCTTCGATGTAGGAGGTGGCTTCAGACTTGAACAGGTCCGCGTCGAGGTTGCGGAATTCCAGGCCGTCTTCGGTGGCGTTGGCGTCGTAAAGCTCGGCGCTTTCATCGTGCGGATCGTGGCCGCGGTTGACACGCTCGAAGAGCAACTGGAGGCTTTCGTAGAGGTGCGTGCCGTTCTGGGTGCGGTGCGTGGTGGGCTCGGTGAGGATGAGGTCACGAAGGCGGGAAAGCCCATAGCCTTCGTCATAGTCGTTGTCCCCGGTGGGCAGGATTTGTAGTTCCGGAGAGGATTCGGCGAAGAGCAGGAAGAGGATGCGGTAGAGGTAGCGCAGGGCTTGGTTGGCCAGTTCGTTGCCGTCGATGTCGTTTGAAACGTGTTGCAACGCGTTTGCTTTGTCCTGCAGGGCTCTGCGCTGCAGGACGTCGTTGCCGATGATCTCAATCGAAGCCTTGATAGCACCGCGCAGTTCCTCGGAGACTTTGACGGAGTGCTCGCGAGCTTGGGCTAGGGTGTCGAGCCACCAGGTGGTGCCGTCGGCACCGCGCATGGTGTGCTCGGCGGCGAGGATGGAGACAACTCGGGGAAGCTCGCCTTTGGCTTTCTGGTCGTTGCGCTCGACGGCTAGGCCTAGGTCCACGGCGAGGTAGCGGCCTAGTGGCCAGGTTTCGCGCTCTGCCAGGACTGCCCAGCGGCCGGCGAGGACCAGGATGAGGTCGGGGGCTTGCTCGGTGAGGAAGAGCTCGCCGACGAGCTTGGCGGCGGTGATGTCGAGGGATTTGGCCTCACCGTTGGAGTTCTGGTGGCCGAGCTCCGGGTCCACGCCGAGAAGCGGCACGGTGGTGAGATCCTCCACGGAGTCCATCTGCCCGGCGCGCAGGATAACCAGGGAGTGGTTCTTGTCCGCGGCAGCAGTCAGCGTTAGGGGCTGGCCGTTGCGGGAAAATTCCAGGCGCTGTGGCTGCGGGTAACCGAAGGCCGCGGAAACAAGGTCATAGACCTCGTGCAGTGAGTCTTCGGTTGCCTCCATAGAAAGTGCGGAGAGCTTCGTGTGCAGTGCTTCCCTGCGGGAGGTCAGGCGCAGCAGCGGGGATTGGGTGTGCTCGTAGCCGGCGCTCTTGGCGTCCTTATCCGTTGCCTTCCACTCTTTGATGGCCTCCTCCACACGCTTACCAAAGGAGCTGCCTTTGTCATCGGTGGTGAGGTAGTAATCCGAGATCCATTCCTCGACGTTGATGATGGAATCGAAGTCTGCCATTAGCGTGCCTCTGCTTCGTTGGTGTTGGTGTGTGCGGCGCTGGTGCGTGCAGCGTCGGTGTCGTCCGGGAGGATGAGTGCAAGCGGGCGCACGAGGGAGCGCTCCGGGGCCATGGATTTCAACAGCTCCTCGTCCTGGTGAATAAGGCGCTTAGTGTCCTTGATCTTGAGGGTCTGCTGGCCGGAGTTAGCCTGCTGCCAGTAATCGGCGCGCTGCTGCCAGCCCGCGATGCGGTCTTGGGCGTGATCCAGGTTGGTGTTCTTAACCACGGTGAGGTGGCTGTGCGCGGCCTCCACGGCGGCGGCGATGAGCTGTGCGGCGGAATCAGGAACGACGAACTCGCCGGGGTTAATGGCGTTGTCCGTAAGCCCAATGCGGTTGAGCCAGGCATAGACATCTTCGTGAACCTCAATGTCCACTGCCTGCATACCGGCGGGGACGTCGAAGCCGAAGGGGCCCTCCGTGGCGGTGAGGAAGGTGCGAGAGAGCACCTGGCCGCGGGAGTTGGTGAGCGTTCCCATGAGCAGCAGCGTCGGTGTGTCCACCGCACCGAGTACGGCGGGGATTTCGCTTTGTGCCATGTTGGTTAGGGCGCGGTCGGCAGCCCACTCGGAGACCGGGTGCAGTGGGCCCAAGAAGTGGGCGCGCGGCCAGGACTTCTCCGAATCACCTTCGCGCGCAGCCTTGAGGTGTTGGTTGCCGCGGCGTTCAGAGGTGGCGAGCATGAGGCGCTCGGTGACTTTGCGGTAGGACACGTAATCCTGAGGCAGGTAGTCAAAACGCCGGCACAGATCGCGTGGCGGGGTTAGCTCCACAATGTCATTATCGTGCTGCGCAAAATCCACGCCACCGGCGCTCAAGGACTTGTCTGCCGAATCTTGGTAGGCCTCCGCTAGCGCGTCACCGAGGTAGTCCTTCTCCGCGCGGTAAAGGCTGTGGCGCACCGAGCGGCGCGACGGCGCGGGGGCGGCGTCGTTGGTGTGCTCGGCGTTGTCGGTGCTGGTGGAGTCCTCGGGGCTCTCGGCGTCGTCGGGGCCGCTGGTGGCAGCGGCGGCAAGTAGCGCCCAGATGTCATCGCCCAGGCCGGAGGCCGGAGCGGCGGCCTCAGGTTCAACGTCAGGCGCCGGCTTAGCGTGCGCACCGGTGAGGATCTCCTCCGGGGAGGCCACCACCTCATCGAAGTCGCGCTCGTGCATGAGCACCGCGCGGATCTCATCCTCCTCCGCTTTGGGGTTGTGCTTGCCCATGAGTGGGGCGGCATCACCGAGGAGCTGGTTGGCCGAATACTCGCGGTCAATGAGGCGAGTGAGCACGCGCAGCTCACCGATGGAATCGGCCACCTCCGCGTCCTTCGGGTCCAGCAACAGGGAGGTGATCTCCGGCTCGTGCTCCTGGCCGTAACGGTCGATGCGGCCGTTGCGCTGCTGGATGCGGATGAGCGACCACGGGATGTCATAGTGCACAAGATGGTGGCACTGGGCATGCAGGTTGACGCCTTCGGAGGCGACGTCGCCGGTAATCAGCACGCGAAGAGGGGTGTCGGTGCGCTTGAATTCGTCGATAAGCGCCAGCTGATCCGAATCCGATAGGCCGCCGTGCATGACTTTCACCGCGCCTTTCGGGAGCTTGAGATGCTTAGCGACGTTCTCCTGCAACCACCTCAACGTCGCCACCCTCTCCGAGAAGATAACCACGCGGCGCTCGGAGCCCTTCTTGACGCCTATCTCCATGAGGTAATCAATGAGCGCGGCAAACTTGTTGGAGTTTTCCTCCGTGACCTTGCTGTTGAGCTCGGTGAGACGCTCCAGCTTGTCCTGTTCTTTGGGCTTGTCGAGCTTCTGGCGCGCGGCAATGGACTCCGCCAGTGCTGCCGGGGAGGACAGGAAAGCCTTGACCAAGGTCCAGGGGAAGAGGCGGTCATTCGCCGTGCTGGCGGGGTTATTGACCCAATCCTCAGCGATGGCGCGCGCGACAGCGTTTTCCTCCGGGGAGGCATCCACCAAGATATTGCGGGGCTCACCGCGCTTGGCCCACTTCTCCCCCACCACGGAGGCCACCTCGGGTGAATTGCGGTGGCGGCGGATGATGAGCTTTTTGGCGGCCTCCATGTCGATGGAGCCGTCCGGGAGGACAGAGAGTGGGTCGAGCAAGCGCAGGATTTCCTTGAAGGATTCCTCGCGGCCGTTGTGCGGGGTGGCCGATGCCAGAATGAGGGACTCGGTGGTCGGCGCCAGCGTACGGGCCAACTCATTGTTCTGGGAGCCGGCGTTCGTGGCGTTATGAATCTCATCGATGACCACGGCATCCCAGCGCACCTTCTCCAGCTGCGCGCGGTACTTCGGTGCTTTAAGCGTATCCATGGACACGATGACGCGCGGGAAGTAAGTAAAGGGGTTCTTCGATGCCGGCAGCTTCTGGCGGACCTTCTGGATGCCCTGGCTATCTAGGCGAACCAGCGGGATGGCAAAACGCGTCCACAGCTCCTGCTGGAACTGCTCCATGACGTGCTTGGGCGTGACGACGAGGATGCGCTCTCCCCTGCCGCGGCGGATGAGCTCCGCTAAAATCATGCCGATCTCCAACGTCTTGCCCAGGCCCACGGCATCCGCCAGCAGCACACGCGGGCGGATGCGCTCATCTGAGAGCGCCGACTTCACGGCGGAGAGCTGATAATCCAGCGGGTCTGCCAGCATTTGCGTGGCTACCTCCAGCTGCTTTTGATACAGCGGCACCGGCGTGCGGCGCAGCGTGGACTCCAGCCACAGGCGGGTGTGGCGAAACTGCGGCGACTCATCCGGGCGGACGGTGACGTTGGCGGGATCGAAGACCTCGATGTCATCGAGCGCGGTGAAGAAAGTGGCGGTGGTATCGCGCACGTAGTCGCTCACGCCGCGGGCGCGGATGCGGAAGCCGTCGGTGGTGCGCGCGACGTTGCTGACCAGCCAGTGCTCGTCGCGGCAGGAGATGGTCACGCCGGGGGCGAGCTGGGAGTAGTCGGTAAGGCTCATGGAGTCCAAGGTAGCAGCGAGGTTGGACCCTATTGGGCAGATTGTGGCTCAGGAGTTCGAGAGGCGCGTATCATTAATCATGATAGTTAAATGATAAACAGCTGCAGTTGGCAACATTGTCTTACAAACGACTTTCCAATACCTCACTCACGACTACGTGAGCTAGGCCTGCCAACAAAAGGTCCTTGCAATTTGTAAGTGATGTCGTCTGCCGGCCCACTTGAGATGAAACGCTATGGAAAAAGAATTCTTCTGTCTAGTTAAAAAGGACTGGCTGGTAACGCCTGCAATGGTTAGCGCATCGAAGAACAAGAAAAGCCTAGATCAAATGTACTGTCATATCTCTGGGATTTCGGGAACCAAGTATGTAGATTCCATTCCCAGCCGGATAGCTCGAAACGTCACCTATGGAGAACTGAAACCCGCTCCTCATAATGAATTCGACCCGAATGCGATCGAAGTTTGGTATGGGAACACGATGCTTGGATGGGTACCAGCCCGCTACGCAGAAAAACTCGCTCCCTGCGTCTCGTATCTCCGCCAACAAGGCAACCGATGCATTGTGCCAGTAGAGGTTGAAGACTTCACAGATCACTATGCACCACTCCTAGAAGAACCTTGGATCGACATTGATCAAAAAAGAGAAATGCAAAAACTAATGTTCAGTTTCACGATCCAGTTACCTACATTCTGGACACTCTTCATAGGTTTCCGAATCGCCTCTTGCTTCGAAGAACTCGACATTATTTGGGACCACTTTTCGGACAATGAAAGAGAAAGCATTAGTCAAGATAGATTTCGCCTTTCAGAGAACACGGTGAAGAAGTTCTACGACAACAAGCATTTAGCAATAGCCTTCCCCTTATTCGAACCAAGGAACATCGAAAACAATTGGCTTCTTCACCAATATCTCCGAAACTACCGTAGGCGGATTAATCGTGAGTTAAAAGCTTACGAACTCAGATTGATGAAGTGGGAAATGTATCAACTCCACCTTCAAGGGCAACCAGCAACCAAAATATCCAAAAGCTTTCCACGTTCGACTGGAACTGTTCGAAAATACATCAACGAGATGAAAGCTGAAGCCCAAAACAGCAAAGACGGGGTTCTAAGTCGGCCAAGCAACTTGACCGAAAAAGAACTGCGCCGCAAATACCAGATTGAGTGGAGCGAATGGGCAAGGTCACCTGAGGAAAGGGATGGCGAACAAACCCCCTTTGCTATCACAGGCTAATCCTTAGTTGGTCTACTGCCAGTGGGCACGGTTGTGGTGAAGCAGAAGGAGCAGCCTGCCGTGCGGAACAAGCGGCCGCGGAGGCTGCCCGCCGTGCGGAGCAGGGAGCTCAGCAATCCGCACCCGCCTACCAAGCGCCGGCTGCACCAGCGCTGAACAATCCAGTGGATAATTACACCGGCTGCCGCACTTACGGTAGAAAATACGCGATGACCAGCATCGACAACATGGGGTCGTTCGTACGCGAAGATTGACTGCACCACACGCGAGGGATTGGGTAGCCTTGGCAGACCGTAGCTTTCGACGTCAGGACTCACAATGAATGTCACTCATACCCTAAGCACTCCGCGACTCAACCTTGAGCTACCGACGGATGCCGATATTGACGCCATCTTTGCCATTCACTCGGACGCCCGCACCTACGAACACCGCCCTGAACTTGCCATGAAGACCAGGGAGGAAGCCACGAAGCTGGCACGCGCATGGCAAGCCAATTGGCGTGAGAAGCAGCTGGGCTACTACGTGGTGTCCACGCTTGATGGCACGACGATAGGTTTTACCGGTGTGCGTCATAGCGAGGAAGCCGGTGAAGAAGTGCTCAACCTCTACTACCGCTTCGCACCCGAATCGCAGGGACAGGGATTTGCCAAGGAGGCTGCGGCCGCTGCGATTGCCAGTGCGCGCGAACGCTTCCCGCAGCTCCCTGTCGTCGCCATCGTCGATCCCACCAATGCGGCCTCGATTGCCCTAGCATTGAAGCTCGGTCTGCAGCACGTTCCCGGCGCAGGTGTGCCGGATGACTACGAGGTGTACCGACTTTCCTAGGTTTCGGCATCCCACGGCACCAAACTTCTGGTCGGGTACCGCGAGTCGATGGTGAAACGCTGGGACACCACCTGGGTGTCATCGTTGATGTCTAACTGGCCGATGCACTCAACGAACTCGGGTGAACGCCAGAACTTTTCATGCCCGGCACGCCATTCACTGGCGTCAGCGGAGCCCTCGCCCTCGGCGATGGCATGCTCGTCACTGACGTCTGCGAGCCTGCAGATCTGAACCTCGGTGGTACGGATGACGCACACCACGGTGTCATGTGAGTCAAGGACTGCCTCAAGGGTGTCCACGCCCTCGCGCGGGTCGTGGCCGAGCGGATACTCGTCCAGAAAGGATGTCGTGGTGGTTTTCATGCCGTCCAGGATCGCGTTGACGAGGGCGTCGCGAAGCGGACCGGGGAAGGCAAACTCGCCACGGGGCAGCTCCGAAATATGTACCAACGAGTATTGGGTCACGCTCCTACTCTATGTACTCAACGAAGCTTGGAAGGCCCTATGGAGAGCTTCTTCTACGAAGATGAAGGGTTACTCCAGTATCTGCTGTGACTTCGGCCTTCTATCTCTCGTAAAACCCGTTACTGGCTTCCGAGCATCACGAGCCTGCGAAGAACCCTTTGCAGGTTTCCGTCATCAATAAAATCTTTAACCGGGGAGATACCCAAGTATTCGACAGCACCAAGAATCTGTGAGAGAAGCGCAAAGGTCTCCTCAGCGGTAGCTTCCTCGATCGACGCTGAAGATAGAAACTCTATTGGGGTCCTTCCGTGAAGCACTTTCCGCGCGTTCTCAACACGGAAAGGCTCGAAGGATTTGGAAAACTCCTCAACAAACGCATTCATCGAGTCTCCTGCTTCATTAGTTTCTGCCAGTTCTGCGACTCTGGGAATGAACTTTGTGAGTTCCGAGTACTTGTTTTCCTTTTCCGGTTCAGCCTCAGGTTGTTCCTTCAATGGCTTGAGAATGAAAATGAGTTCGTAAGGATCCAATCCAAGTGCCGCGAAGATTTTTCGGAGCAATTCAACCTTCATGGTCGTATCCGTATTCACGAATACCCACATGTCATTGGCAAATTCTCTCGCTTTACCGTTCCCTTCCATCCATGGCTCCTGCTTGTTAAACACCAAGCCATTCGTTTCGGCGAACGTATTCAAGGCATCATGATGGTCCTCATCCAAGACAGACAAGAACGAAACAAGCATCTGGGACCAATTTTCTACCGAAAGCTGAGTGCCGTTGAACTCGTATCCTGTAATCGTCCTATTAACAAATCTGGTGTCCTCCCCAAGCGGTTCGCGGTCTTGGAGTGCTGGAGGCGGAGTAAAGGTAGTGGTCGGTAATGGCCAGTGCTCAACAGCAAAATCGGTCAGCTGTTTGGTTCGCTCAGCCATCTGTTCCTCCGCCCACGTTTCTTGCCGCTTAACGTACTCGTTAAGCCGGTAAGATGTTGACACAAAACCATTCTCGTTGTCTTTCTTCTCTGGGAAAGACAAGTTTGAATATGAGCTGTTGTAACCGGTAACCGTTAGATTTCCGATTCGGTGAATCCAGGCCGAGTGGATACTTTCAAAGTCATCTCCCAGCATCTTCTTCCAGGCAGGTGTAAGAGTCTGGGGCATGATGTGCTCAACAGACAAGCTGTCTGTTTCAAGACCTTTGATGATGTCATGGGTATCTAGGGAGTCCCCGTTTTCAAGGTGATCAAATAGATATCTCTTGAAGTTCACCGGAGTGTTGAAGAAATTCCTCGTCAGGAAAGCTTCACGGAACTCCTCATCATTCGGAATTCGTCCGCTGGTATTTGCACGCCGCAGCAAAAGAAAAGCGACAATGTTCGAATACGTCTCCCCTTCCGTAAAGACCTTTCGTACCTCGCCGTACATGGTGGCATAGATCTTGTTTAGAGCGTTCGAAGCCACTGCGGACGTGGTTCGCCTAAACGAATGCGTTTCCACGATTTTGATGACCTGCAATAGGTCACGCTCATCAATAATCCCGCTTCGCGCATCGCGGTAAACATTCCATAGAAAGGGAAGCGTAACATCACCCAAAATCAGATTCGCCCGACGGAGTTGACGATTCACCGATGGAAACTCAGTCGAGCAATCCGAAATATTGCGGTGAAGAATAGCGAACTCAAGCACATCGCTAAGAATCTCTTCCACAGTCAATGCAGACTTAGAGACGTAGAGTTGGAACTCTGGATAAACCCTATCCCTTCGAGCCCACGTGCCTCGCTTGGCTGCGAGATACTGACGGAAAAACCAATCCGAGTGATCCCCCACCTGCTTTTCAATTTGTAGCCAGTAATCTTTATAGAGTTTGTTTTGAATGGCCGTTGGATGATCCATCAAAACGAAATTTCGAATTTTATCGGACTCAGCAAGCGCAACACCCGTCGAATTTAGCGTTTCGAAGATTCGCTGCGGATGATCATGGTCTTCCAAGTCCAAATGCATCACCTGAAGGTTCCAGATGCCACGATTCCAGATATCCTCCGCCGACAAGTTCGTGGAAGCCAATGCTTCACGGAAATAGCGGTAGTTTCTTACTATGTTCGACTCTTCGGGGAGTACCTGGTACCGATTAAATACCGCCTCGTACGCGGAAGCATCATCCTCAATGGGCTTTAGCTTTAGTACTAATTCTCCTCCTTGCCGAGCAAGCAAGTAGGATTCTTTAATGCTCGACGAAAGATTTGGGTCACTGCATTCAATCTCCCGATCCTCAATGGAATGCACAAGCGCCAACATCAAAAGACTTGTCGTGGTAAGACGTTGTTGGCCATCAATGACCTGCCACTCAAAGCTACCTTCAGCCTTGCCGACAATCGATCCAAAGAAGTGCGATGGCTGCCCCGTCTCGATCATGGATTCAATATCATTGAAGAGCCGCTCACATTGGGGCCTTGACCACGCATATTTGCGTTGGTAGACGGGGATGATGAGACGCTTATTTGCACCGTCAAAGATATGAACAATCTTTAGGCCGTTCTTCATAATAGCCACCTTCCGTTGGAGCCAAGCCTTCACCATTCTACGAAACCAGCTCCTAAGGATCTGCAGGTATTGAATCTCTTTTAAGAAAGAAAGGTCTAAAGGAAAACCAAATCATCCCATCGCCGCGTTCCGTAATGCGGACTTCGATGTCACTTAGGCTGTTTCCTCAAGAAATGAAAGGCCCTCGGTTCATTATGCGTTCTCTACAAGAAAAAGCATCCTAACCGAGGACATATAGATGTTTATGGCGCTGGACCACAAAGGCTCAATACACTGCTGATCACGGTCGAAACAGCCGCGAAAGTACCTCTCGTCTTCCCCGTCCGGTCATCTAATCGTGGCCCGTAACGCGCAGTGCCGGAGAATAGCTAAGCAATCTTCGCAGGCGGAACCGGCGCCCCATCAGGCGGCAAAACCTTGGGGTACTTCTTGGAGGCTGCAGTCTGGCCGGCAGCGAGTGGTTCTACATCACTCTCGGCGGCGGCTGTCGATCCTTCGCCCGGCGTGGGGCGCCAGGGGGTGGGGTCCCAGTGCCCGTCGACAAGGTTGCGCTGCGATACCCAACCCAGCACGAAGACAGCCGCACCGCACAGCGCAACGAAGACGAGGCCCAGGGCGCCATTGGCGCGCGTGGACCAGCCCAGAAGGAGGCCGAACCAGCCGAAGTCAGCGTCACCAAAGGTGGTGTTGGCAGAGCCGAAGGAACCAAGAACGCCCAACAGGAACGCTGGCAAGAAGGTGATCAGCAGGCCGTTAGCGAAGGCACCGAAGATAGCACCGCGGCGCCCGCCGGTTGCATTGCCGTAGACACCCGCAGCACCACCAGTGAAGAAGTGTGGGACGAGGCCAGGAAGAATCAATGCGACGCCGAAGGCAGGGTTAAGCCACAGGGAAAGAACTGCCAATCCGATGAGCCCGCCGACGAAAGAGGAAATGAAGCCCACCAACACAGCATTCTGGGCGTAAGGAAAGACGATAGGTGCATCCAGAGCTGGAATAGCACCAGGAACCACCTTGGCAGCAATGCCTTGGAAGGCCGGAACAAGCTCACCCAGAATGGTGCGCACACCAAACAGAATCACTGCCACGGCAACACCGAATTGAAGGCCCTGGGTAAAGGACTGCATGAGGTAATTACCTACGTTGGTGGCACCGCCCTCAAAAGCAGTGAATGCTTCTTCAGTACCCGCGCGTGCAATAAACAGCACGGCCAAGACAATGTACATCAGCGCCATGGATAGCGCGGTAGCGACCATAGAATCACGAAGGAAGCGTAGCCCCTCAGGAAGCTTGAGTTCTTCAGTCGACGGCGACATCTTCTTGCCCTTGCCACCAACGACCTTGCCCACCGCACCCGCGGCAAGGTAGCCGGCTGTGCCAAAATGGCCGATGGCAATCGAGTCATCACCAGTAATGCGGCGGGTCCACGGATGCGCAATCGCCGGTAGGGAGACCATCAGGATACCGAGCAGAACGGCACCGAAGAGAACGACGATCCATGCCGAATAGCCCGCCGGGGCGAGCACCATGGTGAGCATCGTGGCCATGAACAATACGTGGTGACCCGTAAGGAAGACGTAACTCATCGGCGTAAAGCGCGCGAGAAGTAGGGAGACTACAAAGCCCAGAATCATGATCCAGGCGACCTGGCTGCCGAACTGCTCTTGGGCAATGCCGACGATAGCCTCGTTGGTGGGCACCACGCCCTGCGCACCCGTGGCACCGGCAATCATCGTGCCAAGAGGCTCCAGCGATGCCACAACAAGACCGGCACCTGCACCAATGAGCAGGAAACCAAGGGTGGCCTTGATGGCCCCGCCCAGCGCTTGGCCCATGCCGCGGCCCATGGCAGCAAGGCCGACCGCAGTAATGAGGCCGATCAGGAATGCTGGAACGGAGAGAATCTCATTAACAACAAAGTTTGCGATTGATAGTAGGAAGTCCATTTTAGGCCGCCTTAAACGTCGTAGAGCTCGCGCAGAGCCCCATCAATTTCGGACATGTTGGTGAAATCTTCGATGACGTGGATGGGAACGCCGACATCCCCCAGCGTGGCAGCGATCTCACCCGATGTCAGGAGGAAATCTGCTTCCTTGGCGCGGCCCTTTGCAGTGATTGTGTCCGTTGCTTCCACGTCAAGGTACGAGCCCCACCCCCATGCATCGAGGACCTGTTCCAACGTGTTCTTGAGGAACAGCGAGGTGCCCAAGCCATTTCCACAAACAGTGAGAATCTTGCCCTTTGACGGCACCGAATCGCTGCTCTTTTCAGATCGGGCAGCCTGGGGTGTTGCCGTAGCAGTTACGGCAGGGGTCTTCTGTTCTGGGGTTTTCTTTACTCCCGCAGAGTCAAGGGCATCACGCAGTTCCTCTTCTGTGGAAACACTGTCCAAGGCACTACGGGTTGCGGAGTCACCTAGCAGTCCTGCCAGTTCCTTCATGGCTGCTAGGTGCTCCGATGCGTCGCGCGCCGCCAGCGCCACAACAAGGGAGACTGGATCATTTGATTTGTGGCCGAACTCTACTGGCTGCGCAAGCCTTACCCACGACAGCGCCGTGTTCTTCACAGCCTCCGATGGTCGGGCATGGGCGAAAGCGAAACCAGGGGCAACCACGATATACGGACCATTGTGTTCGACGGATTTCACCATCGCTTCCGTGTACTCCTGGGTGGCATAACCAGAGCTTTCCAGCAGATTTCCCGCAAGGCGTATGGCCTCGCGCCAATCACTCGCGCGACCGTTGAGCTCAACAGCTCCGGGCGCCAAGAGCTTATTTATTGTGGACATTTCTTTAGTCCTTCTTGTAGCAGGTACCGATTCTCATTTGATAACCGGACGTACTACAAGTTATTACCAGTCCGACGGTTTGAGTCAAGAACCCCTGGCAGCAGTGGTCTTGCTTCTTCACCGACACTTTAGAGGATGCTCATGCAGTTCAAGGTGCGCGACAAAAGAGCTCGGACACAAGCTTCAAATCTCTTCACAAACTTCAAAGAATTCACAAAATTCATAAACTTCACAAGAATTCAAAAGGATCGTGGGCTAGAGTGAAATCATGAATCCGAAGCCAACCAATCCTTTTACAGCTACCCTCGGCGCCACTCCCCCATTACTGGTTGGCCGCAGCGATGCCATCCGTGACTTCGGTTTTGCGCTCGATGAAGGCCCTGGCGCCCACGAAAGAATCTCACTCATCATCGGCCCACGCGGCATTGGGAAGACTGCTCTTCTCAACGCTTTCGAAGACGAGGCACTCACGCGTGGTTGGCTCACTCTCAGCGACACTGCAACGACCGGGTTTGTTGAGCGTCTGCGCAGTGACATTATCCAACGTCTATCCCGGGACAGGAAGCAGCTCAAGGGCCTCAACGTCTCCATACTTGGTGTTGGAGGCGGGCTCAATTGGGATACACGAGCAATTGCGGAGTCAACGTACTCGCTGCGCAATGCACTGAAGGATCTACTGGCTTATAAGCGCGAACTCGACCGGAAAGCCCGTCAGGCCCCCAGTGGAGTGCTAGTAACATTGGATGAGATGCACCACCAGCGAAGCCAGGAGCTCATAGAGTTTGGCGCTACAGTTCAGCACTTAGTCCGTGAGAGCGAAGACATCTCTGTAGTTATGGCAGGCATTCCTTCCTCAATCAGACCGCTACTGTCCGGGAAACTCAATAGCAGCGGCGATGCCAATCCAGTCACTTTCCTTCGCCGCGCAAACCGCATAGAACTGGGAAGAGTCTCCGATTCGGATGTTCGCGAAGCGCTGGAGGAGCCCCTTCATAGCGCTAACACCTCGTGGTCACAGGACGCGCTGGAAACCGCGGTTGAGGCGTGCCATGGATACCCATTCATGATTCAGCTCGTCGGCCAGTGCTCCTTTAGGGAAAAGGAGCGTTCTTCTGACGGTGTCGCCGAAATCTCAGTCGACGCTGCCCAGCGGGGAGTCGCAACAGCACAGCGCAAGCTCGGACAACTTGTTCATGAGCCCGCACTCTCAGATCTCTCCACCGTCGATCGAAGCTTCTTGGTCTACATGGCCCAAGATGATGGCCCCTCCCAAATATCGGACATCAAGGCCCGCTTTAATCAAACTGATTCTTACGTAGGCAACTATCGCCGCCGGCTTCTCGACGCTGAAATGATCACCACCACCGGCCACGGCGAAGTCGATTTCGCCTTGCCATACTTACGCGACTATCTCCGCGAACACGCAGCGAGCCTTATCGCCGAGGGCTTCGATTACCAATAGCGAATTCGCGGTCGCCGCTTAGGCTGCTCGCCGCAGCTACCCCGCACGTTTGCACCTCTACTATTCGCGCAAAGTTTTCATCCGCTCCGCATTTATTCATCCGTTCACTGGCTGAGGCGCGATGGCCGTCAGTGTCGGCATTACCGCAGTGGCGGGGAGGTGAGCGTCGGCAAGCACGGCGTAGAGCCTCGCCATGCGCCTGCCGGCACCGCATGAATAAACAGGGATAATAGTATGCACCCAGTCGCAAAACCTACATCTACGTGGACTTTCCTGTTAGCGAGGGGAGTTTGAAAAAGCACAAAACCCCCATAGAATTGTCACCTAGTTCACATTCATCAACCTACGGTGACTCCATTCACCAAATAGAGAAATGGCGCGCCTCACCGAGGGCTAGGAAAGGTTCACGCACATGACAACTCCCCCACCAGGCGTCTGGTCCGAGGCAGGAAAGCTCCGCCAAGTGATGGTGTGTGCGCCGGGGCTCGCACACGAGCGGCTGACACCGAGCAACTGTAAAGACCTGCTCTTCGATGACGTCCTGTGGGTTGATGAGGCTAAGAGGCACCATGAGGAGTTCGTCGCCAAGCTGCGTGAGCATGATGTCGACGTTCTGGACATGCACACGCTCCTGAAGGAAGCCCTGGACACGGAAGGTGGGCGCGATTTCATCCTGGATTACAAGCTCCTGGATAGAAACGTCGGTGCTGGAATCGGCGGCGAGCTGCGCCACTGGTTCGAGGAGCTTCCCACGAAACGGCTCGCAGAGCTGCTCATTGGTGGAGTGCCCTTTGCTGAAATTCCCGAGGGCCTAGGCCACGGCATCATTGATACGATGCGCGCGGTCTATGGCCCCACCGCGTTTGCGTTGCGCCCGCTGCCCAATACGCAGTATGCGCGCGATAATTCGGCGTGGATTTACGGTGGGGTGTCTCTCAACCCCATGCGTATGCCGGCGCGGCACCAGGAAACGCTGCTGACCCGCGCTATCTACAACTTCCACCCGCGGTTTGCCAACGCAGATTTCAAGTTCTGGTACGGCAATACTGACGAAGACCAGGGTTTGGCCGCACTTGAAGGCGGTGACATCATGCCGATCGGCAAGGGCATCGTGCTCGTCGGCATGGGTGAGCGCACCACGTGGCAAGGAGTCAGCAGGCTGGCCATGCGCCTCTTTGAGGAAGAAGCGGCCACCCAGATCATCATCGCTGCCATGGCCAAGGATCGCGCGTCAATGCACCTCGACACCGTCTTCACCTTTCTGGATGCGGATAAGGTCACCGCCTACCCCAAGGTCGTTGACACCATTCGCCCCATCGTGTTGCGCCCTTCAACGAGCACGGCGCCTTTCGACGTCGAACTACCCACCGAATCCTTCCTCACCGTTGTCGCTCAGGCGCTTGGCATTGGAACGTTCGAAGTCATCGAGACGGGCGGCGATACCTACACTGCCGCGCGTGAGCAGTGGGACGATGCCAACAACGTCGTGGCAATTGAGCCCGGCGTGGTGGTGGCCTATGACCGCAACAAGCACACCAACAAGAAGCTGCGAGCCGCGGGCGTGGAGGTCGTGGAAATTGGCTCGGCGGAGCTTGGCCGAGGCCGCGGTGGTGGACACTGCATGACGTGTCCCATCATTCGGGATGCCGTGGATTACTAAAGTCTCCTGGGAACATATTTTCGCACTCCTCACCGGACGTTCCTTTCGGCATGCGGAAGGGGTGGTGGTTGAGATAAGGGGGAAGTCGGCAAGCGCGGCGTAGGACTTACCGAAGTAGCGGCCGCACGTCCCCTACCCCGAGGGTGAGAAATGTGGATATGGGCGCGACGGCCGGTAGCGCACAGCCTCAGCAGTACACATTCAACTTTAAGCTCACTGCCAGCACCTTCGGATGAAAGGTCAGAATGTCAACACCTCCAAACAGGGTTAATCGAACGATGGTGCACGAACGGTCAAAACACTGGTCTCCAGGCGCTTAACATTGCTAACTTTCTTGCGGGTGTAAAAAATATTTTTCTCGCTTTATTGAGGAGAGCGTTTCTGGCTCCTAAGATTGTCCCAGGATTCAAGAAGTTACCCATTATTTTTTAAGTTTCTTTAAGGACGGTATCCAGGTGCATATCAAGGGACTCCGCGCGCTCGCGCCGTTGGCGGCC
Source organism: Corynebacterium minutissimum (assembly GCF_000805675.1). Classification (GTDB taxonomy): domain Bacteria; phylum Actinomycetota; class Actinomycetes; order Mycobacteriales; family Mycobacteriaceae; genus Corynebacterium; species Corynebacterium minutissimum. The sequence continues at coordinate 222,807 of NZ_JSEF01000006.1, read as the reverse complement.
ACAGCCGCGATGGCGAGCGCGGCCATCATCGCGCCCGCAGCACAGGCGGCTAACATTCCGCCCATGCCGCAGGCTTACCCCATCACGAACCTCTACAAGAGCTGCAGTGCGGCCGGTGAAGATAACGCCACGCCGGAGTGGCGCTTTGCGGAGACGGGACGCCGCTACGTTAGCGACGGCACCCTACAGTTTAAGAACACCACCAACCAGGAGGTGCCCTACACCGCCTCTGTGGAAACGGGCACCAACCACAAGATTGAGGCCAACTCCAAGGCTGCTATGCCTTCCGGGTGGGACACCACGGCTAAGTCCGATATCGGACTGAAGCTGAGCAACGGTTGGCACGATAAGGAGACCTTTGGCCCCATCACGCTCAAGCCGGGTGAGTCTTTCCGCGTGGAGTACGGCGTGGTGGAAAAGGACTTCATCTCCATGTTCGTCGGTTGCAACGATGACCGCCTAGAGAACATGCCGGGCGCCAACGTCATCCGCGGCAAGGGCCCAGCTGAGCGCTATGCTTTTGCCTACATCATCAAGGCAGACGGTTCCATTTCGGACCTGGCCATGGAGATTCCGTCCCGCTCCCCGGGCGCGAACTCCAAGCCCATCGAGGGCACCTACACCTCCGTCTCCGGTCCGAGCCTGGAGAAGATTGCGGACCCCAAGAAGGATGAAATCATGCAGCCTTCTGAGGAGCTGCAGCGCGATCCGTCGTGGCCCAAGGAGGGCGAGACCTGCGAAGGCCGCGATAGCTCCTGGTACCCGCTGGACATCACCGCGGTGACCCCGACGTTCCGCAAGCCGGGCTACTCCACCGACTTCCTCAACTGGTCCAAGGGCGACTACGAGTACGCACCAGTCACAGACTTCGTCGTCGGCGCAGAGCACGCTCCATACACCAACTGGCAGGGCAACCGGGGTGATATCCCGAAGGGCTGGCTGGAATCCGTCGGTGCGGTCAAGCGCGCCTACATGCCGGTGGGAACTGAGCTCGAGCACATCGACCTAGCCCCGGGCGAGCGCGTCCGCGTGGAGTACGGCACCACCATGACCCGCATCAACTACCGCGAGATCCACTGCGGTAAGGACGGAAAGTACAGCCTGACCTCCAACTACAAGCAGACCACTGCGCCCAGCGGTTTCTGGGCGGAGGCCGCCATCACGGGCAAGGACGGCTCCACCCGTACCGAGGATGTCACCCCGGACGAGTACCGCGACCTTCCGGTTCCTACCCAGACCATCTACTAATCCCTTTCAAATATTCAAGAAGAAAACACCATGTTCAAAACCAAGATCGCTTCCACTACCGCTGCCCTGGCCGTTGCTTCCGGCTTGATCCTCGCACCAGCAGCTAACGCCCTGCCAGCTCGCGACCTGGGCCCGGCCAACCCGACCACCATTGGTGAGCACTGCGCCAACCCGGGCGACACCGGCCAGACCGTCGACATCAAGCGCACCTACTTCGACGGCTCCGCTGGTTCCTGGACCGTGTCCAACTACAACGACGAGCCGCTGCCGGTTACCCGCTCCATCACGGAAACCAAGACCAAGACCTGGAACGTCTCCGCCGGCGTGGACTTCAAGCTGATGGACCTGATCAACTTCACCTTCTCCTCCAGCTACACCGATTCCCAGTCCTACGAGGTCGGCGAGCAGGTCGGTCCGTACAACATCGCCCCGGGCAAGACTGCCGTGCTGCGTGCCGGCTGGGTCGTCTCCGACTTTGAGGGTCAGAAGACCATCTGCGGTTCCGATAACACCTGGCAGCCCAACGGCGGTACCTTCACCGCTACCCTGCCGAAGGAGCGCCACATTGAGGTCTCCACGCGCGATAACAACGATTGGGGTTAAGGCGTGCTGAAGAAGTCCATCGCGAGCACCTTTGCCGCACTGAGCCTGTTGGCGGCCGCTCCTGTTGCCCACGCCGCGGACTTCGGCGGGGACTTCGAGCTGCCCCAGCGCTGGAACGAGGACCACAAGCCGGGCACACACTGCTCGACGCCCGGTGAGAACGGCACCTACGTCACCGCTACCCGCCGCTGGTTCAAGCAAACCGACGCCACCAGCGTGGCCAATCGCAACGATGAACCCGTGCCGGTGAGCCACACCGTGACTCAGGCCCGCACGCAGACCATCGAGGTCTCCGGTTCCATCAAGGGCGTGGGCGAGCTGGCCAAGGTGCTGACCCAGACCTACGGTTTCACTTACGTCAACGAGCAGCACTGGAAGCTCAACCAGGAGGTTGGCCCCTACGAGCTGCCGGCCAACTCCCAGGGCAAGCTGGTGTGGGGCTTCACCATGCTCGACACCGACGGCCAGGACGTGCGCTGCAACTCCGACCAGGAATGGGAGGCTGTGGGCAAGCCCTACTCCGCCACGGTTCCGGAGGCGCGCTACTCCGAGCTGCAGCTTGGTGACGCCCCCGTCTGGAGCTAACTGAACTAGCTCACCTCCCTGAGCCCCACCACAGAGGGCACCCTCGCTCCGCTTTACGACGGCCGCGGGTGCCCTCTTTTTGGCGTTTCACGGTGTGATCAAACGGCAACGAGAGCATTGCAGAACGGCAATGGAACCCTTGCAGAATGGCAACGCGGGGCTTGCAGAACGGCAACGAAAGCCTTGCAGAACCGCAACATCGCAGGTAGATTGACTGTCATGACTGATTCTTTTCTACATAGAAACGCACAAGATCTGGCGGAGGAAATCCTCTCAGATACGCCTGTGCTGACTATTTCTGGCGCACGCCAGGTAGGAAAGAGCACCCTCGTTCATCAATTGCTCGAAGATAGAAAGCATAGGTTCTTTAATCTTGATGAGAGCGCTTCGCTGGCATCTGCACAAGAGGACCCAGACGGGTTTGTCAGGCAGATCCCCAAGGGGACACTAGCAATTGATGAAATTCAACGCGCGCCCGAGCTCTTTCGTGCCATCAAAGGCGCGCTCGAAGAAGATCGACGACCAGGACGCTTTATCCTCACTGGTTCGTCGAATCTCCTTGGCCTCAGAGGAGCTGAGGAGTCGCTCGCTGGCCGTGCAGAAACAATTCGCCTTCACGGCCTTAGCGTGGGTGAACGCTTGGGCATCTACGATGACTTTGCCGGCCGGGTGTGGTCATTAGGGGATTCAGGGCTGAATCCCACGTTTACTCCTTCCCGGAGTGACTACTTTCAGCTCTTCTGCACACCGAGTTTCCCAGGGCTGAGAGATGCTAGCCGGCGGCGACAGCACCGCTGGTTCGACGCCTACATTGAACGAGTACTGTCGAAGGATGCTGCCGAGCTCTACGGTATTCAATTCCCCGACCGTTTGAGCAATCTTCTCAACAAGTTGGCGGCACAAGGAACTGCCGAGCTTGTAGCGGCACACATTGGGCGCGCACTCGATATTCCTCAACGCTCGGTCCCTACCTATGTAACTGCATTGAGTGATGTCTTCTTGCTCAACCAGTTGCCGTCTTGGGGAACCAATCTAGAGAAGCGGGCTATTTCTAAGCCCAAGGTCTTTCTTTCGGATACCGCACTTGCTACAAGCCTGGCCGGGCTTGATCCAGAGGCATTAGAGATGAATATCTCCAGCACGATCACCGGCGGTATCTGCGAAGCTTTCGTCGCCAACGAGCTCTTGAAGCAGAAGGCCTGGTCTTCGATTGACTATCGCCTCTTCCACTTTCGTACGTCCACTGGCAAAGAAGTGAACCTCGTATTGGAATCGCGTTCCCGGGACATTGTTGGCATCGAAGTCAAAGCTGCGATGTCGATTCAGCCGAAAGACTTTGCCGGACTGCGCTACCTTCAGCAGGTTGCAGGCTCTTCCTTCCGCGCAGGAATCGTACTGTATACAGGCAAAGACGTCCTACCAATGGGCGAGAACCTATGGGCAATGCCCATTTCCACGCTGTGGCACGGCTAAACCAGCGACAATAGATATACTGCTCACATGTCCCACCGCATCTTTTCCGTGCCCTTCGCCGACATCTACCCGCACTACGTCAACAAAGTAGAGCGCAAAGGCAGGACTGTCAGCGAGCTCCACGAAGTTATCTCCTGGCTCACTGGCTATTCAGTTGAGGGCTTAGAGCGGGCGCGGGAGGAGAAAGTCACCCTCGAGGAATTCTTCGAACAGGCACCACATCTCAACCCGTCCCGCTCACTTATCACCGGGAGCATGTGCGGATACAAGGTGCAGGACATCGAGGACCCGCTGATGCAAAACATCCGATACATGGACAAGCTCGTTGACGAGCTCGCCAAAGGCAAGGCCATGGAGAAGATCCTGCGCAGCTAATCTCTTCTCGCTGCGCTATTCAGAGCCTCCGGACTTAAGCCACGAAAGGGTATGGCGGCGCGGTTTTCTCACGGAAGAAGTAACGCGCATGCGTATGCCGGACGGATTCCAAGTTCTTAGCACCAATAGCAACGAGTTCAACGTCGGGGTCATCGTTGATTTGATCGAGGTCATGGCGGGCAAGGGTTGCCTCAGTCAAGGTTTCAAACTCGGTGACATTCAATGCACCCGTCGGTCGGTGATACTTGATGAGAAAAGCCGGCATTTTATTCGCTCCTTTCCGACTCATTGTCTGCCCGTCGCTTGTCGAGCTCACTAATGAGTCTATCCAACATCGTAGAAGTCTTTTGCCGCAATAAACGGGCTTCACGCAGCTCTACTGTTTCGACGATATGCTCGGCAAACGGAGGGGAAAGCACATCGAAATACCTCTCCACTTTATACACAACGTCTGAAAGCTCATGGAGTGAGCGGACCTGGGTATTGAATTGCCGCGGTACTTGCTCACCAAACTCCAAGTACCGAATGCCACGACCGTATAAGTCACCAGCCAGTTCGTAGAGGTTGGCCCAACGTGATTGGAGTGCTGTACGTAGTTGGAACTCGGCACGGCCTGCCGGAGAATAAATGTGCAGATGGATCGACCGATACCCAGAGTGCGGCCTTTCTCTCATATCCTGAATTTTGACGCGAGCAGCGCCTTGCTCTTCAAGGTATTGGGCAAGTAATTCAGCGACTTTTGTTTGCTCCGAAAGCGAGACATCAAAGTCCATTCGCACTCCCGAAAAATCCTGGATGCTCTCTAGTGGAAAGCTCGGCATTCTCCTTAGTTTCTCAACAAGCACTGGCCGAGTTTTAACCCTCGAGCCTATGAAGAAACGATTCGAATCCGGCTCCACAACGGCATTTGTCGAACGCTCCAGTGGCACGCCCGATTCGCCCAACGCTGATACGGCCAAGGACTCAAGATGGTCGCAAAGGGCAGACTGTTGAACCAATATGAGCCGGTAAAGCCCCTCATCGATCTCTCTCCCAGCGCGCAGCGCACTGCCTATTCGATGTATCTGCCCTTTACTAAAAGTTGTCGGCTTTTGTTCTAAGAACCTCATGGCTCCCCCTCGTGAGTTGTGCAGCAGTCCGTTTTTGTGAACTGCATCCTGTGCTATAGACACCCTTGCGCCCCACAATGAACCGATTCCCCAACGCTTCAGATGTCTGCTTTACACACTAGAAAGAAGCTAAGACAACAACTCACATACTCGCCCACATGTTCGATTGAACCGATAGATATCATACGAATACTGGCTATACGGATAGGAAAGACTGGCATATTGACCAACAGAACCCTCCCATTTCCCAGCGTTCCGACGCATCCCGCGATACAGTAAGGACACTTCCCTACCTCCCCTATTGAAGGAGACTTCTATGAATTCGTGGCATTGCCGGTCCAGCCTTGGAATGGCAACAGTCATCGCCGCAGGCCTCGTAGCGGTTCCTACTGCGACAGCTCAGGAGCTCAACGTGGATTCCTCTCGGTGCTTGCACGAAGACTGCTTCAGCGCATTTAGTAGCAAGGCAGACGAGGCCGAAGAGTACAAGCCATCTGAAGAAGATGAAGCCCGGGCCAAAGAAATGTGGCAGGAGGCTGAAGACGCCCGCCTCAAGCTAGAAGAATTGAAGAATTCCGGCGCTTCAGCGGAAGAGATAAAAACGGCCGAAGAGGAGTACCGGCTCGCCTCCCAAGCGTGGGGCGAGTTCAGCATGGATATCAACGTCAAAGACGCGCTGCGCTACGAGCACGAGCGCGAGCTTGAGCAGATCGATATGAAGGAAAAGCGCCTCTCCCTATTGGCGGCCGGTGGCGTCGTTGCACTCGTCACCGCGGCGGTGGCTGGGCTTGTTAAGGCAGCAGAGTTTTTCCTCCCGCAGTTGAAGGCTGCGCTTTCCCTGTAGCGAACAACCACGAAACTGCAGGTCGTAATGGATGTCTGCGGTCTCTGTCATACTTGATTCATGACAGAGTTTGAGACCATGGCTAGCGCATGGGCGAGTGGGATTGCGGGCGTCCTCGAGCGCGAGTTCCCCGCTGCCATGCACCATACAAGCACGTCCGCTGATGATTGCCACGTGCGCCCGCGGGAGCTGCACCCGAGTTTCTATGGGTGTTTCGACTGGCATTCCAGTGTCCATATGCAATATTCAGGGGTGCTTCTGGACGCAACTCTCGGCCCAGAGTCCCCAGCCGAACTTGCCGCGCTTCTCGACGAACGCCTCAGCCCCAACGCCCTCGCCGTAGAACAGGAGTACCTTACGCAGCATCCGGGCTATGAAATGCCTTATGGGCGTGCCTGGCTGCTCCAGTTAGCGTCGGTTCGGCCCACCGAACCACTGCTGGCTCTAGCTGAGCTGACCACCCAGCATTGCCACAGCTGGCTTGCCTCGTTAAACCAACCGGTGCGCCACGGCATGCATTCCAATACCGCCTTCAACCTCTTCCTTATCCTCGAAGCAGCAGAGAAACTCGGGCTGGATTCACTGGCAGATTCGGTGCGCGAAGCTGCAGTTCGACTGTTCGGTAATAACCATAACTATCCGCTCGAGTGGGAGCTTTCCGACCATGACTTTTTGTCTAATGGCCTTTCGGAGGCACTGCTCATGTCCCGCGTGCTACCGGATTTCGACGAGTGGTTCGATGGCTTCCTTCCCCACCGGGCCGAAGCACTGGATTTTCTGACAACGATCCCGGAAGTCCTCGACCCCACCGATGGCCGCCTGGCCCACCTCTACGGCCTAGCTCTGTCGAGGGCGTGGATGCTTGTTGAACTCGCCGAGCATTTCGATGACTCCGCCCTACCGCGCGCCCAAGCGCTGGCGGCTAGCGCGGAGCCTCAGCTTATCGAAGGCGACTTCATGTCTACCCACTGGCTCATCACGTATGCGCTGCGCTATCAGCTTGCTACGAAGTAGTACCCTATTTCTTTAATCACCTCACTATCAGGAGCTTGCCCATGGATTCTCGCTACTCGGCGCGGCGCGACGACTACCGCCTGCCGGAAGAGGGGATCCGCATTGATCTTCACAAGGAACGCGCCAGGCGTCGCGACCGCTCTTCCCAAGACCACGCGGGCCCTGCCCTAGAGCGCGCACCCTACCGGCCGCGTCGGCGTCCCGACCACACGCGCATAGCTTCTTCCCCTTCTACCCCGACTACGTCGGCCTCGTCCCGGCGGTCCGCTTCCCCGTCGGTACCCAGCCAGAAGGCGTCCAGCCATGCGGTGCCGGACAGGGCTAGGAGGGGAACCGGGGGACGTCGCCAAGCAGCGCGTCACCGCAAACCCAGCAGTCGCCGCGGGATAGGGATGCTCCTTATTCTGGCGCTGGTGTTCGTCGGTATCATTGCCGCGCTCAACCTCAATCAGGAATCAGATGCACCGGCACCGCAGCCAACAGAGGTGGTGGCGGAGCCCGCTGCCGTCATCGAGCCCTCCCCCGCGGTGGAGATGTACATCCCAGCAATTGATGTTCGCGCAGAATTCGAGGAAGGTTCCTGCCGGGTCAAGGACAATAAAATCAACCCGGATTCGATGAATAAGGCCTGCACCTACACTGCGGACGATAAACCTTATGCGCTTCCCGGCACTGACTCGCCGGACATCGTCGTCATTGCCGGACATACCGGCGCGGGCGTACCAGCAGTGTTCAATAACCTCTACGACGGTCGCGCCGATACTCACAAGGCCTCCGTGGGCGACAAGTTGTTCTTGCGCACGCAGAACTCCGGCGAACAGTGGCTGGTATACACCGCTACCGATCTGCATGACCCGTCCAAGGAAGGCCTTGAGCAGGATGAAAGCATCTGGGGCGCCGATGCCAAACCTGGCCGCCTGCTCACCATCAGCTGTATCCAGCCGGCCAATCCGCTCGCTTCCGCCGTACGCAATGCGGTTGTGGGCTGGCAGTTTGAAGGCGTAACTGCAGCACCAGAAACTGACGGCAATCAGAGCTAAGCTCCCCCTCGGCCATCCCCCCATGCAGGGGGATCCCGACTTCCAGGGGCCTTTGTCGAACATTTTCGCAGGTCATGGTTTCAAACACTTCCGCATTCCCGCAGTGTAAGCGGATTATTTGTGCCCTATCCGAAAGCTTCACCGCATCGAACACGCTGCGTACATGACTCCGCATATACCCAAAAAGTTACGGGAAGTCACATCGTAACTCCTGTGACTAATGTGAAAGCTGTGACTATTGTGGTTCAGGTCGGGTGAATCCCTCTCACAACCCCACAAGGAGAAACACATGAAGCGCATCAACCGCACTCTGACCGCAGCTGTCCTGGCTGGTTCCCTCGCACTGGGCGGCACCGCCGTTGCCTCTGCGCAGATCCCGGCCCCGGCCGTGTTCGAGCTCGATGGCACCACCTACCAACGTCAGCCTGACGGATCCTACAAGAGCACCAACCAGCTGGGCTCCACGTCCCTCACCGCTGAGCAGGCCCAGGCCGCTTGGGAGCGTCTGCAGGAGAAGGAAGCTCCTGCAGACAACCAGGATGAAGGCCCCACGACCACCATTCAGCTCGGCGACGAAGAGGAAGCCCCGGCACCGGCACCGGAAAACCCGGATCCGGCTCCGGCTGGCCCGTCCAAGGTTGATACCCCGATCGACAACGGCACTGGCGGATCCGAGCAGGGTTCCGCAAAGCCGGAGGCTCCTGGCTCTGAAAAGCCTGAAACCCCGGGCTCGGAAAAGCCGGAGGCTGGCAAGGAAGAACCTGCTAAGCCTTCCGGTACCGAGACAACACCGACGGGTGGCTCCCAGGCCCCTTCCACCCCTGCAGACGATGCTGACTTCGACACCAAGAAGCTGGCATGGCTGGCACTCCCGGCTGCCCTCATCATCGGTGGCGTGACCTGGTACCTGGCTAAGGACGGCAAGACCTACGTTAAGACCGAAGAGGCTGCTCAGAAGGACACTCCTTCCGCTGAGGAGAAGGCAGCTTCTGAGCAGATGCTCAAGGAGAACAAGGACGAGGTCATCGCCCAGGGTGGCAAGGTTGCCGAGAGCACCGCTGAGAAGTCCCAGGCTCAGTCCCGTGGTATCTCCGCCGAGACCGGCTCCAACACCGTGGCCCGCGGCCTCGCCGCACTGGCTATCGCAGCCATGATTGCTGCCGGCGCCTTCGTTGCGCGCCGAAAGCTCTTTATCTAAAACACTGACACACCAACTTCCACGCTAAGCCGCGGGAGTACCGCATGCCATCCCCTTATTCGCGAGTGATGGCATGCGGTTTGTGTGTCTTTGATGACACCTCGGCGCTCAGAGCACAACAAGCCGCCGTTGAGCACAACATTCCCATCCATATCCGCTAATCTAAAATCGTCTCGTTTTCCCTGCGTCTATCGCTGATTTTCCTAGGAGAAGAATATGAAGAAGACTTCGCTCACACTCGCCACTACCGCTCTGACCGGTTGCCTCGTCTTGGCCGGCACCACCATCGCTTCCGCCGATGAAGAGGCTACTCAGGAGAACGACACCAAGATCAATATCTGCTGGGCACCGGCCGCGGAGTTCACCACCACTGTCGACGAAGAAGAGCACACCTTTAAGCAGGAATCCTTCGGCCTGTGGCGCGCTGCTGACAACGAGGACCTGACGCTCAACCGCGCTGAGGTCATGGAGATTGCTAAGGCCGACACGCAGGCCTGCGGCGAACAGGATGAGGATGCGGCGAAGATCCAGGAGTCCATCATCAACAACCCGCCGACGTCCACCACCACGACTTCGGAGACCCCGACGTCGGAGACCCCGGCCTCTGAAACTCCTTCCACGCCGTCCGAGACCCCATCTCAGAGTGAGACCCCGACTGCCGAGTCCAGCTCCTTTGATGAGTCACTGAGCTCCGAAGACGGTGAGCCGACCGATCTGGGTATTGCCGCCATCATCGCGGCTGTCCTCGGTGTGGTGGGTGCTATCGCCGCCGTCGCTCCGAGCGTAGCTAAGTCCCTAGGCATCAAGCTGCCGTTCTAACAGCTTCGAATTCTCCATAAAAAGCGCTCCTCAGTACTAATCGTTGAGGAGCGCTTTTCGCGTAGCAGGGCGTATGGCGTTCTACTTCAACGTCACCTTGTAGTACAGCGGCTTCGATTTCCACGTGAAGATCACATTATCAACACGCTCGGAGTAGCCACCGGTGGAGTTGGTGTACCACAGCGGGATTGCCGGAAGGTCCTGCATGAGTATTGCTTGGGCATCATTGACCCGCTCAATACTCTCCTGGTCGTTGGATGCCGCAGCAGCCTTCTGCAGAAGCGAATCAAACTCGGGGTTGGAATAATCGGCGTCGTTAGTCGCAGCGCCTGTGGCATACAGCGGCTCCAAGAAACTCGACGGCGACGGATACACCGACTGCCAGCCGGTGCGGAATGCACCCTCGATCGTTTTATTCGTTACTTCATCACGCAGCGATTTGAAGTCCGGATACGGCGCTGGCTGCGCGTCAATGCCAAGGGTGTTCCGGATGAAGTTCACGACGGCATCGACCCACTCCTTGTGGCTGCCATCGGAGTTATACGCCACGGTGAACGGCCCCTCGAACGGCTTCATCTCTTCCGCCTTGGCCCACAGCTCGCGAGCCTTGTCCGGGTTATAGGTCAGGACGTCGTTGCCGGGGATGTCCGTGGCGCCGTCGTTAAGCACAGGCGATGTGAAGTCCACCGCCGGAGTGTTCGTCCCTTGGAAAATGGTCTGGGTAATCTCGTCGCGGTCAATGGCCATGGACAGTGCTTGTCGACGCAACGCCCCCGCCTCCCCGCTAAAGTTCTCATCCCCTGCGGGAATAGTGATGGACTGGAAGATGGCAGCAGGCTCATTGACTGCACGTTCGCCAAGGTCCGTTTCAAAGTTGGCCATGGCCGAGGACGGAACCGAGTCCAAAACATCCAGATTTCCCGAGAGTAGATCCGCATAAGCTGCGCTGGCATCGGCATAGAATACGAAGTTCAAGCCATCGTTCTGCGCCTTACGGTCACCGTCATACTTCTCGTTAGGTACCAGAATCGCGTTTTGGTTATGGTTCCATTCCTGCAGCTTATAGGGTCCGCTTCCCACTGGGTTTTGGCCGTAGGCGTCGATGTCGACAAAGGCGGATTCGTGCATGGGGAAGAAGACGGAATAGCCCAAACGCGTCTCAAAGTCCGCAGTAGGTTCATCGAGCTCAATGGTGAACGTCTTTTCATCGACAACTTTGAGCCCCTCCATGCTCGCTGTTCCTTCTTTATAGCCCCTGATGGGCTCGAAGAAATAGGCAGAGAGCATGCTGTTTTCTACAGCGTTGTTCCATGTGTCGACGTAATCCTGGGCTCGCACCGGGGAGCCGTCGGAGAACACCGCGTCCTCCTTGAGCGTGACCTTGTAGGTCACGTCATCGGTTTTCTCAATGCTTTCTGCTTGGTCATTGTGAACCTCTCCGTTCTCATCGAAATACACGAGCCCTGAGTAGATGAGGTCGATGAGCGTTGCTCCCGGCACATCGCTGGTGTCCGCAGGGATGAGAGGTTTTTGGGGTTCGGTGGAGTTGGTACTGATGAAATCAACATCCGCCGCATCACCGGAACCGTCTCCTCCGCAGGCGGTCAGGCCAGCCGCTGCGACGACGGCGGCGAGGCTCGCGCCTACTTTTGTCCATTGCATGAGTTCTCCTTAAAAGTAGCAGGTGTGTGAATTGTCTCATAACAACATCCCAATATGTGGCACTTCACTTATTAATCACACTTCCGACGCCGAAACCATTCGCACATTTCCTACATAAAGCCTGTCAACCCCCTCGGCGGCTTCCCCACGCCTTCTCCCCAACTGCACCACCACCTTGCAGACCTTTTCGCTTTTTCGTAGCACCAAAACCACGCCGGCGAACATTATCGTGCACTGATAAGCCCTTGGCAGCTGTCGTGGAATACCCATATAACCCTTCACAGGTTGGCCAATCCTTTGCCGTCCTTCGTTAGCATGTGGGAAGTCGATTTCAGTACGCGGTTACGCCCACTGACGTCGGCATCGGATTTTCATACAACGTCCCCGAATTCCCTAGGAGAAGAAATATGAAGCGCATTTCCCGCAACCTCACCGCTGCCGCTCTGGCCAGCTCCCTGACCATGGCCGGCGTTGCAGCTGCCTCCGCCGAGGAGAACACCGAGCTCAATGGCAACGACCTCGTTGACGCCGTAATGACGGCCGGCGAGAACGACACCGAGGGCGAGAACGGTACCGAAGAGGCCGGCGAGGCCGAGGGCGAGAACGGCGAGGACCCGATTGTCCCTATCAGTGCCCCTGGCGAGGGTAACAACGAGAACAAGCCAGGCGAAGGCGACAACAGCAAGCCGGGCGACGAGAACAAGCCAGGCAAGGACGAGAAGCCGGCCGACGAGAACAAGCCGGGCGAAGGCGACAACAGCAAGCCGGGCGACGAGAACAAGCCAGGCGAAGGCGACAACAAGAAGCCGGGCCAGGACGAGAAGCCGGGCCAGGACGAGAAGCCAGGCAAGGACGAAAAGCCGGGCGAAGGCGATGACAACAAGGAGAAGAGCTCCTTCGACGACTTTAAGTCCAAGCTGTCCTCCGAGGACGGCAAGCCGACCAAGCTGGGCATCGCGGGCATCGTCATCGGTGTCCTAGGCGCAATTGCTGCTGCCGTTCCGGCCGCTGCTCAAGCTCTGAACATCAAGCTTCCGTTCTAATTACTGGGGCTGGAACGTCCTAAGGGACATCGATAAGCGCGCAGGCACCCCCACCACCTTTGCGTGGATTGGGGGTGCCTTTGTGTGTTCATGGGGAGTACTCCCGAAAATCGCAGGTTTTCCATCTAACACCAGTCGCACGCGTGGGATCTGGGTTACACTCCGAACCCAACCGATATCGGTTAGCGGAATGGTTCATTCCACTTTTCACCTACTACCTATTCCCGGAGTTTTTCATGTCTAACTTCTCTCGCGGCCTGCTTGCCGCTACTTTGACTGGTTCCCTCGCACTTGCCGGCACCACCGTCGCTTCCGCCAATGATTGCGGCTCCCCGTCTGATGAGTTCACCGCCACCGTTGATGGCAAGGAGCACACTTTCAAGAAGGTCTCCGAATTCCTGTGGCAGGCCACCGACGATGACGACGTTACGTTGAACCGCGCCGACATCTTCCAGTTGGCGAACGAAGGGGAAGATGTATGCTCCTCTGATCCCATCGACCTCGGCGATTGGGGAAGCGGTGACAACGACAGCGGTTCCGAAAGTGACGAACGCGAGGACGACGACACCGATTCCGAGGACAACGGCGACGACGCTGACTCCGACGACGAGACCGACGGCGATGATGCCGGTTCCGACGACGAGACCGACGGTGACGACGCTGACTCCGACGAGGACGGCAATGACGCTGGTTCCGACGATGACGAGGAAGGCGACGATGCTGGTTCCGAGGATGACGAGACCGAAGGCGACGACGCCGACTCCGACGACGAGACCGACGGCGATGACGCTGACTCCGACGACGAAAGCAACGAAGATGACGTCGATTCCGAGGACGGCAATAACGATGATGCCGATTCCGAGGACGACAAGGACGACGAGAACAAGGGCAAGAAGAGTTCCCTTGAAGACGCACTGTCCTCCGAGGACGGCAAGCCATCCGGCCTGGGCATTGCCGCCATCGTCATTAGTGTTCTTGGCGCACTGGCTGCGGCCGCCCCGCACGCTGCACGCGCACTCGGCATCAAGCTTCCGTTCTAGCTGGCAGCTTTAGTAATGCCGTCACCTGCGGCATGAAGTGCAAGTACCTCCATCGAGACCACGATGGAGGTACTTTTTTGATTTTCAAACGCCAAAAAGCCGCACGCCTAGAAAGGTGAAAAGAAAAAGTACCAATTCTCAAGACAGCCAGCCTCCCGCTCAGTACACTCCTCTTCAACCGATACCGGTTAAACGAATGGTTTCACACTCCTTACCATTCACAATTTTTCACTTTCCAATTCTTCTTCCCTGGAGACACAATGAATAACTTCTCCCGCGGTCTGCTTGCCGCTACCTTGACCGGCTCTCTCGCACTTGCCGGCACTACCGTTGCTTCGGCCGAGGAGGCCGCCACCTCTTGCGGCTCCCCTAAGTCGGAGTTCACCCTCAACGTCGACGGCAAGGAGCGCACCTTCCAGAAATACAACGAGTTCATCTGGACAGCGACTGACGATGAGAACCTCAAGCTGAACCGCGCTGAAATCTTCCAGATAGCCAAGGAAGATGCCAACGTCTGCGACTCTGCACCCATCGATCTCGGCGATTGGGGCGCATCCCAGGATGGCCCGAAGAAGGTCGACTACGACATCGTCGAGGGCGAGCGCCAGGACCCAGCGCCTGTCGAGGACGACGACAAAGACAAGGACGAGAAGCCGTCTGAAGACAAGGATGGCAACAAGGATAAGAAGAGCTCCATTGAGGGCGCACTGTCCTCCGAGGACGGCAAGCCGTCCGGCCTGGGCATTGCCGCCATCGTCATTGGCGTTCTTGGCGCACTGGCTGCCATCGTCCCGAACGCCGCACGTGCACTCGGCATCAAGCTTCCTTTCTAGGCAGTAGCAGCTAACACGTCCATGCCCGCTCCCGCATTGTCACGGGGAGCGGGCTTTCTTTTCATCTCGGTATTGCGAAGATGGAAAGCATGTGGTTGTAGTCACACGGTTCGGGTCATACGGTTTCCTTGGGGGCAGACGAACCATGCGTATTGCTGTAGAAGGTTTGTTTGACCCCAAACAAACCCGATGAGTAATGCCTTTTGACTAGAACCACCTGCGAAGCTGGGGCGAGACCGTGTGCGGAGTTCCGGCGAAGCAAGAGCGAGACCATGGGGCGGAACCACCGGCAGACCACCAAGCAGTCCGGACGGCGCAGGTCACTCCCCCGCACCCACGCAAATGAGGGACACACTTCACAAACTCACGTGACGCGGGCTACACTAAACACCCGAAGATTGTTCAACAATTTGGGATTTAGGGAGAACCATGAGCGCGCTGCACATAGACCTCAACGCCGACCTCGGCGAGACCACCGCGGGCAACCCCGTCGCCGACGATGCGGCCATGCTCCAGCTAGTCTCTTCCGCCAACGTGGCCACTGGTTTCCACGCGGGTGACCCGCACTCCATCGCAGGAACGCTGAAAGCAGCCGCTGAGGCGGGTGTGACGGTTGGCGCGCACGTGGGCTACAACGACCCGGCTGCTTTCGGCCGTCGTTTCATTGATTACAACCCGGCTGAGCTGGCAGATGAGGTCACCTACCAAATCGGCGCCCTGCAGGCTTTGGCCCAGGCCAATGGCACGAAGGTCGCCTACGTTAAGCCACATGGCGCGATGTACAACGCCATCGTTCACCACGAAGCCCAAGCACATGCGGTCATCGACGGCATTAAGGCCTTCGGCGATCTGCCGGTCATGCTCCTGCCGGGCGGCGTGGCTGTCGATATCGCAGAGAAGAAGGGACTCACCGTCATCCGCGAGGCCTTCGCGGACCGCAATTACAACCCCGATGGCACGCTCGTCTCGCGGCGAGAGGCGAATGCGGTGATGGGTGATGAGGGGGACGTCGTCAAGCGCGTGCTCGACGTTGCCGAAACCGGATCCGTCACGGCCATCGACGGCACCGTGCTCAATGTGGATGCGCAGTCGGTGTGCACGCATGGAGATTCACCCGGTGCGGTAGCACTTCTGCGCGGCGTGGTGGATGAACTGAAAGCGCGCGGCATTGAGATTCGGAGCGTTGTCTAATGCATATCCACCCTGTGGGAACCCGCGCGCTACTCATTGAGCTGGAGGATTTGTCCCAGGTTATGGCGTGGCATGCGGCTCTCGACGCTCATCCGCTCAAGGACCAGGTCGACGCCATCGCGGCAGCAACCACACTGCTATTGACGTTTGCCACCCCGAATTCTGCTGCAGCGGCCGCCGAGAGGTTGCAGGATTTCCGACCCACCGCGCATACGGGCGAGGATCCTCGCTTGGTGGAGATTGATGTGCTGTATGACGGCGACGATCTTGATGAGGCCGCCGAATTGATGGGCATGTCTCGTGAGGGTCTGATTGATTGGCACACGTCGACGGAGTGGCTCGCGGCTTTCGGCGGCTTCGCTCCCGGCTTTACCTATTGCACTCCGGCGGACCCGGAGCAGAACTTCAACATCGAACGCCGCGCCACCCCGCGCACCGCGGTTCCGGCCGGCGCGGTGGGCATTGCTGGTGGTTTCTCCGCGGTGTACCCGCGCGTTTCTCCTGGCGGCTGGCAGCTGCTGGGCACCACGACGACCCCCATGTGGGAGTCCGATGCCCAGCCACCCGCGCTCGTGCAGCCGGGTGACCGCGTGCGCTACCGCGCGGTGAGCTCGCTACCGGATGTGGTGTCCACCACGCCTTTTGGTCGCCGTACCCCGGCGCGCTTGCCCCGCATGGAGGTCCTTGATGCTGGCTTGCTCACGCTGTTCCAGGACCAAGGCCGCCCGGGCCGCGGCAATCTGGGTGTCACGCCGTCCGGCGCAGCGGACCAGGCCGCCGCAGCCACGGCGAATGTGGCCGTGGGCAATCCGCGCGGGGCGACGGTGCTGGAGAACATCGGCGGCATTCGCCTCCGCGCGCTGACCGACGCCGTCATGTGTGTCACCGGCGCCCAGTCCCGCGTCCTGCTGGACGATATGCCGGTGGCCCTCGCCCGCCCGGTCCTGGTGACGGCAGGGTCTACGGTGACGGTGGAACCGGCCACGGTGGGCCTGCGCAATTACATCGCCATTCGCGGCGGCATTGTGGCGGATGCGGAGCTGGGTTCGGCCTCCACGGACATGCTCTCCGGGCTGGGACCTCAGCCGGTGCGGCTTGGCGACGTCATCGGTGTCCTCCCCCGCTCCACCGCCATGACCGATGCGCAGCTGGCCAATCCGCTGCGCGTGGGTTCCGGTGCGCAAGGCCAAACTCAGGGCGTCTTGCGCTGCGTGCTGGGACCGCGCGATGACTGGTTCACGCCTGATAGCCTCAACGTCTTCGTGTCCACCGAGTGGACGGTGACCTCACAGTCCAACCGCGTGGGAGTGCGCCTGGTTGGCCCTTCAGATGACAGCGGCCTGGAGCGCTCCCGCGAGGGCGAACTGCCGTCGGAGGGCATGGTGGCCGGTTCCGTCCAGGTTCCGCCGAGTGGCGAGCCGGTCATTTTCCTCCGCGACCACGCCGTCACCGGTGGTTATCCGGTCATTGCTACTGTCCTCGAAGAAGATATTGATATTGCCGCACAGCTCCCGCCGGGGGCTACGGTCCGCTTTGAACTCGCTTAAACATCCAGAAGGTTAACCATGATTTCTGCAGTCCTTATTGCTAACCGCGGCGAGATCGCCGTCCGTATCGCCCGTACTGCCCGCGACCTGGGCATTCGTTCCATCGCCATCTATTCGGAGGCCGATGCCGGCGCCCTGCATACCCAGGTGGCCGATGAAGCCTATGCACTGCCCGGCAACACCGCAGCGGATACCTACATGAACGTCCCAGCACTCCTCGATATCGCTGTGCGCGCCGGTGCCGATGCCATCCACCCGGGCTACGGCTTCCTTTCGGAGAACGCCGACTTTGCCCGCACCGTGGCCGAGGCCGGCCTGACGTGGATTGGCCCATCGCCTGAGTCCATCGAGCTGCTCGGTGACAAGATTGCTGCGCGCCGCGTGGCTGAGGAGGTCGGTGCCCCGCTGGCCCCAGGTACCTCCGATCCCATCGATGACTGGCAGGAAGCCCGCGCCTTCGCTGAGGAGCACGGCCTGCCCATCGCCATTAAGGCTGCCTACGGTGGTGGCGGCCGCGGCCTCAAGGTGGTGGAGAATCTCGAGGACATCGAGGCCGCCTTCAACTCCGCTGGCCGCGAGGCCAAGGAGGCCTTCGGCCGCGCAGAATGCTACGTGGAGAAGTTCCTGACCCACCCGCGCCACGTGGAGGCTCAGATTTTGGCCGATACCCACGGCAACGTCGCCGTTCTGGGCACCCGCGATTGCTCCACGCAGCGCCGCTTCCAGAAGCTCATTGAGGAAGCCCCAGCGCCCGCGCTTTCCGACGACCAACGCCACGGCATCCACGAAGGTGCTCGCGCCATCTGCGCGAAGGTTGGCTACACCGGTGCCGGCACGGTCGAGTACATCGTCTCCGAGGACGGCACCATTTCCTTCCTCGAGGTCAATACCCGTGTGCAGGTGGAGCACCCCGTGACCGAGATGGTCACCGGAGTGGACATTATTGCGGAGCAGTTCCGTATCGCTTCCGGCGAACCGCTCTCCTTTGTGAGCGGCTCCGACGCGCAGGCGTTAGACCCGCAATCTCATGGCCACGCCTTCGAGTTCCGCATCAACGCCGAAGACATCCTCAACGGCTTCGCGCCGTGCCCGGGCACGGTCGTGCGCTTCGAGCCGCCGACGGGCCCCGGCATTCGCGTTGATTCCGGCGTGCGCTCCGGGTCTATCGTGCCGCCCTACTACGATTCGCTCGTCGCGAAGCTGCTGGTGTGGGGACCTACCCGCGAAATTGCATTGAGCCGCGCCAAGCAGGCGTTGAAGGAGTTCGACATTGAAGGCGTGCGCACCGTGCTTCCGTTCCACCGCGACATGGTGGCCTCGCAGGTCCTGGTGGACCACGGAGATCCTGAGGCCACGGCCGGCATCTACACCGACTGGCTCGACCACAACTACCGCCCGTCCGCCGAGGCCACGAGCCACGTCGCGCCCGTCGAGGCCATCTATGCCAAGCGCACGCGTGTAGCCCTAGAAATCGATGGCAAAATCGTCAGCGTGGGCTTCCCCTCCAACCTCTTGGCGGCGGGTGCACCGGCGGTGCAGGCGGCGGGGGCGTCGGCAAGCGCAGGCTCCGGCGCCAGCACCGGAGGAAACGACGTGACCTGCCCGTACGAGGCCAACCTTGTGGCGTGGAACGTCGCCGAGGGCGAGAAGGTCGAGGAAGGCCAGGCCATCGCGACCATCGAGGCCATGAAGATGGAATCCGCCGTCAAGGCTCCGGCCGCGGGCACGGTCTCACTCGTGGCCAAGGAAGGCGCGCGACTCGAGCCGGGCGCGGTGATCGCCACCATCAGCTAGCCGGCAGGCTACTGTAAGTCGCATGCTTGCAGATTCCGTCGCCGCCGCGCTGCGCGCCGCCATCTCCGAGGGCGAGTACATGCCCGGCCAGCAGCTCAATGAGGTCCGCGCGTCCGAGCGCTTCGACTGCTCCCGCAACACGCTGCGGGAGTCCTTCGCCATGTTGGCGGCGGAGCGCATCGTCGAGCGCATCTCGCACCGCGGCGTCTTCATCGCGACCCCGGACGAGGATTTCGTGCGTGACCTGTACCTCGCGCGAGCCGCCATCGAGCCTGCTGCGGCGCGCTACGGTACGTTCCCGGACCCTGGCGAGCTCGTTAGTCTCACGGAATCCGCCGTGCTTAGCGACGCTCCCCGCCCCCTCCTCAACCAGCGCTTCCACCAGAAGCTCGTCGCGGGCTTGGGCTCACCCACGTTGGACCGCACCATGTCCCACCTGCTCGCCCGCATGCGGCTGACCTTCTTGCTTACGCTGGAGCGCTACCCGCAGATTCACGATAATCACGTGCAGCCCAACATCGAACTAGCGCACCTCATCGCGCAAGGCGAGCGCGATGCCGCCGCCGACGCCTGCCGCGCCGACCTCATGCGCGCGATGGACTCCATTCTTCGCGTTCTCTAGCCTCGTCGCAGGCCATATCAGCCGTCCCGTTGCTTCGCGTTGCGTCCCGTTGCGTCCCGCCGCTTGCCGTCGCTTGCCGTCGCACAGCATTTCCAAAAGGTCCCTTTACTCTGGTCCCTTTGCAGCGAAAAGGGACCATGTATTCCGGATTTTTGGCCTCCACGTGGTCCCTTTACAGCGACAAGGGACCAAACTAAGGGGACCAAACTGAAGGGAATCCCGCCTCATTTCCTCTCTCAAAGGAGACTGTTATGACCCCCCAAAAAAGCGCACTCGGCAGTTTGCAGCGCTGCTGATTGCCTCTGCTCTGAGCGTTTCCGTATCTAACTCAGCCGTTGCTTCCGCAGAAGAATTCCAAGACCACGGCGCCAAGGGAGGCTTTGCTTCCGGTGTGATGGCCGAGCTACTCGGCGAGGCAGCACCCGCCTTCACAACCTACTGGGCATCTGCCGGCCGGAAAGTTCGCTACCCTGCAGGTGGCGGTACCTGGGAGTACGGATTCTGGAACGCTAAGGCGCGTTCTTATTTCACCGTGAATCGGTGCCATACTTCGACTGTGACCGTCAACGGCAGAACGCAACGAAGCATCAACACCCGCGGCGGCCAGAAGTCGATCGCCGAGCTTTGGGCAACGAATTTTCCGGGCACTAAGGACAGCTACTGAAGCGTCCTGGGTTTAGTTCCTACCTCAGCTAAGGAAGGATTGAACTATGCCTAGAAAGTATCCCGTCGAGTTCAAGGAGAAGGCTTTCTACCAGATCATCGATTTGGTTTGCTTGGAGTCTTGCTCACTGCAACGCTCCTACACGAAGGTCGGCGAGCTCCTTGGAGTATCTCACCACTCGTTGCGGGCTTGGTACCGTGACAGCGCTTCAGTACGCGATGACTCTGACGCTTCAGGCGGCGAAACAATGGAAGAATAGCTTGGGGCGTCTGTGCCGCAAAACCGTGAGCTGAAACGAGCAAACGGGATTCTTAAGACAGCTTCGGCTTTTTCGCAGCGGAACTCGACCGACCCACGACCAAATGATCTCCTACATCGACGCGTATAAAGATCAGTTTGGAGCCCGTGGCCATCTGCCGAGTCCTTAAACAAGCAGATCGTGGATTCATTACTTCACGCGGCTACCGCAAAGCCACCACCCGTGTTCCCAGCGCAAGGGCCTTAAGCGATAGCCTTCTCATCCCAGAGATACAGCGTGTGCATGCGGAGAATTTCTCGGTCTACGGTATCCGCAAAATGTGGCACGCGATGAACCGTGAAGGTTTTCATATCGGCCGCGACAAGACCGCCCGACTGATGAAACTCGCAGGCGTTTCTGGCCGCAGACGTGGGCGAACCCCAGTAACAACGATTAGCCCGAAGGCACCGGATCATCGCCCAGACCTTGTGCGCCGAAACTTCTGTGCGCAGGCACCAGGCAGGTTGTGGGTTGCCGACATTACCTACGTTCGCGCCCTGTCAGGATTCGCCTACACCGCGTTTGTCGTGGATGTCTTCAGCCGAAAAATTGTTGGTGTTGCTACACGCTCGACGATGCGTACCGATGCGCTGCCGATGGAGGCTTTGGAGCATGCGTTAACGACTGCAGGGCGAATCCATGGAAACCAGCTAATTCACCACAGCGATCGGGGCAGCCAGTATGTGTCACTGAAGTATTCCACTGCGCTAGCTGAGTCAGGAATCCGTCCGAGTGTGGGGAACAGTCGGCGATTCTTATGACAATGCTCTAGCCGAAACAGTCAACGGTTTCTACAAGGCGGAACTGATTCATGCCCAGGGTCCGTGGACGTCGGTCGGAGAAGTCGAATTGGCCACCTTGCGGTGGGTGCATTGGTGGAACACTAAGCGGGTTCATGAAGCTTTGGACTACGCCACCCCACAAGAAGTAGAAACCGAGTACTATCTCACCCAGCCCATCAACACAGGGCCGTAAAAGAAGCGGAACTAAACCCAGGACGCTTCACTACTACTACAACTTCTGCTAGAACTCATGCGCATTCGACCCCTAGTACTTGGGCTTTTGAGCCTACTTCTTGCTGCAGTCATCGCGACTACTGGGTGGCTGCTGACAGCCCTGGTTGACTCCACCAAGCCCTTGTCCTTAGGGGTCGAATCAACCTTTAGTCTTGACTACGTCGAGCCTAAGACTTCACTCGCGGAGGAACTTGAGTCAGACTACGCACCGACGGTAATCCGTAACTCACTGGTTTCATTGGCCGAGCAGAACGGCTACTCCATCTACCGGCTGACTGGCACCGATGACGCAAGCGGGACTTCCCACGAGGTTTTCATCCCGCTGGAGCAAAATTATCCAGCACCGGAACGCATTCCCCGGCTCAACCGGCCGGATGCCTTGAGCCAAGCGTCCAGTGAGCTTGGGTCGCTGGATTACCACGGTGACTACGTCTTGGTTCCCAAAGCAACGGGTGGCAATGCGAACCACTTCTACGAATCGGCCAGGAATGACGGGCTCAGGCTAAGCGAAAAGACGCAGTTCCTTCACCTCATCCAATCGGTCGTATTCCGCCTGCCCGCGTTGGTGGCGATCCTGTTTCTATTTGTCGTTTCCCTTTTTGCCCTGGTATTTGTTCTTCGGGTTTCCGGTCTTAGATTGGCAGCGCTGCGCACAATAAATGGAGGGCACCGCAGTCAAAAAGGCAATTGGCGGCAATGGGCCTTTGTCATCCTCCCGCACCTAGTTCTCATTGGCCTTGCGAGTACATTCCTCGCCCGCCAAGGAAGCTATTCTTTTGCTCTCCTGTTCCTCAGGTTCTACGCCGCCGGGATAGGCTTGGCCCTGGCTACCACCGGTTTGGCCGTAGCCGTCACCGCCCCATTGTTGCGCCGCGCAGTAGCGCTGCTGGGGCAGCGTGCCCCCGCAGAGAAGGCGGCGGGAAAAGCGCTGAAAGTAATTTCGGTCTTTACCTGCGTGACCTTTGTAGCAGCGGGTCTTAGCTCAGCGGCTGCGCTCCGCTCCTACCAGCAGGAATCCGAGGCCCAGCAGACCTGGAAATCTCTCGCGGAGTTTGGAGCCTTGCATTTTTCAGCCAACTTCGACGGCCCTGCTGGCCGCGCGGAAGGAGGCGAGCTCTTGCCGCCCAGTGTGCAGCAGAACTTCCGCGACTTCGCGCTCAGCTGGGAACGGGAGCACGGGGCTGTCCTCAGCCATACTTTGCCGAAAGAAGGTACCGGTGTGCCGGACTCCTGCCCCGTGGCACTTGCTAACCGCCAATGGCACGATCTGCAGGATTATCAGTTCCGTCCCGGAGACGACAACCACTCGGTCGACTATTCCGCAGCCCAAGAGCATTTCGCAGCTTCCGTGGATCTGTGGGCTCAGGAATCCGGCGACCTGCTCCTTAAGTCTGCGCAAATTGGTCCGGTCAGTGCCGATCATGCGGTCGGATTCATTAGTGGAACAATGTCGGGGGAACTGGTTCCCGGCGATTGTTTTTACGTGCTTGAAACGGACGATCTATCCGGCTTCGACGCAGACTTCCTAAGCTCCACAGCTTCGAGTAAAAATTTGCTCTTCGCGGATTTCTCGGAACTGGGTCCAGAACTTACCGCTGCCGGCCTCGAAGGCTACGTGTACCCGGTACACGCCGCCGATCGCGGTCTGGCCGAACTAGTAGCCAGCACGGCGCTGTTCTGGCTGAGTATCCTGAGCGTCCTCGGAGCTTTGCTCGCCACGCTTGCGGCCTTGATAGTCCAGGCGCGCATCCAGCTCCGAGTTCACCGTCGCCTCCTGGTACTCCTCCACAGCGCTGGGCAATCACCGGACAAAACGATGTGGCGACTATTCAAAAGCCAACTGGTCAGCCTGACAGTTGTCGTCATATTGTCCGTCCTGGCTCCGCTACTGCTTCCCAACCCGTTCCTCTACACCTTCACCGCGCTAAGCTGCCTTGTCTTAATCGTCTACCTCGGTTTTGTCCGTCTCAGTATTTCTCAGCACATGTCCGCCTCCCCTAGGAGTCACAATGTCATTGGCTAGCCCCAATCAGTCCCCCACTCTGCCGCCGGAGATTTCCACCTCTCATCTCTGTCTCGCCGCGGAGTCGACTTTTTCTGTGGGGCGCAGCACGCGGATGGTGAAGAAGTCCCTCGTGGAAAATGCAACGTTTTCCCTACCCGGGCCAGGCTTTGTCGCCATCTGTGGAGCCAGCGGTTCCGGAAAGACTTTGCTGCTCAACACCTTGGCCGGGCTCCTGCCGCCGGCGGACGGCCTCCTCCGGATAGACGGTGAGAATGCCTCCGCGTGGAGGATGAAGCGGAGGCGGAGGTTCTGGCGAGAACGCGCAGCGATAATCCACCAAGACCACGGAATCATTCCCGAACTAAGCTGCGAAGATAACCTCACCCTCGGGCTATCCAGGAAGCAATACTCCAAAGAAGAATTGCTGCACTCCCTCGGCGAAGTCGGTCTTGATGTCCCCTTCGACGGGCCGGCAGCTATTCTCAGCGGAGGCGAGCAGCAGCGGCTGGCGATCGCCCGAGCCCTGCTCCGCGGCGCGGCTTATGTGTTCGCTGACGA
Source organism: Corynebacterium minutissimum (assembly GCF_000805675.1). GTDB lineage: Bacteria > Actinomycetota > Actinomycetes > Mycobacteriales > Mycobacteriaceae > Corynebacterium > Corynebacterium minutissimum. The sequence continues at coordinate 198,226 of NZ_JSEF01000006.1, read as the reverse complement.
GCCGACCGCCTCCCTCGACCCCACTAACCGCGACCAAGTTATCGCGCTCCTGCGGCGAGCTGCGGACGGGGGCGCACTCGTTCTGGCCGCCACGCACGATGCCGCAGTTATTGCTGCCGCTGACAGCACCTTGCGCATCAATGATCGCCAGGTCACAGTCTCCGGCTCTGCGCGGGATTAAATCGCGATGCCCGCGGCCTTGGCCACCTTCCGGTACCCGGCCGCATGGTCCGCGACGCTGGCGTGGGCGTTGAGTCCGCTGGGGTTGTCGAGCACGGGCCTGACCCCCGGAAAGTAGACACGTCGGGGGTTAGCTATGCTGCTTGGGTCAGTGTAGCTGATGTGAGTGCTTCGAAGTCATTGGGGGCTAGAAAGTTGCACCAGGAGTGCCGTCTGCGGGTGTTGTAGCGCATGCACCACCGGAAGACTTCTTGGCGACAGCTGATTGGATTGTCAAAGACTTTCCGATCACGTAGCACTTCACGTTTTAAGGTGGCGTTAAATGACTCTGCTAGGGCATTATCGGCGCTAGTTCCCACCGCGCCCATGGATTGGCGCACACCAAGTTGGGCGCAGTGGTCTTGAAAAGCCTGTGAGGTGTACACACTGCCATGATCAGAATGGAAAATTGCCCCGTCAAGGCTTCCGCGGACTTTGCTGGCATGAGACAAAGCCTCGATTACCAGAGATACCCGCATGTTATCGGCTAGCGCATGACCAACGAGCTTGCGTGAATAGGCGTCAATGACCGTGGCAAGGTACATGTTCTTGCCGCCCTTACACGGCAGGTAGGTGATGTCGCCTACATAGACGTGGTTCGGCCTGTCAGCGGTGAATTTGCGGCCTACTAGATCTGGCATGACTCGGTGACCAGGCTTGCGCCTAGTGGTGATGCATCGACGCCGTTTGGTAAAGCCTTTTAGCCCCATGGATTTCATGATGCGTGCAACCTTCTTGTGATTTATCGGGCCGAAGTCCATATCGTCGTTGAGGCTTGCAGCGATGCGTTTAGCACCATAAAGCCCGTGCTCATCATCGAAGATGGTCTTGATTCTTGCACCAATAAGAGCATCAGAGCATATCTTTAACCTGCGATTTTCGCGGGGGACTAAACCGAGGGGACCACAGTGTCGGGGCCGCCTGGCCCTTTCGCCCACCACCCGAATGGGCGGAGTTTAGGGGATGAGGTAGTCGCGGTCCGGGATGTCGGTAACAAGCATCTTGCCGGGCGCATGTGTGATGGCGAGGCTGGGCCGCGAGTTCATGACAATGGCCTGCGGGGTCACGCCACAGGCCCAAAAGACGGGGATGGTGCCCTCGGGGGTGTCGATGGCCTCGCCGAAATCAGGCTGAGACAGGTCCTCGATGCCGATGGCTGCCGGGTCGCCGACGTGCACCGGGGCACCGTGGACGGCCGGGTAGCGGGAGGTGATGCGCACGGCGTCGGAGACCTGGTTCGCGGGAATGGGGCGCATCGATACGACCATGGGACCGGAGAAGACCCCGGCTGGGGTGGTGGCGATGGAAGTGCGATACATCGGCACGTTTCGGCCTTGGTCGATGTGAGCGATGGAGATGCCGTTCTCCAGAAGGGCGTTCTCAAAGGTAAACGAACAACCGATGAGGAAGGAGACGGTGTCGGGGGAGTAGAAAGGCGTGGCGTCGTTAAGCGTGTGCGTAAGCTGGCCGTCTTCGTAGATGTTGTAGGCGGGGATGTCGGTGCGGATGTCCCCGCCAGGGATGAGGTCGGACGTGAACTCCCCTGCCTCGAGCACGCCGACGATGGGGCATGGCTTGGGGTTTCGCTGGGCAAAGAGAAGGAAGTCGAAGGCGTACTCGCGCGGCAGGGCGATGAGGTTGGCCTGCATAAATCCGCGAGCGTGACCAGCGGTGGTGGTCATATCGTGCGAGCGGGCGAAAGAGCGAACCTCGGCCGGGCTGTGCATTATGCCCATAGTTCAACGATTCCAGAAATAGACTTGACGCCGATAATAATTTCCAGTCCCAGGGCCAGCACACCGGCGATGAGCAGCCACATCGGCTGCTTGACGCCGTGGGTCAGGTCATGGCGGCGGAAGGCTACCCACATGACCATAGCGAAGGCGATGGGCAGGATGATGCCGTTGAAGGCGCCGGCGAAGATGAGCAGCTTCTGCGGGGCGGAGTTGAGAATCACGAAGAGGATCGTGCATACCACGATGAAACCGACAGTGAGGAAGTTGCGGGTGCGCGGGCTGGTCTTCTGTGTGGTCACGAAGGTAATCGAGGTATAGGAGGCACCGATTACGGAGGACAGACCGGCGGCGAAGAGGACGACACCGAAGGCGCGGAGGCCGAACTCGCCGGCAGCGTGGCGGAAGGCATCGGCGGCCGTGTTGTCCTCGGACAGGGCCACGCCCGTGGCGACAACGCCCAAGACCGCGAGGAAGAGCAGCACGCGCATGATGCCGGTAACGATGATGCCGAGCACGGACGTCTTGGTAATGGCGCCAACGTTCTCTGGGCCCGAGAGGCCAGAATCGATGAGGCGGTGCGCGCCGGCAAAGGTGATGTAGCCGCCCACCGTGCCGCCGATGAGAGTGGTGATGACAAAGAAGTCGATGTTCTCTGGCATGACGGTGTTCTTCAGGGCCTCACCTACCGGGGGCTGGGACACGATGGCTACGTAGAGCATGAGCAGAATCATCACCGCGCCGAGGGCCGCGACGATGCGGTCTAGGGCCACGCCGGCGCGCTTAGACAAGAAGATAAAGACTGCGATCGCCGCAGCGATGACGCCGCCCCAGCGCGCCTCGATGCCGATCATGGCATTGAGGCCCAGTCCCGAACCGGCGATGTTACCGATATTGAAGACCATGCCGCCGATGAAGACAAGCACGGCGAGGAACCAGCCCAAGCCGGGAAGAACGGTGTTGCCCAGCTCGTTGGCGCGCATGCCGGAGACGGCCAACACGCGCCAAACGTTGAGCTGGATGGCGATGTCCACGATGATCGACAACGCAATGGCGAAGGCGAAGGCCGCGCCCATCTGGACGGTAAAGACCGAGGTCTGGGTCAAAAAGCCCGGGCCAATGGCCGAGGTGGCCATGAGGAACATGGCACCGGCCATGGCGCCGATGCCCTTGGGCGGTTGAGCCTGCTGAGGTGTCTGGTCAGAGGCCGGAACTGCGGAGGGGGTGGTTGATTCAGAGCTCACTGGAGAGAACCTTTCGTGACGCAGGTCGCATTATTGAATGGTCAAAGCATAAGGGTTGTTCAACAATCTGTAAACAACTAGGCGGTTGGGTGCACCCGCGCCCCAGACGTGACGGACCATTGCGCGGTGAGAAAAAGTGACCTAGGATACTGAGTTAACTAATAGCCATTCGCTTAACTTGTGGAGGACCCTATGACTCAGGACATCTACATCGCTGGCGCTGCGCGCCTGCCCATCGGCAAATTTGGCGGCAGCCTCGCCCGCCTTTCGCTTACCGAACTCGGCTCGCTCGCAGCAGAAGCAGCTATTGAGCGTTCGGGACTTTCGGGTGCAGACCTCGACACCGCCGTAGCCTCCAACGTCATGCCCGTCGTGCCGAAGGACCTCTATCTCTCGCGGACCATCGCTAAAAACGTAGGCATGCCGGACTCATCCACCGCCATGGGCGTGAACCGCCTGTGCGGCTCCGGTGTCCAGGCCGTCATCAGCGCGGCGCAGCTTCTGCAATCCGGCGACGGCTCCCTGGCCCTTGCCGTCGGCGTGGAATCCATGAGCAACGCTCCCTATTCCGTCGAAGGCGCGCGCTTTGGCAAGCGCATGGGTGACGGCAAGCTCTATGACTGGCTGACCGGCGCACTCTCCTGCCCCTTCGGCACCGGGCATATGGGCATGACCGCAGAAAACGTCGCCGCAGATAACAACATCTCCCGCGAACGCCAGGACGAGTTCGCCGCCGAATCCCAAGAGCGCGCCGCCAAGGCCCGCGCGGAGGGCGTGCATGCCGAGGAGATCGTCCCGGTCGGCGAGTTGGACTTTGATGAGGGGGTGAGGGAGACGGACGTCGAGAAGCTGGCGAAGCTCAAGCCGGTCTTTGTTAAGGACGGAACCGTTACCGCCGGAAACGCCTCCGGCATCAACGATGGTGCGGCGGCCGCCGTGCTGGCCACCGCTGACGAGGTGGACAAGCGTGGCCTTGACCCGCTGGCGAAGATTGTGTCCTGGTCCATCGCGGGTGTGGATCCGACACGCATGGGTATCGGCCCCATCGCCGCAGTGCCGAAGGCTTTGGAAAAAGCAGGCCTGAGCTTGGAGGACATCGACCTTATCGAATCCAACGAGGCCTTCGCCGCCCAGGCCATCGCTGTGCAGGACCAGCTGGGCTTCGACCCGGCCAAGACGAACGTCTTCGGCGGCGCTGTTGCCCACGGCCACCCGGTCGGCGCCACGGGCGTCATCCTGCTGACCAAGCTGGCTTATGCGCTCCGCCGCCAAGGCAAGCGTTACGGCCTAGTCACCATGTGCATCGGCGGCGGTCAGGGAATCGCCATGATTATTGAGAATGGAGCGAAGTAAATGAGCATCACCAAGGTAGCCGTCATCGGCGCAGGTTCTATGGGTTCCGGCATTGCGGCACTCTGCGCGTCCGCAGGCATGGACGTCGTGCTGCTGGACCAGAATGTGGAGGGCGCCCAAAAGGGCGTCGATATCCAGCTCAAGCGCAAAGGCTTCCACCTGCCGGAGTTCGCCGAGCGCGTGCGCGCTAGCGATGACTACGCGCTGTTGGAGGACCGCGAGTGGGTCATCGAGGCCATCTTCGAGGACCTCGGCGCCAAGCACTCGCTCTACGAGGCCATCGAGCCTTATTTGTCCGCAGATGCTCTGTTGAGCTCGAACACTTCTACCCTGCCGCTGGCCTCCCTCCTCGAGGGCGTTCCGGAGGCCCGCCGCGACAAGTTCGCCATCACGCACTTCTTCAATCCTCCGAAGGCCATGCGCCTGGTGGAGCTCATCGCCTCCGGTTCTACGGAAGCCACGCTGCGCACGACCATCGAGCAAACCCTGGGCAAGATTGCCCTCGAATGCCGCGATACCCCGGGCTTCATTGCCAACCGCGTGGGCTGCTACTGGATGGCCGCCGGCGTGGCCCGCGCCCGCGAGTTCGACGTGAGCTACGAGCTTGCCGACGCTGCCTTCGGCCGCGCCTTCGGCATCCCCCGCACCGGTATTTTCGGGCTGCTCGACTACATCGGACTCCAGCTGGTCAAGCCGATTTGGAAGTCTTTGGAGACGGCCCTCCCCGAGGGCGATCCGCTCCTGGACGTTCCGCTTGGCGATGATTCCTTCATCGAGGGCCTCGTTTCTCGCGGTCTGACCGGCCGCACCGGTGATGGCGGCTTCTACCGCGGCCGTGACGAGGTCATCAACTCCTCCTACGAATACGTACCCCGCACTCAGCCCTCCGATCCTGTCGTGGGACTCAAAGATCCGCGCGAGGTCATGGAGACCGATTCCCCCGGCGGCCGTTTTGCCCGCGCCGTCTTCCTCGACACGCTGGCGTACTGCTGCGAGGTCGCACCTGACATTGCGGACCACGTGGGCCTCATCGACGAGGGCCTTACTCTTGGTTTCGGTTGGAAGAAGGGCATCTTCGCGCTTGCCGACGCCATCGGGATCGACCACGTCGCCTCCGCTTACGGCCCAGACGTTCCGGATCTGGTCGCCGCCGCTGCCTCGGCGGGCGGTTTTTACGGCAAGGGCTCGGTGCTCTCTTCTCAGGGAGAACGTCAGGAACTCGCGCCGCGCGAGGGTGTTGTCACCCTGGCTTCTCTGGATGCGGAGACCATCGTGTCTCAGGAGGCGGGCGCTGTCCACGCGGTCTCCACCCCGGCTGGGCGCATCGGCATCATTGACCTGCACACGCCGATGAACTCTCTGCCGACCCCAGCCCTCGAAGTCATCCGCGCTGCTCTGGGCGCTGTGGCCTCGGAGAACCTCGTCGCGCTGGTGATTGGCAACGACAAGCCAGTTTTCTGCGCGGGTGCTGACCTGGGCTCCATCGCTTCCGCCGGCGAGTCTGGCGACGCGTCGCTCGTAGAATCCCTCCTTTCGGACGGCTCGACCACCTTGCGTGCCCTCAAGTTCGCCCCGGTGCCGGTCGTGGCGGCTGTGCGCGGCGTGGCCTTGGGCGGCGGCTTCGAAACCGCCCTGGCCTGCGACCGCATCGTGGCCCACGCCGATACGCGCCTCGGCTTCCCGGAACGCACCGTGGGCCTCTACCCCGGCTGGACCGGCACCATCTCCTCGCTGGAGCGCCTCAAGGCTGCCGGCGTTGAAGACTACCACCAGAAGGCCTTCGACTTCGTCGCCTCCGCCCGCAACTTCTCCTCGGCCTTCGAGGCCCAGAAGGCAGGTTTCCTGTCCTCCGATGACGTCGTGCTCATGTCCTTCGACCACGTCCTCGCCCGCGCTGTGGAGGAGGCCGGCAACCTCGCCGACTCCTACACCCCACCCGCCGATGAGCAGATTGAGATGTACTCCGGTTCCCCCGCCTTAGACCGCGACTGGCCCATCGAGGGCACCACCGAGAACGACCACGTCATCGTGGCCAAGCTCGCCGAGATGTACACCGGCTCCGGCTCACTCAGCTTTACCGAGTTCTGCGAGCGCGAAGTGGAGTATGACGTGCCGCTGGTCCTCCTGCCGGCCAACGTGGAGCGCGCCAAGCACATGGCCGCGACCCGTAAGCCGCTGAACAACTAGCCCCGACCTCTCACCGCCGCGTGCCCTCCCGCAGCCCCGCTCCCCCCTTTTCTTGGAGCGGGGCTTACCTTTCCACCGCTTTTACCGCGTACCAACTGGTCCTTCTTACGCCTTGCCCCGAAAGCCAACCCGGCTCCACATGGCATCTGCCCAAAGGCATCGTAAAGAAGGCATTATTACCACTTAAAACACCATTTGGAAGCCTCAAAAGGCGTTTTCAGGCGTGAGAACGCCTTCTGCCACATGCCGTTTGTGAGATGCCGCCCAGCTATTGCCTTTTCAAGCCGACTGGCGGCGCTGCAGACCATCTAGCCCTCGCCGAATCTCAGCAAGTACTCGTTCTTTATCCCGTAGCAATTGGGTGGGACTGAAGCGTAGAACAACATAACCCATGTTTTGGATATGCTTCTCGCGTTGCCGCTCCGCGCGGATCACGGCATCGGTGGGTGTGCCAAACGTTTCCCCATCGTATTTCACGGCTCCATCGATTTCCACGACAAGATGGTCATCGATAAGTAAGTCTGGCCGATACCCACCAGGCAACTCATGTTGCAGTCTAACTCTGTGCCCAATCCGGGATTCGATGATAAGTGCCCGTGCCCACGATTCGTATGGAGCTTCCGAAAGGGCATTGGCATGCTCGACAGCCTTCCTAGCGGTAGCTATCCCTTTTGCTCTTCCCAGCTCCACAGTCATCCTTCTCAACTCATCGATGTTCACCAGTCTTTGGCGCAACGCAGAATCCATTGCCATGAGTCCCTCACCAAACGACCATAACCGCGCAATATCGAGACACGTACGCGCAACAGAGGTGCACCGAATCTCTTCCCTTGTCACTATGTGTCCCGGGGGAATTGCCATTTTCCGATAGCTCACCTTTTCTCCCCAGTCCAGCTTTCGCGGAACTGACTTTGACGGACGCGCAAGCGACACCTTTTCACCCATTGGTGGAAGCGTCCATAACCCCAGGATGCGTGCCGCCGATACCCCGACGACCACGGCGTTATTCGCACTGAGCCCCACTGCTTTGACATCTATAAGCTGTTGCCGATGTCGAGGGAGATCACAATAGGAATCTCGCGAGATCGCGTAGCGTGAGGTTAGGCGGATAACGGATCCGTTAGCTAATTCCCGCCAGACGGGGTGGTCATTAGGGCACCTACGAAGGTGGATGAGCTTATCGAAATCATTCATGCTCCCCACTTTGGCCATGTCCCACCTACTCGCACCATCGCTGAGCGCTCATTTCAACGAAACTGTGGAATTCTAGCCCGGACTTACCTTTTGACTGCTGAAATGGAACGGTTATCCCCAGGAGACGTCCTCTGAGCAGTACCAGTCATACGGCATTCGCCGGAAGGCATCACTTAAAAGGTATCTGCCGGAAGGCAATTACCAGAAGGCATCAGTTAAAAGGCAGCTTCGCTCCTGAAAACACCATATGCAAAGTCCAAAAGGCGTTTTCAAGCCTGAAAACGCCTTTTAACGAATACCTTCTGGAAAATGCCATTGAGAGCAGCGAGCGATTCCACCTCCCCGGCCGGCTGACTACTTGTATGCCGAGAAGCCCGTGATCTTCTTGCCCATGATGAGCGACTGCACGGTATCGGTGCCCTCGTAGGTGTGCATGGCCTCGATGTCAGCGAAGTGGCGCGCGATATCGTTCTCCAGCAGGATACCGACTCCTCCGAGCATGTCGCGAGCATCAGCAGCGATGCGTCGAGCAGCGCGTGTGTTATGAAGCTTCGCCGCTGAGGCCTGTTCCGGCGCCAGGGCCCCTGCAGTTTCCCGCAAAGAGACCTCGCGGCAGGTCAGCATCATCTGGCTCAAGTCGAGCACCATATTGGCCAAGCGCTGCTGAATAATCTGCGCCTTGGCCAGTTCACGGCCGAATTGAACGCGTTCGAGCACATAGGAGCGGGCAATCTCGTAGCAGGCCACCGCCGAACCGAGCGCCATCCAGGACACGCCAATGCGCGTCGCGGTGAGCACGCGGGAAACGTCTTTGAAGCTGCGGCAGCCTGGAAGCTGGTTGGCGGCGGGGATGCGGCAGTCAGTCAGCGAGATGTGTGCCTGGTGGATGGCACGCAGGGAAAGCTTGCCCTCAATCACGGTGGCGGAGTAGCCGGCACTGTCCTGCGGAACGATGAAGCCGCCGACGTTGCCGTCTTCCATGCGGGCGTAAATGATGGTGATGCCGCCGGAAGCACCGTTGCCAATCCACTTCTTTTCGCCGTTGAGGACCCACTCGTCACCATCGCGAACCGCGGTGGTTTCGAGCGCGATGGAGTCCGAACCGTGCGCGGGCTCGGTCAGGCCGAATGCGCCGAGCAGAGAGCACGAGGCCATCTGCGGCAAGTACGAAGCCTTCTGTTCCGCCGAACCCAGCATCGCAATCGAGCGCATGGCCAATCCTGCCTGAACTGCGATGACCGTACCCATCGAAGCATCCGCACGCGTGATTTCCATGAGCGCCAAACCAGCACCGAGCGTGGACATCTGCTCGTGGCCTTCCACAGCCAGCCCGTCCGTCATCACATCCAAGGAACCCAAACGCTCCACCAAGTCCAGCGGGTACTCGGAAGCTTGCCAATGCTTGTTGATCACCGGGTCGGAGTATTCGCGAAACTGAGCGGCACGTTTCCAGCCAGCAGCATCGGCCTCAGAGAGGCCGTCGAAGACGCCGAGGAAGTCAGTGGTGCGCTCGAAGAGGTTGTGGGACATGGTTGCTTCTCCAGGTAATACGAATGACGATTAGCCATAATTGTGACGTGAATCTCGGCACCTGTCAAGCAGTTGCCCTGTACACTAACCACCATTAGCTAGAACAGGAGGACGCCCCACCGTGGCCAACCAGAAACGTCGCGACCAAATCGCCGCCGCCGCGCTCGACCTCTTCGACCAGCGCGGCTACCACGCCACGGGCATGGAGGACATCGCCAAGGCCGTCGGCATGCGCGCCTCCAGCCTCTACAATCACTTCTCCTCCAAGCAAGAACTCCTCGCCGAGGTCACCATTACCGCCATGGAGGACCTCCTCCGCGCTAACGCTGCCGGACTCGCGGGCTTGAAAGACCCACGCGAGAAGCTCGTCGCCACCATGAAAGCCCACGTCATCTACCACGCCACTCATGCCCGGCGGGTCCGCGTGGTCAACAACGAGCTCACCAACCTCGAAGAACCCCACAAGTCAGTCGTCCTGCAGCTACGCCGCGACTATGTCGCGCGCTGGATGGCCATCGTCAACGAAGGCGACTTCCGCGCCGAAAACTTGAAAATCGCCTGCTGGTCGCTCATCGACATGGGAATCGGTGTGGCCCAATGGTTTAGCCCCGACGGTGAATTCACCGCCGAGGCTTTAGGGGATATGTACGGCCAGTTCGCCTTGCGCCAACTTACTTAGGGAGCGCAGCCAATCGGCTGTTCCTCCTCACGGCCATCGGGGTACTGCACACGGACGCGGGAGTACACCTCAGCGTGGTAGCCACACGCCTCGCGCTTATCGACGACCACCTTTACCCTCTCCTCATTAAACGTGCCCTCCGCACAGTTAGGGTCACAGTCATTCTCGATGGCCACTCCTTCCGCCTCCGCGGAATCGGCTCCCCAGTTTTTCCATTCCAGCTGGTTAACCAGGTAGTTGTTATCAGCGCATGCCAGCGAGATGCGGTCCGGCCCCTCCAAGCCCGTGACGGAGACGCAGTCCAGGATGGCCGTGGCGTCCACGGTGGTTTCCACGTCTGGGCCTACCAGCCCCACTACGCGCACCAGTTGGCCGCTGGCGGGGAGGACGGAGAAGGAGACCTGGTCGGAATCGCGAATCACGGTGACTAGTTCGTCGTCACCTTCGCCTTCGACGCTACCCACATCATTGCCGTCGGTATCCGCCAGAATGTCGTAGGTGATTTTTTGCTGTTCACTGCTCAGTCCAGGCTGGAGCAGCAATTCCAGCGCACCGAGGGCGCGGTTGGGGAAGGTATCCGCAAGCTTTTCCAGCTGCGCACGGTCGGTCGCGATGACGAGGTCCTCTGGATTCACCGAAGGCTGCGGGTCAAATCCCGGGACCTCTCCCTGCGAGGAGACCTCCACGGCACCTCCGGCGTCCACCGCATATTCGGTGATCGCGGTGGCATCGCCGAGGGTATCGACGCGCTTCATGTATTCCTTCGCGGTCACGCCCTTATCCACGGCATCTGGCTGGGTAGCGGCAGCCTCGCCGGCTTGCGTCAGAACCTCCGCAGCCGAGGCCACCGGCTCCGAGTTATTAAGCAGTGGAAACGCACCGCCGACCAACGCGAGAACCGCCACGCCAGCCGCTGCATAGGTCCACGTCGGGCGCCCCTTGGTAATGCGGGCGAGGGTGGCTTCGGAGTGCTTGAGGGAATCGTCGGAAAGCGCGGCGTCCGGGACGGGGTTCGCCTTACGTAGCTGTTCGAGAGAGTTAGGCATCGGTTTCTCCTGTGAGTTCGGATAGATGAGTACGGGCGCGGTGCAGGCGCACGCGAACGTTGTTGCGGGAAATACCCAGGACCTCGGCGATTTCCGGGTGGTCGAGCCCCTCCCAAGCATGGAGAGTCAGTATTTCCTGGTCGGCAGAGGGAAGACGCAGGAAGGCTTCGCTGATATCGAGGCTTAAATCGACAGCGTCGTAGCCGGCGTACGATTCCAGCTCATGATCGTCAAGGTTCTCCGTCTCGCGGCGCGTTCGGTAGAACTCGCGCATAACGTTGCGGGCAATGCCATACAACCAGGGCAGCGGCGTGCTGCGCATCGAGTCGAAGCCGGCCCAGGCTCGCTCAAAGACGTCAGCAGCCAGCTCTTCGGCATGGCTCGGTGGCACGCGGCGGCGCAGATACGCCAACACCGCCGGGTAATGCTCGCGGAAGAGACGGGAAAACTCCCGCTTCCGCGAACCAGGCAAAGTTAAAACAGACACTAAAAATCTCCAGATTACTGATGGGCTCACTAGGTATGTGGCAACTAATAGCCAAGCGTTACACAGAACTTCTCTAATGGTTTACTAGAAGGGCTATGGAACCACTCGAGCTCTCTGCCCTCACGGGCAATCAGTCGCGGACGTACGGCACCCGCAAGATAACCGCAGACATGGTCTCGGCGCCGGTACACGTGGCGATCGCGCTGTGGGACGAACGCTGGGATTCCGCAGAGGACGGGACTATCGACGGCTGGGTCATCGCCGTCAACACGAAAAACACCCGCTTCGTGCGCAAGGGCCAAATCCGCACAGGCGACATCGTGGAGGTCACTGTCCGCGAGTTGGAGAAGGCCACCAAGAACATTCGGGGCCGGAAATGGATCGTCACAGGCCGCCGGCAAACTGCGTTGCGCGCCGCGCTCGAAGAGCGTGGCTATACGGTGACGGGAAGCTTTGCGGAGGAGAATAGGGCATCACGAAGCGCGAGCTCCGTGCGGCGCAAAGAAGCCGGCATTACCGCGCGCCGCGCCAAAAAGGAAGGCGAGGCGCCCCGCACGAAGGAGGTCGTAAAGGTAGAAACCCCCACAGCACGCTGGTGGCCGAACTTCTCCAAGGCCTCATCCTGGCCTAAGGGCACCACGGTGCGCATCGCGACCGATGCCTCCTCGGATACCGTATTCAAAGGCTCGATGTGCTTCGTGGCAGGAAATGGCGACTACCGCTTGCGCACCCGCGAGACCTCCGCGAGTACCGACGAGTTGGAGCTCGAATCCCTTACCTTAGCGCTTAAATACCTGCTCAAGGTTGGCGCCACGAAGGCGATCATTGAATCCGACTCCGTCGCCGCATTGGACGCAGTGCAGCAGATTCGGACGAAAGGTTCGAAGGCCATGCGCTCACGGGGCGTGTGGCGCGGCTTGTCAGCGGGGTCGCGTTCGCGCTTCCAGCAGGCCTGGAACGACATTGACGGCATCTGCGATGTCACGATTCGCCGCGTGATGGGCCATGCCGGTGACCCGCTCAACCGGGCTGCCGACCAGATTGCGTACATGGGACTGCGCGCGATTGCGCATCCACGAAAGCAATCGCAGCCTACGCTCATGGAAGGAATTAGCAAGGCACTGTCCAAGCTCTGATTCGGGGCTGCGACTACCTGTGGCCTAGGGTTATTCATATGACCAATCCCTTTGACTCAAACCCCTTCGAGGAGTCGGCCGAACCTTTCCGTGGCCGCGGGGCTAATCCTTTCGCGGAGCCCACACGGCAGAACTATGCCGAGCCTTCTGCGACCCCTTCTGTAGATCCTTTCGCCGAGCCTCAGCGTTCCAATGCCCCGGCCCCATTGCCGGACTATGCCCCGGTTCATTCTCCCGAGCATGAACAGCAGTCAGCAGGCGGCAGGATTCACCGCTTCTCTATCTTCAAGGGCGTGCTGAGTCTGTTCTCGTTCTTAATAGGCTTTGCCACCCTGACCAGTGGCGACGTACTATTCGGTGTCGGCTTCGGCCTGCCCGGAGCGTGGTACTTCATCAAGGCGCTGGAACAGAAGACCAACCCAACTACCCCGCAAAAGCGCCATTGGTTTGTCATTTGGTTGATTGCCATCGTGCTCTTGTTCTTCGGCGCCTAGCCACCACCCGCCGCCACACGATGCGCAGCAGCGAATGGGGTGTGGCCACGACCTCGCGAAGATAATTCCAGGCGCGATCCTTTGCCGGGGTACGAACGCCATGCACGTGAACCCGAATCCCCAGATGCCATGCCCACAACCGTGTGCGTAGAACGTGAAAATCATTCGTCACGACGCGAAAATAGGTGTAGTCAGGACACAAGGCATGGGCACGCTCAAGGTTTTCATTCGTGCTGGTCGCTTCCGGCTCAACGACGATTCGCCCCGCGTTCACTCCCAGCTCAATGAGGTAGCGCGCCATGGCGTCCGCTTCCCCGAAGCCGGAGACGATGACCGGTTCCTCCGGCATCACGCGGGCAGCCACCACCGCTCGGTCAAGGCGACTGCGCAGCAGCGAGCCGGGCTCACCGGCCACCACACGCGCGCCTAACACCAGAACCGGATACTGCATGTTCGTTAGCTTAGCGTGCATACTGGTCTGCATGAGCATGTGCGTAGTCGGGTCCATCAACGCTGACCTCGTGGTCCACACCGCGCGGCATCCTCAGCCGGGCGAAACACTTATGGGCCGCGGTGGCACCATCAGCGCCGGCGGCAAAGGCGCGAACCAAGCGGTCGCGGCCGCGCGGCTCGGCGCTCAGGTCAGCTTCGTCGGCGCGATGGGCCGCGATGCCTACGCCACGCCCGCTATGCACTACTTGCAGGCCAGCGGCGTGGACCTCACGCACGTCGAAGCCAGCGAGGAGGTCACCGGCCTGGCGGTCATCACCGTAGACGAGCAGGGCGAGAACACCATCATCGTGGTTCCGGGAGCCAATGCGCTTGTCGACGCCCCCTTTGTCGCCTCCCACTCCTCCCCCATCACCGAATCGGAGCTGGTCCTCCTCCAGGGAGAAATTCCCGCTGATGGCTTTGCCAAGGCCATCGAGCTGGCGAAGGGTCGGGTCGTGGTCAACCTCGCGCCGGTCATTGAGGTGGACAAGGACGCGCTCCTGCGCGCTGATCCGCTGCTGGCCAATGAACACGAGGCCGGTCTCATCTTGGAACAGCTGGGGTTGAGCGGTGAGGGCGCGCCAGCACAGTTGGCGCAGCGTTTAAGGGAGGCTGGCTTTGCCTCGGTGGTTCTCACGCTGGGCGCGAAGGGGGCGCTCGTCGCCGAGGGGACTTCCCTCGTGGCAGTCCCCTCCCCGCAGGTCACTGCGGTGGATACCACGGGCGCGGGCGATGCATTCGCGGGTGCTCTGTGCGCGCGGCTACTCCTTGGTGACGACCTCGTGGAGGCCGCCACCTATGCCGCTCGGGTCGGGGCCTTCGCCGTTACTGGAGAAGGCGCGCAGGCATCCTACCCCGATCTTACGAGCGAGCTCCCCAGCTAATTACTCACCGAGAAGCTGGGAGCGCAGGTTCTCGTCCTTCTTCTCCACCTCGGCAGCCATGTTCTCCTGGTACTCAGCCATCTTCTCCACCAACGCAGGGTCGCCAGCGGAGAGGATACGCACGGCAAGCAGGCCAGCGTTTTTCGCGCCACCGATGGACACCGTGGCCACCGGCACACCGCCCGGCATTTGCACGATGGACAGAAGGGAATCGAGACCATCAAGGTCCTTGAGCGCGCGCGGAATGCCAATGACCGGAAGCGGCGTAGCCGCGGCCACCATTCCCGGCAGGTGCGCCGCGCCGCCGGCACACGCAATGATGGCTTTAAGTCCGCGCTCGTGGGCGGACTTAGCGTAGGCCAGCATCTTCTCCGGGGTGCGGTGAGCACTCACCACGCCTACCTCGAAGGGCACACCGAATTCAGCGAGCACCTCAGCAGCAGGTTTCACAGTGGGCCAGTCGGAATCAGAGCCCATAATCAGACCAACGAGCGGTTTCATCATCAATCTCCTTCTCAAAAAGACTTCAGCCCACCGCGAGCTTAGGCCCACTGCGCGTGGACGAGGAAGTGGGCAGCATCGTGGGCAATGCGGCGAGTCTCGTCAACGTCGTCGCCGACAACGTTAACGTGTCCGATCTTGCGTCCTGCCTGGTGATTCTTGCCATAGAGGTGGATCTTGGCCTCTGGGTAGCGTTCCATAACTTCGCGGACGCGGTGCGGCATCGGCATACCGGGATCCTGCTCCGCACCGAGGACGTTGGCCATGACCGTAATCGGGGCCAGCGGCTTAGTGGAGCCGAGCGGCAGGTCCAGCACGGCCCGCAGATGCTGCTCGAACTG
Organism: Corynebacterium minutissimum; assembly: GCF_000805675.1. Classification (GTDB taxonomy): domain Bacteria; phylum Actinomycetota; class Actinomycetes; order Mycobacteriales; family Mycobacteriaceae; genus Corynebacterium; species Corynebacterium minutissimum. The sequence goes on along the minus strand of NZ_JSEF01000006.1, from coordinate 182,706 downwards.
GGAGGTCACGCACCCGTCCTGTGTCCAGTGTCCGGTGTTGTGCGGGCGCATGGCCAGCTCGTTGACCGCGATGTCCTCACGGATGTGTGCCCCCGGGGCACCAGAGGCCGAGGCAATAATGTCCCCCGCATCCTGCTCAGCGGCAAAGGCAAAAAGCTCCACCGCCAAGACTCCGGTGACACCGAGTTCAGTGGCAACCTGAACACCTACCTGCATGGCATGTTCCGCCAGCTCCGGCGAGAGGTTCGGGGCAGGCGCGAAAGCCTCAGCACAGATACCGTCGCGCTGTACAGACTCGGTCACCGGCCATGCCTTGACCTCACCGGAAGGGCGGCGGGCAACGAGCACGGACAGTTCACGAGTCAGAGCCACCTTTTCTTCCGCCATCAGTGCCGTGTCAGCGGCCAGAAGCTCCTCTACCAGCGGTTCTAATTCCTCCGCAGAGGGGAACCACACGCCATGGCCGTCGTAACCGCCACGGCGGGCTTTGAGGCACACGTGCCCGTCGACAAGCGCGGCGAACTCTCGCGCATCCTCCACCGACTCGATGGCGGCAAAGCGCGGCACTGGGGCTCCCAACTCGGAAAGCTTCTGGCGCATGAGCAGCTTGTCCTGCGCGTAGAGGAGTGCGGAAGGCTGGGGCTGGACGTTGTAGGAGGCGTCGATAAGCGCGCGCACATGTTCCGTCGGCACGTGCTCGTGTTCGAAGGTCACCGCGTCTGCGCCCTCTGCGGCCTTAACCAGAACGTCATAGTCGTGGTAATCACCAAGGACGACGTCTGGAATGACCTGCGTGGCAGACTTGCCCGGCTCGGACGCCAAGAGGCGCAGGTGGATGTCGAGCTCAGCCGCGGCCGGCTGCATCATGCGTGCAAGCTGGCCATCTCCAAAAACAGTAACGGTTGGTTTGTGTTGTTCACTCACTCCTTCAATACTAGCCTTGGGGCCATGATTGTCCGGCATACGATCTTCCAGAACTCGCTCATGACCGCCCTGTTGGACGGTATTTATGACGGCGAAATGACCATTGGTGAGCTTTTGGGTAAGGGCAATTTCGGCATCGGTACCTTCGATGCGCTGGATGGGGAGATGGTTATCCTCGACGGCGTCTGCTACCAGCTACGTGGCGATGGCACCGCGACGGTGGCGGACTTGGACCAGGGAACTCCCTTCGCCGTTGCGACGAGTTTCGTCCCCCGCATTAAGGTGGCCGCGCCCAAGGGGTTGAAGCGCGAGGAGCTGTCCTCCTTCATTGATGATCTGGAGCCCTCGGCCAACTACATGTATGCGGTGCGTATTTCTGGCCGGTTCAGCAACGTTGTCACCCGCACGGTGGTCAAGCAATCCAAGCCCTATCCGCCCATGACCCAGGCGGTCGGCGGCGATAAGGAGCTGCGCTTTAGCGACGTCGACGGCATCATCGGCGGCTTCCGCACCCCGGTCTTTGAGAAGGGCATTTCGGTACCGGGCTGCCACGTTCACTTCATTGATGATGCACGCACGTCCGGCGGCCATGTGCTGGACTACACCGTGGATGAGGCCACGATTGAGCTGTGCCCGGGAACCGACTTGGAGCTGCGCCTGCCGCTGACCCACGAATTCCGCTCAGCGAACTTGGCACCGGAAGACCTCGATTCCCAGCTGCACACGACTGAGATTAAGAACTAGCCCCAGACCGGCTGTTCGTTAAGGATATCCTCAACGCGCTTGGCCTTGGGGATGGCCGGAAAGTACATCGGCCGCTCATAGCCATGCAACGCCAGCGAAATCCCACCGCGGCGTCGGCGGGCTCCGCGGATATCGCTCAGCGGAATCGAGTCAACGCGCTTGCCTTCGCGGGCGATAACGCGCAGGTTGGTCACGATGAAGCGCTTGCGTCGTGCTTTGACCAGAGGCAGGATGAAGCGCCACACCGCCAGCAGCGCCCACAGGGCCACGAGCCCGTTGCGGATCGCGAGGTCAATAGCGTTGTAGTCACACCAGCCAATGGCAATCCAGCACACGCCGGTGACCACAATGAGCTCAAGAAACGGGAAGAGCAGCGTGCGAAACGGCGCTGTCATATCCGCGCGGACCACCTCGCCGCGTCCCATCTCCATGAGGTTCATGGGGCACATGATACCCACCTGCTCACGCAACCCGACTAAGCGGCACTCAGTTCATGGTGGTGCAGAGATCACCTTCTAAACGGCATCTTCTAGACGGCATCAGTCAACGGGCATCTTTGCCTCCAAAAAAAGCCTTGCGGGGTCTCCATATGGCGTTTTCAGAGATGAAAACGCCCTTTGAGATATGCCTTTTAGCGGATGCCTGATAGAGAGGGGCGCGTGCTTAACGACGCTCCCCTCCCGACAAAAGCTCAAAAGCTACTGTGCAGCGGGCCGCAGGTGGATGACATCGCCGGCGGAATAGTATTCGCCACCGACATTGATGCGGCCATCATCAGCCACGCCTTCAACAGTGCCGGTAACATCACCGGTCGGGGCTTCGAGGCGCACTTCCTGGCCAATCGAAGAGCAGACCTTGCGGTAATCTGCCATGAGCTGCGGATCCTGTTGTTCCCACTGGTTGATTCTGCGGTGCAGGTTCTTCAGCACGGTGATAGCGAGTTCAGTGCGGTCAGTGTCCAAGCCCTCAAGCGCCAAAGAGGTCGCGGCCTCAATAGGCAGCTCTTCGCGAGTCAGGGTGACGTTGATGCCCATCCCCACGACGACGCGCGCGGACGGCGGGTTCGCCGCTTGGGTCTTCGGCGCCACCTCGGTCTTGTTGATTTCCGCCTTATTCACTTCCACCTTGGAGACCTCAGCCTTAGCCACCTCTGCCTTGGAGACCTCCGTCTTCGGCGCGGACTTGAAAGCCTCGCCCACTGGGCCGGCCTCGGCGAGGATGCCGCACAGCTTCTTGCCACCGATGTGCACGTCATTCGGCCACTTGAGTACCGCTCCTTCGACGGAATCGGTCACAGCCAGGCCGGCGGCCAGCGGCAGGGTTCCTAAATGATCCAGTGAATCCGGGAGGATAAGCACGGAGAAAATAAGCTGCGAACCGGCCGGGCTGACCCAGTGACGGCCCAAGCGGCCCTTGCCAGCGAGTTGCTCATTGGCTAGCAGGACAGTGCCATCAGCCACCTTGTCTGCCTGCATGAGGTCGGTATTGGTCGAGCCAGTGGACTCGGTGTACTCAATGACGGCGAAGTCATCCGCCACGGCTTCACGGATACGGTCCAGATCAAGAGCAGTCATGGTGACCGATCCTACTCGCTGCTGTCGAGCACCTCACTGCAGCTGAGTGTCAGTAACGAGTGTTAGGGTTACTGCATGGCAAAGGTCACATTTGAGAACGTCGGCATTACTTATCCCCGTGCCGAGAACCCCACGGTCAAGGACCTCAATCTCGAGATTGCGGATGGCGAGTTCCTGGTCCTCGTCGGCCCCTCCGGCTGCGGTAAGTCCACCACTCTGCGCGCACTTGCCGGATTGGAGCCGGTCTCCAGCGGTCGCATTCTTATCGACGATAAAGACGTCACCGGCCTCGAGCCGGGCGAGCGCGATATCGCGATGGTCTTCCAGAACTACGCGCTCTACCCGCACCTCACCGTGGCAGAAAACATGGGATTTGCCCTCAAGCTGGCCAAGCGGCCAAAGGCAGAAATCAAGGCCAAGGTGGAAGAAGCCGCCAAGACCTTGGGGCTGACTGACTATCTCAAGCGCAAGCCCAAAGACCTTTCCGGCGGTCAGCGCCAGCGCGTGGCCATGGGCCGTGCCATCGTGCGCGAGCCGAAGGCCTTCCTCATGGACGAGCCGCTGTCTAACCTCGACGCCAAGCTGCGCGTACAGACCCGCGCGGAGCTCGCGAGCCTCCAGCAGCGCCTGGGCACCACCACCATCTACGTCACCCATGACCAGGTGGAGGCTATGACGATGGGAGATCGCGTAGCCGTACTCAAGGATGGCGTGCTCCAGCAGGTAGCCCCTCCACGCGAGCTGTACGACGCACCAGCAAACGAGTTCGTCGCGGGTTTCATCGGTTCCCCGGCCATGAATATCTTCGATTACAACGGCGGCCGCATCGGCGTGCGCCCGGAGAAGATGTTCATCAACAAGGGCCCGCTGGGCTTCCAGGGTGTCGTGGACTTCGTGGAAGAGCTCGGCGCCGAGTCCTTCGTGTACGTCACCGTCGGCGAACAGCGCTTCGTCGCCCGGGCACAGGGCGAGGCACCCCAGCGCGGCGACGACGTCGTGCTCACCTTCAATCCCCGCGAGGCGCACCGCTTCGATCCGGAGACCGGTGAGCGCATTAACGACTAACGAGCGCATCCACGGCTAATAGGGGGTAGTTTCACCCCCGTTTCTAGTGAGATTAACGCCAAAACCACATGCACTGTGGACCTGATCCCTTATTTTGAAGTCACCAGAAGTTTTCCGAAAGGTGAATATTCCATGAAGAAGCCGTTTCTTCCCAGCTCCCTGTGTACGGTTCGTCGCGGTGTCATTGCCACCACAGCTGCACTCGCGCTGACCTTGGCCGGATGCTCGTCCAGCGATGACTCCTCCTCCGACGCTGGCTCGGACGCCGCCACCAAGGACACGGACGGCCGCGGGCCCATCACCTTTGCCATGGGCAAGAACGATACCGACAAGATCACCCCCATTATCGAAGCGTGGAACGCCGAGCACCCGGACGAGAAGGTCGAGCTTAAGGAGCTCGCTGGCGAGGCCGACGCTCAGCGTGAGACCCTGGTGCAGTCCCTGCAGGCAGGCAACTCTGACTACGATGTCATGGCGCTCGATGTGGTGTGGACCGCTGACTTTGCCGCTAACCAGTGGCTGGCGCCGCTGACCGGTGACCTCGAGGTGGACACCTCCGACCTGCTGGAGCCCACCGTCGAGTCCGCCACCTACAACGACACCCTTTATGCGCTGCCGCAGAACACCAACGGACAGCTGCTCTTCCGCAACACTGAGTTGGCGGACAAGGCTCCGGAGAAGTTCGAGGACATCGCTTCCGCATGTGAGGCGCTCAAAGACGACACCTCCTGCCTGACCACGCAGCTTAAGCAGTACGAGGGCCTGACTGTAAACACCGCAGGTTTCATTGAGGGCTGGGGCGGCTCCGTCTTGGATGACCAAGGCAATGTCACCGTTGATTCGGACGAGGCCAAGGAGGGCCTCCAGGCGCTTGTCGACGCCTACGAGGACGGCACCATCTCCAAGGACTCCACCGCCGCAACGGAGGAGGAGACCAACCTCGCCTTCACCGAGGGCAAGACCGCCTTCGCTATTAACTGGCCGTACATGTACACCAACGCTGAGGACAAGGGCATCAAGTTCGAGGTTCAGCCGCTGGTGGGCAAGGACGGCGTCGGTGTGTCCACCTTGGGTGGCTACAACAACGGCATCAACATCAACTCGGAAAACAAGGCCACTGCCTTGGACTTCATCAAGTTCATCATCAACGAAGAGAACCAGAAGTCCTTCGCTGAGGCGTCCTTCCCGCCGGTCTTGGCTTCCATCTACGACGATGAGTCCCTAGTTGAGGAGTTCCCGTACCTCCCGGCCCTGAAGGAGTCCCTGGAGAACGCCGCACCGCGTCCGGTTTCCCCGTTCTACACCGCCATCTCCAAGGCCGTGCAGGATAACGCCTACGCAGCGCTGACCGCTGGCAAGTCCGTCGATGACGCTACGAAGGACATGAAGGCAGCCATCGAGGCAGCGTCGCAGGGTTAATCCTCCCCGCGAGTATGGGGCGCGAGTAAGTCCACTGAGACTTGCCCGCGCCCCTTCGTTGATCTTGGCCAACCCGAGCTACAAAGTAGCGGCTACTGCGTGCATAACACCGATGCCCGGAGCACCCGCTATGATTTTCACAACTGTCCTCTAATATCCTGACAACTTTCACCCCCCTACAACTTTCATACTGTAGAAAGGCAGGCACCGCATGGCTGGTAGAACGCGTACTGCGGATTCGCGCAAGCAGTATCTGCAGGCAGCCGGCCTCATCGCGCCAGCGCTCATTGCACTGGCCGTGGTGATTGGCTACCCCATCGTGCGAGCTGTCATGTTGTCCTTCCAAGGCAATAAGCGGCTCAACCCCACCACGGGCGTATTCGAGGAAGGCTCTTTTGCGGGCCTAGAGAACTACCTCTACTGGATTACCAACAGGTGCATGTCCGCTACGGGCCAGGCCGCCACGTGTCCCGATGGCGTTATTGCGACGGACTTCTGGCCGGCGGTGAAGATTACGCTTTTCTTCACCGTCGTGACCGTGGCTCTGGAAACCATCCTCGGCATGTTCATGGCGCTGGTAATGAATGGCGAGTATCGCGGCCGTGGCCTCGTTCGTGCTGCGGTGCTCATTCCGTGGGCTATTCCGACGGCAGTTACGGCAAAGCTGTGGCAGTTTATGTTCGCTCCGGATGGCATTATCAACTCGCTCATCGGTGAGCGCATCGCGTGGACCACGGACCCGTTTTACGCGCGCCTTGCGGTCATCATCGCAGACGTGTGGAAGACCGCACCATTTATGGCCCTGCTTATCTTGGCCGGCCTGCAGATGATTCCACGCGATGTGTACGACGCCGCCCGCGTCGACGGTGCCTCCCGTATCCAAACCTTCTTCACCATCACCCTGCCACTCGTGAAGCCGGCACTCATGGTGGCTATTCTCTTCCGCACGCTCGATGCACTGCGTATGTACGACCTGCCGGTCATCATGATCTCGGCGTCCTCCAACTCGCCCACTGCCACGATTTCCCAGCTGGTGGTCGAAGACATGCGCCAAGGAAACTTCAACTCCGCCTCCGCACTGTCCACGCTAATCTTCCTGCTCATCTTCACCGTGGCCTTCATCCTCGTGCGCTTCTTGGGCGCGGACGTCGGCGGTGTGGCACGTGACAAACGCACCAAGAAGGATAAGGAGCCCGCAGCATGAAAAAGTTCGGCCACTACCTCGGTATCCTCTTCATCATGTTCTGGGGCCTAGCCCCCTTCTACTGGATGGTTGTCACAGCACTTCGCGATAAAGCCCATACCTTTGACACCACCCCGTGGCCTACGCACGTAACCCTGGACAACTTCCGTGACGCTCTGGCCACGGATAAGGGCAACGACTTCCTCAATGCGTTGGGCAACTCCCTGATCATCTCCCTGGCCACGACCGCAGTGGCCGTACTCATCGGCGTGTTTACCGCTTATGCGCTGGCCCGCTATGACTTCCCTGGCAAGGGAATCGTCACGGGCATCATCCTGGCGGCCTCGATGTTCCCCGCCATCGCGCTCGTTACCCCGCTTTTCCAGCTTTTTGGCAACCTTGAGTGGATTGGCACCTACCGCGCGATGATCATTCCGAACATCTCCTTTGCGCTGCCGCTCACCGTCTACACCTTGCTGAGTTTCTTCCGCCAGCTGCCGTGGGAGTTAGAGGAAGCGGCGAGGGTCGATGGGGCGTCGCGAAGCCAGGCCTTCCGCCTCGTGCTCCTCCCCTTGGCCGCACCGGCACTGTTTACCACCGCCATCATCGCCTTCATCACGACCTGGAATGAGTTCATGCTGGCCAAGCAGCTATCCACCACCGGTACCGAGCCGGTGACCGTGGCCATCGCGCGCTTCTCTGGCCCCTCGGCCTTCGAGTACCCCTACGCCGCCACGATGGCAGCCGGCGCGCTGGTGACGATTCCGCTCATCATTATGGTGCTCATTTTCCAGCACCGTATCGTTGCCGGCCTCACCGCCGGAGGTGTCAAGGCGTAATGCGGCGCGCACTGCTGTGGGATACTGCGCTAGGCTTCGTCGGTTTCTTCGCCGCCCTAGCGCTCCTGCAGGCGGTTCTTAATCTTTTTCAGCCCTCCCCCGCCATCTGGCCGGGACTCCTCGCGGGCGCACTGTGCCTAGCGGAGTATCTGCTGTGGCGGGCTAAACGGAAGGATCTCCGATGACCTGGCACGATAACGCCATTTTCTACCAGGCCCTCGTGGGCTCGTACAAGGACACCCGCGGCGAAGGCGTTGGCACGCTGCGCGGAGTTATTGAAAAACTGGATTACCTCAAGTGGCTCGGTGTGGACTGCCTGTGGCTCTCCCCGTTCTATGCCTCCCCGTTGCGCGATGATGGCTATGACATCGCTGACTACTACTCCATCCACCCGGATTACGGCACCATGGAGGACTTTGACGAGCTCGTTGCCGAGCTTCACGCCCGCGGCATGCGCCTCATGACGGACCTGGCTTTCAACCACACCTCAACGGATCACCCGTGGTTCCAGGCCTCGCGCACCGATCCGGAAGGCCCCTATGGCGACTACTACGTGTGGGGCGATGATCCGCTGCGCTACCCGGAGATCCGCATCATCTTTACCGATACGGAAACCTCGAACTGGGCATGGGACCCGGAGCGCAAGCAGTACTACTTCCACCGTTTCTACTCGCACCAGCCAGACTTGAACTACGACAACCCGAAGGTCCACGAGGAAATCTTTAAGATCCTCTCCTTCTGGCTGGACAAAGGCGTGGATGCTTTCCGGCTCGATGCGATTGCATATCTCTATGAACGCGATGGCCTCGGCGGCGAGTCCCTCCCGGAGACCGTGGACTTCGTGGAGAAGATCCGTGCTTTCCTGGAAGAGAACTACCCAGAGGCTGTTATCCTCGCCGAGGCGAATCAGCCCCCGGAAGACACCATGGAGTTCTACGGCACGGGCAATCGCTTCCACATGGTGTTCAACTTCCCGGTCATGCCACGGTTGTATCAGGCGCTCGCGCTGGGCGACGCCACGCCGGTCTACGACATCATGGCGGAACTTCCCGAGCTTCCCCAGGGCTGCCAGTGGGGAACCTTCCTGCGCAACCATGATGAGCTGACACTGGAGATGGTCGACGAGGATCAACGCGCCGTCATGTACGAGCACTACTTGCCAGACGATCAGATGCGTGCCCACGTGGGCATCGCGCGACGCTTGGCACCCCTGTTGGGCAATGATTACCGCAAGATTGAGCTCTTCTACTCCTTGCTCATGACGCTGCCGGGTGCGCCTTTCCTGTATTACGGCGATGAGATTGGCATGAATGATGCCTCGGAGCTTCCGGACCGTGACGCCGTGCGTACTCCAATGCAGTGGGAACCTGGCGACGGCGCTGGTTTTACTTCCTCCTCCCGTCCACGTCGTCCGATTGTGGGTGGAGTAGGCGTGTCCGTGGCGGAACAGCTTGAGGATGAGGGCTCACTTCTTCACCGCCTGCGCGGACTCATCCAGCAGCGCAAGGCGCACCCAGAGTTGGGCACCGCACCTTTCGAGGCCGTGGAGACTGGTCACAAGGGCGTGCTGGGGTTCCAACGCGGGGGCTTGCTCTGCCTGCATAACTTCACCGACGAAGCAGTGGACCTGGGCCCCGTAGAGCTGGGCCCCTTTGGCTATGCCTGGCTTCCGGTCGAGGTCTAAAACGAGAACTGTGCCCTACCTCACCCCGCACGTCAGGTTACCCAAAAGTTAACTCAGGGTGAACAAAATGCGGACTTTTCCCCTCTATAGCTATATAGTTGGTTCCACCCAATGATGCGCACGGTCGCATCATCACTACAAGAGAATAGAGAGGTGGGAAAATGAATACCCTGAACGGATTCCTTTCCGCCATTACCAACACCGTCAAAAGCGCCACCAGAATCAACCTCGACCCCGTGCAGCCAGCACCCCTGGTAACACACATCGCCGAGGACCTGCTCAAGCACGACCTCATCCCAGCCACCCGCAACGACATCGAAGAGTCTTACGCCGTCCTCACGGGCAACTTCCCTAGCGAAGGTGACCTTGCCGAGGTGGAACTCTTCCTCCATAGCTTCGGCTGGCTCGCCTAGCCCCCTTCACATAACCCCGCCCCCACCACGGGCGGGGTTTTCCCATACGGCCACCCCCACACAGTGCACATTTCACGCCCACTAGACTGTGAAGATATGCCGTCAACCATCCAATCGCGAGGATTTACTCATATTTTTCACTACGGTTTACCTGCACAAACATGAATTGTGAGAGAAATCACCCACGCGCCGCTATACATTCCTATTCAAAACCTCTCTACACTGCCGAACATGACTATTTCCTCACATTTGTCAGAGCTGGACTCCCTCAGCGCCGACACCACCGCAGGCAAGATCGCTGAATTGAAGAGGCGTCGTGAAGCAGCGACCCAACCCATGGGCGAGAAAGCTCACGAAAAGGTCCACGCACAAGGCCGCCTCACCGCCCGCGAGCGTTTGGACTACCTCCTCGATGAAGGTTCCTTCGTGGAGACAGACATGCTCGCTGTGCACCGCACCACGGATTTCGGCATGGGTAAGAAGCGCCCGCTTACCGATGGCATTGTTACCGGCTGGGGGACCATCGACGGCCGCGAGGTCTGCATCTTCTCCCAAGACGGAACCGTCTTCGGCGGCGCGCTCGGCGAGGTCTATGGCGAGAAGATGATCAAGATCATGGAGCTGTCCATCACCACCGGCCGCCCGCTTATCGGCCTCTACGAGGGTGCCGGCGCCCGCATCCAAGACGGTGCTGTCTCCCTGGACTGGATTGCCAAGACCTTCTACCAGAACGTCATGGCCTCCGGCGTCGTCCCGCAGATCTCCGTCATCATGGGCGCTTGCGCCGGCGGCAATGCCTACTCCCCTGCCCTCACGGACTTCGTGGTCATGGTGGACAAGAAGTCCAAGATGTTCGTCACCGGCCCCGATGTCATCAAGACCGTCACTGGCGAGGAAGTCAGCCAGGAAGAACTCGGAGGCGCGGGCGTCCACATGCACAAGTCTGGCACCTCGCACTACACCGCGGCCAGCGATGAAGAAGCCTTGGACTGGGTCCATGATCTGCTGACCTATCTTCCCTCCAATAACCGGCAGCTGACCCCGGCAGAGCCCTACGAAGAACTGGGCGAAGAAACCGTCGACGACCTCGTGCTGGATAGCATCATCCCGGATTCCCCCAATCAGCCTTATGACGTCAAGGAGGTCATCGAGGCTCTCACCGATGACGGCGATTGCCTGGAGATCCAGGCCGACCGCGCCGATAACGTGGTCACCGCTTTCGGCCGCATCGAGGGCCGCACCGTCGGTTTCGTGGCCAACCAGCCCCAGGTCTTTGCCGGCTGCCTCGACATCGATTCTTCGGAGAAAGCCGCCCGCTTTGTGCGGACCTGCGATGCCTTCAATATTCCTATCATCATGCTCGTCGACGTCCCCGGTTTCCTCCCCGGCACCGATCAGGAACACGACGGCATCCTGCGCCGCGGCGCCAAGCTGCTCTACGCCTATGCCGAAGCCACCGTTCCCAAAATCACCGTCACCCTGCGCAAAGCCTACGGCGGCGCCTACTGCGTGATGGGTTCCAAGGGCCTTGGCGCTGACGTGAACTTGGCATGGCCCACTGCCCAGATTGCGGTGATGGGTGCCGCCGGCGCCGTCGGCTTCATTTACCGCAAGGAAATCAAGGCCGCCCACGAGAAGGGCCTCGACGTAGCTGAGCTCACCAAGTCTTTCGAGCGCGAATACGAGGACCACATGCTCAATCCGTATAAGGCAGCGGAGCGTGGGCTTATCGACGCCGTCATTCTCCCTTCCGAAACCCGCAGTACCATCGCCAAGAATCTGCGCTTCTTTGCCGATAAGAATGTCCCGCGCCCATCCCGCAAGCATGGCAACATTCCGCTGTAAACAGCACGCCTTAAAGCGCACGGCTGCGCTGTATTACACTAGTGTTTCATGACTGACTTGAAGACGACCGCTGGCAAGATCGAGGACCTGGGCGCCAAGCTCACCGAGTCCCGCGCGCCGCAGGGAGAGGTTCCCGCTGCCCGCAGCGCCATCGAAGCGCTCTTTGACGCCGGCTCCTTCGTGGAGACTGACGCGCTAGCACGCCACCGCTCCACCGACTTCGGCCGCGAGCACAACCGCCCCTACACCGACGGCGTCATCACTGGTTTCGGCACCGTCGATGGGCGCAAGGTCTGCGCTTATGCTCAGGACGCCTCGCTTTTCGACGGCACCATGGGCGAGGTTTACGGCGAAAAGGTCACCAAACTCTATGATTTGGCCATTAAGACCGGCGTGCCGATCGTCGCACTGGTCGCCGGTGATAAGCCGCGCGCTCAGGAAGGCATTATTTCTTCCGCCATGCAGGCGCGCATCCTCGCCCGCGCCACCACTGCGTCCGGCCTCATCCCGCAGGTCACCGCGGTCTACTCGGACTCGAAGGATGCCTCGCTTATCGCAGCTCTTTCCGATGTCGTCATTGCTCCCGACGGTGACCTGCAGGCGGAGGGCGAGCATGAGGTGGACGTCGCCAAGCGCGTGCTCTCCTACCTGCCCTCCAATAACCGTGCTGCTGCTCCCCGTGCCGAGGCCACCATCGTCTCCGGTTCGGTCGAGTCCAACATCAGCGATGCTGACCGAGAGCTCGATAGCCTCGTGGCCGACGATGGCACGGTGGACCTTGCCGACGTGGTCACCGCGACCTGCGAGGATGTCTTCGAACTTACCTCTCAGGTGCGCGGCGTTTTCACCGGTTTCGGCCGCATTGAGGGCCGCACGGTGGGCATCATCGCCAACCGCGACACCCTCGATGCCGCGGCCGCAGCCAAGGCAGCACGTTTTATCCGCCTGTGCGATGCCTTCAACACCCCCATCATCGAGTTCGTCGACTCCCCCGCCCTCGAGGTGGAGAAGGCCGCCTTGGCCAAGCTCGTGCATGCCTACTCCGCCGCCAGCGTGGGCAAGATTAGCGTCATCGTGCGCCGCGCCCACGGCACCGGCTACATCGCATTCGGTTCCAAGGACCTTGGCGCCGACCTGTCCTATGCGTGGCCAACAGCAGAGATTTCCGTAGCCGACGGCCCCGCGCTGGCCGCTGAGCTGGAGCTAAGTGAAGTCGACGCCGCCGATTACCTGACTCCCTACCAGGCGGCTGAGCGCGGCCTCGTCGATTCTGTTATTACCCCAGCAGCCACCCGCGGTTCCCTCATTGAGGGTCTGCGCCTGCTGGACCGCAAGATTGTCCCGACTCTGCCGAAGAAGCACGGCAATATCGTTTTGTAGAGGTATCCATGTCTGATTCCCTGTTTACCGTCCTGCGCGGCAACCCTACTGACGCCGAGGTCGCGGCACTGTCCACGGTGCTCACCCAGCTCGATTCTGAGGCGCGCGCCAAGGCCGCCGATACCCGCTCCGAGCGCAACCTGTGGGGCCAGCCGGGCGATGTGTTCAACCCGTCCGCATTCCGCAACGTCCGCTACTACTAAGCACATGCGCCTCGTCCTCGCCTCCCAGTCGCCGTCCCGCCTGTCCATCCTGCGCAGCGCCGGCGTGGAGCCGGTCATCGCCCCGGCCCACGTGGACGAGCGGGCTATCGAGGAGCGCCTGGCGGGTGCTGAGCCCGCGGAGATCGTCTGTGCCTTGGCTGCCGCGAAGGCGGAGGCCATTGCTGCCGACTATCCCGAGGACGTCGTGGTGGGCGGGGATTCCATGCTGCTTCTCGACGGCTCCCTCCAAGGCAAACCCCACACCCCCGAGGCCACCGTGGAGCGCTGGCATGCGCAGGCCGGGCGTACCGCGGAACTCATCACCGGGCATTGCGTGCTCCACGGCGATAAGCGCTTCGTCGAGGCCTCGCGCACGACGGTCCACTTTGCCGAAGCCAGCTCCGCAGATATTGAGGCCTATGCCCACACCGGCGAGCCACTCGAATGCGCCGGTGCCTTTACCCTGGAGGCCCTCGGCGGCTGGTTCATCGACCGCATTGAGGGCGATCCTTCCTCCGTTATCGGGCTTTCGCTGCCGGTGCTGCGTCGCGCGTTGTACTCCTTTGGGCTCAACGTTTCTGACTTCTGGGCTTAGCCCCGGTTTCAGGCGAATCCTTCTAGTTTCGGCCCCCTGTGGTGGTCGTGGCGCCACAGGGCTACAGTGGGGCGGCATGGAAATGAAAGACATGCTCGCACCAAAACCCATCAAGCTGCCTGCCGATCCGGGTGCTGACAGCACTTCCGATCTCACCGCGGGAATTGTCGCCCACCCGGATTCGCCACTGCTGTGGGCACTGCTGGCGGAGCAGGAACTAGACAAGCACAAGGACGCTGAGCCCACCGCCTTCATCACCGCCTACGCCTACGCGCGCACCGGCTACCACCGCAGCCTCGACCGCCTGCGCGGCAATGGTTGGAAGGGCTGGGGCCCTGTCCCCTTCTCCCACGAGCCCAACCAAGGCGTGCTGCGTGCCATCGCTGCTCTTGGCCACGCCGCGAAGGCTATCGGCGAGGACGCGGAGTATGACCGCATCCGCCAGATGCTCTCCGATGCCGACCCCGAGTGCGTCGCAACCTTGCTGGACTAATTACCTTTCCCACCCAGCGGTGCTTTCACTCCCTCAGCACCGTTTCCCCGCCCTACACATGGTTCTATTCAAACGGCTCGACTCAGAAGGCTTCCCTGGGGGCAAGTAAACCTTCTAGAGCACCGCAGATGGTTTGTTTGCCCCCAAGCAAACCATCTCACCTAAACCTTCTGACTGAAACCTTTTACGGCGACTGCGGTTCACCCTCGCCACGCGCCCTGTTAGCAGACAACATCCCCGCGGCCCTCACACATTCGAGGTCGCGGGGATTGCTGTTATCGGAGTGACTACCGTGCTAAGGATTTACTCCTTGTCATCGCTTTCTGCCTTGGCTACAAGCTCACTGGTGTTCTGCGCGGTACGGATGTTGGCCGCGAAGAACTCCAACACGAGGCGGATTTGGATGACGTAGAGGAGGAAGGAGATACCTCCGACGATGATGGCTCCCAACAGCGCAGCGAAACCGTTTCCAAAGCCGTTAGAGAATGAAACGAGAGCGCCGATTAGAGCGATTGCCCATAGGAAGGCACCGAAAGCCACGGCGAGAATGTAAATGACAGAAGCGAACTTCAGGGTAATGAAGTCCTTGAAGGAGAAATCAAACAGCGCGCTGAAGAAGCCAGAGCCCTTGCTAGAGGAACCAGCGGACTGATTGTTCTGCTGCGGCGCCGGGGCGGCGAACGGCGAGTTCTGGTCGCCGAAGCCCTGGTTCTGTGACTGCTCACCGAATCCATTGTTCTGTGCGGCAAAGCCCTGGTTCTGGTCCTGCTGGCCAAAGCCAGAGTTCTGGTCACCAAAGCCTTGGTTCTGCGGCTGCTCACCGAATCCGTTGTTCTGCGCGGCAAAGCCCTGCTGCTGGGAGAAGCCGCCGAAACCTGCGTTCTGGTTAGCGTGCTCGCCCTGTGAGGACTCAAAGGACTGTACTGCCTGGGAATCCTGAGAGGCTTGAGCGCCAAAGCCTTCCGTCTGCTGCTGGCCACCGAAGCCATAGCCCTGACCGAGGGCCGAAGAGCTACCGAAGCTTGCGTTCTGAGCGCCAAAGCTCTGGTTGGACGAGCCATAGTCAGCGGAGCGTGCAGAGTAGTCAGCGTTCGAGGAGTTGGCGGCACCGTCGGCATTGCTGGAGGAAGACTCCACACCGAAGCCCTGGGAAGAGCCATAGGAAGCGCCCTGAGCCGAACCATAGGACTCGGAAGCCGGTACAGCGGAACCGGAATCACCAAAAGACGCTCCTGCGTCGGAAGAAGCCGAGTCACGTGCTGCAGTCTCTGAGGCGAACGCAGAATCAGACGAAGCGGACGCCGAAGAGGAGGAAGACTCAGAGTACGAGGAGTCAGAATCCGCCGATGCGGCCGAATCAGCAGGCTTATTGGTCTGCGCAGGCTCATTGGTCTGCGCAGGCTCAGACGGAGTCTGGGAGTAATCGCCGTACCCAGCCTGTCCGCCCCAACCGAAGCCAGAGTTGGAGTTGGACGGAGCACCCGGGTAGCCCCAACCAGCAGCAGCATTGTCATTGCCGTAGCCACTGCCAAAGCCTTCACCGAAATCCTGCTGGGAATTGTCGGTGGCGGAACCGTTCTCTGCTGCGGCGGAGCCCTCAGCGGAATGGTCCGGCGCCGGATTGTTCGGGTTGAAATCAGAGCCAAAGCCGCTGCCGAAGCCGCTACCAAAACCCTGGTTGGAAGGATCGTTGTTGTCGCCGTTCTCGCCGAACTGGTTGGGGTTAGTCATCGCTCGGTTGTCCTTTCACAGAGAAAATCGCAGAGCAGTACACATTCGTGTAATTTTTACTTCTCCGAAGGTACCTGAGATCCGGCTCACTGGCAGCGCTCATTGGGGAACGCGCCCCACAACGCTGGAATCCACCCTAAGCCCCGAAACAGGAAAATCCCCCGCCGAAGGCGAGGGATTCACGGATGAACGCTTAGGCGTGCTTGGCCTCAACGCGCTTGATGGCTTCAGCGGCCACCTTCTCCTGGATGCCCATGTCGAGCTCCGAGGTAAAGCCCACGCAGGAGCAGTTGATTTCACCAAGGACGTAGGTGTCCTCGCCGTTCTCACCGTCTGCCAGCATGAAGTCTGCAGTCCAAATCAGCGGGATGTTGTCGCCACCGAGCTTTTCAGCGATGACCGGGCGGACCTCAGCGAACATGTCGACGAGCTCCTGCCACTCCTCCGGCTTCTGGTAGGTGTACTTAGCACCAGAGAACAGGGTGGCGGAGAAGGCGTCACCGCCCTCAGCCGGCTTCTTGTGCACCACGAAGACTGGGTCTGGGCCGACGAGGAGGATGCGGATCTCGCCTTCGACGATGCGTGGCATGAAGCGCATATCCACGAGCATGCCGTTGTCACCGATGATGTACTGGTCGCAGAAGTCCATAAATTCGCCGAGTTCGCGCTCCTCGGTGTGGTTGTCCACAGCCTCGGTGCACTTGATCTTGGTGTCGAGCGGCAGTGCGGTGCCCGGCTCGACGGACTCGGCCAGCTTTTCGTCAGCCAGGCGCACACGCCAGATGCCGGAGCCAGTGGAACCACGGTTCTGCTTGAGCACGCGCTCGCCGTAGGACAGGGAGGTCGGGAACGTGTTGTGGAAGGACTCGACGTCGTAGTAGGCAGCGGTGTCGGACGGCACAAGGTCGGTGTCGTTGAGCTTGACCAAGGCGTCCTTAGCACCGTAGGCCATCATCTCGTACGGCGTGGACATGCCAACCAGGCCGGCCTCAGACAGCTTGGTGAGCAGGTCGAAGTAGCCCTTCTCGCCGCCCGGAATGTTGCCGGGGTTGACGCGGGAAATGTAGGCATCGAAGTTCTCAGAGACGTACTCGAAGAGCTGCTCAGACCACTCGGGGCGGTAGAAAACTACCTCTGCGTGCCAGCCAGCATCCTTGATGCTGTCGACGATGGGCATGGTGTCCTTGCGGTGGCCGTTGATCTGCTTGTCGGATCCGCCCTCAACCTCGAAGACGACGATTGCCTTATGCACAGCGATTCCCTTTCGTTGGGTATTTATGTGGGGGTCACCTCTTAAAATAACCCAGGTTTGCGTCGCGCGCTGAACAAGCATTTTCCACTAAAAGGCGTGCTCATCCGCCCCGCAAAGCTCCTGACCAGCACTCTTGTTATAACCAGTGCCTGTGCCGTGGAAAATACCACTAGCTAAATGTATCCAACACCACAAAAGTTTCTCTTGAGTGACCACTTATGAGCGAAGCGCGCTAAGGTTGAGACGACCGTCCCCCTCGCAACGAGAAAGGTAGGTGGACCGTGGCCGAGTTCGACCCGAATCCCCCTTTCCAGGAGTACGCGCACCCCGAGCGTCTCGTTTCCGCCCCGTGGCTGTCCGCGCGTCTGGGCGTCAATGGCCTACGCGTCGTCGAAGTCGATGAGGATTCTCTCCTCTACGACATTGGCCACATCCCAACCGCCATCCGCATTAATTTCCAGACGGAACTGCTCGATAGCACCACGCGAGACATCATCAATGAGGAAGCTTTCGCCGAGCTTCTTCGCTCCAAGGGCATTGAGCGCGACGACACCGTCATCCTCTACGGCGATAAGTCCAACTGGTGGGCCGCCTTTGCCCTGTGGGTCTTCGAACTATACGGCCACCCGGACGTCCGGCTGCTCGACGGCGGACGTGACGCCTGGATGTCTGAAGAACGCGATACCTCTTTCATGGTGCCCGAGCCCACCACCTCCTCCTACCCCGAGGTCACCCGCGACGATTCCGCACGCGTCTTCGTTGACGAACTGCGCTCTTCAGAAGCCACGTTGGTAGACACTCGCAGCCCGGAGGAATTCTGCGGCGAGGCCACCCGCGAATCCGGCAATGGCGAGTCGCCTTACGGCACCACGATGACCTACGGCCACATCCCTGGTGCGGCAAACCTAGAATGGGATCGCGCGATCTACCCCAACGGTTGCTTCCGCGCGCTCAGCGAGCTCAAGGTCAACTACGGCGAACTCGAGCCAGCGACCGAGACCATCCTCTACTCCCACGTTGGCGCCCAGGCAGCCCACACGTGGTTTGTCCTTAAATACCTGCTTGGCTTCGACAACCCGCGCGTCTACGACGGTTCCTGGGCCGAGTGGGGCAACATGGTGCGTATGCCGGTTGAGCGCTAACAACACGCCGAAATGAACCCGCATCCTTACTGGTGCGGGTTTATTTTTTGACACGAAACCAAGATGTGACGGTATCCTCATGTTTTGGTGTGCAAGAATAGTACGCAGTCCTATCAGAAATCATGGAGGAGGGTTCCTGCCGTGGCAGTTGAAACCAAGAACATCACCAAGGTCCTCGTGGCCAACCGCGGTGAGATTGCGGTCCGCATTATTCGTGCGGCTCGTGACGCGGGAATTGCATCCGTAGCCGTCTATGCAGAGCCTGACGCCGATGCCCCATTCGTCACGCTTGCCGACGAAGCCTTTGCCCTCGGCGGCCAGAACTCCGCAGAGTCGTACCTCGACTTCAGCAAGCTTCTCGACGCCGCCACCAAATCCGGCGCCGACGCCATCCACCCCGGCTATGGCTTCCTCTCCGAAAACGCCGACTTTGCCCAGGCCGTCATCGATGCCGGCCTGACCTGGATTGGCCCATCGCCAAAGTCCATTGCGGAGTTGGGCGACAAGGTCACCGCCCGTCACATTGCCGAGCGCGCCGACGCCCCTATGGCCCCGGGCACCAAGGACCCCGTTGCCAGCGCGGAGGAGGTCGAGGCCTTCGCTGATGAGCACGGCCTCCCCGTTGCCATCAAGGCCGCCTTCGGCGGCGGTGGTCGCGGCATGAAGGTCGCGCACACCCGCGAGGAGATCAAGGACCTCTACGAGTCCGCCACGCGCGAGGCCGTCACCGCTTTCGGCCGTGGTGAGTGCTTTGTCGAGCGCTACCTGGATAAGGCCCGCCACGTCGAGGCTCAGGTCCTCGCCGACCAGCACGGCAATGTCGTCGTCATGGGCACCCGCGACTGCTCCCTGCAGCGCCGCTTCCAGAAGCTCGTCGAGGAAGCCCCTGCCCCCTTCCTCACCGATGAGCAGCGCGCTTCCATCCACGAATCGGCCAAGCGCATCTGCCGCGAGGCCGGCTACTACGGCGCCGGCACCGTGGAATACCTGGTCGGCGCCGATGGCCTCATCTCCTTCCTTGAGGTCAACACGCGCCTCCAGGTGGAGCACCCCGTTACCGAGGAAACCACTGGCTTCGACCTGGTGCGCGAGCAGTTCCGCATCGCGGAGGGCCGTGAGCTCTCCATCTCCGAGGACCCGGCTCCGCACGGCCACGCCATCGAATTCCGCATCAATGGCGAGGACGCCGCCGCGGGCTTCATGCCGGCCCCCGGAACCGTCGCCACTTACTCCGAGCCTTCCGGCCCGGGCGTGCGCATGGACTCCGGCGTGCGCGAAGGTTCCGTCATTGGTGGCCAGTTCGATTCCATGCTGGCCAAGCTCATCGTCTGGGGCCCGGACCGCGCGACTGCCATTGCGCGTGCCCGCCGCGCCCTGTCTGAGTATCGTATCGAGGGCCTGCCCACGGTTATCCCCTTCCACCAGGCAATCCTCACCGATCCTGCCTTCACCGCCGAGGACGGCAACTTCACGGTCTACACCAAGTGGATCGAGGAAGAGTGGGTCAACGAGCTGCCCGAGTACACCGACACCGCTGACGTTACCGAGGACGACGAACAGGATGCCTCCCAGAAGTTCGTCGTCGAGGTCGGCGGCCGCCGCATCGAGGTGGCCCTGCCGGGCAACCTGCTCTTGGGCGGGGGCAACAAGCGCAAGAAGTCGAAGAAGCGTCGCGGGAAGGGCGCGGCGGCAAACGTGTCCGGCGACGCCGTGACCGCGCCGATGCAGGGCAGCGTCATCAAGGTCGCCGTCGAAGAGGGCCAGGAAGTCGAAGAAGGTGAGGTCGTCGTGGTGCTCGAGGCCATGAAGATGGAGAACCCTGTCAAGGCCCATAAGTCCGGCACCGTGACCGACCTCAAGGTATCCACCGGCACGCAGATCAACAAGGGCGAACCGATTCTGGAGATCAAGTAGCCTCGGAAGGCATGAGCGTTAACGATTCTGAGTTCGGCGTACGGTTGGCCAAGGAGCACGACCGTACCTACCTCTCCCGTCTCCTTTTCCTCGCCGATGTCCTCGGTGACGAGGACGCCCATATCGGGGATTTCCACACGCCTGACGTGGGAATGTACGTCGATGAATGGTCTCCCCATGTCGACGGCGGCGTCATCGCCATTTCCAGCCACCGCGTCCCCGTCGGCGGTGCGTGGCTGCGCTATTACACCACTGAAGCGAAGGGAGCTGCCTACACCGGCAATCCGGAGGCCGATCCTTTTGATGAGTCTCAGTGGGCCACGGACCTGGATCCGGAGGAAATCCCCGAGCTTTTCCTCGCTGTGGAATCCCGCTACAGGGGCTTAGGCGCTGGACGACGCCTCCTGCACAACACCTGCGACCTCGCCGAGGCACAGGAGGCGCCCGCCGTATCGCTGTGGATTGAGCCGGAGAACACCAGCGCTCGCAAGCTGTATGAATCCGAAGGTTTCGTCGACATCGATGTCCCGGGCCGCCCGGATGCCCACGTGATGCTCAAGCGTTTCTAGCAGCACAAGTCCGCAAAGGGTGTCGACTATACTCGACACTTTCTCGTTTTTTCCTAGAAGTGTCGACTATACTCGACGCCATGGCTGACCTCATTCCTCGCCCAAACTATCTTGCACAATTGCACGCGATCGAGGATCGCGACCTTGTGCGTATAGTCACGGGTGTGCGTCGCTGCGGAAAGTCCGCATTGCTTTCCTTATATCGACAGGATCTCCTCAACTCGGGAGTGCCTGCTGAGGACATTCTCGTCATTAATTTTGAGGACGCACGTAATGATCGGCTCCGTGAGCCGCATGCCTTTCACACTTTCGTCGAAGAAGCCCTAGACCAAGGGCTTCGCTATCTCCATGTCGACGAAGTGCAAGAGCTCGAAGACTGGGCACGAATCATTAACTCGCTAAGACTCAATGATGAGCTCGAAATCACTCTCACTGGTTCGAATGCCTCGATGTTTGCTGGCGAATCCCTTACATATCTTGCCGGCCGCTACATAGAGCTTCGAATGCTCCCCTTGTCATTAAGCGAGTTCACTGCCTTCACCCATCGTGAAAAGTCATCGCCAACGATCCCGACTGCCGAAGACTTTTCGGCGTGGATGCGAATCGGCGGGTTCCCTGCAAGTGTGTTGGCAAACGATGTCGGAGTTGCCTCAGATTTCAATCGTGCGCTTTTCGACTCGATTTTTACCCGAGACATCGCTCTTCGTGGCCAAATCCGTGATACATCAACGTTCCTACGGCTTGCTCAATTCATCTTCGATAATTCTGGTTCAGAACTATCCACCCGCCGAATCCGCGGAGTTCTTAAAGCAGATGGATACGCTAGCTCCTCTGAAACCATCGACCGCTACCTCGAGTTGATGGAGGACGCCCACCTGCTATACCGCTGTCGTAGCCGTGATACGAAGGGAAAACAATGGCTGCGAAGCAACGGTAAGTACTACTTCGTGGATCCAGGATTACGTAATGCCGTACTTGGTTCCCGAGATTTCAACCTAGGCCACGACCTTGAGAATATGGTGTTTCTCGAGCTTCTTCGCAGAGACTATGAGGTGTCCACTGGCTCAGTCCCAGACGGGGAAATAGATTTCATCGCAACTCGTGGGGATGACACCTTTTACGTGCAGGTAGCTTACGCCACCTCAGAACCATCTACTCTGGAACGCGAAATAGCCCCGTTCGCGCATACCCCGGCTGGCTCACGCTGCATACTCATCACACTAGACCGATTTCCACCGCCGACAGGCCACGTCCAGTGGGTCGATGGCCTTGCGTTCCTGGCCGGACAAGACCTAGCCCCTTAAATACAGAAAGTAAACCCTCCTGCTTGGATGTTCTATCTAAGCAGGAGGGATTAGCGGCTTTTCTAGTTGATGACGGCGATGAGGTCGCCGCCCTCAACCTTGGTGGCGGCGCCGATGGCGACGCGCTCGATGGTGCCATCCTTGGTGGCGGAGATGGAGGCTTCCATCTTCATGGCCTCGATGACGGCGATCTGGTCGCCGGCCTTGACCTCGTCGCCCGGCTTGGCGGTCGGGTTGACCACGCCAGCGAACGGTGCGGCCACGTGGCCATCGTTGGACGGGTCAGCCTTCTCCACGGTGGCGACGGTGGACTCGACGTTGTTGTCGCGCACCTTGAGCGGGCGGATCTGGCCGTTGACGTTGAGAACTACGTTGCGGATGCCCTTCTCGTCCGGCTCGCCCATAGCGTCAAGACGCAAGGTGATGGGCTTGAGATCCGCGCGGTCGTTGGACCCCTCTGGGAAGTGGTGAACAATGTAGTCCTTGCCCTCTTCCAGCCCGTAGAAGAAAACGGTATCCGTGAGCGCCTCGGTGTTACCGTACGTGCGGCGGAACTCGTTGAACTCCTCAAACTGCTTCGGGAAGAGCAGGCGATTCAGGCTGTCACGCCGCTCAGTAGAATCATCCGAAACCAGGTGTGCCTTCTCTTCTTCCGGAACTGGCTTCACGGTAACGTCGCCAGGCGCGCGGCCTTCAAGGACCTTGTCACGCAGCGGCGGCCAGCCACCTGGAGGCGTACCGAGCTCACCGCGTAGGAAGGCGATGACGGAATCTGGGATGTCGTACTTGGTGGGGTTGGCCTCGAAATCGGCCGGATCCACACCAGCGCCCACGAGGTGCAGGGCGAGGTCACCGACCACCTTGGAGGACGGGGTCACCTTGGTCGGGCGGCCGAGCATCTCGTTCACTGCCGCGTAGGTGTCCTCAATGATTTCGAAGCGATCCTCCAACCCCAGCGCGGTAGCCTGCGCGCGCAGGTTGGACAGCTGGCCACCTGGAATCTCGTGGCGGTATACGCGGCCGGTCGGTCCAGGAATGCCCTTCTCAAACGGGTGGTAGAGCTGGCGCACTGCCTCCCAGTACGGCTCCAGGTCGGAGACTGCCTTGAGGGAGATACCAGTATCGCGCGAGGAGTTGGAGAACGCCGCGATGATGGCGGACAGCGAAGGCTGGGAGGTGGTACCCGCCAGCGGTGCGGAGGCACCATCCACGATGTCCGCGCCGGAAAGCGCTGCCGCGTAGTAGGTGGCCAGTTGGCCGCCTGCGGTATCGTGCGTGTGGACGTGAACCGGCAGGTCGAACTCCTTGCGCAGAGCCATAACCAGCTTGGATGCAGACTCCGGACGCAGCAGACCCGCCATGTCCTTAATAGCCAGGACGTGAGCACCGGTGTTGACAATCTCCTCGGCCAGCTTGAGGTAGTAATCCAGCGTGTAGAGCTTCTCATCCGGGGAGCACATGTCGCCGGAGTAGGCCATGGCGACCTCAGCCACGGTGGTGTTGGTCTCCAGGACGGCGTCGATAGCCGGGCGCATCTGGGTGACATCGTTCAGCGCGTCGAAGATACGGAAGACATCCACGCCGGACTTGGCTGCCTCCTGCACGAAGCCGTTGCACACATCGTTGGAGTACGGCGAGTAACCCACGGTGTTACGGCCGCGCAGCAGCATCTGGATGTTCTGGTTCGGCATAGCCTCACGCAGCAGGTCCAAGCGGACCCACGGGTCCTCCTTGAGGAAGCGCATGGCCACGTCGTAGGTGGCACCGCCCCATGCCTCCACGGAGTACAGTTCCGGGGTCATGCGGGCTACGGCCTCAGCGGCGGTAACCAGCGCGGTACCGCGCACGCGGGTAGCCAGCAGGGACTGGTGGGCATCACGGAAGGTGGTATCGGTGACCGCCAGGGCGTCCTGCTTGCGGATCTTTTCTGCCCACTTCTTCGGGCCGAGCTCCAGCAGATCATCGCGGGAACCGCGCGGCAGCTCAGAGTTAAAGTCCAGATCCGGCAGCTTATCGAAAGGACGCAGGATGGTCGGGCGCTCGCCGTTCGGCTTGTTAACGGTCACGTCCGCGATGTAGTCGATGATGCGACCAGACTCGTCCACAGCCGGCGGGGCCTTGAGCAAATCCGGGTGCTCCGGAATGAAGCTGGTGTCCACACGAGTGTTGACGAAGTCCGGCTCACGCAGCAGGGCCCGCAGGAAGCCGATGTTGGTGGCCACTCCGGCCACGGTGAACTCGTTGAGTGCACGCTGGGCGCGGGATACCGCCTGCTCGAAGGTGGCACCACGGCAGGTCATCTTCACCAGCAGCGAGTCGAAATTCGGAGAAATCTCCGCGCCGACGGCCGTTGCACCGTCGAGACGCACGCCCGCACCGCCCGGCGAACGGTACTGGGTCAGCGTACCGGTATCCGGACGGAAACCGTTGGAAGGATCCTCAGTAGTGATACGACACTGCAGGGCCGCACCGTTGATGTGGATGTCTTCCTGCTTGAGGCCCAACTCCTCCAGGGAGAAGCCCGCGGCAATCTGCATCTGGGACTTCACGATGTCCACGCCCGTGACCTCCTCGGTCACGGTGTGCTCCACCTGCACACGCGGGTTCATCTCGATGAAGACGTGATTGCCCTTTTCATCGACGAGGAACTCAACAGTACCGGCGCCTTCGTAGTTGATGTGCTCACAGAACTTCACGGCGTCCGCGCAGATACGGTCACGCAGCTCCGAGTCCAGCGTCGGGGCCGGGGCAATCTCCACGACCTTCTGGTGGCGGCGCTGCACGGAGCAGTCACGCTCATACAGGTGCATGACGTTGCCCTGGGAGTCAGCCAGAATCTGCACCTCAATGTGCTGCGGGCGAATCACCGCGGTCTCAAGGTAGACGTTGCCATCACCGAAAGCGGCCTCCGCCTCGCGGGAAGCCTCCGCACACTTGGTCTTCAGCTCCGCCTCGTTCTCAATGAAGCGCATACCGCGGCCGCCACCGCCAGCAACTGCCTTTACGAAGACGGGGAACTCGAAGTCCTTGGAGTATTCCGCCAGCTCGTCGACGTCCGTCGAGGGCTTCGAGTCCTTCAGAGTCGGCAGACCCGCCTCCTCGGCCGCAGCCACAGCGGCAGCCTTGTCACCGGTCAGGTCCAGGGTCTCAGCGGTGGGGCCAATGAACTTAATGCCGTTGTCGCGGCATGCGCGGGCCAGATCCGCACGCTCAGAGAGGAAGCCATAGCCTGGGTAAATGGCATCCGCACCGGACTTCTTAGCGGCGCGAATCACCTCATTGATGTCCAGGTAAGCCTTGACCGGCTGGCCTTCGGTACCGATGCGCACTGCCTCATTAGCGAACGCGCGGTGGAAGGAGTTGCGGTCTTCCTTGGGGTAAATGGCGACCGTCTTGGCACCAACCTCGAAGGCCGCACGGAAAGCACGCACGGCAATTTCGCCGCGGTTTGCCACCAAGACCTTGGAGAAGGATTTGTGGGCGGTATCAGACACTGGGAGTAATCCTTTCAGATAAGCACGATACAGATCTCAGAGTAGTGCCCTTCGTACTCACGTGAGGCGAAATTCGACATATAGGTCAACAGAAATTGTTTAGTTTCTCACTCGACTCTCCATGCGCACCCCTTTAACACCCCACCCCATATCGCTTCAGAACCGAAGCGGGCGGAAATTACTTCCCTTCCAAAAAGATATAAACCTCTTGACATGCCTTCTTC
Organism: Corynebacterium minutissimum; assembly: GCF_000805675.1. Taxonomy (GTDB): domain Bacteria; phylum Actinomycetota; class Actinomycetes; order Mycobacteriales; family Mycobacteriaceae; genus Corynebacterium; species Corynebacterium minutissimum. Next base: position 156,715 of record NZ_JSEF01000006.1, on the reverse strand, counting down.
AGGGTTGCAATATTTCGATAAAGTACATGAACCAACCTCATCCTCCATTTCCGAAGGACCCGCAAAGGAGATGGATACCAACTGTAGGTTGCGTTCTCGCCACCAGCCATTCCTGTTCCCACCCGAGCCGCGGCCAACGAGCATGGCGCGGGCTTCCCTACTGTAAAGAGCTCATGAATTCAGTCACTATTTCTAGCGTCCACAAGTATTTGGGCGAAGGCGCCCAGCGCACGCATGTTCTCAAGGGCACAAGCCTAGAGGTCAATGAAGGTGATTTTCTCGGGATTTCAGGAAAGAGCGGCTCCGGCAAAACCACTCTCCTGCGCGCGGTTGCAGGTCTTCTACCTATCGATGAAGGCTCAATCTCGGTCTTCGATACCTGTGTATCCACCGCTGCTCCCAAGGAACTACTCGCCTTGCGCCGCAACACAATCGGCTTCGTCCATCAAGACGACCTATTAATGAATGAACTCACCGCGCTCGAAAATGTCGTGCTTGTGCTTGCAGCATCGGGGTTCGATGAGAAGGCAGCACGCGACAAGGCTTCCGAGGCACTAGCCCAGGTAGGACTGGCAGAACTCGCTCAACGATTTCCCGCAGAGATGTCGCGCGGCCAATGCCAAAGAGTAGGAATCGCCCGAGCACTGTCTGGGAACCGGCGAATTCTCTTGGCTGATGAGCCGTCTGCTGCGCTCGATTCCGAGAACTCCCATGGCATTTTTCGACTCTTCAAAAAGCTCGCATCAACTGGCACAACCGTGATAGCGACCAGCCACGATCCCATCATGCTCGATTATTGCAGCACGGCCTACACGCTGATCGACGGCCAGCTCGGGAAAGCAGCCCCGCATGCTCAATGAACTGATTACGAAAGTTGTGCATTCTTCGAAACGGTACCGCTTCGGCGCAGCGGCAATCGCAGTGTGCTTAGGATTATTCGCATTTGCTGTCTCGGCCGATCTCTTCATGACGTTGTCCCCGCAGCAGAAGGCGCAGTCAGAATTGGGAAACAACGCCGTGCACGTGGACGTGCCTGTGTACACGCGGGCGGGCGTGATTGAACAAACCCTGCCGCAACTTGATTCCCCAGAGCGAGGCTTCACTGCTCAGCTTGAGACTTACGATCTCTATATCGATAGCGATCCTTCAACTTCCCTTGTCTACAAGGAGTCTCACTGGGAAGAGCAAGCTCCCGATTTTGGGTTGGCATTGGTTCAGGGCCATTGGCCTAGCGCTCCTGGCGAGGTAGTAGTCACCGAGGACGTGAACCTTAGTCTTGGAGAGAACACAACTGCATTCAACGGCACGCTACCTCTCCGTATCGTTGGCGTTGCATCGAATTCCTTCCACAAGCATGAAGAAGCTGTGTACGGCGCGTCGGGAACGTGGAACACCATCGACGCTGACGCTTATTCCATGACCTCCGCTTCGGTCCGGCCAATTGTTTTCGGTTCCGAAGGAACGACTCCTGCCGAGCTCACCAACTTCATTAGCAGTCAGCTCGAAACTACAAACCTCGTTGATCGCGCCGCGCTTGACGACGCCTTCTCGGCATCGCTTCTCACCCGAGAAAGCTTACTCGCAACACCACCTTCAGGGTTCGCCGATAGCTATTCCTTCTTCTTCGGCCTGTTCGCCGTTGTCATCCCATGCGCTTTGATCTTCTTCCTGTGGCGGATTACCTACCAGGTACTTCGCCCGTTGATCCAGCGGTTTTTCGAGCTAGGAATCCCGCCCTTCCTATTGTGGAAGTCCAGCACATCCACCCTGCTTCGTTCAGCCCTGATGTACTCCGTCGCAGGACTCGTTGTAGGTGCAGGCCTGGCGCAATGTGTGCGCCCTTTCATTTCGGGACTTGCAGGGTTGCCTGATCCTGGAGTCCTCATTCCGTGGAAATGGTTAGTGCTTCTTCTCGCTAGCTCGCTAGCAGCACTCCTGATTGGCGGTGTTGCCACCGCGCCATCGACCCAGCCGCATCCGTTCTGGAAAGACATCCCGCTGCCGGCCCCATCGGCATCATTCTTGCGTTGGAGTGCGATTGCTATTGTCCTTGTGGCCGCACTCTTCACGGTCGCTTCAGCGCTGCTGGGGCCAGACGTGTTCGAAACCTGGGCGCCATTGCCAACCGTGGCATTGTGCATCGTCTTTTCGCTTCTTCTCGCACAATGTCCGCGAACCAGTCGGCCCTACACTCCAGCAGGCGTGGCCCTTAGATTTGCTGAGAAACACCGTCAACTCATTGGTACGGGTCTGGCGTTGTTGGTCCTGTGCATGGGAACCGCAGTGTTCAGTAGTTCGATGTCGGCCAGTTTTACAGCCAGTGAAAACGACAGCTTGACGTCAACAATCGCCCCAAACCAGGCACACGTTTTAGAAAAAACAGATGACGGCCTAGCCACAGACGCTGATTCCGTTCAGCACGTAGCCCTCGCGTTGGGTGTTCCCGCCCCAGTTCGAGTTTCTTATGTCCAGGCCACGCTAGACATGCCCACGGAGATGTCGGGAACCTATGGCGTACTGACCGTCGAATCCGTTCATGACGTAGAGCAGCTCTTAGGCCGAGAGCTCACGGACCATGAAAAAGATGTTCTTAAGACCGGAGCTTTGGTCCGCGATAACCGATTCATCAATCAAGACCACGTTTCAATCACCACGGGCAAAAACTCAAGTCCCACATCACTTCCAGCGCTAAGCACAGACTTCGGACCTCACTGGGAGAAACTAGCTGGAGGGTTTATCCTCGAATCCACGGCGCAGAAACTCAACGCACCGGCACGTGGGACACAGTGGGTCTTTACGGAACTCAACGAAGAAGCAGAAAAGCGCTTTCTCGATAGCGCTGCGCAAGCACGTATCCCCCACGAGCTCGTGCTGCTACCGCTGGTTCAAACCTCTTCGACACCGCGGGCATTCTATATCAGTTTGGCAGCCGCGCTGCTCAGCGCGTTAGCCGTAACCTTTGTTTTCTCGCGGCAACTTGCTCGCGCTACCGAAGCAATCCAGAACACCTTCAGAGTACTGGGCCTCGATTCTTCCTGGCATTTAAAAATTGTTGTGCTTACCACGAGCGCACTGGCATGTACTGCGATCATTACTGGCTGTATTGCTGGATTCCTCCCACTTGCCGGAATGGTCTACGCAATGGGAGATGGACTCACTTTCGCCATCGATTGGAAGGCACTTTTTGTGGCTGCAGGCGCAATAGCACTAGGCGCTGCAAGTGGCGTTGGCATGACATGCCTTCGCTACATGCAGCGCCCGTCGTCAAGCGCAACTGCTAACTAGATTTCCTTCGGCGGAACGGAGCGCTGCTCCTCGCCGTTGTAGGCAGACAGCGGGCGGATGAGGGAGTTGTTCTCGTTCTGCTCCACGATGTGTGCGGTCCAGCCGGTGATGCGGGCCATCACGAAGATCGGGGTGAAGAACTCGATGTCAAAGCCGAGGATGTGGTACGCAGGGCCAGCCGGGAAGTCCAGATTCGGCTGAATCTTGATGGAGGTGTTCTCGTACATGGTCTTGGCCATGATTTCGTACATCTCCACCCACTGCTCCTGGCCGTGGTCCTTGGCCAGCTCGCGGAAAGCAGCCTCCATGGTTGGAACGCGGGAGTCACCGTTCTTGTACACGCGGTGGCCGAAGCCCATGACAAGCTCCTTGTTCTTGAGCTTGTTGAGCGTCCACTCCTCGGCCTTGGCAGGGTCACCAATCTCGAGGAAGTTCTTCATCACGGCTTCGTTGGCACCACCATGCAGCGGGCCCTTCAGCGCACCGATAGCAGCGGTGACGGCGGAGTAGGTGTCCGACATCGTCGAGGTCACCACGCGGCCAGCGAAGGTGGAGGCGTTGAAGGAGTGCTCAGCGTAGAGGATGAGGGACTTATCAAAGGCCTCAATATCGGAGCGCGACAGGGCCGGCGATCCTTCTTCCTCGCCGAAGACCATCCACAGGAAGTTTTCTGCAAAGCCCTTCTTGCGGGAAGGCTCGATGTAACCTTCACCGCGACGGCGGCGGATGTCGAGTGCGACGATGGTCGGCAGCTTCGCCATGAGCTCCAGAGCGGTGCGGCGAATGTGCTCGGAGTCCTTGGTGTACTCCTCCGGGTCCTGGGAACCAATGAAGGAGACTGCGGTGCGCAGAACGTCCATCGGGTGGCAGGACTTGGGCATGGAGGTGATGAGGTCAATGAGGTGGCGGTCCAGGTGGCGCAGTGCCTTCTCACGAGCGGAGAAGCGTACGAGCTCGCCCTGGGTCGGCAGCTCACCGTTCCACAGCAGGTAGGCCACTTCCTCGAAAGAGCAGTAGCGTGCGAGCTCCTGAACCGGGTAGCCGCGGTAGGTCAGGGAGTTGGTCTCCGGGACGACCTTGGACACGGCGGTCTCGTCTACGACGACGCCGTACAGGCCCTTGCGAATCTCTGGGGTCTCAGACATGGTATTTCTCCTTTGCAGTTATGGGGTTTTAATCAAAAGTGGGCTTGTAGCTGTCCTTGGAGTACGTGAACACGCTCTGGTCGAAGGCGTTGTACTCGTCGTAGCGCACCAGCTCGTAGAGGCGGGAGCGGTGCTGCATGCGCTCGAGCCACTCCTCGGATTGCAGGCCGGTTTCCTGCATGTCGCGCAGGAATTCTTCGGTAGCACCCATGGCCACGCGCAGGGTGGACACCGGCCAGATGACGGCGTTGTAGCCCAAGTCTTCGATGTGCTTAGCCGACAGCAGCTCGGTCTTGCCAAACTCCGTCATGTTGGCCAGCAGTGGGGTATCCACGGCGGCGCGGAACTTTTCAAAGTCCTCGGGCGAGTACAGTGCCTCGGTGAAGATGAGGTCCGCGCCGGCAGCGGCGTAGGCCTTGGCGCGCTCGATAGCGTCATCAATGCCGTGGATACCGGCGGCATCCGTGCGGGCACAGATGATGAAGTTCTCATCGCGGCGCTCGTTGACGGCGGCGGTGATGCGGCGCACCATGAGATCCGTCGGCACCACTTCCTTGCCATCGAGGTGGCCGCAGCGCTTCGGATTGACCTGGTCCTCTAGGTGGCAGCCGGCCAGGCCAGCGTCCTCCAGCGCTGCGACCGTGCGGGCGGCGGACATGGGTTCGCCGAAGCCCGTGTCGGCGTCGACAAGCACCGGCAAGTCCGTGGCGCGAGCAATGTGCCCGGCGCGCTGTGCCACCTCGGTCAACGTGGTCAGTCCAATGTCCGGGAGACCCAGGTCGTTAGCCAGCACCGCGCCGGAGACATAGACGCCGCCGAAGCCACCGAGATCCTGAATGAGGCGCGCGGTAAGCGGATTGAACGCGCCCGGCAGCGTGGTGATTTCTGGTGCGTTCAGCGCCTCGCGAAAGCTCTTGCGCTTGTCCGCATTGCTGATAGTGGAACCAAACAGGCCAGCCATTTAGAACACTCCCTTCGGGGTCTCAGGTGCGGTGGCGAGTGCTTCGTCGGTGAGGCGAACGTTGAGCTCGTTGAGGTCCGTGAGGTTCTCCAGGTCCTGTACCGCGGCAAGGAAGCGCTCCTGCTCCTCCTCCGAGACCTTGCCGGCGGCGAGCTTCTTGAACTTGTTGATGTACTCCTCGCGGCCGAAGGGGCGGGCGCCGAGCGGGTGGGCGTCGGCCACCGCGCGCTCATCCTCAATCACGGTGCCGTCCTTGAAGGTGATGACGGCCTTGCCGCCGAAAGCCTTCTCCTCCAAATCGTTGGAGTGGTAGCGGCGGGTCCACTCCGGGTCCTCGACGGTGGAAATCTTGTGCCACAGGTCGATAGTGTCCTGGCGGTGCTTGCGCTCATCAGAGTAGGAGGTCTCGTAGTCCCACTCACCGTCCTGGAGGGCCACAGCGAAGATGTACATAATGGAGTGATCCAGGGTCTCGCGGGAGGCGTTCGGATCCATCTTCTGCGGGTCGTTAGCACCGGTGCCGATGACGTAGTGCGTGTGGTGCGAGGTGTGCAGGACAATGGACTCGATGTCCTCGGTCTTCAGGCCCTTCTCTGCGAGGGTCTTCTTGAGGGCAAAGGCCATGTCGATCGGGGCCTGTGCCTGGTACTCCGCGGAGTGCTCCTTGGTGTAGGTGTCCAGGATGGCACGCTTTTCTTCACCTTCGGCCGGCAGTGGGACGGTGTAGGTGCGTTCTGGGGAATGGAGCATCCAGGCGATGAAGCCGTCTTCGCCTTCCCAGATTGGAGCCGGGGCACCCTCGCCGCGCATGGAGCGGTCCACTGCCTCGATGGCCATCTTGCCAGCGAACGCTGGGGCGTAGGCCTTCCAGGAGGAAATGAGGCCCTTGCGGGACTGGCGGGTGGCGGTGGTGGTGTGTAGCGCCTGGCCGATGGCCTGGTAGATGGTGTCCACGTCGAGGTTCAGCATGGTGCCGATACCCGCAGCGACGGACGGACCAAGGTGTGCTACGTGGTCAATCTTCCACTCGTGCAGGCAAATCCCCTTGACCAGGTTGACCTGGATTTCGTAGCCGGTGGCCAAGCCGCGGATAAGGTCCTTGCCGGTCAGGCCCTTGTGCTGAGCCACGGCGAGAATCGGCGGGATGTTATCGCCTGGGTGGGAGTAGTCGGCAGCAAGGAAGGTGTCGTGGTAGTCCAGCTCACGCACGGCAGTGCCGTTGGCCAATGCTGCCCACTCGGCGGAGTAGGTACCGTCAACTCCGAAGATGGTGGCGCCGCTTTCCGACGTCTCATGGGCCTGCGCAATCACTCGCGCCGAGGTCACAGGGCGACGCGTAGCTGAGGCCACTGCAACACTGGCGTTGTCGATGATGCGGTTAATAATCATCTCGGTGGTCTCGGCCGGAACCTCAACGGGATCGGCGGCTACCTTGGCAATCTTGTGTGCGAGATGCTCTTCGATGGGAAAGTCTTCGGCAGACTTGTGGGTCCGTACTTCGTGGTTAATCAACGTGTTCTCCTCCTAGGCAATGACTGCGACTGCGATAGCCATCACACTAATTATCCGAGCGTGTGGCCTGCCACATGTGTAAACTGTGGAAATCTGTTGCAAGTCTTTGCGCTATTAGCAAAACTTGTGGAACGTGCAGTTCATGCGGCATTTTCGGAGGATTCGAGAGATGACTAAGCACTACGCGGGGGCGAGAATCCACGCGCTGCGCAAGGAACGCGGGCTCACTCAAGCGGCCATGGCCAAGCAACTTGGCCTGTCCACGAGCTATCTCAATCAACTGGAAAACGATCAACGTCCCCTTACGGTCACTGTTCTCATGCAGCTCACACAGCGCTTCGACGTGGACCCGACCTACTTCTCGCCAGTCAAAGACGTGCGCACCATCTCCGATCTGCGCGCCATCTTCCCCCAGGCGCCCGAGTCCACGATCTCCGAAATCGCCGCCCGCTACCCCGAGCTCATGCCGGAGCTCGTCGACATCGCCCGGCGCGTGCCGGACTCCCGGCCCGCCGGCTCCTACGAGGTCGTGCGCGATTTCTTCTACGACGCCAACAACTACATCCACGAGCTCGACGTCCTGGCCGAGGAGCTCTCCGGCCGGCTGGGCGACAGCCTGTTCCGCCTGACCCAGCTGTCTACGCTGCTCGACCACGAGCTCGGCGTGCAGGTCCGCTTCCGCGCGGCCGGCCCCCACCTGCGCCGCCACTACGACCCTGAGACCCGGCAGCTGGACCTGCAGGACGGGCTGACCGATGCCCAGCTGTGCTTCCAGATGGCCCTCCAGTACTGCCTGCTGGCCTACCGCGAGGTCATGGACAACCTGGTCTCCGAGCTGGCCGATGCCGACTCCCGCGACCTGGCCACCTACGGCCTGGCCCAGTACTTCGCCGCCGCCGTGACCATGCCGTATACCGCCTTCCTCGAGCAGGCCGAGGACTTCCGCTACGACGTCGAGCGCCTCGCCACCGCCTTCGGCACCAGCTTCGAAGCCACCGCCCAGCGGCTAGCCACCCTCCAGCGCCCCGGCGCCCAGGGTGTGCCGTTCTTTTTCATCCGCACCGACCGCGCGGGCAATATCTCCAAGCGCCAGTCCGCCACCAGCTTCCACTTCTCCCGCTCCGGCGGCTCCTGCCCGCTGTGGGTGGTCCACCGGGCCTTCGAGACCCCCAACCGCATCACCCGCCAGGTCGCCACCATGCCCGACGGGCACAGCTACCTGTGGATCGCCCGCCACATCCAGGGCCAGGTCCAGCCCTTTGGCACCCCGCGCAAGGAGTTCTCCGTCGGCCTGGGCTGCGACATCTCCCAGGCCCACCGGCTCATCTACTCCGACGCCCTCAACCTCAACCCGGCCGCCGCCACCCCCATCGGGCCCGGGTGCACCACCTGCCCGCGCAGCGTCTGCCCCCAGCGTGCTTTCCCGCAGTCCGGCGTCGAGGCGCACCACGATCTCAACGCCAGCCCCAACGGCCTGCACATATAGGCAAAAAGACATTTGTATCGAAGAAAACACTATTTCGAGTTGATGAGTAACAGCCACACCGGTACCGTGTTGAGCACCGGATTGGAGATGATTTAGGTGACAAATGCAAGAGTTTTATGCTTTCTCTCGCTCTTATCGATTGTTGTCGCGATCGCTTGCATGTCCATGGAGTTTGGTACAGCTTTTCGAGTAATGGAATGGGTAGCGTTGGTAGTCACGGTGGCAGCACTCGTGGCCATCCTGGCCCGCCCGCAAGCGCCGCGGATGCCGAAAATTGTGGGCGGCCTCGGCGCCGCGCTCATCATCGCGGGAGTGGGGTCCTTCATCGCACTGACCGGCACCGCGTCCATCAACCTGACGGGCCTGGCGGCCCTGGCCGTGGGCTTTATCGCGCTGCTGGCCTACCTCTTCCTGGCCCGGGCCTAGGCCGCGGGAGCGGCAAAAGCACGGAGAAAGCGCAGCAAAAAGGCAGCTGGTCTGACCAGCTGCCTTTAATTTGTGCCGTCGGGGCCGCCCTCGGGGGCGTTTGAGCAGTGTCTACTCCAGATCGTCGTGGGCAACCAGGCGGCGGGCGGCCTCGGTGATGGTGCCGGACAGGGACGGGTAGACCGCCAAGGAATCTGCCAGCTGGTTCACGGTGAGCTGGTTGGTCACGGCAACCGCGATGGGCAGGATGAGCTCGGAGGCAGTCGGAGCAACGATCACGCCACCGATGACGCGGCCGGAGGTCGCACGGCAGAAGAGCTTGACAAAGCCGTGCTGCAGCGAGCGCATCTTGGCGCGCGGGTTGGTGTTCAGCGGCATCATGACGGTGCGGGCAGCAACCTCGCCGGCCTCAATCTCAGCCTGGGTAAAGCCCACAGCGGCAATCTCCGGCCGGGTAAACACGGCGGTGGCCACGGTCTTCAGACGCAGCGGGGACACGCCCTCACCCAGGGAGTGGTACATCGCGATACGACCCTGCATCGCAGCAACGGAAGCCAGCGGGAACAGGTCGGAGCAGTCACCAGCGGCGTAAATACCGGCAACGTTGGTGCGGGAGACGCGGTCCACCTCGATGTGGCCGGATTTCGTGGTGGCCACGCCGACGTGCTCAAGGCCTAGGTCCTTGGTATTCGGGATGGAACCAATGGACATAATGACGTGGGAGCCGTGGATTTCGCGACCGTCCTGGGTCTTGACCACAACGTTGCCGTCTTCAGTACGGGAGACTGTCTCCACGCGGCAGTTCTTCTCCAGTTCCACGCCACGCTCGGCGAGGACAGTCTCGAGGACGTCGGCAGCATCGGCGTCATCGTGCGGCAGAATGCGGTCGCGGGAGGCCACCATGGTCACGCGCACGCCCATCTCCGCAAAGGCGGACACGAACTCCGCACCGGTCACACCGGAACCGACCACAATGAGGTGCTCCGGTTCCTCCTTGAGGTCATAGACCTGCTGCCAGGTCAGGATGCGCTCGCCATCCGGCTGCGCGCCCGGCAGGATACGTGGGGTGGCACCGGTGGCCACGAGGACAAGGTCCGCCTCAAGGGTTTCGGTGGTGCCATCCTTATGGGTGACATCGACCTTGTGAGCTGCACCTTTCACACCGTGCTGGTCTTCGGAGAATGCGGCACGGCCATCGATAACCTGAACGCCGATCTTTTCTAGGCCCGCACGCACGTCACGGGACTGATTAGCGGCCAGCGCCTGCACGCGCCCATTGAGCGCCTGCAGGTTGAGTTGCAGCGAACCGAGCTCGTGATTCAGGCCCATGTCATCCGCGCGGCGGAAGTCGGTGCGGATATTGGCGCCAGCAATAAAGGACTTCGAGGGAACACAGTCCAAAAGAACGGAGGAGCCACCAGGGCCCTGTTCCTCAACCAACGTAATATGTGCGCCGTACTTGGCGCCGGCAGTCGCGGCCTCGTAGCCAGCGGGGCCTCCACCAATGATTACGATGCGGGGGGCTTCCTGTGACAATGTCGCTCCTTAAATTAAATTCTGGGAAATCCGTGTCACAGTGTAATGCTTAAGTCCCTAATCCTCCACGTTGGCGAACTGTTCCGCCACTGACCCAAAGAGCTTGACGCCCACGCCGATTGCCCGTTCGTCTGGAGCCAAATCACCCATGTGGAGATCGTGCTGCTCACCTTCGCCAGACCAGCAGCCAAGACGGGCCATGGAGCCGGGAACCTTCTCGAGGTACCAGGAGAAATCCTCACCGCCGGAAGACTGCGGCGCCTGGACCACGGCTTGTGGGTCGATGGCTTGGGCAGCGCTGGCGAGGAGGGCGGTCGAGACGTCGTCATTAAGCACCGGCGGAACCCCTCGGTGGTAGACCAACTCGTGCTCAACGCCCAACGGCGCCAGAACCTGCTCCACGAGTTTAGAGAACAGAGTCTGCATCTCACGCCAGATGCCAATGTCCGCGGTGCGCATGGTGCCAGACACGGTACCGGTCTCCGGAATGGCATTCGGCGCATATCCTGAATTGACCTGGCCAAAGACCAGCACCGTACCGGTACGGGGGTCAACGCGGCGCGACAACAGACCCGGCAAATCAGTCAGGAGCTTGCCCAGCGCATAGACGACGTCCGCCGACAAGTGTGGGCGCGAGGTGTGACCACCAGGGCCCGTCACGTTGATTTCAACCACATCGGTAGCCGAGGTGATAGCGCCCGCACGAACGCCAATGCGTCCGACGCGAAGCTTGGGCTCGACATGGACGGCGAAAATCGAGTTCACACCTTCGAGCGCGCCCCATTCAATGACATCAGTGGCACCGCCGACCCACACTTCCTCGGCGGGCTGGAAAATCACGCGGATGCCAAAGTCAAGGGGGTGCTCGCGGTGAAAATCGGCCAACGCACAGGCAGTGGCCAGCGCAATGGTGGTGTGAATGTCATGGCCACACGCATGCATAACACCGGGCACTTCAGAGGTGTACTCGAGCCCGGTGACCTCAGTAACCGGAAGAGCATCGATGTCCGCACGGAATGCCAAACGGCCAAGTTCCGTGTCAGGACCGATGTCCACCATGAGTCCGGTCTCAGGAAAGAGCTGCGGCTCCAGGCCATACTCACGCAGGGTGCGGGCGAGGAAGCGAGTGGTTTCCACCTCATTGTTGGAGGTTTCCGGGTGGCGGTGAATATGACGGCGCCACGCGATGACCTCTGCGCGGTGGTTGGTGAACCACTCACTCACATAATCTGAGATCACTGCTTCCTCCTCCATGGTTTTCTATGGGGAAGAGTCTACAACTAGACCATGCGGTTCAGTTAGCCGGGCAGGTCAGACCTAGATATACTGAGTGGTCTGCGGTTTCCCAAGGCACCTGTTAAAGGTCGATATTGCGCGGACCGTAAAGGCGGTCGCCGGCATCACCCAAGCCAGGAACGATGTAGGCATCGTCGTTGAGCTCGGGATCGATGGCCGCTGTCACGAGGCGAACCGGCAGGCCAGAGTTAGCGAGGGCATCCACACCCGGCTGCGCGGAAACCATGCAAATGGCGGTGATATCGGTGGCACCGCGGTCTGCCAACAACTTGAGGGAGTGCAAGAGGGAGCCACCCGTGGCGAGCATGGGGTCCACGACGAAAACACTGCGGCCGCTGAGATCCTCCGGCAAGGCCTCAAGGTACGGGACTGGCTGGTGCGTCGTCTCATCGCGCGCCATGCCGATGAAGCCCACTTGGGCATCAGGAATCATCGACAGGGCTGGGTCGACCATGCCCAGGCCAGCGCGAATGATGGGGACGACAATCGGCGGGTCCTGCAGGCGCGTGCCGTCTGCAGTAGCAACGGGAGTCGTGCAGTCGAAATGCTCAACGGGGAGGTCGCGGGCTGCCTCGTAGACAAGCATGGCGCCGAGGTCACGCAGGGCAGCACGAAAAGCGGCGTTGTCGCTGCGGGCATCGCGCATAAGCGTGAGGCGGGATGTGGCGAGGGGGTGGTCTACAACGTGGATATCCATGACCACCACTCTATAAGAGTTGTGCGGGAACCGATTGGCAGGTTGGGCAGTCTAATAGGACATGACTGACTTCGATACCTTTGGCATTGATACCGAATACACGCGCCGCTTGGCGCACGAGCTTGTTGAAGCCTCCCAGGACTCCCCTACACCCCCTCCTGTGTTGCCGAATGACCCCGTCTTGCAGGGCTTTACGAGTGCACTCGATGCAGCCTTAGAGAACCTGTCTGCTCGGCTTACCCAGGTCAGGGCTGACGCCGCTGCGGTGGCGGAGTCTAGTTTCCTCATGGCGCGTGAGGCTGAGGATGCCGATCATGCGCTCGCCAGCGCGTGTGGGGGTCTGTGATGTTGGAATCAGCTATTGCCCAGATCGCTCGCTTGCAGCCAGCACAACTGCCTAATGTGGGATTGCCCATCGTTCCGGATCTCACTGCTGCGGGCCCCTTGGCGGAGATTGCGCATGGAGATCCGCAGGCGCTTTTCGACGTCTCCCGGCAGGCCGCCGAGGATATCTCCACCGTGCGTTCGGCACTGGGCTCCGCGCGGAGTTTGATTTCAGCAACGGTTCGGGACCTTGTAGGACTGGGATTTGAGTTGTTACAGCGCGGCCTTCCGCTCGCGCTAGGATTACTTATCCCGAACCCGGCTGCTCAGGCCGCTGCGCGTTCCGCACTGCAGGTTCTGGCCATGGAGTACATAGGCAAAGCCATGGTGCGCATCAAACGCCTTGCTGGAGAACTACTCCAGGCAGCCGCTCCCCTAGTGCCGATCGGTCAGCGTGCCGTACGGCCCGCGGTGCGCGGCCGCCAGGACAGCACTGATGTCACCGTGGCGCGCCATGCGCTTCGAGAACCTGCAGTCGAAGGCGGTTCCGAGCAGGGACAAGCCGCCGCGCAAGCAGCCCTATCACAGGTGGGAACGCCCTATGGATGGGGAGGAACGGGCAACGGAAACTTCGATTGTTCAGGACTGACGCAGTGGGCGTGGCGGCAAGCCGGAGTGGAGCTGCCCCGGACTGCGGAAAGTCAGACAGTGGGCCGGCAAGTCAGCGCCGAGGAGCTACAACCGGGGGACCTCGTGGTGTGGGATGGGCACGTCGCCATGTACTCCGGTGATGGACAGATCGTTGAAGCGGGCAGCCCGGTACAGACTGGGCCACTGCGCACTAACAACATGGGGATGGCTTTCAAAGGCTTCTGGAGGCCCACAGGGTAGACTGTTTGCCCATGAACACACGCGCGATTGTCCCCATCCAGCTCTCTTTGTCTGAGGGCGATTTCTACACCCTGTGGGCGCCGAAGTGGCGTCAGAATGGTTCCGAATGGCAGGCCTTCCTTGGCGATGATGAGTCTGTCTTGTTGTTCCACACCGAAGCCGACATGCTGTGCTTCCTCGAATCAGACAAGAAGCATGACCTGCTTGACCACCCCAAGTGGGAAGTCTTTAACTCCCAAGCTGCGGACCGAGTCGTGCCGGACAAGAAGCGCGTCTATGACCTCGTCGGAATGCCGAAGTACCTGGCGGGGCGCCCCAGCCACGAGAACGTATCCTCGGTAGCTCGCTGCTTGGAGGTTGCGCACGCGCTCGCCGAAGTCTCCGCCGCAGAACACACGGTCATTTTCTTTGCCTCGCACTCTATTCTGCGCAACCCTGCGCGCGGCGCGGATCATTACGCCGGCGATGCAGGTTTGAACGAGTGGTCTGGACTGGGCAGCGTCGTTCTCGCGAACTGGCGCGAGGTTATTGAGGACCTCGACAAGGTAGTCAAGATAGTGCCTTCCTCTGACTTTGCTGAGGATGCAACGGCGAACGCGGCTACCCGCATCTCCGCGGCCACGGAGGCTGCCGACGAAGCTCGCAAGAAGGCTGAGGAAGAGCGCAAGGCCGCCGCAGAGGCAGCTGACCCATATGACAGCTCCCCGTGGGCTGCTGCCGGTATTGACCCGGTCAAGATCACCGCTAACCAGAAGTCGGTCTACACCCTGCGCACCTACCTGGATGGCAAGCCGGTCTTCTTGGGTAAATGGGGCGAAATCTTCACCTTCCCCACTTCCAAGGTGCTTACCCGCTGGATCATGGAAAACGATGACCACGACCTAGCAAAGGTCTCCACCTGGGAAGAAGTCGTTGCTGCAGCCAATGCGGGCGAGCTCGAGGTCACCGTTCACCCGGATAACCAGTACACCTTCAACGGTATCGTCCGTGACATTGAGAAGGGCCCCGAGTCTGTTGATAGCGACCAGATGGGCCGCTGCTATGAAATCTGCGCCGATGCCGCCGACTGGGCTGGCGATGATTCCATCAACTCCTACATGCTGCAGAACCCGCGCTTCCAGGATTACCTGGGCTACATGCTGGGTTCCACCGAGCATGCGGGCTATGTTCCGTCCAAGCCCTACACCGAGCACGCGGAGTCCTGGAAGGGCTTAGAGGAAATGCTGACCAAGCGCTTCTCGCGCTTCTAATGAGCGCCCAATAAATCAGCGCCTAGTCAGTGGCGGAGAGGTCTTCTTCGTCGTCCGCACCGTCAGCGTCTTCAGCAAACTCCGGGTCCGCGAGTTTTTCGTACGCGGGCAGGATTTCCTCTTCGATGAGGCGCTGGCGGTCCTCTTCGCTAGCGAAGGAGTTCTCGATGGCCTTGATGGTCAGGTCGAAGAACTCCTCCAGGCCGTAACCAAAGGTCTCACTGAGCGCCACGAAGACATCGCTAAGCTTGTCGCCCGCGACGGTGCAGGTGAAGCCGAGCTGCTGCAAAAGCGGCAGGGGGTGGTCGGCAAGTTCCTCGGCCGGAAGCTCCTCAAGGGGCGCGAAAGTCAGAGCGATGCGACGATCACGGATCCACGCTGACGCCTTTCCCGGGCGAACACCGTCGAGGTCAGCGCTGAAATCATCAATGAGATCCGTCGCGTGAACAAGGCGCGTGGCACCCGCACGCACGGCCGCCACCACGTCGTCATAAGACGCAGCATCGAACTCCCACGGAATGAACTCCTCGCGCAGCGCAGGTGCCTTCGTGAGATCACTCAGAACAACGCCCGCCGCATGCTCGGATGCTTCTCCGTGCACAACCAGTCGCGCATCGATCCCCGGCACCTCAAGACCCTCAGCGGCTGCTGCCAAGGCCTCATCGCGTGAGAAGGGGAACGAGTCGGCGGGGAGGCGGAGTTCGGCGTAGACCACGTGGTCGTCGACAAGCGCCTGCACCACGGAACGAGTGGCCGCGCGCAGCTCCTCCGGGGTGGAAGCATCCGCCGGCAGCGGTACGAACAGCGTGACCTTGGGCAGGGAGGCGAAAATTTCGGCTCCAGAGTCCTTGTTTTCGGGGCTAATCAAAGGTGCGTCATGCATGGGGTTCATCCTAGGGCGGGGTCTAGGATTAAGCACGTTATGAAATATGTCTCCGCGCTTATCGCTACCCTCACGCTGCTCATCACCCCACCGGCGTACGCGGAGGAATCCGACGAGACATCATCGTCTTTGCCCACACGTACCACGGCACCCGATACTGATTCCTGCCCGCACTCGCTCGTACCAGCCGAGCCGAGCACGACCTCTGAGGAGCTCGCCCCCGGTCAGGCCACGCCTACTCCTCTGCCGCCGGTGGACGGCGCCGCCTGCGGGGTCACGGCGCCGCGTGGTTTTAAGGTCAACAAAGACGTTGTGGCCTCAGCATGGATGGTCAGTGACCTCGACTCGGGTGAAATCATCGCGATGAAAGATCCCAATGGGCGCTACCGCCCGGCGTCGATCATTAAAGCCCTGTTGGCGCTCGTGGTGATTGAGGAGCTCCCGTTGGACCAGCGCATTACCGCCACGCTGGAAGACGCTTCTGTTGAAGGTTCCGCCGTTGGCATTGGTCCGGAGGGTACGTACACAGTAGAGCAACTGTTGCAGGGCCTGCTCATGGCTTCAGGCAACGATGCTGCGCATGCCCTCGCAACCGCGTTGGGTGGCGACGAGGACACCCTCCGCAAGGTGAATGAGAAGGCCCGCGAGATTGGCACGCGCTCGACCGTCGCGGCGAGCTATTCAGGGCTCGATGCCGCGGGAATGTCGACGTCTGCCGCGGATATCTCGCTCATCTATCGCGAGGCTTTTGCCAATGACACCTTTGCGCGCATCGTCGACACCGAGCACGTGGATTTTCCTGGCTGGGGCGAGATGCCCGGCTACGAGCTCTGGAATGACAACGGGCTCTATCTCAATGACCCTGATGGCATCGGCGGCAAAACTGGATATACCGAGGACGCGCATCACACCTTCGTCGGTGCCATTGATCGCGACGGGCGCCGCCTGCAGGCCGTCATCCTGGACACCACCGTCGATCACGGCTTTAGGGCGTGGGAGCAGGCACAGATGCTTCTCGACGAATCCTCCACCGTCACCCCCGGACATGGCGTAGGCCAGCTGGAGGATTTCTCAGCGCAGGCGGCTGAGGAAACCACAGTCGTTTTGACGCCCACTCCGCCCACCCCTACCAAGACCCCAGAAACGACTCAACCCCGCTCATCCTCATCGTTCGAGGACTCACAGGGTTGGATCGGTTGGATGGTGGCGGGGCTCGTCGCCCTGCTCGTGGTGGTCGTGGCTACTTTTTCACTACTTCGGCGTTAGCCATGATGTCGTGCTGGCCGCGCAGCGCGTTCTTGGGGCCAATAGTCGTGACAACGTAAAGCGCACCAACGAAAGCCACAAGTGGTCCAATGAGCGGCACCAGGGAGGCCACGCGCCACCAGTTGCGCTTAATGCTCTGCTGCCAGGAGAGATTCTTGTGTGTTGTCACATCACGGACGGTGTAACCAGCGATCAGCTTTGCGGGCGTGGCACCGAGGTAGACCTCGGAGACAAGGTAGTAGGCCACGGTAAACAGGCTGGACGCGCTCATCACGAGGGCGGCATGCGCATTTGGATCAGAGAGGCCAAAGCTCACGACGGCTGAGACGACGACGGCTGCAATGATGTAATCGAGAATCGCCATGAGCACGCGGTTGCCGGGGGTAGCGCGCTGGGAGTCCTGAGACGGAGCCGGGCTGGGGTCGAAAGAAACCGGCTGAGATTCGGGGCTAAAGCTTTCTGCGCTGGAAGCTTGTGTACTCGAAGCGTCTGTACTCGGAGCTTCTGTGCGCCAGCGCCCCGTTTCCGCGAACTCTTCCAGTTGGCGCCACGTCGGCTGGCGCCCGCTCTCCAATCCCTGATCGTAGGTGGCGCGGGACGACGGCTCGCACAGAATTCGGGCGGCCACCGCTATCTCCTGGCGCTCGACGTCCTCGGGGATGTAGCCGATGTCCTCGAGGTTGGCGTCGGCAGCCGCGAGCTGCACGCCAAGGTCGTTCGACGTCGCCCGCGGGTCCAGGGTGAAGTAGGTATACAGGTTTGGTGCAGGGGTTTCAGGAAGCACAAGCCTACTTTCGACGCAGCAGGGCCACAGCGCTGGCAGCAACCGCACCCAGGGCAGCACCTGCGCCTAGGGTCACGCCCGTGTTCGGGCCCTTCTTGATTTCGTTGCGAACGCGGATGACTGCCTGAGCTGGGACAGGCGGTTCGAGCAACTCAAGGGATTCCTCGGTGGTGGCGGTCCACGCCGATACATAAAGCACAACGCGCCACACCAGGTACATGACAACCATGAGGACGATGACCGGTCCAAAGACCGCGCCCGCCGGGTTGCCTGTCGCCGAAGACATGATGACGGTGGACAGCTGCTTCAGGACCTCAAAGATCACAGCGCCGATAAGCGCGCCAATAAGGCCAGACTTGGTGGGCACCTTGGTGCGTGGCAGGAAGGCCACCATCCACCAGAAGACAAAGAAGTTCGCGATGAGGCCAATGACAATACCGGCCACAACAAGCACCGCATCCATGCCGGGGAAAGCTTCAATGCCTACCCATTCAAAGACCTTCTGGGTCAGGCCAGAAGAACCAGCCGCGGTAACGCCAAATGCAACCACCAAAGCAAGAAGCAGGCCGATAAGACCCAGCAGGTCACTGAGCTTCTTGGTCACAAAGTTGCCCGGAGCGTCATTGGGATCCTGCATCCACATGGCGGAAATGCCAATACGCAGGTTGTTCATCCAGCCCAAGCCGGACCACAGGGTGGTCAGACCACCGATGCCGTACATGGCACCGCGCTGATCGATGGCCGTCTTCAGCAGCTCAGTTATGGAATCACCGAGATCACCCGAAACAGAGTTGGCAATCTGTTCTTCCAGCTGCTGCATCAAGTCTGGGCGGTTGGCCAGCACCGTAGCCGCACCGGCGACAACGAGCATGAAAATCGGGAAGATAGCCAGAACCGAGAAGTAGGTAATACCCGCGGCAAATTGGTTGCCGCCTTGGCTGCCGTAGCGGTCCAGCATCTTCATAATGTGGTCGATGAAGCCAGACTTCTCACGGACCTTGTCCACCGCACCCGGTTCATCAGCGTGCGCGCGCTCGATACCATACTCATCGGTCTTCTTCTCATCAGTGCGTGTCGTTGGTGCCACGGGCACACCCCTTTTATGTTGTCTATTAAACGTCCCTCATATGCTAACCAACTCAGCCGCGACGTGCGGGGAGGAAGCCCACCGCCTCGTAAACCTTGTCCACGAGCGGGGCAGCAATCTCCGTCGCGCGCGCAGCACCCTCGGCCAAAATGCGCTCGAGCTCGCCGCGGTCTTCCATGAGCTCGTCGTAGCGAGCCTTGAGCGGAGTGGTAAATGCCTCTAGAGCTTCGGCCGTATCGACCTTGAGGTGGCCATAACCTTGGCCAGCGTACTTCTCCACGAGGGCATCGATGCTCTCGCCCGTCAGCGCAGACTGAATGGCCAGCAGGTTGGACACGCCCGGCTGCTTCTCGCGGTCAAAAGCCACCACACCGAGGTCATCGGTCACCGCGGACTTGATGCGCTTGGCGGAGGTCTTAGGGGCGTCGAGAAGATTGACAATGCCCTTCGGGTTCGCGCCCGACTTCGACATCTTGGAGGTCGGCTCCTGCAGGTCATAAATCTTGGCCGAGCCTTCCGGAATGAAGGGCTCCGGAATGCGGAAGACCTCGCCGTATTTATTGTTGAAGCGCTCCGCCAGGTTGCGGGTGAGCTCGAGGTGCTGGCGCTGGTCCTCCCCCACCGGCACGTAGTGCGGGGAGTACAGAAGAATATCGGCGGCCATGAGCATGGGGTAGGTAAAAAGGCCCACCGTGGTGCGGTCCTGGCCCTGCTTGGAGGACTTGTCCTTGAACTGGGTCATGCGCGAGGCTTCACCGAAACCGGTCAGGCACTGCAGCACCCAGGTCAGCTCCGCATGTGCGGGCACGTGGGACTGCACAAAGAGGGTAGATTTCGCCGGGTCAATACCCAAAGCGATGAGCTGGGCGGCACCCGCGATAGTGCGGTGGCGCAGCTCCTCCGGGTTCTGCTCCACCGTGATGGCGTGCAGGTCCGGGATAAAGTAAAAAGCCTCGTAGCTCTCCTGCAGGTCAATCCACTGCTTGAGAGCTCCGAGGTAATTGCCCAAGTGGTAGGAATCCGCCGTGGGCTGGATTCCCGAGAGGACTCGGGATGCGGAGGACGATGCAGAAGTGGAGTCAGTCATGGTTGACCACTCTACTCTGCTGCTGCCTCCACGCGGCGTTGTGGGCCTTAAATCTTGCGGGAAGTCGGGCTAATAACGTCCATAATGACCGCGAAACCGGCCACCATGAATGCACCACCGACGCCCTGGAGGACAATCGGTCCAAGGAAGGCGAAGGACGGGCCAACAATGGTCCACCACCAGATACCCAGGGCAAGCAGAATAGCGCCGAGGACGAAGTAGATGAGTGCGCGGGTCATGAACATCTCCTGCGAAATAGAAAGGACGTTAATTCGGACTTATCGTACCACTACTTGTATTCGGCTACTTATACTCGACGAGAAGCGGGGAATGGTCAGACCAGCGCTGCTCCACCGTCGGCGCCTTCTCCACCCAGGTGCGCTGCGCGCGCTCCAGCATGGCCTTCGTGGCGGCCTGATAGTCAATGCGCCAGCCTGCATCGTTGTTGAAGGCTTGGCCGCGATAGGTCCACCATGTGTAGGGCCCGTCCGCCTCCGGGTGCAGGCGCCTGGCGACGTCAAACCACTGCGGGTCCGCAGTCGCCTCCCAGGCGGTCTTCGTGTCATAGTCCACCACGCCGAGCCAGTCCCCGAGCCCCTTCTTTTCTTGCGGCTGCTCATCCGGGAAGGAGCCAAAGACGCGGTCCATGAAGGCGCGCTCCTCCGGCAGGTGGCCGGACTTCTTCTCATTGGCCTTGTTGTTCTTCAGGTCCTGAGCGCGGTGGCAGATGTTCCAGTCGCCGCCAATAACGGCCTCTGGGTAAGTCGCAGCCATGTCGTCTAAAATTTCCGAGAACTCATCCAAGAAAAGGTACTTTTCATCCTGCTTCGGGGAATCCACGTCACCGGAAGGCAGGTACAAAGAAGCCACGCGCACACCTTCCACGGTGGCGGCGATGAAGCGGCCGGATTCGGCGAAGGAGCCGAAGCCCACGGAGACGTCGCCAAGCGCATGCTTCGATAGGATGCCCACGCCCGCACGACCCTTCGCGGCGGATTCGGCCTGGACCAGGTTCCATCCGGCCTCCAGAGCTGGGGCCAGGGCCTTCTGGGTCTGCTCGGGGTTGGCGCGCACCTCCTGCATGAGGACGACATCGGCAGGCGTGGTCTCCAGCCACGCATTCATACCGGGGTTGTCGTCATTGCGCTGTTTGCAGGCCGCGCGGATGCCATTGACGTTAACGGAGGCGATAGTGAAACTCATGCCGGTCAGTCTAACGGTGTTCGATGATCTTTACGGAAGGGCCCAGGCGGCGCTTGTCCCACATGGTGACAAACCAAGTAAGAATACCGGCCACGGCCAAGGCAGCACCTGCCAGTGCGGTGGAATTATAGGAATACCCCGCGCCCACGACCACGCCGCCAATGGCAGCGCCCGCCGCATTCGCGATGTTGAGGGCGGACTGATTCAACGCCGCCGCGAGAGTCTGTGCATCCCCCGCCACGTTAACCAAACGCAGCTGCAACGACGGCACGAGGATGGAGCCAAAGAAGGCCAAGACGCCGAAGACAACCGTGCCCGCCCACGCGTTGTGCGCCACGAAATAGAAGGTCACGGACACACCGACCATGCAGATAAGCGCAAAAATGATGCCGAATTCCACGTTGCGGTCCGCCAACCACCCGCCGGCGACGTTGCCGGTGGTCATGCCGATGCCATACGCCATGAGCACAAGCCACGTGTGGCTCGGGTCCATGCCGGCAACCTCCGTCATGGCCCACGTGATGTAGGTATAGACGGCAAACATGCCGCCGAAGCCCACGGTGCCGAGGAACACGGTGAGAAGCACCTGGCTGTTTTTCAGCGCGCCAAGCTCAGTAAACATATCCGTTTGCGGCATACGCGTCATGTGCGGGAAGAGGAAAAAGAGCAGCACCATCGTCAGCGCCGCGATGGCCACGACTAGGAAATACGCCGCATGCCAGCCGAGCTCTTGGCCCAACGCCTGGGCTGCAGGCACACCAATCACGGTGGCAACGGACAGGCCCATGCCGACCATCGACATGGCAAAACCCTGGCGGCCCGGTGGAGCCATCGAGACCGCCGCTAGGTTAGCTACCGAGAAGTACGCGCCATGCGGTAGACCGGCGATGAAACGGGCCACGAGGAGGACTCCATAGTTTGGTGCCACAGCCGTGAGCAGATTGCCCACGAGCAAAAAGCCAATGAGCAGGATAATCAGGCGGCGGCGCGGAAGCTTGCCCGTGAGTGCTGCGATGACCGGCGCGCCCACGACGACGCCAAGCGCGTAGACGGAGATGACTACCGACGCCGTATCTTCCGTAATGCCGAAATCATCCGCGATGAGTGGCAGCAAACCCATCGACGTAAATTCCGTCGTGCCGATGGCGAAGGCGCCCAACGCCATGGCGATCATGACGATGGTGCGGCGCGACGCGGAAATTTCCGTCTGGCGCGGGACGGGACGGCGTTTGATGCGAGTGGCTGGCTTCATCGGGTTCACGTGGGCAGACCTTAATACTTCTCCTACGGGGCTCGTAAGCTCAGACGGACAGGTTGTGCCAAGTCAACAAACCTTCCCCACAGGTGGCACGTGTCACACAGGGGCCGCCACGCGGCGATAACAAGACAGGTATCCTGTGAGGTTGAACAGTTTTCAACTAATCGAGGAGAACCATGGCTAAGATTATCTGGACCCGCACCGACGAGGCGCCGCTGCTGGCGACCTACTCTTTCAAGCCGGTTGTGGAGGCCTTCGCCTCCACCGCAGGTATTGAGGTAGAGACCCGCGACATTTCCCTGGCCGGCCGCATCCTGGCCCAGTTCCCGGACCGCCTTGGTGACAAGAAGGTCTCCGACGCCCTGGCCGAGCTTGGCCAGCTGGCGAAGACCCCGGAAGCTAACATCATCAAGCTGCCGAATATCTCCGCATCCCTCGTGCAGCTGAAGAAGGCCATTGCTGAGCTGCAGGCCGCCGGCTTCGATCTTCCGGAGTACGAAGAGGCACAGGAGCAGTACGACGCTGTTAAGGGCTCCGCTGTGAACCCGGTTCTGCGTGAGGGCAACTCCGACCGCCGCGCCCCGATTGCGGTCAAGAACTTTGCTAAGAAGAACCCGCACAAGATGGGCGCGTGGTCTGCTGATTCCAAGACCAACGTGGCCACCATGGATGCTAACGACTTCCGCCACAATGAGAAGTCCGTCATCATGCCGGAGGAGGATACCCTCTCCATCGTCCTGAAGACCGCCGAGGGCGAGCAGACCCTGCTGGAGAAGCTGCCGGTGCTCAAGGGCGAGGTTATCGACGGCACCTTCATGTCCGCCAAGGCACTCGACGAGTTCCTCAAGGCGCAGGTTGCCCGCGCCAAGGAGGAGGGCGTTCTCTTCTCCGCTCACCTCAAGGCCACCATGATGAAGGTTTCTGACCCCATCATCTTCGGCCACGTCGTGCGCGCTTTCTTCGCTGATGTCTTTGAGAAGTACGGCGAGGAGCTCGAGGCTGTTGGCCTCAACGGCGAGAACGGCCTGGGCGCTATCTACGAGGGCCTGGACAAGGTGGAGAATGGTGTTGAGATCAAGGCTGCTTTCGACGCCGCGCTTGCCGACGGTCCTGACCTCGCTATGGTCAACTCCCACAAGGGTATTACCAACCTGCACGTTCCGTCTGACGTTATTATCGACGCCTCCATGCCGGCCATGATCCGCACCTCCGGCCACATGTGGAACAAGAACGACGAGGAGCAGGACACCCTCGCCGTCATCCCGGATTCCTCCTACGCCGGCGTCTACCAGGCCGTGATCGAGGACTGCAAGGCTAACGGCGCCTACGACCCAACCACCATGGGTACCGTCCCGAACGTCGGCCTCATGGCTCAGAAGGCTGAGGAGTACGGCTCCCACAACAAGACCTTCAAGGTGCCCGAATCGGGCACGGTTGAAATTCGAAACTCCCAGGGCGAGGCCCTCATCTCCCACGACGTGGAAGCTGGCGACATCTGGCGCGCCTGCCAGACCAAGGACGCCCCGATCCAGGACTGGGTCAAGCTGGCCGTCAACCGTGCCCGCCTGTCTGGCATGAAGGCTATCTTCTGGCTCGACCCGGAGCGCGGCCACGACGCCAACCTCATCGAGCTGGTCAAGAAGTACCTTGAGGATCACGACACCGAGGGCCTCGACATCTCCATCGAGGATCCGGTCACCGCGACCAAGATCTCCGTCGAGCGTATCCGCAAGGGCGAGGACACCATCTCCGTGACCGGCAACGTGCTGCGTGACTACAACACGGACCTCTTCCCCATCCTCGAGCTGGGTACCTCCGCCAAGATGCTGTCTGTGGTTCCGCTGATGGCTGGCGGCGGCCTGTTCGAGACCGGTGCCGGCGGCTCCGCCCCGAAGCACGTCCAGCAGGTTCAGGAGGAGAACCACCTGCGTTGGGATTCCCTCGGTGAGTTCCTGGCCCTGGCTGAGTCCTTCCGCCACGAGCACAACACCAACGGCAACGCCAAGGCAGGCGTCCTGGCCGCGGCCCTGGACAAGGCCACCGAGACCCTGCTGGATGAGGGCAAGTCCCCGTCCCGCAAGGTCGGCGAGAACGACAACCGCGGCTCCCACTTCTTCCTGACCCTCAACTGGGCTAAGGAGCTGGCTGCGCAGACTGACGACGCCGAGCTGGCCGAGGCTTTCAAGCCGGTTGCTGAGGCCCTCGAGGCCAAGGCTGGCGAGATTGAGCAGGCGCTTCTCGACGTCCAGGGCTCCCCCGTCGACCTCGGCGGCTACTACGCCCCGAACGAGGACAAGCTCAACCAGACCATGCGCCCGGTTGCTGCCTTCAACGAGATTATTGATGGCCTGAAGAAGTAATTCTGCGCTAGGCGCTTAACAAAAGACCGCTTCGTCTCCTCCCTGGAGTTCGAGGCGGTCTTTTCTTGCTTCATTAGCCGCAAACCGGCCCAAAACAACAGATTCGGGCGCTATTTTTACCCATTGAGCTGCGAGAACTTTTTCTTGACTGTTTCTTGCTTCTCGCGCCTTACTTCGCGCGTTTTCATCCTTTGAACACCGAGGAACCCAGTTAGTTAAAAAGTTTTTCAATTTTCGGGAACCGAGAAACCATCGCCTCCGACTACTAGTGCAGTTGATATCAGCGCCTGTCCATCGCCCCTACTGAGCGTCCCGCGAACGTTCAGCAGGTGCCCTTTACCCCTAGACCCCCGAAAGAGCACTACATATGAGTCGGACGGCTCTGCGATCTTTTATTCAGCGCATCCATTTCTACGGCGGCATGTTCGTCGGCCCTTTCATCCTCATCGCGGCCCTGACCGGCTGTATTTATGCCGTGGCACCTTCTCTGGAGAAGGTGGTGTACCGCGACGTCATGACCGTTCCAGCGGTCGAGCACCCAGTGAGCTTGGAGGAGCAAATCCAGGCCGCACAGCACGAGCACCCAGACATGCCAGTCACGCAGGTGTGGCCAGCCACGACACCGACGGATTCCACGCGCGTTCTGGTGTCCGATGACAGCATCGATGAGAGCCTCCAGCGCACCGTCTTCATCGACCCCGCAACCGCCAAGGTCATCGGGGACTACCCCACCTACTCCGGCCTAGGCGAGATGCCCCTGCGCCGCTGGATTTCCTCCCTGCACGAAAGCTTCCACTTGGGCAAGCCCGGCGAGCTGTACTCGGAGCTGGCCGCATCCTGGCTGTGGGTCATGGCCTGCGGTGGCCTGTACATGTGGTGGATTCGCCGCCGCCCGAAGAACAAGGCAACCGCAAACGCCGCCCAGCAGCAGCCCAAGCGCTCTGCCCGCTGGAAGGCCACCCGTCTGCACTCCACCATTGGTGCCTGGATCTTCATCGGTCTTCTTGGCCTCTCTGCCACCGGTATCACCTGGTCGGGCCTGGCCGGCGGGAACGTCGATTCCCTCGTCGAGCACATGAACTGGAAGGCCACCCCCATCGAAACTGCCCTCCCCGGCACCACCGCTGAAACGCATGAGCACACCGGGCATGAAGGACATGGGGTTGGAGGGGCGTCGTCAAGCGCGAGCGTGGCTGCCGAGGCCGAGCGCGTCCTTGCCACCGGCCGCGCCGAGGGGCTGACCGGACCGCTGCGCCTGTACCCGCCGGAGGACGCCCATTCCGCCTGGCAGGTCAGCGAACGCTGGGTAGAATGGCGCACCACCTCCGATGCGGTCTCCGTGGATGGCGCCACCGGTGACGTCATCCACCGCCAGCCTTTCTCTAGCCTGCCGCTGTTTAGCAAGCTCAGCAGCTGGGGCATCTACCTCCACATGGGCATCATGTTCGGGCTGCCACTGCAGATCGCGCTGCTCGCCCTGGGCCTCGCCACCGCCGCCCTCGTGGTGCTGGGCTACTACATGTGGTTCCAACGCCGCCCACGTTTCCTCCCGACGACTCACTTCTCCTGGGCCACAACGGGATTAGGCGCGCTGTTTGCCGCCACCGTCGGCGTCTTCCTTCCACTTTTGGGAATTACGCTCGCGGCGTTCCTGGTTCTCGACGTCATCCTCATTCACCGCAGTCAGACGCCACGGCAGAAGAACCTAGTGAAAGCCATCACATAGAACACTCTGCATAGGTACGGTAGTTTCTTATGACTAACCCACTGCTGACTCCCTCCACTCTGCCGTACCAGCTCCCGCCGTTTACGGACATCACCGTCGAGCACTACCGCCCCGCCTTCGACGAGGCACTCGCGCTTCACGACGCCGAAATCGCCTCCATCACCGCCAATCCCGCCGATCCCACGTGGGAAAACACGGTGGAGGCGCTCGAGCGCTCCGGCCAGGACCTTGACCGCGTCATGGCGGTCTTCGGCAACCTCTCCGGCACGGATGTCACCGATGAAATGGAGGACATTGCCGCTGACATCTACCCGCGCTTGTCCGCGCACTATGACGCGATGTACCAGAACGAGGTGCTCTACACGCGGCTTAAAGAAGCCACGCCGCTTGCCGACGACGCGGAAGGCCAGCGCCTCCACGATCACCTCCTGCGCACTTTTAAGCGCAAGGGCGCGGACCTCGACGCGGCCGGCAAGGCCCGCCTGTCCGAAATCAACCAGCGCCTGTCCGCGCTCTCCGAAGAATTCGGCCGCAACCTCATGGCCTCTACCCGCGAGCGCGCGGTGTCCTTCACCGAAGAGGAGCTCGAGGGCCTGCCTGCCGAGCGCATCGCCTCCGCCAAGGTCGACGCCGAAGCTTTGAACCGCGAGGGCTTCGTCATCCCGCTAGAGCTGCCGACCGTGCAGTCGGAGCTCAGCCGCTTGGCGCGGGAAGATGCGAGGGGGAGGTTGTATGGGGCGTCGGCAAGCAGGGGCTCCGAGAACAACATCCCGGGGCTCATCGAGGCCGTCCAGCTGCGCGCCGAACGCGCCGAGCTGCTGGGCTACGCCACGCATGCCGACTACGTCATCGCCGAGGAAACCGCCGCGACTGCCGACGCCGCCCGCTCCATGCTCTTCGACCTCGCCCCCGCCGCCGCAGCCAACGCTGAAGGCGAGCAGAAACTCCTCGCCGAAGAAGCTGAACTCAACGGCCAGGGTTTTAGCGCCGCGGACTGGCCTTACTGGGAATCCAAGGTCCGTGCCCGCGACTTCTCCCTCGACGAGGCCGAGCTGCGTAAATACTTCCCGCTAGACCAGGTTCTGGAAAAAGGCGTGTTTGCCGCCGCCGAACGCCTCTACGGCATCACCGTGACCCCGCGCGATGACCTCGAAGGTTATGCGGAGGGGGTCCGCGTGTGGGAGGTGCGGGACGGCAATCACGAGAGTAAGGGGATCGGTCTTCTCCTTACCGATTACTTCGGGCGCCCCACCAAGCGCGGCGGCGCATGGATGAGCGAATTCGTGGGCCAGTCCCGCCTGCTGAAGCGCAAGCCGGTCATCGTCAACGTCATGGGTATCACCAAACCCGCCGACGGCTCGCAGCCGCTGCTCAGCATGGACGAGGTGCGCACCGTCTTCCACGAGTTCGGTCACGCCCTGCACGGCCTGCTTTCCGACGTCCGCTACCCCACCTTCGCCGGCACCAACGTACCGCGCGACTGGGTAGAATTCCCCTCGCAGATCAACGAGAACTGGGCGCTCGATAGGTCTCTGGTCAAGGAGTACGCGCGCCACGTGGAGACCGGCGAGCCCATCCCCGACGAGCTTCTCGACGCCATCACCGCCGCCTCCGAATTCGGCCAAGGTTTTGCTACCTCGGAGTATTTGGGGGCATCGATCATCGACTTGGCCTGGCATTCGCTCAGCGCTGCCGACGCCTCCGAGCTGGAGGCCACCCCGGAAGCCGTCGCTGAGTTTGAGGCCGAAGCCCTGCGCGCTGCTGGCTTGGATAACCCGCTCATCGCGCCGCGCTACCGCTCGACGTACTTTAATCACATCTTCGCCGGTGGCTACTCAGCGGGCTACTACTCCTATCTGTGGGCCGAGGCCCTCGATGCCGATGGCTTCGAGTGGTTCAAAGATCAGTCCGACCTGCGCACCGCCGGCGAGAAGTTCCGCGAGGTCATCCTGTCCAAGGGCGCATCCCGCGACTTCACGGAGGCCTACCGCGAGTTCCGCGGCCGCGACAAGGACGTCGCCCCGTTGCTCAAGCGTCGCGGCCTCGCTGGTGCCTGAGTCGGGGCTAGTTATTCACAGATATCGCGGCCGGCGGCAGCTGGCCCTTGTCCGTCGGATGAGGCGCTTTTAGGCTGCGGGGCATGAGATTACAGACATTCTTCGCCGCACTCGGCCGAGCCATTGACCTGGTGGCCGAGTGCGCGGGCCTGTCTGAATCCGACCTCGTGTCTTTTGGTGCTACGCCTGCCGACGCCTCCCTCCTCCTCTCCCTCCACCACACCTACTTCGGGCACACGACCTCCACCCGGAAGCAGCGCACCGCCGCCGAATCCGCCCGCCGTCGAGGCCACGGATTGGTTACTTTGCAACTCATCGAAAGCTTCGTGGCGAAAGTCCGGGACCACAATAAAGCGTGGGACCTGCGCGTAGAGCTGTGCCAGACCAGCGCGGAGCTGGTGGAGAACGTCGCCCGCAAGCGCCTGCGTGAGATGCGCAAGCCTCGCACCTATTCCGAGCGCGCCAAGCTTACCCAGCACGACAACGGACTGGCCACGCTCACGGTGACGGCGGATTCGCTGGAGCTTAGCGACGTCTTCAAGGGCATCGACCAAGACCGCCCCGGCGCAAGCTTCTTGGAAAACCTCTCGGGCGGCGGTGTCAAGACTCAGGTAACTGCCATGGCGGTCCTGCAGATCGATGATTACGCCGAGCTGCTCAAAGGCAATACCGAGAAAGATGGTGAAGAGTTCCTTGTCCGGACCACCGATGGCGCGACGATGACCGGCTCGCAGTTAGTGGAGCGCGCGATGCTGGACAGGGGCATCATCGTGGCGGTCAGCCGCGAGCACGGTCCGCTCGATGTCTTCCGCTCCCAGCGTTTTGCCACCTCAAAGCAGCGCCTCGCGCTGGCCGCGGAGAATCCGTGCTGCGCCTGGAAGGGCTGCAAAGTACCTTTTGAGAAGTGCCAGATTCACCACATCAAGGCCTGGGCCCGCGGCGGGCCGACCAACATCCTCAACTTGGTGCCACTGTGCCCGTACCATAACGGCGTCAACGACGATGACCCCGATGCTCCGCCCTCGCGCGGCCGCATGGATCGCATCGGCGGGCGGGTGGCATGGATTCCGCCTTACGACGCCTCCCCGGTCTTCACCAGCCCCTTCAACTAACCACCGCGCCCACCTGGGCAGCGCCGACCTTAGCAGTGCATGCCGGCAGACCACTTTCCGCCAGCGCTTTTCGACACTCCCATGATTGTCCCGAATCCCCGCAGGAAATCACCTCCTCGCGGGGCATTCGGCGTGCGAGTGTGGCCAGCCGCGGAGGTTTAAGCCCGCGGGTTAGCTGGCGGTTTAGCCTGCGATTTAGCTGGCGGTTTAGCCTGCGGTTGAGCTGGCGGCTGAGCTGGCGATTTGGCTGGCGGTTTAGCCGGCGTTGCGCAGTGCTGTGGCGAGGCCGTTCATGGTGACCTGGATGGTCTTGGACACGAGGAACTGGTCATCGCCCTGACGGTAGCGGCGCAGCAGCTCGAGCTGAACAGCGTTGAGCGGGAGCAAGTACGGGTAGCGGCGCTTGAGCGAGCGCGCCTGGCGCTGATTCTCGCTGACCAGATCCGCGTTGCCTGTGACCTTGAGGTAGACCTCGCGGGTACGCTCAAACTCCTCAGAGATGAGGGCAAAGATGCGCTCGGCGGTGGCTTTATCATCAACCAGGTTGGCGTAGAGGCGCGCTAGCTGCATCTCCGCCTTCGCCATGACCTGGGCCATGTTGGAAAACACCGAGCGGAAGAATGGCCAGGTGCGATAGAGCTCACGCAGCTCCTCCCAGCGCGCCTCTTCACCGCTCTTGACCTCACCGCTCTTGACCTCGCTGCTCTTAACCTCTCCGCCGGGTGACGTGTCGGCACTGCTACCGGCGGTGCCAGCGCCTTGGGCTACCCACAACGTCACTGCGCTGCCCACACCGAACCAGCCAGGAATATTGGTGCGAGACTGCGACCACGACAGCACCCACGGAATCGCGCGCAGGTCCGAAATCGCGGTGGTCTGCTTGCGTGAGGTCGGGCGCGAGCCTAAGTTAAGCTCGCCAATCTCGTGTAGAGGCGTGGATTGGGTGAAGTAGGAGATGAAGCCGGGGTCGTCAACCAGCTGGCGGTACGCCGCGCCGCTCAAGGACGCCAGCTCACGCATGATGTCGTAGGCGCGCTCCGGATCCGCAATCGGCTCAGTATCGAGCAACGAGGCCTCCAACGCTCCAGAAACAAACGCCTCCAAGTGGCGGCGCGCAGTCTCCGGCGCACCGTACTTTGCGGAGATGACCTCTCCTTGCTCGGTAATACGCACCGAACCCGACACCGCACCCTTCGGCTGCGCCAAAATCGCATCATAGGTCGGGCCGCCACCGCGACCAACCGCCCCGCCGCGGCCATGCGCGAGGCGCAAACCAATACCGAAGCGTTGGCACAGTTCCACCAATTCAAGCTCGGCGTCGTACAGCGCCCAGTTAGCCTGCAAATAGCCGCCGTCCTTGTTGGAATCGGAGTAGCCCAGCATGACCTCCTGGATGTCACCACGCGAGCGCAGGTGCTCGCGATAAACCGGCACCGCCCACAGCTTCTCCAGAATGCCCGCACCGGCCTTCAGGTCCTCGATGGTTTCAAACAGCGGCACCACGTCCACCTGTTTCAGCCCCACTTCCTTGAGCAGCACCATCGGCTCCAAAATATCGGAGACCGTGCCCGTCATGGAGATGATGCAGTGCGAAACCGACTCCGGCCCCAAATCCCGCACCGCCCGCGCGGCTGCCCGGAAGATGCCAAGCTCCTTGGCGGTGTCCTCGCTGAATTCTGCAACGGAAAACAGCAGCGGGCGGTTGGTCTGCAGTTCCTTCACCAGCAGCTCGATTTTCTCCTCTTCGCCGAGCGCGCGATACTCCTCGACGATGCTCGCTTCCGCGAAAATCTCCGTCAGTAGGTTCTCGAAGGACTCCGAATTCTGGCGCATATCCAGCGAATAGAGGTGAAAGCCAAAGGTCGTCACGGCAGAGCGCAAACGTGCGAGGCGGTCATCGGCGATGATGTCGTCATTGAACTGGCGCAGCGAACGGTCGATCACGTCCAAGTCACGCTTGAGTTCTTCCGGCGAGGCATACGCGCTTGCCGACGTCCCCCTCATCTCACCCTTCACCTCCTGCAGCGTTGCCTTCACGCGGTGCCGGATACCGTAAATAGCACGGCGGTATGGTTCGTCGACGCGGGATTCTTCGGTGTTATTTGCGGCGTCGGCAAGCGCGCCCAGCTCCTTGGAGCTAGAGGAGTAGCGGTCGGAGAGGGAAAGCTCGCGCTCCAACTCGGCCAGCTGCTCTTCGTAGTAGCGCAATACCGTTTTCGCAGCCTTGCGGGTGGCGTAGGTGAGGGTGTGCTCGGTGACATAGGGGTTGCCGTCATGGTCGCCGCCGATCCAAGAGCCCGGGCGCACGACCGGGGAATCCGGCAGCTGCTGGCCAAAGGTCTCGCGCATAGCATGGCGGATGGCGCGATTGAGGGCGGGAACCTGGTCGAGCAGGGAAAGCTTGTAATAGCGCAAGCCAACATCCACCTCGTCTTCCAAGGTGGGGCGCGCGATGCGGATAAGCGCAGTCTGCCACAGCAGCGTCATGCGCAGGTACATCTCTTTTTCGATCGCCGCCATGTCGCCGCCGCGGTGCGATTCCTTGAGCAGGTCTTTGATGCGCGTCTGGGTATCAAAGACGGTACGGCGGCGGGTTTCGGTGGGGTGTGCGGTGAGCACGGGAGCGACGTGGGCGCCGCGGATGATGGAGGAGGCGTCGGCAGGCGCGACGCCCTCGGCTTTAAGCTTGGCGAAGGTCTTGCGCAGCGACACCGGTGCATCAACAGACTCGTCTTCTAAGTCCTCCGCAAGGTTGGCAATGAGCGCGAAGTAGCTAAAGGCGCGGGCCACGAGGTTGACTTTGGTGATGTCGAGGTCGCGGAAGATGGCAACAAGGTCTTCCGGCTTGGCATCGCCGTGGGCAACGTCGAAGGCCATGCGGCGGGTAGATTCGACGAGGTCGAAGACGTCCTCGCCCTCTTGCTGAGCGATGACCCTGCCCAGCACTCGGCCAAGAAGGCGGATATCTTCGCGGACTTGTTCTGGGGCGGGTGTGCTCACAGCGGGCCTTTCTGGACGTGATCTGTTCAGCGTTCAGACTTCAATGTAGCCCACATCACTATCGAGCGATAGTTAAACCGCTAAATTAGCCGCCTCCGCCTAGAGCGACGCCAACCACGCGGCATGGAGGCGGGAGTCCCCGTTTTCCTCCGGGTGAAAGCTCAGCGCCGTAACGTTACCCTGCCGCACGCCCACCACCGCCTCCCCACCCGCATCCAGTGAGGATTTCTGGCCAACACCCTGTCCATCCACGTCTCGGCCGAGGCTCTCCGCCACAAGGCCTGAGACTGGTACGGTCGCGATGACCTCCACCCCTTCGCCCACGCGGGTAACGATGGGCGCACGGATGAAGCTCGCTTCCACCTCAAACATCTCCATGCCCATCGCGACGGGCACGATACGTTCCTCGGAGAAGCGCTGATTGCCGAAGGCGTTGCGGCGAACGGAGACGTCGATAAGCGCGAGCGTCTGCTGTCCCGGCGCGGGGTTGTCGAGCTCGCGGGCGCTGTAGATAAGGCCCGCACACGTGGCGAGCACCGGTAACTCAGTCTGGCGCAGCGGCTCAGCGACGCCACAAGAGCGTGCCAGCTTGTCAATCGCGCTCGATTCGCCGCCGGGCAAAATGATGCCGTCGAGTCCGTCGAGGTCCTGGGGCAGACGCACCCGGCGCGTAGTCACGCCGAGACCTCCCAGCACAGCGATGTGTTCTTCCACGCCGCCCTGCAGCGCCAGGACGCCGACGGTGGTTACCATCCG
Source organism: Corynebacterium minutissimum (assembly GCF_000805675.1). GTDB lineage: Bacteria > Actinomycetota > Actinomycetes > Mycobacteriales > Mycobacteriaceae > Corynebacterium > Corynebacterium minutissimum. The sequence goes on along the minus strand of NZ_JSEF01000006.1, from coordinate 123,327 downwards.
CGTTCAGCCAGGCGGTGCGGGGCGGGGACGTCGTTGACGTTGATACCTACCATGGCCTCGCCGAGGCCGCGGGAAATCTTGGCCAGCTCAGCAGGCTGGTCATAGAGGGTTGCTGCCTTAACGATGGCCTCCGCGCGCTTGGCAGGCTCACCGGACTTGAAGATGCCGGAGCCGACGAAGACGCCTTCGGCCCCCATCTGGCGGACGAGGGCGGCGTCGGCAGGCGTGGCCACGCCACCGGCGACGAACAGCACGACCGGTAGCTTGCCGGTCTCCGCTACCTCAGCAACCAGGTCGTACGGTGCCTGTAGTTCCTTGGCCGCCACGTAGAGCTCGTCGCGGTCCAGGTTCTGAAGGCGTGCAATTTCACCCTTGATGGTGCGCAGGTGCTTGACGGCCTCGGAGACGTCGCCAGTACCGGCCTCGCCCTTGGAGCGAATCATCGCCGCGCCCTCGGTGATGCGGCGCAGGGCCTCGCCCAGGTTGGTAGCACCGCAGACGAAGGGCACGTCGAAATCCCACTTGTTGATGTGATTGACGTAATCGGCCGGGCTGAGCACCTCGGATTCGTCGATGAAGTCCACGCCCAGCTCTCCCAGAATCTGCGCCTCCACGAAGTGGCCGATGCGGGCCTTCGCCATCACCGGGATGTCAACGGCATTGACGATGCCCTCAATGAGGTCCGGATCCGACATGCGAGCCACGCCACCCTGGGCGCGGATATCGGCCGGCACGCGCTCGAGCGCCATGACAGCGGAAGCGCCCGCGTCTTCAGCAATGCGCGCCTGCTCCGGGGTGACAACGTCCATGATGACGCCACCCTTGAGCATGTCGGCCAGTCCACGCTTGACGCGCGTCGTGGCGCGTCCCTGTTCATTCTTCTGTTCAGTCATAGCTCACATCATGGCCCCAAAAATTGGTCCAAGACAAGAGCCATTTTCCGAGTGTTGGATTAGACCACTTATGATGGGGCCATGCCTCTCCGCCTCGACCCATCTGATACGCGCGCCCTGCCAGTGCAGATTGCCGAAGCCCTCCGCACCCAAGTGGCCGCCGGAATTCTGCTTCCGGGCGAACAGGTTCCCTCCACGCGCGCATTGGCGAGTCAGCTCGGCATTTCCCGAGGCAGCGTGGTCACCGCCTACGAACAGCTCACCGCCGAGGGTTACCTCACCGCGGAGATTGGTTCGGGTACCGTCATCAACCCACACCTGCCACACGGGCGCGCCCCGCAGCCTGCTCCTGCGCCGCGGCCCACCCCCACCCCACGGCGCGTGGAGTTGACCCCCGGTTTGCCCGATACGGCCGGAATCATCACCCCCGAATGGAGGGCGGCGTGGCGCAAAGCCGCCGTGGATCCTTCCGGCGACCTGCCCCGCGAGGTAGCCACTCACCTGCGCCACATGCGTGGACTCACCGTCGATCCCGCCTATGTTGTCATCACCGCCGGCGCCCGCGACGGGCTGTCGGTACTGTTGCGCGCGCTGGGCGGCCAGCTTCGCGTGGGTGTGGAATCGCCGGGCTACCCCAGTTTGCGCCGCGTTCCCCAGGCTTTGGGCCACGTGCTTATCGACGTCCCCACCGACACGCACGGCGTCACCGTCCCCACCGTTGACCTCGACGTTCTCATCGTCACGCCGTCCCACCAGCACCCTTACGGCGGATCCCTGCCAGCAGCTCGGCGCGCGGAGCTCGTCGAGTGGGCGCGGGACAATAACGTGCTCATCATCGAGGATGACTTCGATTCCGAGCTGCGCTACGTCGGCCAACCGCTGCCGGCTCTCGCGGCGCTCGCCCCGGAGCACACGGTGTTGCTGGGTACTTTTTCTTCGGTGATTTCGCCGTCGATCGCGTGTGGCTACCTCGTGGTGCCGCCGAGCTTGCGCTCGGCGGTGGATCAGGTGCGGGAGGTCTTTGGTCAGCCGGTGGGAGCTATCCCCCAAGCAGCCTTGGCGAACTATCTAGCCAGCGGTGCATTGCGGCGTCATACGGGCAGAATGCGCCGCGCTTACAAGCGCCGCCGCGATCTCGTCCGCGCTGCGCTGGAAGATACCCCCGCCACCCTCCTGCCCATCCATGGTGGGCTCCATGCGGTGTTGTTGTGTGAGGAGGGCGTCGTCAAGCGCGCGGCCAACTTGGGCCTCACCCTCACCCCACTGCGAGATTACTGGGGTGGTGCGGCCGCCGAGGAAGGCGTGGTGTTGGGTTTTGGGCACTTAAGCGACGTCGAGCTCGCCGCCGCCCTCGAGCTAGTCAAGCAGGCGCTTGCAAACTGACCCCTAGCCGGCGCTGGCCAAGGTCACGGTGGCGAGGGTACGGCCCGTCGGCTGCGCGCTGCCGCCTACAGGTTCCTCGGTGACCATGACCTTAACCGCCGCGCCGTCGAAAGGCATCCACACCCCATCGTGCGGATCCTGGCCAATGACTCCCGCCGAGGCCATGTCACCGCCAGCACTGACTGCCCACACCTGGGCGCCCATGCCGTCGGCGAGCTGCGGCTGGCCATCCACCATCGCGCCGGATTTCGCCATCGACGCCGAAGAAACGATATCCAGCTGCGCTCCCGACGCATCGGCGTTGCCTTGCATGAGGTCCTCTGCCCCCATGATGGCGTGCATCGACTTTTCACCGGGCGATTCGGCCTCTACCCGCGCGCTGTCCGCTGCATCGGGTTGCCCCAATTGCAGTAGTTGCGGCGCGGCCACCACGCCCACCACGAGCACTGCCGCGGCCGCTGGCACTGCCACGAAAGCCCGCCAGCGGCGGCGGGGAAGCTCCACAACCTCGGCATCACCAGCGGCGTCGATGTTCTCAAAGACGGCATCCTTCATCCGCGCCGGCGGTTCGACTTCGGGGAGGGAATCGAGGAAGTCATCGAAAGTCTCATCAGAAAACTCATGCGTGTTGCTCATCTCCCCTCCTTTCCGAGAATCGCTTTTAACTTCTTGACACCGTCGCGCACGCGCGTCTTCGCTGTACCCAGCGGCACTCCCGTTGATTCTGCCAGTTCAGCGTGCGTCAGGCCATCGAAAAACGCGAGGGCTACCGCGGTGGAATGCGGTTCCCCGATCCTGTCGATGGCCTGGCGCAGTTGCTGCACTTCGACGTTTCCGAGGGCTTCATCTTCAAGCGTCTCAGCGAAGGTGGCCTGGGTAAGCATCGCGTCGCGGTCATCGCGTTGTACTGCGGCAACGTGGCTACGCAGCTTATCGACGGCCCTCCCATGCGCCAACTTGCCCACCCACGACCGCGCGTTTCCCCGCTGCGGGTCGAACTTCACCGCAGAGGTCCACACTTCAACGAAAACGTCTTGGGCGACTTCCTCTGCCAAGGCGGGATTGCGCAGAACGCTCAGGCACACGCTGTAGACGGTGGGCGCGAGGGCGTCGTAAAGCGTGCTGAAGGCATGCTTGTCTGCCGCAGCGGTCTGAACGAGCAGGTGGTTCAGCCGCGCGTGTTCATCAGGTGACATCGCAGGCACAGGTGTAGAGCTTACCTCCAGCAGCGGGGCGGGCATGGCAGTTTTACTTGCTCATTTCTTCGCTCTTCATCTCCTCAGTCATCATGGAATCCGACATCATGGCGTCAGAGCTGGGGGCCATCATCTCAGAGCTGGGCTTCATGTCCACCTCTTCCTTCTTGTCGTTGCAGGCAACCAGCCCACTGGCGGCAATGGCAAGTGCAGCGGCGGTGGTAACAAGCTTCTTCATTTCGGTGCTCCTTTTCAAACGTTCGGGCTCGGCCTTTCCGGGGCCCTGTAACTCACCATTCGGAGCCACCCGGGGTTGCGGATTGGACGAATTTAGAAAAAGTTTGGGGCAATCCGTTTATTGCTTGCGCTCCGAACTGGTTGCATACCCACACCGCACTCACAGCGAAGGAGTACAGCATGTTATCTACGCTCTTTATCGTGTTTACCGGTGGTCTGATTACCGGCATTTCGCCCTGCATCCTGCCCGTCTTACCCTTGGCCCTCGCAGTCAGCGGCGGCTCACGGTGGCGGCCATGGCAAGTCGTGGGCGGGTTGGTGACGAGCTTTAGCCTCGTCACGCTCTTTGCCACAACGCTACTCAACGCCCTTGGCCTGCCCGCCGATATTGTGTGGAAAATAGGAATCGCGCTGCTGGTTCTCGTGGGCCTGGGAATGGTGTTTCCCCGCGTGCAGGAAATCCTCGAGTGGCCTTTCCAGAAACTCCCGAAAGCCGGCAGCGTACAAGCCAAAGCTCGCGACAAGGGAGGCTTCATCGTCGGCCTAGCTATGGGCGTGGTCTTCGTTCCCTGCGCGGGCCCCGTACTCGCGGCAATCTCCGTCGCTGGCGCCACTGGAACCATCGACGCCCACATCCTCGTCCTCTGCCTCTCCTTCGCCCTCGGCGTGGCCATCCCGCTACTCGCGTTCGCTCTCGGCGGAAACGAAGTGGGCAAACGCGTCGATGCGTTCCGCTCCCACCAGCGCGGGGTACGCATCACCGCGGGAATTGTGGTAATCGCCATGGCCGGCGCGATTTCACTCGGCGCACCGGCGTGGCTGCAACAGAAACTCCCCAGCATTAACGTCGACGCTGCCCCGGTTGAGCAGGCCGCCCTCGCAGCAGAAGGGACCCCCGTGCCCGCGTTCGCGGGGTTGACCGGCTGGTTCAACACGGATGCCCCCATCGATCCGCGCACCTCCGGCAAAGTCACGCTCATCGACTTTTGGGCCTACGCCTGCATCAACTGCCAACGCAACAACACACACCTGACCAAGCTGTATGCACACTACAAGGACTACGGCTTCGACATCATCGGCATCCACGCACCGGAGTATGCCTTCGAGCACGAGGCCGACAACGTTCGCCGAGCGGCCCGCGAGCAGGGAATCGAGTATCCGGTGGCCCAGGACAACGACTTCGCCACGTGGAAGAACTTTGAGAATCGGTACTGGCCGGCGCACTATGTCGTCGATAAGCACGGCATGCTGCGCCACTCCCACCATGGCGAAGGTGACTACGCCGAGACCGAGCGCCTCATTCGTGAGCTTCTCATCGAGCGCGACCCTTCCGTCGAGCTGCCCGCACCGATTGCGGCCACCGCAGATGCTCACAGCGCGCCGCGCTCGCCAGAGACCTACCTCGGCACCGCTCGCGCGCAATTCTTCGCCCATGCCGATTACCGCAACGGAACCCACCAGTTCACCCTGGGTAATCCTCTGTTGGAACAGTATTCGCTGGGTGGCACGTGGACACTGGCTGACCAACCTATTACTGCCGGCCCCAACGCACGCCTGCGCCTCAACTACCACGCCGCATGGGTACAGCTGGTCACTTCCGGGCGCGGCACAATCCGTCTGCATCGCGCCGATGGTTCGGTTCGCACCTTCGACATCACCCAGGACGGCACGGTGGATCTCGTCCGCGACCCCGAAAGCCACACCGAAACCGTCGAGCTGGAGGTCAGCGAAGGGCTCTCGCTGTATTCCTTTACTTTTGGCTAGCGTGGGGCTCATGAAGATTTCGCTGCATGGACAATCCACAGTGGCCGTCGAGGCACCCCAAGGCCGCATCGTCATCGACCCCGGCCCCTTCTCCGACCTGAGCTGTCTTGAGGACGCCAAAGCGGTGCTGCTCACGCACGCGCATGGAGACCACCTCGACATCGACGCCGTGCGTGCTAGCGACCTGCCGGTGTGGGGAACGCAGGAGGCTATCGACGCCCTCGGCTCCGGCACCGTCGTGCATGCGGATGAGACGTTTACGGTTCTGGGCCTTGAGATTCAGGCTCTGGGCGGCCTCCACGAGGAAATCCACCCGAACATCCCACGTCCGGAGAACCTAGGTTATTTCTTCGGCGGTGTGCTCCACCCGGGTGATCAGTGGTGTGTCCCTGAGGGACGCACGGTTGAGGTTCTGCTGCTCCCCATCGCCGGGCCCTGGGTGCGCGGGGCGGACGCCGCGGACTACGCCATGCGCATCGGCGCGCGGCTAACGGTCCCCATCCATGACGCTGTGCTTTCCGACGTCGGCAAGCACATCACCGACGGCATGCTCCAGCGCGCCGGTGTGACCGGCTATCAGCGCCCCGCGCTCGGCGAGCCCATTCCGGTGTAGCCAAGTTTAGGCTCGCCGGCGGCTGGCAAGCCCGCCGAGAAGGGTACCGACCAAAGTGCCTGGCAGGTAAATGGCGAACCAATAAAGTACAAAGGCCACCGCGTCCAATCCGGTTCCATCACCTTTGTCAGCCAGCGAATAAATGACGAGCCCTGCTACAACCACTGCCGAAGCAGCGCTGGTCTCCACCATCGAATTTGCTATAGAAGGACGACGCAGCGCCCCCACCCAAGCGGCAATCACCACAAGGAAAAGCGGCACTAGGTATTCCCACCAGGAATCACTCACGGCTTCGGGAGCACATACAATCCACAGGGCAATACCGAGCCCGGCTAAGGCTCCAATCCAGGGGATTCGGAGCGCAAAGTTCTGTGAATTAGCCACAACGAACCATGTCAGCCCGATTACAGCGCATAGTGGCAAAACTCCAAAAAGCAGGCCTAGCATTGTCACACTCCTCTTTACTTCATCGCTCTTAACTTTTTAGCAGCCCGGCCGACAGACTCGGGCTCCCTTAATTGCCAGAATTGCAGCTTCAATATATACGCGATCAGCGCCGCGGTAGCTTCCCTTGACCTTGTTCATCCCGTCAATGAATTGGTTATCACACGCGATCTCTGCTGCCCTCTGATTTCCTGCATTAGCTAGGCATAAATCGTGACGCTTACACACTCCATCCGCACTATTTAGTACGTTCCCTCCAGTCCGGTACTTTCCACACCAGTTCCACCTATCGGCTAGAGAAGCACGGTCTCTGGGCCCGCTACCGTAATCATGCGAGACGATATCGTTGTAATAGATTGCTACTTGAATTGCCTCGCTAGATAGCCCATCTTCTTTTGCTCTCTCCACATCGATCAGGGGCATCTCTGCGCCAATCGAATACTTGTAAGGCTCAAGCTCAGCTTCAAAATTGGACTCGTACCCATTGCCATTGACCTGCAGCAGCTGCTCAACGGAAACTTCGTGAGGTCGCTCCTGCGCAACTGCGACTGACTGCTGCATGGCGATCACCCCACTAAACACGACAGCGCCCAAGGCAAGCTTCTTCATTTCAGGATTCCCTTCTTTCGATAACTGACAGGCACAGTATCTGTGGCGCCATTAACTCCCTGCAAGAGTTTTCGTCCTTTCACCGACGAAAGTAGGCAATTCGGCCGAGGGGCTTGATGACCTCCGCCGGAGGAAGAAAAATAGGAAAAGGCCCTAAATCAGAACAAGGGTCCCACCCACTGCCGCTTCGGGACCAAGAATCCCAAACTCTCAGCGCAAAAGTCCAAGAGGGACACCCTGGAGCCGGGCAATAAGTTTGGTTCTCGAGGTCACACCAAAGTGATCGAACAGCACGCGTACCTTTTGTTTAATCGTTGATTCCGCGTAGTGGAGCTGATGAGCAATTTCGGAGTTTGAGTGCCCCTCTACCAGCAGGCGTAGAACCCTCTGATCTTCGGTTTTTAATCGTCGAACCATTTTTTGAGTATGTTGCACTCTCGGTGAGCCAAAACTGTTCGCAAGAATCCGCTGTGCCACATCGGCCTCGATGGTCTTTTTACCCACAGCCGCATTAACAACGCTAGAAACGAAAGCTTCGGGGCCAGCCGTCTTGGGAACATATCCCATTGCCCCAAGTGAATAGCTTTCAAGCAGCGCTTCATCGGTGTCAAAGGAGGTCATTACGACGAACGGAGGCGCCTTCTCGCTCCTGTCTTGAGAGCACATCAATTCAAAGCCATCAGCCCCTGGAAGGCGAAAATCTGTAAGCACAACGTCGTAGGTTGACTCCCTCAGCTTTTCGGCGGCAGTCTCAGCATCATGGACTGTCTCTACATGTGAAATATCGGGGTGGTTCCAAAAAATCGACTGGAGAAGCGCAGCGTACTTCTTTTCATCTTCCACGATAAGCAGTGATATTCCCATACCCGATTTCACCGCTTTCTTCATGTTCAAGCCGGATCTCACTGACCCATTGATGTGCTTCCCTCTTCACTACCATTGTTCCGCCGTGCGCGCGTACAACCTTTTCGAGATTGTCTAAGCCAATTCCCATCCCACTGACACCCGCAGGGTGCCCCAATGATGAAAGCTCGTTAGAGACAGTTAAAGCATGGGTCGACCGATTCGATTCAAGCCTGAGTGAAACTACGGCTCCCTTTTCGGAATTCCTTATCACGTTAGAGCACAGCTCATCCATTGCTCTGAGAAGAACTGCTTTGTGCACTTCAGAAATTCCCGCGCTACTCTCCACCGACACTGACGGGGACAATCCACATGCTTGCATCTTGTCAGCCCATTCCATCGCCGCGCCTCGAACAGTGCGTCTACGGCCTTTCCCCGCTTGGCTTGCGACATGTGATAATGCCTCAGCAGCCCGTTGAACTTCCTGCATAACAAGATTTAACTGCCCCGAATCACCATGCTGAGCTGCCGCCAATTGCGCACCCAACGTGGCAATGCTTAATGGATTACCCACATTGTCATGCAAGTACTCCCGCAGTGATTCCTCTTGTTCACGCCGGACATCGGTGCTTCGTTTCACCGTTGCCTGCAAGCCAAATCCTAGTACCCATAAGAGCCCAGCAATTCCCATCACTGCTGTTGACGCCGCAAAAAGGGACGTAGAAAATGGTTCTCCTGGTTCTGCCCAGGAAGGAAAAAGAACAAACACCAGCGGAACATATCCAACGAGAAATATTCCTACAAGCCCCGTTCGCACAAAACCGAGAACAGCTAAGCAACAAATGAACAATGCACTGACCGCGTTCAACGCGTATCCATTGAGCCCTTGAGCGTTAAGGATAAGAAACAGAGCAAAAACAATCGCTATGGAAACTCGTGGACAAATACTAGAGATAGTCATCCCCAAGGCCAGTAGCAGCCAGAGAAGACTCATTGCGCTCCACGCGGCAAGCGCCGCCCCGCAGGACACTATGACTGCCAAGCCGACCACGAACCTATGTATCAGCAACACTCCGCGATCAACAGTAGACACCATAAAGACGCTCCTCCGGTTTTCTAGATTTTATCGCCTACGTGCTTATCCGACCACGAAACTGGAAAAGATCTATCAACTCCGTTGGGGAGCTTCGAACACGATGAGACGATCATCAACCAACCGCTCGGTCTATTTTTATTCCGCCGCTCGCCTGCATTTTCCGGTAGGCCACTTACAGTTCTGAACCGCTTGGTCTAGCGTTTCCAGATATGAGCACCAAATACGATAATTCCGCAGTGGGCGAATGGTCTTTTGCCACCCGCGCCCTTCACGCCGGCCAGAACCTGGACGGCTCCACCGACGCACGCAACGTGCCGATTTACCAGACCACGTCTTATGTCTTCAACGACGCCGAACATGCCGCTAATCGCTTTAACCTCTCGGATGCCGGCCCGATTTATACCCGCCTGACCAACCCCACACAGGATGCGTTGGAGGCCCGGTTGGCGTCGCTCGAGGGTGGCGTCGCCGCCGTTGCTTTCGCTTCCGGCCAGGCCGCCGAGACCGCGGCCATCCTGAACCTCGCCTCCGCCGGCGACCACATCGTGACCTCCCCGCGCCTTTACGGCGGCACCTCCACGCTGTTTACCGTGACGCTCAAGCGCCTGGGCATCGACGTCACCCTCGTTGAGAACCCCGACGACCCGGCCTCCTGGCAGGACGCCGTCCAGCCGAACACGAAGGCCTTCTACGGCGAGACCTTCGGCAACCCGGTCGCCGATGTCCTCGACATCCCCGCCATCGCGGAGGTCGCGCACAAGAACCAGGTCCCGCTCATCGTGGACAACACCATCGCTACCGGCGCGCTGGCCCGCCCGCTGGAGTTGGGCGCGGACATCGTCGTGGTTTCCACCACGAAGTTCTACACCGGCAACGGTTCGGCCATCGGCGGCGCGATTATCGACGGCGGCTCCTTCGACTGGACCGTCGAGCGCGACGGCGAGCCCGTCTTCCCCTACTTCGTCACCCCGGACGAGGCCTACCACGGCCTCAAGTACGCCGATCTGGGCGCACCGGCCTTCGCTATCAAGGCGCGCGCGGGCCTGCTGCGCGATACGGGTGCCGCCATTTCGCCCTTCAATGCGTGGCTGACGCTGAATGGCATTGAGACGTTGCAGTTGCGCGTCGATAAGCACAATGCCAACGCCCAGGCCGTGGCCGAGTACTTGGAGTCCCACGCCAAGGTCACGAAGGTCAACTACGCCGGCCTGGAGTCCTCGCCGTACAAGGCCACCAAGGAAAAGCTGGGGTACGCCTACACCGGCTCCGTGCTCTCCTTCGACATCGACGGCGGCCGCGAGGAGGCCTGGGCGTTCATCGATGCACTGAAGCTGCACTCCAACCTGGCCAACATCGGCGATACCCGCTCGCTGGTCGTGCACCCGGCCACCACCACGCACTCCCAGTCCGACGAAGCTGCGCTCCAGGCCGCGGGTATTACCCAGACAACGGTGCGCCTGTCGGTGGGCATCGAGGATGTCAACGACATCATCGCCGACCTCGAGCGTGGGTTCGCGGCCATTGGCTAGCCCGATTCCGGAACTCGCGCCCGAAGGCGAGCTCGCCCACGTCCCCATCGGCGACTTCACCACCGAAGCCGGCGCCGTGCTTGCCGACGCCTCCCTGGCCTACCAACGCTGGGGCGCTTTCGCCGGCGACCCGGACGGCGTCAACAACGTCATTGTGGTTGAGCACGCGCTGACCGGTGATTCCAACGTGGCCGACTGGTGGTCCGAGCTAGTCGGCCCCGGCAAAGCCCTGGACACCACGCGCTGGTGCGTCATCGCGACCAATGCGCTGGGCGGTTGTAGCGGCTCGACGGGGCCGAAGTCACTGCACCCAGATGGAAAGCCGTGGGGCGGGCGCTTCCCGGCGCTGTCGATTCGGGACTTGGTGGAGGCCGAGTATGCGTGCCTGCAAGAGCTCGGAATTTCTCGCGTCCATGCGGTCATCGGCGGCTCGATGGGAGGGGCGCGCACGCTGGAATGGAGCCTCATGTACCCAGACAGTGTGTCCGCGGTGTGCGTGATTGCGGTGTCGGCCCGGGCTTCCGGCTGGCAGATTGGCATCCAATCGGCGCAGATTTCCGCCATCGAGCGCGACCCTTTCTGGCATGGCGGCAATTACTACCGCACGGACAAGACTCCGCGCGATGGTTTGGCGGCCGCACGCCGCATCGCACACCTGACGTATCGCGGCGAGCAGGAAATCGATGAGCGCTTTGGCGCCTCCGCGCAGCAGGGCGAAAACCCCTTGGGCCCGCACCGCCAGCTCACTCAGCGTTTTGCGGTGAACTCCTACCTGGATTACCAGGGAAGAAAGCTCACGGAACGGTTTGATGCTGGTTCCTATGTCACGCTGACGGAGGCGCTCAACCGCCATGACGTCGGCCGCGGGCGCGGCGGGCTCATCAAGGCCTTGGCCGCCTCCCAGGTGCCGACCATGGTCGTGGGCGTGGACACGGACATCCTTTATCCCTATCACCAGCAGGAGCACATCTCCCGCAACGTCAACCAACTGTTGGCCATGGCCAAAATTGTCTCCCCCGTGGGCCACGATGCCTTCCTCACCGAAACCCGCCAGATGAACCGTATCCTGCGCAACTTCTTGTTGCTGTCAGCTCCGAATGGCCTTGATGTGGGACCGGCCTACGTGGGCGACGAGTATTTCATTTAAGGAGCCGTTTGGTTCTTTCCAGGAGCCAAACGCGTCACGATCCAAGCGCGTCGATGGAAAAGGCCATGAACACCATCGCCGCACCGAGGATGCCGGTGAAACAGGCGTCGAAGCGTCGCGAGCGCACCGCGAGCACGCCAACGCGTGAGGAATCACAGGTCAGGCGCACCACGGTGAGCCACAAGAGTGCCCCTCCCAACATCATTGTGGCGCGCCGCCAGTGCTCGGATACCGCATAGATTCCCGATACCGCCACCGCAGCCACGAACAACCCAATGGCGACCCACTGCACTGCCGGGGGCAACGGCGAAGGCTTCAGGTGCGCGTCGTGTGGGTTCGACAAGGACACCGGCGGCGCTGCCGGCGCTTCTCGACGCCCCTCCCCTGGACCCTGCGTAGTCATGCGCGATCTTATTGCGCGGCCAGCTTCTCAGCGCGCTCGACGATGTTGCTCACCAGGAACGCACGCGTCAGCGGGCCCACGCCACCCGGGTTCGGGGAGACGAAACCGGCCTTGTCCCACACGTCCTCGGCGACGTCACCGGCGAGTTGTCCGTCGACGCGGGAGACGCCGACGTCGAGAACCGCGGCACCTTCCTTGACCATATCGGCGGTGAGCATGTGCGCCTTGCCGGCCGCAGCAATGATGACGTCGGCCGCACGGGTCTCCGCGGCAAGGTCCTTGGTGCCGGTGTGACACAGCGTCACCGTGGAATTCTCGCTACGGCGGGTAAGCATCAGTCCAATCGGGCGGCCCACGGTCACGCCGCGGCCGATGACGACCACCTTTGCGCCGTTAAGCTCCACGCCGAAGCGGCGCAGCAGGTGGATGCAGCCATTCGGCGTGCACGGCAGCGGGGCGTCCTCGTTGAGCACCAGCTTGCCCAGGTTAATCGGGTGCAAACCATCGGCGTCCTTGGCCGGGTCGATGAGCTCGAGCACCCGATTTTCATCCAAGTGCTTCGGCAGCGGCAGCTGCACGATGTAGCCGGTACAGGCATCATCATGATTGAGCTCTTCGATGACGCGCTCGAGTTCTTCCTGGGTAACGTCGCCAGGCAGGTCCTTGCGAATCGAATTAATACCGAGTTTCTCGCAATCGCGGTGCTTCATCTTCACATAGGAATGAGACCCTGGGTCATCGCCCACCAGGACCGTGGCCAGCCCCGGGGTAATCCCCTTCTCCTTGAGGGCAGCCACGCGCTGGGCCAAGTCCTCAAAAATCTCGTCGCGATACAGGTTGCCATCTAGTTTGGTAGCGCTCATGCCCACCATCCTAGACTGATGCCTATGAGCCGCCTGCACATCGTCTTCGACAACCCCGTGATCCCCACCAATACCGGCAACGCCATCCGCACCGCCGCCGTCACGGGCGCGAGCCTGCACCTCATTGAGCCACTCGGCTTCAACTTCGAGGACAAGCACCTCAAACGCGCAGGTTTGGACTACCACGACCTGGCGGACCTGAAGATTCACAAAGACTTCGATGCCTGCATGGAGGCCCTGCCCGGCGCGCGCGTCTTCGCCTTCACGACCCACACGGATAAGTGGTTTAGCGACGTGGAATACCAGGAGGGCGATGTCCTCCTCTTCGGCACCGAGCCCACCGGCCTGCCGGATGAGCACGCCTTCCACCCGCGCGTCACCGAACGCGTTCGCATTCCCATGATGCCGGCGCGGCGCTCGATGAATCTGTCTAACGCGGCGTCGACAGCCGTGTATGAGGCCTGGCGCCAGCTCGGCTTCCGTGGCGCGGTGTAGGAAGTCGCGGCACAATGTGGGTGACAGCCACGACGAAGGAGCACCATGTCGAACTTGCGCCCACTTCTTGATTCCCTCACCCTGCGCGTTGAAAACGCCGCGAACGAGTACGCCGAGCAGATTGCTCAGGTCGCGCCCACGCACCGGCCCGGCGCGGTGAACCTGGTGCGCTACATGGCACTGCGCTCCCAAGACGCCGTGGAGCTGCAAGAAGGCCTCAGCGCGTTGGGCGCGACGAGCTTGAGCCACCCGGAGCCGGCGGTGCTGGAGCGCCTACATGCGGCCCGTAACGTGCTTGATGCTTTCGACGGTAAAGCCCCCACCTACCCGATGCAGGCCATCGCCTCGGCGTATGCCGATGCCGATGACATCCTCGACGCCAACACGCAGGCACTTCTTGGCCCTACGCAGGACGGCACGCATGCCCGCATCATGGTGACCCTTCCTTCCGAGGCCGCCGAAGACTACGACCTCGTGCTGGACTTTGCCCGCGCCGGTATGGAGTTAGCCCGCATCAATTGCGCCCATGATGGCGAGGCCGCGTGGGAAAAGATGGTTGAGCATGTCCACCGCGCCGCCGAGGAGGTGGGGCGCGAGATTCTCATTTCCTGCGATATTGCAGGCCCCAAGGTGCGCACCGGTGCCATTGAGCCGGGGCCGCAGGTTGTCCGTGTGCGCGGCGAGCGTACCGCTGCAGGCGAGCCTGTGGCTTACCCGACGCTGGTGCTTTCCGACGTCTCCCGGGCCGAAGAGGCCCAGGAGGTGGCGAGAGGAGCGTCGGCAAGCGCGGCGCGACCGGCTGTACCACTCGAAGTAGACACCGAGTGGGTAGCTGCGCTGGAACCGGGCGATGAGGTGCGCTTTGCTGAGGCCCGCGGCCGTTCGCGAACCTTCACCGTGGAATCCGTCGAGGACGGCGTTGCCGTGTTGCGCGGCGAGCGCAATTGCTATCTGGCTGAGGGCACGGTCTTTAGCCATGGAACGGCGACGACGCAGGTGCGCGGGGTTCCGGCGCTGGAGCAGAAGATTCGCCTGCACCGAGGAGACGAGCTGGTCTTAAGCACCTCGCAGGAGCCCGCACGGATTGTGGAGGGCGAGGCGACGACGATTGGTTGTACTCTCCCGGAGGTGGTCACCGCGCTCGAGGTGGGGCATGCCGTTATTTTCGATGACGGCGCCATCTCCGGCCGCGTTACCGAGATTCGGAGCAACGGGGCAGAGCGCGAAGCTGTCATCACCATCGACCATGCAGGGCCCACCGGCACGAACTTGGCGGCGTATAAGGGCATCAACCTGCCCGATACCGAGGTTCCGCTGCCGAGCCTTACTGAGGACGACGTGGCGGCGCTGCGTTTTGTGGCCACGCACTGCGACATCGCGGCCGTATCTTTCATCCGCACACCTTCCGATGTGGCCTTCCTCTATGACACGGTGGAGGAGATCGCTGCCGAGCAGGAGTCGGAGGAGCTGGCGCAGCGCGTGCGCGAGCTGGGCATTGTGCTCAAGATCGAAACGGTGCCGGCGTACCAGCAGCTGGGCACCGTGCTCTTAGAGGGCATGCGCCACGAGAAGTTCGGCATCATGATTGCCCGCGGTGACCTCGCCGTGGAGCTGGGCTTTGAGCGCATGGTGCAGGTACCGGGGCGCATCATGAAGCTCGCGGAGGCAGCGCACATCCCCGTCATCATGGCCACACAGGTGCTGGAGACCTTGGCGAAGACCGGCCTTCCCTCGCGTGCCGAAATCACCGACGCTGGCTATGCGCTGCGTGCGGAGTGCGTCATGCTCAACAAGGGTCCGCACATTACGGAGGCCATTCGCATTTTGGACCGGATGTCGCGCAAGCTCGGCCACTCGCGTTTGAAGAACCGCCAGATGCTGCGTCAGGTGACCAGCTGGACTAACTAGTCCGATTCCATGTGGCGCGACTGCGCCGCGTGGTGAGGATCACCTAAGATTCTCACCTCAAAGACTAGGCAAGCCTATCTTTGCTTAGGTTAACCTATATGAGAAAACAAGATAGGAAGAGAGCCGACCGATATGTTGTCTGGGTGCCCACGGCAGACTGCCGACGCCATCCCCATGGGATGCACCGTAACCTTGGGTAGCGAATGTATTTCCTGCACGTGCGACGCCGCTTTGGCAGTGCGTCTCGGTGAGCTGGGGATCCGCCCCGGCGCTACGTTGACCATGGGGCCGCGCGTGGCCGGCGGCGCACGTGTTGTGTCGGTGGGCAGCTGCCGCTACGCCATCGATAAGGCAACGCTCAAAGCTATCGAGGTCTAGCCATGGCCTCCTCCCCTAGCTGCCACGGCGATCCGGGCGGCGCGCTTGCCCCTGCCGGCGCGCCTATCCTCGCTCTCGTCGGCTCCCCTAACTCCGGAAAGTCCACGCTGTTTAATGCACTGACTGGCGCGAAGGCACAGACCGGCAACTGGCCGGGCACCACGGTTGAGGTCAGCCGCGGCGCGTGGGAGCTGGGCGATCGCACCGCCGATCTCATCGACTTCCCCGGCACTTATTCGCTCGATCCCCTCAGCCCGGATGAGGCGCTGACTCGCGCCATGCTCATCGAATGCGCAGAAGACGAGCGCCCCGATGCCGTCGTCGTGGTCGTCGACGCCACCGCTGTGGCCCGCGGTCTCAATGTCGCGCTCCAGTTAGCGGAACAGCCCTACCGCCTTATCATCGCGTTGACGAAGACGGATGTGGCGCTCAACCAGGGGCAGGTCGTGGACGCTTCTGCGTTGGCCGAGGCCACCTCGATCCCGGTGGTGGTTGTGGATGGGCGCAGGCGGGAAGGCGTCGAGAAGCTGCGCGAGGTCGTGCTCGAGTCTTTGGCGTCTGCGCCCATGCAGTTGCGCGAGGACACTGGCCTGGAGGGGCGCTTCGCGGAGCTGGATGCGGCGGCGAAGGCCTCAGTGCGCGAGGTCGAGCATGCTACACCCTTGTCCCACCGCCTCGATGCGGTGGCGTTGCACCCGGTTGTCGGTCCCCTGCTGTTTCTAGCGGTAATGTGGCTCGTCTTCCAGATCACGACCACAGTAGCTGCTCCCCTGCAGGACGGTCTGGAGGCGCTGGTGTCTGGGCCCTTGAGCGACTGGGCGCGGGCGGGACTTGCGGCCATCGGCCTGGGTCATCCCCTCATCACGGGCCTGCTTGTCGACGGCCTCATTGGCGGCGTCGGCATGGTCCTCACCTTCGCCCCGCTTATGGCACTCATGTTTTTGTGCTTGGCGGTGTTAGAGGATTCCGGCTACATGGCGCGTGCTGCGGTGGTCACGGATCGTCTGATGCGGGCCATTGGCCTGCCGGGCAAGGCGTTTATCCCCATCGTCGTGGGCTTTGGTTGCAACGTGCCGGCGATTTCGACCACGCGCGTACTGGGCAGCCCGCGGCACCGCATTATGACTGCGCTACTCATCCCGTTTACGTCGTGTTCGGCGCGCTTGGTGGTCTTCGTCATGCTCTCGGCCACGTTTTTCCCGGAACATGCTGGCAGCGTGGTGTTTGTTATGTACCTCATCTCCATCGCGCTGCTCGTGCTCGTGGGTTTGGCGCTGCGCAAAACTCTGTGGCGCGCGGTTCCGGAAGAAGCGCTGGTTATTGACCTGCCAACGTATCAGCTGCCCACGGTGCGCCTGGCGCTGAGCGTGATGTGGACGCGTTTGAAGGGCTTCCTACAGACGGCCGGCGGCATCATCGTGAGCACCGTGGTTGTGGTGTGGCTGCTCATGGCCATTCCGGTCAGCGCGGCCGCCCACGACACTACCTGGGGCGAGCCCCCGGCCCCGGAGGATTCCGCCTATGGCGCGGTCTCGCGCACCATCGCCCCAGCCTTTGCCCCGGCTGGCTTCGATTCCTGGTCCTTGGCCGGCCCGTTGGTCACTGGTTTCGTGGCCAAGGAGGCGCTGATTTCGACCTGGGCGCAAACCTACGCCGTCGACGACGTCACCGACGCCTCCGCCGAAGAACAATCCCATAGCGCGCTCAGCGACCACGTGCGTGCAGATTTCGAGCAGGCTTCCGGCGGGCATACCTTGGCGGCGGTGTGGGCCTACATGCTTTTCCTGCTGGCCTACACTCCCTGCGTGGCCACGATTGCCGCGCAGCGCCGCGAGATTGGCTGGCGCTGGACGCTCTTCGGCTTCGGCGTTCAGCTGGCCACCGCATGGCTGCTGGCGGTGGGCGCCTTCCAGATTCTGAAGGTGTTTATCTAATGCCTGCCTCCCCCATCCAGGCCGTGCAGAAAGCTATCGAATCTGGCGTGCGCTCGCGGGCAGCCATCGCCGCGGAGACGGGGCTGGAACCGGGCACGGTGGATCTCATCCTGGACCATCTCACCGCCAGCGGGGTGCTGGACATGGAGCCGCTGGGCTCGTGCCCATCGGGCGGGTGCGGGTCCTGCTCGGCGGCGTCAGCCTGCGCGGGCCCCAGCAGCACCCGCGGTCCGGTGTTGCTTAAGCTTCGCCGCCCAGTGGGCCGTTAAGCGGGCCTTCCAGAACCGGAAGGCGGCGGGTGCGCAGGCGGGTGAGGAGCTCGGAGGCGTCGGCAGGCGTGAGGTCTTGGCCGGCCATCCTGACTGGACCCGCCACGAGGTCGAAACGCACAGTACGCACGCCCACAAGATGGCTCAGCGGCCCCACCTTGAGCGTGAGCTCCTGAATGTGCGGGGTGCCAATCACCATGACGCGGCGGTTGATGCGGCCTCGATGCACGATGGTGACAGGCTCAGGCGAATCCACCAGCGTTACCGACTGCTGCTTGCGGTCGATGGGGCTAACCCACCACGCCCGGCGCGGCGAGGTATACGTGGGCTGCGTGTGGCCCTCGGGCCGGGCATAGTCCTCGATCTGCGCACGATCCAGGTCCGAGATGAGCGCCAGCAAGTCCAACGCCTGTTCACGGGTACCCACCGGCAGGATGCGTGTGGAGCCGGACTGTTTGCCGCCGCCCTTAGTGCCATAGCCGGCAACGGACACGTGCACCTCATACCAGCCGAGGCGCCGCCACAGGAAAGGCTGGCTTACCCGCACGCCGTGGATGCGACTTATGCGGATGGTCTGGCGGCGACGGTCGGCGAGGCCGTAGGAGATGTTGAGGGCGTGGGAGGGGGCGTCGTGAAGCGCGGTGAAGGTCCACGAGGAATCCACCAGGCTCCACACACGGCCCACAAAGCCCACGATGATGGGCAACAGTGCGGTCCACATGCCGGGGATAAAGAGCAAGCCGCCGATGATGAGCCCGGTAATCAACGTCGGCAGGCGCAGTGCTTCCGCAGCGATGGTACGCAGGATGGGAATCTCCGGAATAAGAGCCGGTTCTGCCGCCTCTTCCACTGCCTGTTCTGGCTGCTCAACCTGTCCACCGTTCGTGCGGCGCAGCAGCTCAGCGCGCAACTCCTCCGCTTTCGCCTTGGGGAGGTACTCAATCTTGATCACAGAGGCGTTACCGCCCGCGGTTTCCACTCGGACCGTGGCCAGCCCCAGCAGACGAGCGATGATGGATTCGACGACATCCACTGCCTGAATGCGCTCATAGCGCGCAGAGCGAAAAGACGTCGAAATCACGCCGTGGCGCAGCGCGACTTCATCATCGGTGAGTTTGTACCCCAGTTTGCGCCACCACACTCCGGACACCAGCCAGATCACGGCACACACCAGCACAAAACCACCGATTGCCAGCAGAGTGCCGCGGCCCACTTCGCCCAGATGTCCGCCCTGTAGGTAGGACACAACGTCCTCAATCATCGAGGCGTTGATATTGAGAACAAAGATGGCGAGCAGCGCCAGAATCAGCGACCAAAAGCGCAACAGAGGGGTGAGGCGGTGGACGCGAGTGTAGCCGTCGGCGTCGATAAGCGCGCGGTCTTTCACAGTCCACTCATCCTCTCGCGGGCTTTAATGGCGAGGCGCTCGCGCAGGGCATCGGCGTCCGCGGCAACCAGGCCGGGGATGGTGGCGTCGCTGCTGGGCGACGCCGTGTGCAGCTTCACCTTCTTCAGCCCCATCGAGCGCTCCACGGGGCCGGCGGTGACATCGACGAATTGGATACGGCCATACGGCACGACGGTGAAGGTGTGCCAGATTTTTCCACGGGTGACGAGGAGTTCGTCGGCGGTTTCCTGCCAGCCTAAGTTCTTGACCTGTGCGGGGATGAGCCACAGTTCGTAGAGCGCCCACACAACGAGCGCGCCGGCGACCCAATAGAGCCAGTCCCACCAGAAATACGCTGCGGCGGCAGCGAGCGCGGCGAGGATAATATCCCAGCTCAAATTCGTAATGTAGCGGGCTTTCGTGAGTGACGGGGATACGGGGTTCATGCCAACACACTAACATAAACTCTTGACAAGTCGTTGGGTTTATACAACACTGTGATGCATGTCCCCAAAGAAAAAGCCTACCCGTCCACTCTTTAACCGGGTCCGCGTACTCCGCGTTGAACGGGACATGACGCGCGCACAGCTTGCCGACGCCATCGGGGTCAACCCCCAAACCATCGGCGCACTCGAGCGCGGCGACCACTCCCCCAGCTTGGACCTCGCCTTCAATATCTGCGAAGTCTTCAATCTACCCGTGGAAGCCGTGTTCTCCCGGACCGAATTCACCCCCATGTCCTCCGAAATCTACCGAAAGGACTAGCCCGCACATGTCCGCCTCTATTCCCGATTCCGTTAAGACCCGCAAGCGCTACATCACCCTGACCGACCTGTCCACCGTCCTCATCATTGCGTCCATCCCCCTGCAGTTCTGGAGCCCTTTCACCTCGCTCATGGTGGCCTGCCTCGGCACGTTGCTGTGTGCACTATTGACGGCACGTTTGCGCACCACCATCAACGCGGCAGACCTGCCCAGAACAGAACTTGATGAGTACGAGATGCAGCAGCACCTCGAGGCCCGCGACGACGGCCTCAAATTCTCCCTCGCCGCACTCGTTATCCTGCTGCCAGTCACAGGCCTTATCGCCTGGGGCGCGCGAACTATGCCCATCATGGACGGCGTGTTTGTATCCCAGCTCTACCTCAAGATCATCCTGCTGCTCATGGTATGGGTACCCTTCTCCGTGGCGCGTTCCCTGGCCGGCAAAATGAACCGCGACGAGCTCATCTCAAAGGAATAAGCACCCCTAGCGGAAATCCCGCGAACCGCGCGAGAGTGCCTCACCGAAGGCCAGCGGCTCAAGCTGGTCGGCGGCAACGGTAACCGCGCCGGAGGCGTTTTGTACGATTCCGCGCACGATGAGCGCAGGAGCCGTCCGAGCCGTCACCTTATCCCGAGCCCACAGGCCGGGCGAGACCATCACGTTCATCAGCCCGGTCTCATCCTCCAGGCCGAAGAACACCACACCAGCCGCGGTCTGCGGGCGCTGGCGATGCGTGACCACCCCGGCGATGCGCACGCGCGTGCCATCCTCCACGGCCGGCAGGTCCGCCGCCGACAGGACGCCGCGGGCACGCAGCGCCCCGCGGACCTGCTCCATGGGCTGCTGGTTGTGGGTCACCCCGGTACTCGCCACGTCCGCCGCCATGAGCTCGAAAGCGCTCATTCCCGGCAAAGACGGCGCCTCGATGGCAGAAAGTCCCGGTAGCATCCCTGTCTGTTCCGTCGCGGCCACACCGGCCTGCCACAGCGCTTGGCGACGATCCACCCCAAAGACATCCAAGGCCCCCGCCACCGCGAGGGCCTCCACGTGATCAACGGTGAGATCGGCACGGCGGGAGAGATCGGGGACGTCGGCAAACGGCGCGGCCGCCTCAATGCGGTCGGCGGCTTTATCCCCCAAACCTTTGATGAGGTTGAGCCCTAGCCGGATGCGAACCTCGCCGTCCTCGCCCAGCACCGCGCGGGCCTCGCGGCCTGAATCGTTGACAGTGGCCGGCAGCACCTCCACGCCGTGGCGGCGCGCATCCTGAATGAGGGACTGCGGCGAATAGAAACCCATCGGCTGCGCGCGCAACAGACCCACGCAAAACTGCGCCGGGTAATAGCGCTTAAACCATGCCGAAAAGTACACCAAGGAGGCAAAAGACTGCGAGTGTGACTCCGGGAAGCCATAGGCGGCGAAGGCGACAATCTTGGTCCACAACTTGTCCGCAACGTCCCCGGTAATCCCGTTGGTCTCCTTGAGACCATCGTAAAAACGTTGTTTGAGTGCTGCCATCTTGGCCGGCGAGCGCTTCGAGCCCATCGCGCGCCGCAAATCGTCCGCCTCCGCGCCGCTGAAACCAGCGGCGTCGACAGCAATCTGCATCAGCTGCTCCTGAAAGAGTGGAATGCCCAACGTCTTGCCCAAGGACTTTTCCAACACCGGGTGGTCATACTCCACCGCTTCTTTGCCATCCCGGCGGCGCAGGTAAGGATGCACCGACCCGCCCTGAATAGGTCCGGGGCGAATGAGCGCTACTTCCACGACGAGGTCGAAGAAGACCTGCGGCTTGAGTCTTGGCAGCGTGTTGAGCTGCGCGCGCGATTCCACTTGGAACACACCCACCGCATCCGCTCGGCACAGCATGTCATAGACTTCCGGGTCCGCCAGGTCCAGCTCCCACAGGTTGACTACCCTGCCGGTGGTCTCCTCCACCAAGTCCATCATGTGATGCAGCGCTTCGAGCATGCCCAAACCCAGCATGTCGAACTTCACCAGCCCAGCTGCGGCGCAATCGTCCTTATCCCACTGCAGCACCGACCGGTTCTCCATGCGCGCCCATTCCACAGGCACAACATCCGCAATCGGCCGGTCACACAGCACCATGCCGCCGGAGTGAATGCCCAGGTGGCGCGGCTGACCGAGGAACTGCTCAGCCAAGGATTCGACGTCGCTAGGCGCAGGCGCCACACCTTTCGACCATGCATCGGCCGAGCCTTGCGGATAGCCCAACGCCCGCGCAGCATCCCGCAGTGCACCTTTGCGGCGATACGTAATCACGTTAGCCACCTGCGCGGCACGCTCGCGGCCATGCTTGGCGTAGACATACTGGATAACTTCCTCACGCCGCCCCGATTCAATATCAATATCAATATCCGGCGGGCCATCACGGTCTGGGGACAAGAAGCGCTCAAAGAGCAGACCCGCGGAAATCGGCTCCGCATTCGTAATCCCCAGCGCGAAACACACCGCGGAGTTCGCCGCTGAGCCACGCCCTTGGCACAGGATGTTCTCCCGCCGACAAAAATCCACGAAATCACACACGATAAGGAAGTAGCCCGGAAAACCGAGCTGCTCGATAACATCCAGCTCGTACCTCATCTGCTCCCACGCCCGCTCCCTAATCTCCTTAGGCCGCGTGGCATAACGCGCTGCCGCGCGCTCAAAAGTCAGGTTCTCTAGCCAGGACATCTCGGTGTGCCCTTCCGGCACATCGAAATCCGGCAAATTGGGAGCCAGTGCTTCCCAAGTGAAGCTGCACTCCTCCAGCACTCGGACGGTTTCCGCGATAATTTCCGGCCGGTCTGGAAACAGCTGCGCCATCTGCTCCCCAGAGCGCAGCCAGGACGAACCCATGGGGTGGGCGCTAGGGGAGGCGTCGGCAAGCGCGAGGCGCCGGGACAAGGCTTGTTTGGCTCCGGCCAGCCGCGCGTGTTCCCGTGTGGCGGCAGCCGGGCGGGCCGTGGCGATAGCGCGCGGAACCGGGCAGGAATCCAGCAGCGCGTGGTGATCAGCGTCCTCTGGGAGTTGGGTACAGGCGTACTCCAAAACCATGCTGTCTATTTTAATTCTTTCGAGCAGATAATCGAATTTCCCTGCCCATTCCCACCCCACGAGGAAGAGGCAATGCTCCTGCAGCTCCGCCGCAATATCTGCCAGCTGCGGATAGACCACCGCATCTTTCTCCCCCGCCTCCATACGTGCGCGGGAGATGAGCCGCGACAAACGACGATACCCCTCCGGAGTGCGCGCCAACACGGTCAGCGGCGCCGGCTCGAGACTAAGCTCCGCGCCGAAAACAGCAGGAAGGCCAACCTTGGCGGCAGCCTCCGCAAACTTCATGAGCCCATAGAATCCATCCCTATCTACCAGCGCCATTCCCTTTAAGCCCAGCTCGACTGCCCGCGCCACAAGCTCCTCCGGCTCGGAGGCTCCCTGCAGGAAGCTATACGAACTCACCGCATGGAGCTCCGCAAAGGACACCGCGGAGTGCCCCACCTTCGGAGCATCCGTGAAGTCCGGTAGGTGATCTACCGACACCGGAATGGGCCCCGGCCGGCCAGACAAAATCCGCTCGACACGGGACCACGGTAGCGCTGCACCCCCGTTGAACCTCATAGCCTCACACCTTATAATCGAACAACAGTTCCCGTCAAGGTTTTGTTGAGCAATTGCCGGAATAGACAAAGCGGTTCAATCGTTGCTAGTTTTTCGAGCAGTGTAATCACCTGCGGTGCCCCACCACGTGCCGCACGACCAAGAAGAAGGGACACTAAGACCCATCATGAGCATCCGTCGCGTACTTGCTGCCACCTCGGCAGCCGTCATCGCCGCTACCGGCCTGGTCGCCTGCTCCTCCGACTCCTCGGACTCTGAGTCCCAGGGCTCCGGCGAAGAAATCACCAAGGACTCCACCATCACCATCGGCACTACCGATGCCAACATGGAAGAGTGGGCCGTCTTCCAGGACCTGGCCAAGGAGGCCGGCTACGACGTGAAGCTGGAGAACTTCGCGGACTACAACACCCCGAACCAGGCTCTGGATCAGGGTCAGCTGACCGCCAACAAGTTCCAGCACCTGCAGTTCTTGGCCAAGTACAACCAGGGCAACGGCACCGACCTCGTCCCGCTCGCCTCTACCGAGATCTACCCGTTGGCCATCTACTGGAAGGACCACAAGGACCTCTCCGGAATTGAGGGCCAGGAAGTGGCCATCCCGAATGACTCCACGAACCAGGGCCGTGCTATCGGCCTGCTGGCCCAGGAGGGCCTGGTCACTCTTCAGGAGGACAGCCCGCTGATCCCGACTCCGCTCGATATCGACGAGAAGAAGTCCAAGGTCACCGTCACCCCGGTGGACGCCGCACAGACCCCGGCCGCCTACGGCGAGGGCAAGCCGGCCGTCATCAACAACTCCTTCCTGGAGCGCGCAGGCATCGATCCGAAGTCCGCTGTGGCAGAGGATGACCCGAACTCCACCGAGGCAGAGCCGTACATCAACGTCTGGGCCGTACGTGCCGAGGATGCTGACAACGAGACCCTCCACGAGCTGGCCAAGCTGTGGAAGGATCCGAAGGTCACCGAGGCCGTCCTGAAGTCTTCCGGCGACACCGCTGTGGCTGTGGACCGCCCGCAGGAAGAGCTGCAAGAGATTCTGGACCGTCTCGAAGAGGAAGCCTAAGCTCCCCGCTACTCCACATGTCCCCCCCGCGTTCACGCTTCAGTGTGTGGCCGGGGGATTTGGCCGTTACACATGATTCACATAACCCCCACAAGGACACCTCACGTGATTGACCACACTGGCGCCCCTCGCGGCAC
The DNA here is from genome assembly GCF_000805675.1 of Corynebacterium minutissimum. GTDB lineage: Bacteria > Actinomycetota > Actinomycetes > Mycobacteriales > Mycobacteriaceae > Corynebacterium > Corynebacterium minutissimum. The sequence continues at coordinate 98,349 of NZ_JSEF01000006.1, read as the reverse complement.
CCGGATTGAGTTCCTCAACATCACCAAAGTCTTCAAGAATAAAAAGACCACGACGAAAGCGCTCGACAATGTTTCCCTGACCGTCGAGTCCGGCGAGATTGTCGGCATCATCGGTTTCTCCGGCGCCGGCAAGTCCACGCTGGTGCGCATGATCAACGGCCTTGATACCCCGACGTCGGGGCAGCTGTTTCTCGACGGCACCGATGTCGTCGGCATGCCCGAAAAGCAGCTGCGCGGCATCCGCCGCAATATCGGCATGATTTTCCAGCAGTTCAACCTCATGTCCTCGCGCACCGCGGCGGGCAATATTGAGTACCCGTTGAAGCTGCAGGGCGTCGAGAAGCAGGAGCGTAAGAAGCGCGTTCAGGAGCTTTTGGAATTCGTCGGACTGGCGGACAAGGGCGATAACTACCCGGAGCAGCTCTCCGGTGGCCAGAAGCAGCGCGTGGGCATCGCCCGCGCTTTGGCTAACAACCCTTCCCTGCTGCTGGCGGATGAGGCCACTTCGGCCCTTGACCCGACCACCACGCACGAGGTCCTCGACCTACTGCGCAAGGTCAACCGCGACCTCGGCATCACCATCGTGGTCATTACCCACGAGATGGACGTCGTGCGTTCCATCGCCGACAAGGTCGCCGTTATGGAAAATGGCCGCGTCATTGAGGACGGCAGCGTCTACGAGGTTTTCTCCAATCCGCAGACCAGCGTGGCGGAGAAGTTCGTGGCTACCTCGCTGCGCAATACCCCGGACGTGGTCGAGGCCGATGACCTGCTTGCCCACGAGGGACGCCTGTTCACCATCAACCTAACCGAAAATTCCGGCTTCTTCGGCGCCGCTGGCAAGCTTGCGGACGCGGGCGTGTCCATCGCCGTGGTCCACGGCGGTATTACGACGTTGCAGAAGCATTCCTTTGGCAAAATCACCGTGCGCCTCAACGGCCCGAATGCTGCTATCGAAGAGTTCTACGCGCACATGCAGCGCACCACCGACATTGAGGAGATTCAACGATGAACGTCACCTACCTCGCGGAGGCCAACTGGGACCGTCTAAGTGGCACGCTTGTCGACGCCATCAAAGACACCCTCATCATGGTCGCCACCACCATGGTGCTTGCGGGCATCATCGGCTTGGTTCTCGGCATCCTGCTCTACACCACCCGCCCAGGCGGAATCCTGCAGAACAAAGTCATCTATTTCATCATCAACATCCTGGTGAACTTCGTTCGCCCGATTCCGTTCATCATTTTGCTGGCCTTTGTCCAACCGCTCACGGTGGCGGTCTTGGGAAGTTCTATCGGCCGCGAACCTGCCACGTTCGTCATGGTCATTGCGGCTACCTTCGCGGTGGCGCGCATCGTGGAGCAGAACCTCGTGGCGCTCGACCCCGGCGTGATTGAGGCAGCCCGCTCCATGGGTGCCTCGCCGTGGAAGATCATCACCACGGTCATCATTCCGGAAGCTCTGGGCCCGCTGGTGCTGGGCTACACCTTCCTGTTTATCGGCATCGTCGACATGTCCGCTATGGCCGGCTACGTCGGCGGCGGTGGCTTGGGTGACTTCGCCATCGTCTACGGCTACCGCGCCTTCGAGTGGGAAGTCACCGTGGTGGCTACGCTTATCATCATCGTGCTGGTCCAGGCAGCCCAGTTCTTTGGCAACTGGCTCTCGGCGAAGATTATGCGCCGCTAACGCGACGCGTCCGTACCCTACGCGCCGCGTCTTATGACGCGGCGCGCGGCAAAGTAGGAAGAGGTCTTTGGCTCGTCTCCACAGGAGGAGACGACGCCGGAGGCCTCTTTTTCTTCGAGCTCCACTACCCACGCGCGGCCGTCGCGGTGGCGTACAACCACGACGCTATTCTTCGCGGCGGTGTTGTCCGCCGCGGGCTCATCCGCAGCGGCGACGTGGAGGTCGCCGTAGTGGAGGTTCTCGGAGGCGTCGAGAAGCTCGCGCGCCACGGCGAGTTCTGCCACTTGGCCCTTCGGCGTATTCAGCCCCGAGCCGCGGTTAGCCGGGTAGAAATACTCGCCGCGCAAAGCCTTGCCCACAAGCTCGCGGCCGGCCTCCACGTTGAGGCGTCCGAAGGAGTAGCCCCACGGCATGAGCAGCACCGAAGGCGCGAAGCGGTGGCCCTTAGTGTGCGAGGTCTCCCATACGGTCTCCTCGTATTCACAGGCCAGCGAGGCAGCCAGCGGACGCCCCTTCACCGCACAGCAGGCATCGCGCTTAGCGTGAGTACACACCAATACCAACGGCAAGCACGTGCCGCGCGGATTCTCCAAGTCAAGGTCCAGAATGTCCTCTGGGCCGTTGAGAATGTAGTCCTGCACAAGTCCCTCGCGGGCCCAGACCACGAAACAGCGGAAATGCCCCGTACCGCGCTCGCGCCCAGCGCGGCCTGGGCGGCGGATGAGCTGCAGACCGGCCACGCCCTTGAGTTTGGCCTTGAGCTTCTCCGTGAGGCCGGGGCCAAAAGTGTGGCCGTCGAGCACATCTCGGGACCACGCCGCCGGCCACTCGAAGAGGACATAGACGGATTCTTGCTTAGCGGTACCAGCCAGGGGTTCCACCTGGATATCGGAGCAGAAGGTCATGGCGCCAGTTTAACTGTCATCACTTCTTTCACAACAATGTGGTTACGATGTTTACTTCGGTTCCAAGAATTCCGCCTTGGGCGGCTACGCTCGAAGTTATGCCGAAACACACTCTCTCGCGCGCAGCCACCTCCGTGGCGGCACTCGTCGCCTCGAGTGCGCTCGTGCTGCAGGGCTGCTCCGCGTCCTCCGACGACACCTCCGCGCCGACCGCTACCGTCGACGCCACCTTGTCCGGCGCGTCCACCTCGACTGCCCAGAACGCCACGGCGCCCGCCGGGCTGACCCCACTAGGCGATGCCAACCTGGAGATGAAAACCCTCCGCCCACCAGTGCCGTCCGAGCTGGTGGTCACGGATGTGCGCGTGGGCAAACACGACGGTTTTGACCGCGTTGTCTTCGAGTTCACCGGCAATGGTTCACCGGGCTGGTTTATTGACTACACCGACTCCCCCGCCCAGCAGGGCTCGGGCAACCCGATTTCTTATGAGGGAGCCACGGCGCTGAACGTCAGCATTGATGGCACGGCATATCCTTTCCAGCTCGATATGGAAGACCCGAACATCGGCACGGTCAAGGGCGCTGGCGGCATGGTGACCCAGGTGATTAACGCCGGCACCTTCGAAGCCCGTTCGCAGTTCGTCGTCGGCCTCGACGGGCGCCATCCGTACTCCGTCCAGGTACTTAAGGCGCCGACGCGTCTGGTTATCGATATCCAGAACTAGGTATACGTCGCCTCCACCGACCAGCGCCCGCCTGCCCACACGAGGAGCCAGGCGCGCTGGCCGTTGTCGTTTTCTCCCACGACTTGCAGGCGCGCGCAGCGCTGCGCCTCGTTCGGATCCCACCAGCCGGTATCTACTGGCCAGGGGCCGGCCCACCCGGTCACGCGGTAGCGGTGGCGCCCCCACCCTAGGCCCGCAGGTTCACCGGAGAGGAGGGCCTCGGCGGTGACGATGATGTCGGCTGCAGAGACGTCGATAAGCCGGATGCGCGCGGCGGGGTGCGCCAGGCTTGCTGGCAGCGGCGCGAGGATGCGCCCAGGCCACGTGCCCTCCGGGGCAGGGTCGCGCTGCTCACCGTAGGGAACCAGCTCGATACGCTCGGCCACTCCGCGGCCCGCCGCCGGGCGCGGCTGCAGCACGCGGTCCACACCGAGCTGCGACTGCACGCGCGCGATGACCCGCTTGGCCTGCTCCGTTGACTCACCCGCGCCCCACAGCACACTATCCCCAGGTGGGGCGACTTCCACCGGTTCCAGCACAAGCTTCTCGACGCCCCCACCTTCGCCCGCCCGTGCACTACTCAGCCACCCATCGAGCTGCCAGCGCACGCGGTCTGCCGTGGCGGCCTCGCTCAGCGCTTCCTGGGTGCGCCAGATGCGCTCGAGGCGCGTTCCGCCCTCGAATTCGGCAATGACGCGCAGACGCATGCAGATAAGGCCCGCGTGATCGAGCACCGCGTGCAGGCGTGCCGCCAGCTGGCGGGCGGCGAACGCCGCCGCGTCCACGCGCTCGAGCGGTTCCTCAAAGGCCTGCTCCACGCCCAAATCGGGGCGAAGTAGTTCCGGCGCCACGCGCCGATCGGGTGCTGCCGAGGCCACCGAGTGACAACGCCGACCTGCTTCCCCGAAGCGCGTGGTGACCTGGCGCAGCGGCAAGCCGGCGAGCTCTCCCAACGTGCGCACGCCGAGGCGCTGCACGGTATGGACCGTCTCAGGCGGACAGCCCAACGCCACCTCCGCGGCGAGTACTCCCACCGGCTGATTCGCCAGGAACTCCCGCGACCCACCTGGGGGAACCACTGCGCCGAGGTTGTCGTGGCGCGCGGCAATGAGCGCGGTAGCGATCTCGTCAGCAACGCCGACGGTGGCATCGAGGTGGGATCTCGAGGAGGCGTCGACAAGCATCTCCACTGCCCTATCCTCGCTTCCGTGAAAACGCCCCACAGCACCCGCATCCACGATGACCAGGCCGGGGCGCAGGACCTCCACCGAGGACGCCACCGCATCAAGCCCCGCGGCAATCTCAGCGAAGACCGCACCATCGCGGTCCGGGTTAGCCTCCTCCACTCGCACGTCCGGCAGCACTGCCTGGGCTTGGCGCACGCGCATCCCGCGGCGCACTCCGGCCCGGCGCGCCGCCGCATTGCACACCACCACGTGGTGCTGCGCGGCAATCACACAAGCTGCCCTATCAGCGTCCTGCAGCGCCTGGATAGGCCAATCCGGGAACCACAGGGCCGCGACTCTCATACCACCTCCAGGCGTGGGCGCTCAGCTCGCTCACCGCAGGTGAGCACCCCTCGGCGTGGGCGTGCGCTTTTCGACGCCACCCGCACCTCAATGTCCACTCCCCTGATACGCCCGCTGCCGCGGCCTACGCCGCGCACCGCCACGACGTCTGCGCCAATCTCCGTGACCGTACCCGGTAGCCGCGCGCCGACGGTCAGCAGTGCCGCTTGCCCGCCGCGCACCTTGGCCAGAACTGGCCGCGCCCGCGTGGGGCTGAGCTCACCCACACCTTTGTGCACGACGAGGTCCAGCCCCTCACACAACACTCCGGTAACTGCCCACGGCTCGGCTCCCGGATCGGGCACAACGATGACCCGGGAGACATCTCCTTCCTCGGCCACCTGTGCGAGCGAGAGGTCTGGCCAGCCTACGACGCCCACGTGTCCGCCCGCCGCGCTAACATGGCTCACGAGTTCCACCACCAAGGCCGCACACTCTGCACACACGGTGGCCTGCTTTCGGGGCAAACCACCGCCTGGGAGCAGCTCCGATAGTGCTTCGGGAACATCGAGGATATCCACATCCGGCTGGACATCCGCCGCCACGTCTGGTGTTTCCAGACGTTGAATCTGGGCGCGCAAAGCCGCGATCTGGTCGGCCCGTGAGCCACCCGCGACGCGAACACCTGTTTGATTCATAGCTCCTATTATGAACCTCTCACCGGACACGCGCAATTGCACTGGTAGCGTTAGGCGCCATGAACCCTCTCCACGCGCACACCACCCCCATCCCCACTCCACTGTGGGTACGCCTCGGCGCCTCGCTGCTGGCTGGTGCCGCCGTGGCGGTGGGCACGAGCCGTATCCACTTCGGCCTAGCGCTCGGGCTCAGTCTGGTTTTCATCCTTGCGGCCTGTGCGCTGGTATTCCTGCACCCCTACCGCCAGCGCATGCGCGAGTTCGCCGAGGACCACAACGTCTCCCTGCTGCCTTCCCTAGCGCAGCTGCTACCACTCATGGCACTGTGGCTCGCCATCATGACTGCCCCACTTATCGCTCTACCAGCCTGGGGCAGCGCCCTAGTGTGGGCACTAGTCTTCGGGGCTGCGTTCTTGCTGTTCCCGCATGTGGACGGCTCTCGCAAGCTCGCCTACGCCTAGCGGCCTTTAAGCCAAATCGCGTGAGGTAGCCCAGCGGGTGAGCTGGTGGCGGTTGGACTGCTGGGTCTTGCGCAAAATGTTGGAGGCATGCGTCTCCACGGTCTTGACAGAGATAAACAACTGCTTGCCAATCTCGCGGTACGTATAGCCGCGGGCAAGCAGCCTTAAGACCTCCAGCTCACGGCGCGTCAGCGCATCCACCACTGGATCTTGGCCCTCCTCCGGCTCCGGGGCAGGCGCGCCGGAGGCAAAAGCATCAAGGACAAAACCTGCCAGCCGCGGCGAGAAATACGCGTCCCCACTATTGACCTGCGCTATCGCTTGGGCTAGGTCGGGGCCTGAAATATTCTTGGTGACATAGCCACGCGCGCCCGCCCGAATTAGCGCAATGACATCTTCTGCCGCATCCGACACGCTCAACGCCAAAAACACCGGCCGCGACGACTGCTGTGCCGTCGCATTCATGACGGCGAGGCCGCCGCCGTCGGGCATGTGAACGTCGAGAAGCACCACGTCCGGTGAGGTACGCGCAATGCCCTCCAGCGCCTCCGCAACGGTGCCCGCATCTCCGACGATCTCGATCTCCTCCGACACCGCCAGCTCCGCGCGCACGCCAGCGCGGAAGACAGAGTGATCATCAACCAGAAAGACCTTCACCATGCTCACAACGCTACCGTGAGCTCCACCTCGGTGCCCTCCCCCGGGGTCGAGGTAATTCTCACACGCCCACCGACACTCTCTACGCGCGCGCGAATACTCTCACGAATGCCGTGCCTATCAGCGGGAATGTCCTCCACCTCGAAACCCACTCCACGGTCACGGACAAAAATACTCAACTCGCCGGCCAACAACTCCGCATACACATCCACCATGTCCACGCCCGCATGTTTACCGGCATTCACCATGGCCTCGCGCGCTGCCTGGATAGCAAGCTTGGCGGACTCCGTCAGTTCCGCGTCCTCTCCCACCGTCACCGGGGAGACCCGCAGGTCGAAAAGGTCCTCCACCTCCCCACATGCCGCGTCGAGAGCTCCGAAACAGGTGGTGGGGGCGGACGAGGGGGCGTCGAAAAGCCAGGCCCGCAGCTCACGTTCTTGGGCACGCGCCAAGCGCGTCACCTCGCGCGGATCCTCCGCACGCTTCTGGATGAGCGCCAGCGTCTGCAGCACCGAATCGTGCAGGCGGGAGGCAATCTCCGTGCGTTCCTCCGACACCGCCTTCGCCGCCTGTTCCTGCGACAACGACCGCCACAGCTTGAGCACCAGCGGCACCACCAGCGCACCAAAACCCACCAACGTCAGCGCCGTAGCCACAATCGCCGAACCGGATCCGCTCTCCCACGTCACCGCCGCCACCACAACGCCCACGATGACCAACGCGGCACCAGCCACAACGCTCACCATGCCCACCGGCGTATTCAAGCCGCGGTCGTAGGCTAGCCACGCCAGGACCGCACCGACACCCACGGCAGCCAACGGCACCAATGCGCTTGGCGACGCCCCCGATACCCCCAACACCCCAATTACCCCTCCCACCAGCGCTAAGAACACCAGCAGGAGGGAGAAGGGGCTGCGGGAGGAGGGGCCGTCGTCAAGCGCAGGCGTGGACATCCACAGCCCGGCGTACACCATCGCGCCCACCCCGCCCATCACCGTCAGCACGGTAAGCGCAATGCGCACGTAGAGCACCGGAATCTGCAAATGCTGCGCGAGCCCCGCAGCCACGCCGGCCACCACGCGACCAGACTGGGGGCGCGACATCAACGGATACGGTGCCGCGTTCTCTGCAGGCACATAGGGCGAAGTCATAGTAGTTATAGTCGCACGGTGACCCCCGCACGCACATCAGGGACAACCCTGAGGTGGAAAAATCAGGGCGATTACCGATACCGCCACAAGGCCCCGCGCGGCACGATAAAAGCATGACGAAGAACAACACACTCAACCAGATGTGGTCGACCCGACCTGTCCGTATTCCTAAAAAGCAGGGCGGCGACGCCCACATCGCCGGTGTCTGCGAAGGCATCGCGGTGCGCTACCAGATTGATCCGACGATCGTGCGCGTGGCCTTTGTAGTCGCCACACTTGCTTTCGGCGGGGGCATCGCCGCCTACCTCACCGCATGGGCGCTCATGCCGCGCTATGGCTCGCCTTACTGCCCGCTCGATGCGGCCTTGGGCAAAGATGGTGCTAAGGAGGAGCAGGAGCTCGGCTGGATGCTGATTATTGGCGTCCTTCTTACCTTAAGCTCCGGCCCGTTATTTTTGAGCGGGCAATTCCTCAGCGGCCTTCCCCCCGCCGTGCTGACCTTTGGGCTGATGGCGCTGGCGTGGTACGCCCTGCATAGCCGTGAGCCGCTGCCGCCCAGCGGGCTGTTAGCGGCCGAACAGCCGGTGCGCGAAGAGCCGGTTGACCTCAACGCCTATAGCCCGGCGGAGGGCTTCCCCTTCCCGCCTGGGCGTAGGACTCCGCCGTCGTGGGATCCTCTCGGCGTAGTGCCCGATGCCTGGGACCTGCCGGAGCCGGGCCCGCGGGAAGAGCCGAAAAAGAAGCGCGGTTCGCAGTGGGCTGAGGCCGCGATTGCCCTCGGCGCTGTGGGAGCTGCCCTGACGGTTGCCTTCCTTGGGGTCTCCTTCCAGTCTGACGTCAAGAGCGATGAGTCCGGCTTTAGCGCCCGCTTTAACGTCGGTTCTCAGCACATCTCCCCCAACCATGAAGATGAGCTCGAAGAGTATTACGACCTGGGTATCGGCGAATCGACGGTAGACTTCAGCCAGCTCCACGACCTGAAAGACAAACACGACATCACCATCGATATCGGCATCGGCACCGTGGAGGTCATCCTCCCGAAGGACGTCCCGGTATCACTCACGTGTGACGGCGGCTTGGGCGAAAGCAACTGCGCGAACCGCCATGACGATGATGCGCTGCTGGATATCCACATCGACGAGGGCATCGGCGAGCTCACCGTCACCGGCTAAACTTGCCCGCATGATTCACTTCGGAAACGACTACCACCGCTCAGCCCACCCCCGCGTTCTGGAATCCATCGCGGAGGTGGGCGGCGTGCATTACGGCTATGGGGCCGATGAGCTATGCGCCGCGGCCGCCGATACCCTGCGCGCCGCCTGCCAGGCGCCGGATGCCGAGGTGCACTTCATGGTCGGCGGCACTCAGGCCAACGCCACGATTATCGCCTACCATCTGCGCCCCTGGGAGGCTGTCATCTCGGCCGATAGCGGGCACATCGCCACGCACGAGACGGGCGCCATCGAACACTCCGGCCACAAGGTCATTACCCTGCCGAACCAGCTGGGCAAGATCACCGCCGCGCAGGTCCGCGCGTGCGTGGAGGAGTACCGCACCTCCGGGATTGAGGAGCACATGCCCGAACCCGCGCTGGTCTACATCACGCAGCCCACTGAATACGGCACCACCTATACCCGCGCAGAACTCATCGACTTACGCAACGTCTGCAATGAGTACGAGTTGCGCCTGTTTGTCGACGGCGCCCGCCTCGGCTACGCCCTTTCTGCCGCGGATGTCACCCTGCCGGATCTCGCCGCGCTTGTCGACGTCTTCACCATCGGCGGCACCAAATGCGGTGCCCTCTTCGGCGAAGCCATCGTCTTCCCCGCAGGTGCACCGCGCTTTCGCCACGCCATGAAACAACACGGCGGTCTCCTGGCTAAAGGATGGTTGCTCGGCGCGCAGTTCTCCGCCCTCTTCAGCACGCCCGCTGAGACTGCAGCTCCGGCAACGCTCTACGAGCAGATCTGCGCCCGCGCCAATGCTCAGGCCCAACGCATCGCGGAGGCTTTCCGCGCCGTCGGCATCGACATGCTCTTTGACTCCCCCACCAACCAGCAGTTTGCACTTCTTACCCGCGAGCAGGAAGACCAACTCAAGGAAGACTTCGTGTGCGAATTCTTCGGCGAGCATGAGGATAAGCGCGTGGTGCGTTTCTGTACGGCGTGGTCGACGGAGGAGGGGGACGTCGATAAGCTGTGTACTGCGGTTTCTTCACTCAAGTAGCGCGATAGCTCGACCTGGTTTAGGCTGTGGCCTATGCAACTGGGGGGGTTACATTCAGGCACTAGCGCATGGTCTCGACGTGGTCGAGCAGTGCGCCGGTGTTACGCGCGCACAACTGGTTCAGATGGGCGCGCAGCCAGACTTCGCGGCGAAGCTTCTTAACCTGCACGAGGTGTACTTCGGCGACACCATGTTCCGCTCTCGGCAGCGCAAAGCGCGCCGCACGCGCCACGATGTGTTCACGCTCCTTGATATCGAGCGCTACTGTTCTCGGCTCAAGGCACGCAAGGCCTGGGAGCTGCGCCAACTGCTGGCCGCTACCCCGCGGGAGAAGATCGCCATAGTGGCAAAGGCGAAGCTCAAGGAATGGCGCCCACCCAAGGACCCCGCCCCGGGCGTGCGCGTGACGCGCCGGGAAGGCCGCAACCACACGCTGAGCATCACGGATAGCTCGTTGAACATCTCCAAGCTGCTGGCCGTGCTCAAGACGACCGATAAGGACTTGCTCACCGCGGCGCATACCGTGTTCCGCGGCGGGGGCGGCTCGGGTCAGAAGCTCCAATCCAACGTCATCGTGCGCCTCGATGAGATGGACCGCATCATTGACGGCGATGGTGAGGAGATTGAGCTGCAGCTGACCAACGGTGCCACGATGAGCGGTGCGGAGTTTGTGCGCGAAAAGCTTGCCGACGTCGGCCTCATCACCCTTATCCATCCCCACCACGGCCCCGTCAACCTCTACATGGCCAGCCGCTTTGCCAGCCCAAAGCAGCGCCTTGCTTTATCGGCGGAGCATCCTACGTGCGCGTGGCCTGGTTGCAATGCGCCTGCTGAGGATTCGCAGATTCATCACCTCATTCGCTTCCAAGATGGTGGGCCGACCAACATGGCCAATATGGTGCCGCTGTGTGCGTATCACAATGCGGTCAACGACGATGACCCGCAGCACCCAACTGGTCGCGGGCGCCTCGACCGCATCGACGGCCGCGTGCATTACCTGCCGCCGTGGGCGGGCCCGCCCGTTCCTATTCCCAGCCCCGCGCACCCGCCGCGCTCGTCCGCACCGCCTGGTGGTTCGGCCAGCCCTCGCCCGCCCGATCCACCGCCGGGTTAATCCTCGTTCCCCGCACCGTTTCACTGGCGCGCTCCGCCGGCGCGTTTCGCCGGCGCACCGCGCGTCCAAGCTTCCGACCAGCCGCCCACTGAGGAATAGTCCTCGGTGCGCGGCTACACGTGCGTGCCCACTCTAAAAGACCCGTTCAGGGAACTATTTCTTCGCCTTCACCGGGCTGGAATTAATGCATTATTGGAGCGCTGGGGAATCATCCCCTTCCGACTGAATACGGCCTGTTGCTAGCGTTCGGGTCATGAAATACTCCCTGATTCTTCCCTGTATCCTCGGCTGCGCGGCACTCGCCGCCTGCTCCCCTGCCACCGCCGTTGCCTTCAACCCCGGCGGAGCACATGCCGGCACGACAGACACCTGCGCCACCGAAAACGCTTACTTCCATACGCGCTATGGCCTCGGCGCTGAGGGAGCCACCGCTTTGCGCAGCGACGTCGTGCCCCGACTCTATTTCACCGTGACCGATGGCGGCTACAATCCCTGCGCACCTATCAGCTACTCCGTGCTGAGCGGTACATACGGCAACCTCAACGGGCCAGGCGGGCTCGGTTCGTCGATTGCCCAAGGCCTCATCGTCTGGTCGGGTTCGACCCCACTGGCCAACACCGGCGTGACGGCAGCCAGCATCGAGAATGTGCAGGTGCTAAGCGACGACACCCTCCAAGCCACCTTCGGCCGCCGCGGCGGCGCCACGGCAGAAGGAATCACGGAGCGCGCTACCGTTCAGCTCCAGATCCAAGGCGACCAGCTCGTGCCGATTAGTGGTGACATCGCGCTCTACAACGACATGATCAGCGGCCCGCCCACCATCATTCCCTAAACCGCGCAGCAACAACCGCAGGGCACAATGCACAGCGCGGCCGCGCCCTTGAGTCATTAGGGCACGGCCGCGCTACCGTGCGAAGGATTTTCATCCCACGCGTTTATTCCCACTCGATGGTTCCCGGTGGCTTCGACGTCACGTCGAGCACCACGCGGTTAACATCCTTGACCTCGTTGGTAATACGGGTGGAGATTTTCTCCAGCACGTCGTACGGCAGGCGAGTCCAGTCCGCGGTCATGGCGTCCTCGGAGGACACCGGGCGCAGGACGATTGGGTGGCCGTAGGTGCGGCCATCGCCTTGGACGCCGACCGAGCGGACGTCGGCAAGCAGCACCACCGGGCACTGCCAAATCTCGCCATCCAGGCCAGCGTTGGTCAGCTCAGTACGCGCGATGAGGTCCGCCTGACGCAAGGTCTCAAGACGCTCCTCGGTGACCTCACCAATGATGCGGATGCCCAGGCCCGGGCCCGGGAAAGGCTGGCGTGCCACGATTTCTTCCGGCAGGCCCAGTTCACGGCCCACCGCACGAACCTCGTCCTTGAAGAGCAGGCGCAGCGGCTCGACGAGCTCGAACTCGACGTCGTCAGGCAGGCCGCCCACGTTGTGGTGGGACTTAATGTTCGCGGTACCGTCACCGCCACCGGACTCCACCACGTCCGGGTAGAGCGTGCCCTGCACCAAGAAGGCGGCATCCTGGCCGTCCAGCGCCTGGTCGACGGCGCGCTCAAAGGAACGGATGAACTCCGCTCCGATGGCCTTACGCTTAGCCTCCGGCTCGGTCACGCCGGCCAGCTTGGAAAGGAAAGCCTCGCGCTCATCAGCGGTGATGAGCTTCGCGCCAGTCGACGCCACGAAATCCTTCTCCACCTGCTCACGCTCGCCCGCGCGCAGCAAGCCGTGGTCGACGAAGACACAGGTCAAACGGTCACCAATAGCGCGCTGCACCAGCGCCGCGGCCACCGCGGAATCCACACCACCAGACAGGGCACAAATCGCGCGGCCATCCTCACCAATCTGCTCACGCACATCCTCAATGAGGCGCTCCGCAATGTTCTCAGCAGTCCAGTTCTGCTCCAGGCCAGCCACCTCGGTAAGGAAGCGGGTAAGTACCTCCTGGCCGTGCGGCGAGTGCAGGACCTCCGGGTGGTACTGCACGCCTGCCATCTTCTTGGACAAGCACTCCATGGCCGCCACTGGCGCACCATCGGAAGAGGCAGTCACCTCGAAGCCTTCCGGGGCTTCAGAGACCGAATCGCCGTGGGACATCCACACCTTGTGGGTTTCCTCCAGGCCCTTATGCAGCACGCCGCCGGACACGGTCATGTCCGTGCGGCCATACTCGCGAGCACCAGTGGCGGCCACGGTGCCGCCAAGGACACGGGTCATGGACTGGAAGCCATAGCAGATGCCAAAGACCGGAATGCCGAGCTCGAGCAGCTCCGGCTTGAGCTCCGGGGCGCCGTCGGCATACACCGAAGACGGCCCGCCGGAAAGAATCAGCGCAGCCGGGTTTTTGGCTTTGATGTCTTCTACCGACGCAGAGTTGGGGACAACCTCGGAGTAGATGTTGGCCTCACGCACGCGGCGGGCGATGAGCTGCGCGTACTGGGCGCCAAAGTCCACCACGAGGACAGGACGCGGGGTTGTATTTGGGGTAGTCACGGCCACCAGTTTAACGCAGTGCCCCTTTCGCAGTGAATGTCGAGGGAATGTAGGACAATAGCCCGCATGACCAACCCGCTCGCTATCCTGTGCGTCATTGGCTCATGCATCTCGCTGCAGCTGGGCGCGAGCCTAGCCATCCAGCTCTTTCCTCATGCGGGCACGTGGGGAACGGCGTCGATGCGTTTGCTGATGGCCCCGGCAATCCTGTTGCTCATCGCACGCCCCAAGGTGCATACGTGGAACCGGGAAAAGTGGATCTCGGCTGCCGTGTTTGGTGTGTCGTTGGGGTTGATGAATGGCTTCTTCTACGCGGGCATCGAGGTGGTTACGCTAGGCCCCGCGGTAACCATTGAGTTCATGGGCCCATTGCTGTTCGTGGCGTTGGAAACGGGCGTGCTGGCATCACTGATCCCCTACTCACTCGAGTTCATCGCTCTTAAGCGCCTTGCCCCACTGTGTTTTCCATCCTCATCGCCCTCGAGCCGGTGTTCGCTGCCTTCTTCGGCTGGCTGCTCCTATCCCAGGGCGTGACCGCGCTAAAGCTCACGGCCATTGCCTTGGTGGTGTTGGCATCGGTTGTCCAAACGATGGTGCCGGCGCGCGGGCGCATCATTTTGCGCACAATTGCACTGCGCCCGCGAGCCCCATGGCGCTTCCGCCGCCCGCAGAACTAACGGACGGCCAGGCCCACCTTCTGGAAGGACTTCAGGTCCGTGTAGCCGCACTTGGCCATAGCGCGCTTGAGGCCACCGACGAGGTTGAGCTCACCCAGTGGCTCATTGGATGGGCCATGCACGACGACCTCGAGGGACGGCGATCCCGCTGGGACATCCTCGTCGGCGGCGGCGCCGAGGAGGGTGCCAGCCACGCCAACCGGCTCGATGACGCCGCGCGGGAAACGCGGGTGTCCGGCCGTCGACGGCCAGTACCAGCCCTTACCGCCTGCCTCCGCCGCACGCGCGAGGACCGGGCCCAGAACGACGCCATCGGCGCCACAGGCAATGGCCTTGGCGATGTCTGCGGAGGTGTGAATGTCGCCGTCGGCAAGCACATGCACGTAGCGGCCGCCAGTTTCATCCAGGTAGTCGCGGCGAGCGGCCGCAACGTCTGCGATGGTGGTCGCCATCGGGATATCAATGCCGAGCGTTTCCGGGTTAGTGTTCACGCCGGAGCCGACGATGATGCCGGCCGCACCCGCGCGCATGAGATGCAGGGCCGTGGTGTAATCCGCCACGCCACCAGCAATAACTGGGGTGTCCAGCGAACCGATGAATTCCTTGAGGTTGAGCGGCTCGCCGCCGGTCTGCACATGCTCGGCGGAAATCAGGGTGCCGTGGATGAACAGCAGCTCCGCGCCGGCCTTAATGACCACGGGCGCCAACTCGCGGGCCCGCTGCGGAGACACGCGCACGGCCACGGTCACGCCGGAATCGCGCACCTGCGCGATGCGCTCGGCCAGCAGCTCTTCATTGAGGGGCGCAGCATGCAGCTCCTGCAGCGTAGACAGGTCGCCGAAGTTCTCCGTCACGCGGGCAATCGCGCCCTCTAAGTCCTCGTGGCGGCCCCACAGGCCCTCTGCGTTGATGACACCAAGGCCTCCCTGCTTGCCCATCTCAATGACAAACTCGGGAGTGGCAAGAGCATCAGTCGGCGCCGAGACGAACGGAACGTCGAAGGTGTAGGCGTCAATATTCCACGAGGTGTCCACGTCCTTGGAGGAACGCGTACGACGGGTGGGCACCAGGGACACCTGGCTGAGGTCATAGGTGCGGCGTGCCTCACGGCCGACGCCAATTTCTACGTAGTCGCGCATGATGAGTCCTTAACGGTAGTTCGGAGCTTCGACGATCTGCTGAAGGTGGTGCGGGTGAGATTCCTTAAGGCCCGCAGCGGTGATTTGGACAAACTGCTTGGTCTTCAGCTCGGCCAAGGTGGCGGAACCGGTGTAGCCCATGGAAGCACGCAGGCCGCCGACAATCTGGTGAACGATGGCATCAATGTCACCGCGGAACGGCACGCGGCCCTCCACACCTTCCGGCACCAGCTTGTCCTCGCTGCGCACATCCGCCTGGAAGTAACGGTCCTTAGAGTAGGAACGCTTCTCACCCGTGAGCCCGCGGCCCTGCATCGCACCCATGGAGCCCATGCCACGATAGCGCTTGTACTGCTTACCCTGGACCACGACGATATCGCCCGGAGACTCGGTAGTGCCCGCCAGCATGGAGCCCAGCATGACGGCATCCGCACCGGCGGCCAGCGCCTTGGCAATATCACCGGAGTACTGCATACCGCCGTCCGCAATGACCGGCACGCCCGCCGGACCAGCCTCGGCGGCGGCTTCCATAATGGCGGTAATCTGCGGCGCGCCCACGCCCGCCACGACGCGGGTAGTACAGATAGAGCCGGGGCCAATACCCACCTTGATGGCATCCGCGCCGGCCTCAATCATGTCGCGCGCAGCAGCACGGGTGGCCAGGTTGCCACCGATGACGTCGACGCGATCACCGAAGTCCTTCTGCACGCGGGAGACCATCTCGAGCACACGGTTGTTATGGGCGTGGGCGGAATCGACGACGAGGACGTCCACGGAGGCGTCGACAAGCTGGCCCGCGCGCTGGTAAGACTCCTCACCGGTACCGATACCTGCCGCCACGAGCAGGCGCCCAGAGCTGTCCTTGGAGGCATTCGGGAACTGCTCAGTCTTGACAAAGTCCTTGACGGTGATGAGGCCGACGAGCTTGTTGTCATCATCGACGATGGGCAGCTTCTCCACCTTATTAGCGGACAACAGCGCCAGCGCCTCCTCCTTGCTGACGCCTTCCTTGGCCACAACCAGCGGCATCGGCGTCATAATCTCGGAGACGGTGCGGGAAAAATCCGGCTCGAAGCGCATGTCACGGTTGGTGCAGATACCCACGAGGACGCCCTGCTTATCGACGACCGGCAGGCCCGAAATCCGATACCGCGCGCACAGCGTATCGATTTCGTCGATAGTCATGTCCGGGGTGGCAGTCACGGGATCGGTGACCATGCCGGATTCGGAACGCTTCACAATCTCGACCTGTTGCGCCTGGTCCTCAGCGGACAGGTTGCGGTGCAAGACACCAATACCACCCTGGCGGGCCATGCCGATGGCCATGCGGGCCTCGGTCACCGTATCCATCGCAGCGGAGGCCAGTGGCACTCCGAGGCGAATGTTGCGGGTGAACTGCGCCGAGGTATCCACCTCGGAGGGAACGACGTTGGATTCTGCCGGAAGCAGCAAGACGTCATCGAACGTGAGGCCGTAGAGTGCAATCTTGTCGGGGTTGTCTCCGCCGGTGTGGACGTGGCTCATGAGGGTAAAGCTCTCCTAAACTGACCGAATAGTTGTATGCGGTGATCCTCACTGTAGTGCGTGTGCAGCCCATAGTGGTAGCCGTACCCACGCAAGAGAATTGCTATGCGGCCGCAGAGTCAATAGGCTCGCAGACGTGAACTTTTTCGCCAACATGCCCCGCGATCCTTTCGCGGACGATCCGAACGACCCGGCTTCTTTCCTCGAGGAAGAGGACCACGTCGAACCGCTGTCCGAAGAGGACCGCCTCGGCGTCATTCATGATCTCGCCATGGTCCAGGAGTTTGCGCGTGTCTTAAGCCCGCGCGGCATCGACGGCATTTTCTTCTTCTGCGAAGACTGCGAGGAAAACCACTTCTACGAGTGGCACATCTTGGCCGCCAATATGCAGGCCACCCTCCAGGGACAGTTGGCACCGGTCCATGAGCCAGGCGCGGAGCCGGACCCGGCGCGGTATGTGCCGTGGGATTATGCGGTGGGCTATCTCGACGGTATGGATTCGCGCTACTAGCGCGCGGTTGGACACATAAAAAGAACCTCTCCCCCAATGGTGTGCGGGGAAGAGGTTCTTTTTGTTTTACTGCTGGAACTGCGCCGGCGGGAGGCCGTTGCCCTCCGGCGCGTCCTCGGGTGCCGTATCCGGTGCCGGCTGCTGCGGGGCTTGCTCGCCACCGCCCGGTTCAGCGGGCTCCGGGTAGTTCTGCGCCGGTGGGCTCAGAGGGTTGCCTACCGAGACCGTGCTCGTGACCACGACGGTAGAGACCGCAGTCTGGGTCTGCGTCACAGTCACCGGCTCCTGCGGCGGCTGCTCCTCTTCCACCGGGGCGGGCTTCTCGACGGTCTGCGTTGCCGTCACCGTGGCGCGCGGCTGCGGCTTGGCCGGGCGCTCAGGCTGCTCTGCGCGTTCCTGCTTGGCTTGGTCCACCATCTTGCGGGCTTCTTCCAGCAGCTGGCGGGTACCGTCCATGTCTCCTTGAGCCGAGCGCTTCTCCATTTCATCGAGCGTGCCAGCTAGCTCCACGACGGAGACGTCGTGGTCTTCCGCACCGAAGAGAGACTGGTTAACACCATAAAGCGGGGAACCTGGGCCAGCATTAACAATCACCGCGCCGGAGCCGGCGATGAGTAGTGTTGCCGCGGCCGCGCCGATGAGGCCGTGCATGAGAGGCTTGCTGCGACGGCGACGGCGCGCAGAGGCCAGGGAGATAACGGCAGGTTCTTCGTCTGCGCCTTCGATAAGCGGAGCCGGGGGCATCTGCTTATCGACGTCCCCACGCAGCTCCAACAGGAGCCCCGCCAACTCATCGTCGCCGCCCGTGGGGTCAATGCCTTCGGAGAGACTGGTGAGGAATGCATCATCGTCAACCAAGGGCTGCAGCTGCTCAGCGACGCCCTGCTGAGCCTGGTCCTTCTTTGCCATGATGTCCTCCCTTCCTTGATAGAGAATGTTGTGAAATTGTCCGTGCCAAGTGCCGTTTACTCAGTCCGCGCGCGAATCGAGAGACTTGCGCAATTGCGCCAGCGCACGATGCTGTGCCACGCGGACTGCGCCAGGGGTTGATTCCACAATCTCAGCGGTTTCCTCTGCCGACAGTCCGACGAACACTCGCAAAATGATGATGTCCCGGGCCTTGTCACTTAACGTATCGAGCAACGCACGCACTCTGTTACTACCGTCCATGACCAGCGCGGATTCTTCCGGGGTGGCGTCGTCAGCCGCGTCTTCAGGAACCTCGTCGGTGGGGTTGGTCTGGTCGCGGCTGAGTGCGCGGTGGGCGTCGGTGACCTTGTGGGAGGCGATGCCGTACACGTAGGCCATAAAGGGGCGGCCTTTGTCCTTGTACGTGCTTATCGACGTCGCCACGGCCAAGCAGATCTCCTGTGCTACATCCTCCGCCGTGGGTTGGCGGTGGCCGCCGATGCGCGCGCGGCAATAGCGCAGGACCTGCGGGTGGATGATGCGCATGATGTCCTGCAGGGCGCGGCGGCTACCGTCGACAGCCAGCGGAACGAGGTCCGCCAATTCCTTTTCGCTGTCGCGCTTCGATGCCGTTGCCGCATCGCTCGCGCCTGTAGCTTTGGTAGCCACTGCCATCCTTACTTGTTCTTCTTGCCGTATTACTCTTTATTTCTTCACGTTGTGCACGAATATCATGTCACACCCACGGGCTGAATCCCGAAACGACGGGCATATTCCCCACTCTTTGCCCATCATAAAAAAGTTCATACACCGTTCACCTTCAACATAAACGCAGGTCAATCCACACAAAACCGGCCATAGTGGTGCTGTTATACCTGAATGTCAACAATGCGTAACGTGTCGTTTACCCAAGGCAGTCACACTTCATTCTCGTCTCACCCCGGCACTCACGGAGTCATGGTTTCTGTGGCAGTCGTGTTCCTCGTGTCCGGGCGCTCTATCTTTGACGAAGGAGAATCGAACGTGTCTCAGTCATTCCTGCTCCCCGGGCCGAATGCGGACTTTTGGGATTGGCAGCTCCAGGGCGCATGCCGTGGAGAAAACTCTGACGTGTTCTACCACCCGGACGGCGAGCGCGGCCGCGCCCGCGCGCAGCGTGAAAACCGCGCCAAGGCCATCTGCCACACCTGCCCGGTCATCGAGCTGTGCCGCGAGCATGCACTGGCTTCCGGCGAGCCTTATGGCGTCTGGGGCGGAATGAGCGAATCCGAGCGCGTGGTGGCCCTGCGCTCGCGCCGCACTCACGCCACCGTCAGCGCCTAAGCTCCCCATTACGTTGTTAGCAGTTCCACCTCGGGGCACCGTCTTCGAGCTGGGCTAGAAGCGACGTGGGCCAGATGACGGGCAGTCAACCTACCCGTGTCTAAGAACTCCCGCGGCGAACACGCAGCGACACTCTCGCCTCCCGCACAACCTGCGCCGGGGCCAGGGGCAACGATGTGATCCGCATGCGCCCGACCAAGCCGGTGGTGTTCAATGAGGATGAGGGTGGCGTCGGAAAGCGTCAGCAACGTATCGATGTCCTCGCGTGGCTCGTCGAGGCGTGGGGCGCACCACGGCCGCCCACACGCGACGAAAAGGCCCGCCGCCCCACGTCATTGCGGGGTGGCGGGCCTTCCTTACGGCAATGTGGGAAGCTCCTGCTTCCCACGCGCACGGTTTAGTGCGCGTGCGCGTGGCCGGCCTGTGCCGGTTCTTCCTCGGCAGGCTTTTCCACAACGGAAGCCTCGGTGGTGAGAACCATGCGGGCCACGGAGGCGGCGTTCACGACGGCGGAGTGGGTTACCTTCACCGGGTCGATGATGCCCTGCTCCAGCAGGTTGCCGTACTCCAGGGTGGCGGCGTTGAAGCCTTCACCGTTGGGAAGCTCGGCAACGCGGGCCACCACGACGGAGCCGTCGAGGCCGGCGTTCTCAGCGATCCAGTAGGCCGGGCGGGTCAGCGCGCGGGATACTGCCAGCACACCAATCTTGGCCTCGCCCTCGAAGTCCTCAGCGAAGGACTCGAGCTCCTTGGAGATCTGGACCAGTGCGGAACCGCCACCGGCGATGACGCCTTCTTCAACGGCCGCGCGGGCGGCGTTGATGGCGTCCTCGACGCGCAGCTTGCGCTCGTTGACCTCGGTCTCGGTAGCGGCGCCAACGCGGATGACAGCAACGCCGCCAGACAGCTTGGCCAGACGCTCCTCGAGTTTTTCCTTATCCCAGGTGGAGTCGGTGCGCTCGATTTCGCGGCGCAGCTGCTCGCGGCGCTCCTCGACGGCCTCAGCGGTACCGGCACCATCCACGATCACGGTGTCTTCCTTAGACACGGTGACGCGACGTGCAGAACCGAGCACCTCGGGGCCGACCTCCTTGAGGTTGATGCCAACCTCCGGATCGACGACGGTAGCGCCGGTAACAACGGCCAGGTCGTCCATGAACCCCTTGCGACGCTCGCCGAAGTACGGGGACTTCACGGCGGCGACCTTGAGGACCTTGCGGATGGAGTTCACCACGAGCGCCTGCAGCGGCTCGCCCTCGATGTCCTCAGCAATGATGAGGGTCGGGCGCGAGGACTCCGCGATCTTCTCCAGCAGCGGCAAGAAGTCCGGCAGGGAGGAGATCTTGTTGCGGACAAGGAGAATTGAGGCGTCGTCAAGCACGGCGTTATAGGTCTCCTCCTCCGTTGCGAAGTAAGGGGAGAGGTAGCCCTTGTCGAAGGAGATACCCTCGGTCACGTCCACAGCAGACTCGATGGTCTGGGACTCCTCGACGGTCACGACGCCGTCCTTGCCCACCTTGTCCATCGCACCAGCGACCATCTCGCCGACTTCCGCATCGCGGGAGGACACGGTAGCAACCTGGGAAATCTCCGCAGAAGAGTTCACCGGGGTGGCGCGCTTCTTGAGCTCCTCGACGACCTTCTCAGCCGCCGCCTCGATGCCCTTGTTGAGCTCCACCGGGTTAGCGCCGGCAGCAACGTTGCGCAGGCCTTCAAAGACGAGCGCTTGGGCCAGCAAGGTGGCGGTGGTGGTGCCGTCACCAGCGATGTCATTGGTCTTGACGGCCACGGACTTCACCAGCTGGGCGCCAAGGTTCTCAAACGGGTCGTCGAGGTCAATGTCGCGGGCGATGGTGACGCCGTCGTTGGTGACGGTCGGGCCACCGAAGGCCTTGGACAGCACGACGTTGCGGCCGCGGGGGCCGAGGGTGACCTTGACGGCGTCGGCAAGCGTGTCCACACCGCGCTGGATGCCCTCGCGGGCCTCCTGGTCAAATGCAATCAGCTTTGGCATAGGGTTAATCGCCTACTTCTCGATGACAGCGAGCAGGTCACGGGCAGACAGCAGGAGGTACTCCTGGCCGTCGTACTTCAGCTCGGTGCCGCCGTACTTGGAGAAGATGACGGTGTCACCCTCGTTAACGCCAACCGGAACAACCTCGCCCTTGTCGTTGGTGCGGCCCGGGCCTACGGCTACGACGGTGGCCTCCTGCGGCTTCTCCTTTGCGGAGTCCGGGATGACCAGACCGGATGCAGTGGTGGTCTCAGCTTCAACGATCTGGACGAGGACCTTGTCCTCCAGCGGCTTGATGTTTGCCATGATGATTCCTCCGAATTGTTCCTAGTGCACGTCCACATGGACGTGCGCGTGCCGGTTGTGGCTAGCCCAGCACAGCCGTCGTCGCGGGTGAACAACTGTGGGTCAAAACAACCTGACTAGCACTCTACCCGCGCGACTGCTAGCCCTCAACGTTGTGGGCCGCTAACCCGTTCGCCCTCCGCGAACGCCAGCTCTCGCGCGCGCGAGAGTTATCACGATTCGCCTCACGACCTCGACTAATGCAAAAGCAAGAACGCGCCAAGTGTGAAAACAAAAAGACGCGCGGGCCCAGTAGGGGCCGTTGCGTCGTGGGAGGGGAGCTAGCGCGGTTTAGACCTGCTTGTCAGAGTTGATGACAGCCGCGCGCCACAGCTGGTACTCCTCCGGGTTGTCTTCGCGGTAGGTCTTCACCGCGCGGATGCCGTACTCGACGGCTTCCTTGACCTCGTCGATGTTCTTGTCATCGCCATCAGCGGCGACGAAAATAACCGGTCCGCAGATGGAGCGGATCGGGTCCTGGAGGAAGGCAGAGTTGCCGGTATCAGCGGCGTTGCGGGCCAGCGACGCCACCGGGTTCGGGTCGGCGCCTTCGGCCTTGGCGTTCGGGTTAAACAGCGCGGCGTAGGTCTGGCCATCATCCTGGAAGGCAACAGAAACGCGGTCCTCGGTGGTACCGCCGAGGAACTGATTGGCGTGCTCGAGCTCGAACTCGATGGTGCGGCGGGACAGGTCCGGGTTGACGAGGAAACCAGTGGTCATGACGACAGCTCCTTGATTGGCGGGTGAGAAAGAGTCGCCTGCCAGACTACCGGTGCGCTGGGCTTTCCGCATCCGCTAGCGCGCAGCGGCGACGAGCGGAATTTCCACCTCTAGTTGGGTATCGGTCCCGCAATCCAGTCCGGAGGGTTCCGCGCCTTCATGAATAAGTTGGGCGGCAATAGCAGCAATCATAAGGCCATTGTCGGTGCAGAGGGAAAAGCGCGGCACGCGCAGCTCGATGCCTGCGGATTCGCAGCGCTTAGCTGCCAGCGCGCGCAGCCGGGAATTAGCTGCCACGCCACCACCCAGCAGGAGCACCTTGGCGCCAGTGTCCTGGCAGGCGCACACCGCTTTGGCGGTCAGAACATCAGCCACTGCCTCTTGGAAGGAAGCGCACAGGTCCTCCACCTGGATTGTCGAACCTTCGCGCTCGGCCTTTTCCACGTGGCGCGCCACCGCGGTCTTGAGCCCCGAAAAGGAGAAGTTGTGGCGGTTGGGCCCGCGCAGGTCCTCGGCCTTGGACAAACCACGCGGCAAATCAATGGTGGGCTCGCCTTGGGCGGCCAGCTTATCGATGACCGGCCCTCCCGGATACCCCAAGCCCAGGAGGCGGGAGACTTTGTCGTAGGCTTCACCGGCGGCGTCGTCAAGCGTGGTGCCCAGTTCCTTCATGGGCTTGCCCACGGCGTCGACCTCGAGCAGCTGCGTGTGGCCGCCGGAGACGAGCAGGGCCACCGAGTGCGGCAGCTCCTCGCCCTCCAGGTTGGCCACCGCGACGTGCCCGCCCAAGTGGTTGACACCGTAGAAAGGCACGCCCCACGCGGAGGCGAAGGCCTTAGCTGCCGACGCCCCGACGAGGAGTGCCCCGGCCAGGCCCGGCCCCACGGTGGCGGCGACCGCATCAGGCTTGTCGACGCCTGCCTCTTTAAGCGCCGCTTTCATCACCTGCGGCATGGCCTCAAGGTGGGCACGGGAGGCGATTTCCGGGACCACGCCGCCGAAGCGGGCGTGCTGCTCCATGGAGGAGGCGACGACGTTGGCGAGGATCTCCATGTGGCCGTCATCCGATAGCTCGATGATGCCCACTCCGGTTTCGTCGCAGGAGGACTCGATGCCGAGGATTATCATCTCTCACTCTTTCGTGGTCGGTACATGGTGTGGGCGTCCGCGCCGGAGGGCTGGTAGTAGTTGCGGCGCAGGCCGTTGATGACAAAATCATAGGCCTCATAGAGGCGGATGGCGGGATCGTTACCTACGCGGACTTCGAGGAAGATAGGTGCGTCGTGGCTGTCGGCGAGTTCCACGATGACATCCATCATCATCCGCGCGATGCCGCGGCGCTGGGCTTCAGGTGCAACGCCGATGGTGCGGATTTCATACTCGGGCCACGCGGCGGGGCCCATGCGGCCGACGCCGGCATAGCCTACAACCTCGTGGGCGACGTCGTCGTCGCGGTTGTCATTATGGCCCACGCGGTTGTCGTCGCGGTCTACGTGGTTGCCATTATGGCCCACGCGGTTGTCATTATGGCCGACGTGGTTGACGCTTGCGTCAACCACCCAGTAGGTGGTGTGCCCCGCGGCGATTTCCTGTTCGAAGGCGCGGGCAGGCCAGGGGCTTTCGCCGGGGAAGAGGACTTTTTCCAGCTCGGCGCAGCGGGAGACGTCGCTAAGCGTAAGCGGGCGCAGTCTCATGATTCAGTAGGCTCAGTGCCGCCGATGAGCGCCGTTGAACGAGGCGTGGCCTGCGGGACTTTCGCATCGGGGCGGCGCAGGTAGAGCGGAACGAGCGGGGCTGGTTCGGAATCAAGGTCGGCGCACGCGACGAGGCCCGCAGCGCGCAGGGTATCCCATTCGCGGGGAAGGCCGGCGAGGGCGTCGGGAAGGCGCGGGGCGATGGCTTCCGGGAAAACCAGGCGCGGGGAGAAGCCCGCAGGCACCGTGAGATCTTCCGGCCGGGTGACCTCCGGTCCGCTGATGCGGTGGCCTTCGGAGTAGGTGGCCCAATAAACCTCCTTGCGGCGGGCATCGATGGCCACGAGCCACTCCCCTGCACGCCCCTGCGCGATGGCATCGAGCGTGCACACGCCATGCACGGGCAGCCCCAAAGCCACTCCCAAAGCGGAGGCCGTGGCCATGCCCACACGCAGGCCCGTGAAGGGGCCCGGACCGGTGCCGACGACGATGGCGGAGAGGTCGGGGTAGGTCAGGGAGGCGTCGTTAAGCAGCTGCTCAATGGTGGGAATGAGCTGCTCGTTGTGCGCACGCGTATCGCTAACAACGCGGTCGACGCTTTCCCCCGTGGTGGTGTCGACGATGCCCGTGACGAGGTCGGTCGTGGCAGTGTCGAGTGCGAGAACCTTCATTAGCCTGCGAAGTGCCAGCGGGTGGAGTCGTCATCCTTCTCAGCGCGCAGGAACTGCATCGGCTGCTGCGGCTGCACCGGGTACACCGCAGCCACGTCCTGGCCCTGAGCCTTCGCCGCCTCAACCTGCGAGAGCACATCACGGCACAGGTCAACGTTGGAGCGCTGCAGCTTCTCCGCCGAGTACTCCTGCTCAGTCGACATGGTGATGAAGTAGTTCACGTCATCGGCCACCTTGCCGTCCTCGAAGTCGATGCCGGCCTCGGCTGCAGGAATATCGGAAAGTTGCTCCTCCGTGGTGCCCGGGCACACGATGAGGCCCGCAACCTCCTCAGGGCCGTAGACATCCGGCACAATCAGCGCAGCGAAGTCGAGGTTCTTCGGGTACTTCTCCAGGGTTTCCGCCAAAGTCGAGGAAGAGTCTTCCTCCGTGTGGGTCATCGACAGGGCGATGAGTGCTGCGAGGAAGACGGCGAAGCCGCCGATAACGACAGTGGTAATGAATTGGCCAAGCTTGTTCATAAAGATTAAATCGCTCCTAGGAAAGGGAGGTGCAGTACGTGCTCATCCTACGTGACTGCCCTCCCCTGCCCCTGCACTACCCAGTGCAGAAACTCCTTAGATGATGATCAATGCCAGCATCTGACACATGAGAATCTTGCCGATAATGGTGGTCGGATACACCGTGGCATAGCCGCGTTCCGCCAGCTGGGTACCGGTCTGCGAGTTCAGGTAGGCCATCACCGCAGGGTTGGTGGTCATACCAGCAGCCACGCCCATGGACTCATCAAACTTAAGGCGCAGAACCAAGGTGCACACAATTCCCAAGCCGATGGCAGCAACGAGGGACAGAACAAGGCCCACGCCCATGTACTTCAGCGACACCGGATCAGAGAGGGCATCGCGGAACTGACCACCGGCAGAAGTACCCACGCCCGCCAGGAAGAGTGTGAGTCCCAGGGTAGAAATCGTCTGCTTCGCGTGGAATGGCATCTGCCAGTGGATGCGCCCGGTACGGCCCAGGGCACCAAGAATGAGGCCCACCACGATGGGACCACCACCGAAACCGAAGGATAGCGTCGTGCCGCCGGGCAGCGGAATCGGGATAGCACCGAAGAGCAGACCAATAAGCAGGCCAAGGGCAAAGGGGAACAAGTCCACGTTGCCGAGCTTGGATTCGGAGTCACCGAGGAAGGTTCGGACGTCGTCAATCCGGCCCGGAGCAGTGACCACACGGACGCGGTCCGAGTAGTAGAGCACGGTGTTGTCATTCGGCACGATTTGGGTATCACCGCGGCGAATACGGGCGATGAGGAAGCCGTGGTTCAACGTGTTCAATTCCCCAATGGTGCGGCCGGCTACTTTCGGGTTCGACACCGTGAGACGGCGGAAAATAAGGCCGTCTTTCTCCCGAAGATGCAGTTCGATTTCTTCACCTAAGACAGCAATCGCGCGCTCCAGCGAAGGGATAGTGCCGTTGAGCAGAAGCTCCATACCGGCACGCAGCTCCATATCCGGATCAGCAAGGACGTGCTTATTCGATTTGCGAAGGCAACGGGTAGCGATGACCGCCTGACCCGTGTAGTCCGCAATTTCGCCCACGGTCACGCCAGGGTCCTTGGTCAGACGCACGGCCTTCCACTTGAGGGGCTCAGAGAGCATACCTTCTTCTTTGGCGTCTTTGACGTGGTTAACGCGGAAAATCTTGGCACCAATCGCGGCCACCAGGATGGTGGCGATGATGCAGCCCGGGTATGCCAGGGAGTAACCAACGACGGGGGCGCTGTTTCCTCCCAGGGTTTCCACCACGGCAGCCATACCCGGAGTCGAGCTCTGGGAGCCGGCCAGCATACCGACGGCCTGCGCTGGGTCAAGGTCGAACATGCGGACCGCAGCCACAGTCAGCCCCGCCAAAACGAAGAAAAAGACGATAACGACCAGTGACATCTTCCAACCACGGCGGCGGAAGTCCTCAAAGAAGCTGCGGCCGAAGTTCAGACCAATGACGTAAACGAAGATGGCGAGGCCAAATTGGTACACGAATGGCGGAACCACAATGTCCGGGTTAGCAGCGGACAGACCTAGGGCGACGAACATGGCTGCCGCCGCGCCGAGCGAGATACCAAAGAAATTGATCTTGCCGATGGCCAAACCCACCGCCATGATCAAAAAGAGAGTCAACAGGGGTTGCTCGGCGAGAAACGTCAGCACACTAATTCACCCATTTCCACGAAAAAACACGGCTATCATCCTCTGCGTCGCGATTGATCGAAACGAACAGATAGGAATCCGACAGACGCTCCATGAAGCCACCACCCCATTCGGCAACGACAACGGCGCTGTCGATATCGGTGTCCAAGTCTAAACCATCTAACTCCCCTAATGGATCATCAGAATGGTCAAGGAGACGGTAGGCATCGACGTGAACCAACGCCGGCCCACCCGCGATTGAGGGATGCTCCCGCGCAATGACAAACGTCGGCGAGGTCACCCTCCCCTTTACTTGCATACCCCTGGCAATCCCCTGGGTAAACGCTGTTTTCCCGGCTCCCAAAGGCCCGTCAAGAATGACCAAATCCCCGGCTTCCAGCGCTGCACCGAGCTCTTCCCCGAGTGCGTAGGTGTCGTCAACGGTAGCAGCGGTACGGGTTCCCTCGTGGGGAAAATCACTGCGCATTGTTATCTCCTTCACGGTAGAAACGCTCGGTGCGCCCGGTAGGGCGGCAAACAATTTCATAGTCAATGGTCCCCGCCGCTTCCGCGAGCTCCGTGGCGCTCATACCGCCTTTACCGAAAATGACGGCACGATCCCCCGGTTTCACTCCGCGTTCATTGGCGCCGAGGTCCACGACGATCTGGTCCATGCACACGCGCCCGACCTGCGGGTAAAGCTCGCCGCCGAGGCCTACCTTAAGCGCTCCTTGAAAGGCTCGCGGCAGACCATCGGCGTAGCCCACCGCTACCGTGGCCAGCTGACGGTCACTGTCGGCGGTCCACGTCAGCCCGTAGCTTGTGGATTCTCCTTGCGAAATCGGTTTCACGGTCAGCACGGAACTTTCCCACGTCATTGCTGGAATCAATCCATGGTCGCGCCCAGCAACAGGTTCGAGGCCATACAAAGCCACGCCGACGCGCGCTTGGTCAAAGCGTGCGGAAGGACGCGTAAGTACCGCCGGGGAGTTAGCCAAGTGGTTCACTAGACACTCGAGGCCTACGCCACGGGCACAGGCCAGAGCTTCCCGGAATTCTGCCTCTTGGTGGTCATTGTGCGGATGCGCCGGCTCGTCTGCGCACGCAAAGTGGGACATGAGGCCGAGGACGGTGAGGGTGGGGACGTCGCGAAGCAGTGCGAAGGTCTCTTCCCACTGATGCTTGTCGACGCCCAATCGGTGCATCCCCGTCTCCACCAACACGAAGACCTCGGCGCGGCGCCCAGTGGCAATCAGCGCACGGGCGTGCTCGAGAGACGGGATACCGATCTGAATGCCCGCATCCAACGCCGGCGTGAGGTCCTCCTTCGGATCCCACAGCCACGCTGCGATGGGGGCCTTTGGGATAACGCCACGCAATGCCACCGCCTCCTCCAGTGTGGCTACGCCGAAGGAATCTGCACCTGCTGCTTCCATGACGGGAGCAACGCGCTCGATGCCGTGGCCATAGGCGTCCGCTTTCACCACGCACATGAGGCGGGCCGGGGCCGCCACGTCCTTCATGTAGGCGACATTATGGGCAATGGCATCGAGGTCGACGGTCGTTCTCAGCATGTCCCTTATTGTGCCACGAGCGGGCAGGAGCCTTAGACTCGCTGCCCGCTCGAAGGGGAGGGTGGATTTATTCCACGGTGACGGACTTCGCCAGGTTACGCGGCTGGTCTACGTCGTAGCCCTTGGCGGTGGCCACACCGCAGGCAAAAATCTGCAGCGGCACGGTCGCCAGCAGGGGCTGCATGAGCGTTGGCGCCTGCGGGATACGAATGATGTGGTTGGCGTAGGCCTCGACGGCTTCGTCGCCTTCCTCCGCAATCACGATAGTGATAGCACCACGGGCGCGGATCTCCTGAATGTTGGAGACCACCTTGGAGTGCAGGGAATCGCGACCGCGTGGGGACGGAACGATGACGAAGACCGGCTGGCCTTCCTCAACGAGGGCAATCGGGCCGTGCTTGAGCTCGCCGGCGGCAAAACCTTCAGCGTGGAGGTACGCAATCTCCTTGAGCTTCAGCGCGCCTTCAAGTGCCACCGGGAAGCCGACGTGGCGGCCCAGGAAGAGTACCGACTTCGCGTTCTCCATGGCGTTGGCCAGATCGTAGACCTGCTTCTCGTTCTCGATGACCGTCTCGACTTTGTCCGGCATGGCGCGGAGCTCGTTGAGTACCGCGGTGACCTCATCGGAGAACATGTTGCCGCGCAGGCGCGCTAAGTACAGGCCCAGCAGGTAGGTTGCGGTGATCTGTGCCAGGAAGGCCTTGGTGGACGCCACGGCGATCTCCGGGCCGGCGTGGGTATACAGCGCGGCATCGGACTCGCGCGGGATGGAAGAACCCTGGGTATTGCAGATGGCAATCACCTTGGCTCCCTGCTGGCGGGCATGGCGCACGGCCATGAGGGTATCCATGGTTTCGCCCGACTGCGACAGGGCCACGACGAGGGTCTTTTCGTTCACAATGGGGTCGCGGTAACGGAACTCGTGGGCAAGCTCGACCTCACACGGAATGCGGCACCAGTGCTCGATGGCGTAGCGCGCAACATGACCGGCGTACGCGGCGGTACCGCAGGCGATGACAATGATCTTGTCGATGGACTTGAGTACTGACTCGTCGATTCGGACTTCGTCGAGAACCAAGTGGCCGTTTTCATCGAGACGGCCCAGCAGCGTATCGCGCACGGCAGCGGGCTGGTCGTGGATTTCCTTCTCCATGAAGGAGTTATATCCGCCCTTTTCCGCAGCTGCGGCATCCCACTTGATCTCGAAAGGCTTACCCTGAGCAGGCTTGCCTGCGTAGTCAGTAATCTCAATGTCGTCAGCAGTGATGGTCACGACCTGGTCGTTGTCCATCTCCACGGCGGACTTGGTGTAATCGATGAACCCAGAAACGTCCGACCCCAGGAAGTTTTCTCCCTCACCCAGGCCGATCACCAGCGGCGAGTCACGGCGCGCTGCCACAATACGGTCAGCCTGGTCGGCATGAATAGCGAGGAGGGTAAACGCACCTTCAAGGCGAGAGCAGGTCAGCTGCATCGCCTTGGTGAGATTCTCACCAGCTTCATTGTGGAAGACGTCTGCCAATAAAGTGGCGGCAACCTCGGTATCCGTTTCGGACACGAAGTTGTGGCCCTTGGACTCCAGCTCGTGCTTCAGCTCGGCGAAGTTTTCAATGATGCCGTTGTGTACGACGGCGAGCTTGCCGCCATCCACCACGTGCGGGTGGGCGTTAAGATCCGTCGGGCCACCGTGGGTGGCCCAGCGAGTGTGGCCAATGCCCAGGACCGAGTCCTTGAGCGGGCGGGCTTCAATTTCGGCTTCGAGCGCCGCTACCTTTCCGGCTTTCTTGCGCCAGCCGATGCCACCATCGGCATACATAGCAACGCCCGCGGAGTCATAACCGCGGTATTCGAGTCGGCGCAGGCCTTCCAGCACGACGTCTTGGGCATAGTAGTCACGACCATCAGTGTTATGGCCTACATATCCAACAATTCCACACATGAAACTGGATTTTACAGCACGTATCACCATGTTGACGGTCTGGGAGGGGCAGTTTTCTGCCGCGGGCCTGACCTTTGCAGAATCGCTTTCTACTCCCCCTCCCTACGGCCGATTCCACCTGTGCGGGCAGTCTTTCCTCTATTCTGTAAAGCGTGTCTGCGAATTTGAAGAAGCATCTCGGTACGTTGTCCAAGCGCGGCCCGCACCGCGTCCTCGTTGGTGACCTGTCTTATGCAGGAATTGAGGGCAAGGTGTATACCCCGTCTGAAGGAAAGGGCCTGCCTGCTGTGGCCTTTGCCCACGATTGGACGAAGAGCATCAAGGATTACCACGCTACGTTGCGCCACCTTGCTAGCTGGGGCATCGTCGTTGTTGCTCCCGATACGGAAACTGGTGCTTTTGCCAAGCACCGCAACCTCGTTGCCGACGTCGAATCTGCCCTGCAGATTGCCACCGGCGTCAAGCTGGGTGCGGGCAAGATTTCGGTATCTGCCTCCAAGTTGGGGGTGGTCGGCCACGGCATGGGCGGCGGTGTAGCTACGCTCGCGGCCGTGGATAACCCCAAGGTCCGTGCCGTAGCGGCTCTCTACCCGGCTGACACCTCACCGTCTGCGGTTAAGGCTGCCCACACTGTGAAGGCTCGCGGTCTTATTATCGGCGCCGGCCAGGATGACATCTTCCGCGCTGGTAACCCCGCCAAGCTGGCGAACGCTTGGGGCGGGCCGGTGGCCTACCGTGAGATTGCTAAGGGCACGCAGTCGGGTTTCAGCGAAGATAAGTTCTTCAAGCTCGCGCTGGGCTCCGGCTTTTTCCAGGGCTCTGCGGTGGAGACCGCCCGCGGTCTCGTCACCGGGTTCCTTCTTAGCGAGCTAGCTGGTGAGTCCAAGTACGACGCTTTCGCGGCTGCCGACGCTTCCGCCAAGGGTGTAGAGAGCTTCACCGGTGAGGCTTTGGCCAAGCGCGCCGGCTTCGAACGCGACTAAATACGTTTCAACTAGAAGGCGCCGCAAGGCGCAACTCTTCCTTCAGCTACAGCAGGACGGTCAGTTATCCGCCCTGCTTTAGTCTTTTTAGCTTAGGGACTTCAAGAAAGTACCAGGCAATAAGTGCAATGCCCGGCAGAAGCAACTGAGCAGCCGTCCACAGCTTTATGTGCGCCATATCTCTGTCGTATTTAATCTCAATGCCAAGCACAACAAAAGCCACCAAGAGGTACAGCATGGGAAGAACGCCCCACAACACGTCATGAAGTAGAGCAATTGTCATGCGGTGTTCTCCAAACCTTGGTTGGAACGTTCAGCGGCCAGTAACGCCAAAGTAGCACAAGGAATTGCAGGCAGACCAGAGCTGTTCTTTAGCTTCTTTGTCAGCCGCGTCTGAGCACCGATTGCACTTGACCCCGGGTGCGACCGCGACTTTGGCCTCGGCTACCCGGCGCGGGCCTCGACGGTTGGTTGCTTCTTTGCCCCTCTGGGTGCGTTTGGGCTTGAGCAGCGCGCTGCGCAGACTTTTCCAGGTCCTCCTGTGCTTTGGCCATCACCTTTTCAAACTCCAATAACCGAGCTGCGGTGCGCTCACGGAACCCGCGGGCGAATTCATCAAAATCGTTGTGCGGCATTACCACTGCCCTGCCTTTCGTGCGTGTACGGATGGAGATTCGGAACTCGGTGCTTCGGGAACATCATGCTGTTCCATGGGCGGAGCTGTATTTGGTTCTGGGGCCGGGGCGGCAGGCGCAGGAGCCTCAGCCGCCTGGACATGTGCAATTTTCTCCGGCGGCGGTGTCGGTTCCGGCACTGTGCTGAGCTCCGGTGGTGGGGTGATCACGCCATCATCACTAGGAGGCGCCGGCTCGGGTTCTGGTACGGGTTCGGGCGCAGGCTCCGGCTCAGGCTCTGGTGCAGGTTCCGGTTCCGGCTCAAACTCTGGTTCCGGCAAGTTCTCAAAGAAGTCTTTCGCGGCATCAGCCAGAAGACCCAGCCCCACTAGGGCGATGCCCACGCCGAGAATTCCCAAGACACCGCTGCATGACTGTTCAGGAGTGCATTCCTCTTCATCGGCAGCCTCTTCCGAGTCTTCGCAGTCCTCGGCATCCTCCTCTACCGTGTCAGAATCCTCTGGCTGCTCAGGTTCTTCTTGCTCTACTGGCTGTTCTGGCGGTATCAGTTCCTCCGAAGGAACCTCCTCTACCGGAATTGGTGTTCCCGCATCTGCTGGTGTGGTGTTACAGTCCTGCTCCTCCTCACTCTTTTCGCTCTTTTCGCAGCCGCATGAGTGAGCGTTCTTCTCTTCCTGCTCCTCCTGGCAACCACAAGGTTTCACGGTGTCTTCAGCAGTCTCGGGCTCAGACTCTCGTTTTGGTTCTGGAACCTCGTCCTCTGGCTCCGGTGTGACAACACTCTGTGGTGTGGTCTCCGGTGGGCACGGCTCGGACACTTGCTGGGGCTCAGTCTGTGGATCGGTGTCCTTTTCTGGGACCGGCTGCCTTGTAGCTTCGGGTTCATCGGACGGCTGCGGTTTCGGAGTCGGTTCAGGCTCCGAAGGTTGGCTTGGGGTAGGTGGGCTCGACGGCGCAGCTGGTGCAGCGGGCTGAGCAGGCGCAGTCGGCGTGGCTGGCGCGGTTGGCTCACACGGTTCAGGAGATGGCTGAGGACACTCCTTCTTATCCTCTTCGCGTCCGCACTCGGGGTTCGGAGGTGTTTCGGGGAGCTCGCGCTCACACACCTCACTACAACGCCTTTCAAACTCGCAATAGCAGTTCTCGATAGCGGTATCGCGATCACGACAGGTCTGCGTGATCGTGTCATTTGTCTGCTCAATAAGGTCGCTGCCGATGGATGAGATACCAGGCGCAATGAGTTTTCCCAACGGGTGACGCTGCAGCAGCATCGTCAGGATATTGAGCAGGGGAATGACTGCGGAGATGAGTTCCGTCAAGGCCGAGTCGGAGACATCGACAACATCCTCAATGGCATCGGAGCATTGCTGCGCGGACTCCACGAGGTCATCGGCCTCGCGGCGTTCCTCTTCAAAATCGTCCTGCACGCCACGTAAGTGGTCCATAATCGCTCCCCCGGCCAACGTCAACACGGTTCCGAGGAGAAATTCCTTAAGCCCGCTTCCTCCACCCCAGGGCCGGCGAGCCCCCATCGCTGATGCCGTGCTGGCAACAAGGTCCCCAGGGTTGATTCCGTCGACCGAGCCGACCATATCCCCCAATAACCCAATTGGTGTGCTGGGCCCGGCGTAGCTGCCCATGCTCGCGGCTTGGAACTGGGACACCGCATGTGAATAGTCTCCCAGCAGGGATTTAACCATGGTGGACATTAGTTCACCCCCGAGTTCTGCGCGCCAAGGTTGCCGGCAAGGCCACGGTCTACGTCACCAAAGGCATGCAGTTGTGCTCGGGCGGCATCAGCCGTCGCGGACATATTGTTCAAACGCCACGCCCCGCGCTCATGTAAGCGGCTTAAAAGAGCTTGGATCTGCGCTCCGTGTCCCCCAAAATCCCTGCCTGCAGAGGCCTGCGGGAAAACCGGGACATCGCTGCCGTGGGCGTCGCTCTGCACGGCAGTCTGGTCAATAACGGTGCTCAGAAGCCTTGTTGCTTCATCCTCATCAAAAAATACGTCGGGCATAAACGAGCCCTCCTTCTCGTCCACTACGAACAGTTTGTCCTGCCCTTATTGGACTGAGAAAGCCTCCCCGCGGTTCCCCACCACAGATAAAACAAGAAACCCCAGGCCATACGGCCCAGGGTTGCGGTGAAATGAGTGGAACTAGACGGCGGCCACTGCCGCAGCAAGCTTGCCCGCTACCTTGCGAGCGTGTTCCTTTTCAGCGGCCTCGACCATCACGCGGAAGAGCTCCTCGGTACCGGACGGACGCAGCAGTACACGGCCGGTGTCGCCAAGCTCTGCTTCCGCTTCGGCAATGGCTTCCTTGACCTCGGGGGCGTCGAGAATCGCAGCCTTGTCCGACACTGGAACGTTGATGAGGACCTGTGGCAGTACGGTCATGACCGACGCCAACTCCTTGAGGGACTTCCCGGACTTGGCCATGCGCGCCATGATGGACAGGCCAGTCAGCGTTCCATCACCGGTGGTGCAATCATCCGGCAGCACAACGTGGCCGGACTGCTCACCGCCCAAGGAGAAGTCACCGCGGTTTAGCTCTTCGAGCACGTAGCGGTCACCCACAGCGGTCTCCTTGACCTCAATGCCCTGCTCCTTCATCGCGATCTTGAGGCCCAAGTTGGACATCACGGTAGCGACCAAAGTGTTGAAGCGGAGGTCATTCTCCTCCTTCATACCCACTGCCAGCAGGGCCATAATCTGGTCACCGTCGACAACATTGCCCTCAGCATCGACTGCCAGGCAGCGGTCAGCATCGCCGTCGTGTGCCAGGCCCAAGTCGGCGCCGTGCTCCACGACGGCCTCCTGTGCCTTATCGATGTGCGTCGAGCCGCAGTCTTCGTTGATGTTGAAAGCATTCGGTTTGTTATGGATGGCAATAACCTCAGCACCTGCTGCGGCGTATGCTTCCGGCGCGACCTTAGAAGCCGCACCATTCGCAGTATCAACAACGACCTTGATGCCGCTTAAATCTGTGGTAACCACCTCAGCTAGGTGCTTGAGGTAACGCTCGCGGCCATCTGGCGCCTCAGAGATAATGCGGCCAATCTTGGTCGCAGTAGGGCCATCCTCCGTAAGGTTGTCCATAGCGGCCTGGATGCGATCCTCGACCTCATCCGGCAACTTCCTGCCACCGGCGGAGAAGAACTTAATGCCGTTGTCCGGCATCGGGTTGTGGGAAGCAGAAATCATCACACCAAGATCTGCCCCAAAGTCATCGGTAAGGAACGCGATGGCCGGGGTGGGCAGCACACCAACACGGACGACGTCGACGCCACGCGATGCCAAACCCGAAGCAATCGCCGCATCCAGCATCTCACCGGATACTCGCGGGTCACGGCCAATAATCGCGAGCGGGCGGCGCTCATAGGATTCACGGTCTGAAGTAAAAACTTCCGCCGCGGCCTGGCCCAAGCGCAGCGCGAGAATCGGGGTGAGCTTCTTGTTCGCGAGGCCGCGAACTCCATCGGTTCCAAAAAGTCGAGTCATAGCTCTTAATTATGCCCTTTGACCCCCACTTACCGCAGGTTGGGGCTCTACACCCGTCCTGAAGCTTCAGTGCAATGCCGTGCGCTGGGGAAACTCCCCGTTTGGCGCGCGCAGCATGCCAACTTCTGCTTGAATGTTGGACATGGCGGACGCAAAAGGCGTGATGAGCCGCACAGGCTCAAAGGGATTTCGAGCTCTAAAGACACTGACAGACGGCGTGGTCACCAAGTTCAACATGGTGGCGCTCGCTGTCGCTGCCGTCTTTCTTGTGCTCGGCAATACCGAACCTGCAAATACAGAGGAGCCAGCAACCATCACTCCAGGTGAGACGGTGGAATTAACACAGGCCCATGTGGTCTTCGACGAGCCGCGCATTGAGGACGGCCAAGTCCATGTCACCGCCACCGTACTCAATACTCAGGACGCAGCATTTTCGGACTTCCAGCAGACGTTTACGCTGACCAAGAATGGTGAGCCTCTACCGTTTGACCAGTTTTCCATTTCACCGTCACTGCACAATGGTCCGGTAACGAATGCCAACCCTGGGGTCCCTTTTGCTCTCGACATCATCGTGGATGACGTTCCCGGGACAGTGCTTACCCTCAATGACTTGACGGTACGCAAGTCTAGCTTGGACATGTCCTACCGCTGGTTTGATCCCACGCCCGTAGCAGAGATGGAGTTGGCATGACGCATCGCAAGTCTTCCGCTCGGCCCCTGCTCAACCGTAAAAAGATACCGATGGTCGCCGTCGCCGCAGCGATCACCTCCCTTGGCATTTTTATTAGTAACCAAATGCCAAAGCCACGTGATGTTGAGTTCGCCCACTTTGAGTACATGGACGAAATCCCTGGGCACACGAGAATCAGCCAGGTTAAAGCCCACGCCCGCCCACTGCCTGCTGCGGACTATGCAGAATTTACCGGCACGCTACCCGAAGGCGAAGAGCTCAACGAACTTTATGAAGTTGCCATTGATTTCACGTTGGAACGCACGCACACATACCCCTTGATTCCCAAGCTGGAAGACTCCCAAGGGCGTGTTTTCCGCACGTCTTCACCGCAATGTGACGCTGAAGTGACCTCTTTGCCGATGACGTGCACCAGTATCTTTGTACTTCCAAAAGACTCACTGGGCTCGGCCACGCTGGAGCTAGAGGTAGAGAACGTCCTCGGTGATTTCCACCAGCAGCCAGTTCCTATGGGCAAGGAGCTTCACACCGCCGTGGAGGTTAAAGCATGACGCAACAGGACACAGCATCGAAGAAGCACTCGAAAGCGTGGTGGTGGGCAGCAACGATCCCAGCGCTCGCTGTGATGGTGGCCGCTTCCTCCTCAGTCTTGGTCCACGGCTATCGCCCACTGTCAGTGCATTCGATTGCTCAGGCAGGCAAGCAGGAACCAGTCGAGTTCAGCTTTGATTACCAGGTGGATAAGGACGCCGTTCAACGCTCCGCAACGGTCGAGCTCGACATCCTTGAAAAAGCTGAACGCTCTGAATTCAGCTCCGCGTACGCGGATAAAAATCTGATGGATCCGCCTGAGCTTCCCGGCGACACTGAGGTCTACAAAGCCTCAGTAGTGTGGCACGCGGATCCGGAAAACCCACTCGAAGGATGCGAGGTGGGACTTCGGAATGCCGAAGGAATCGAGCAACCTGTCCGCCTCGTGGTTTCCCCACAAGATGCGCCCGTCGATTTTCCCGCTGCCTTTCCCAACTTGTGCGAACCAGAAGGCGCAGAAGGTCCGATGGCGATCAATCCGTTTGAATTAGATGCCAACATTATCCCCGAGCCCAGCAAGCGCCCAGAGAAATGGGAAATGACGTATTACTTCGTCACTACCGTCGGATTCGAGCCCATTGAGCTCTTCGTCACGTGGGGCGCCCCGCACGAGGTCCGCTTGGGCACGGGCTCTTAGAAGCCTTCCCCGCTCACAACCGTCTCGACGTCCTGCGCACCCGGATCTGTCTTGTTCCAAGGCCAGGACACCATAATTTTTTCTTGCGGGTAGTAGACAAAGATGTCACCGCCACCGAACCCATCTTTGCCCCATTCATTGACAAGGATCTCCGGCTGTGATCCACTCGCCTCACGGACAGTCCGGGTCGACGTCTGGAAGGCCTCATCGTGGTAGTCGGGCAAGGCGCGGTAAATTTTCTCCGCCTCCTCCCCCATGATGACGTTCCGTGGGCTGAGGAACGTCATGAGCCCTTGTGAGTCTTGTTCCTGGGTGAGCCACAGCTTACAGGAATAGCCATGGGCACCTTCGAGCAAAGCATTCGTTGACAGAAGCGCGGTTTCACTACACAACGCAACCTTCTCAATAAAGGTCTCTGGTAGTACGTCTTCGGTCTCAGGGCGCAGGTTCACAATGTGGTCTTCGCGCAGGTCTGGGCGTGCCAGCTCATCACTAGTGTCATGCCGTTTAATCTGCTCCACGGTGATACCGCCAGCAACCAGAACTACTGCAATAATCACAGTGAGGATGTTGAGTTTCCGTGAGCTCATCTGCCCGGAAGAATCAGTAGTAGCCTCCGCGCGGTCCACCTCGGCGGATTGAAAGTTTTCCGTAGTCTGCGTCACCTGTTCCACCTACTTCTCTCCTGCCGGAGCTGTGGCTGATTCGGTTTCTGCTTCCGGCGCTTCATCTACATCGCCATCGGCTTCTTCATTCAGTTCTTCCTCTGTGGCGTATTCCGCGTTGAGGAAGCGGTCCAGCGCGGCCACAACGAGGGGTAGCGCCACGATGAAATAGACTGCGCGTGCCACAACCAGTACATAAGGCTCCAGACCAATCGTGATGATCCCTAAGGCCATTGGTTTAATGATGGCGCGCAGGGCATAAATCACGCCCAGCTCTGCGGCTGATGCCAGAACAAAGACGAAGCAGAATGTCAGCATCGGGACTACACCTGCAACGGTCAGCGTCTTGAAGTTCCGCCACGCACTGCGGAAGGGTCCCACCACTGGCTGCGCAGCGTTGTCGAGCATGTCACGAGTCGTGCGGAATGCCGCTTCAGAGTAGCGGCGGCCGTACTCGGCCCACATCTTTTGCTCGGCATGCGGGGAGAGCCTGCCTCTCTCAGCGGGGCCTTCAATGGGGGCATCAGCCACCGTCTGCTCTGGAGGAACCGTGTCCTCCGAGGAGGACTTCTTGTCTTCTTCCCTAGTCAGACTCGTGTTGTACACCACCGCACCTAAGGTCAACCAGGCAAAAGGAACGACGATGAAGTTGCCCATTTGCGCCGCGTTGCTCCACAACCATCCGATCGGAGCGCCAATGAGTCCTGTGTGCTCAACTATCCAATCTTTGGCGCTCACAATTGCATCCCAGACTGGGCCGATGCCTTGGCGGGTGAGAATCCAAGTACGGACCTTGTCAAGATTGCTGCTGAGGCTGAGTGACGCCGTGGCCATCCACAGAATCTCAAGGTAGGCCGCGGCAGTAGCCATGCCGAAAGCACGCTCTCCTAGTTTGAGCGCACCGATGAGCTTGCGCAGCACAAGGATGGAAAGGATAAAGCCGACAAAAAGCCATCCAGTGCTAATGAATGAGCGCCCGAAGTCATAATCCACAAAGCTAGTGGCCACCTCAATGGTGATGCTGTCATACACAAACGTGCGTCCGTCATCGCGCAGCAGTCCATGGGAAGAATACACGGTGAGGAACGGAATGAGCAGGCCGCCGACGGTCAGAAGCGTGGTTTTATCAAGTTTGGTAAAGCGGGTCTCGCCGCCGAAAAACTCCATCGACGGTTGCATGATCCAAAAACATATGATGACACCTGTCATCACAGACAGCGGCGCAAAGGGGAAGATCAGGGTTGCCGCTAGGGGCGAAACTGAAGAAACTACAACTGCCAGCCACAGCACCGCAGCTCGTGATGCCAGCGATAAGGCAATCACGGTGACCAGCTGCGGCAGGTAGCGCCACAGCAGCTTCGCGGCATCGACAGGAACTGCCAGTGCGTCCCTTACGCTTTCCACAATCACATTCACGCCGCTTAGTATAAGGAGGATCACACAGCTGCGCTGCACGAACGGGAAACTTACCGGGTTACTCCCCATGGGAGTAAGACCAAGACAGGCAGCATGTTAATGGCATGTAGTCAGGTAGCGCCCTGAGAATTTGCGGAGAGAACATACTCTCCACCAACGGCGAAAGCCGCCGCCTCCAATAAAGGAAGCAGCGGCTTTCGGAAAATGCAGTAAGCGCAGATTAACGCTTGGAGTACTGCGGGGCACGACGTGCCTTGTGCAGACCAGCCTTCTTGCGCTCCACGGCACGAGCGTCACGGGTGAGCAGGCCAGCCTTCTTGAGGGCCGGGCGGTCAGCCGGGTTGTAGACGTTCAGTGCGCGGGCAATAGCCAGACGCAGGGCGCCGGCCTGACCGGTCGGGCCACCACCATTGACAGTGACCTTGATGTCGAACTGGCCATCACGCTCAAGGATGGTCAGCGGCTGCAGGATGTCCTGCTGGTGCAGCTTGTTCGGGAAGTACTCGTCAAAGGCACGGCCGTTGACGGAGATGTTGCCAGAACCAGCAACGAGGCGAACACGAGCGATGGCGCGCTTACGGCGGCCAACGGTCTGGATCGGACCCTCGTGGATAGCCGGAGCAGCGGTCTCAGCCTCTGCCTCGGTCTCCGGTGCCAGGGAATCACCAATGGTGTTGGTGAACTCTTCGGTAGCGGCGGTTGCTGCAGCGATGTCGGCAGCGTCGGCTACGTTGTTGTCGATGTTCTGCTCGGTCATTACTGTGCCACCTGCTTAAACTCAAAGGTTTCCGGCTTCTGGCCGGCGTACGGGTGCTCCTCGCCCACGAAAACGTGCAGCTTCTTGATGGAGGCGTTGGAAAGCTTGTTGTGCGGCATCATGCCCTTCACAGCTTCCTCGATAACGCGGACCGGGTTGGCGTCCAGGGACTGACCAAGGGTCATGGACTTCAGGCCGCCCGGGTAACCGGAGTGGCGGTAGCGCATCTCGCGCTCGCGCTTGTTGGAGGAAATGTGGATCTTGTCCGCATTAAGGATGATGATGTGGTCGCCGCAATCAACGTTCGGTGCGTACTGAGGCTTGTGCTTACCGCGCAGCATGTCAGCCACGGTGGAAGCGAGCTTGCCCAGAACCACGTCGGTAGCGTCGATGACGTACCACTTGCGGGTGATGTCACCGCTCTTCGGGTGGAAAGTAGACAAAATGACTCCTTGAAAGTCTGTCTCGGAACTGCCGGCCATCGCTATGTAAGCCCATACGCGGGTACATACAGCGGCCGGTGGGGACCTGCAGTCCGCGTGCACCCCTCAACAAAAGGGTGCAGACACATAGGTGTTTCACCTTAGTACGCAGCAGGTTAAAAACCCAAAACGCCGATATCGCCCCCCGCCAACGTTTCTCCTCTTTATGAAAAAGGGGGAATCAGGAGAAGAAACGTTGACGAGAAGCGATACCGGCGCCTTTCGCACAGCAAGCAGTGGTTCCCACGCACGAGTTGATGGTGGTGCGTCCAGCCTCTCCTCGTCCCTTGTCCGCGCCATTCACCGCTCACGATTGTGAATGGGTAATGAAGAAGGGTGCTTGGGATCCAGCTTGCTGCGAAAGACGTAGATTCGGCCCGCTTAGCCCCAGCTAGCGGCGGCGCGGCGGTTGACGTCACTCATGTTGTCATTGCCCTGGGAGACAGTCTGCGAGATGGTGGCGAGCACGGTGTTGAGTTCCGCGGCTGCCTTGTCCCACTTG
Source organism: Corynebacterium minutissimum (assembly GCF_000805675.1). GTDB lineage: Bacteria > Actinomycetota > Actinomycetes > Mycobacteriales > Mycobacteriaceae > Corynebacterium > Corynebacterium minutissimum. The sequence continues at coordinate 56,624 of NZ_JSEF01000006.1, read as the reverse complement.
GCCTGCGCAGCGTTGTAAGCAGTTGCAGACTCGCCTTCCCAGGTGGAAACCATGGGCTGCAGGGTGGACTTAAGGTCACCGAGAAGGCCATTGATGCGGCCGGAGGTGGAGTTGATGTCAGCGGCGGCACCGGCAATGGCGCCAAACTGGTACTTGATTCCAGACATGAAGTATTCCTTGCGTGTAGTTCAGTGGATTAATGGTGGTTATTCGGCGCGTACTTTAGAGGGCTAGGCCCGCGCCGCCGACGTTGTCGAAGGACTGGGCGTTGTCAGCCTCAACCGAATCAAAGTTGCGAGCATTGTCGCGGATGTTTTCGCTGATAGAGGTCAGGGCCTCACGCAGCTGCTGCGCGGAGGTGTTGTAGCGCTGCATCAGGTTGTCGAAGGACACCTGTGCGCGGCCGGACCAGCTGGCGCGGACCGAGTCCACCACGCCCTGCAGGCGGGTGAGCTCTCCCTGAACTTCATCATTGGTGGAGTCAACGCGGCCGGCAGTGGCCACCATGACGTCGGCTTCAGTGCGGAAAGTTTGAGTCATAGTATTTGTCCCTTTCTGTATCCCTTCGTGGGGCCAATCCCTTCAGTACAAGGGCTTTTAGTTCGTGAATCTGTCCCCCGAGAAGCACCCTGTTGTCCTTCTCATCTTTATTGGACTGAAGCTGCACCCCATCGGTTCCCGGCCCTTCCAAACTTTTTATTTTTTCTTCGATTCGCTTGCGCTAGTCCTTCTTGACCAGCGATTCTGCGGCCATCCGGCAAGCAGCTTTCTGTACTACGTTGGGCTCAAACTTGGTGTGGCATCCCACCGACATCTGATGGCCTTTGTCTTCCCACATCATCCATGTCACCCGTGAGCCATCACCAGGGTCCTCGGTATAGGACAGACGGCCAGATTCCTCGGCTGGGTCGTGCAGCGATGGGTCAGACTCAATCTGCTGTCTGATTTCGTCAAAGAGGACGTCCACGGGCACGTTGAAGAGCGGATCCGCTGCCAGGAGGATGCGCAGGTTCGGGTCCTCTCCTGCAGCGGTGACTAGGCCATCCTCCACGCTGGTGCGAAAGCCCTGGGGCAGGACCAGAGACATACCTTCGACCTCGATGACCTGCTGTCCCGGGCGCAACTGCTGGCTGCCGGAATCCTGTGCGGAAGAATCCTGGGTATCAGCGGTGGCTGTTACTGGTGCCTCCACCGTTGATCTGGGTGATGGCGACCCGCTGGGCACAGCGGTGGCGGTGGCGCCGTCAACCGACGAGCTCGCCGCAAGGGCTGCGTCTTTACGGCCCACCGCCCACCACGACACCCCAGCCACCAACAGCACCATGACCGCGATGGCGATATAGAAAGGGTCGATGTCAAGCGGGAACCGTGGGACTGCAGCGCGGTGTGAACGACGCGGCCGAGGCGGCCGCGTTCTGCCAGGTATGAGGTCCGCATCATCGTCGGCATCATCACTATCCGGCACTGCACTTCTTCTCACCGGGGGCGGCGGCGCTGGTACGGCTGGGGGTTCAGGTTCTACAACACTGGCTCCTGCGGCACGCAGCTGGCGGCGCAGAATTGCCACGGCCTCCGTACTTATTTCCGTTCCGGATGGATCGTCGATGACGTCAACGGTGACGTCGGGCCAGTCGGCTCCGCAGATCTTTTCCACCTGGTCAAGGACGGTATCGAGGGCCCATCCTTCAACAATTCCGGTTCCGGGGAGGTCGTAGCGGTAGACAGTCTCGGGGCCTTCATAGATGGTCGCAGCATCAAGAACCGTCACTGTCAGGGTCGTCGTTTGGGTATTGGTGCTGCGCAGCGCATGGCTAGTGGTCATGAGTTTTCTCCTGAATGAGTCGTGTCTTAATCAGTTGTGGGGTCAGCTGGGCTGTGCTCGTGCGGCACATACACCTGGGCCAGGCCTTGGGCCGCGCCGCGCACTACCCATTGGCCGCGACCTGGCGGCAGGGCTGTGGGTTTGATGCCGAAGATGGCGCCTTCGTCACGGTCGGCGTCGAGAAGCAGCAGTGCTGGCTGCAGATCACGCACGGCTGAGAGGAATTGGCCAAATAGCGCGCGGCCGATGCCGCCGGACTTGCGCGCCAGGACCAGGTGCAATCCCACGTCCCGGGCATGCGGAAGAAGCTCGAGCAAAGGCGCGAGCGCAATTTCACTGACCAGGTCAAGGTCATCGATGACGAGGAAGATCTCAGGGCCGTCCCACCAGCTGCGCGCGGCAAGTTGCGCGGGAGTAACCTCTGGTCCAGGCAGGCGCTGTTCCAGGGTGCGAACAGTATCGATAATGGTTTGGGTTGCCGCGCTTGCCGACGCCCCATACGCCGCCACCATCTCCTCCTCCAGCGTCCCCAAATGTGCGCGGCGCTCGTCGATGACCACCAGGCGCGCTGCCTCCCTGCCCATCCGGCTAATGCCGGCCATGATGACGCTGAGGAATTGGGACTTTCCGGCTCCCTGCGAGCCGATACACACAAGGTGATGCTGCGTCGCCGGATCCCACGTGAGAACCTCAAGGTCGGGACCACCAATTCCCCATGCGATGCCAGGAGGTATAACCCCGTCGGCAGGCTGGGGCAGATCGGTGAGAAGCGCGGGCAGCATCTTGAGCGCCGGCACGGCTTCCGCATCTGCGTGGACTCCGCAAATGTGGGCGATGTCCTGTGCGGAGGTCGAAGCAAAGAGTAGATTCTCCCCCGCCACCGTGATACCGCGCCCAGGTGCGGCCGGAAGCTTCTGCTGCGCTTTGCGGTCAATAAGGGAATCCATAGCCTCGCCCAAACGCAACTCAAGGCGCGCCGAGATGAGGTCACGAATAGACGGTCGCAAACTGGTCCAGCGCGCAGCAGCAATAAGCACGTGGATACGGGCGGAAGCACCATCGGCCACCAACTGGGTAATAGGCTCAGACAAGTCCTCAAAATCCGCGCCTGAGGTACCGATGTGGTGCCAACCATCGATGATGAGGAAGGTATGACGTTCTTCCGGCCGGCGTACAAGGCCGGCCACTTCGTCAACAATGCGCCGAACCTTTTCAGGCTCGTCGCGGCCGGCAACACCCGCCACGTGCGGCAGGCGTTCTAAGATTCTGAGCTGCCCGCCGCCGAGGTCGATGACGTAGAAGCGAATCTCTCCTGGCGAGTGGTTCAATGCCAGACCAGCGACGATGCTGCGCAAGGCCATGGACTTTCCTGACTGCGGCCCGCCACATAGCGCTAAGTGTCCACCACCCGTAGTGAAATCCACGGTGAGTGGGTCCTGGCGCTGGTGGTAGGGGCGATCGATGAGCCCGACCTCCGCGCGCAGCCCGGCGCGCGTGTCGCTGGCCAAAGCCGCCACGGCAGACAGCTCCACCAGCGGGGGCAGCGGTGGCAGCCAGATACGGCGGGCTGCGTGGCCGCGCTGGGCTGCTTCATCGCGGGCAGCGCCCACCACGGTGGCCAACAGCGTGGTGGAGGAATCCACGAGCATCGTGTATTCCGATTCTTCCTCCAATGCCTGCCAGCCAGTAAACAGTTCAACGCGCGACACTGCGCGGCTACTCCCCTCGCGCACCACTCGGCGCGTGACCGGACCAGAGACATAGGAGGCTTGGAAACGGGTTGGCGCATCGGCATCGGTCTTGAGGTAGCCCGCGCCGGGCTGAGCAGGCAGGTGGTAGGCATCCGTCACACCTAGGACTTGGCGGGATTCACCAGCGGAGAAGGTCTTCAAACCGATGCGATAAGACAAGTGGGAATCAAGACCGCGCAGGCGGCCTTCCTCCAAGCGCTGGGATGCCAAGAGCAAGTGCACGTGGAGCGAGCGGCCAAGCCTGCCCACTGCAACAAAAAGTTCCGCGAAGTCTGGGTGCTGGCCCAAAAGTTCGGAGAACTCATCGACCACAATGATCAACGCAGGAAGTGGGCCGTATTCACTCACTGCGTCGTCAGAGGCGTTGAACTCACCGACGTTGGCAAAGTTGCCGGCCTTGCGCAGCAACTCCTGGCGGCGGTTCATCTCACCAGAGATGGCGTCATACATGCGCTCCACCAGGGTGGATTCCTCTTCCAGGTTGGTGATGACCGCGGAAGTATGCGGCAATTCATCACAGCCGAGGAAGGTCGCGCCTCCTTTAAAGTCCACGAGGACGAGGTTGAGTTCATCCGGGCTATGGGTGGCGGCAAGAGCGACGACGAGTGTTCTTAAAAGTTCCGATTTTCCACTGCCGGTTGCACCGATGCACAGCCCGTGCGGCCCCATGCCTCCCTGGGCGGATTCTTTCAGGTCAAGAAACACTGCCTGCCCGGAGTCGTCTACCCCAATGGGCACACGCAGGCGCTCGGAGGGGGTTCGCCCGTGCCACATTCCGGACGCAACGAGCTCGTCGACGTCACGATAGCCCACGAGTGTAGGCAGGTCGGCATCGCGCCCATGCCGCGGGGTCGAGCCGGCGTCGCTGCCGAGAGGCCGATGGTAGGGCGCTAGTTGGCGCGCCCACAACAGCGCGCTGGCGGTGTCGATATGCTCGCAGCGCCCTAGGTTCTCCTCACCCGCGGCGGTCACCACGGAGAGCTCACCGTCAGTGTGCAGGTAAATGCCTTCTTCCTCGGCTCTTCGGCCCAAAGGTGAATGCGGTGTGACACCCACGGCGAGGGTGACCGTGGGGTGGTTGAGGGGGACGTCGGCAAGCGCGGCGGGTCCTTCCGTGGGGTCGTCCTCGACGACGCGAATGCAAAAGTGCGCCTGCTCCGGTTCGCGGGTATGCGGCAGCCACTTGAGCCAGTCCCACTCGTTGCCGTCATACTCAATCCCCACGGTCTCCGGGCCGTGGAGCACCGCGAGGTGCAGCAGCATCGCTCGCGCTACCCCCGCGGCATCGTCCCCGGCCAGACCCACGATGGGAAAGGCCTGCAGCTGGATGACCACGGGCATATTCGCCAGCGTTCCTACCGCCCGCACGGTCTGTCGCACGCTCACCGCACAGACCGGATCGAGGTCCTCTGCCGCACCTGAATCCGGCACAGTGATGGGCGTACACAGCGCCATCGGGCCCGTTCCTACCCGCACCTCCAGCGCATCGGGTGCATCAGGTCCTCGTTCCCACAGGCGCGGACTTGTTATCAGCGCGGCCGCCTGGCGCGGCGTGGGATTGCGGTGTTCCTCATGCGCGCGCTGCGCCTCACCTCGTTCCACGGCCTGCTCCCGCAACGCCTTGAGGTGGCGCAGGTAGGTGCGCCGCGTTTCATCCGGGTCCTGACTACCACTTGATGGGTTGAACATCATGGCCATACTGGCCAGCATCATGAGCGGGAACATCAGACTCATGGGACTCATCCGGCGCCCGTCGCCTGCCCCCAGCACCATGAGCGCCACCATGCCCAGCATCGCCGCAATCATGACCAGCGGCATAAGCAGGCGCACGAGCGGCACTGGCTGGGCGCGCACAGCCTCAGGCACAGCCTCGGCTTCGATAGTGCCCTGCGGCAGTGGCGGCGCTGGCTCCCGATAAGCTGACGGCCCCGAATCAACGACGCGTGTAGGTACGCGCATGTAAAAGTCCTTCCCCCCGAAGTACTCCACCGCCTCCTTCAGCGGTGGACAGCGTGCCACCAGTAAGCCACAATGAACGGCAATGGGCAAGGGGTAGCCCAGAAATTTTTCTCGGGGGAGGTACTTTCCATGACCCGCGCACTCGCGCATTCCATTCACGTCACTGTCCGCATCCATGCAGGCCAAGCACGCAAAGAGGCAGATGTATCCCTGCCCTTATCCGCGAGCGTCGGGGAGGTGCTGGGAGAGTTGCTTGTGCTTGTCGACATCCCTCCTGCCCCCATCCTCTGGCGCGCTACGACCGCTTCGGGCAAGGCCGTATCGATGACCTCACCGCTCGACCGCACTCCGCTCGAGGACGGCTCCGTGCTGGTGCTCAGCCCGGAGGAATCACCGCCCGCCCCGATTGTCCGGGATGCGGCGGAAGCGCTCGCTGCCGACGCACCATCAACCACGCTGGAGGGTCTCGCAGGCGTGTGGGGCTGCGCCGCGATCATCGCTATCGGCGCGCTTCTCACCGCAGCGCTGTCCCCAGCGCTTGGTTGCGCCGCCGCAGCAGTTCTTGCTGTCGTGCTGGCGGTGTGGACGCGGCGCGGTTCGCTGTTGGCCGCAGCACATATCGCTGCTGGACTGGCCGGCTGGTTCGGCGTGGGTGGCTCTGACGCGAGTTCGGCGGCGCTTGCCGGTTCAGCTGCAGCACTGGCCATCTTGGCGCTCCTTTCCCACCTCCTGCGCACCGGCGGTCTGCGGGCACGAGCGATAGCCGGAACGTGGTGCGTGCTCGCGGTCATCGGGTTGCTGGGCGCTGCCGCGCTCCTCGCCGCCATCATGGGGCTTCTCGCTGGCGCGCCCCTCCTCACCACGAGGTTGGCTGGTCTGCGCGTGCCGCAGCTGCCCACCGCCGGTCAAGATTTGAGCATTTCAGACGACGTCCCTACCGATAACGCTGACAAAGCCCGGCGCGCCGGGCTAACCTACGAGGGGATCGCGGTGGGCTGCACGCTGGCTGGTATTCCCGCAGTGCTCTTCATCGCGCTGAGCGCCCATGACGCTGAGACAATCCGGGCTTCCCAAGCCTTATGCCTGAGTATTGCGGGCGGGGTCATCGTCCATGCAGCACGGCATGCCCGGACCGTGGCTGCCTGGGCACTAGGGCTTTTAGGGGTGGCCGCTGCCAGTGCTACGGTAGCCGTGGCAGTGCGAGAATGGCAGCTGTTGTCCTCCCCGACAACCACGACATGGGTACTCAGCGTTGTTGCCGGGCTCGTCATTATCGCGATGCTCTCAGCTCCGATGTGGGCAGACGCCCTTGCCCACGTGGAGCCGACCACCATCGTGTGGTTCGAGCGGGCCGAAGCCCTCGCATTGGCTGCCTGCTTACCGCTCGCGGCACACTTAGCAGGGCTCTTCGAGTTCATCCGGGGACTGGGCTCATGACAGCCAGCAGACACATCGGGGCGATGGCGCTCAGTGTCGGGCTGCTCTGTGCTGGATCAGCTGTGGATAGTTCGCAGGCTGCTGCCCGTGAGCCGGATACCGCCTGCGCGGAAGCCACTCGTGCGGCACAGGGACCGCAGCCCTCGGCGCAGTATGCGGAGTACCGCTCGCGCCTGCATTCCTTTGCCACGGGGGCCCGGGTAAAAGTCGCAGTCATTGATACCGGCGTGGCCGCCCACCCGCAGCTGCGGGTAACACCTGGCGCGGACTTCGTGACTCCGGAGGAACCCGACCCCTTGCGTGACTGCGACCTGCACGGCACTGTCGTGGCCGGTGTCATTGCCGGACGCGAACTCGGCGTGGCCCCAGATGCGGAAATCTACTCCATCCGGCAGACCAGCGCGCACTATCGGACCCCGCCGCCCGCCGATACAGAAGGCGCAAACGGTCCGAGCGAAGATACTGAGCAATCGGGTTCCGGAACGCTAGCCAGCTTGGCAGCAGCCATTGAGGATGCCGTTGATGCCGGGGCCCACGTCATCAACGTATCCGTCGTCTCCTGCGTACCATCGGATTCTGCGGCACGGGTCGATCGATCTGGCTTGAATGCCGCCCTGCAGCGCGCGGAGGATGCGGGGGCGGTGGTGGTGGCGGCGTCGGGAAATGCGACCTCCGGTGGCTGTGACAAGGGCGACGTCGTGTTTCCCGCCGTGGCAGATACGGTCCTCTCCGTCGGTGCTCTGGCCACTCCACACGAACTCGCCGACTATTCCATTGGAGCACCTTTGAGCGCTGAGGGCGACGTCCCCCTTGCTCTTGAACCTGGTGGTGGGTGGGCCACCGCCAAGGGCGACACGCTGTTCCAAGGCACCTCCTTCGCCGCTCCCCTGGTCAGTGGAACGGTCGCTCTCCTCACGCAGCGCTACCCCGATGATTCTCCGGCCCAGCTACGCGAGCGCATCATCGGCTCGGCAGAGCCAGGCAACGGGGTGGTCGATCCGCTTGCAGCGCTGACCTACCGTCCGCTGGAAAGCGAGAACCCATACCGCGACATCAGCGTGATACCGCACGCCCCACCGCCTTCAGCTAGTTGGCCACGAGTCCGTACGCTGCTGGCGCTTCTTACTTTCCTTCTCCTGGTGGCAGCAGTGAGTGCTCGTGTTTTAAGGCCTCAGCGCGGCTCAGCGCGGAGCCTTCCGGCAACAAGCGCAGAATTTCCCATGGCACCTGTTCCGGCTCATCAAGCCCCAGGGAATTAAGCTCGGCAGCGCCGGCCAGCTCGTGCCGCCTACCGGTGGATGAGACCACGTGATAACCGTGCCCGCTATCCACGCCTACCCCTGCCTGCAAGCCCGCAAAGCGTTGTGCTGCCGATTCACCCGGCAGGGCCACCGTGGCGGTGACCGGCTTTGCGCTACCCGCGCCATGGTGGTGGGTCGCGCACAACCAACCCTGCTCGGGCGAGAGGAACTCGACGCGGGTGGTGGGAAGGTGGAAGGTTGGTGGGACGTCGCTGAGCGCAGCAACGTCTTGGGCCTGCGCGGGGAGCCGCTGCGCGCCGACGCCCACGAGCATCTCTGCCTGCGTCGGGGTAATGGCGAAAACGCCCTGCTCCGTGCGGGCCCAGAGCTGCTCGCCGGTATCGAGGATTTCCGGCGGCACGGCCGGAAAACTCAGCGGCTCCAGCTCAGCGAAGGCATTGAGCAACTCCGTGGGAACGCTCCACACCGCTGTTTCTGCCGTCATGCCCAAAGCACGGCGCAGCACACGGCCTTGCGTGCTCGTGGCCTCCGGCAGGACGACGCGGCCCTGTCCGGTGAGCAACCACTGGGTTCCATCAGATTCCGCCACGGCGGCCTGCTCTTCATCGAAACCCCGCACACCATGATGCGCCATAACTGTCACGGTGCCAACGCGGTTGCTGGACTGCCAATTCTCACCCTCCGTGGACTCTTCCAGGCACGCCGCCCAGCCCGGTTCTTCCCCCGTACCGGCCGCCAGAAGGTTCGGGGCATCTACAATCCCCAATGGTGTGCCCAAGCTGACCTGCTCCAGGAAGGACTCCCCAGCAGCGCTGGGTTCCACCGGTTCGTTGGCGATGAGCCGGGCAGAAGCCAAATTAGCCACCGGGTGGTAGGTTCCGTTGACCAGCGCTAGGAGCTGCCCCTCGGAAGAACGCACGACGGGCGCATCTCCGGGTCGCGGGTCCGGCTGCATCCACGCGATGAGCCCCGAGCCAAGACTCAAGAAGGCTACTGCGGCTACCCCGCCAAGCAAAGCGCGCTGGCGCCTTTTCAATGGATCATGAATCATGCGGATGTCCCCAAACACGAGTCCGTGCTCGAGGCGGCGCAAAAGGAACTTGTGGCCCGACACCTGGGCCTTGGTCGTTGGCAACGCGCGTGCCATGAGAATCCTCCCCCGAATCTGAGCGCCACCCTCCCACGGCGCAGTGGGTTCTAGATTAACCCAACTCGGTATCCTCCGCAGCGCGACGACCACGGGTCATCGCCGCCCGCGCGGCCAACTGGTCCGCATCGGGGTAATCCACGCCCACCAGGCTCAAACCTTGAGCATCAGCAAGCGGGATCTCTGAGGACCGGCTTTCTTCCCGCAGCATATGGGCGGCGAAGTCAACTCCGCGCGAGCCCTCCCCCACCCGCAAACAGCAGCCCACCAACGAGCGCACCATGGACCAGCAAAAGGCATCCGCGGTTACGTGCGCCTCGTAGAGCTGCGGCTCCGCGGGCGTCGACACGTCCTTCCACTCAAAGGCAAGGAGCTCGCGAATGGTCGTGGCGTGCGGCTTCGCCTTGCAGAAAGCCACGAAGTCATTGAGCCCCACCAGCTGATCGGCCGCGGCCTGCATTAGCTCCAGGTCCACTGGCTTGAACCACGTCGCGGTATCGCGTGCGCGAGTCGGAAGTGCACCGCGCGGATGGGTGGTGATGCGGTAGACGTAGCGGCGGCGTAAGGCAGAAAAGCGCGCGTCGAAATCTGCGGGAACTTCGGTGCAGGCGTGGACGCGGACGTCGGCAGGCAGCAACTTGGCCAAGCGCTTCACCAGCTTGGTGGGATCGCCGTCAATGCTGCGCTGTCCCAGCGCCGCCCGTGTGGTATCTAAGTGCGCCACCTGACCGCTGGCATGCACTCCGGCATCGGTGCGCCCAGCCACGGTGAGCTCCACTGGGTGGCGCAGCACCATGCTCAGCTTCTCCTCAACGGTCTGCTGAACAGTGCGCAGGCCGCCCTTCTGCTTGGCCCACCCGTGGAAGTCGGTGCCGTCGTAGGCCAAGTCTAGGCGAAGGCGAACGTTAGTCATGGATGCTGATTCTACCTAGTCGTTGGCATTCCACTCGCGATTGAGTTCCCAATCCTGGGCCGCGTGCTGGCGCTTCGCGCTCTTGCTCACGCCCAGCTTGCTCAAAGCGGCATAGCCAGCCCGCTTGGGGTGCTTTAGATTCTTCTTGGCCTGGCCGGCTTTGCGCTTGGCCTTGCGGGCGCCATCCCGAACAATGCGGGCAGACAAGCGCAGGCGCGGGTCCATGGGTTGTTCGGCTCCCCGGTATTCAAACACCGGCAGCGACCATCCAAAGTAGATCGCAGCCACGCGCAGCGCCAGCGCTAGGCATACCGTCACGACGCCAGCGACCTCATCGCTGAGCCCCAGCTCCATCAATCCCGCATAAGAAAAGGCTGCAAGAACAGAAATGGAGGCGTACAGCTCGGCGGACAGGACCAGCGGGATACGGTCGGACAACAAGTCACGCAAAATACCGCCAAAGACACCGGTCAGCACCGCAGCCACGGCAGCGATAACCAACCCATGGCCATGTTCCAAGGCCTTCTGAGCACCAAGGACACTGAATACCGCAAGGCCCAGGGCGTCGAGAAGCAAGAATACATGCCGGAAATAGTGCATTAGGAAGGACATATAAACCGTGGCGACGGCGGCGGCCACCACGGCCAAGAGGAAGCGCGGTTCCGCCACCCACGTCAACGGGTAGGCGCCCAGCACCATGTCGCGGATCGTGCCGCCGCCCAATGCGGTGACTGCGCCCAACATGATGACGCCAAACAGATCCATCTTTTGCCGGCCAGCGGACAGCGCAGCGGTCATCGCCTCGGAGACGATGCCGATTACGTACAGCACAGTAAACAGCGGGGTCATAGAGTATACGTTCTGGTCGGGGTTATATAGCCCAGAAAGCATAACAAAAGGCCGCAGCCCCACCTAAGGTGGTACTGCGGCCTAGTTAAGGCGAGAGAAGTTTACTTCTCCTCGGACTCCTCAGCAGCGGTCTCCTCGACCTCTGCCTCGGTTGCCTCTGCCTTTGCTTCCTCAGCGGATTCAGCCTCAGCCTCTTCGGCCTTAGCTTCCTCAGCCTGCTTGGAAGCAGCTGCGCGGGTAGCGCGGTTAGCCTCGGAGGTCACGGTCTCCTCGAGAACGAGGGAGATCTGAGACATCGGGGCGTTGTCACCGGTGCGGTTCTCCAGCTTGATGGTGCGGGTGTAGCCACCCTCACGGTTCTCAAACTTCGGTGCCAGCTCATCAAAGAGGTAGGCAACAACATCCTTGTGCGGGATGAGCTTCAGAACAGCGCGGCGGTCAGCAACGGTGCCGGACTTAGCCTTGGTGATGATCTTCTCGATGTACGGACGAAGAACCTTCGCCTTGGCATCGGTGGTCTTGATTGCGCCGTGCTCGATCAGGCTAGCTGCCAAGTTGCTCAGCATGTGTGCCTGCTGCTTAGCGGAGCCTCCGAGACGGGCACCCTTCTTAGGGGTTGGCATTGTGTACTCCTCGTGTGCGGATTAATTGAGCGCGCAACGAGCGCTTCACAAGCGCCGTTACGATTCAGCGGAATTCTTTACTCGGAATCCTCAGAAGCCGGGTCCTTGAAGTCGCCGGTTTCTGCGTCGTAACCTTCGAGCTGGGTCGGGTCGAAGTCCTCAGGGGTGTCCTTGAGAGCCAGACCCAGGTTAGCCAGCTTGATCTTTACCTCGTTAATCGACTTCTGACCGAAGTTGCGGATATCCAGCAGGTCCGATTCGGTGCACTCGGCGAGCTCACCAACGGTGTGGATCTCCTGACGCTTCAGGCAGTTGTAGGAGCGGACGGAGAAGTTCAGGTCCTCGATCGGCATGCTGTAGGCAGCGATGTACTCCGTCTCCTGCGGGGACGGGCCAATCTCAATGCCCTCAGCGGCGGTGTTCAGCTCGCGAGCCAGGCCGAAGAGCTCGACCAGGGTGCCGCCGGCAGAAGCCAGAGCGTCGCGGGCAGAAATCGAGTTCTTGGTCTCGACGTCAATGATCAGCTTGTCAAAGTCAGTACGCTGCTCAACACGAGTAGCTTCGACCTTGTAAGAGACCTTGAGTACCGGGGAGTAAATCTGGTCGACCGGAATGCGGCCGATTTCCCCAGAGGTAGCGGCAGCCGGGACGTAGCCGCGGCCGCGCTCGACGACGAGTTCCATGTCCAGCTTGGCGGACTCATTCAGGGATGCAATGTGCAGATCCGAGTTGTGGATCTCCACGCCAGCCGGCGGCTGGATGTCACCTGCAGTCACCTCACCCGGGCCCTCCTTGCTCAGGTACATGACCACCGGCTCATCGGAGTCGGAGGACAGGACCAGACCCTTGATGTTCAGGATGATCTCGGAGACGTCTTCCTTCACACCGTTGATCGTGGTGAACTCGTGGAGTACACCATCAATCTTGATGGAGGTTACTGCTGCGCCCGGGATGGAGGACAGCAGCGTGCGACGAAGCGAGTTACCGAGGGTGTAGCCGAAGCCCGGCTCGAGCGGCTCGATGACGAACTTGGAGCGAGACGAGTCGATGAATTCCTCGGTGAGCTGAGGACGCTGGGAAATAAGCATGGAATTTCTCCTTGTCGGCGCCCGCTATATGACGCCGGTAGAAGGGGTAAAGAATCAGATATCGAAAGTTTACTTCGAGTAAAGCTCGACGATGAGCTGCTCCTGCAGCGGGATGTCGATCTGAGCGCGCTCGGGCAGCTGGTGCACGAGGATGCGCAGGGTGTCCGGGACGACCTGCAGCCACGCCGGAACGTTGGCGTCAATCAGGCGATCCTGGGCCTCTTCGAACCATTCCATCTTCTGGGAACGCTCGCGGACATCGATGATGTCGTACTGAGTGACCTGGAAGGAAGGAACGTTGATCTTCTTGCCGTTCACGGTGAAGTGACCGTGAGAGACAAGCTGGCGAGCCTGGCGGCGGGTGTTGGCCAGACCAGCGCGGTAGATCACGTTGTCAAGACGGGACTCGAGCAGGACAACGAGGTTGTCACCGGTCTTGCCCGGGAGGCGGTTAGCCTCAGCGTAGTAGCGACGGAACTGACGCTCCAGCACACCGTAGGTGTACTTTGCCTTCTGCTTCTCCTGGAGCTGCAGCAGGTACTCAGATTCCTTGATGCGGTTACGGCCAGCCTGTCCCGGAGGGTACGGGCGGCGCTCAAATGCCATATCGCCGCCGACCAGGTCGACGCGCAGACGGCGGGATACGCGGGTAGCGGGGCCAGTATAACGAGCCATTGTTTTACCTCTTCCTTTCCCTTAAACCTTGCGGCGCTTGGTCGGACGGCAGCCGTTGTGCGGCTGAGGGGTGGCATCCGTAATCGAGTTAACCTCGAGGCCTGCTGCCTGCAGGGAACGGATGGCGGTCTCGCGGCCGGAGCCCGGACCCTTGACGAATACGTCAACCTTCTTCATACCGTGGTCCATTGCCTTGCGGGCAGCGTTCTCAGCGGCCATCTGGGCTGCGAACGGGGTGGACTTACGGGAACCCTTGAAGCCAACGTGGCCAGAGGATGCCCAAGAGATGACAGCTCCATGCGGGTCCGTGATGGACACGATGGTGTTGTTGAAGGTGGACTTGATGTAAGCGTGGCCAGCGGCCACGTTCTTCTTTACGACGCGACGACCACCACGGCGCGCGCCGGAACGAGTCTTCGGTGGCATGTTTTACTTCTTCTTTCCTGCGATCGTCTTCTTCGGACCCTTGCGCGTACGAGCGTTGGTCTTGGTGCGCTGACCACGTACGGGCAGGCCACGACGGTGGCGGATACCCTGGTAGCAGCCGATTTCAATCTTGCGACGGATGTCAGCCTGAACCTGGCGGCGGAGGTCACCCTCTACCTTCCAGGTAGCTTCAATAACGTCACGCAGCGCCGACAGCTGGTCATCATCCAGGTTGTCGGTGCGCAGGTCGGGAGAAATGCCGGTCTTTTCCAGCAGTTCCTTGGCACGGGAAGGCCCGATGCCGTAGATGTAGGTGAGAGCAACCTCCATGCGCTTGTTACGCGGGAGGTCAACACCAGCTAGACGTGCCATATGGCTAGTCCTTTCGGGTTGTTACGATGGTTTTCTCCTCATCCGTCCCCCACCACGCAGGCGCTTCGCCCCGGGCCGAGCCGGGGATTCAGTGGGCATGCTTAGCAATGCGGGCTCAGGCCATCGCAGCCTGAGGTAGAAAGGGACGCATCAAGTGCGTCCCGTGGATAAGGAGGCTTACTGTCTTTACTTGTAGCGGTAGACGATGCGTCCGCGGGTCAGGTCATAAGGAGACAGCTCTACAACAACGCGGTCCTCCGGGAGGATGCGGATGTAGTGCTGACGCATCTTGCCAGAGATGTGTGCAAGAACCTTGTGTCCGTTGTCGAGCTCGACGCGGAACATTGCGTTGGGCAGGGGTTCGACGATGCGACCCTCAACCTCGATTGCGCCTTCCTTAGCCATAACCTCTACTTTTCTGGTGAGCGTTGGTGGTACGCCGCGCTTGGCGACGTCCCCATCTTCACCTGCATGTTTGATGTCTACTGCCTGGTGTCCTCTGCCTGTACTCCAGCATTGGGAAGCACGACGTGCAGACACCAGCTCTCAAGCATACGCTGCGACAACGCCATTTCCAAATGTCGCTAGCGCAGGACACGCCATAAAGGACCCATGACACGCCGAAAGCCCGCCGCCTAGGTAAGGCAGCGGGCGTGAAAATCTACTTTTCATACGGTGTGAAGGAGAGCCCCCTCACACGTCTTAGTAGATGAAGACCTTTGAGCCCATCGGCACATCGTTCCAGTAGCGTACGGCGTCCTGGTGGGTCAGACGAACGCAGCCATTGGACTGGTACGCCGGGGAACCCTCGTGGAAGGCATGGCCATTGTTGGTGAAGTACATGGCGTACGGCATCGGAGCGTCGCCGAACTCCCAGGAGATTTCGTCCTTGATCTTGCGGTTGATGTAGAAGGTACCGGCCGGGGTCTCCTCGCCCGGCTTACCGGTAGACACACCCTGAGCAACGTAGGTGACGTTGCCATTGCCGTCCTGCAGCCAAGTGCGGCGACCACCGCGGTCGACGCAAATGCGGGCATCGGCCGGGCACGGGCCGGTATCGAAACGCTGTGCCTTGCGCTCAGCCTCAGCCTTGCGTGCAGCTTCCTCAGCAGCGGCCTTTTCACGAGCAACCTGCTCAGCGTGAGCGCGCTCCTCGGCTTCGCGTGCAGCGCGGATCTCCGCGTTCTTCTGATCAATAAGGCCCGGGAAGATCAGCTCGATGGCACCGTCGATGACGGGACGAAGAGCGTCGGCTGCCTGCGGGTTAGCAGCTCGGAGGGACTCGAGAATGTCGTTGCGGGACGTCCATGCGCTCTCACGCGTTTGGCCCAGGAAGCTATCGACCTGAGACTGAACGTCGGAGGACAAAGTATCGAAGGACGGGGCGGTCTGCGCGTTGGCTGCAGGTGCGGTCAGAAGAGAGACGGACACGAGGCCCGCTGCGGCTGCTCGACGTAGGGAACGAGCACCAGAGTGGGAACGAAGTTTAAACATGCCAGAAAGTATAAACCTTTCCGTCTTCAATTCCTACCTAGGAGTAGCGCTGGGTCAGGATTCGGGGACCATTCTCCGTGGCCGCCACGGTGTGCTCCCAGTGAGAGGCGAGGGAACCGTCGGTGGTGACGACCGTCCAGTCGTCGTCAAGCACGGCGTTATCTTCCGTGCCTAGGGTAAGCATCGGTTCGATGGCCAGAACCGATCCGTCTTGAATGATAGGGCCGCGGCCGGCTTTGCCTTCATTGGCCAGGTAAGGCTCTTCGTGCATTTCACGCCCGATTCCATGGCCGCCGTAGCCGTCGACAATGTAGAGCTCGACGCCAAATTTATCCTCGGCAGCGTAGGTGGCTTGCTCGAGGGCAGCAGAGACATCGGTGAGGCGATTGCCCGGAACCATGGCCTTGAGGCCCTCGTGGAGGACCCATTCGGTGGCGTCGGACAGGGCCTGGGCCTCAGCGCTGAGCTTTCCGATGCCAAACGTCCACGCACTATCCCCTACCCAACCATCGAGGGTGGCACCGCAATCGATGGAGATGAGGTCACCGTCGCCAAGGACGATATCGCTACTGGGGATGCCGTGGACGATGACCTCGTTGACGGACGCACAGATGGAACCCGGGAAGCCGCCGTAGCCCTTGAACGTGGGCACGGCGCCGGCATCACGAATGGTCTGCTCAGCTACCTCGTCGAGCTCCAGCGTGCTGACCCCAACCGCGGCGGCAGCGCGCACCGCCTGCAGAGCGCGGCCAACGATCTCGCCGGCTGCCTGCATAGCGTCAAGCTCGCCCGGGGTACGGGCAGGCATGGTCCTCGTGCGTCGTCGAAAAGCCATAGCGACAGGGAACTACTTGCCCATCGCCGTGAGCGCGCGCTCGTTGATCTCCTCTACGGAGCCCTCAGCCTGGACCGGGATGATGGCCTCGCCGTAGTGCTCGATGAGCGGGAAGGTCTCGTCGCGGTAGACACCGAGGCGGGTACGGATGGTCTCCTCGGTATCGTCAGCGCGGCCGCGGGCCAGCATGCGCTCAACGACGACATCCTCAGACACCTCGAAGTTGAGAACGCCATCGAGCTTCAAGCCCTTATCGGCCAGCAGTTTCTGCAGGATGTCTGCCTGCTCAACGGTGCGCGGGAAACCATCCAGAAGGAAGCCATTCTTCGCGTCATCCTCGTTGAGACGGTCCTCCACCATGCGAGCGGTGACATCCGTCGGCACCAGCTTGCCGGCGTCGATGTAGGACTTGGCCTCAACGCCGAGCGGGGTTCCTTCACCAATGTTGGCGCGGAAAAGGTCACCGGTGGAGATGTGCGGGACGCCGAGCTTCTCGCTGAGGATAGCGGCTTGGGTGCCCTTGCCGGCACCGGGAGGGCCAAGGAGTACGTAACGCATTACTTAAGCAGTCCTTCGTAGTTGGATTGTAGGAGCTGGGACTCGATCTGCTTGACCGTGGTCAGGGCAACCGAGACCATAATGAGGATGGCGGTACCACCGAATGCGGAGGTTCCGCTGGCACCCGCGCTGCCGATGCCCAAGTCCAGAAGAATATTCGGCAGGACGGCGATGAGTGCCAGGTAGATCGAGCCGACGAACAGCAGGCGGTTCATGACGAAGCCTAGGTATTCGGCGGTCGGTCGGCCCGGGCGGATACCCGGGATGAATCCACCATACTTCTTCATGTTGTCCGCCTGTTCAGCAGGGTCGTACTGAACGGACACGTAGAAGTAGGAGAAGAAGATGGTCAGTGCAAAGTAGAGGACAATGTACTGCCAGGAGCTCGGCGCCTGCAGGTGAGCGATGACGTTGCGCTGCCACCAGTTATCGGATACGCCCGGGGAGCCGGAGTTCACGATCTGCGTGATAAGCACCGGCATGTAGATGAGGGAAGACGCGAAGATAACCGGGATAACGCCGGCCTGGTTAACCTTGAGCGGCAGGTAGGTGGAGGAACCACCGTATTGGCGGCGGCCCACCATACGCTTGGCGTACTGCACCGGGATGCGGCGCTGGCCCTGCTCGATGAAGGTAATACCGACAACGAGAACGATGAGGCCGGCAAGAACCATGGCGAAGACCAGGCCACCATTATTCTGCATGATGCTGACGCCGTCGGTAGGCAGGCGGGTAGCAATACCAGCGAAAATCATCAGGGACATACCGTTACCGATGCCCTTTTCGGTGATGAGCTCACCCATCCACATCACGAGAACAGCGCCTGCCGTCATGGTGATGACGAGAACGATAAGGGTAAACAGGTTGCGGTCCTCCGCCAGAACGCGCACTCCTTGCCCCAGCAGCTGCTCGCGGTCCGCCAAGGCCACGATGCCGGCCGACTGCAGAAGCGCCAGCGCCAGGGTGAGGTAACGCGTGTACTGCGTCATCTTGGCCTGGCCCGACTGGCCTTCCTTCTTCAGCTGTTCGAAGTGCGGAATGACCACGGTCAGCAGCTGCACGATAATCGACGCCGTAATGTACGGCATGATGCCGATGGCGAAGATAGACAGCTGCAGCAGCGCACCACCGGAGAACAGGTTAATCACCGAGTAGAGGTTGCCGGATTCTTCCGTCAGCTCGCGAAGACGGCCAGCGATGGTGGCGTAATCAACACCCGGGGACGGGATCTGCGCGCCAACGCGGTAGAGAATAATCATCACGAGTGTGAAGATGATCTTCTTACGCAGGTCGGCGTCTTTAAAAGCCTGCAAAATGGCGGACACTACTAAATCCTCCTGGCCTACCGCGCTTAAACTGCGGGCCGAAACTGCCGCGCACGGAGGTGGAACTCATCTGTTCCTACTGCATGAGAGCCCTTTCAGGCACGTCATAGGAACGGTTGAACACTTTTGACCCCATTACCCTACCAGCCGCGCGCTATTTCGCCACATCAACCCCCTGAGCCAACTGAAAATAGCTTTGTCCTTAGCGGTATTTCTCATTCCGTCCTACCATGGCTTGTGTTGCCTTTTCAGCGCTGTCGCTGTACGGCGACCTCCAACTCTTCGACCTCTCCCGCGTCGCCCGGGGCGCCTCGGAGTACGGCCGTTTCTATATCTGCCTAACGATGAAGTGAAAGAAGTACGTAGTTCTATGAGCACGCGATTTACCCCCATGACCGTGGCGGAGATCATTGATGCGTTTGTCCCGCACCCCAATCCTTTCCGCTGGGAAGCCTTCGACGGTTCCGCTACCGGCCCTGCCGACGCCCAATTCACCGTCACTATCAACAGCCTCCAAGGCTTGGCCTATATAGCTACGCGTCCGGGTGATGTTGGCTTTGCTCGCGCCTATGTCACCGACGGCATCACGGTGAAAGGCGAGCACCCGGCGCACCCTTATGGCATCTTCGACGCCCTCCACGTCATGTATGACAAGTTCACCAAGCCGGACGCCAAGACTTTGGCGCGCGTGGTGCGCTCACTAGCATCCATGGGTGCCTTCCAGATCCAGCCGGTTCCCGAGGTCGAACGCGCCTCGTGGCTGCGCCGCAAGGTACACGAGGGCTTGTCCAAACACTCCAAAGAGCGCGATGCCGATGTTATCTCCGACCACTACGACGTAGGCAATGATTTCTACGAGCTCTTCCTCGGCGACTCCATGACCTACACCTGTGCTTACTACCCCTCCCCCGACGCCACTCTCGATGAGGCGCAGGAGAACAAATACCGCCTTATCTTCGACAAGTTGCGGCTCAAGGACGGCGACCACCATTTAGACGTCGGCTGCGGCTGGGGCGGCATGGTGCGCTACGCCGCCAAGCGCGGCGTGAAGTCCCTCGGTGTGACCTTGTCCAAAGAACAGGCCGAGTGGGGCCAAGCCAAGATTAAGGAAGAAGGCCTCGAGGACCTCGCCGAAATCCGCTTTATGGATTACCGCGATGTCACCGAGGAAGGTTTCGACGCCATATCCGCCATCGGCCTGCTCGAGCACATCGGCGTCAAGAACTACCCCGACTTCTTCCGCTTCCTTAACGGCAAGCTGAAACCCGGCGGCCTCATGCTCAACCACTGCATTACTTATCCGGATAATCACAAGACGCCCAAGGGCGGGTTCATCGACCGCTACATCTTCCCTGACGGCGAGCTGTCCGGCTCCGGCACCATCACCAAGTGCATGCAGGACGCCGGATTTGAAGTCGTGCATACCGAGTCCCTGCGTTTTGACTACATGCGCACGCTCCACGATTGGTGCGAGAACCTCAAAGACACATGGGAGGAGGCCTGCTCCCTGGTAGGCCTGCCCACCGCGCGTCTGTGGGCCATCTACATGGCCGGCTCCGAGTGGGGCTTCGAGCACAACATCATCAACCTCTACCACTTCCTGGGCGTCAAGCTGGGCGACGCCGGCTCTCGCGCCGGCGTGCCTGAGCGCCGCTGGTGGGAAGATTCGCGTTTCTAGGAGGAAAAGATGGTGTCTCGTCTCATTAACCAAATCAGCAATCACCGTAGCGTCGACGCCGTGGAGATTCCGCCGGTGGGTTGGAAGGCGCACGAGCAAGGCGTCGATAAGCTCCTGCGTAGCTTCCGCGCCGTGCCGAAGGATAAGCGCGTGCGCCTAGCCAAGAAGACCTCGAATCTCTTCCGCGGCCGCAGCGGCGAGCAAGCGGGGCTGGACGCCTCCGGCCTGGGAGGTGTCATTGAGGTCGACCCCATTGCGCAGACCGCCGAGGTCCAGGGCATGTGCACCTACGAAGACCTAGTCGATGCCACCTTGCCGCACGGCCTCATGCCCTTCGTGGTGCCACAGCTCAAGACCATTACGCTCGGCGGCGCCGTGACCGGTATGGGCGTGGAATCCACCAGCTTTCGCGACGGCCTACCGCATGAATCGGTGCTGGAGATGGACGTTCTTACCGGAACCGGGGAGATTGTCACCTGCTCACGCGAGGAGAACGTCGACCTCTTCCGCCTCTTCCCCAACTCCTACGGCTCTCTGGGATACGCGGTGCGCCTCAAGATTGAGCTGCGCGCGGTGAAACCCTACGTGGAGCTGCGGGAGGTGCGCTTCCACGACGTCGACTCACTCGCACGCGTGCTTGACGACGTCTCCCGTACCCACACCTACAACGACCTCGACGTCCACGGGCTCGATGGGGTGGTCTTCTCTCCGGACGAGGCGTATCTGGTCATGGCGCGTTTCACGGATGAGGAGGGGCCGACCTCTGACTACACGAGGGACAAAATCTTTTATCGCAGCCTCCAGCATGCCCGCGGTATCCGCCACGACCGTTTGACAGTGCGCGATTACATCTGGCGCTGGGATACCGACTGGTTCTGGTGCTCCCGTGCCTTCGGTGCCCAGAACCCGCGTGTGCGCAAGGTATGGCCCCGGGAGCTGCGGCGCAGCTCTTTCTACTGGAAGCTCGTACGCTTGGACCGCAAGTACGAACTTGAATACAACTTTATTAAGAAGCCCAAGGGCCTTCCTCGCGGCGAGCGGGTAGTGCAAGACATCGAGGTCACTCCGGAAAACCTGCCGGAATTTCTGCGTTGGTTCTTTCAGGCCTCCGATATCCAGCCAGTATGGCTGTGTCCGATCCGCCTGCGCGACGGTGTAGAGAACCTCATCGGTACCGGTGACATCGCGGCTAGTTCGCCTGATCCCTGGCCGCTCTACCCGCTGCTGCCGGGCCAGACCTGGGTCAACGTTGGTTTCTGGTCCGGGGTGGAGGGCAATCACGTCGATCCGACTGCTCCCGGCAATGGCGCCTTCAACCGCATCATTGAGGCCAAAGTAAGCGAACTCGGTGGGCACAAGTCCCTATACTCGGAGGCCTTCTATTCCCCCGAAGAGTTCGCGTCACTCTACGGCGGCGAACTACCGGAACGCATCAAGGCGGTGGCCGACCCAGACAACCGCTTCCCGACCCTCTACGACAAGACGGTCAACGACGCTTAAGATGGGCTGCTAAACAGCCCGACCCCCATCACCAGGAGCTCATCCCTGGCCATGGGGGTCTTGCTACATTCAGGAGGGGTTACGCGACTGCGTCCACGCGCACAAAGCCGTTATCCGCCAGGGACTTCATCATGCGGTCAACAGCAGCCTGGTCGGTATCCGGGTTGTAGGACTCAAGGAAAATGATGTGGGAAGTCGTGGTGCCCTCAAAGCGAATGGTCATGAACTCGTGGCCCAGCTCTTCGGTGGCTAGGAAAAGTTCGCGTTCCACGGCCTTCTGCGGGCTCAGCTCTTCACCCGGCTGCGCAGACGGCGCGTTATCACCGGTGGTGGCATTCTCCACGTGCGCGGCAGCGGCATGAGAGTGAACACCGTTGTTATCTAGCGGCGCGGCGAAGCCAAACAACGACATAATGGTGGCCATAAATCCCGCGATGAGCTGGTTGATGAAGGTCATGAGCTTCTCCTTAAACTGACATGCAGTAACCCTGTGAAAAGAATATATCAGCTCATGGATTTATTAGCTAGCGAGGTGCTAGCAGGGCACTGGCGAAACACCAGCAGCGCACTAGCAGGACACAAGCAGGGCGCTGGCAAGACACAATTAGCGCGCTAGCGGGACACAAGAAGCGCGCTAGCGGAGCATTGGAACCTTTTAAGAAATGCCTTTTGCGGCACCGATTCGGCAAACCCCCAGGTCACCGCATAAGAATTCGGCCATAAGGTGCCCCTCAAAAGGCATTAGTACCTTTTGCAGCCCGCCCACGACGAAACCCCAGGTCAACACATAGCAACCCGACCATAAGGTGCCCCTCAAAAGGCACTAGTACCATTTAGCGCCCAGAGAGAAGCCGCGCCCTCGTTGCCTTCCAGCACACCACGCCCCCGGCGGCCATGCGTGAGCGAAAACGCCGCAACCCTCCCGCAGGACACCGAGACGGTGGCCCATGGGAGGGTGCAGTTAGATTCTCCGCGAATCGAGAAAAGATTTACTTGGTGGTGGCGGTGCCGCCAGCAGCCTCAATCTTCTCAACAGCAGACTTGGAGAACTTGTCAGCGGTGACATTCAGCTTGACGTTGATGTCGCCGTTGCCCAGAACCTTGACCGGCTGGTTAGCGCGGACGAGGCCAGCAGCTGCAATGTCAGCAACGGTGATGTCGCCGCCCTGTGCAAACTTCTCAGCCAAGTCAGCAACGTTAACTACCTGGTACTCAACGTGGTTCGGGTTCTTGAAGCCCTTGAGCTTCGGCAGACGCATGTGCAGCGGCATCTGGCCACCCTCGAAAGCAGCGGAAACCTGCTTGCGAGCACCGGTGCCCTTGGTACCGCGACCAGCGGTCTTACCCTTGGATGCCTCACCGCGTCCGACGCGGGTCTTGGGCTTGTTGGAGCCTGCGGCCGGGCGCAGGTCGTGGAGCTTGATGATATCAGCCATGGTTTACTCCCCTGCCACTTCTTCGACGGTGACCAGGTGACGCACCTTGTGAACCATGCCGCGGATGATCGGGGTGTCCTGCTTGACAACAGAGTGTCCGATGCGCTTGAGACCAAGAGCCTCAATGTTGGCGCGGTGGTTCGGCTTGGTGCCCACAAGGCCCTTTACCTGAGTAATCTTCAGAGCCATTGCTTATGCCTCCTGACCTGCGCGCTTGCGCAGCATCTGGGCTGGCGTGACCTCTTCGAGGGACTTGCCACGGCGTGCGGCAACTTCCTCGGGGCGAACCAGCTGCTTGAGGCCGTCCACGGTAGCGCGGACGACGTTGAGAGCGTTGTCGGAGCCCAGGGACTTCGACAGGATGTCCTGCACGCCAGCGCACTCAAGCACCGGACGAGCAGCACCACCGGCGATAACACCAGTACCCGGAGCGGCCGGCTTCATCATGACGATGCCAGCTGCGTCGCGACCCTCAACCGGGTGGGTAATGGTGCCGGCAATCATCGGGACGCGGAAGAAGTTCTTGCGAGCCTCTTCTGCACCCTTCTGGATTGCCGCCGGGACTTCCTTGGCCTTGCCGTAGCCGACGCCAACCATGCCCTGGCCGTCGCCAACGACGACGAGAGCGGTGAAGGACATGTTGCGGCCACCCTTTACGGTCTTGGAGACGCGGTTGATGGTCACAACGCGCTCGATGTACTTATCGCGCTCGTTGTCCTGCTGGTTGCGGCGGTCGTTACGACGGCCGTTGTTGCGACCCTTGCGGTCGTTGTTGTTCTCGGCGGAGCGTCCGCCGTCACGCTGTTCACGGTCCGACATTAGGCGTTCCTTCCGTTGATGTTTCCGTGTGCCTTAATCATTAGAACTGCAGACCACCTTCGCGAGCGGCGTCGGCCAGCGCAGCAACGCGGCCGTGGTACTTGTAGCCTGCACGGTCAAAGACGACCTGCTCGATGCCAGCGGCCTTGGCGCGCTCAGCGATGAGCTCGCCTACCTTGGCAGCCTTGGCCTTCTTGTCGCCCTCGAGTGCGCGCACGTCGGCTTCCATGGAGGAAGCAGCAGCCAGGGTGTGGCCGGCCAGGTCGTCGATGACCTGGACGTGCATGTGGCGGGAGGAGCGGTGAATGACCAGACGCGGTGCCTCAGGGGTGCCGCGGAGGGTCTTACGGATGCGGAAGTGGCGGCGCGCGCGTGCTTCACGACGACGCGAGGAAATGTCCTTGCCAACCGGGGTGCGCTTTGCGTTTTCAGTGTTAGCCATTGCTTACTTACCCGTCTTTCCGACCTTGCGGCGGACCTGCTCGCCGTCGTAGCGAATACCCTTGCCCTTGTAAGGATCGTCCTTACGCAGGCGGCGGATGTACGCGGCGACCTGTCCAACCAGTTGCTTGTCAATACCAGATACGGAGAGCTTGGTTGCGCCATCCACAGCGAAGGTGATGCCCTCCGGAGCCTTGATGAGGATCGGGTGGGAGTAGCCCAGAGAGAACTCCAGGTCCTTGCCCTTCTGCTGGACGCGGTAACCGACACCGAAGATTTCCATCTTCTTGGTGTAGCCCTCGGTCACGCCAACAACGGCGTTGTTGACCAGGGAACGGGCCAGACCGTGCAGAGCGCGGTTCTTGCGGTCATCGTCCGGACGAGAGACCTTGATCTCATCGTCTTCGACGGCTGCGGTGATCGGCTCCGGCAGCTCAACCTCGAGGGTGCCCTTGGACCCCTTCACGTTGACGACCTGGCCGTTGATGGTGATGTCGACGCCCTTCGGGACGGCGATAGGTGCTAGACCGATACGAGACATGTGTCAATCCTCCCTTACCAGACGTAGGCGAGAACTTCTCCGCCTACACCCTTCTCCTGAGCCTGACGGTCGGTAAGCAGGCCGTGGGACGTGGAAATGATGGCCACGCCCAGGCCGCCCAGAACCTGCGGCAGTTCGGTGGACTTTGCGTACACACGCAGACCCGGCTTAGACACGCGACGCAGACCCGAGAGGGAACGTTCACGGTTGTTGTACTTAAGCTCGAGGGACAGCTCGCGGCCCTCGACGGAGTAGTCAGCGATGTAGCCTTCCTGCTTCAAGATCTCGGCGATGTTCACCTTGAGCTTGGAGGTCGGCATCGACACGGAGTCGTGGTGCGCATTAGATGCGTTGCGCACGCGCGACAGCATGTCGGCAATAGGATCAGTCATAGTCATATGAGTGACCTGTAACCTTTCTCGTTGCGGTTCCCATAACTCACCAAAGCGTTCTCCGTGTGATTTCGGGCTACTCACGCTCCCCACGGTCAATACCGTGAGGCGCTCGCCACCCTTTGATACAGACAACGGTCCGCTATCTACGGCGAGGGGCCTACAACAAAGTAGATGTGTTCAATTCTTCCGGCTTGGCACATTTCCGCTGTTCGCGCACCATTTTCTCGGCGCGGGATGAGGAAAAATGCAAGTCCGTCGGCTTACTCTACCCGTTGACATGCTGTTTTCCAAAACGCGTTAGCATTGTTGGTTATGAGTGAAGAACAAGACCCCATCCGTACGGCACACCAGTGGCTTGAGGAGGCCGCAGTGCTTGTCGACGTCTCCCCCGCCGACGCCACCGCCCTCATCAAGGAGCTGCTTGACCTCACCAAAGACGTGGCCCATACCCAATCCCGCCCCGCTGCCCCGCTGACGGCTTATTTAGTCGGTTTGGCCTCGAAGGACGTCGACGAGGCCCGCGCTCACATCGCCACCTTGAAGGAGGCCCTCAACCGATGAGCGGGCGCATCAACGCCACGTTTGCCGTGACCAAGGTGCGCCTCGACGAGGAGGGCCACGTCACCCAAGTCGATACCCGCGGCGATACCGTCGCCGGCGAAGAGCCTCTGGAGATTCGCGTCGGCGGCCAGACGCTTACGACGACGATGCGCACGCCCGGCCACGATGTCGAGCTGGCCCACGGCTTCCTCCACTCCGAGGGCCACATTGAAAAGGTCACCGACGTCCACGAGGCCCGCTACTGTGCCGGTGCTTCCGTGGATGGCCGCAATCCTTATAACCTTCTCGACGTGGAGCTCACCAACCCCCATGCGCTAACCCTTGCAGATCTGCGCCTCACCACGACGACCTCTGCTTGCGGCGTGTGCGGTACCTCCTCTATCGAGGCGCTCATGAAGCAATCACGCTACGAGATTCCGCACGTGCCGGTGGATCCGAGGGTCGTCGCTCAGCTTCCCGACGCCCTCAAACGAGAGCAGAAGCAGTTCCGCAAGACCGGGGGCATCCACGCCGCGGGCGCGTTTACTCTCGACGGCGAGCCCATCGTCGTCCGCGAGGACGTGGGCCGCCACAACGCCGCCGACAAGGTCATTGGCCACCTGCTCATGGAAGATATGCTCCCCGCCAGCGACCTCATCCTGGTCATGAGCTCGCGCGCCAGCTTCGAGCTGGTCAACAAGGCCGCGATGGCCGGCTTCGGCACGCTCGTCGCGGTCTCCGCAGCCTCATCACTGGCAGTTGAAACTGCACGAGAGACCGGAATGGCGCTGGTGGGCTTTGCCCGCGGGGACCGCTTTAACCTTTATTCGGGCGAGCTTAGTCGCGGTACGCTTCCGGGCCGGAGTTAAGCCAGGCATACACGCCACCAATAAGGAAGCCGCCGCCGATAAGGTTGCCGACCCACACGATGGACCAGTTGAGCAGCACCGCGCCGAGGGTAAAGCCCTCCGGCAGCGGGCTGGCGCAGAAGAAGGTCAGCAGCATGAGGCAGAAGTTTGCAATCACGTGCTCCAGACCCAGGCCCACGAAGCAGGCAATGATCGGCACGATGACGAAGAACTTGGACACAATGTCCTTGGCAAAGACCGCGCCCACAATCGCCATGTTGACCACGAAGTTAGCCAGGATGGCCTCCACGAACATACCGCCCGGGCTCTTGGTCAGCTTGCCCATCGATAGCGTGGCAATGAGGTGATTCGGGTCAATACCACCCAGCTTCGCTGACACCCCCATGGCAGCGGCAAAGAGCACGACGCCCACCAAATTGAAGAGCGTGGTGACGACCAAGAGCCACATGCCCTTTCCCCAGCTCACGTGCTTGTTCACGGCGCCATAGACCATGTACATCATGTTGCCGGTGGCCAAGTCCGCGCCCAGAATGACGATGGCAAACAGGCCCAAACCAAACAGGCAAGCAAAGACCAGCGAGCCCATGCCTTCCATATGCTTCTCGACGCCCATTCCCAGCACCGCCGCAAACGCCGTACCGATGGCCAGGTACACGCCCGCCAAAGTAGAGCGGACAGCAAAGCGGGAGAAGGACTGATCTAGGAGCGTGACTTTCTTCGTCACGGCCGCCGCAGCAGCATCATTCAAGGACATCGATTACCTCGCACGATAGGGATTTCAGAGACGTTTGTATCGTACTCCCCTGCACCGCGTTAGACCTAGCTGGGCCTTCACCTATCCATAAGCCTTTGGACGCAAAAATCCCTCGGCCTCCTTCACGGAGTGCCAAGGGATTGCCTCAAGCGCTATTTACTTGAACGGGAAGCCGAGCTCGCGCAGGAGCTTGCGGCCCTCCTCGTCGTTGGTAGCGGAGGTTACGACGGTGATGTCCATACCGCGTGGGCGGTCCATCTTGTCGATGTCGATCTCGTAGAACATGGTCTGCTCAGTAAGACCGAAGGTGTAGTTGCCGTGGCCGTCGAACTGCTGGTCGGAGAGACCGCGGAAGTCGCGAATACGCGGCAGCGCGATGGTCAGCAGTCGGTCCAGGAACTCCCACATGCGGTCGCCGCGCAGGGTAACGCGTGCGCCGATGGGCATGCCCTCACGGAGCTTGAAGTTAGCGATGGACTTCTTGGCGCGACGTACCTGCGGCTTCTGGCCGGTAATCGCGGTGAGGTCCTCGATAGCGCCGTTGATCAGCTTGGAGTCGCGGGCAGCGTCGCCCACACCCATGTTGACAACGACCTTGGTGACGCCCGGAATCTGCATCACATTGTCGTACTTGAACTCTTCGTTGAGAGCCTTCTTGATTTCCTCGCGGTAGCGGGTCTTCAGACGCGGAGTGTAGTTCTCGCTCATTTTAGATGTCCTTCCCGTTGCTACGTGCGATGCGGACCTTCTTGCCGTTTTCATCAAAACGGTAGCCCACGCGGGTCGGGTTACCCTCGGAGTCAAGGATCGCAACGTTGGACACGTGGATCGGAGCTTCCTGGGTTACGATTCCGCCGGACTCGGCGCCACGCTCGGTAGCGGAGTTAGCAACGTGCTTCTTAACGCGGTTAACGCCCTCAACGAGGACCTTCTCACGCTTCGGGTATGCCTCGATGACCTTGCCCTTCGCGCCCTTGTCCGGGCCCGAAATAACAATCACCATATCGCCTTTATGAATCTTCATAAGACTAGATCACCTCCGGTGCGAGAGAAACGATCTTCATGAACTTCTTGTCACGAAGCTCGCGAGCAACCGGGCCGAAGATGCGGGTACCGCGCGGCTCGTTGTCACCCTTGAGAATAACTGCGGCATTTTCATCGAAAGCGATGTAGGAGCCGTCCGGGCGACGGGTCTCCTTCTTGGCACGGACGATGACGGCCTTGACGACATCGCCTTCCTTTACGTTGCCACCCGGGGTGGCTTCCTTGACAGTGGCGACAACAACGTCACCAATGCCAGCGAAACGTCGAACGGAGCCACCGAGAACGCGGATGACGAGGATCTCTCGTGCACCGGAGTTGTCGGCGACGCGCAGACGCGATTCTTGCTGAATCACTATGGGTCTCCTGACCTGGATTAACGTGCGTCAAGATTTCCGTCCTTGACACACCTGGTCTACTTACTTACGTGGCATAGGTTGTGCGACGAACGCGCTGTTGACAGCGGTCGAAGGGTCTCGGTGCGGCGATTCGGAAACGCATCGCGCTGCACCGACCGGCCATATGCAACCCATACATTCAACCATGCCCTACCCCATTTCCCCAAATCACGCGTGTGCGCCACGCGCTTCCCCTCATGCCGGTCTACCCTCCGACCTTCACGCCGAGCGCCCACCACCCTCCACGTCGGTCTACCCACCACCCGCCGCGCCGAGCCACCCACCACCTTTCACATGGCTAGACCTCGAAGGCGACACACGCCCAGGTGGGCGTCGGCAAGCATGAGCGCTGCGCTTGGCGACGACCAGCGTGTGTCGGCTTTGAGGTCTGGACAAATGGAAATGCTGGCCCAACGGATAAGGCCCCGACGTGTGCCGGGGCCGCGTCGTGTTAAGGGTGTTAGGACTTGGAGGTCGGGACTGCGGAGCTGCCTGCAGCAGAACCGGATCCCGCCGTCTCAGCGGAAGGAGCTGGTTTCGGGTCGACGGTGAGAAGGGCATCGCCGAAGGTGATGTCCTCGCCGGGGTGGTGGGCCGGCAGGACTGGGCCAGTCTTCTTCGAGTTGGAGACGACAACCGGAGTGGTCACCGGGTAGTCGGCAGCCTTGATGGCCTCGATATCAAACTCGCAGAGCAGGTCGCCGGCCTTCACCTCATCGCCCTTTGAGACGTGGGAGGTGAAGTGCTCGCCCTTGAGGTTCACGGTGTCGAAGCCGATGTGCATAAGGATGTCCACGTTGTTGCCATCAGCATCCTTGCCGCGCACCGCGTAGGCGTGCTTCGAGGGGAAGGTGACGGTGACCTTGCCGTCGATGGGAGAAACAAGTCGACCCTCGGTGGGTTCGATGGCTGCGCCCGCGCCCAGCTTGCCGGCAGCAAACATGGGGTCAGACACCGCAGACAAGGCCACGGCGGTGCCGGCGAGCGGGGAGGCCACGCGGTAGGCATTCGGGTCAGCGGTGGCAGAAGGAACGTCCCCACCGGCGGCGGTAGCCGTACCGACCTCATCCGGGTCAATGGAGCCGTTCTTCGCAATGAGGTAGCGGCCGTAGGCAAAGGCCACGCCGAAGGCCAGGAAGAGGGAGACGAAGGCGCAGATGAAGAACTGCGTGTAATCCTCTGGGCGCATGGACACAAAACCGATGAAGCCGGCGGCGCCGAGGGCGGTGGCTTTGACATCGAAAAGCGCGATGAGCGTCGAGGCAATCGCGGAAGCACCCATGCCGATGTAGAACGGCCAGCGCAGGCGCAGGTTCACACCAAAGATGGCCGGCTCAGTGATACCGAAGAGGGCGGAAACGCCCGAGGCGCCCGACAGGCCCTTGAGCTTCTCAGACCGTGCAAGGAAGTAGACCGCCAAGGCCACGCCACCCTGAGCAATGTTGGCCACGGAGGCCACGGCGAAGATGAAGGAGCCGCCTTCATTCCACAACATAGTCTCAATCGGCGGGAAGGACTGGTGTAGGCCAGTAATGACGATCGGTGAGTAAAACAGACCGAAGATGAAGCCGCCCACTGGGCCGGCGAAGGTGTAGAGGTCATTAAGGCCCGCACCGAGCATGTCGCCAGCGGTACGCAGGACCGGGCCCACCGCAATGAAGGTGATAAAGCCCGTCACCAGCAAGGTGAGCAGCGGGGTGAGCAGGAAGTCCACCGTGCCCTTGAGGTGCTTGTGCAGGAACTTTTCAATCGTGGCCAGGATCCACGCGATGACCAGGATGGGCAGGATGGAGCCCTGGTAACCGGCCTGGGCGACGTCAAGGCCGAAGATGTTCCAGTAGGCCATCTCCCCTGCCTCGATGGTCGCGGCCACCTGGTAGCCATTGACCAGGTCCGGCATCACCATCGCCATGGCCATTCCGGCACCAAGGAACTCGTTGCCACCAAAGCGCTTGGTGGCGGTAAAGCCCACCAAAATGGGCAAGAACGCAAAGGGCGCAGAGGCCAAGAGGTTGATGAGCCCCGCCACGTCCGCCATGGCGGGGAACATCTCAATGACAGATTGTTCACCAAACAACCCGTTGACGGTCAAGACGTTGTTGAGCGCCATGAGCAGACCGCCACCGACCAGAATCGGGATGAGTGGCACGAAGATATCCGCAAGGACCTTCACCGCGCGGGCGAACCAGTTGCCGGAGTCAGCCGCAATGTCCTTGAGCTTGTCGGTAGAGACCGCGATGTCTTTGGTGGTTATCTTATTGAGCTGGTCAAAGACGATGTTGACATCGCCCGGGCCGACGATGACCTGGAACATGCCGCCGGCCTCAAAAATACCCTTGAGGTCGGGGTCATTTTCCAGAGCAGACTTGTCGACCTTCTTGCTGTCCTTAAGCACCATGCGCAGGCGGGTGGCGCAGTGCGCGAGCGCCACGATGTTGTCTTCGCCGCCGATGGCTTTCAGGATTCGCTGCGCGACGTGAGAGTGATCCATGTCGCCGTGCCTCCTCGAGTGAGATGAACTAAATAGCGTCACACCCCATTAGACCCGACACACCCACACAAAGCCAACAATTCGGACATAAATGTAGGAAACTTCACGCCCTACCGGACTTCCCATCCCCGCCAGCGGGCATCGCGGGTGCCAAAGACTGCCGACGCCCCCGCAATCCGACCATCCCCTGCAAAGACCTCCACCGCACAACCATCCGCGATGAGCTCGAGTGAACCGGCCGGGCAGGACACCACCCGTTCATCGTCACCTAAGGTAAGGCGCAGCACTCCCCCGCCATAGGTAACCCGGAAGGCTTCGGCTCCGGAAGAATCGACCAGCGCGTACGTGCCCTCGCCTACAGTCAGTGTGGCCACCGAACCGAAGCCCTCGCGGGCCACCTCCGACGGCGCAGACGTAAGGTCCCACATTGAGGCCTGGCGCAGCCAACCATCCTCAAGCCACACGCGGCGCGGCAGCGTTAACGTGTGCACCCAGCCCTGTTTAACCGTTGGGGTTTCATCCTGCGCGGGCAGGCCCATCCACCCCAGCATGATGGCCTCCCCGTCGCGCTCTACTAGCTGTGGCGCATAAAACTGGTGACCATAATCCAGCTCGCTGAAACCACGTTCGACGTGGAAGACTGTGCCCTCCAGGCGCCCCACGAGGTAGCCGCACTGGTCGGAGGAAGTGTAGTGCGTGGAGACGTCGCCAAGCACAGGCTCGAAACCCTGCGGACAGATGACCAGAACATCCTTGTCCTGCCCCGTCGCGCGGTCGCGCAGCGTCACCAGGTTGGGACACTCCCACATGTAGCCGCCCGGCACCAGGTCAGGGCTCAGACCGGGCTCAGCGCTCGAGGTGTCAAAAGTGAGTGCGCCCTGGAAGGACCACTCCGCCAAGTCCGCGGAGCGATACAGCACAACGTGGCCGGTTTCATCCGCTGCCTGCGCGCCGAGCACCATGCGCCAGCCTGCACCGTCGCGGGTAATCTGCGGGTCGCGGTAGTGACCAGTAAAACCCTCCGCGGGCTCATCGATGAGGGGATTCGTTTCGTCGTGCTCATAGAAACCACCTTCAGGGCCAGAAGCATCGACCGCGCGGACGCGGTTCTGAGACGGAATACGAGCCCCATCACGCTTGAGGTTTCCCGTATAAAACAGCCACACGTCATCACCATCCACCACCGCGCCGCCGGAATAGCAGCCGTGGGCGTCGTGCTCGCGCACGGGATACAGCGCGTCCGGGTAGTGCCGCCACGGCTGCGCCTTATTCACAGACGCCGCCGCATGGCCCCAGCCCGTCTGCTTTGGTGCGTGGGGGAAGCACGGATCGTGCTGGTAATAAACGTGCAGCGTTTCGCCGTCGAGGAAGATCCCGTTCGGGTCATTAAGGCGGCCAGTGGGCGGAGAGAGGTGAAAATGCGGACGGTAGTTCATATCCCCCGATACTATGGCCTCCATGGACATTATGGTGTGTGGCGAAGGGCTCGTTGACCTCGTTCCGCGCGGCCGCGGCCGGCTGGCGGACTTGACACCGGCGCTGGGCGGCGGCCCCTTCAACGTGGCAGTGGCGGCCGGGCGTTTGGGCGCTCACGTGGGATTCCACTCGCGTTTGTCCACGGACGCGTATGGCTGCGCGTTGGTGGACCGACTTGCTGAGGAGGGCGTAGACACGTCGCTGGTGCAGCGCGGACCTGAGCCCACCACGCTGGCGGTGTGCAACATTGGGGACGACGGCTCGGCCACCTACTCCTTCTATACGGAAGGCACGGCGGACCGTTTCGTGGAGCCTGTGCTTGCCGACGTCCCCTGGGCCTGCTTCGGCACCGTCTCCCTAGCCCTCGAGCCGGGCGCTTCACGTTATGCAGCACTACTTAAAGACTTGGCGGCCCAGGGCACCATGGTGGCGTTGGATCCGAATATCCGTCCTTTCTTCGCCACGGAATCGCACCGCGAATTTTTGCTGTCGTTGCTGCCCCATGTCACGTTGCTGAAGCTTAGTGAAGAAGAGGTCGATTTCCTTGGGGCTGAGGCGCTGGAGCAGGTTCCGGTTGTGGTGACCACTCGCGGCGGGGAGGGGTTGAGTGTGCGCACGGCGTCGGTTTCGGTTACGGTTCCGCCGGTTGCGGTGGAGGTGGCCGACACTATCGGCGCAGGTGACACCGTGATGGCGTCTTTGCTCTCCTTGCTTGCTGAGCGAAAGCTCGGTGCCTCAGAGCTTACTGCTCTTAACGCTGAAGAGTGGCGAGAGATTCTGCACTTCGCGGCCACGGCGGCAGCGATTACGGTTTCGCGCACCGGCGCGCAGCCGCCTTCCCGGGCCGAGGTGGAGGAGCGGCTATGACTTACACACAGCGCGCGGCCATTCTGCATGGCGTGCTTCTTCTCTTGTCCACGGTGGCCTTCGTTCTGCCCGTCGTCGCCGGCACGCGAGCGCTACTGAGCATTCCGATATCCGCAGGAGCCGCAGTGATTCTGGCGGTGCTTATGCTGGTGGATTCCTCCCGCCATGCCTTCTCCCCCGCCCAACGCCCCACCCGTGGCCTGCGAGTGTTGTCAGTACTGGCGGCCGTGGCAGTCATCGCGGGCTGGGTGCTGTGGATGATGATTTACAACACCTTCGACAAACCGTTGGGCACCGAGTACCGCGTGGGCACCTTCCTGCTGGGGATGAGCACGGTGCTCAATGCGTTCTGCATCGCCATCGCGTGCATCAAGCGCTAATACCGGACCGACGCCCGCTATCTCTTAAGCATCCTTGAGGCGCTTTAGTAACTCGGAACGGTGATAAGAGATATCTACGAAATGACGAGCTACGTACTCTCTAGCCCGTAGCATTAGGCGTTTTGCTTGTTCTTCGGAAATCGACGGGTTGTTTGACATAGTTCAAGCGTTACCACAATGGCACCGCGTGTGGGATCGCAAAACCCCGGCACCGTATGGGGTGCCGGGGTTCGTGCATCGTAGGGCGGGCTAGGGTTTACTTAGCCTTCTCCACGATTTCGACGAGACGGAAGTGCTTGTCCTTGGACAGCGGGCGAGTCTCGGAGATGAGAACGCGGTCGCCAATGCCGGCGGTGTTCTCTTCGTCGTGCGCCTTAACCTTCTTGTTAGTGCGCATAATCTTGCCGTAAAGGGCGTGCTGCTTGCGGTCCTCGAGCTCGACAACGATGGTCTTGTCCATCTTGTCGGAGACAACGATGCCGGTGCGGGTCTTGCGAGCGCCCTTTTCCTTCTTAGTGTTCACGTTTGCCTCACTCATGATTAAGCCTCAGCTCCCGGAGCAACGGACAGGCCCAGCTCGCGCTCGCGCAGAACGGTGTAGATGCGGGCGATGTCGCGCTTAACCGTGCCGATGCGGCGGTTGTTGGTCAGCTGGCCGGTGGCCTTCTGGAAACGAAGGTTGAAGAGCTCTTCCTTCGCGTCCTTCAGGCGGGTCTCCAGCTCAGCGTTGTCGAGCTCACGGAACTCGTGGGCGGGGGTACCGGTAGCCATTAGAACTGGTCCTCCTTCTTGATGATGCGGACCTTGCACGGAAGCTTCTGACCAGCGCGGCGCAGTGCCTCGATGGCGGTTTCCTCGTTCGGGTAGGTCATCTCGAAGAGGACGCGACCCGGCTTAACGTTGGCAACCCACTTCTCCACCGGGCCCTTACCGGAACCCATACGAACGCCGAGCGGCTTCTGGGTCAGCGGGCGGTCCGGGAAGATGTTAATCCAGACCTTGCCGCCACGCTTGACGTGGCGGTTGATGGCAATACGTGCGGCCTCAATCTGACGGTTGGTGATGTACGCCGGCTCAAGAGCCTGGATGGCGTAGTCACCGAAGTTGATGCGGTTACCGCCCTTGGACACACCCGAGCGGCTCGGGCGGTGCTGACGACGGTACTTGACGCGCTTAGGAATCAGCATGGATTAGCCCTCCTGCTTCTGCTGTGCGCGCTGACGACGCTGGCCACCACGGCGCGAGCGACCATTACGGTCACCGCGGCCACGGCCCTGCGCCGGAGCGTTCAGTTCGGACTCGCGCACGCCACCGACGACGTCACCCTTGTAGATCCACACCTTGATGCCGATGCGGCCGAAGGTGGTGTGGGCCTCTGCGGTGCCGTAGTCAATTTCGGCGCGAAGAGTGTGCAGCGGAACGCGACCCTCGTGGTAGCGCTCAACGCGGGACATTTCTGCACCGCCCAGGCGGCCGGACAGCAGGATCTTGATGCCCTTAACCTGTGGCTGGCGCATAGCGGACTGGATAGCCTTACGCATTGCACGACGGAATGCGACACGGTTGACCAGCTGCTCCGCGATGGACTGAGCAACCAGGGTTGCGTTAGCGTCAACCTGCTTGACCTCGAGGATGTTGAGGGCAACCATCTTGCCGGTGAGCTTCTCAAGCTCGCGGCGGATGCGGTCAGCCTCAGCACCGCGGCGGCCAATCACGATGCCCGGGCGGGCGGTGTGAATGTCGACGCGGACGCGGTCGCGGGTGCGCTCGATGACGACGTCGGCAATGCCGGCGCGGTCGAGGCCCTTCTCCAGGTACTGGCGGATCTTGATGTCTTCGGCTACGTAGTTAGCGTAGTCCTTATCGGCGTACCAGTGGGTCTTCCAGTCGGAAGTGATGCCCAAACGTAGGCCGTGAGGATGGATCTTCTGGCCCATTACTTGGCCCCTTCCTTCTGGCTCTCGACAACCACGGTGATGTGGCTGGTGCGCTTACGAATCATGAATGCGCGGCCCTGTGCGCGCGGCTGGAAACGACGCATGGTCGGACCCTCGTTGGCGTAGGCCTCGGAGATGACCAGGGTGCGCGGATCCAGGCCGAAGTTGTTCTCAGCGTTGGCAGCTGCGGAAGCAACCACCTTGGCAACCGGCTTAGCGGCGCCCTGCGGAGCGTACTTCAGGATTGCAAGTGCCTCGGATACGGACTTTCCGCGAACCAGGTCGATGACGCGGCGTGCCTTCATCGGGGTAACGCGGACGTAGCGAGCCGTTGCGGATGCGGAGGTGATGGTGTCACTCATCGCTTATCGACGTCCCTTCTTGTCGTCCTTGACGTGACCCTTAAAGGTCTTGGTGGGTGCGAACTCGCCGAGCTTGTGACCAACCATGGAGTCCTCGACGAACACCGGCACATGCTTGCGGCCGTCGTGGACGGCGAAGGTGTGACCGATGAAGTCGGGCAGGATGGTGGAGCGGCGAGACCAGGTCTTGATGACCTGCTTGGTGCCGGCCTCGTTCTGAGCATCTACCTTGTTGAGGAGGTGCTCATCGACGAACGGGCCCTTCTTCAGGCTGCGTGGCATTGTTTACCTCCTCTTAGCGCTTCTTGTTCGGGCGACGACGGCGCACGATCATGTTGTTCGAGTAACGGTTCGGGTTGCGGGTGCGGCCTTCCTTGTGGCCCCACGGCGACACCGGGTGGCGACCACCCGAGGTCTTACCCTCACCACCACCGTGCGGGTGGTCGACCGGGTTCATAACGACACCGCGGACAGTCGGGCGGACGCCCTTCCAGCGCATGCGGCCGGCCTTGCCCCAGCGGATGTTCATCTGCTCGGCATTGCCAACCTCACCGACGGTGGCGCGGCAACGAATGTCGACGCGACGGATCTCGGAGGACGGCATACGCAGGATGGCGTACTTGCCTTCCTTACCCAGCAGCTGGATGGAGGCACCAGCGGAGCGAGCCAGCTTAGCGCCAGCGCCCGGCTTGAGCTCCACAGCGTGGATGGTGGTACCGGTCGGGATGTTGCGCAGCGGCAGGTTGTTACCAACCTTGATATCTGCGTTCGGGCCGGACTCGACGACGGTGCCCTGCTTCAGGCCCTTCGGGGCGATGATGTAGCGCTTCTCGCCATCTGCGTAGTGCAGCAGGGCGATGTTAGCGGTACGGTTCGGGTCGTACTCGATGTGAGCGACCTTTGCAGGGATGCCGTCCTTGTCGGTACGACGGAAGTCGATGAGACGGTAACGACGCTTGTGGCCACCGCCGATGTGGCGGGTGGTGATGCGGCCGTAGTTGTTACGACCACCAGTCTTGCTCAGCGGGCGCAGCAGGGACTTCTCCGGAGTGGAACGAGTGATTTCCTCGAACTGAGACACGGAGGATGCGCGGCGACCCGGAGTTGTCGGCTTGTACTTACGAATAGCCATAATTCTTCCTTTTCCTTATCGGCTCTTTAAGCCGTTCTGCTAGCTAGCAGAACCGCCGAAGACGTCGATGGAGTCGCTGCCTTCACGGAGCGTCACGTAGGCGCGCTTGGTGGACTTACGCTGACCGTAGCCGGTGCGGGTGCGCTTGCGCTTACCTGCACGGTTGACGGTGTTGACGGAAGCAACCTTCACGCCGAAGATCTGCTCAACGGCATCTTTAATCTGGGTCTTGTTGGAGTCCGTGGAGACGTAGAACGTGTAGACGTTCTGCTCCATCAGGCCGTAGGACTTCTCGGACACAACCGGTGCGATGATGACGTCGCGCGGGTTAGCGAGCTTAGCCATTACTTCTCCTCCTTAGCTTCCTCGGCGGCGCCGGTGGCGCGCTCGACGAAGGTGTGCAGAGCCTCAACGGAGAACACAACGTCGTCCGAGTAGAGGACGTCGTAGGTGTTCAGCTGGCCGGCGTCCAAGATCTGGACGTTCGGCAGGTTGTTGGCGCTGCGGCGAGCATTAATGTCCTCGCGGCCGATGACCAGAAGAACGTTCTTGCGGTCGGTGAGGCGCTCGATGAAGGCCTTGGCCTGCTTGGTGGACGGGGTCTGACCCGGGACGAGCTCCTCGATGACGTGGATGCGCTCGTTGCGTGCACGGTCAGACAGTGCACCGTAGAGAGCAGCCTTGATCATGCGCTTCGGGGTGCGCTGGGAGTAGTCGCGCGGAACCGGGCCATGCACGGTGCCACCGCCGGTGTAGTGCGGTGCACGGATGGAGCCCTGGCGGGCGCGACCGGTGCCCTTCTGGCGGAACGGCTTACGGCCGCCGCCGCGAACCTCGCCGCGAGTCTTGGTCTTGTGGGTGCCCTGGCGAGCAGCAGCGAGCTGAGCGTTGACAACCTGGTGCATCAAAGCGATGGATGCTTCGGTGTCAAAGAGCTCGGCCGGCAGCTCAACAGAGCCGTTGGTCTTACCGTCAGCGGTCTGGACGTCTAGCTTGAGGTTGCTCATGCGTGTGCACCGCCCTTCACTGCGGTC
The DNA here is from genome assembly GCF_000805675.1 of Corynebacterium minutissimum. GTDB lineage: Bacteria > Actinomycetota > Actinomycetes > Mycobacteriales > Mycobacteriaceae > Corynebacterium > Corynebacterium minutissimum. The sequence continues at coordinate 17,997 of NZ_JSEF01000006.1, read as the reverse complement.
TTAACGGTGACGAGGCCACCGCGCGCACCAGGGACAGCGCCCTTGATGAGCAGCAGGTTGGACTCGGCATCAATCTTCTGAATCTTCAGGTTCTGGGTGGTCACGCGGTCCTGGCCCATGCGGCCAGCCATGCGCTTACCCTTGAAGACGCGGCCCGGGAACGAAGCGCCGCCGATACCGCCGACGCGGCGGTGAGCAGCCTGGTTACCATGGGCAGCGCCCTGGCCTGCGAAGCCGTGGCGCTTCATGGCGCCGGCGTAGCCGTGGCCCTTGGTGGTGCCGGTGACGTCAACGAAGGTCACGCCCTCGAAGATATCCACCTTGACCTCCTGGCCCACCTCGTATGCAGAGGTGTCATCCATGGGGATTTCAGCCACGTGGCGGCGCGGGGTCACGCCAGCCTTCTTGAAGTGACCAGCGGCCGGCTTGTTGGCCTTGCGCGGGTCCTTCTCACCGAAGGCAATCTGGATGGCGTCGTAGCCATCGGTTTCTTTCGTGCGGATCTGGGTAACCACGCACGGCCCAGCCTCGACGACGGTGACCGGCACAACGCGGTTCTCCTCGTCGAAGACCTGGGTCATGCCGAGCTTGGTGCCCAGAATGCCCTTGATCTCGTTTTCACTCATAATTAGTTCTCCACCAAATACGTTGTGTCGATCGCTTACTGGATATTCACGTCGACGCTTGCCGGAAGGTCGATGCGCATAAGAGCGTCAACGGTCTTCGGGGTCGGGTCGAGAATGTCGATGAGGCGCTTGTGAGTGCGCATCTCGAAGTGCTCGCGAGAGTCCTTGTACTTGTGCGGAGAACGAATAACGGCGTATACGTTCTTCTCGGTTGGGAGCGGCACCGGACCAACAACACGAGCACCCGTACGGGTTACGGTCTCAACGATCTTCTTTGCAGAAGCGTCGATAGCCTCGTGGTCGTAGGCCTTCAGCCGAATGCGGATCTTTTGTCCCGCCACGCTTATCCTCTTCCTCGCTTCCCCACTTTCACATTCCCGGCCTATCCGGGGCGTGAAGCGGTGGGAAATTGCTTCTCGATTTCTCTATAACGTTGTCCGGGCTTGGAGCCTTGGCGCAACGCCAGTTGTCTGACTGTCATGACGACCATGAGATACAGCGCTAGGCAAATGCCCAGCCCGTGCAGTGCTCATGACGGGGTACAAGACCCGTAGTCAAAGTCAATAGGAAGAAGACTGGGGCGTTCGATCACAGATCTGCAACCAAAGTCTTATTCATATACTGCCGCTGTTTATTTGCCATGCTCCTTCTCCGGTCCATCGTCTCGGGGGTGTCTCTGCTCAAACGCGGACCTAGCCCGATCAGATGACCTTCGAGTGCGACTCATCCAAGCCCCACAACAAAGGTGTCATGTTCGCTTTACCAGCAACAACGCCCTACAAGCTTGTGCCTGCGGCTACGTTGCTGTGTTAAAGCAACCCCTGTATTTAAGCATGTAACCTCCCGTTTTCCAAACCGCTACGAAAACCGTGCCTAAAATCACGTTTCAACTAAAGTTTGGCTCTCGACCCGACAAAGTCGTAGTTCAGGGATAAGCTCGGGAATAGCGGGCATGTGCCGCCCGACTAGATCACCCCACCCCGAGAACTGAGAGGGATTCACCATGGCTGAAAACACCACCCCGAAGGACGTTGCTGAGAAGACTGAAGCCGCCACCCCGGCAACCGCCCCGGAACGCAACAAGAACCTGGAGACGGAATTCGGCACCACCCGCATTGACGACGTCGTGGTGTCCAAGATCGCTGGTATCGCTGCTCGCGAGGTCTCCGGCGTGGCCGCCCTCGGTGGCGGCGGTGCCCGCATGATGGGCTCCATCCGTGAGTCCTTCGGCGCCTCTGAGGACGTCCGTCAGGGTGTGTCCGTGGAGGTTGCCAACGGCACGGCTTCCATTGACATCGCCATCATCGCTGAGTACGGCGTTGCTATCCACGAGCTGGCTGAGGCCATTCGCCGCAACATCATGAATGCCGTCGAGCGCATGACGGGCCTGTCCGTGGACCGCGTCGACGTGGTAGTCCACGATGTCAAGCTGCCGCGGGAGGAGCAAGAGTCCGAGGACACCACCCCGGCCGTCACGCAGGGCCAGGCTTAAGTGAGTCAGCAGACCCCACAACTCACGGCGGAGGCCGCGCGGGCGATTGTGGAGGCGGTGACGGGCCTGAGGGGCGTCGCCAAGCTCAGCCCCGGCAGATTCGGCGAAGTGGCCCTGCTCTTCCCGGGCGAGCGTATCCACGGCATCTCCCGGCCCTCACCGCGCGATGATACTTACCTTGAGCTGCACGTTGTCGTTGACGTGAGTAGTGGCGTCGTCCTCGCCGAGCTTGGCGACGCCATCCGGGACACCGTCCGCAGTACCTGGCCGACCGCACGTACCGTTGACGTTGTCTTTGCCGATGCAGTTGACAGCCCTGCTGCCTCCCCACAGAACTAAAGGAAAACCATGAAGAATTACACCTCCCTCGGCATTCTCGCCGGCTTGGTTCTCGCCTTTTTCATCTACCTCGGCGTCTGGTACGTCGTTCTCGCGGTTCTTTTGGCCGCGATTGGCGGCGTGGTTGGCGCGCACTTCGACGGCCGCATCGACCTCACCGCCGTATGGAAAGGCGTGGTTGGCCAGGATAGAGGCCAAGGCTAGTGACGACTCCGTTCGACGACACAGGCCGTACCTACTTCTCACTGCGGGCAATGGAGAAGGTGATTAGCTCCGCCATTGCCAGTGTGCCGGGAACCGCGGCTGTCGACGCCAAACTAGCCGGCCTCGCCGGCCGAGCCTTTCCGCGTGTTATGGCGCAGATGGACCCGGATACGAAGGTCGTGGCGGTTGATGCGGACATTGCCGTGTACTGGCCGTCGCCGGTGACTGATGTGGCGTCGGCAGTGCGCACTGCGATTTCAGAGGCCGTGTTGGACTTTACTGGCTTTCGCACGACCCGCGTCAACGTGACCGTTGGTGGTGCGGTGGCAGGTGAGCGCACATCGGCACTTGAGGTAGCTGCGCGCAGACCGCTGAGCGCGCGTGTTCCGGCTTCTGTGTCTCCCCGTGAGCTAAGGCCCGTGACGACCTCGCGTGGCGTGGCGGTGCGCCAGATTGCCACTCCTAGCCCGGCCGCTGTGCGGGGCGTTGAGGTGCCCGTGGAAACGGCGGTACGGTCGGTGGGTTTGCTGGGCGATGTTCCTGTGCGAAGCTCCGGCTTTGCTCCTTCGACGCAGCGCTACGAGGAGTTGCGGCCTATCAGCACTGCTCCCCAGCAGCGCCTGCGCGACGTCCACACTCCTTCACCTCTGCCCGTGCGGCCGGTGGAGATGCCTGGTGAATTCCGCCTGCAGCGCATTGAGACACCCCGGCCGGTTCAGCCGCGTTCGGTCGAAGCACCCCACCCAGTTCAACCGCGCCGCGTGACTGCACCGCAGCCGACTGCTCTGCGCCCGGTGGAGATTCGCCCCTCGGCGGACTTCACCCGCCAGGTGGACGTTCCCCGGCCGGCCCCGTTGCGTGCCATTACCATTACCCCGTTCGGTGAAGGAGCCCACCATGAGTGAGAAACCACAGCCGGTCACGTTAGGCCAGCGCCCTAAGGCCTCACCGCCGGCGCGAACGTGGACTGTCATCTTGGGCATCGTGTTGCTTGCCGCCGCCGTGGTTGCGGGCCGGGAAGCCTGGGTAGTCGGCGCGGACGAAGGCGGGCAGTCCTGGCTGCAGCCCTTTATCGACGTCATGTCGAAACCCGACATTGCGACGTGGATGCTTATCGGCGGTGGCATCGGCATTGTGGTGGGTCTTATCCTGCTGTGGGCAGCCTTTGCGCCGCGTAAGACGACGCACGTGCGAATCGCCTCAGACGACGCGTCCATGTGGCTGCGCGCGGTGGACATCGCGCGTATTGCCTCTGCGGCTGCTCGCCGCGTTCCGGGTGCCAGTGCTGCGCGCAGCCGGGCCAAGATTTCCGCCAACCGCGCCAGCCTAACCGTTACGGCTACGGGTGACCTGGAGGATGCCCAGCTCAAGGAACGCCTCACCGATGCGGTAGAAGCCGCGCTGGCTGCCATCTCGCCGAGCCCTGAATTCACCGTTGTCATTGAAAACGACCAGGAGGAGATTGCCAATGTCTAGAAAGCTGGCCGGCGTGGACCGCACGATCCTCGCCATCCTGGGCATTGTGCTCATCGCGTTAGGCGCGTGGCCGATTCTCATTCACTTCAACGTGGACTTCGCTACTTACCTGGCGAAGTGGGTTGACCATGACACGTGGGCTGGGCTGCCGGAGCAATCCTGGTGGGTTTATGCCTTGGCTGCTGCCACGGTAGTGCTGGCTTTAGTGGGGCTGTGGCTTATCATTGCCAATCTGCGTCACCATCGGTTCAATACCGTGCATTCCGATGCCTCCAATGAGGACGGCGCCATCAAGACCAGTATGGCTGCCATCGCCGGTGCGGTGGCCGATACGTTGTCCAACATCGAGGGCATAGAGAAGGTCTCGCGCTTGGTTGCCTATGACCGTGGCCGCCCAACGCTGCAGTATGAGGTTCTCGCTGATCCGGATACCCCGCTCATGCGCATCAAGGATGCCATTGAGGTCAATGACAGCGATTTCCGTGCGGCCTTCCCGGACGCGGACCTGGATACCACTTACAAGGTGCACTTCACCAAGGTGCGCAGCGCCATCGCATAAGTCCGTTCTCGGGTTAAGCCCCTCGCCACGAGGGGCTTTTCTCGTTCCGGTTGCGGGGCCTTTGGGCCTGCTTTAAGCTTCGTGGCCATGGGGGTACTAGAAACCTACTTCCACTACCGCAACTCGGGGATCGCGCTAGTGGAACAAGCATCCAGCTCACCCGACGAGCTCCGCGCGCTCGGCGCCGACGCAGCCGACGCCACAGAACTTGCCCACCTTCACCGCACCTACTTCGGGCAAACCCGCTTCACCGGCAAACAACGCAAAGCCCGTGCCGCCGCGGTGGCACAACAACATAGCCTTAGCATTCTCACCCTGATTGAGTCCTACACCGCCAAAGTCAACAAAGACCTCGATGCCTGGAACCTACGCATAAAACTTGCCGGAACACCTGCCCACAAAATCCGCCAGGTCGCCACCACACGCCTTAAAGAGCTTAAGTCCAAGCGCGAAGCTAAACCCGGGGTACGCTTCACCTACCGCTCTAAGGGCCCGAACTCCATCACCATCACCGACACCCCCACCATCATCGCCGACATCAGAGGCACCCTAGAATCCGTCAACAAAACAAACCTGCTTGAGGCTGCCCGCACCGTCATTGTCACCGGCGGAATCGGCACCAAACCCGCCGTACATGCCCAAGTCGTTGTCACCCTCAACGAACTCGACCAAATTATTAACGGTGATGGGGAGGAAATAGAACTTAACCTCACCAACGGCGCGCGCATGACAGGCGCAGACTTCTTAGCCTACAAGTTTGCCGAGATTGGCTACGCCACCATCATCCACCCCCTTGAAGGGCCGGTTAACTCTTATAGAATTCAGCGGCATGCCAGCTGGAAACAACGCATCAGCCTGGCTGCTGAATTCCAAACCTGCTCTAGGCCCGGCTGCAACAGGCCAGCTGATTACTGCGAAGTCCACCACCTCATCCCCTGGCAGGCCGGAGGTTTTACCAACATTAAAAACCTCACCTTTCTGTGCGCCTACCACAACGGTATTAACGACGATGACCCTAAACGGCCCACCGGGCGTGGTTACATGTTCCGGTTGAATACGGGGGTGAGCTACATCCCGCCCTGGGGTGTGCCAATTACCGCCATGCCCGAATACCAAGAAGCCACAGCCAGACTCGCCACTGAGAAAGCAACAGGACAAGCCACAGGTCAGCCACCCGACCCGCCGCCAGGAACAGGGCAACCACCCGACCCGCCGCGTGCAGGCTAACCGCCCGCACGCAGGCGCAAAGAACGATGTAACCCGCCAACCACACCACGGTCAGCGGGCACATCGGCGATCCTAGGTATCTAGGACGGGGACCAGGGCTCGTTTTCGACGAGAATGATGTCCTCAACGACGCCAAATGAGTGCTGCGTGCCACGGGACAGATAAACGTTGAGGGGTGAGCCGGGCTCGCATTTCTCGATACAGTCCCAGGAGAAGTCGGCGCGTGCGAGCTCGCGGTTCTTACGTTCGATGACATGGAGACCGTGGTCAAGGATGATGGTCTCGGCTGCGGTCCGGATGAACCATACGCGGTCGCCGACGCTGCGACGCTTGAGACCGTCCAACGAGCGCCTATCGTCCTTCAGCCGGGTAACCGAGTGGACGATACCGAAGCGGTGCTCGAAACCTTCGGTGTCCGCGATGACTAGGGGCCGTCCGGGTCCGACGGGCCGCAAACCTGATACGGGCCACGCAACCGGCTGGCCCTTCACGCCGTCCTTTGACATTGGGCGAACTACAGCGTGGGACGTCTCCGATGAGGCTCCAGGTGAGAGCGTCACGCGGTGAGTATCGGTGACGGTGAGCCAGAGGCCGTGGGTGATGAGGGAGGCGTCGGAAAGCGGTAGCAGGGGCGGGTGGACTCGAGCCATGTCCTCCAAACGCCTCGTGAGATCCTCGTCAGACACACCCCAACCATAGCCTTCTGCCGCTAGCATGCCGAAGAGCGTGCCCAGGGGCAGATCGGGTTGGCCCTCCCAGGTGGCGCGAAGAGCAGCGAGAGTGCGATCGATACGAGTCGGATCAAACATGACACCCAAGCCTAGTCTTCCCCCAAACGCAAAAGCCGCCCAACCCCTACTGGGATTGAGCGGCTTCAGGATGTTACAACATCCCGCTAATCACTGAGAATTAGTCGAGGATCTTGGTAACGCGGCCAGCGCCGACGGTACGGGAGCCCTCGCGGATAGCGAAGCGCAGGCCCTCGTCCATAGCGACCGGCTGGATCAGCTCTACGGACATCTCAACGTTGTCGCCCGGCATGACCATCTCGGTGCCCTCCGGCAGCTTGATGACACCGGTGACGTCGGTGGTGCGGAAGTAGAACTGCGGACGGTAGTTGTCCATGAACGGGGTGTGGCGGCCGCCCTCTTCCTTCTTCAGGACGTAGACGGAACCCTCGAACTTGGTGTGCGGGGTGTAAGCGCCCGGCTTGATGCAAACCTGGCCACGCTCAACCTCTTCACGCTTGGTACCACGCAGAAGCAGACCACAGTTGTCGCCAGCCTCGGTGTAGTCCATCATCTTGCGGAACATCTCGATACCGGTAACGGTGGTGGACATGGACTTGTCCTTGATACCGATGATCTCGATGTCCTCGTTAACGTTCAGGGAGCCACGCTCAACACGGCCGGTAACAACGGTACCGCGGCCGGTAATGGTGAAGATGTCCTCGATCGGCATCAGGAACGGCTTGTCCAGCTCGCGCTCCGGATCCGGGATGGAGTCATCGCAAGCCTGCATCAGGTCAACGATGGACTGTGCCCACTTCTCGTCGCCCTCAAGAGCCTTCAGAGCGGAGATGTGAACGATCGGAGCTTCCTCGTCGTAGTCCTGCTCAGCGAGCAGCTCACGGATCTCCATCTCAACGAGCTCGATGATTTCCTCATCGTCAACCATGTCACACTTGTTCAGTGCAACGAGGATGTACGGAACGCCAACCTGGCGGGCCAGAAGAACGTGCTCGCGGGTCTGCGGCATCGGGCCATCGGTTGCAGCAACAACCAGGATAGCGCCGTCCATCTGAGCAGCACCGGTAATCATGTTCTTGATGTAGTCGGCGTGGCCCGGGGCGTCCACGTGTGCGTAGTGGCGCTTCGGGGTGGAGTACTCAACGTGGGAGATGTTGATGGTAATACCGCGCTCCTTCTCCTCCGGAGCCTTATCGATGGAGTCGAATGCGAAAGCGGTGTTCTCATCCGGGTAAGCGTCAGCCAGAACCTTGGTGATCGCTGCGGTGGTGGTGGTCTTGCCGTGGTCGACGTGTCCGATGGTGCCGATGTTCACATGCGGCTTCGTACGCTCGAACTTCTCCTTTGCCACTGTTTTGTCCTCCTGGACTCTATGGCGGCTACGTATTTCGCAGCCACGTGGTTTGTATTGCCATTGGCACTTCGAGCCGAAGCCCATAAGCGCTAATGACGCTTTCTTTACGTGCCAGTTACACGATCCTAGATTTATGCCGCAGTTTTTTCAAACTGCCTCAATAGGAGGTAACCCCGCGCATAATGTGCGGTCGTTGACCCTCGACAAGAATCAATTAACAGGATCCTGGGAGGGTAACGGCCGGCTCAACGCACACATTCTTCGCTGCGCGCTCAGCCGACCGCTACCCCCAGCGCAGGGAGCTGGCGGTCTACTGGCGAAGACTACCAGCCCCATATCGCGGGCAAAACGGCGGGGCCGCTTAGGCCTTGGTACCGGTGCGCTCCTCGATGATCTCCTGAGCCACGGAGGACGGAACCTCAGCGTAGGAATCGAAGACCATGGTGAAGTTTGCACGGCCGGCGGTGGAAGAACGCAGGTCACCGATGTAGCCGAACATCTCGGACAGCGGAACCTTAGCCTTAACTACCTTGGCGCCGGAGCGGTCCTCCATAGCGAAGACCTGGCCACGGCGGGAGGAGATGTCACCGTTCACGGTACCCATGTACTCCTCCGGGGTCACAACCTCAACGGCCATGATCGGCTCAAGCAGAACCGGCTTTGCCTTAGCAACCGCTTCCTTGAGGACCTGGGAGCCAGCGAGCTTGAAGGCCATCTCAGAGGAGTCAACGTCGTGGTAAGCGCCATCCTCGAGGGTAGCCTTGATGTTCACCAGCGGGTAGCCAGCGACGAAGCCGTACTGCATCGCATCCTGGATACCAGCGTCGACGGACGGGATGTACTCCTTCGGAACGCGGCCACCGGTGACGGCGTTCTCGAACTTGTAGGTTGCGGACTCGCCCTCTTCCAGCTCCTCCGGCTCCGGGTTGTACGGCTCGATGGTGACGATGACCTTTGCGAACTGGCCGGAACCACCGGTCTGCTTCTTGTGGGTGTAGTCCAGGGACTCGACCTTCTTGCGGATGGTCTCGCGGTAAGCAACCTGCGGGTTACCGATGTTGGCCTCAACCTTGAACTCGCGCTTCATGCGGTCAACCAGAACGTCGAGGTGCAGCTCGCCCATACCGCCGATGACGGTCTGGCCGGACTCCTCATCCAGCTTGACGGTGAAGGTCGGGTCCTCTTCCGCCAGCTTCTGGATAGCGGTACCCAGCTTCTCCTGGTCAGCCTTGGTCTTCGGCTCAATTGCAACCTGGATAACCGGATCCGGGAAGTCCATGGACTCCAGGATGATCGGGCTATCCGGGTTGCAGAGAGTATCACCAGTGGTGGTGTCCTTCAGACCGATGAACGCGTAGATGTTACCGGCGTCGGCGTGCTCAACCGGGTTCTCCTTGTTCGCGTGCATCTGGAAGAGCTTGCCCACGCGCTCCTTCTTGTTCTTGGTGGAGTTGAGCATCTGCTCGCCCGGAATAGCCTGGCCGGAGTAGACGCGGACGTAGGTGAGCTTGCCGAAGAACGGGTGCACGGCAATCTTGAATGCCAATGCGGAGAACGGCTCCTGAACGGACGGCTTACGGGTCAGAGCCTCCTCACCGTCGAGGGCGGTACCGTTGACCTCGCCGACGTCCAGCGGGTTCGGCAGGTAATCAACAATGGCGTCCAGCAGCGGCTGGACACCCTTGTTGCGGTAAGCGGTACCACAGAAGACCGGGTAGATCTCGGAGTTCACGGTCATCTTGCGGATGGCGCCCTTGATCTCCTCAACGGTCAGCTCTTCGCCACCGAAGTACTTCTCCATGAGCTCTTCGTCGGACTCTGCGACGGTCTCGAGCAGCTTCTCGCGGTACTCCTCAGCCTTCTCCTGCAGGTCGGCCGGGATTTCCTCGATGGTGCCATCGGTACCAATCTCGGTCTTGCCACGCCAGGTGATGGCCTGCATGTTGATCAGGTCGACGACGCCGTCGAAGTCATCCTCAGCGCCGATCGGCAGCTGCATAACCAACGGCTTTGCACCGAGGCGGTCGACGATGGTGCCGACGGTGAAGTAGAAGTCAGCACCCAGCTTGTCCATCTTGTTGACGAAGCAGATACGCGGAACGTCGTACTTAGCAGCCTGGCGCCACACCTGCTCGGACTGCGGCTCCACACCTTCCTTACCGTCGAAGACAGCAACAGCGCCATCAAGAACACGGAGGGAACGCTCAACCTCAACGGTGAAGTCAACGTGACCCGGGGTGTCAATGATGTTGATCTGGTTGTTGTTCCAGAAACAGGTCACAGCAGCGGACGTAATGGTGATGCCGCGCTCCTTCTCCTGGTCCATCCAGTCAGTGGTGGCGCCACCGTCGTGGGTCTCGCCGACCTTACGGTTAATACCGGTGTAGAAGAGGATGCGCTCGGTCGTGGTGGTCTTACCAGCATCGATGTGAGCCATGATGCCGATGTTGCGGACCTTGTTCAGATCCTTAAGCACTTCTTGTGCCACAGTTAATACCCCAACTTAATTGTCGTCGACGCCGGAGCCAGCTCAGCACTGACCCACATTTCACAGACGTCTTCATGGATAGGTCTTGATCTATTTTGCCACGTCTAGGCTAGCGCGGCAGCGTGAGGAACTCAGGGCACCTCACATATGGGCTGCCACTGTCCCGCTGTGCATGTTACTGCATGACGTTTTTGACTGTGCATGCAGGGCGTTCAACTCCCCAATACACAAAAATGGCCCGAACAACGCTATTAAAGTTGTGTTCTGCACTCAGCGCGTGGAGGTGTCCTCTCTTCAAGAACGCCCCTTCACACTATCGGCGCAGGTAAACGATGATGTCGTTGTTCGGGCCAGGAAGCCATGTGGCAACAGTATTCCGCAGGAATTACCAGCGGTAGTGGGCGAAGGCGCGGTTAGCCTCAGCCATCTTGTGAGTATCCTCACGGCGCTTGACGGAAGCACCCAGGCCGTTGGATGCGTCCAGGATCTCGTTAGCGAGACGCTCGATCATGGTGTTCTCGCGACGCTGGCGGGTGAAGGTCACCAACCAACGCAGTGCCAGGGTGTTGGAACGAGCCGGCTTAACCTCAACCGGGACCTGGTAGGTAGCGCCACCCACACGGCGGGAGCGAACCTCAAGGTCCGGGCGGATGTTGCCCAGAGCCTTCTCCAGGGTGCCGACCGGGTCGGTACCGGTCTTCTCGCGGCAAGCCTCGAGAGCGCCGTAGACGATGCGCTCAGCGGTGGACTTCTTGCCGTCCTTAAGGATCTTGTTCACCAGCATGGTGACCTGCTCGGAGTTGTAAACCGGGTCCTTGACTACAGGACGCTTCGGTGCAGCATTCTTACGCATTGTTGATTACTGTCCCTTCTTTGCGCCGTAGCGGGAACGAGCCTGCTTACGGTCCTTCACGCCCTGGGTATCCAGTGCGCCACGGATAATCTTGTAGCGAACACCCGGGAGGTCCTTCACACGACCACCGCGGACGAGCACCATGGAGTGCTCCTGCAGGTTGTGGCCCTCGCCCGGAATGTAGGCGGAAACCTCGATACCGGAGGTCAGACGAACACGAGCAACCTTGCGGAGAGCAGAGTTCGGCTTCTTCGGGGTGGTGGTGTACACACGAGTGCACACGCCGCGACGCTGCGGGGAACCCTTAAGGGCTGCCGTAGCGACCTCGGCCTTCTTGCTGTGGCGGCCCTTGCGGACCAGCTGCTGAATAGTTGGCATAAATCTAGTCTTTCTGTATGACTTCGGCTTCAACTGATCAAGGAAGGCGGTCAAACATGCAAAAATGGGGGCTCTTCTCCGGGGCCCTTCCGCATGTCCAGAACTTCCCTCGACCGTGTGTGGCCGAGAAACTGATCAGACTTTTCATCTCAGACAAAGATGAAACCGTCGGTTAGATTACCACCAGCCCCCTGATCTGCCAAAATCCCCCTTTTTGGCTACGTCCACTCCCAGGTGAGGTCGGCATCCACCGCGATGTCGGCGAAGTAGTTCTTCTCCTGCTTCTCCCAGGTTTCGAACCATTCCTCATAAGCGGGGTCGCGCTCCAGTGCGCGTTTGCGGCGCTGCTCACGCGGCCCATCAATGCGGACAGTCACGACAGATCCGCGTTCTTTCGCCGCGGCAATATTCTCCGCGGTGACGGAACCAACACCTTCCACGATGAGGTCATCGCGCGCGTCCAGGCTGGCCCAATCCTTGGGCGCATTCGTATCCCAATCCCAGCGCCAGTAGCCCGGGTTGTTCTCCCGCAGAACCTGTTCAGCAACCATGACGGAACCGGCCTCCAGCCCACGCCAGCCGGGGTAGAACTCATCGAGGTGGACCACGCGCCAGCCTGTACGTTCCGCCAAGGCCACTGAGGTCCATGTTTTGCCGGCGCCTGAGGGACCGTCAATCAGCACGGTTACTGGCTTGAGCGGGCGTTTGCGGGAAGCTGAGAGCTTAACCACGTCCTCCAAAAGCCGTTCCATCTGGCTGTTGTAGTCAACGTCCTGGATGTCGTGTGTCTCCTGCATGAGTTTTCTTTTCACCACTTCTGGGTTTGCGCGTGCAGTCACGGTGCCGCGGAGGTCTTAGAGACCGAAGAACCTCCACGAACCACTTAGCACCGAAACTACCACCGGAAGTGCAGCGAGGATCACACCCGCGGCCATCACCAGCCAGTCTCGTTGCTCAAGACGGGAAGAACGTGCCCACGTGCGCTGGCCACCGCCGGGCGGAGTACGGCCGAATCCGCGCGCCTCCATCGCCGTGGCAAGCTTGCCGCCGCGGCGCAAGGCAAGAACAAGCAACCCGAAGGACATGGTGATGAGGTGCTTAATGCGACCTTCATCCGTCAGTCCGCGCGCGCGACGCGCCATGGCGAGGAACTGCCAATCCGACTTAAACAGCGTCATCATGCGCACGCCGGCCACGGCACCAATGACGAAGCGGGACGGCAGCTTGAGGATTTGGGAGAGGGCGTCACCCAGCTCAGTGGGATCGATAGCGCGCGCGAGCACCACCATGGGCAGCGCCACTGCAAAGACGCGAATGGTAATGGCTATGGCGAGCTCAATCGAATTATCACTCACCGTAATGAGCCACAAGCTAAAGTACTCGCGCCCACCCGGGGCACCATAGAGCAGCATCGAGATGCCAGAAATCGGAGCGATAAGGAAAAGGAACCAGCCTGCTTTTAGCATGCGCAACCACGACACCCCACACAGCGGGGCAAGGAGCATGGTCAGCGCCAGTGACACTCCCCCGGACACCACGTCCACGGAGAGCAACAATGGGGTGACCCACACGAACATGAGGAAGATACGGGTCAGCGGATTAACTCCGCTCAAGAGGCCGGCAGAAGGCGCGCCCCGTGTACTCACCGAGGAGGGACGAGACGAAGAAAGATTAGGCACGAGTCACCTCCACGTGGTGATCACCCAAGGCGGAAATAAAGAGCGGGTCATGCGTCACGGAGGCAATCGTCGTTCCCTCATCGGCCATGCGGCGCAGCAGCCATACCAACTCGCTGAAGGTGTGGGGATCTTGACCGAAGGTGGGTTCGTCGAGAAGCAGCACCTCCGGCGCACTCACCAGTGCCGTAGCTACGGACAGACGGCGCTTCTCCCCTCCCGACAACGTGAACGGGTTGGCGTTGAGGAGGTGGCCTAAGCGGAGGGCGTCGACAAGCTCGGCAATGTGCGCCTCGGGGACTTCACGACGCATAACTTTCGGCCCCACGCGCAGCTCCTCAGCCACGGTGCGGGCGACGAACTGGTGCTCGGGATTCTGGAAGACGAAACCGATGCGGTCAGCCAGCTCCCGGGACTTCCACTCCAACGGCGAGCCCTTCAGACCACGCCGCACGAAGTCCGCGACCCCAATCTCACCCGACTCCGCCGGGAGGAGACCTGCCACGGTCATCATCCACGTGGTCTTACCCGCACCATTCGGACCCGTGAGCACCGTTGACGCCCCCCGGGGCAGCTCAAAACTACGTGGTGGGCCGAAGCGCGTGACCAAGTCAGTAGTCCACAGGGCGGGCTCGCTGTGCTTGGCGGCATCCCTCGCGTCCGGCAAATCAGTAACTGCGCGGTTCGCCACGACGCTGTCAAGCGGCCCATCCGCCACGATGCGCCCGTCCTTGAGCTCAATAGCTCGGTCCAGCACGCCTTTCCACGCGGCGTGCTGGTGCTCGACCACGATGAGGGTAGCTCCGGTGCGCTCCACCATGGTGGAAACGGCCTCGATGACATCGCGCGCACCTTCCGGGTCGAGGTTCGCCGTGGGTTCGTCGAGCAGCACAACGCCCGCGCCCATGGCAATGACGCCCGCCAAGGCGAGGCGCTGCTTCTGCCCGCCGGAGAGCCGCTCGGTAGGAAAGTCGAGGTCAACATACGGCCCCACCATCTCCAGCGCGGCAGTCACGCGCTGCCAGATCTCCTCGCGCGGGTAGGCCAGATTCTCGCAGCCAAAAGCCACGTCATCGCCCACGCGCGCAGCAATCACCTGGGAATCAGGGTCCTGAAGCACCAAGCCCACCGGGATGGTACGGCCGGGCTGCTCGACGGTGCCGTGGGCATCCTCCAGCAGAATCGACCCGACTCGCGTACCTTCATCATCCCCTCCCAGCACACCCGCAATGGCAGCCAGCAGCGTGGACTTCCCCGAACCGGAATCGCCGCACAGCAGCACCTTCTCCCCCGGCTCGACAACAAAGTCAATCTCCGCGAGCGCAGCCTCGCGCCTGCCCGCATGGGTCCAGCCGTAGCCGCGGGCCGAAACCTTCGTGGCCCCCGCAGCACTTACTTCACTCATACTGCGAAAATAACCTCACCAGCACTCCGCTATTGACCTCACCAGCACTCCGCAACTAGGCGGAATGCTGTTCACGGCCAACCGCGAAGCGATCAAGAGCACCGGTCTTAGCCAGAGCCTTCACCACGAAGTAGCCCACCGCACCGGCCAAAATAGCACCGGAGATACTCAGTGTGACGAAGTAGATGATGTTGAACTGCAGGGTCTTGCCCAGGTTTCCGGAGGTAAACAGCTCCAGCACGAAGGCACCCCAGCCGGCCGCCATGCCGCCAAGCATGGCAACGCCCAGACTAAAGCGGCGGTAGAGGAAGATGGCGAGGACGATCTCCACACCAATGCCCTGCGCAATACCTGAGTAAACAGTACTAATACTCCACTGCGAGCCCAGCAAGGTGGACACGATGGCAGCTATCAGCTCCACGTAGAGTGCTGCACCCGGCTTGCGGATAACAAGCCCGCCAATGACACCACCGATGAGCCAAATACCCGTGGCAATACCACCCAGGCCCGGGGTAAGCGCATCCATAGCCTGGAACCAGGCGTAGCCCACCGTGTTCCACACCAGGAACACGAAACCACAGGCTACACCCAACACGGATGCCACCACGATGTCCACGACGCGCCAGTTCAGGCTACGCGGTGCGGCACCAGAAGTACTCTCGCCAGAAGCACCCGCACCAGACGTGGATACAGAATTCATTTTTCCTCCCTCTCGCCGGCATTACCCGGATCAGGTTCAACGGTTCGCCGCAGCACTGCGGCATCTCAGCTTCCGTCCACGCTCGAAAAAGAAAAACACGCGAGGACGAAGAGCACCCGTGACGTGTGTAGTTAACAGCTAAAAGCACAGCTAGCTTAGCAATCTCGGACCAAAAGAGCACATCCACTCCACCGACACAAATGCAGGAAGCGATATAGAATCCACCCCAAAACTCCAAACCACAACAATCTCAAAAGCGAGAAACGGAGCCAACCACCATGCGAGCTATCAAAATCATCCTCAAAGTCATTGGAGTAGTACTTATCTGCATCATCGTCCTCGTAGCAGGCGTATGGATTATTCACACCATTAATGCCAAGCGATACGCGATGCCAGAGCCTCCCGAAGGTGGCGACGAACGCATCCTTAAAGAAGAAGGCGTTGAGAAGATCTCCGGCGACTACATGCAGGGCTTCCACCTCACCCCGCAGGGCCAGCACCTCGCTCCGCAGGGCAAAGCCCACCCAGGCACGGTCGTGGTATTCGGCGGCTCCGACGGTGGCGCCAACGTTGAGCAAGCAAGGATGCTGCGCGATAACGGCTACGACGTGTTGGCCCTCTACTTCTTTGGCAAGCCGGGTCAGAAGGAATTCATTGATGAGGTGCCACTCGAGTTCTTCGACGAGGTCATCGCTTACGTCAAGGAGAAAGGAAACGGTAGCGAGCCGCTCACTGTCATCGGCACCTCAAAAGGAGCAGAACTCACCGCCAATCTGGCGGCCCGCTACCCAGAGATCTCTAATATCGTTCTCTACACTCCTGCCGACCACACCTTTGGCAGCCTGACCTATCAACAAGGAAGCGGCACCACCAGCTGCTTCACTTGGAAGGGACAACCAGTCCCCTTCGCCAAAGAACAAGGCTCGGAGATGGGCACAATGCTCTTCCGCTTCGCTTTGGGCCTTCCCGTGTCCTACCGTGCCGGCTACGAAGCCAACGTTGCCGCCGCGGCGCCAGACTCCATCATTGACCTCAGCGATTTCCACGGCCACGGCCTTCTCTTCGCCGGCACTGAGGACGCCATGTGGCAAGGCGACGTAGCCGCCGAAACCTTGGCCGCTCAGAACAAGAATTTAGAGCCCCACATCTATGACGGCGCGGGCCACCTTTTCCACGAGAACATCGAAGAACTCATCGGCCCCTCCTGGGAAACCATGTTTGGCGGCACCGTTGAGGCTAACCGCAAAGCCAAGTTGGATTCTGACCGCATCCTGCTTGAGCACCTCACCGAGTGGCACACCCAGTAAAGCAAGGAGCACATCAACCGGCAGAAGCTAAGCCGGAAAACTAAAACACCCCGTCGTGTCCTCTGACCTACACGACGGGGTGTACTGACACCAGCCTCAACGAAACCAGTGACCATGAGCCTTCACAACAAGCGGCTTAAGGAAAGGAAAACGCTATAAATCGGAAGACCCAAGACTAAATGAAATAACTAGACAGTATTTCGGAATAATCAATCAAATCAGGAGTAAGGAACCAGGCGGCTGCCACCAAAGCAATCGCACCAGCAGCAGCGCCTGCTCCATCAACTCTCCAGTTAGGCGGGAAGGATGACGCCCCTTCCCAAGCGATGTCCAATTATTTACAAGGCGGACACAACCCTTGCAGCAGATGCACTACTTGGAGGAACCTTCCTCATCAGCACCCGGTGCACACGCATCAGCCAACAGGCCGATAGCCAGAGCACCAGCAGCAATCAGAGCCACAGCACCAGCAGCCTGGTGGTAATCAGCACCGAAACGCTTCAGCTGAGCATCAATACCAGCCATCTGCTTAGCCAACGGACCATTAAAGGTGTTGGTCTGCTGCTGCAGACGCATGTTCAGGTCCTGAATCTGCTTGTTAATCGGAGCCAAGAAGTCCGACAGACCCGGAATATTCATCTGGGAAGCCAGACCAACCGGAATCAGGAACAACAGCGGCAGACCGATACCCAGACCAGTGTTGATGCAACGCTCAGACAGGTTGGAGGACAAGCCACCCTCACCCGGCTCCTCACCAGGCTTCTGGTCATCCGCATCAGCAGGCTTACCCGGCTTGGAGTCAGCATCATTCGGATCCGTCGGCTTACCGTCGTTCTTAGAACCGGTTACCTCATCACCATCTTCGGTGCCATCACCATCAGAGTCAGGGTTGGTCGGATCCGTCGGAGCACCCGGCTTACCGTCCTCAACCTTGTTGCCGTCCTTATCGAACGGGTTCTCAGAACCGTCAACCTCAGCACCATCCTTGATGCCATCACCATCGGTGTCAGCCTTATTCGGATCGGTACCAAGCTCCTTCTCCTGATCGTCAGTCAGACCATCACCATCGGAGTCCTTGCCCTCGTTGTCATCGCCCGGCTTGGTCGGCGGAACCGGCCAGGACGGACCCCACGGAAGACCCGGAATCATCGGCTTCTTCGGCTT
>NZ_JSEF01000005.1 GCF_000805675.1 Corynebacterium minutissimum | reverse complement strand
ACCGTGCCGGAGGTTTGAGCCTGCGCCTCTGCGGCAGACTGCGGGGAAACTACCGGATGTACAAACGGCGCCACCAGCGCCACAGAGAGAGCAGCGGCAGCAATACTGGTACCACGACGGCGAGCAGCGCGATTGAAACTCTTCATATTCATGAAGAATCCTTTCATGTCATGAGAACGTTTAAACAACTGGTCAACAGCCACCCAACCCCGACTTCGCAGCCTCTTAAGAGTTTCTGAAGGCAGACTGGACTCAAGCTGAGACCCTACCCCCCCCCCGGCGCTTCCCGCAAGGGCAACTTTCGCCCGGGGTTAACGGTGTCTATGCATGTCCCAGGGCTTTTCTTGATTAGGAAATCGCAAACCCGCAGGCCACAGCGTATTCCAATGTTTATGCCGTCCAAAGATTTCTTTATGTTTGTGATTTTGTCGGCAGATTAAAAATCCCCCGTCACCACCCCTACAGAAGGGGTGTGACGGGGGTAGCGGACTCTAGCCAAAATGGCTAGTCCCGGCGTGTCCTACACCGTGTGACAGTTAGTAGGTGTAATCCTCCTCCAGCGGCACAGAAGCGCCGGTGAACTCACCGAAGCCGTCGTCGCCGTAGATGGAATCACCATAGGTCGGGATGGAGTACGCAGCATTGCGTGCGGCCTCAGTCGGCTTAACGCTGATGTTGCGGTAACGGGAAATACCGGTACCAGCCGGGATCAGCTTACCGATGATGACGTTCTCCTTCAGACCAATGAGCTGATCCGAGCGCTTGTTGATGGCGGCGTCGGTAAGCACGCGCGTGGTCTCCTGGAAGGAGGCCGCAGACAGCCAGGACTCGGTAGCCAGGGAGGCCTTGGTAATACCCATGATCTCACTGCGCAGCTGAGCCGGCTGGCCACCTTCAGCAACCTGTGCGGCGTTGACCTGCTTGGCCTCAGAGAGGTCAATGAGGTTACCCGGCAGCAGGTCGGTGGTACCAGCGTCGATGACGGTGCCGCGACGCAGCATCTGGCGGATGATGATCTCGATGTGCTTGTCGTGGATAGCCACACCCTGAGCACGGTAGACGGCCTGGACCTCGTCGATGAGGTGCTTCTCCACACCGCGGCGGCCAAGGACCTCCAGCACGTCGTGCGGGTCAGCAGCACCGCGCATGAGGCGGTCACCGGTCTCCACGTGGTCACCATCGCGCAGGGAGCGCTCAATCATGGCATCCGGGTTGGACTCCATCGGGCGGCGGACCTGAGCCAGGCCCTGGCGCTTCGATAGCTTCTCGTAGACCACGTTGTCGGAGCCATCGTCCGGGGTGATGGTCAGGGTCCAGAAGTTGCCCTCATCGGATAGGGACACGGTGCCGTCGACAGAAGCGATCGGCGCACGGTTCTTCGGGTTACGGGCCTCAAAGAGCTCCTGAACACGCGGCAGACCACCGGTAATATCGCCACCGACACCACCCTGGTGGAAGGTACGCATGGTCAGCTGGGTACCCGGCTCACCAATGGACTGTGCGGCCACGATGCCGACTGCTTCGCCGATATCGACGAGCTGGCCGGAGGCCATGGACTTGCCGTAGCACTTGGCACAGACACCAGCCGGAGTCTGGCAGGTCAGCACGGAGCGGACCTTGATTTCCAGAACGCCAGCGTTGACGATCTTGCGGCTGAGCTCCTCAGTCAGATCGGCGCCGGCCTCAGCGATGACCTCGCCGTTCTCATCCTTGACGTCGTTAGCCACGACGCGGCCGGATGCGGAGGTCTCCCACAGCTCGTGCAGGTCGTAGGAACCAGGGACAACCTCGACGCCGAGCGGGACGCGCACACCCTGACGGGTGCCACAGTCTTCCTCGCGGACGATGACATCCTGTGCCACGTCCACAAGACGACGGGTGAGGTAGCCGGAGTCGGCGGTACGCAGAGCGGTATCCGCCAGGCCCTTACGGGAACCGTGGGAGTTGTTGAAGTACTCCAGAACCGACAGGCCCTCACGGAAGGAGGTCTTAATCGGGCGGGTGATGTAGTCACCCTTGGAGTTCACAACCATGCCCTTCATACCGGCCAGGGTCCAGATCTGACGCATGTTACCGGCAGCACCGGACTTCACGATCATCGGAATCGGGTTGTCATCCGGGTACATGTTCTCGACGGCCTCACCGACGGTATCGGTAGCGTCCTTCCACAGCTCAACGAGGCGGTCGTAGCGCTCGCGCTCGGTAAGAGCACCCTGCTCCCAGTACTTGCGCTCGATGCGCTCTGCTTCCTTCTCGTAGGACTCAAGCACCTCGTGCTTGTTCGGGAGAACCAGAACGTCATCCATGGTGATGGTCACGCCAGAACGGGTAGCCCAGTAGAAGCCAGCGTCCTTCATCTTGTCCAGAACCTGGGCAACGGTGATCATCGGGTACTTCGCGGCGAGGTCATTGATGACGTCACCAAGCAGCATCTTGTTGCCGGCGCCGCCCTTACGGACCATGACGCCCTCCAGGTACGGGTAGTTCCACGGCAGCAGGTCGTTGAACATGATGCGGCCCAAGGTGGTCTCTGCCATCCAGGCCTGGCCCTTCTGCCAACCGTCCGGGAAGTGCTCGGCCTCAATATCTGCCGGCGGGCGCAGGTGCGAGATGCGCACCTTGATCGGGGCCTGCAGGCCCAGCACGCCGCGGTCGCGAGCCATGATGGCTTCCGCGTAGGAGGAGTAGACACCCTGTGCAGGCTGGTCTTCGGTAGCTTCACGGTAGCGTCCCGCGCCACCGATCTCGTCCTCGCCCTTGTCCATGGTGAGGTAGTAGAGGCCGGTCACCATATCCAGGCGCGGCATAGCCAGCGGCTTACCGGACGCCGGGGACAGAATGTTGTTGGAGGCCAGCATGAGGACGCGGGCCTCTGCCTGTGCTTCAGCGGACAGCGGCAGGTGGACTGCCATCTGGTCACCGTCGAAGTCGGCGTTGAAGGCCTCACAGGCCAGCGGGTGCAGCTGGATGGCCTTACCCTCAACAAGCTTCGGCTCGAAAGCCTGGATACCCAGGCGGTGCAGGGTCGGTGCACGGTTCAGCATCACCGGGTGCTCAGAAATGGCCTCTTCGAGGACGTCCCACACCTCAGGGCGCTGACGCTCCACCATACGCTTGGCGGACTTGATGTTCTGGGCGTAGTCATTCTCCACCAGACGCTTCATGACGAAGGGCTTGAACAGCTCCAGTGCCATGAGCTTCGGCAGACCACACTCGTGCAGCTTGAGCTGCGGACCAACGATAATCACGGAACGGCCGGAGTAGTCCACACGCTTACCCAGCAGGTTCTGGCGGAAGCGGCCCTGCTTACCCTTGAGCAGGTCAGACAGGGACTTCAGCGGGCGGTTGCCCGGGCCGGTAACCGGACGGCCGCGGCGGCCGTTGTCGAACAGCGCATCGACGGACTCCTGCAACATGCGCTTCTCGTTGTTCACGATGATCTCAGGCGCGCCGAGGTCGATCATGCGCTTGAGGCGGTTGTTGCGGTTGATGACGCGACGGTAGAGGTCATTGAGGTCGGAGGTAGCGAAGCGGCCACCGTCCAACTGCACCATCGGGCGCAGCTCCGGCGGGATGACCGGGATAGCGTCGAGCACCATGCCGGCCGGGTCGTTGCCCGAGCGCAGGAAGGCTGCGACAACCTTGAGGCGCTTAAGGGCACGCATCTTCTTCTGGCCCTTGCCGTTGTTGATGATCTCCTTGAGAACCTCAGCCTCAGCCTCGAGGTCAAAGTTGCGAATGAGGGTCTGGATAGCCTCAGCACCCATGCCGCCGGTGAAGTAATCCTCGTAGCGGTCAACCAGCTCTTCGTAGATGGTCTCATCGATGATCATCTGCTTCGGAGCCAGCTTGATGAAGGTGTTCCAGATTTCGTCGAGGCGAGCAACCTCGCGCTCACCGCGCTCGCGGATGTGCTGCATCTCCTTGTCGGCAGCGTTCTGGACCTTGCGACGCGCATCAGCCTTTGCGCCGGCGGCCTCCAGCTCGGCCAGATCCTGCTCGAGCTTGGCAGCGCGCTCAGCGATCTCTGCCTCGACGTCATCCTCCACGTCCTTCTTCTCCAGCAGCATTTCTGCTTCCAGAGTGGACTGGTCATTGTGGCGAGCTTCCTCGTCCACAGAGGTGATGATGTTGGCAGCGAAGTAGATGATGCGCTCAAGGTCCTTCGGAGCCAGGTCCAGCAGGTAGCCCAGGCGGGAAGGAACGCCCTTGAAGTACCAGATGTGGGTAACCGGCGCGGCCAGCTCGATGTGGCCCATGCGCTCACGACGCACCTTGGACTTGGTCACCTCGACGCCGCAGCGCTCACAGATGATGCCCTTGTAGCGGACACGCTTGTACTTACCGCAGGAGCACTCCCAGTCGCGGGTAGGGCCGAAGATGCGCTCGCAGAAGAGGCCGTCCTTCTCCGGCTTGAGGGTTCGGTAGTTAATGGTCTCGGGCTTCTTGACTTCGCCCTTGGACCAGCGGCGGATGTCATCGGCGGTGGCCAGACCGATACGGAGCTCGTCGAAGAGATTTACGTCAAACACGTAATGTCTCCCTTTCATCCCCCGTGGCGGGGGAAGTTGATGGCTTTTATGAGTTAGTAATTTTCTATGCCCGCCCTCCATGTGGGGCGGACCAAGCAACTAGACAGTAATTAGGCAGCTATTAGGCGATGTCAGCGTCGGAGCGCTCGTCGCGGGACAGGTTAATGCCCAGGGACGGTGCGCCATCCAACTCGTCGTCATCGGAGCCGGACAGTTCCATCGGGGTGCCATCGGTGGAGAGAACTTCCACGTTGAGGCACAGGGACTGCAGCTCCTTGAGGAGGACCTTGAAGGACTCCGGAATACCCGGATCCGGGATGTTATCGCCCTTAACGATTGCTTCGTAGACCTTGACACGGCCGACGACGTCATCGGACTTGATGGTCAGGAGCTCCTGCAGGGTGTAGGCAGCGCCGTATGCCTGCATTGCCCACACCTCCATCTCACCGAAGCGCTGGCCACCGAACTGTGCCTTACCACCCAGCGGCTGCTGGGTAATCATGGAGTACGGACCGGTGGAACGAGCGTGAATCTTCTCGTCAACCAAGTGGTGCAGCTTGAGCATGTACATGTAGCCGACGGACACCGGGTACATGTACGGCTCGCCGGAGCGGCCGTCGAAGAGGCGGGCCTTACCGTGCTCATCCACCATGACGTCACCATCGCGGTTCGGCTTGGAGGAAGCCAGTAGGCGGGAGATCTCTTCGTTGGTAGCGCCGTCGAAGACCGGGGTGGCGGTGAGGGACTCCGGCGGGACGTCGTACAGCTCTTCCGGCAGCTTCTTCAGCAGGTCGGCGTTGGCCGGATCCTCGGTATCGATCTTCCAACCAGCATGAGCCAGCCAGCCGAGGTGAACCTCGAGAACCTGGCCAATGTTCATACGACGCGGCACACCGTGGGTGTTAAGGATGATGTCGACCGGGGTGCCATCCTCCATGAACGGCATATCCTCCGGCGGCAGGATCTTGCCCACAACACCCTTGTTGCCGTGGCGGCCAGCGAGCTTATCGCCGTCCTGGATCTTGCGCTTCTGAGCCACGTAGACGCGGATCATCTCGTTGACGCCCGGGGCCAGGTCGTCGTCATCCTCGCGGGAGAAGCGGGAGACGCCGATGACCTTACCGGTCTCACCGTGCGGCACCTTCATGGAGGTATCGCGCACCTCGCGGGCCTTCTCGCCGAAGATGGCGCGCAGCAGGCGCTCCTCCGGGGTCAGCTCGGTCTCGCCCTTCGGGGTGACCTTACCTACCAGGATGTCGCCCGCGCGGACGTCGGCACCAATGCGGACGATGCCGCGCTCGTCGAGGTCACGCAGAACGTCATCGGAGACGTTCGGGATCTCGCGGGTAATCTCCTCCGGGCCCAGCTTGGTATCGCGAGCGTCAATCTCGTGCTCCTCGATGTGAATCGAGGTGAGGATGTCTTCCTCCACGATGCGCTGGTTGAGGATGATGGCGTCCTCGTAGTTGTGGCCTTCCCACGGCATGAAGGCAACCAGCAGGTTGCGGCCGAGGGACATCTCACCGTTGTGGGTACCGGGGCCGTCGGCAAGCACCTGGCCTGCCTCCACGCGGTCACCCAGGGACACCAGCGGGGTCTGGTTGTAGTTGGTGTTCTGGTTAGTGCGCTCGAACTTGCGCAGCATGTAGGTATCACGCTGGCCCTCGTCATCCATGATGGTGATGAGGTCTGCGGTGACGTTCTCCACCACGCCCGCCTTCGGGGTGATGATGAGGTCACCGGCGTCGTATGCAGCGCGCTGCTCCATACCGGTACCCACGTACGGGGCCTCGGAACGCACGAGCGGCACGGCCTGACGCTGCATGTTCGCACCCATGAGGGCACGGTTAGCATCGTCGTGCTCCAGGAACGGAATCATGGCGGTAGCCACAGACACCATCTGGCGCGGGGACACGTCAACGTAGTCGACACCGGAGGCGTCGGTCACGCCGATATCGCCGTCCTTGAGGCGGACCTCAATACGGTCAGCAGTCAGGGTGCCGTCAGCATCCTTCTCTACCTCGGCCTGGGCAATTGCGTAGCGATCCTCTTCGTCAGCGGTGAGGTACTCCACCTGGTCGGTGACCTTGCCGTCAACAACCTTGCGGTACGGGGTCTCGATGAAGCCGAAGGCGTTCACGCGAGCGTAGGACGCCAGCGAACCGATCAGACCAATGTTCGGACCCTCAGGGGTTTCAATCGGGCACATACGGCCGTAGTGCGAGGCGTGTACGTCTCGCACCTCAATGCCGGCGCGCTCACGGGACAGACCGCCCGGGCCCAGTGCGGACAGGCGGCGCTTGTGGGTCAGGCCAGACAGGGAGTTGTTCTGGTCCATGAACTGCGAGAGCTGGGAGGTACCGAAGAACTCGCGGATGGCAGCAGAAACCGGGCGAACGTTAATCAGGGAGGTCGGGGTAATCGACTCTGCATCCTGGGTGGTCATGCGCTCGCGGACGACTCGCTCCATGCGGGACAGGCCCACGCGGACCTGGTTCTGGATGAGCTCGCCCACGGTGCGGAGACGACGGTTACCGAAGTGGTCGATATCGTCGGTGTGGATGGAGATCATCTCACCGTTCGGGGCCTTCATCTCACGCTCACCTGCATGCAGGCGCACGAGGTACTCGAGGGTGACAGCAATGTCTTCCTCGGTCAGGGTCATGAGACCGTCGTGGTCACCGCCCAAGCCGAGCTTGCGGTTGACCTTGTAGCGGCCCACCTTGGCCAGGTCGTAGCGCTTAGCGCGGAAGAAGGAGTTATCCAGCAGTGCCTGCGCAAGGTCACGCGTGGGCTGCTCGCCCGGGCGCTGCTTGCGGTAGATCTCCAGGAGAGCCTCATCAGTGTTGGCCACGCCATCAGACTCGAGGGTGGACATCATCAGCTCGGAGAAGCCGAAGCGCTCCTTAATCTGCTCCTCGGTCCATCCCAGGGCCTTGAGCAGAACCGTCACCGGCTGGCGGCGCTTGCGGTCGATACGAACGCCGACGGTGTCGCGCTTATCGACGTCAAACTCGAGCCAAGCACCTCGGGAAGGAATAACCTTCACGGAGTGCAGCGGACGCTCGGTGGACTTGTCGATAGTCTGGTCGAAGTAGACACCCGGGGAACGCACGAGCTGCGAGACGATAACGCGCTCGGTGCCGTTGACGATGAAGGTGCCCTTATCGGTCATCATCGGGAAATCGCCGATGAAGACGGTCTGGGACTTAATCTCCTGGGTGTCGTTATTAATAAATTCTGCGGTGACGTACAGTGGCGCCGAGTAGTTGATGTCCTTCTCTTTGCACTCGTCCACGGTGTTCTTCACCGGCTCGAAGCGAGGCTCCGACAGGGACAGGGACATGTTGCCCGAGTAATCCTGGATCGGAGAAAGCTCCTCGAGGATATCCTCAAGGCCGCTCGTCACGCGTGCGTCGTCGCCGCGCTCTGCCTGCTCGCGTTCGCGCCACTCGGGGGTACCGATGAGCCACGCGTAAGAATCGAGTTGTAGATCAAGGAGGCCCGGCACAGCGATGGGCTCGCTGATTTTAGCGAAGGAGTATCGCTTCGGGGCTCCAGGGATGTTGGCCACTGACTTGGTCTGGCGGGAGACTGCCAAGATGGGTCCTTCCAGTACCTCTGGCGGATTGCGGCCCCACCCTGGCCGGTGAGGTGCAAAACCGCTGGTAGATTTAGCATTCGGTCTGCTGTGGAGTGACTGGGTTTAGAATGCACAAAATCACCTTGTCAAGTCGGTTTTGCCATCACCGCTCGAAAGGCTAAATGTGCACTAAAGATCCAGATTCCAGCGCAACGAAATAGCCTATAGCATAATGGCAGCCTTGTAAAGGCGAAACGCGCCCGCGGCGTGTCGCTACGTAGATCCGCACGCGCGGGCCTCTAGCGCGAGTGGCTAGCGGGAGTGGCGGCTGGTGGGACGTCGGAAAGCGCCCAGCGCCCCAAGCAACACCAGAACGGCACCGACTCCAATGCCGCCCCAGCGTACCCACTGCCCCACAGCACTGCGCGGGAAGCGCTCGGCTTGTTGGAGCAGCTCCGCGCGGGATTCCTCATCGGTAGCACCTTTAAACGCGAACTGCACCTCGCGCTCATTGCCCTCGCGGTCGGCCCAGTAGTCCCGCACATCAATGTCCATGCCTACGACGAGTCCGGTGACCTGGTCTACGTAGAGGTCCCTCGTTGCAGCGTGGAAGAGGTAGCCCTGCTCGGTGGAGCCGTCTTCATTGCTCAACGTCGTGGTCGTCGTGCCAGCATAGAGGGTAGCCACGTTGGTGGGCTCAATCTCCTGGCGGTAGTGGTAGACAGTACGGCCGTCGATGTCGAGGGACCCCTCGAAGACGGCGTCGGCCGCCTTGCGCAGAACCGGGTCAAAGACCGGGTAGGTGGTCTGCTCGGCATCAGCGGGCAGCTTTAGCCAGTAGCCTTCAACGGGGACCTCCGCCGTGGGCGAGCCCATAGTGTGGGAGAGCGCCGCGGGGCCCGTCGCCTCACCGCTGAGGCGATCAACGGGGTAATTCCACACGCGCGCAAAGCTCAAGTCCTCCACGTTGCCCGTGCCGCCACGGATGGCGGATTCACCCACCCGCAGTGTTGCCGTCTCCTTGTCCGCCGGGTCCTGAATGTCCAGGTTGAGCTGATAGGTCATCGGCCCCTCGTACTGCGTAACACCCTCAGCGGACAGCGCCTGCGCGGTGGCGCTGTCATCCTGCATCGTCCACGTCGTGTCCTTGATATCCAGCGGCAGGCGCGGGCTAAAGCTCAAGAAGCTCGACGCCGCCAGGCCGGCCGCGATCAGCGCGACGCCGAGGCCGAGCAGGAGGACGGAGAAGATGCGGGACTTGGGCAGCATGGTGGCTTATCCTACCGATTCATTTGCCCAATACACACTCGCGCTAGGGGGCGATTTGCGAGTTTACTCCGACGCGGCAGGGCAACCTCAACCCCGCCTTGAGTGCGATTGAGCGAACTCTACAAACGAGAGTCAGCTTCTTCTTTGTGATTCCACGGAACGATAGCGCTGACATCCGTGGTCTGGCGAGCTTTCCAGAGATCGTATTCCTCTTGGAGCCCGAGCCAGAACTCGGCGGAGTTCCCAAAGTAGGCCGACAAACGCAAAGCCATATCGGCACTGATACCGAGCGCGCCACGGGTAATTTTGGAGACTTGGGAGCGGGTAGTGCCAATGTCGTTGGCCAGGCGATACTGGGTAATACCGCAGGGTTTGAGGAATTCTAGGAGAAGGATTTCTCCAGGATGCGGAACGGGAACAACATCAACATGAGTGTGTGCTTCAGTGGTAGTCGATAAAGTCAACGTCAACAGCTCCTTCGGGTGTCCACTTGAATATGATGCGCCACTGCGAGTTGACGCGAATTGAGTAGTAGCCCTCAAGGTCACCCTTGAGCCGCTCCAACCGGTTTGCTGGCGGAATCCGAAGGTCCGTGACATTTACAGACCGTCCGATCATAAGCAACTTGCGGCGTACTACCGAGCGCAATTCCGATGGAATATATCGCGGCGGCACACCATCCTGATGGAACCGCTCGAGACTCCTACGTCGAAATTGCACACCCTAATAGTGTCTCTTTTTGACCCTAGTGTCAAGACCTGACTCGCAATGCTTAGAATCCGCCGGGCCACCGAGGTTCCGACAAACGAGAACAACCCCGCACCGCCTTTACGCGGAACGGGGTTGTTGGTGCGCAGCGAATGTGCTGCGCGGGAAAGCTTGAGTAATTCAGGTGAATTACTTGAGCTCGACGGAAGCGCCAGCCTCTTCGAGCTTAGCCTTAGCAGCCTCAGCGTCGTCCTTGGAAGCGCCCTCGAGGATAGCCTTCGGAGCACCCTCAACCATTTCCTTGGCTTCCTTCAGGCCCAGGCCGGAGACGATCTCGCGGACAGCCTTAATAACGCCGATCTTCTTAGCGCCAGCGTCGGTCAGAACGACGTCGAACTCGGTCTTCTCTTCCTCAGCGGCACCGCCGGCAGCCGGGGCACCAGCAGCAACGGCAGCAACCGGAGCAGCGGCCTCAACGTCGAAGACCTCCTCGAATTCCTTAACGAACTCGGAGAGCTCGATGAGGGTCATTTCCTTGAAAGCTTCAATGAGCTCGTCCTTGGTGAGCTTAGCCATGATTGGCATCCTTTCTCAGTGTTCCTGGCCACCCTAGGCGGCCAGATAAAAGTGTGTGTGTTTAAGTTGTGCGCCTTTAGTTGGCGTCTTAAGCTTCTGCAGCCTTCTTGTCCTGCAGGGCCGCAGCGGTGCGGACCATCTTGGTAGCAGGAGCGTTGAATACGGCAGCAGCCTTTGCCATAGAACCCTTCATGGCGCCAGCCAGCTTGGCGAGAGTGGTCTCGCGGTTGTCCAGCTCAGCGATGGCTGCAACCTGGTCGGCAGACAGGATGTTGCCGTCCATGTAGCCACCCTTGACGACGAATGCCTTGTTGTCATCAGCGAACTTCTTGATGACCTTAGCGGCATCCACTGCCTCGCCCTTGATGAACGCAATAGCGGTCGGGCCAGTCAGGTGCTCGTCAAGACCCTCGATGCCAGCTTCGTTGGCAGCGATCTTGAAGAGGGTGTTCTTGGCGACGGAGTACTCAACGTCAAAGCCGAGGTTGTTACGCAGCTCCTGGAGCTGACCCACGGTCAGGCCACGGTACTCGGTAAGCACGATGGAGTTAGCGCCATCGAGCTTCTCCTTCAGCTTTGCCAGGTCTGCGGTGTTCTTCGGGTTTGCCATTTTCTACTTCGCCTCCTTTCGAAACATCTCTTGTGTTTTCCGCCGGGGCCTTCCCTACTCCGCTTGCCCAATGGACAACCGAAACAACAAAAGCCCCGTGCAAGAGCACAGGGCGCGCGGCATAAGAGAATGCCGCGATTAATCGCAAAGTGTCTCCTGCGTGGGCCGTCCCCTAGGATGAGGAACCTTCGATCCGGGTATCCGGATGACCGACGGTCTTCGGTGAACTTTGACTCGACCTTTCAGGCCGTTCAAACTTCGCTAGGAACTATACAAGCCACGCTAGCCAACTCCAAATCGCGGCTCTCGGGGCTTCTTTTCCCCGTGCCACCCAACGAGAATTCCTAGTCCCTGAGCACCCCGCGCGGAACGATGACGGGGGCGTCGCTTCGCGGGTCATCCCAGATCTCGACGTCGATGCCATAGGCGGCTGCCAGCACTTCTTTCGTCAACGCCTGCCGGGGACTTTCCTGCGCGATGACCTCGCCGTTGTTCATGACCACCATGGTGTCGGAGTACTGGCCGGCCAGCATGAGATCGTGCAGCACAACGACCACCGTTTTCCCGGCGTCTGCTTGTGCACGCACAAGCTCCAACACGCTGATGGCGTGGGCTGGATCGAGGAAGGTGGTGGGTTCGTCGAGAAGCAGCACTGGCGTGTCCTGAGCCAAGGCAAGCGCGAGCCATACCCGCTGGCGTTGGCCACCCGAAAGCGCCGCGATATCCCGATCGATGAAGTCAGTAATACCAGTCTCCACGCAGGCCTGCGCGATGATGTCGCGGTCCTCCGCGGACAGGCCCCTGCCGCGGCCCAGGTGCGGGTAGCGCCCACGCGCGACGAGTTCGCCCACCCGCAGCCCGTCGGGCGCCGTCGGCTGCTGCGGAAGAAGCGCGACGCGGGCCGCGGCTTCTTTCGGGCTCATGGCGTGCACATCCAGCTCACCAATGCGGACGCTTCCCTGGCGCGGGCGAAGAATCTTAGACAAGGTCTTGAGCAACGTGGATTTTCCGCAGCCATTCGGCCCAATGAGCGTGGTGATTTCGCCCGGGCGGGCCACTAAGTCAACGCCGGACAGGATGTCTTCCCCGTCCTTATAGCCGGCATGAATACCAGTGGCCGTAATTTCTCTGTCGTTCATAAGCTTTTATCCTCTCCGCCGGGCGGCATTCCACACCAAGATGACCAGGGCGCACCCTCCGATAATGGAAGACACCGCGCCCACTGGAGCGTCCATCGGCAGCATTCCGGCAATGACAGCACACACACTCAACAAAGCGGCGCCAGCAGCGCAGGAGACCAGCGGCACAGGCGTGGGCGTCCGGGCAACCATGCGCCCCACATGCGGGGCCAGAAGCGCAATAAAGCCGATAGGCCCAGCCACGGAAACGGTCACCGCGCAAATGCCCGTAGCCGCAACCAACAGGAGAGCACGTGTGCGCGTGATGTTGACCCCCAAGGAGAGGGCCGAAAGATCATCGTGTGCCAGGAGTGGTAGCTCCCGAGCACACCACAGGCCGAGGATTACGAAAGGAGTCAGCCCCACAAGTAATGGAACAATGACCTCCATCCGCACGAAGCCCGTGGTGCCCGCCAGCCACAGCTGCGATTGCGCCGCGCGGAGGAGCTCAGCTGCGCGCAACAGATATGCCACGAGGGCTTGGAACAGAAGCGACAGCGC
The DNA here is from genome assembly GCF_000805675.1 of Corynebacterium minutissimum. Lineage (GTDB taxonomy): Bacteria > Actinomycetota > Actinomycetes > Mycobacteriales > Mycobacteriaceae > Corynebacterium > Corynebacterium minutissimum. The sequence goes on along the minus strand of NZ_JSEF01000005.1, from coordinate 165,604 downwards.
GATTCCGACGATGACGATACGGTTGCTCGTGCCGATTCCCCCAAGCGCCACCAGCAGAATGGCCGCTAGCATCGCGCCCAACAGGGCGAGTCCCGCCCGCCACCAGAACATGGAGAGCCCGTCGACAAGCAGCGGCCGGGAGAATACCGTTCCGAGGACCACCATGACGGACGCGCCACCAGTCACGCCAAGAATGTCGGGCGAGGCCAGCGGATTGCGCGACATTGACTGCGTCCACGACCCTGCCAAGCCGAGCGCGGCACCCACGATGAGGGTCGCTAGCGCTACCGGCATGCGCAGGTCCCAGACCACGCGGATTTCGCTTCGGCTTCCCCCGCCGTTGAGGATCTCCAGGACCCGCCCCGGACTCAAGGCCACAGGCCCCTGGCCCAAAAGGAGGACATAGGAGCTTGCTGCGACCAGAATAAAGAAGCAGGTGGCCACCCATATCCACGTCCGGCGCTGTCGTTCTTGGGAACGCAGATGCTTGGCGACGTCCCCCTTCACCCGCCCACTCATAGCGTGTGCTCCCCGCGGTGTACTGCCCAAATGAGAAATGGTGCGCCCACAAAGGCCAAGACAATGGACATCTCCAGCTCTGAGGGGCCCGCGATGAGGCGGCCTAGAATATCTGCAGCAAGTACGGAACAGCCACCGAGTAATGCGGCAGGAACAATCATTGCGGTAACTTCCGGCCCCGTGAACCGGCGCAGTAGATGAGGGATGGCAAATCCGACGAAGGCAATGGGCCCTGTCGCCGCAGTAGCGCATCCCGCTAAGACAACGATGCTCACGGCAGCGCCGCGCCGCGTTAGCGAGGGCGAGCCACCCAAGGCAACCGAGGATTCCTCCCCCATTGCCAAAAGATCGAGCGGGCGTGCCACACGTGCGGCAATGATAAGCCCGACGAGCAATCCGATACCCGCGATGGCGACATCTTCAGGGCCACGCCCAAACGTGGAGCCGATGGTCCACCGACGCATACTGTCGAGGACATCCGTGGAGTACAGGCCGATCAGCATGGCGCCTGAGCTCAAAGCAGCAGCGACCCCTGCGCCGACTAAGACCAGCGTCAAGGGATCCTGAAACCTGCGGGACACACCCAGCACCAATGTTGTGGCCACGCCGGCACCTAGGAGGGCCAGGGCAGTCCGCATCCCGGTTGAGGTGGCGATTCCTACTGCTGTCCCGAGGGCAACAAGGAAGGAGGCACCCGCAGTGATACCGATGAAGCCCGGATCGGCCAAGGGGTTTCTAGTCCAAGACTGTGCGATAACACCGGATACCGCGATGGCCGCTCCCGCGAAGTAGGCCAAGAACGTGCGTGGGATGCGCAGATCCCACACGATGCTCTCGATATCTGCTTCGCCCCTGTGAAGGAGGGCAACAAACAAATCAGACAACGGGATAGCCCTAGAGCCCACCACCAGCGAGCACAGGAAAAGGAGAAGGGTCGACACAACCAGTGCCGTGGTGAGCAGTGCGAGGCTTCTCCCCCGCGAGTCCAGTGCGGCTGCCTTGCCTCCGCGTTGCGTCCCCGCAACGCCGTGGATAGCGCCAGCCTTCCTCGATAGTGCAAGCACTTATAGTTTCTCTTCGAATTTGTCGACGGCCCACGGAATAGTCAGCGGGTTCGGCATGCTCATCGCATTGCCAGTGTCGGTGTCTAGGTAACGAACGCGACCGTCCTTGGCCACGTCTAGGCCTTGGAACGTGGAATCCTTCTTCAGTTCATCGGCCGCACCGTTGTAATCCACAACGAACAGGTAGTCCACGTTGTTGAGCTGGGAGTAGTTTTCCGGTGCATAGTCCACGAAGAAGCTGGAGCCATCACCCTGCAGCTCCTGCGGGATCTCAAAGCCGAGGTCTTCAATGAACTGGCCACGGCCGTCTTCTGCCGTGTAGAGGCCCAGCTTCCCGCCATAGGGCATGAGGATGGCTGCTCGCTTGCCCTGCAGCTCCGGGTGGGAGTCCTTGAACTGCTCAAAGGCGCCCTCTGCTTGGTCAATGAGCTTCTCCCCCTCCTCTTCCTTATCCACGGCAGAGGCGATGGTCTTAACTTGCTCATCCCAGGGGATCTGCCAGTCCTCGAAACCTTCGGGCTTCACGGTCAGCGGAGCGATATCCTCGAGGGATTTCTTTGCCTCCTGGTCCACTGCCTGGTTCACGGCAATGATCTGTGTGGGGTCCGAGGCAGTGACCTGCTCTAGAACCTCAGCCGTGAAACCGGAGGCGGTGTTGTAGATCACCTCGGGCTGGGCATCTCCCAAAAGCTCCTTCGCCCATGGGCCAACTCCGGAGGGATCACCATCCCCTTTCGCACCCCAGGGGGCCACAGCAACGGGAGTGAGTCCGAGTGCCAGCACGGTATCGGCATCTCCCAGCCCAAGGCTTGCAACCCTGGGCTCGTCTGCGCCGGCCACGCCCGCGCTGTCATCGCCGCTTCCACGTGAGCAGCCCGTCAGACCAATCGCTACCGCCGAGACAATCGCAAGCACGGCTTTCGCGCGCCGGTTGATGGCAATCATAGAATAAACCTTTCCTTCACTGCGAACGGGCACGTGAGCATACGCACCCCCTAATTTATTTGAGGATAGCCTAACCTGTACTTTATGATGGTTTCAAATCTCCCTCCTACCTAGGAACACACCCCTTGACACATCACCGCCTACTACCCGTTACCCTCACCGGGAACACCCGCCTCAAGCCACGGCTACACCGACTAACTTTTTACTCACCAGCGTTTGGTTCCTACCCCTCAGCCGGGCCTGACGAATACTTTGGGCTCCTCATGCCCCAAGACGGGCAGGAGTTTTCGCCATTTCCGGTTGAAGATTCCAATGTTCGCGCCGCCGTCACGGGATTGCCCGCCAAGATTCGCCCAGCATTGCGGTGGTACACGATTCGCAGGCTCAATCATGACGCCCACACTATCGACGTCGACGTGGTAACCCATGGCGATAATGGCCCGGGCACGCACTGGATCCGCAAGGCTCAACCTGGGGATACCGCAGGAATATATACGGGACAAGCACGGTGGCAAGAACCTAGGAAGTCACAACTGCTACTCGCAGACGCCTCCGCTCTTCCGGCGCTGTGGCACATCCTGGAACATTACGAAGCTTTCTCACCGGACGCCTTGGGCGGCGTCGACGTCGTTGCTCTGATCGCAAGCGACGACGAAATTGAGGATGGATTTGAGGAAACGTGGAGCGGCAAGGTTCGCTCGCTCACTATGATTTCCGCTCCGCACGAGGAGCACATTGCGCGCGCCAGACAGCTCCTTGATTCTCGTTTCGCCCCGGATACTGCACCCGATTCGGTATGGGTATCCGGCGAAGGGGACCTCGCCAAAGCAGTGCGCGCCATAGCTGTGCACGACTGGGGTGTGCCGCGCGAGGACGTCATCTGGTCCGTCTACTGGATTCAAGGAAAGCCGCGGCCTTAAACCCTCTGTACGCGTCACAACAGGAAAGCAATCGTTCCACCTTAAGGTGGACCCGTATGCTTCAGTGACATGAAGGACGCTACGGAGCCGGTGCTACTTGGAAGGAAGAAGAAGGACCAAAGCATTGGCACCTTATGCCAAACCTTGTATACTTTTACCTGGACTTTTCTTGATTCAGCGCCCCAAATGGTGTCTTTAGTTTGGTCCTCTAGCCCCCGTCTTCGCCTGCACCCCAAGCTTCACCCCTTGAGCTACGGGCTAAGACACACATTTTGATCCTTAATCACCTAGCTGCGGTGGTGGGTGGGGGACGCAGCGCACAGCACAACGCGGGCCCCAGGAAAATCCGGGACCCGCGTTGCAAGGGGTCTTGTCTATCAGGCGGTTTCTCACGCCGCCCGCCCTGCAAGACTCAGGGTGTTCTCTCTATCTCTCATGCGCCTCTCTCAAACGCACAAGATTATTATGCGGCAGGTTCCTTGTAATGCCATACCACCAACCTGCCAATTGCCTGTAAGTGAGAAAATGCCCTTTGACTAGCGCATATGGAAGCCAAGAGATGCCGAAAGGCCCTAGCTCGCGAACGAACCAGGGCCTCAACAGCGTTAACTCAACGCCGTTAACACAGACTAAAACTAGTCAGTGTAGTTCTTCTCCACGGAAGCGTCGACCGGGATGCCCGGGCCGGAGGTGGTGGAGATGGTGATCTTCTTGGCGTAGACGCCCTTGGCGGAGGACGGCTTCAGACGAACGATCTCGTCGTAAAGTGCACCGTAGTTCTCAGCCAGCTTCTCAGCGTCGAAGGAAGCCTTACCGATGATGGCGTGCAGGTTGGAAGCCTTGTCAACGCGGAAGGAAATCTTACCGCCCTTGACGTCAGCAACAGCCTTGGTCACGTCAGCGGTCACGGTACCGGTCTTCGGGTTCGGCATGAGACCACGCGGGCCCAGGACGCGAGCAACGCGGCCAACCTTGGCCATCTGGTCCGGGGTAGCGATAGCAACGTCGAAGTCGATGTTGCCCTCGTTGATAGCAGCAATCAGCTCTTCGGTACCGACGATGTCAGCGCCAGCAGCCTTAGCGGCCTCAGCGTTGTCGCCTTCAGCGAAGACAGCTACGCGGACGTCCTTACCGGTGCCATGCGGCAGGGAAACGGTACCGCGAACCAGCTGGTCAGCCTTACGCGGGTCAACGCCCAGGCGGAAGACAACGTCCACGGTGGCGTCGAAGTTCTTGGAGGAGGTCTCCTTGGCCAGCTTGGCAGCCTCGATCGGACGGTACAGGCGGGAGCGGTCTACCAGCTCAGCGGCAGCCTTGTATGCCTTCGACTTGGTGCTCATAAGTGCAATTCCTTTTCTTGGATTGATGTGGTGATAGCGGGCCGAAGCTGGCCCTGCCACGCGCGATACAGAACGTATCGCGCATTAAAGATTCGGTTATTACTTAGCCGGGACGCCGTCAACGGTGATGCCCATGGAGCGAGCGGTACCAGCGATGATGCGGGCGCCGTTCTCAATGTCACGAGCGTTGAGGTCCTCGAACTTGGTCTGTGCAATCTCCTTGCACTGATCCCAGGTCACGGAGCCCACCTTGTCGGTGTGCGGAACGCCGGAGCCCTTCTTGATGCCAGCAGCCTTGAGCAGAAGCTTTGCAGCCGGCGGGGTCTTCAGTTTGAAGTCGAAGGAGCGGTCCTCGTACACGGTGATTTCCACCGGAACAACGTTGCCGCGCTGGGACTCGGTAGCAGCGTTGTAAGCCTTGCAGAACTCCATGATGTTGACGCCGTGGGCACCGAGTGCCGGACCAACCGGCGGAGCCGGGTTAGCAGCGCCTGCCTCGATCTGGAGCTTGATCAGGCCAGTAACCTTCTTCTTGGGAGCCATCGAATTACCTCTTTCCTGTGGTACCGAGGTGCCGCCACGATGAATAACAGCACCCCGTCCGGATGCTCACGCGTTGTGGGCCACCGGAGGATGAACGTTTTAACATGCGCAAAAGCGCACGGCGTTCAAGTTTAGAACACCGTGCGCCCAGCTCAAAATCGCTTTTTAGGAGATGCGCTCGATCTCCGTCGGGGACAGCTCCACCGGGGTCTCACGGCCGAAGATAGACACCAGACCCTGCATCTTGCCAGTCTCCGGATCAATCTCGGAAATGGTGGCGGAAACAGAGGCCAGCGGGCCGGACAGGATGGTGACAGCCTCGCCCACCTCGAAGTCGTGGGCATAAGCCTTGGCCATTTCCTTCTCCGGCATGGCAACGACCTGCTCACCGTCAGCGTCGGCAGCCGAGCTCTCCGGGGTAACAGTTGCGTCGTTCGGCATGAGGAACTTGGCCACGTCGCGAATCTTGACCGGGGTAGCGTTGCCCTCATTGCCCACGAAGGAAGTCACACCCGGGGTATCGCGGACGACGGACCAGGCAGCGTCGTTAAGCTCCATGCGCACCAGCACGTAGCCCGGAAGCAGCTTGCGCTTCACAACCTTCTTCTTGCCGTCCTTCTTCTCCAGGACCTGCTCGACTGGCACGACGACCTCAAAAATGGAATCCTCCACCTCAAGCGTCTGGGCGCGCATGTCCAGGTTGGTCTTCACCTTGTTCTCGTAACCGGAGTAGCACTGAATGATGTACCACTGGCCCGGCTGCTTCTTCAGCTCACGAGTAAAGGCGCGCAGGCGAGTCTTGTACTCAGCCTCTGCTGCGGCAGCGTCAGCACCAGGGACTGCGCTTTCCGACGCCTCCTCGTCCCCCTCCTCAGCACCGCCACCCAGCGCTGCCTCAGCGGCCTTCGCAGCAGCTTCCTTCTCGGCAGCTTCCTGCTCTTCTGCGGAGAGTTCCTCCTGCTGTTCCTCGGCGGCAGCTGCGTCCGTGGTCTCCTCGGCAGCGTCCGCTGCCTCAGCAGCCTCAGAGGCCTGGTCTTGGACGCTATCGATCATGGCCTGTTCAAGGGAAGTGCCAGTGGTTTCGTCGCTCATTGTTTGCTCCATCTGTCTGTTAATCCGTCTAGTCACCACCAGGGTACCCGGGGTAGCTAGGGCAAAAAGTATCCCGCCGTTCCCCTGGTGGGATTCGGCGGGATGAAAGTATGTGGTTGATTCTACTAAGGTGCGAGGACCGCTTCAACTCCGAGGCCAGTCAGCGTGTCAACACCCCAGACGAGTGCAGTCAGCACGATGAGGAAGGCGAAGGTCACGAGAACGTACTGGACCATTTCCTTACCAGTAGGCCAGACAACCTTCTTTACCTCGGAGACAACCTCACTCGGGAAGGAGGCTACGGAGCCACCGGCGGACTCTTCCTTCTTGTCCTCGACGCGCACAACGCGCTTGTCAGTGTAGGACTCAGTAGAGGTGGTCGCTGCGCCAGAGAGCTGACGCTTGCCGGTTGGGCGGGCTGCCCCGGTGCTCGGCTGCTTTTCATCGCTCACGGCGATTTCCTCCTTGAAGTGATGTGGCAGGGGCGACAGGACTCGAACCTGCAACCTACGGTTTTGGAGACCGTTGCGCTACCAATTGCGCCACGCCCCTTTGCGTGCCCTTTTTGGGACAACGCACAACCCTACCAGAACGGTGATCCCACATGGAAACCACGTGCCGTGTAAGGCTGGGAGTCGGTAGTAAAAAAGCGCCCTGAACGCGGGCGCTTTTCCTTCCCGGTAGCGATGGCGAGAATTGAACTCGCGACACAGCGATTATGAGTCGCTTGCTCTACCACTGAGCTACACCGCCATATTCACCTTCCAGAAATGTCTGGAAACATGAATGGAGCCCCCTGACAGAATCGAACTGTCGACCTTTTCCTTACCATGGAAACGCTCTGCCGACTGAGCTAAGGGGGCACAGCCTCATTTGAGTAACGGATTATCTCCGCTGTGCTCTCGTTGAAGCCTTGAAAAGATTAACCCGAAACGCGTAAACAACACAAATCGCCAGCATAGTTAGTGTTTTTAAGCCTTTAGAAGAAGCGTTTAAACACCCCCTCAACGCCACCCTAGGCCGCCCCAGCCCCCATGCGCCCGCGATCGCGTCCCCCACGCAACGCAAAATCCCGCAGGCACATTTCTGTGTCTGCGGGATTCATTCTGTGCCAGGTAGAAGATTCGAACTTCTGAAGGCAATGCCGGCGGATTTACAGTCCGCTCCCTTTGGCCGCTCGGGCAACCTGGCATGCACTCGTGAGTGCGGTTATGTACTTTACTACGAAGTCCCGCCCAACATGCAAATCAGCTGGCAGGAGCCTCAATTAGCCCACGCGCTGGACCGTGTAATCCGCGAGCTGACGCAGCGCCTCACTCGCCGTGCACTCGGGCAAGAGCGAGAGCTGGTCTTCCACCACGCGCAGGTAGGCGTTGACATCCGCCATGGCCTTGTCGCGGCCGGTGGACTTCCACAACAATTCGATGGCGCGGTCCACGGAGGCATCATCAGTCAGCGGGCCCGTGAGCAAGCCACGCAGCTCGTCACCAACCTCACCTTCTTCCTCCAAGGCATAGAGCACTGGGAGCGTAAAAACGCCCTCGCGCAAGTCGGTTCCCGGCGTCTTTCCGGACTCCTCAGGGTCGGAGAAGATATCAATGATGTCGTCCACGATCTGGAAAATCATGCCCACGGCAGAGCCAATTTGGCGCAGGGCCTCGCACTGCTCGGGGCCTGCACCCGAGTGATAAGCACCCAGATAGCCGGCGGAGGCAATAAGCACGGCGGTCTTTTCCCGAATAACCGCCGTGTAGTGCTCCACCGCATTGGCCTCACCGGCGCCGATTGTCTCACGCATCTGACCGGTAACGAGCTCTTCGAAGGTCTCGGCAAAGTGCTCGACGGTGTGCGTATCCAGCTGGCTCATCAGCCGCGAAGCATGCGCCAGCAGGGCGTCGCCAGCCAGAATCGCCACGGAATTCGTCCAACGGAAGTTAGCGGATTCCACACCGCGGCGACGGTCAGCTTCATCCATGACGTCGTCGTGATATAACGTGGCCACGTGCACCATCTCCACAGCCGTGGCTGCCTTGATCACCTCAGGAGACTCTGGGCGCTCACCGAATTCGGAGGCCAGTAGCGCCATCATCGGACGGAAACGCTTACCACCAGCCATCGAGAGGTGGCGTACCTTCTCCTTGAGGAAGTCCTGCCCGCGGTCGAGCTCCGCGCTGAGCAGATCTTCAACGGCAGTCATCCCGGCGTTGATACGCTCGGTGAGCTGCGCATCCCCCAAGTTCACGTGCTTGGCGCGAGTTTGGCCGTGTGACATTAAACGCGTTCCTTATTAACTCAAAAATCCTAGTGTTTACTTACCGTAGCCCATAGCACGGCCCTCAACACACTCAAGGCCACTATCCCGTGCAATGATAGTCCCCATGTCGGAGCAGATCGATTCCATCCATGCAGACGTCGCTGTTGTCGGTGCGGGCCCCGCTGGTGCCGCAGCCGCTATCCATGCCGCGCGAGCCGGCCACGATACCGTGCTTATCGACGCCTCCCCCTTCCCCCGCGATAAAACCTGCGGCGATGGCCTCACTCCCCGCGCCATGCATCAGCTGGATCTTCTCGGCATCGAGGTCAACGCCTCCTACCGCAACCGTGGGCTGAAGCTGCATGGCTTTAGCGGTTCGGTTACTGCACCATGGCCGGCAACGTATCCCTCGCAGGAAGGAACGGCCCTACCGCGCTACGAGTTTGACGCGCTCCTGGTCACCGCCGCCCAGGACGCCGGTGCGCGTCTTTTCACCGGCACCGCTACCGACCCACAACTTACAGGCAACCGCCTCACCTCTTTCGCCGTAGACCAGCAGCGCGTAGGTGCCAAATGGGTCATTGTCGCGGACGGTGTACGTTCCACCTTTGGCAAGCAGCTGGGCCGCCAGTGGCACCGCAATGAGGTTTACGGCATCGCCGCGCGCGCCTATGCCGATTCCCCGCACGATGACGAGGAGTGGATGCACTCCCACGTCGAGCTTAAGGACGCCGATGGCGTGGTCCAGCCCGGCTACGGCTGGATTTTCCCGCTCGGTCAGGGCGTCAACATTGGCCTCGGCGCGCTCTCCACAGCTTCCCGGCCAGCTCGCCTCAACACGAAGAAGGCCCTGAGTTTCTACGCCGATCAACAGCGAGCGGACTGGGGCCTAGGCGAGCTCCGCGACGTCGCCTCAGCGATGTTGCCCATGGGCGGCGCAGTCTCCGGTGTCGCGGGGGCGAACTGGATGCTCATCGGTGATGCCGCCGCCTGCGTCAACCCGCTCAACGGCGAAGGTATTGACTATGGCTTGGAAACGGCCGCTCTCGCCGTCGACATGCTCGGCACGAAGGATCTCACCTTGGCCTGGCCAGATCGCCTACACGCCGAGTACGGAGAAGCTTTCCTGCTGGCTCGCACGGCCGCGCGCCTTCTGACCTACCCGCAGTTCCTGCCGCTTGCCGGGCCCGTCGCCATGCGCGGTCCGGTCGGCCGCATGCTCATGCCTGCCGCCGCGCGCCTGATGGGCAACCTCATTACGGAAGAAGACAAGGACCTCATCGCCCGCGCTTGGCGGCTCGCTGGTGGCGCGGTGTCCGCGCTGCGCCGCGATACCCCTCTCTGGGCCTAAGGCCTGTGGGACTTAGGCCCCTTAAGCCGGTTTAACCGCTGAGTGCAGCGCCACGATGCCGCACGTCAGGTTGCGCCAGCCTGCCTGCTCCCACCCATTGCGGTTAATGGCGGCGGCTAGCTCGTGCTGCTCCGGCCATGCGCGAATGGACTCTGCGAGGTAAACGTAGGCCTCCGGGTTGGAGGAGACCACCTTGGCAATCGGCGGCAGCAAGCGGGTCAGATATTCCTTGTACACGGTGCCAAAGACCGGAATGACGGGCTTGGAAAACTCCGCGACCGCCAAGCGCCCACCCGGCTTGGTCACGCGGGCCATCTCGCGCAAACCGAGCTCGAAATCGTGGATATTGCGCAGGCCATAGGAGATGGTCACCGCATCAAAGGTGTTATCGGCAAACGGCAGACGCATGCCATCGCCGGCGACCTTGGGCACGTCACGGTCCTTACCGGCCGCCAGCATGCCGCGCGAGAAGTCACAAGCCACGCACCACGCGCCAGACTTAGCTAGCTCCACGGTGGACACCGCGGTACCGGCGGCGAGGTCGAGAAGCTTCTCCCCCGGCTTAAGGTTGAGCCGCTCGCGGGTCAGACGGCGCCAGCGCGCGTCCTGGCCAAAGGACAGCACCGTGTTGGTGATGTCATACTTCTTGCCCACCGCGTCAAACATGCGCGCGACATCGAAGGGCTTTTTATCCAGATCTGCCTTAGACACAAAAGCCAAGTCTAGGCTACGCGTGCACCAAGAGCGCGAGCGGCCCAACGCGGCAGCTCTGGGCGCTGGCCCAAGATGGTGAGGGGCACCTCGCGGACATCCTCCAAGACCTCTTCGTAGTAGCCCAGCAGCTGCTCGCACAGCGCAGGCCACGTCTTGGTCGAGATGGACTCGCGAGCATTCGCGCGCAGCTCCTCGTGGATCTCCGGGTTAAGCAGCGCATCGACGGCGTTGGGGAGGTCTTCGACGAACGTTGAAACGTCGAGAAGCAGCCCGTTATAGCCCTCCTCAATGAGGTCCACCGGGCCGCCCGCACGCGGACCGATGGTCGGCACACCGGAAGCCTGCGCCTCCTGAATGGCCTGGCAGAAGGTCTCAAACTCGCCGGCGTGGACGAAGACGTCGAGGGAAGCATAAGCCGCATCGAGTTCCTCACCGCCAAGTGCTCCAGTAAAGACCGCACTGGGCAGCTGCGCTTCCAGCAGCGGGCGTTCAGGGCCATCGCCAACGATGACGAGCTGGATATCCTCACGATCATTAAGCGCCGACAAACGGTGCACGCCTTTTTCCGCGGCCAAGCGGCCGACGAAGCCGACGATCTTCTTGCGGCCGGTCGGCTCCCACTCGCGGCGCAGCGCGTCCGAGCGCTTCGACGGATGGAAACGCTCCGAGTCCACGCCGCGGCCCCAATGGCGCACGTTCTTGATGTGGTGCTTCTCCAAGTCAGCAATGGTGAGCGACGACGGCGCGAGGGTCATCTGGCAGGCGTTGTGAATGGTGCGCAGCCACTCCCACACGCCATAAGCGAGGGCGGAAGCGTGGTATTTAGTAGCAAATCCTGCCACGTCTGTCTGATACAAAGCCACGGCCGGGATGCGCAATTGGCGCGCGGAGAAGGCTCCCGCCGCGCCGAGAACGAACGGGCTGGCAAGGTGGATAATGTCCGGCTTAAAGGCCCGGAGTGCTTCGTCCACAGCGCTCGTGGGCACGCCCACGGGGAGGGAATCCACCAGCGGCACCCGCACGGTGGGGACGCGAACGATGCTGAACCCTAAGTAGTCAGGAATTTCCTCCTGGCCATCCCTGGCACCGGGGGCAACGACAATGGCCTCGTGTCCGTGCTCGTGGAGGTATTCGAGCACGCGCAGCACGGAGTTGGTCACACCGTTGACGTTAGGCAAGAAGGATTCCGCGACGATAGCTACACGCATGCGCCCCATCATTCCTTGTCCGAGTTCTCCGTTGGTAACGGATGCGCTAAATTCCGGTTAATTTTTCCACTCCCCCACCACAACGCGCCGGCGATCAGCGTGGCCACGAGTGCCGACGACAACCCCGGGATAATAGAGAGCGTCCACTCACGTCCCTCCACTTTCACCAGGTCAGGGTTGTTCTTGGCGTAGAGTACCCACACCTGTTGGCCCTCTCCCAGGCCAGTGGGATAGAGCAGACCGGTCGGCGGGGAGTGATAAATGCCCTCGCCGTCTTGGAAGTCCACGAAGGTGCGCAGACGGCCCACATCAGTCACCGTGGCCAGCGCGCGGCCGGGGTTGGCGTTAATAGCGCGGTCGTTGAGAAAAGGCCCAATGACCATTCCCGCCATGCCCACCAGCGCCGCCGCATAGAGCACCAGGATGATCTGGCGCACCCGCCGCCTGGTCACCTTACTGGCCCACCTTGGCCGCCAGCGCCTCCTGCAGTGCGCGCCGCGAGGACCGCGTGGTGTGGGCCTCCACCACGGTGATGCCGGTGGAGTATTCCTTGAGCTCCGCGAGGACGTCGAGAAGCTCTTGCGCCGAGCTCACCTCGCGGTAGTCGGCACCGCAGGCTTCCGCAAGCTTGGCGACGCCCACCCCATGCGGCGTCCCAAACGCCTTCTCGAAGGATGCGCGCAGCGGCTCACGGCCCTGCTCAAGCAATTCAAAGATTCCGCCGCCGTCGTCGTTTGAGACGACGATGGTTAGGTTCTCCGGGCGCGGATTGTCCTCGGGGAGGATGAGCGAGGTGGCGTCGTGCAGGAACGTCACGTCCCCCATGAGCGCTACGGTGCGCGGCGCGCGCGGCGCATCTGCCTCACGGGACTGTGTAGCCAGCGCGATTCCGATGGCTTGGGCAATCGTGCCGTCAATGCCGGCAGCACCTCGCGGCGAGTAGGTCTCCACACCGTCGAAGGGCAGGCCGATGAGGGCGGCATCTCGCACCGGATTCGATGCGCCAAGCACCAGCACGTCTCCCACGGACAAGGTGTCTCCCACCGCGGCGGCCACGTGCAGACCGGTAAAGCCGATGTCGGAGTCTTTAGCTTCCTCGCCGGTAGTCTCTTCACCGACGGACTCCGCGAGCACCTCGCGCACGCCATCGGCGGCCATCTGGGCGGCACCTTCGCAGATCTTCATCCAGTCCCGGGTAGGCTCGCCGCTGGTCTTCACCGTGGTGCCCAGCTGCGCGGACTCGCCACGGGGGTTGGTGAAATCCTCAGTACGGGACAAGCAGATGAGATCAATATCGGGATCATTCAGCAGCGCCAGTACCCCGCGGTGCAGGGTGGGGTGACCAACAACGATGACCTGCTCCACCTTGGTGTTGACCACGTAGTCATTGGCGGAGACCTGCGCGCAGCGAAAGAGGTGCGCGGCGGCTGGGTGTACCGGGTGATAAGGCGCCGGTGCGGTGGGCTCGGCAATGGTCGGCACATCCTCGAGGCCCTCCACCTCCCAGGCTTCGTCGCCCGCGACGACGAGCGTGTTGCGGCTCAGGTCCACGGCGACCTCACCGTGGTTGGACCAGCGCGGGGTCCGAGCGCGATGCTGCGTGACATCACTCGGCGGGCCCGGCAGCTCTTCCCCCACCAGCGGGACATCAAAGGCCACATTGATGTGCACCTGACGGTCAGCGAGGAAACGCTCAGCGATGAGCGGAGCATCGCTGGTCTTTTCCACCTGGGTGGTGGAGGCATAGACACCAAAAATGCCCTGCTGCTCAATGGTCTGGGACGCACCGGTTCCCACCATGCGTGCAGGGCGGTCTGCGCTGATGACCGCCAGCGGGGTGTGCGAGTAGTGCGCTTCCACCATCGCGGGCAGCGTATTGGCCACCGCAGTTCCGGACGTCATGACAACGCCCACGTGGCGACGCTGCACGCGCGCCAAACCTAAGGCAGCAAAAGCCGCCGAGCGCTCATCCAGGCGGGTATGCACGCGAATATCGGGGCGCACGAGCAACGCCAGCGCGAGCGGCGCATTGCGCGAACCGGGGCACAGCACGACATCGGTAAGGTGCCGCGAGAGCTGAGCTGCCAATGCCTGGGCCAACTCCATCGACTCCGGCTGCTCCGTTGAGGCAGCGGTATCAGTGTTAGACATTTTCCCCGCCACCGTTCGCTTCAAGGTCACCAAGGAGCTCGTTGAGCAAGCTCTCGAAGTCGGATCCGCTCTCATCCATCTGGTCCTGCAGCTCCGGCGGGAGTTCGGTCGGCAGGTCCGCCGGCGGCTCCGGTGAATCTTCCTCTCGCGGTGCGTCCTTTGTGGTCGTCACCGTGGTGGGAACCTCCGTGGTCACGGTCTGAGTCTCGGTAACAGGCTCCGGAGCAGGTTTGTTGGCATCCTCCGCAGCGCCGCGCCAGAGGAAGAAGAGAATGCCGGCAATCACAACCGCGATGGCTGCGATTGCGGCAAAGACGTAGGCCAGTGCACTTCCGCTCTTCTTCTGCTCTTCTACCTGGTAGCTCGAAGGCACCGGGTCATACTGCGGCTGCTGGTAGTTCTGCTCGAATCCCGACGAGTTCTGGGAACCCGGCTCTGGGAAGTACTGCTGGGGGCGCTGCGGTGGTTGCTGGCGGGGCTGCTGGTTGCCCAGGCCCGGCTGGGGTGCGCCGAATTGGCGGGTTTCGTTGTCACCGTTGACGCGGTTGAATTGGCGCGTCTCGTTCTCGCCGTTGTGGTTGGTCATGGGATTCACCTTATCGTGCGTCCTTAACGTGTGCCTACGCCGCTCAAGACCCGGCCAGTAGGTGTTTCGCCCTTGGCAACGTCACCCGGCGCGCCGTCTGCCACGATTTTTCCGCCTTCAGCACCGGAACCAGGGCCCATCTCGATGACGCGGTCTGCGCCGGCGATGAGGTGAAGATCATGGTCCACGGTGACGACGGTGTGGGACGCGTCCACCAGCGAATGCAGTTCCTTAATGAGCAGGTCAATATCGGACGGGTGCAGCCCCGTCGTGGGCTCATCCAGCAAGTAGACAGTGTGTCCGCGGCGTGAGTTGCGCGAGCGCTGCAACTCGGTGGCCAGCTTGATGCGCTGGGCTTCGCCACCGGAAAGCTCCGGGGCACCCTGGCCCAAGCGCAGGTAGCCCAAACCCACAGCATCAAGGGTCTGGACGGCGTGGAGGATCGGTTCCTCCTCGGCGAAGACCTCGAGGGCCTCCTCTACAGTGAGGTCCAAGATATCCGCGATGGTGTAGCCCTTCCAACGGATGGACAAGGTGTCCTCGTTATAGCGCTTGCCCTGGCAGTCCGGGCACTGCGTGTAAGAGCCGGGGAGGAAAACGAGCTCGACCTCAATCTGGCCCGCACCACCACAGGTGGGGCACTGGCCTTGCTTCACGTTGTAGGAAAAGCGAGAGACCGTCCACTTCTTTTTCTTCGCCTTCGGAGTGGCAGCGAAGAGCTTGCGCACGTTGTCAAAGAGGTTGGTATACGTGGCGACGGTGGAGCGCGGCGTGCGGCCGATGGGTTTCTGGGTAATGGACACCACGCGCTTGACGGCCTGTGGGCTGTCCTCGCCCGTGAGTTTTTCTTCAAGAACGTGGAGCAGTGTGGATTTACCGGATCCCGAAAGCCCAGTCAGGACGGTGAACTGGCCCAGACCAAAGCTCACGACGAGACCGTCGATGTTATTCGAGTGCACGTTGCGCAGTTCCACCTCACCATGAGCCTGGCGCGGTTCCGACTTGGGCTCCGGATGCGGGCGCGCCAACGCACGGGCGGTGGGGGTATCAGCATCATAGTCCGCAACGGTCCCCGAGTACACCACCTGGCCGCCGCGCTCGCCGGCCAGTGGCCCGACGTCAACCAGCCAATCCGCGTCCTTGACCAAGGTCATGTCGTGCTCCACCAAGAGGACGGAATTGCCCTCGCTGATGAAGCGGCGGCAGATATCCCGGACAGCATCGCGCTCCGCCGGGTGGAGTCCCGCAGAGGGCTCATCCAAGACGTAGGCCACGCCAAAAAGGCCCGAGCGCAGCTGCGCGGCTAGGCGCAGGCGCTGTGCCTCGCCGGCGGAGAGAGTTTCGGTAGGACGGTCCAGGCTCAGGTGTCCCAGCCCTAATTCCAGCGCGGATTCCAGGGCCGGGCGAATCGTTTTGAGCAGCAAGTCTTCTGCATCATTCGGCTGCGGGGACCGCGACTGAAGAAGCTCGAGGGTCTCAGCGAGGGGAAGGTTATTAAAAGCATCGATAGGCAGCCCAGCGTAGGTCACCTTGAGTGCCCGCGGATTGAGGCGGCGGCCTTCACACATGGTGCATTCATGGGATTCCATAAAACTCAACGTGCGCGCACGCAGCGTGTCCGACTTCGTCTCCGCGTAAGTCTTACGCAGATAGGACGCCACGGAGCGCCACGTACCTTCGTAGTTGCGTTGGATCTGGTCTGCACCGCGGTGCGGTTTGACGGTGACAACCGGGCGCTCTTCGGTGAAGAGAATCCAGTCGCGGTCCTTCTGCGGTAAGTCTCGCCACGGCGAATCTAGGTCGTAGCCCAGCTCCTCCAAGATGTCGTGGAAGTTCTTGCCCGCCCAGGCACCGGGCCACGCCTTGATAGCACCTTCTTCGATGCTCAAGGAGGGGTCCGGAACCATGGAGGCTTCCGTCGGCTCGTGGACTACTCCGGTGCCTTGGCACTCTGGGCACATGCCCTCCGGAGTATTGGGTGAGAAGGAATCCGAGTACAACCCTTCGGGGTTGTCACCACACCGTGAGTACAAAAGGCGCACCGAGTTGGAGATGGCGGAAATGGTACCCACTGTGGAGCGTGCGCCACCTGCCGATGCCGATTGCTGCAGCGCCACCGTCGGCGGCAGGCCATCGATACCGCCGACCTGCGGATCCACGACAGAAGCAATGAGGCGGCGAGCAAAAGGTGCCACCGACTCGAGGTAGCGGCGCTGGCCCTCACCGTGGATAGTGCCGAATGCCAGAGAGGACTTACCGGAGCCCGACACGCCCGTTACCGCCACGAGCTTGCCGCGGGGAATGTCGACGTCGACATTGCGAAGGTTGTGTAGATGCGCGTCTCTCACTGAAATGGTCATGCCAGCCAGCCTACGCGGGCCTTAGGACATGTACTGTGAGCTGTCCTTTTATAGGTACGGCCAGCACTGGCGGACGCGGTCGAACCACCACTCACGTCGATCAGTCGGCGCGGCAAGCGCGCTGAGCCGATCCGGGTCGGGGGTGAGGAACTCGGCGCGCAGGTGGCCGTCGACAAGCTCACGCGGTGCGGTGACATCCTCTTTAAAGAGTGACCCTGTGGCGAGGCCGGCTGCGGCTGGGGTGACGTCGATATCTTCGTCGTCATAGATCTGCGGCAGTGCAGCCACCGCGGCCAGCCCCATCGAGATACCCACGGAGGTATCCAGCGCGGAGGCGACCGTAATGTCCATGTGGCGCTCGCGCAGGTGCTGCGCCACCGCAAGGACCTTGCGCACACCGCCCAACGGTGCTGGTTTGACCACGGCGACGTCCGCCGCCTGCAGTTCCGCCACCCGGTACGGGTCGCTGGCCTTGCGAATGGATTCATCAGCCGCCACGCGGACGAAAATCCCGGCGCGCATGAGTTGGGCACGAACTTCCTTGAGTTCCTCGACGGTGCGGCACGGCTGCTCCATGTAATCCAGCGGCATCAGCTCCTTCGCCGCGGTAACGGCCTCCTCCACACTCCAACCGCAGTTGGCATCAACGCGTAGAACCGGCACGCGGCCCTGGGACTCGATGTGGGAACGAACCGCCTGGACGCGCGCAATGTCGTCATCCAACGTCTGCCCCTTCTCCGCTACCTTGATCTTGAAAGTCCGGCAGCCCGGGTAGCGCGCCATCACCTCCGGCACCTGCTCAGCAGGAACCGCGGGGATGGTGCCGTTGACTTCTACCCACTCGCGCACGGGTTCCGGGAAACCTTCGTAGGCGGCTTCCAAACCGGCGGCGAGCCAGCGCGCGGATTCTTCTGGGCCATACTCCAGGAAGGGGGCGAACTCACCCCAGCCCGCGGGGCCATCGATAAGCAATGCTTCCCGCGTGGTGATACCGCGGAACTGAACGGCGAGTGGGAGGGAAACCACGTGGGCGCGATCAAAGACGTCATCAATATGCATGGGGTTCATCGTACGTCGACTCCGAATGCGACAACCGTAATGGATAGTGATAAATTGATACGGTAATTGGTTATAACCAGAAGAAGGACCAGATATGCTCTATCTGCTCATCGCACTGCTGGCCATCGCCGCAGTTGTCTACCTCATCTATAAGAAAGTCCACGCTGCGGCCTCCATCTTCGCCGTTGGCGTCGTCCTGCTCATGCTCGCCGCGCTCACTGGGCGCGCTGACTTCCGCACCACTGAAATTGAAGCGACCGGCAATGCTTTCTATGACCAGCTGCTCGTAGTCGACGCACTGTTCAAGGCGCGCTTCTCCGGCATCGGTATGGCGATTATGGTGCTCTTTGGCTTCGTGTCCTATATGCGCCACATCGGTGCGGATGCCAAGACCGTCGTGGTGCTCTCCTCACCGCTCAAGCGCTTCAAAGGTTCCTACTGGTTGGTTCCGGTGGGCTTCATCTTGGGCACGTTGCTCTCGCTGGTGATCCCTTCGGCCGCAGCGCTGTCCCTACTGCTTGTAGCCACGCTCTTGCCGGCGCTTATCGCCGCGGGTCTGACACCACTGACCGTGGGCGCCATTGTGGTGACCTCCTCCACTATCGTGCCCACGCCGCTGGAGGCAGGCCTTATCCAAGGTGCTGACCTCACCAACATGACGCCGACAGAATTCGTCTACGGCGCCGTTGCCCGCGCAACGGTCCCCACCCTGCTCATCACCGCCTTCGTCCACATGTGGTGGCAGCGCCATTGCGACAAGGTGGATGCCCGCAAGGCCGAAAGCTCTGGCGAGGTCAGCGCCGACTCGATGAACGATAAGGCCACTGAGGAAGCCATCGCCCGCGCTGCTTCCCTGCCGGGCTACTACGCTGTGCTTCCGCTCATGCCACTGCTGCTCATCATCGTTTCCGCGATTCTCAAGCAGCTGGGAATCATCCCCTTCGAGGGCGGCATCCTGCCGGTGACCGTGGTGTCCCTGTTCATCGCGATGATTATTGAATCCATCCGCAAGCGCACCGTCTCCGGCGCCGTGGACTCCATGGCTACCTTCTTCAAAGGCATGGGCGAGGGCGCTGCCGGCGTGGTCGCACTGCTGGTCGCCGCCGCCGTCCTGGTGGAGGGCATCACGCAGATGGGTGTCATCGACATGCTTATCGACGCCGCCGAAGGCTCCTCCGGCGCCGCCGTCCTCATCGTCCTCATCTTCGTTGCCGCCACCGCCGCGATGGCCGCACTCACCGGTTCCGGTACTGCACCCTACTTCGCCTTCTCTGAAGTAGTACCCAACCTGGCTTCGCAGACCTCCATCCACGCTCCGCAAATGCTCACCGCTATCTGGGGTACGTCGAACCTCATGCGCCAGGTCTCCCCGGTCAACGCCGCGGTACTCATCGTCTCCGGCGCCATCAAGGTCAACCCCATCCAACTGGTCAAGCGCACCTCCGTGCCCATGATCGTGGCGACGGTGCTCAACACGTTGTTTGCGTTCATGTTTATTGGGTAGCGGTTTTCGCGCGGGCTCAACGTTAATCACGGAGTCCGCGGTACGTTTTGGTAAATAAGGTCCCCCAAATCCGGGCATATTTACGAAAACGTACCGACCAAGCGCCCACGACGTACATATCGATCAAATAAGGCCCCAGATCATCGAAGTTTTGGGGCGCTATTTGTTAAAACCGTCACGACCATACGGCGTTCCCCCATCCCTTCTGTACGATTGTGCAGATAAAGATTCCCATTAAGGAGGACCCATGCTACTTGCTGAAGCCCTGGCCGAACGCGCCCAGGCGCAGGAGCGCCTCAACACCCTGAAGGATCGTCTTGTGGCGACGGTTCGCGTGCAGGAAGGCGATGAACCGGACGAGAATCCGACAGATCTCCTCCGGGAGCTCGAGGGCGTCACTGCACGCATTGATGAACTCGTTATCGCTATCAACGCGACGAACACGGCTACGAAGTTCGATGAAGAGATCACGCTGATGGAGGCCTTGGCACTTCGCGATGGCCTCTTGCGCAAGCGCCGCATCTACCAGGGTTTGGCGGAACAGGCTGGTGCACGCCAGGATCGTTTCTCTCGTTCAGAGATCAAGTTCGTGGCCACCGTTCCCGTGCCGAAGCTGCGCGAGCGCGCTGATGACCTGGCCCGCCAGTACCGCGAGCTCGATACCCGCATCCAGCAGCTGAACTGGAATACGGAACTCATAACTAAATAAGGTCTGCCGCTAGTTGTGCCGCATTCTTGCGGCACGTAGTCATGTCGCGCGCACCAAGCGCGCGACGGTAGCCCACACTTTTCGCAGCGAGCGCAACCCTTACTGGGCAGGGAAAAGCCCGGTGCTTCTCAGGCGCCTTCGTAGCGCAAGAAGGCAGGGAGGTTCGATTCCGTCCCACTGTATGGTGTACCGCGCTGGTACGGATTACACGTGTACATTGACGGGGAAAATCCCGCAGTATTGTTTACTGTTTATCACCGCCGCGCTGGGCGGGGAGTGTGGGTGAGGGTTGGGAATGGGGACTATACTTCCGGCGCACTACTTTCCAATTAAGCTGGTGTGCCATGAGCGAGCAGAAGAACTACAGCACCGATAATCCGTTTAAGCCAGAACTGTGGCAGACCGTGGAGGGCTTTGAGGACCTCACGGACATCACCTACCACCGGCTTATTAGTGATGAGCCAAAGCCGAAGCGCAAGGATGGCATTGTCCGCATCGCTTTCGACCGCCCAGAGGTGCGCAATGCGTTTCGCCCGCACACGGTGGATGAGCTTTACCGCGCGCTGGACCATGCGCGCCGCACGCCAGACGTTGGCACAGTGCTGCTCACCGGCAACGGGCCATCCCAGAAGGACGGCGGCTGGGCGTTTTGCTCCGGCGGCGACCAGCGCATCCGCGGCCGCTCCGGGTACCGCTACGCCACTGAGCACGCGCACGATGACGCGACTGCGGACGAATCCACGGTAGACACCGCCCGCGAAAAGGTCGAAGGCGGCCGCCTACACATCTTGGAAGTTCAGCGACTCATACGCACGATGCCCAAGGTGGTCATCGCCGTCGTCAACGGCTGGGCCGCCGGCGGCGGGCATTCCCTGCACGTGGTGTGCGATATGACTATTGCCTCCCGCCAAGAAGCACGCTTCAAGCAGACCGACGCCGATGTGGGATCCTTCGACGCCGGCTATGGCTCGGCCTACCTGGCCAAAATGGTAGGCCAGAAATACGCCCGCGAGATCTTCTTCCTGGGCCGCACCTACGACGCCCAGCGCATGTACGAGATGGGCGCGGTCAACGAGGTGGTTGACCACGCTGAGCTGGAGGACGCCGCCATCCAAATGGGGCGCGAAATCAACATGAAGTCCCCCACCGCCCAGCGCATGCTCAAGTTTGCGTTTAACCTCACCGATGATGGCCTCATGGGTCAGCAGGTCTTCGCCGGTGAAGCCACGCGCCTGGCCTATATGACAGACGAGGCCGTCGAAGGCAAGGAGTCCTTCCTAGAAAAACGTGAGCCCAACTGGGATGACTTCCCGTACTACTACTAGGCCTCCATCGAGGGCTCGTGCCTTCTCTTCCACCCGAAAGATAAAACGAGGGTAATATCCGGGACAGTTAACGCCAGTAACTATAGCTCCCACGGAGGCAACTTTGACCACGGAGAAAATCAATCAGATAACCCGCCCAATCGGACTTGTCCTCTGCCTAATCCTTTTGGTTTCCCTGCGGCACTTTACCGAATGGTCATGGCTGCTACGGGCGGGCGTCGCCGTTGGCGCAACCATCGCCGCCATGCTGGTGCTGATTTTTGTCCTAGGTTGCTTCTCCACGGAAGAAGACACCCCCGAGACACACGAGGCCACTTCATAAGGCTCAAGCCAGTAGGGAGGGCAGGTAGGGACCTGCCAGCTATCTTAATTACCACCAATCACCTTCACCCAGGGAGAGCCTGAAGTGCTGTATTTCACCATTGCCCTCGCGGCCATCGCGCTCATTGCCGTCATTGCATCGCGAGTGTGGATGTTGCGGCGCATCCAGCAGGCTCAGAGGGACGGTGAGCGCCCCTTCGATCAGGAGGACGAGCTCATCAACCCCTATGAGTACCGCGGGCGGTAACCTAACTAACCGTGACTATCCTCTCTCCTCTGCCCGTCGATCCGCGTGCCCCTGCCGCCATCCTCCCTGATCTGGAAGCGGCCATCGCAGGACAAGCCACCTTCCTGCCCATTCCGGCGGAGGACCGTACCCTCGCGCAGCTGCTGCGCATCCACATGCGCGCAGGAGAACCCATTGATTCCTCCATCGCGCTGGTCGTGGCCACCTCTGGGTCCACGGGCACACCGAAGGGCGCGCAACTCACGGCTGCCAACTTGGTCTCCAGCGCCGATGCCACGCACCGGGCTCTCGGCGGCACCGGCCAGTGGCTGCTAGCCATGCCTGCCTCCCACATCGCGGGCATCCAGGTATTGGTGCGCTCGCTCGTGGCGGGTGTGGAGCCGCTCTGCCTTGACCTGTCGGAAGGTTTTTCCATCCCCAATTTCGCCCGCGCCGCGCACGAGCTGGCCGCCACCGGGGATCGCTCATACACGGGCCTGACCCCGATGCAGCTAGCCAAGGCCATGGATTCGCTAGAAGGAATCGAGGCCCTGCGCACCTTTGATGCCATCCTCGTCGGGGGTGCTGCCACCCACCCACAGTTGTTGGACTCTGCGAAAAAGCTGCGCATCAATATCGTCACCACCTACGGCTCCTCGGAGACCGCCGGCGGCTGCGTCTACAACGGCCGTCCTCTCGATAGCGCTCTTGTTCGCATCGGCGACGAGGGGCGCATTTACCTCGGCGGCCCCATGATTGCGCGAGGCTACCGGAACGTGGACTCAGATGCCTTCGTGGTCGATGAGTCCGGCACCTCGTGGTTTGCTACCTCCGACGCCGGCGCGCTTCACGACGGCCACGTCACCGTCACCGGGCGCCTCGACAACATCCTGAACACCGGCGGGCTCAAGCTCCACCCGGAGCAGCTCGAGCAGCACATCCTGCGCGTGCCGGGAGTGGAAGGAGTCTGTGTGGTCGGCATCCCCCACCCACGCTTGGGACAGATGATCGTTGCTGCTTATACCGGATGGGCGGATGTCGGCGATATCCTTGTGGCTCTCGACGATAGTGGCCTTCCCCGGTGGCAAATCCCCAAGGACTTCAAGCGCCTAGCCGAGCTCCCCACCACCGGCCCCGGCAAGGTAGACCGCCTCGCGGTCGCCCGCACGTGGGGCAGCTAATCCTCCGCTTCGCTGATGCTGCGTACGGCAATGCCGCGCGCAGCGGATTCCCCGAGGGGGAAGTGTGAACCGCCGTCGACGGCAACCTCGAGCACACCCGCGACCGAGGGGGCAACGACGGTCAATTCCACTCCCGGCCGCACTCCATATTTATCCAGGTAGCGCAGAAACTCGCCATCAGCGTCAGTGACCTGCTCCACGGTGACGGGGGTCTGCGCGGGGACGTCGATAAGCATGATGCGCGAGACCGGCTCGGCAGTACCATCCGGGGCAGGTATGGGATCACCATGCGGATCGCGGGCGGGGTTGCCCAGGAAAGAATCGAGACGTTCAACGAGCCTGTCGGACGTCGCGTGCTCTAGCATTTCCGCCTCATCGTGCACCTCATCCCAGGTATAGCCCAGAGCGCGCACGAGGAAGGTTTCCAGGAGACGGTGCCGGCGCACCATTGCCACAGCCAGCCGCCGGCCTTCCTCAACAAGCCGAACACCAAAGTAGCGCTCATGTTCCACCAGCCCCTTCGCGGCCAGGCGCTTGACCGCCTCCGACGTGGTGGGCAGCTTCTGCCCCGCCGCTTTAGCTAGGTCCCCCAGCGGCATCGCGGTATTAGAGCCCTCTTTCTCCTCATAGGTCCAGAGGATCTTGAGGTAATCCTGGGTGCGTTCGGGCAGCTCGCTGATGTGCATACCCCCATCGTAGTTCAGCCTATTGCTTCCAACGGTTTCAGCACTTATGCTCTTTCAAGTTCAATCTGTTGAACATCGACATTCACTTTTAATAAGAGAGGTTTCCTGTGAAGAAAATTATTGCCCTTCCCCTCGCTTCCCTCGTGGTCGCAAGCACGCTGAGCGCCTGCACCAGCAGCGACTCCACCGAAGCCCAGGACGACAATCTGACGATCTTCGCCACGACCGGTTACTTGGCTGATGCGGCCGCCAATATCGCCCCGGACGCCGACATCACCACCATGGTCGGCCCCGGCGGCGATCCACACACATACCAGCCCACCACGCGCGATATTGAAAAGATGCAGGACGCCGACCTCGTCCTCTGGAATGGCCTTCACCTCGAGGCGCAAATGGTGGACCAGCTCTCCTCCCTCGGTGAGAAGCAGCTAGCAGTTGGCGAACAACTCGATACTGCCGACCTCCTGCCGTGGCCCGAGCAAGGTGACAAGGGCGAAAAACTCTACGACCCGCACATCTGGAATAGCCCCGAGCTGTGGAGCCAGGTCGTCGATCACATCGGCACCAAACTCGGCGAAATCGACTCTGACAATGCCGAAGACTATGCCGCGGCCGCCGATGCTTATGAAGACAAGATTGCAGCCGCGCACGACAAGGCCGCTAAGGAACTCGAAAGCGCCTCCCCGCGTGTTCTCATCACCGGCCATGACGCCTTCAACTACTTCGGCAAGACCTTCGACTTTGAAGTCCAAGCCACCGACTTCGTGACCACCGAAGCCACCAAGTCCGCCACTGAGATCTCCGAGCTCGCGGATACCATCGCGGAGAAGAAGGTCCCCGTTATCTTCCAAGATAACCAGGCGAACCCACAGGCCATCACTTCTCTCAAGGAAGCCGTAGAATCCCGCAACTGGACAGTCACCATCTCGGATGAGGAGCTCTTTGCCGATACCCTCGGCCCGGAAGCCCCCACCGATACCTACCTCGGAGCCTTCGAACACAACGCTAGTGCCGTGGCGAAAGCACTGAGCTAATGCTCCGCGTTGAAAACCTCACCGCCGGCTATCCCCGCACGCCGGTGCTTCACGACGCCTCCTTCACCCTCACCCCCGCGTCCATCACCGGACTGGTGGGCGCGAATGGGTCGGGAAAGTCCACTCTGGTCCGCACGCTGGTGGGGCTCCTTCCGCCACTAGCCTGCGGGTCGATGACTTTCGATGGCGTCGACCTGGCGCATTTTCGGCACCGGCTCGGGTACATGCCACAACATGCGAATATCGACTGGAGTTACCCTGCCACCGCCTTCGACGTTGCCCTGATGGGCCGCACCGCCGGGCTGCGCTGGTGGCAGTGGCCCAGCCGCGCTGACAAAGACGCCGCCCACGCAGCACTTGCTCGGACCGGGATGCAGGCACACGCGCAGCTGCCGATCTCCGCGTTGTCTGGTGGGCAGCGCCAGCGCGTGTTGCTGGCGCGCACGCTCGTGAGCGCTCCGGAGCTCATCATCTTGGATGAGCCCTTCGCTGGTGTTGATGCCGCGAGCCAGCGCGCCATCATGGATGTGCTCAAGGAACTGCGCGAGAACGGCGTGACCATCCTGCTGGTGCATCACAACCTGGCGGAGGTCGCCGACTTTTGCGATGAGGTCCTCATGGTCGGCCGCGGCCGGCTCATTGCTGCTGGCCCCACCGAGCAGGTACTTACCGAGTCCGCCATTGCCGACATGTTTTCCCTGCCATCATGAACCCACTCGAGCTTCTTCAGAACTACACCTATACCCAAGCACTCCTGGGTACCGTGCTGATCGGTGGCTGCGCCGGCGCGCTGGGCCCCCTGGTGTATGTTCGCCGCACCAGCCTGCTGGCCGATGCCATCTCGCATTCTTCCCTGCCCGGCCTACTCACCGCCTTCCTCCTGGCCACCACCATTGGTTGGGACGGGCGAAATGTCTGGCTCCTTTCTTGTGGAGCCCTGCTCACCGGAACCCTCGCGGTGGGGTGCATTCACCTCATCCCGCGGTTGACTCCCCTGGGCCATACCACTGCGATGGCCGCCACGCTGACCACGTTTTTCTCGGTAGGCATGCTGCTCATGCAGTATATTTCCCGCCGACCACTGCCCGGTAAGGCCGGAATCCAGGATTATTTGTTGGGAAACGCCTCCACACTCACTCGCGCGGATGTGCGCTCCACACTCATCATCGGCGGCTGCGTGTTGCTCTTTCTTTTCCTCATTCACACCCGGCAGGCAGCGGTCACCTTTGACTCAAGTTTTGCCCAGGTAGCCGGCATCCGCACCTCATTCCTCAACACGGCTAGCTTCTTCGCCCTCACCGCCATCACGGTGCTCGGTGTCAAAGTCGTCGGCGTGGTACTCATGGTCGCCGTAGTCATCAGCCCTGCCGCCGCTGCCCGCCCCTGGACCACGCGCTTGCTACCTTTCATCGCGCTCTCCGGGTTCCTCGGCGCGGCGACCGCTGCTCTCGGCTGCTATGTCTCCATTGCGCACGGCCCGCTGCCCACCGGTCCGGTCATCGTCTTGGTTCAGGCGGCGCTCGTCACCATCAGCCTCCTCAGCAGAAAGCTCGCCTCATGACCCTCGCCGCCACTGCTTGTCTCCTTGCCGTCCTGACTGCCTTAGCCTGTGCTATCCCCGGCACCTTTGTTGTCCTCAAAGGCCAGGCCATGCTTATCGACGGCATCGGCCATGCCGTCCTTCCCGGGATTGCCATCGGTTACCTCTTTACCTCCGATCTGGATTCGCCCGTGCTGCTCGCTACCGCGGCCGCTGGTGCCTTGGTAGTAGCGTTGGGTACCGACGCGCTCCAGCGAAGCCCACTGGTGACTGCTGATTCCGCCCTCGGGTTGGTCTTTCCCGCCCTGTTTGCCGCCGGAGTCATCTTGATCTCCACGCACATGAGCCACGTGCACCTTGATGTCCACGCGGTCCTCGTCGGCGATCTCAACCTCGCGGCCTTCTCCAACCCCAACTATTGCTACATCATGGCCGCAGTGCTGGGCATCAACGCTCTTTTCCTCACCCTCACACTGCCGCGTTTGTCCGCCACGACTTTTGACTCCGACTTTTGCGCTGCACGCGGGGTGCCCACGCGCGTTCTTCACATCATATTTATGACCGTGGTTGCCTGCACTGCCACCGCCGCTTTTCACGCTGCCGGTGCCATGCTGGTCATCGCGCTCATGGTATTCCCGTCGATGACTGCGCGGCTGCTTACTCAGCGCGTGCCCGCACTGGTGTTAACTGCCTGTGGCGTTGCCGCGATCAGCGCAGTCGTGGGCTTTTGGGTTGCCTATGTCCTCGACGCAGCGACCTCCGCCGCAATGACAGTGAGCAATGCCGTTATTTTCGTCGCGGTGCTCATTATCTACCGACTTCGCCAACGCACCAGCTCATTGCCGCAGCACACCACACCAGTGGCACAATAGTGAGCATGTCTGCCTTTTCCGCCACTCCTGCCGATTGGCTCCAGGGCGCTCGCCCACACACCTGGGCCAATGCCTTCGCCCCCGTTATTGCCGGTACCGGCGCTGCCGCCGCGGCGCATGGTCTGCACTGGGGCCGGGCCTTCTTGGCGCTCATTGTGGCGTGGGCACTCATCATTGGCGTGAACTACGCCAACGACTACTCCGACGGCATTCGCGGCACCGATGATGACCGCACCGGCCCCCAGCGTCTTACCGGCGGTGGGCTGGCCAAGCCGGAGCACGTCAAGTTCGCCGCTTTCGCTTGCTTCGGCGTGGCCGCCATCGCGGGCATCTCACTGTCGCTGGCTGCCAACGCAGCCTGGTTCATTCTGGTTGGCGCCGTGTGTATCGCCGGCGCGTGGTTCTACACCGGCGGCAAGAACCCTTATGGCTACCGCGGGTTTGGGGAAATCGCCATCTTCATCTTCTTCGGACTCGTCGCGGTGCTCGGCACCGAATTCACGCAAGCCGGCCGTATCACGTGGACCGGCCTGGCACTGGCCGTGGGCATTGGCGGCATGAGCTCCGCAGTGAACTTGGCCAACAATATCCGTGACATCCCCTCCGATACAGCCGCCGGAAAGATCACCTTGGCCGTGCGCTTGGGTGATAAGAAATCCCGCACGCTGTTTATGATCCTGCTGCTGCTCCCAGTGCTGCTTACCGTGGGCCTGGCCTTCGATTCCTGGGCGGCGCTGACCTCGCTGCTCTACTTCCCCCTCGCACTAGGCGCTATCCGCACCGTCAACCGCGGTGCGCGCGGGCCCAAACTCATCCCGGTGCTCGGCATGACTGGCCGCGCAATGCTCGTGTGGGCGGTCATAAACGCCCTCGCGTTGGCATTGGTTTAGCGGCCAGCCAGCTCCGCCTGTACCCACTCCTTGTGGGCCTTGCGCTGCGCGGAATACTCCGCCAGAGTCTGGGTAGCTTCCACGCGCCACGTGGAGAAGATCAGCATCGACAGCGGCAGCGCCACGAACAACGCCAACAGAGCCGACACCAGCACGGGGATGGCCACACCAATAGCCATAGCCAGCAGCTGAATCACCACGGTCAGCAGGATGAAGAGCACCAGGCGGGCAGCACCATACTTCCACAGTGCCACACGTGAGCGGCGCTTGAGCGCCGGGTCCGGCTGAGGAGGCTCAGGGATCTGGGACTCGTTGGTCATGTTGTCTGTCTGGCTCATCATTCTCACTTCTGCTTCGCGGGCATTCCGTAGAATACAACGCATGGGTCGTTTGATACTACTAGTCCTGTTTATCCTCGCGGCACTTCTCGTGTGGAAGGCATTTGGGCCATCCAGCTGGAAGAATAAGGCGCAGCAGCAACAGCAGCCGCAGCGCCCCGCAATCAAGGGCCCCGATGATGACGAAGAGTTCCTCTGGAACTTGGAAAAGCAGCGCTTCAAGGAGCGCCGCGCGAAAGAGCGCGAGGCACAGCGCAAAGAAGAAGAGCGCCGCCGGCGCGCACCCAAGCCCCAGAAGCCGGAAGACCCTGACGCCACCGGGGAAGAAAACTAGTTCCTTGGTGTCTTAGGCGTAAACGCCATTTCCAGGTCGAGGGCCTCCGCCACCGCCGCAATCTTTTCCCAGCGCACACCAGAGCCGCCATGCTCGATGGTGTGCAAGGTAGAACGCGACAGACCGGCTTTCTCAGCTAGATCCTGCTGGAGGATGCCTAACTCGCGGCGTCTCTCAGCAAAGACATCACCTAAAGCGATGAGTTGCGGGTTATCGCCGGCCGGTTTGCCCTGTTTGTGCCGGGGTTTATGTGTATCCGCCATTTAGTTCAGCCCCGCGTAGGAGTGCAGGCCGGAGACAACCATATTGATGAAGAACAGGTTGAAGACCATCAGCAGCATCGCCGCGATGTTGAGGTACGGGGCGGCCTTGCGAAACGCCGGGGTGGCGCGGGCATGCAGGTAGGCAGCGTAGAGGATCCAGGTGGCGAAGGAGACAGTTTCCTTCGGGTCCCAACCCCAGTAGCGGCCCCACGCGGACTCAGCCCAAATCGCGCCCAGCACAATACCCAGACCCAAAGTCGGCAGGGTCACCACTCCTAGGCGGTAAGCCAGCTGATCCAACTTCTTTGCTGAGGGCAGCGGGCGGGCAATCGCACCGAAGAAACCATGCTCTCTTCCCTTGCCCTGGTGCACGCGCAGCACACTGAGCAAGGAGGCAATACCGGAGACGATACCGATGGAGGCACCAAGCGAAACCACGGTGACGTGGATGGGCAGCCAGTGTGACTGCAGCGCCGGCACCACGGGGGCGGACTCCGCATACAGCTTCGTGGAGCCGTAGAACATGAGCGCCAGGATCGGGGTCAGCAGCCATGGCCACAGGGTGCGCCACTCCTTGCGCTGCATCGCGATGGTCGCCACCACCATGACGCCGGCAGTCACCATGAGCACGTACTCGTAGAGGTTGCCAAACGGGAATCGACTGGTGGCCAAGCCGCGCAGCACGATGGCAGCCAAGTGCAGTGCGATGCCCAGCCACAGCAGCATCTGCGTCATTCCGCCGAGCTTGTCCGCCTTCTCCTGCTTCTTGGCAAGGTCGGCGTCCTCGCTAAGGCCGGCCGAGGGTGCGTCGCCAAGCACCGCGTCCCCTGCCGGGCCGCCGACGGTAGCCAGCTCGCGCTGCTGGGCCACGGCGGCAGAACGCGCGCGCAGGCCCTCAATGATGCCCTGCATACGGCCGTAGTAGACCAAGGACAACACCAGCGCGAGGGCGTAGATGACGAACGCGGTCTGGACGGCGATGTCGGAGAAGTTGGACAGATTCTGATCAATCTGCATGGATGAGAAACCTTGCCTTCACAATGCTCAAGAAAGTGCTCACTCAACGGAGAGATGAATAGTGCTCATAAGGCTACCCCTCTTCCCTGGCGGTATCCAACTTTTGACTGATAGGTTGCTCACCTTTAGTCGGCGGAATACAGCACGTCTTCCTCAACCTCATCCGGGTCCGGCAGCTCGAGAAGCTCGCGGTGCAACGCGTAGAACTCTTCAGACCAGCCGGCGCGGTCGGTGCGGGCAAGACCACCCATCTCAATATCGGTACCACCATCAGCTGCCGGGCGGATACGTACCCACACGCGGCGGCGCTTAATCACCAAAGAACCAACGAGGGAGACCAACATAATGAGCGAGGACACCAGAACCCATCCCTGGAAGGGGTCATAGGAAATCTGGTAGTTCGCAAACTCGGAGGCACCGTCGAAGCTGATTTTCGTACCGTCATCGAGCGTGACTGACTCGCCCTGGGTGAGGTTGACGCGGTCAATCTTCTGCAGCTGGCCCGACTGGAGGAGACTCGGGTCAAGGGAGAAGAAGCTCTGGGGACGGCCCGTGTCCAAGCCGGCATCGCCGCGATAGATATCGATAGCCACGGCCGGATCATTCATTGCCGGGAAGGAAGACTGCAGGAGCTTTCCGTTTTCGCCCGACCACTCAGCAGTAGGGGCAAAAAGTCCTTGGATGGCGATCTGGTTTTGGCGGCGCTCATACAAGTCCGGGTACATGCCCGCGGGCGGGTCAAAGCGCATCGCGCCCGAGGACAGGAAGTAGGTCATGTCATTGGGTTGGAATTGGATGGTCTGCGTGCGCTTTTCACCGTTGGGCCACTCCACCGTCATCGTCGGCGCGAAGCCGTGCCCCTGCAGGTAGACACGGTTGTTTTCAATGCGCAGCGGGTGGTTTACCTGGAGCTGATAGTCCTCCCAGGTCTCCGGGTCAGTAAAGATGTCATCCCCCACGGCATAGGACACGTTGGAGGTAAACATTTCCGCCTGGCCATTCGGCAGGTAGTCCGCGGTGAAATCGTGTGCCAGGAAGCAGAAGGGGTGGAGCCCGGTGCCGTCGAAAAGCGCGCCCGCACGGAAGGAGTCATACACAGAGGTAGACGTGTTACAGAACTCCGTGGACTGCGTCTGTTCCTGGGCCTGACCGAGTGAGTTCTTCTCCGTGACCACGATGACCTGGCCTTCGTAGGTGACCAGACGGCCGGCCGCCATGGTGAGCAGGATGGCCACGAGCGCGATGTGGAAGATGAGATTGCACAGCTCACGGGCATAGCCACGCTCAGCGGAGAAAGACTGGGCGCCAGCGCGATCCTTGTCCGGAGAAACCTCCGACACGCGCCACTTCTTCAGCATGGTCGTCGTCGCTGCGGCGATCTCCTCCGGGGATTTCTCCGAGTGCCCGGTGGCGTTGAGGGGCATCTTTTCCAGGTACTTCGGCGCGCGCGTAGGTGGGGTCTTCCATGCCTTGTAGTGATCCCAGGAGCGCGGGATGATGCAGCCCACCAAAGAAATCATGAGCAGAACGTAGATGGCCTGGAACCACACGGAGGAGAAAACATCGAAAAGCTGCAGCTTATCGTAGATTTCCGCGACGGTGCCGTTGGTTGCGATGAAGTCATCGACGTTGGACTCGTTGAGCGAGCGCTGCGGCAGGAGAGAGCCCGGAATTGCTGCGATGGCCAATAGGAAAAGCAGCGCCAGAGCCGTTCGCATGCTGGTTAGCCAGTGCCAGGCCTTGCGGATGTACCTCACGAAAGAATCTCTCCTTAAATCAGCGTCGTCGCGCCATAAGACACGGTCCACTGACGGATGGCGTTGATAAAGATTTCCCACAGCCCAGTCACCAAGGCTAGCCCCACAAGAATCATGGCGATGCCACCGAAAATCTGGATGGCGCGGGAGTGCTTGCGCATCCAGGAAATGGTGCGCATGGCCTTGGCCGAGCCGAGGGCCACGAGCAGGAAGGGCAGGCCCAGCCCCAAGCAATAGCCGATGATGAGGATGGTGCCGCGCAGCGCGGTGGTTCCCTCAGTTCCGGCAGACACGGACAGGATGGCGGCCAGCGTGGGCCCCAAGCAGGGTGTCCACCCCAGCGCAAACACGCCGCCGAGCAGTGGGGCGCCCAGCCACGTGGTCCACCGCTTCGGCGTCATGCGCGTGTCCTTCTGCAGCACCGGCACCATGCCCATGAACACCACACCCATGAGGATGGTGATGATACCGCCCACCCGCATAAGAGTGTCTGCGTTCAGCATGAGCACAGAAATTGCACCAAAAACAGACACCGTAGCCAGCACGAAGACGACGGTAAAGCCTAGAACAAACAGTGCTGCAGCGCCCACGACGGCCCATTGCCTGCGCTTGCCGACGCCCACCCCCAACTCCTCGTCGTAGCTGACCTCACCGCCGACCACGGAGGCGAGGTAGGACATGTAGCCGGGCACGAGGGGAATCACGCAAGGCGAAGCAAAGGACACTAATCCCGCCGCGGCAGCGGCCAGAATTCCTAGAAGAAGAGGGCCGGCTGCGGCGGCGTCGGCAAAGCTCTGCCCTACCCCATCGGCGGCAAGGATCACTGTTCCTTCTCCAGCTCGTCGACGACCTCGAGAACCATGTCCTCTGTAATCTCAGTCAGGAAGACCGCCGCCGGACGGTGCTGCTTATCCAACACGATGGTGGTGGGCACCACGGACGTCGGCACGCCACCGAGGGCCGCGGCCGTCTTGAACGGCGGGTCGTAGATGGACGGGTACTCCAAGCCATTATCGGCCATAAAGTCCCGGGAAATCTCCGGGTTAAAGTCCTTGACGTTAATGCCCAACACGGTGCCAATGTTGCGCTTCTGCAGCTCCGCGTGGATGGCCTGGAGATCATCCGACTCGGAACGGCAGGGCGCGCACCACTGACCCCAGGAGTTGAGCACGACGATCTGGTCCTTGAAATCAGATAGGCGAATCGTCGTGGACTCGTCCCGCAGATCTTCGCCGGAGAAATCCTTCAGTGGTTTGCGGTCCGCTTCGTCATAACGAATGGTGGTCTGACCACCGGGAGAGATGAACTGGAATGTGCCACCGGAGGCCACTGCGTTTTGCGAATTCTCCTCGCTCTGCGAGCAGCCCGCGAGCAACAGCGCAGCCAAGACAACGGCCATGCCGTTTTTCAGATGTTTCATTAGATATCCTGCGCGGGCGCGGAATAGAAGATGTCCACGATCTCACGGTCGCGGTAAACCAGCGAGGTCACCGAGGCCAAGTCGCACTCACGGTCCCACGGCGCATGTGCCAGGCGCTTGCCCAACACCGTGCGCTGCACCATCACGATGGGCAGCTGGTGGGACACCACGATGGCCTCATGACCCTCAGCCTTGGCACGGGCGCGCTCGGCGGCATCCATCATGCGCGCGGCAATCTGCTCGAAAGGCTCGCCCCACGAGGGCTTGAGCGGGTTGACCATGAGCGGCCAGCGCTGCGGGTTCCACAGCTGCGAGTTCCAGCCCTTGGTGCGCAGGCCTTCGAAACGGTTGCCGGATTCGATGACGCCTTTATCGACGTCCACCTCAAGCCCCGTCACCTTCGCAATCGGTTGCGCAGTTTCCTGCGCGCGCTGCAGCGGCGATGCCGCCAGGTAGGTGACGTCGTGGTCTTCGAAGGCCTGCGCGGTGCGCGCCGCCATGGAATGTCCGCGGGAGGATAGGTGGTATCCCGGGATGCGTCCGTAGAGGATCTTGTCCGGGTTGTAGACCTCGCCGTGGCGGACGAAGTGGACGATAGTGGTGGACATAAGCCTGGTGGTATCCCCTCGTAGTGGTTGATTTACTGCGGGCGCTGCGCGCTAGCGGCGGCCTGGGCGGCAGGCTTCAACGCGGCCTCGATTACCTCAAAATCATTGTCCATCAGCGCATCGGACACAAACCACGTCTCGAACGCTGACGGCGGAACGTAGACACCGCCCTCCAGCAGAGCGTGGAAGAAAGGTGCGAAACGCCAAGTATCGGCCGCCTGCATGTCGGCGAAGTTGTGGCCTTGGCCCTCCGCAAAGCGAATGGAGAACATCGACTCTGCTCGCTGAATGTGGTGCGCCACGCCGGCGGCATCGAGTGCCGCCGTTATCAGGCCGGTGAGGCGGTCAGCATTGGCCTGCAGGCGCGGGTAGAGCTCTTCGTCGGCCAACTCCAAAGACGCCAGGCCGGAGGCCATGGCGACCGGGTTTCCGGAAAGGGTTCCTGCCTGGTAGACGGGGCCTGCCGGTGCCAGCGATGCCATGACATCAGCGCGGCCGCCGAAGGCAGCGGCAGGCAAGCCACCAGAGACCACCTTGCCGAAGGTCACCAAGTCACCAGCCACGCCATCGACGCCGAACCAGCCCTTGTGGGAGGTGCGGAAGCCGGTCATGACTTCATCGAGAATAAGCAGGGCGCCGTCGGCATGCGCGATCTCCTTGAGTGCCGCATTAAAGCCCTCTTGCGGTGCAACCGTGCCCATGTTGCCAGCAGCTGCCTCGGCGATGATGCAGGCAATCTCCCCTGGATGCGCGGCGAAAGCGTCGCGCACGGCATCGAGATCGTTGTACGGGACGACGATGGTGTCAGCAGCCGAGGCTCCAGTCACGCCCGGGGAATCCGGCAGCGCAAAGGTCGCCACGCCGGAGCCTGCCGACGCCAACAGCGCATCCACGTGACCGTGGTAGCACCCTTCAAACTTGAGA
This sequence comes from Corynebacterium minutissimum, assembly GCF_000805675.1. Classification (GTDB taxonomy): domain Bacteria; phylum Actinomycetota; class Actinomycetes; order Mycobacteriales; family Mycobacteriaceae; genus Corynebacterium; species Corynebacterium minutissimum. The sequence goes on along the minus strand of NZ_JSEF01000005.1, from coordinate 130,549 downwards.
ACCTTCGCGCGGCCAGTAAACCCGCGGGCAAGGCGCACAGCGGACATCGTTGCCTCAGTACCGGAGTTGACCAGGCGCACCTGCTCAGCGGCAGTGCGCTCCACGATGCGCTCCGCCAGCAGCGTCTCGCCCTCGGTCGGGGCGCCGAAGGAAAGGCCATCGGCAGCCGCCTTCTGCACTGCCTCCACGATGGCGGGGTGAGCATTGCCGTGAATCATCGGGCCATAGGAGCTCACCAAGTCGACGTATTCGTTGCCATCGATATCCCACAAACGGGACCCCTCGCCGCGGGCGATAACGCGGGCTTGGCCGCCCACGGAGCCGAAGGCACGGACCGGGGAATTCACACCGCCCGGGGTGACCTTGGTGGCGCGGTCAAACCACTGGGCGGACTGAGTCGTATTCTGGGAGGAATTCTGCTGGCTAGAGTTAGGCATAGCCCACATTGTATCGGTTTTAGCCCTATACAAAAGTTTGAGTCCCTGCCAGTAGTTATCCTCCTACCCAGACGCTTCATCCAGACGTCGTCCTGTTCTCATCCTGCAGCGTTGCCCCAGTACCGCTATGCTGGCAGCACAACCACATTCTTATGACTCGCCCTTCGCACAGGGGGTGCGCTGCGGGCGAGCCTTACACCGAGGGGGATCCACATGGCCACGCGCCGCATTCTCATAATTCTTGCCTGCCTTCCACTCGCTTCCTGCGCTACGGCGCAAACGGAATCCACTGAGCCAGCCCAGCCGACGTCCACAACCTCCCATTCACCGGTCGCTGGAATTGCCACAGATTCTTGGCAGCCGGGTGCTGCGCCCCAACCCGTCACACGCTTCGGCGACACCACTTCCGTAGCGCCAACGCCTGATGACGTCGAGAAGCAACCCGCACCGCCAGCAGCCGAGCCGCTAGTCGAGACACCAGCCGCAGCACCTTCGCCTACCCACGTGCCTTCGCCACAGGTAGCCACCGTCACCGTTCATGCACCGGCTCCGCGTCCCGCGCCACCGCAGCGCCACAAGCCCAAACTAGAACTCCCGGAACCTCCACGCGTACCGACCTCTATCCCGTTCCCGCCAGAAGTTCAGGATGGTCTCGACCAGCTCCCCAAGCTGCCGCCTCTGCCCAAGGCAGAGGATGTTTACATCGACGTACCTTTCTAAACGCCACTACACCGCATAACCCACAAACCTCTAGGGGTATACCCTGATCTACCTCCGATATTCCCCCTCCAGGCATGACAAGGGGCGCTTTCTAGAGTTAACCTGAATCCAGTCTTATTCACGGCGTAAAGGTTAGGAATTCATGAACAAGAAAGCTCTCGGCATCACAGCAGGAGCCCTCGCGGCGGTTCTCCTCGCCGGCGGTGGTGGCTATTACGCGCTCACCAGTGGTTCCTCTGATATCCAGTTGACTGCCGCCGACGTCACCACGGCAGCCAAAGAGGACCTCATCAGCTCCGTGTCCGCAACCGGCACGGTGGCTGCTGAGCGCGAGCTTTCCCTGACCACCTCGCTCACCGGACCTATCCAGTCCCTCGACGCCAAGGTCGGCGACCGCGTCGACTCCCAGCAACTGCTTGGACGGATGGACACCACCGACACCGAGCGCGAGCTCGAAGCCCAGCGCACAGCACAAGAGGCAAGCAAACTGGAATCCGTCCACCAGATCGAGGACGCCCAGCTGCAGCTGCGCCAACTGCAAGACTCCCTCGACCAAGGCCTCAACCCTGAGGTCAACAGCGCCCAGTCCGCCGTCAATTCGGCTCAGACCGAGTACGCCGAAGCGCAGAAAAAGCTCGATGAAGCCCTCGCCACCAAGGGCGACCGCCCCGAAGTTGCGGAGGCCCGCGCTGCCGTCGACCAAGCACGCACCGGAGTGCGGGACGCCGAGTCCACGTCCTTCCAGGCAGCGCTCGCCTCCATTGGCACCGCCGCCGAAGACCCCTCTGGCGTTCAGACCGCCAGTGCCATCTTGAGCTACCTCGACTCTGACGAGGCCGTGTCAGAAGCCGAGCGCCAGCTCAAGGACACCGAAGATTCCTACAACCGCGTCCTCCGTGGCATCGACCGCGAGCTCGGCGAGCAGCAGCGCGCCACCTCGGCGTCCTACCAGGCGGTGTCGGATGCCGAACGTGCACTGCAGGCCAGCAACCTGGCCATCGAACAGCAAATCGCCGCCCAATCCCAAGCGGTGAATCATGCGGTGGAAACGGCGACGTCGGCAAGCGCCAGCAACGCCAAGGAAAATGGGCCTCTTGAATACAGGCTGTCCCAGGCCGATTTGCGCTCCCCGTTGGCCGGTGTCATCACCGCCGTCAATGGTCAGGCCGGCATGCCCGCCGAAGGCCCCATCCTCACCGTGGCGGATGATTCCACACTCCTGGTGAAGTCCACGGTCAAGGAAGGCGACATCGCCCAGATCAAGGTCGGCGACGAAGTCACGTTCACCACGCCGTCGAGCCCCGGCAAGGAATACAAGGGAAAGGTCACCTTCATCTCCCCCACCGCTGAGCAGCCCATGTCCGCTGAATCCGGCGCAGGGTCCTCCAGCGGCGGTGGTGGCGGAGGCTCCTCCAAGCCTGAATTCCCTGTGGACATCCGCGTCGAAGGTAACCGCGAGGGCCTGCGCCTAGGTTCCACAACGAAGGCCAAGATCATCACGGAACAGAACAAGAACGCCATCACCGTGCCGCTGTCCGCCATTTTTGAGGACCACGGAAAAAAGTCCGTACTCGTTGTGGAGAATGGCGAAATCCACGCCCGCACGGTCACCGTAGCTACCGAGTCCGCCTTCGCCGCCGCTATCGCCTCCGGTGTGAAGGAAGGCGATACCGTCATCACCCAGGCCGATATGTACAAGGACATGGTCGGCCAGGCAGCCACCGTCGCCGGCGCGGATGAGAACGCATGAGCCGCCTCATTGAGATGCGGGGCATTGTCAAACGCTTCAACGAGGGCCTCGACAGCGAGTTGACCGTCATCCCCGGCCTAGATTTCTCGGTGGACGAAGGCGAGTTCGTGGCCGTGGTGGGCCAGTCCGGTTCCGGTAAGTCCACGCTCATGAACATCATCGGCCTGCTCGACCGCCCCACCGCCGGCGAGTACCAGCTGGCGGGCGTGGATGCGCTGGCGCTTGGCGACGACAAACTGGCCTCCTTCCGCGGCCAAAAAATCGGTTTCATCTTCCAGAATTTCAACCTGATCGGCCGTATGTCCGCGCTGAAGAACGTGGAGATGCCCATGGTTTATGCCGGGGTTTCCACCCACGAGCGCACCCAGCGGGCACAGAACCTCCTGGAGATGGTCGGCATGAGCGACCGCATGAACCACCTGCCCAACGAGCTTTCTGGTGGTCAAAAGCAGCGCGTGGCTGTAGCCCGCGCCCTGGCCAACCAGCCGGATATTCTGCTGGCAGACGAGCCCACCGGCGCACTGGATTCGCAGACGGGACGTATGGTCATGGACTTGTTCCACGAACTGCACCGCACACACGGAAAGACCATCTTGTTCATTACCCACAACCCAGAGCTGGCCGAGGAATGTAGCCGCATCGTCACGATGAAGGACGGTGTTCTGTCATGAATTTCGCTGAATCAACCAAGATGGCGCTGACTAGCCTGCGCACCAACAAGATGCGCTCGGCACTGACGCTGTTGGGTGTCATCATCGGCATCGCCGCGGTCATCGCCATCGTCACGCTGGGCCATTCCTTGCAGGCCTCCGTGCAAAAGGACTTGGACAAGGTGGGCGCCAATAACTTCACCGTCCAGGTCAAAGAGCGCCCGGAGGAAGGCGAAGAGGAAGAGGCAGATGACCCCTTCATGGGCGGTGGTTTCGTCGACGACGAGTCCTCCATGCTCACCCCAGACATGCTGGACCGTGCCAAAGAGATCATGGGGGAACAGATCGCCGGCATCAATATCGGCGAGTACAACTCCTATTCCGGCGCGTTCGTCGCCGAAGGCGACGAACAGGAGAAAACTGCCAACCTCCTTGTCCGCCCCACTAACCCAGACTATGTCTCGGGCTCATCCTATTCCATCGTGGCCGGGCGCTTCCTCAGCGAAGACGATATCGATTCCAGCCGGTCAGTAACCATGCTGGATAAAGAAACCGCCACCAAGCTTTTCGGCGCTCCTGAAGACGCCATTGGCCAATACGTAAGCTTCGAACCCCACGAGGCCTCCCCGATTGAGCTGGCCGTCATCGGCGTCTTTGAAGAGCCTCAGACCGGACCTCTGGTGGGCGGCGGCCCCAGCCAAACTGCCTTCGTTCCTTACCCACTTGAGGCCGAGCTTTCCGATTCCCCCGGTGCCGGCACCGCCTTCAACCAAGTCACCGTTCGCGGCAACCCGGACTTGGACAAGGCCGCGGTGGCTAGCAACCTGCAGCGCGTCTTCGATAGCTACTACAAGGACAACCCCGACTACATGGTGAAGGTGACCGACTTCAGCGATGACCTCGCGTCCCTCAACCAGATCTTCACCACGATGAGCTTGGTTCTCGCGGCCATCGGCGGTATCTCACTGCTCGTCGGCGGCATCGGCGTGATGAACATTATGCTTATCACCGTCACGGAGCGCACCCGCGAGATTGGCATCCGCAAGGCGCTTGGTGCACGCCGCCGCGATATCCGCATCCAGTTCATCACGGAGGCCATCGTCGTCTGCCTCATCGGTGGTCTCATCGGCATCGCCATCGGCACCGCCGCCGGCATGGCGGGCGCGGCCGCCATCGGCTCACTCGTGGCACCACCGCTCTGGGCAGTCATCCTCTCGCTGCTCTTCTCGCTGGCTATTGGCCTCTTCTTCGGCTACTACCCCGCGGGCAAGGCCGCGAAGCTGGACCCGATTGAGGCGCTGCGCTACGAATAACCCCACTCGCCCTCCTGACTTATCGGGCATTCTGAAGCCCAAAAGCTCGGTGGGACTTCGTATTCGATACGCGGTGCGTGTTTGAGATCTTCGCGCATCAAGCCCCCTCCTGCCGGTACTCTCAGCTATCAAGGGGCACTCATGAAACTATTGCAGCGAGAACTAGGTCCTTCTGAAGCAGCGACCATTCTTAGCGTATTACCCTTGTCGCGCCGAAATACCTACCTAAACTGGGCTCCAAAGACCAAAACCTAGAGCGACAAATAGCGGCATTGAAAAAGAAAAAGTCTTTCGCTGCTTCACCGACACTGCTAGTGACTCCTCCACGCACCGCCCCGGCCTCGACGGGACACTCAACTACCTGCGCCCTGGTGACCAACTCACCATCACAAGCATGGACAGACTGGCACGCTCCCTTATCGACCTCCACCGCCTAGTCGATGACCTCACCGCACGTGAGGTGTCCGTGAAGTCTCTCAAAGAGGGTCAAACCGGCTCTTCCGGTTTCGGGGTGCGTAGCGGGGTGAGGTAGAAAACGACGGGTTCAGCGGGTCACCACAACATGTGGATCCTTTTTTGGAGATCCCGAAAGGCCGCAGTTGCGGCATTTTTTCCACATAGTCCGTGAACTCCAGCCCCTGGTGGAGAGGAATGTGAACAGATATAGACACCTTGTACACCAACCCAATATGGATTCGTGGTCATCCTAGGGCGAAATACCAGCTGTAGTCCGTCGTTTTCTCCACCAATAATGTCCCCATTGTGGAAGTTCCTATTGGACGATTCCATTTGCTGCGGGTTAATACTTTTGCTCATAACAATTTGATCACGGAACCCTGGAGCAAATCTTTCTATTTGTTCAGTGACTAGCCCTGTAGCGTCTCCTGAGTATCCTTTAGGCACATGCGCATATGCGTAAATTGGATTTAGATTTCCATTGCTGCGTGCAGGATCTGCCATATATTGCTGTCCGACAAGGACGAACGGTCGTGAAGGCATCTTTCCTTTAGCTCTTAAAGATTCGGAAAGTAGTGTTTCTTTGGCATTGCCACCAAGGTGGACAGTGCCTGCACGTCTACAATGTGAATTTTTCCAAGGGATGTCTCCGCTGATTGCATAGTCAACTTTGAAAGCGGAAGATCCAGATCTAAAATTTGAGTATTGCTTTTTAATTCTTGATGGCATCTCATCTCCATATAAGGAGAGGATCTGTTGGGGAGAAAGATCTAGAAGAACAAGATCTGCGGTTGGAATATCCCTTTTCGAAATAACGGGACTGTTAGTGTGGATCGTTACGTTCTTTTGGGTGAGAGCTTTTTCTAGAGCCGCTACAATTGCGCCAGATCCTCCTTTCGCTACCGGCCAACCCCACTGGTGGGCTGCAGCAGCGAGCATTATTCCGAGCGATGCAGTTAGCGGTCGGTCGAGAGAGGTAAAAGCGTGGGCTGCGATTCCCCCAAACAATGCTTTGCCCGCTTCGGTTTTAAACATGCGCATAAGTGTTGAGGCTGGCAGAGAAGCATATGGGGCGAACTTGGCAAGAGTGACCGGGTGTTGAGGAATATGAAGAAGTGGGCGGAAAATGTCCTCCGTCAGGAGGTCGAAGTTCCTTACGTTGCTCCCGACTATCTTTCTCCAGATGTCTCCGTCGACTCCCAGATGTTCGACAGTTTTGTCTAGAGACCTATACAGGATCCCAGCCCGTCCATCATCCAGAGGGTGAGCGCAGTCAACTTCAGACCATGCCCATTCTAAACCGTACTTCTCTAGTTCTACCTCTTTCCAAAAACTTGATCCGACACCGAAAGGATGAAACGCTGAACAGTGGTCATGTGTCAGTCTGGGGAGCGTGTATTCCCCGGATCGTGCACCGCCTCCAATAGAAGAATTAGCTTCAAGTATTGTCACCTCAATATCGTGATCGGCGAGGAAAAGGGCCGCTGCTAAACCATTAGGGCCTGCTCCAACGATAACGGCGTTTGTCATGGTTCTTCCTTCTTATTGTTGTTCATCATTTGTTCAACTGGTTGAGGTGTTTAGCTGGGGTGTACCCCAGTAGAACCCACGGGGATGGACTTCATGGCCCAGCCCAGCCCACCCATGGAAATGGCGCAGGCAACGAAAAAGATCACTGAGGGCCACAGGCGGCTAAAGCCCTCCGACTTATCCAGCGCTGCTGCCCACACAGCCTCAAAGGCACCGGAGAAAATCAACACGAACCACGACATAGCCAGCCCTTTCTGGCCGTCTTGTCGCGTCACCGGGTACGGCTCCCTCGTCCGGGGCTCGCATGAATCGCGGCGAGCCTGCCCACAATGATGGCACACTGGGCGGCATGAAGATTGCATTCCTTGGTACTGGCCGCATGGGCACCGAGCTCGCCCGACACCTCCTCGACCACCATGAGCTCACCGTGTGGAACCGCACCGCCGAGCGCGCGCAGCCGCTGGTCGACGCCGGCGCTACCCTCGCCGATTCCCCCACCGCCGCCGTGGAGGACGCAGAGGTCATCATCACCTCGCTCTTTGGGCCCGATGACATCCGTGAACAGGTCATTGACGCCAACCTCATCCCGAAGGGCGTGACCTGGATCGACACCACGACCATCTCCCCCGATGCCGCCCGTGAATTCGCCGCCGCGGTCGACTCATATGTCCACGCGCCCGTCGTCGGTTCGCTAGGCCCGGCGCGGGAGGGAAAGCTCGGCGTCTATGTGGGCACGCCTGACGACGATCGCCGCGAGCTCGCCATGACCATTGCCGAGCTCTGGGCCGACGAGAACAAGCTCATCGGCGTCGAATCCGCCGCCACCGCAGCGATTGGCAAACTCCTGGCCAACCTGGCCCTCGCCGTTACTGCGGAAGGTCTGCTCGAGGCTCTTCAGCTCGGCGAGTCCGAAGGCCTTGATTCTGAGGTCATCCTCGAAATGCTCGACATCACCGGCCTCGCCTTCATGAAGAACATGAAGGGCCCGTTCATCACCGGCGAGCGCAACACCACTCCAGGCGACTTCACCGTGGACGCCCTGTGCAAGGACGCCAAGCTCATGGAGATGACCGCCAACAAGCCACTCCCAGCCCTCGCCGCCGTCATTCAGCGCTTTGAGGAGCAGCAGGCCATGGGCCACGGCGACCAAGATTTCTCCTCCATCTTCGTCTTCCGCAACAAGGGATAGCCCAGCAGCTAGGCGACCTGCTTTCCGACGAACTCTTGCTCTACTTCAACGAAGCACGCCGTACACGAGCGATTGCTTCGTCGGCAGATAGTGTCCCTGCGGCTACCTCGCGGCCCAGCTGGCGCACGTACTCATCAGTCACATCGTGGCCTGCCAAACGCATCGCAGCGTCACTCAGCGCTAGCGGATCACGCTCGGGGTCTTCATCTTTTACTAGATTCGGATTCAATACACGACTCCTAACGCGACGAAAAAGCGTTCCTGACGGCACGATAATTGAAGCAATCCCTATTTAACTTGCGCCTTAGCGATAGCAATTGCTTCCTCGACCGTCATGTCTCCTGAAGCGACGGCACGGACAAGCGATTCCTGTTCCGCATCCATATTGTGTCCAGCTAGCAGTGAAACCCCCTTTGCAAAAGTCACGCTTTCCTCAACGCTCTTCTGTTGACTTGCTACCCTTGCCAACTAGGCCCTCCCGAGTTACCAGCTTTAATTGACCTCATTTTAGCAGCTCATAACACCAATCCCAAGGGTGTTTCCCATCTCGAGAAGAACATTCAGGGCGTGCATTTTGCTACACTCAATCAATAAGTTTTCACTATTGTCTTGTCACACAATGTAAGGAGATCGCTGCCCAGCAATGCTTTCCATCGACGCCGATTATGGGCATTCCACGCCCCTTGGACACCTTGAGAAGAACTTCGCCCTGGGCCACATCTATGGCCTCGCTGGCCCCAATGGTTCGGGTAAGTCCACGTTGCTCGCAACGCTCGGCGGGGAGCTTGCGCCTCTCGATGGATCAGTGGAGTGGGACGGTCACCCCATCGGCACGAAGGAACAGCCGGGCGCTGTGATTACGGTGGCCGAGCCGGTTTTCCTCCCCGACCTCACCGTGGGCGAGCACCTGGACTTGATGGGGAAGGCGGCAGGGGTGGACGTCGCCAAGCTCTGCGAACTCTGGGCGCTTGAGCCTCTCCTTCCGCACCCAGCCTCGCGCCTGTCCTCGGGCCAGCGCCAGCGCGTGTTCTTGGCCGCGCAACTATACCAGCCGGCACGTGCAGTGCTTATCGACGAGCCCGAGCGCCACCTCGACGCCGCCTGGACCGAGTTCCTCGCCAGCGAATTGCGCTACCTAGCCGACGAGGAGAATCGCTGCATCGTCGTGGCCTCGCATTCCGACACCATCACCCAGGCCTGCGACGAGGTGGTACAGCTGTGATGCGCGTGCTATCGCGGCTAGGTGATGGCATTTGGTACCTCATCCTCGCCGGCATCGTCTTCGGCTTCGGTTATACAGTCTGGCAAGAAGTCGGCGCCGTTTTGCCTGCCATCCCGGCGCGCATCACGCTGACTGGTATCGCTCCGATTGCCGGCATCGTGGGACTGCTCGCGCTCATGGTGCTCACCGAGGTTCTCTATCCCCTGCGCGCACTGTCGCGGGAACGCTGGGTTTACGTTGACCGGCCGCGCGGCAAGCTCCGTGGTACGGACTGGATCACATGGACGCAGCTGATCGGCTTCGGGATCTTGGGCCTCGGCATCTGCGTGTCCACCGGGCTATCCCCGTGGTTCGCGCTGGCAGTCCCGGCCCTGCGTTTTGTCGTGGGATGGCGCTCGTTCACGCTGGCTTCGCTTCTCAGAGCTGGGCGCACACGCCTAGTCGGCGGTTCTGGCCTAAGCCTTCTCGATTCGGAGGTCACCTCTGACGCCATTGCGAGCCAATCCGCGTGGATTCCTCGTCGCGCCCATGCACCTTCCACGTTGTCTGGTCTCTTCTTCCGTCGTTTGGGACGACGGTGGTACATCGGCGTCGGTGCGCTCGCGGCCCTCGGCTTGACGTTGGGGCTCGCCCCACAGTTCGGGGCGCTGGCTATGGTCGGCTTCATGTCTGCGTGGGGCATCGTTGGCGCGGCGGTTGGGCGCGCTGCCTCCTTCGGCCGCGTCAACGACGATGCATGGCCAGACTGGGGCCTTCCCCTTATAGCTTCTGTGGGCACGGCACTCCTTGGCGCCGGTATCCTCGCCTTGGTGTGGAAGCTCTCCGCCATCGCAGTGGCGCTCATCATCGCTGGTCTTAGCTGGGCGTCGTTTAAGCGTTCCCGCCCGGCACGGGTAGACAGCATGTCCATGCTGGATAGCGGCGGCTTCGGTGTTTCCTTCTCCCCCGAGGTGCTGCACTACGTTACCCGCGGCGCTCTCGGTCTTGGCGTGGCGGCCCTTGCGCTGGGGCATTAGCCGGGGCTAGTCTTTCGGGCATGAAGATTTTTTCCTAATTCGACGTCACTCTTTTTACGCGACTTACTCGAAGGTGGATTTCTTCATGCCTATTTCTTTTTCTCATCTCACCGTCGTTTGGCCCGACGGTACCCCCTGTTTCACGGAACTCACCGGCTCGTTTTCCTCCCACTTCACAGGCTTAGTTGGGGCGAATGGTTCCGGAAAATCAACGCTGGCCAAGGTGCTTGCTGGCCTCATTCCCCCGTCTTCGGGAACGGTATCCGCGGGCTCAGTCGTCTATGTCGACCAGGATTTAGGCCTCCACACGTCTGACACCATCGCCGATGTCTTTGGCGCGACAGAGATCCTCAACGCCATTGACCGCATTGAGGCAGGCGAATACTCGGAAGAGCTCGCCACCACTGTTGGTGAGCAGTGGGATTTGGCAGAGCGCATCGAGGCGGCTCTCGACGCCGCGGATATCCCCTTCCCGCTGGATCGCACTATCGGCACATTGTCTGGCGGTGAAGCCGTGACCGTGGCGCTGACCGCAGCTTTCCTTCGCAACCCGGATTTCCTGATCCTCGACGAGCCCACCAATAACCTGGACTCCGAATCTCGTCAGCGCTTACTCGAGCTCATTCGCACCGCACCGATGCCGGTTCTCGTCGTCTCACACGACCGCGAACTCCTCGAGCACGCGGATTGCATCGCTGAGCTCTACCACGGAACTCTGCGCGAGTTCGAGGGAAACTACTCCTCCTACCGCGCAGCGATTGATGCCGAGCAGGATTCCGCGCAGGCCAAGGTCCGGGAAACCAAGGCCGAACACCGCAAACAAATTCGCGAGCGCGCCGCCATGCAGACCCGCCTTGCTCGCGATGCCCGCCGCGGCAAGAATTTCGCCGACTCGAAGCGCAAACCCGGCATGGCCATGGGCAATGACAAGAACCGTTCTGAGCGCTCCGCTGCTGGGCGTTCTCAACAGGCCAACGATGCAGTTGCTGCCGCCCAGTCGGCACACGACAAGGCACAGCGCGCGCTTCGCGACGACACCCATGTCCACATCGACCTCCCCGGCACTGAGCTGCCCGCGGGAACCCGCGTGCTCGTGAGCGATCTGCTCAGCATTACTGGCCCCGTGCGCGTTCGCCTCGCCGGGCCCAACGGCAGCGGCAAGACCACATTCCTCAACCGCGTAGCCCGCGGCGACGTCGAGTACGCGCTGCCCTGCGGGTACATCCGCCAGCGCATCGTCTTGCCTGCGGAGGAGTCGGTGCTCGACATCGTCCGGGAGGCCAACCCCAGCGCGGACCCGCAGTTCCTGCGCGATCAGCTGGCCCAGATGCTCTTTGTCGGTGACAAGATCCACCAGCCCGTGGGCCAGCTTTCTGGCGGCGAACGCTTCCGCGTCGAAATCGCCCGCGTCCTGCTCAGCGATCCGGCCCCGCGCTTTCTGCTTCTCGACGAACCAACGAATAACCTCGACATCCCCACCACCGACTGGCTGGTTGAGGTGCTCACGAGCTACCACGGAGCATTCATCCTGGTCAGCCACGACGAGCACGTATGCGAGCAGCTAAACCTCACAACGACCGTTTCCATGGATGACTACAACTCGCTCCGTGAAACGGAGTACCTTCTGCGTTCCCCTCGCAACGCACAACGTCTGCGTGACTCCATCGAAGAGCTGAAGGCATCTGACAAAAGGCATCAGTCATAAGGCGTTTTCACGGCTAAAAACGCCTTCTACACATTGCAGATGGCGTTTTCAGGCCCAAAGATGCCTTATACCTGATGCCTTTTGCTGGACGCCCTTTGTGAGGCGCCACAAGGAGAGACAGCGAGCTAGCTGACAAGCCCCTGCGCAGCGGCTCGGGCACCGGCGATAACAGCGGGTACGCCGACGCCATCGGCCCAGGCGCCGGTGGCGGCGATGCCGGAGACGTCGGCAAGCGCGGCGCGGACAGCAGCGAGCGTAGACAGGTACTTCTCGTCGTAGCGAGGGATACCGCCGAACCAGCGCTGCGTGTAGATCTCTTCCACGCCGGCAGCACGCCCGTCGAAGCCAGTGATCTTTTGCAGGTCATCAAGGGCATAGTCCACGAGATCATCCTCGTCCGCACGCACGATGGCGTCATCGCCAAAGCGGCCGAAGGACGCACGCACGAGGAAACCTTCGCGCTCGCCCAAGTGCGGCCACTTGTTAGAGGAAAGCGTGAAGGCCTTGGCGCGCACGCCGGGCTCGTCGGAGGCGACGAGGATGCCGGTGGCGTCGGGAAGCGCGTTGCCCTCTGGGTCCGTGGCGGAAGCAAAGTTGAAGCCGACGACCACGGAGGAGGCCAACTGAATCGTGGCAAGCTGTTCAGCGGCCTCCGGAGCTACGGCCTTGAGCAGTCGCGCGGTCGTTGGGGCAGGGGTGGCAAAGAGCACGCGGTCGAAGGGCCCGATATCTCCCGGAGCGCCCTTGACCTCAAAGGCATCGCCCTTGCGGGTAACACCGGAGATGAAGGTATCGAGGTGAATCTGCGCGCCGGATTTCTCTGCCAGAGCCTCGTAGAGTTCGGCGTAGCCGCCCTTGAAGGTGCCAAAGACGGAACCCTCAGCGGGGCTGCGGCCAGACTCGATCTGCTTAATCGCTGCAGACAGCGTCACCGGGCCATCCTGCGCCATAGTGTCCAAGGTCGCCGCCAGGTGCGGAAGCGTCGCGCGCAGGCCCAGGTCATCGGCAACGCAGGAGTACACACCACCGAGCAGCGCAGAGACCACGTGGTCCACCACGTCATCGCCGTACTGCTGGCGCACGAGCTCACCGACGGACACATCACCGCCAATCTCCCACTCGAAAGGCTGCTCGTTGGTGATGCGCTCGTTGGTTGCAGCAGAGAAGAAGTCCTGCGGCTGGGACGGAATACCCATGACCCCGCCTTGCGGCAGGAAGTGCAGCTCGCCGCCGGTATAGACACGCGGGCGCAGCTCGGCATTGGGTTCCACGATGGACTCGTGCAGGCCCAGCTCGGTAAAGAAATCGACGGCGTCTCGGCGGCGGCGGATAAAGGCTTCCGCGCCCATGTCGGTCGGCCCGCCGTTAAACGGCACGGTGTGCAGTTTTCCTCCGATGCGGTCGGCTGCTTCGAAAACGTATACCTCGTGGGAACGCAGCTCCCAGGCGGCGGTGAGTCCTGCTAGTCCAGCACCGATGATCGCGATCTTCATTTAGCCCTCCTCGTGGATGATGGCGACGGCGCGGGTGATGGCGTCGGCGTCGGTAGTCGGCAGAACCCCATGTCCGAGGTTCCAGATGTGTCCCTTCACGTCGCCGCGAGCGCGTGCGGAATCGACCTCAGACTTGATGGTACGCACGGCTTGGCGCACGGCGTCGTCGCCAGCAAAGAGCAGGGCGGGGTCGAGGTTGCCCTGCAGGATGTCGGCGTTGACGCGGGCGGCCGCCGCGTCCATGGTTACGCGGTAGTCCACGCCCATGACCTCGGAGCCGGCCTCCGACATCGCGCCGAGCAATTCGCCCGTGCCCACGCCGAAGTGGATGCGCGGCACGCGGCCTTCAGCGGCCTTGAGGATCTGTGCCGAATAAGGCAGCACGAACTCGCGGTAGTCGCGCTCATTGAGGTAGCCCGCCCACGAATCGAAGAGCTGCATGGCGTCAATGCCAGCATCGAGTTGTAGCTCCAAGAACGCGATGATCGTCGGGGTCAGGCGCTCCATGAGACGGTGCCAGGTGTCCGGCTCGGAATGCATCAGCGCCTTGGTGCGCTCGTGATTCTTCGAGGGCCCGCCTTCGATGAGGTAGCTAGCCAGGGTAAAAGGCGCTCCGACGAAGCCGATGAGGGCCTGCTGATCGGTAAGCTCGTTCAGGATGATCTCAATGCCTTGGCGGACCTCGGGCACGTCGACGTTGAGAACCGGCAGGTTGGCCACGTCCTCCTTGGTGCGCACTGGGGCATCCATGACGGGGCCGCGACCGGGGACGATCTCTACGCCCACGCCCGCTGCCTTGAGCGGGACAACGATATCGCTAAAAAGGATGGCGCCATCAACGTCGTGGCGGCGCACCGGCTGCAGGGTAATCTCCGCCAGCAGCTCTGGCATGAAACAGGAATCCAACATGCCGATTCCCTCGCGAACCTTGCGGTATTCCGGCAAGGAACGACCCGCCTGGCGCATAAACCAGACGGGCGGGCGGGACGGGGTACGGCCGGAAGCGGCCTCAATAAGCGGCGCGGCAGACAGACGAGACATACCGTCCATTATGAATCAAAAGTTGGAGCCGACGCTAATCACGACCGCTCAGCACGGCGGGCCTTGATGAAGGCTGAGGATTCCGGATGGAAGATGAAGTACATCCCCACCATGAGCACCAGAGGAACAATCAGCAACGCCATTCCACCCACACCGGCGATGAGCGCAGCCACGCTGACGAACATGGCATAGACCGACACTGCCGTGATGATGCGGCGAGCCCATACCCAACCACTAGCCAGTTGCGCGGAGCACGCCGCGATAACCACCGCGCTCACGATATGAGAGATGGCGGCAAAGCGGGTATTGAAGCGGATATAGTCCACCTGCTCCACGCTCAGTTCTGGGTTGTTGATCCGGGAGTAGGAGCCAAACAGGCCCACCATGCCGGCGGTGAGCATAAAGACTGCTCCGACAACGAAGATCCAATAGGCAATGCGCAGCTGCGAGGGCCACGAGGAATAGTCCTGATCGCCCTTCTTCTTTTTCCTGCGGGAGCTGCGGTTATAATCCGCGGGGCCGGGGCGATCGGTCATGAGCGGTCGTCCTTTGAGTTTTTCTTGTCTGTGTTTTTATCGTTGTCTTTATTTTTGTCTTTATCGCGCTGGGCCTGGTTATCCAAGCGACGTTGTTCTTCCATTTCCTTGCGCATCTGGCGCATCTGCTCCATCTCGCCGGTGTACTCCAGAACCTCTTCCTTGCTAGAGAAAATCAGGCCCATGATGGCGGCTACGCCCACGAGAATCTGCACCGCGCCATCGACCACAAACAGCCAATCCGGCACGTTCGCCCCAGCCGGGCTGCTGAGGAAGACGATGAGCACGCGGAAGCCAAAGTAGAGGGAGAAAGCAAACCACAGACGCCGGCCCGTGCCGGCTGCCTTGGAGTTACTGTTGATCATCCACAGCATGACGCCCAGCAGCACCACAATGGCCAGGGAAATCAGCGAGCTCAGCACCAGCGAGCCGTAGCCCACGATCTGGACGAAAGAATCCGTCATCTCCTGTCCGGAGCGCTCCGCGGCTGACTCCGCAGTGCTGCGAGCCTGGGCGAAAAGCTCATCGCGGTTGAGCAGCGTCAGGGTAATACTCAGGACGAGGTGCACTGCTTCGAGTATTAGCGCAACGGTCCACACCTTGAGCATGAGGGAGACGGCTTCGGTGCGCTTGGGGTTCTTGGCGGCCTCGTCCTGCGGCTTATCAGACGGCGCGGTATTCGGGCTGAGCGTCACGACTCTCCTTGAAGCGTCAGATTATGCGAGCAGGCGGGCAGCGTCCGTGGCGAAGTACGTCAGAATCTGATCCGCACCAGCGCGCTTGAACGCGGTCAAGGACTCCAGCATAACGGCCTCGCCGTCGATCCACCCGTTCTGGGATGCCGCCTGAATCATCGCATACTCACCGGACACCTGGTAAACGGCAACCGGAACGGAGGAACGCTCGACGGCACCCGCCAGCACGTCGAGGTAGGGCAAGCCTGGCTTCACCATGACAATGTCCGCGCCCTCTTCGATGTCGAGGTCCACTTCCAACATGGATTCGCGGTAATTGCGCGGGTCCTGCTGGTAGGTGCGGCGATCGCCTTCCAGGGACGAACCCACAGCATCGCGGAAAGGCCCAAAGAAGGCCGAAGCGTACTTGGCCGAATAAGCCATAATGGCGACGTCCTCGTGCCCGGCCTCATCGAGGGCCTCACGGATGGCGGCGATCTGGCCATCCATCATGCCGGACGGGCTGACCATGTGTGCGCCGGCGCGGGCCTGGGAGCGAGCCATGTCCTGATAGAGTTCCACGGTTTCGTCGTTAAGCACGCGGCCCTGGTCGTCGAGCACACCACAGTGCCCGTGAGAGGTGAATTCATCCAGACAGGTATCCGCCATGACGATGAGGTCATCGCCGAATTCCTGACGCAGCTCCGCAATCGCAACGTTGAGGATGCCCTGCGGATCCCAGGCCACGGAGCCAGTCGCATCCTTGTCTTCCTCGCGCGGAACACCGAAAAGGTCAACGCAGGTCACGCCAGCATCAAGAGCCTCGTGTGCGGCACGTTTGAGGGACTCGACGGTGTGCTGCTGCACGCCAGGCATGGACGGGATATCGCGGGGCGCATCCAGCCCGTCGACGACGAACATCGGAAGGATGAGGTCGGAAGGACGCAGCGACGTTTCCGCAACCAGGTTCCGGAGGGCCGGGGTCTGACGCAGACGACGGGGGCGGCGAACAATGCTCATAAGTAGGAACTCTCCTTCGAGCTTCGAGACAATCTATACCTTCCCCGACTCTAGTCGCCCCTCCTAGGACCGCCCAGATGTGGTCGATGCAGACTTCTTCCGCGAGCGGCGCTTCTTGCGGGGAGCAGGCAAATTGCCGGCGGCGCGGAGGGCGGCGACGTGGTCTGCGAGGGCGTCGACAAGCATCGGCACATCGGCGATCTCCGGGACGACGTCCACGCGCAGGCCCACCTCCTCGGCCGCAGCCTTGGTGGAGGGCCCGATGCAGGCGATGATGGTACGCGCATGCGGCTTGCCCGCGATGCCCACGAGGTTGCGCACCGTGGACGGCGAAGTAAAGGCCACGGCGTCAAAGCCACCAGACTTGATCATGTCACGGATTTCCGCCGCCGGCGGGGCCGCACGTACGGTGCGATAAGCCACGACGTCATCAACTTCCCAGCCCAAGTCCAACAGGCCATCAACCAGCACATCACCAGCGATATCGGCACGCGGCAGCAGCACGCGACCCACCGCATCGATGTCCTCAACGTAGGTGGGGAAGACCTCCACGAGGCCCTCCGCGTTCTGCTTCGTGGGCTTCGGCATGACCTCCGGGATCATGCCTTTCGCACGAATGGCATCGGCAGTCTTCTGCCCCACCGCAGCAAGGTGCACACCGGCGAAGTCACGAGCATCGAGGCCGAGCTCAGCAATCTTGTCCCACACCGCGCTTACCGCGTTGACGGAGGTGAAGACAATCCACTTGTAGCGGCCCTCCACAATGCCCTTGATGGCGCGATCCATCTGCGCCGGGTTGCGCGGCGGCTCCACAGAGATGGTGGGCACCGACTGCGGAATAGCACCGTGACCTGCCAGGCGAGCACTCATCGCCGCCGCCTGCTCCTTCGTGCGCGGCACCAGCACGCGCCAGCCGTACAGGGAACGGTTTTCCCACCACGAATACTTCGAACGGTCATCAAAGCTGCGGCCCAAGGTCACCACGAGCACGCCCGGCAACTCCGCATCGAGCTTGCCCAAAGTACCCAGAGTCGTCTCATGGGTACGCTGCAGACGCGTCGTGCCATGCACGGTGACATACGCCTCGGTCTCGGCGGGCATACCGCGCTCCACCAGCTCGCGAGAAATCACCGGCAAGTCATCAGCAGTGGCCTGCAGAACGAGCGGCTGCGTCGCGGATGCCAGCTCGTCCCAGTCAGCGCCTTCCGTAATATCTGCCTCGGTATACGTCGCTCCCAGAGCAATGCCCGCAAAGGACGGCACCGTCGACGGCAGGGACATGCCCGGTACCACCTGAAACTCCATTCCGGCATTCGCCACGGCAGAAATCTCCGCCTTAATGGACTCACGGTTGAGCGGATTACCCGTGACGAGACGAATCACGTCGCGGCCCTCAGCGCGTTCAAGCGCGCCACGCAGTTGCTTGACGACGTCCCCCTCAGGTTCCTCAAACACCGCCGCCGTTGGCGGTGCCGGACGTAGCGGCTTACGACGAGCTCCTGCCTCCTTGGCGGCGGCGCAGATGCGCTCGTATTCTTCCTCGGCGGCGTCGATAAGCTCTTGCGGCACCGGTACCTGCAGGGCGACCATCTCACGCACGCCGGAGGAAACTTCAGCGTCCGTCACAGCGATGGCAGACGTTTCCAGAACCTCGCGGGCACGGACAGTTAGCAGATCAGGGTTGCCAGGGCCGGCGCCGACGAAAACAACTTTGCCCACTTCAGCCTGGGTATCCGGCACGGCATTGCTCATAAGGTTCTTTTCTAGTTTGTGGATTCCGGGGGATTCCTGCGCCGCTCACCACGGCGGGAGAGTAAAGCCCACCCTTCACGCGTGGTTTAAGGGGGGCTGAATCATTGGCGTCAATGATTGTGTGCTAGATACACACTAAAGGAAAAGGTCCGAAACCAAAAATTAGTTAGCAAGCAGCTCCGCTGCTCCCTGCGCGAAGAGGTCCTCAGACACCGCGCGGCCCAGTGCCTGCGCATCCTCAGCCTTGCCGTGCGCCTGGGAAATGAGCTGGCGGGAACCGTCGAGGGCGAACACACCACCGCGTACGACGAGTTCTTCGCCTTCCCAATGAGACGTCGCCGCGACTGGGGCGGTGCAGCCAGCCTCAAGCTCGGAAAGCACGGTGCGCTCGGCGCGGGTGGCGGCGGTAGCGGGGACGTCGGCAAGCAGCGCAATGGCCTGAGCAGCCTCCGTTCTCTTCACTGCCTCAATTGCGAGCGCTCCCTGCGCCGGGGCGGGCATGAAGAACTCCGGGTCGAAAACTTCGGTGGCACGCTCGGCGTAGCCTGCACGCACGAGACCGGCGTAGGCCAACAGCACGGCGTCGAGCTCACCACTAGTCACCTTGCCCATGCGGGTATCAATGTTGCCGCGCAACGGACGAATGTCTAGGTCCGGGCGCAGCGCCCTGAGCTGGCTGATACGGCGCGGAGCAGAAGTTCCCACGCGCGCACCTTCCGGCAGCTCCTTGAGCGTAAGGCCATCGCGGGCGATGAGCGCCTCGCGCGTGTCCTGACGCTGCGGGACGACGAGGTCAAAGCGGTCGTCGGCAGCCGTGGGCAGGTCTTTGAAAGAATGCACGGCAATCTCACACTCACCGCGTTCCACGGCCTCGCGAAGGGCCTGCGTAAACACGCCCACGCCAATGCGCTCGACGGGTGCCATGTTGACATCACCCGGCGTCGTCACAATGTGCAGTTCGGCCTCGTAGCCAGCTTCTTTGAGCCAGTCCCGTACGTGACCCGCCTGCGTGGTAGCGAGCAGGGAACCTCGGGTACCGATCTTCAACATTTATGCGTCCTCTTCTTTGTTCTTTTCCGCGGCTTTCATCTGTGTGGCATCCGGTAGCTCCGTCATATCCACGGCCACGCCGCTGCCTTCGAGGTGCAACCCGAAGAGTTCCTGAAGTGCGGTTTCGTGGCTGACCGTACCGGAATTCGCGGCCAGCTGCTTCGCGCGAACCGTGGGCTCATGGAGGAGTTTGTCGGCCACGCGCTTAAGCGCCCGGTTCACGTCCCCCATTTGGCGCTCATCCAGCTCTGGGTGTTTCTGCTCTAAACGTGCGATTTCGCACTGCACGAGGTTGGCGGCTCGCTGCCGCAATGCCGACACTGCCGGTACGACATCGCGCACGCGTTGGGCGGAGGCATAGGCCTCCAGCTCCTCGGTAACGATGCGCCGCGCCTGGACGTGCGGGCTGGTTCCAGCAGCGATGTCGGTATCGGCAGCGTCGAGGGATTTGCTCAGGCGCTCAATATTGACCAGGTCAACCCCTTCAACCTCAGCCGTCGCATCATCGATATCGCGCGGCAGGGACAAGTCGACGAGCATCAATTCACGGTTGGCAACGTGGTAGCGCTCGACGTCGGCAGCCGTAATGGTGAAATCTTGTGCACCGGTGGCGGAAATGGCCATGTCCACGCTGCGGAGTTCTTGAGCACGGTCGGCAAACTCGATGACATCCGCATACACACCCGCTTCGTGTGCATGCTGGGCGACGCGCTGCGCGCGCGCAAACGTACGATTCGCAATGACCAGCTGCGCACCAAGTCGACCCGCATGCGTAGCCGCGAGCGACGCCATCGCGCCCGCCCCCAGGATGAGTACACGAGCCCCGTCCAGCCGCTCCCGACCCATGCGGCTCAAAGCTTGGTCAAAAGCGAAGGACACCATGGACGCACCCGCCTCATCGATATCCGTCTCCGAATGCACACGCTTGCCGGTGCGCAGTGCCGACTGCGCCAACGCATGGATACGTGGACCAGCAGTGCCCTGATCCGTGGCGGATTGGTAGGCGGTACGAACCTGTCCGATGATCTGCTGCTCGCCCACCACCATCGAATCCAGCCCGGAGGTCACCGTCATGAGGTGCTCAGCAGCGGCATCGGCATAGCGAACGTACAGGTAAGTACGCAGTTCTTCCTCGTCCACCCCGGACACCTCGGCCACAGTGCGAACGACGTCCTGGACGCCCGTATGGAAGGAATTAGTAACCGTATAGACCTCCATGCGGTTACATGTGGAGATGATCATCGCCTCGGAGAGCGAATCCGCCTGAACCAGGGTCTGGCAGGCACTATTCTGCACGGCGTCGTCCATGCTCAGCTTTTCCAGCAGCGCTACCGGCGCCGACTGATGCGACATGCCCACGACGAGCACACTCATGCACTACCCTCCAGTTCTTCATCATCCCTTTGGATGACACAAATCAACCAAAAGACTACTAGCCTAGGGCTCTTTTCTGAAACTCACCAGAACTGCCGGACATTAATCCGCCAGCGCCTGCGCAAGCTCCTCATTATCCACTTCCCAGCAGGCAAACTCCTCGCCGTCGATGACAACGACGGGCACGCGATCACCATATTCCATGGCCAGCTCGGGGTCTTCATCCACCACACGCACGATAAGCTCGTCCCCCGCCTGCTGAACCACAGGCGTGATCTGCTCGCGCACACGCTCACACGACCCGCACGTGGTGCGCACCATGAGCTCAACAGTGTGGGACATAAAAAGGGGCTCCTTAGTGAGACTCAAAACTTTTCGCGGTTTACTATGGACACGTTAGCCTGCCCACCCGTTGAAAGCTGAACGCGTGCCCCTCCCCCTTCCACCCGGTATGCCCGACTCCCCCCGCGAGTTCCTTGCCAACTGGACCGCGAGCAGGGGAAACCTCCGCAATTTCTTGGAGCAGCAGGCTTTTGCCCCACTGGGTGAGGAGCACCAGCGTGCGGCAGGTGAGGCGTCGGCAGCCGCGGCGGTGGAACAGCTCTTCGGCATCGACCTAGACTCCTTCTCCTCCGGCGTGGATTCCGTCCAAGGCTCCTTCGAGTCTGCGGGTTCACGTTCCATCACGCAGCCGGACCCCGACATCCCCCAGGACCTCGGCACCGCAGCCTTCTTCGACGTGGACAACACGCTGGTGCAGGGCTCCTCATTGGTCTCCTTCGCCTTAGGCCTGGCACGGCGGCGCTACTTTTCGCTCTCCGAAATCCTGCCTATCGCATGGAAACAGCTGAAATTTAGGATCTCCGGCTCAGAAAACACCGAGGACGTCGCGGCCGGGCGCGTGCAGGCCCTCGAGTTTGTTAAGGGCCGCTCGGTCGCGGAGATGGTTGCGCTGTGTGAGGAAATCGTCGACCAGTCGATGGCTGGAAAGGCCTATCCCGGGACAAAGCAACTGGCACAGATGCATCTCGACGCCGGCCAACAGGTCTGGCTCGTCACCGCCACCCCAGTCCAGCTGGCGCAAATCTTGGCGCAGCGTTTCGGATTTACGGGCGCCCTCGGAACCGTGGCGGAAGTCGAAGACGGCCGCTTCACCGGACGCCTCGTGGGCGATATCCTCCACGGTCCCGGCAAGATGCATGCGGTAGCCGCCTTGGCCACGCTAGAGAATCTCGACTTGGAACGCTGTACGGCCTACTCCGACAGCGCCAACGACGTCCCCATGCTCTCCATGGTGGGCACGCCGGTGGCTATCAACCCCGATTCAAAGCTGCGCGATATTGCGGAAGAAAAAGGATGGCTCATCCGCGATTACCGTTCCGTCCGCAAAGCCGTGCGCACCTACGGAATCCCAGCACTCGCCACTGCGCTGTTCTCCTATGGCGGCTGGCGCATTGCCCATCGCCGCTAGCTGCTCTGCTGTGCCTTCGTGCGCAGCATATCCATGCACATCACCGCACCGATAAGACCTGCATGCTGCTGTGGGTCAAGCCCTCCCGCGATACTGAGACGGTAGGTATTCTTCCCCGAAAGGAACTTGCCTACGCCCGCCCACTCGTTGGTCACCTGCGCGAGTGGCTGTCCCTGGCTGCTAATGGTGATATTCCAATCCCAAATATCACCCGTAATCTCGATCTCCGGGAAGCCCTCCATCTCCATGGTCAGGCGCGTCTTGAACATGGCGAATCGCTTGGTCACCACCGCCATAGGCTTCTCGATGCCCGGCAAGTACACCTCATACGTGTCCCGCACGAAGTTCGGCGGATCCTTAATCAGCATGAGCGGCTGCTGCGGGTTGCCCTGATCGTCCGTGAAGGCCACCTCTAGGCTGCGGGAGGAATTGAAGAACATGTCCTTCAGGCTTCCGGATTGCACAATCGTGCCGACGGGCACGCCCTGCTCATCCGCAATGAGGAACTCATCCTGCAGGAAAGACTTCGTCTGCGAGATAACGAGGGTGTCGAGCGTCAAAATTCGAGGCAACATAGTTCGCCATCATACGCATGCACGGAAGGTGCTGGGCACTCACGGATAGCACTCCCCATATTTCCGAATATATAACCCTAATGCCGCCCCCTAAAACGGCCATAATTGCAGGTAGACGTAGGTGTCCGGGACATCTTATAGGCTGCAGTTAGAACGTTAGTTCTTAACAACTTTAAAGCCTCTACCCTCAAGAATCCGGAGAATTCACCGTGACAACCACTACTCCTACCGCCTACTTTTCCCACATGAACCCTGACTGCGCCCTCGCTATGGAGCGCAGTGCTGCGCGCCGCGCCGATTATCGCTCCTGGAAAGCTGCCATGCCTCCGCTCGATGAGGATTTCGATGTGGCGTGTCAGAGGCTCGTCGCCAAGCTCGGGCTCGGCCCACACACCATCACCGAATGTTGCCTCGCCGTGCACCGGCTTAATGGGCTTCCGCAGGTCAAAGCGATGCAAGAAGACCTCTTCTTGCTCGATATGCGAGCCCTCATCGCCATCGACTGCACCTTGACCAAGCTGGGTGAAATACCCCCGGAGACGCTCGCGCTTATCGACGCCTCCTTGGCCGACTACTTCATCCCCACCGCCCCCAACCAGACTTTTCCTACGCCTCCACAGATTGGCCGCAAAGTGCGCGATATTTGCAAAAGCATCGATAAAACGATTTCTTTCCGCGATACACGGAAGAAGGATTCCTACACCATGACTGACAATGGTGAGCGCGCCAACCTGGAGCTCAACACGGATAGCACCACGGGCATCATCCTGGACAAATACATCAAGGAAGCCGCGAAAGAGAACGGGGTCTCCACAGCTGATGCCCTAAAGAAGCTCATCGCCGGCAGCATCACACCACCGTCGACCGTCATTTTGCACACGTATCAGGCCACCGATATCGAGAACGCACCGACGCTCGTACAGGGCTATGGCTGGACGTCTCAAGAGATGCCTACGACCCGCACTCGTGACCTGTCCGCGGAGCCGGAAGCCTCGGATAGCTATGTTGCCTCGGAGCTCATCCGAAAATACGTCGAGGGGCGCGACGGCACGTGCCGCGCTCTTGGCTGCAATCGGCCGGCCCACCTGTGCCAGATGGACCACCGCGTCAACTACGCCGACGGCGGCCCGACCCACCCGAGCAATCTCGCCTCGCTCTGCCAGCACCATCACAACATGAAGACCGATGGTCGCGCGCATTACATCATGGACCCCATCACCGGGGATATCGTATGGCTCTTCGAGGATGGTACCTGGGCCATGACGGAGCCCACCGGCCCACTGGCGAAGAAGACCAAGCGCTGGGCCCAAACCGTAGCCCAGAAGATCACTGCCATCCGTCAGCGCGCCCACGAGCAGGCCCAGGCACTGAAGAAGGAACTAGACGCCGAGGCAGCCGCCAAGGCTGCTGCGGAAGCCCAGGCGCCCAGCACTCCCCCAGAGGATATCCCGTTCTAAACCTCGCCGTCGTCTGACTCGACGATACCCACCACACGGGAGCCACTACAGAAAGGATCTCATACTATGACCTCTCCGTCGTCTGAGACGACGAGAAGCCCAGATAGCAGAAACTCCCCGTCACAATCACAAAGGATTATGCGGGGAGCTGTAGGCCACGCTTTACTTGCCCAGCTTGCGACGCTGAACGCGGGTGCGGCGCAGCATCTTGCGGTGCTTCTTCTTGGACATGCGCTTGCGGCGCTTCTTGATGACAGAACCCATAACAGGTTTCCTCACTTTCGGTATCAGTACGTACGTAAACCGGCCGGCGACGCCTGGAATGAAACCGCACGGTGCACTCGATGCGGCCCCGCAAACGGGGAGACACAGGCGTACCAATGCCGACACGAATGCCCACCATCTTACCTAGCGCCGTTCCCAGCACCAAAACTAAGGGCAGCGCCCACCGCCATGGACCGTAGGAATCCACAGGGGTGGGCGCTGTCAGAGAGAGATGAACGCTAGGCTCCGTACACGGATGCCTCAAGGTATTCCTTGACGGCGGATTCATGAACGCGGAACGAACGTCCCACGCGCACTGCCGGCATGTCACCTGCGTGAACCAACCTGTACACCGTCATCTTGGAGACACGCATGATCTCCGCAACTTCGGCGATGGTCAGGAAAGTTCCCTTATCTTCATTCGTCATAGTTTATTTAACCCTTCAGCACGTGACGCGCTGTAGGCTTCCCCTCCCACAGGACTATCACGCACGCGCTCCTGCAAGCTTAGCGTGAAACCTGTGACTAATGCGACCCAAGTGCCAATTTTTTCCACATTCGCACCGTTGTTCCCCAGAAACTCGCCGCACAACAATCGTCACACCATTCTCATGGAAGGAGGAGAAATCTAGCCTAGCTCCTGCGCACGCTGGGCACATGCCTCCGCCGCACGGAAGAAAGCACCCCGAATACCGGACTCCTCAAGCTCTCGGAGGGCCGCCGCAGTGGTTCCCCCCGGAGAGGTCACCCCCGCTCGAAGGGCAACGGGATCCTTGCCAGATTCCGTCATCATGGTGCCTGCGCCCTGGGCGGTGCGGGTGGCCAGCTTTTCGGCGACGTCACGGGTAAGGCCGAGCTGTACGCCGGCGTCGATAAGCGCCTCTGTGACAAGGAAATAGTAGGCAGGCGCGGAGCCAGCCAAGGCAGTCGCGGCATCGATGTGCTTCTCGTCGATGACAGCGACCTCACCGACAGCTTCCAGCAGCTTGACGACGCCCCCGAGCTGCTCTTCACTCACGTGCTGACCGCCCGCACACGTGCACATGCCCTTGCCGACGAGCATGGGGGTGTTGGGCATCACGCGGACGACCGACACGCCGTCGCCAGCGGCCTTCTCGAGAGTGTCGAGGGTCAAACCCGCAGCCATGGACACCACGACGGCGTCCTGGGAAATATCGAGACCGTCGAGCAACTCGACGATGGCATAGGGTTTCACGCACGCGAAGATGTACTCGGCACCTTCGATGGCTTGCGCGTTATCACTGGTGACGGTCACTCCATAGGCGCCGTGCAGTTCCTCGCCGCGCTCTGAACGACGGTTGGTCACCACGATGTCCTCAGCGTCGTAGCCTGCGCTCACCAGCCCGGAAACCAAGGCTTCGCCGATTTGTCCTCCACCAAGTACTGCAATTTTAGTCATGATCCCAGGGTGCCAGAAACCCTGGGTCACGGCTACATCACAACGAGAAGCGGGCCGAAGGTAAGCACGAGGCCCGCCACGGCCGCGAGGAACATGGACAAGCCATCGCGGCTGGTGCGCAGAGCGTGAACGATACCGACGATGACGCCGGTGACAACAACGCCGAGCACCACGACAACGAGGCGGTCGAATCGGTCCCAGAGGATTTCAAAGCCCTTGAATACGATGGCGCCCAGCACGATGCCCACGAGGGCGAGCAAGACGACGGCGAAGGGGTTGAGCTTCTCCTCCTCGTAGTCCTCGTCATACTCGTCGTATTCTTCGACGTCATGGTCGACGGCTTCGAGTTCGCCCGTGGTCGTGGTTTCGTCCTCAACCTTTTCTTCGACCTTGTCCTCAGACTTCTTCTCAGGCGTGTCCTTGACGCGCTGAATGACGCGGGTGTCCTCGTTGGAGGGCTGGGAACGCTTGGGCTCAGAATCGGTCTTGTCCGGCCGCTCCACGCGTACGGCATCTGCCTGTGGCTCGGGTTCAGTCTTCGGCTCGGACTCAGTCTGCTGCTTGGATTCAGTCTTCTCAGCGTCCTTCTGCGGAGCGGGAATGACTGGCGCAGTCTCATCGATGGAGACGTTGGAGTGCTTCGCTTCGGCCGGGGTTGCCTTCACCTTCTCGAGGTTGCCGGTCAGCTCCGCAACGGAGATGCCGCCTTCCTCAAGGCTGCGGCGACGGCGGCGCGAACTCTTCTCTCCACCGGAGCGATCCTTCTGGTTGCGGGCCAGCAGCTCCGCAACTGTCAACTGTTTCTCGTCAGCCACGTTTCTTTCCTATTCCAGTCCCTTATCGGTACGGCGCAAAATGACACCTTCACGGAGAGCCCAGGGGCAGATCTCCAGCTTCTCGATTCCCAGGGCACGCATGCTCGCCTCGGCTACAAGAGCACCCGCGACGATTTGGTGCGATCGGGTAGAACTTACACCCTCAAGGTCTGCCCTGTCAGCTGCAGTCATGCGAGAGATGAAAGAAATGAGCTGACGCAGACCCGGTGCGGTGAGGGTGCGCTTCACGTATGGACCCGCCGAGGACGGTGCAGCACCGGTAAGTCGGGCCAGCGTACGGAAGGTTTTTGAGGTTCCGACACCCAAGCCGGAGGGGCCTAGGGCGCGCATCTGATCAGCAACGCTGACCAACTCCGCATCAATATAGTCACGGAGGAGATTCACCTTGGATTTTTCCGGCGGATCGGTGTCGAACCAATTGTGAGTCAGACGGCCAGCACCAAGGTCGAGGGAGAAAGCCAGCTCTGGGTGCTCGTCGGTACCGGTGGACAGCTCGAGGGAGCCACCGCCAATGTCAAGGTTGGTAATGCGACCCGCGGACCAGCCATACCAGCGGCGCACTGCCAAGAAGGTTAGGCGGGCTTCTTCTTCACCAGACAGGATTTCTAGGCGGACGCCGGTGTTCTTTTCCACTTCATCGAGAACCTCAGCCGAGTTCGCGGCTGAACGCACCGCAGAGGTGGCAAAAGCCATGAGCTCATCGCACCCCAGCTTCTGGCTCAGCTCCTTGGCTTCACCCACGGCAGAGATGAGCTTTTTCAAGCCCTTCTCGTGGATGTTGCCCTTTTTGTCGAGCTGTTCCACTAGACGCAGGGGCGTCTTCCAATCGCTCATCGGGGTGGGCCGGCCACCAGTTGCGGCATCGACCGCAACAAGGTGGACGGTATTACTTCCGACGTCTAATACACCTAATCGCACACCCCCACAGTAGTAGGTCTACCGTGGGTAGGTGTGAATCGCCCGAAATCAAACGAGGTTTACCTGGGTTTTCCCACCTCCTCCTCCGCCGCCACGTCCATCCTTGCAGGCCGCGAAAAGGCCCCTGACTTCCCACGAGAGTGGTTTGAGTTCACCGATCCCGAGGACCCCTTGCATGTCTACTCGATCGATCTCACGTGGCTCGAGTCGCATTATGAGTGTCAATTTGGGACCGAGAGGTGCCTTGGCATCGATAAGCAACAGCGCGACGTTGGGTGCTGTGTACATGGCGCCTACATGGCCGATGAAATCGACCGCGACCAGCTTGCCGACGCCGTGGCGCGCATGCCCGCACGTTTCTGGCAGCACCGCCCCGCAGACGTCGACGAATATCTCAAGAACGGTCAGCCCGAAGAACTGGAGCCGTGGTTGGAATGGGATGAGCTCGACGGTGACGATGGCGAGCCGGAGCCAGCGTTGAAGACGCCGCTTGTCGACGGCGCCTGCATCTTCGCCAACCGCGAAGGCTGGCCCACGGGCCCTGGCTGCGCCATCCATCAGTGGGCGCTCGACGCGGGTGAGGAGCTCACCGTAGTCAAACCTGAGGTGTGCTGGCAGGTGCCAATTCGCCGCCACGAGGATTATGAGGAGCGTCCTGATGGCGAGGAGATTCTGCGCACCACTATCGGTGAGTATGACCGCCGTGGATGGGGCAATGGTGGCGAAGATTTCGATTGGTGGTGCTCAGCATCCCCGTCCTGCCACACGGCACAGGAACCGCTGTGGAAGTCTCAAAAAACTGAGCTCATCGCACTGTTAGGCGAAGACTGCTATGAGATCCTGGCCCGCCACTGCGAAGCGCGGGCACGCTCTGGGGTGGAGTTTCCGCGCCACCCGGCGGATCCTCGCGCTTAGGCCTCGAACTTGTAGCCCAAGCCGCGCACGGTGACAAGGTGCTTCGGGTGGGAAGGTTCCGACTCGATCTTGGAGCGGAGGCGCTTGACGTGGACGTCGAGCGTCTTGGTGTCACCGACGTAATCTGCGCCCCAAATGCGGTCAATGAGCTGGCCGCGAGTAAGCACGCGGCCAGCGTTGCGCAGGAGGTACTCGAGGAGATCGAACTCTTTGAGAGGCATCGAGACCGGTTGTCCGGCAACTAGCACGGTGTGGCGTTCCACGTCCATGCGCACGCGGCCGCCTTCCAGAATCTGGTTGTGCGGCTCCTCTTCGCCGCCCTCCGAGGACACCTCGTGGCCACGGCGCAGCACCGCGCGGATGCGGGCAATGAGCTCGCGGGAGGAATACGGCTTGGTCACGTAATCGTCGGCACCGAGCTCAAGGCCAACCACCTTATCGATTTCCGAGTCACGCGCGGTGACCATAATGACCGGCACAGAGGAGGTAGCGCGCAGCTGCTTGCAGACGTCCGTGCCAGACATGCCTGGCAGCATCAGATCCAGCAAGACGATGTCTACGGTGTTGGCCGCGAACTGTTCCAAGGCGCTGGGCCCGTCGGGGGCTAAGAGAACATCGAAACCTTCTTTGCGAAGGAGGAATGCAAGGGGATCTGCAAGCGACTCTTCATCTTCGACGATGAGGATGGTGGTCATTGCGATTTATCCTTTCGACGAGCGGCTACGCGCGCGACTGCACGCTGCAGGCCAGGAGCGGCGGAGCTGACGGCCCCGTCTTCTTTATTATCCTTATTATCTACAGTATCCGCTGGCTTTTCTTCGGTGTAGATAGGGAGCTCGATTGTGAACGTCGAGCCAGTTCCCGGCCGGGACCACAGCTTGATATTGCCGCCGTGGTTGGCCACGACGTGTTTGACAATGGCCAGGCCCAGTCCGGTTCCACCGGTTTGGCGGGAGCGCGCCTTATCCACGCGGAAGAAGCGCTCAAACACGCGCTCTTGGTCTTCCGGGGCGATACCGATGCCACGATCGGTGACGCGGACAAGGACAACGTTTCCACTGACCACCTTTTGAGTAACTGACACCGGCATCTCATCTGGTGAGTAGTGGATAGCATTGGAAATGAGGTTTGAGATAGCGGTAACCAACAGGGATTTATCGCCCATCACCTGCACACCGACGGATTCGCCGCGGGTGAGCTGGTTATTGTGTGCGTCGGCAGCCAGCTGGTTGCGCGTCATGGCCTCGTCGACGATCTCATCAAGATCAACCGGCTCCATCTCTGGGAGGGCTTCCGCGCCCTGCAGCTTGGACAAAGAGAGGAGCTCGTTGACCATGTCCGCCATTCGGGCAGCTTCCTTCTGAACCTTGCTACCGAAGTACTCCACGTGTTCGGGGTCCCCGGTGTCTTGCAGGAGGGCCTCTGCCAGCAATGCGATGCCGCCGACGGGCGTCTTGAGCTCGTGGGACACGTTAGCCACAAAGTCGCGGCGAGCGGATTCCATACGGACAGATTCGGATTCATCGGTGCCGTAGACGATGATGAAGCGATCGTCGTTAAGCGTCAGCGGTTTGACCACCGCACGCACCTGGGTGACGCGGTTGCCGGTGCGGCGCTTGGGGATGGACAAATCCAGGGTGCGGGTCTCCTTATCCTCGAAGACCTCCTGCGCCACGGACCAAATATCCGGGTTCACGGCGCGATCGTGGACCATCGACATCTCGTGTGCTGCCGGGTTGGAAAAGATGACTTCTTTAGTGCGCGAGAGCACCGTCATACCGGACGGCGATCCGCCCACCGCCAAGTGGAGAACCTGGCTCATGCTGGTGACGTGGTTGGAGTCAGCGTCGCGGTCGCGGCGGCGCTCCAATCGTTCGCGGACACGCGTGAGCACCGGTATGGCAAGGCCGCAGGCCACCACACCAGCCAGGAAAGCGAGTACAAGTTCCACGATGATTCACACCTCAAAAGAAATCCCCAAGGAGTATAGACTCCCTGGGGATTGTGCGCAGTGCGCGAGGGCGGAGTTACTTCTTGGCGCCCTGTGCAGCAACGGCAGCGGCGCCAGCAGCGGCTGCCTCCGGGTCGAGGTAGGTGCCACCCGGGTTCACCACGGAGCCATCCTCGGTGATTTCGTAAACCAGCGGGATGCCCGTCGGAATGTTGAGGCCAGCAATCTCCTCATCGGAAATCTGATCCAGGTGCTTGACCAGCGCACGCAGAGAGTTACCGTGTGCAGCAATGAGAACGGTCTCGCCCTTCTTGGCGCGCGGGAGGATCTCCTCCTCGAAGTAAGGAACGAAGCGCTCGACAACGTCCTTCAGGCACTCGGTACGCGGAACCTGATCCAGGTTGGCGTAGCGTGGGTCTCCAGCCTGGGAGTACTCAGCGCCATCCTCGAGCTCCGGCGGCGGGGTGCCGTAGGAGCGGCGCCATGCCATGAACTGCTCCTCGCCGTACTTGTCCTTGGTCTCAGCCTTGTTGAGGCCCTGCAGCGCGCCGTAGTGACGCTCGTTGAGGCGCCAGTCACGCACGACTGGGATCCAGTGGCGGTCAGCCGCGTTGAGGGCAATGTTGGCGGTGCGGATAGCACGGCGCAAAAGGGAGGTGTACACAACCTCCGGCAGGATGCCCTGCTCCTTGAGTAGCTCGCCGCCGCGCTTGGCCTCGCCCTCACCCTTGGCGGTGAGGTTGACGTCTACCCAACCGGTAAATTGGTTGGACTCGTTCCATTCGGACTGTCCGTGTCGAAGAAGAATCAGCTTTCCGTTACTCATAAACACCAGCATGCCACGTTTTTCGGCAGCGCGTCAGGTGGTTTTAATATCCGATTGCCCGGCGCGCATGACAATCCGGAATTTCGATACTCATGGCGTCGGCGTAGATGTTTTCGAGCTGCGTTGCTGCGGCTGCCCAACTGAACTGCTGGGCGTGATCGACGGCGGCTTCGCCCATGGCGATGCGGCGGGGGTCGTCGTCAAGCAACTGCTCCAAGGCATCCGCCCAGTCCTCCGCCCCGTGAGAGTGCACGAGCAATCCCGTATCCCCGTCCGCCACGGCAATGGGCAGACCGCCGACGGCCGCGGCGACAACGGGCGTGCCCGATGCTTGCGCCTCCATGGCCACAAGGCCGAACGACTCGTTATAGCTCGGCACCGCCACAATATCCGCCGCCTGATAAATAGCCACCAGCTCTTGAGACGGGCGCGGGCTGAGGAAGCGCACAACGCGTTCCACGCCCAGCTCACGGGCCAAGTTGTGATAGGTGTCTGGGGAGGAATTCGCACCGGAGGCACCGCCACAGATGACCACGCGCAGGCGGCGATCCGGATCGCGCTTCATCAGCTCCGCCGTTGCGCGAATAAGGACCTCAGGACCCTTGAACTTCTGCAGTCGGCCAACAAAGGCCACGACCTTCGTGTGCAGCGGAATACCCAGCTGGCGGCGAGCGCGCTCCGTCATGCGGTCAGTGCCCGGGGTGAAGAGTTCCGTATCTGCGCCGGGTGAGACAACAACGATATTTTCTGGTGACGCATCGTAGTGCTCCACCAAGTCGCGCGTCTCCTGCGCAGTGTTGACCACGAGGATGTCGGCGTTGTCCACCAGCTGCTGCTCACAGATGCGGCGTGCTTCGGTCTCTGGAGTGTCATCAAGCGTGCGGTGCACGTTCTTAACCGCGGCCAAGGTGTGTGCCGTGTGCACCAAAGGTACGTCCCACAAGTCTCGCAGCAGCCAGCCCACCTGCCCAGACAGCCAATAATGGGAATGGATAACGTCATAATCCACATCGAAGCACCGCGCAAAGTTAAAAATGCCGCCGGTAAACGCCGCGAGCTGCGTAGGCAGCTCCTCCTTGCTCAAGCCCTCGTACGGGCCGGCAACGATATTGATGACGCGCAGGCGCTCCTCGACGTCCACCACTTCCCCCTGACTCGGACGCGTGGCGCGAGTAAAAACATCCACGGTGACGCCTAGGCGCGCAAGCTGGCGGGCGGTATTGAGCACGTACACATTCATGCCTCCGGCATCACCGGAACCGGGCTGCTCAAGGGGTGAAGTATGCATGGAGATCATCGCGATGCGCATAGTCACCCAGTGTATCTGGAAAGGAGCCACGTTATACTGGCTCCCAACTTCAGAGACGTGACCGAAAGGTGTAGAGATGTCGGCATTCGAGTCCAAGGCGTGGCTCCAGCACTATCCAGAATGGACCCCGCACAGCTTGGAATATGGGGACACCACGCTTCTCGACGTCTACGACAACAACCTCGCCCTGCACCCCGACAAGTCCGCAACCTATTTCTTCGGCCGCACGCAAACGTATGCCGAGCTGGACAAGCAGGTGCGCCGCGCAGCTGCTGGTCTGCGCGCCTTCGGCGTTCGCCCGGGCGACCGCGTCGCCATCGTGGCTCCGAATTGCCCGCAGTTCATCGCGTCCTTCTGGGCCGTGCTGAAGTTGGGCGCTATCGCGGTTCTCCACAACCCGCTGTACACCGCCCACGAGCTCGAGGGCCTGTTCCAGAACCACGGCGCACGTATCGCCATCGCGTGGGATAAGACGGCCTCCACCTTGGAAAAGCTGCGCGCCACGACGAACCTGGAAACTGTCGTGTCCATCAACATGGTGAACGCCATGCCCACTCCGCAGCGCCTAGCCCTGCGCCTGCCGATTCCACCGCTGAAGTCCAAGCGCGATCAGCTCACCGCCCCTGCACCTAATACGGTGCCGTGGGAGTCCCTCGTGGGCAATGCCATCGGCGGCGATGGTTCCGATGTCCTCTCGCCGGAGGAAGTCACCAAGGACACCACCGCCATTATCCTCTACACCTCAGGTACGACGGGTAAACCTAAGGGCGCGGAGCTTACACACGGCAACCTTTTCTCCAACCTGCTCATGGGTAAGCACTGGGTACCTGGCTTGGGCGATTCCCCGGAGCGCATGTTGGCTGCCCTGCCGTTCTTCCACGCCTATGGCCTCACCATGAATGCCACCTTGGCACCCCTCATCGCTAGTGAATTGGTTCTCCTGCCCAGCCCGCAGATGCCGCTCATCATGGATCTCATGAAGAAGCACACCCCCACCTGGATTCCGGGCGTGCCGACTCTCTACGAGCGCATCGTGGCCAAGGCAGAAGAAGACGGCGTGTCCCTCGATGGCGTCCGCGCGGCGTTCTCCGGCGCATCCACCCTGCCGGTCAACACCGTGGAGAAGTGGGAGAAGTACACCGGCGGCATGCTGGTCGAAGGTTATGGCCTCACTGAGTGCTCGCCCATCATCGTGGGTAACCCCATGAGCTCCGACCGCCGCCCCGGCTACGTGGGTATCCCCTTCCCTGATACCGAAATTCGCATCGCCAACCCGGACAACCTCGATGAGACCATGCCGGATGGCGAAGAAGGCGAGGTACTCGCCCGCGGCCCACAGGTATTCAAACGCTACTTCGACGATGAGGAAGCCACCCAGAATGCTTTCCACGGTGACTGGTTCCGCACCGGCGATATGGGTGTCATGGAAGAAGACGGCTTCATTCGCTTGGTCAGCCGCATCAAGGAAATCATCATTACCGGCGGCTTCAACGTCTACCCTGGCGAGGTCGAAGAGGTTCTGACCTCCCACCCAGACGTCGACGAAGCAGCGGTCGTGGGTCGCCCGCGCTCGGATGGCTCGGAAGACGTCGTGGCTTGTGTCATTTTGGCCGACGGCGCCGCCATGGATCCGGAGGGCCTGAAGGACTACTGCCGCGAGCGTCTGACGCGCTACAAGGTTCCGCGCACCTTCTATCACTTCGAGCAGCTCGCCACGGATCAGCTGGGCAAGATTCGCCGCCGCGAGGTGCAGGAGGATCTGCTCAAGCGGCTCAAGGCTGAGAAGTAACTGGTTTCAACCGCCCTAACTCCTAAGACCGCCCTAACTCTGAAAAGTCGCGCCGAAAAGGCTCGAATCTTCCAAACTTTTTAGAGTTACGGCGGTTGTCGCGCACCTGGGACTCATCGGTGCTACATTGAAGTTCACACATTCCGGGGGGATAAGTATGAACCAACGTGTCGTGCGCGGGCAGACGGACTCACTGCGGCCCAGCTCCTCTTGGATGAGCCCCTAAGCTTTCCCCTTCATCTCGCTGGATTAGGCGCCTTGCCACCGTCCAGCCTCTATTCCTCCCCGCACGACGGGCAAGAAGGCCCCACAGCTTGAGCGACTATTCAACCGTGTCAACGGCTCTCGGCGCAGCTCCTTTCGTTACGAGTAGTAACTTTGCAAAGTTTTGCGAGACGTCGGTCACAAATTAGTTATACTGTTCCACACATAACATATTTGACCACCTAAGGAGTTCTCGCTCATGACCGAAGCCCCTGCGAAAGCGCCCTCTGCCTACGAGACCAAGGCATGGCTGCAGTACTACCCCGAATGGACCAAACCCCACTTGGACTACGGCGACAAGACCCTCTTGGACTCCTACCAAGAAACCGTCGAGGCCTACGGCGATAGGCCAGCCACCTGGTTCTTTGGCAGCCAGATGACGTACCGCGAGCTCGATACCCACGTGCGCGCCGCCGCCGCAGGATTAAAGGCCTTCGGAATCCGCCCCGGTGACCGCGTAGCAGTCGCCCTTCCCAATTGCCCTCAGCACGTGGCGGTGTTCTACGCCATCCTGAAGCTGGGAGCGACCGTCGTGGAGCACAACCCGCTCTACACCACCCCAGAGCTGGAGCCACTCTTCAACGACCATGCCGCGCGCGTGGCGGTGGTCTGGGACAAGGCGAGCCCAACGTTCGAGAAACTGCGTGACTCTACCCCGCTGGAGACCATCGTCACGGTCAACATGATTGAAGCGATGCCGCGCCGCAAGCAAGCGCTCCTACGCCTGCCTATCCCCTTCATTAAGGACAAGCGCGAAGAACTCTCCGTCCCGGCCCCCAATACCGTGCCGTGGAGTGTCCTCACTGGCCGTGCCATCGGCGGACACGGTCATAAGCTGAAAGACGCGAAGGTCGACCATAACGACACTGCACTCATTCTCTACACCTCCGGAACCACGGGAACCCCGAAGGGCGCGGAGCTGACCCACTCCAACCTGTACTGCAACATGAAGATGGCGGAGTCCTGGGTTCCGGAACTGGGAGATAAAGCCGAACGAATGCTCGCGGCCCTGCCCCTCTTCCACGTGTACGGCCTTACCCTTATCGCGGCGCTCGGCGTGCACATCGGTGGCGAGCTCGTCCTGACGCCGGCTCCCAAGATTCCGCTCCTGCTGGACATCATGAAGAAGCGCCGCCCCACCTGGATGCCGGGCGTGCCCACGATCTACGCCAAGGTCATGGAAGCAGCCAAGGAACAAGGCATTGACCTGCACGGAATTGAAAACAGCCTTTCCGGAGCAGCCGCCTTGCCGCCGGAAATCGTCGAGGAATGGGAGGCCCTTACCGGTGGACTTCTGGTAGAGGGCTATGGCCTGACGGAGACCTCCCCCATCGTCACGGTGAACCCACTGAACAAGAACCGCCGCCCCGGGTACATCGGCATTCCTTTCCCGGATACCGAGGTGCGCATCGGCAACCCAGATAACCTCGACGAGACCCAGCCGGACGGCACCGCGGGCGAGCTCCTCGTGCGCGGCCCCCAGGTATTCAAGGGCTATTTCAACATGCCGGAGGCCACCGAGAACGCCTTCCACAATGGCTGGTACCGCACGGGTGACATGGCAATTATGGAGTCAGATGGCTTCATCAAGATTGTTTCCCGCATCAAGGAGATGATCATTACCGGCGGCTTCAACATCTACCCGGCGGAGGTCGAAGACGTCATTCGCCAGCACCCAGACGTAACCAACGTGGCCGTCGTGGGCCTACCCCGTGACGACGGTTCTGAGGACGTCGTGGGATGCATTGTGCTTAACGACGGCGCCGTGCTCGACCCCGAAGGCCTCAAGGACTACTGCCGCGAGCGCCTTACCCGCTACAAGGTTCCGCGCAGGTTCTACCACTTCGAGCACCTCGCGTCGGACCAGCTGGGCAAGGTCCGCCGCCGCGAGGTACAGAAGGAACTCTTAGAGCTCATCAAAGAGCACGCCTAGGCTTAGGCAGCACGTTCGGCATAGCTCATGAAGCGGCTAGGGTTGAACGTTGAGTAGAATTCCTCCCCGGCCCAGATCAGCTGGCTCACCAGAGTGCTCAACTGGTGATCCAGCTGCGCGTCCGTGTAGCCCCAGCCAGTGGGGATGCGGGCCGTGGTGACGAGGAACAAATCCTCGTCGGTACCCCGACGCACAGTCTCAATGCGCGCGGAGTACGCATACTGGACATCATTCTTGAATTCCGCCCAGCGCACGAGGGCATCAAGGTCACAGAGGCACCTGCCTGACGGGGTCACGAGGCTTAGTTCGATATCGTCAGAGCCGTCGCATGCCGCCTGCACCGTAATCGTGTGGTCTTCAATCGTGATGCCCACCGTGCCGTTGCCGTGGTTCACAACGTGAACTGGGTGCTCCATCGAGACGAGGCGCGTTGCGCGTTGGTGCACGCGCCACATGCCGACTGCTGATACCTCGTACACCTCACTGAAATAGTGTGGAGACACGGGTTTGAGCCCTGCACCGTGCATGGGTTCGGAGGGTTCCTCCGGAAAATGCTCATCGAAGCGCGCAAAGACCGCCGAGAGGGACTTCGCGTATCCAGAAATGATGCTCTTGAGCTGCGAATTCGTTGCTGTCGACGGCAGGTAAGGCGGTGCATAAACGCGCAGATGTGAGTGAGCTATGGAGCTTCCACAGGGCTCGGCGACGAGATTGCCGGAGATACCTCCACCGTTAAAGTCGTTGACGTCCATACGCAAGGGCTGCCGGTCTGGATCGAAGCACACCGAGCCACCCCAATAGCCAAGAATGGAGAGGCCTCCCAACTCGTCGTTGACACCAATACTCATGCGGCCACCCGGGATCCGGATGGTAGGCAGGCCTATGGAGTCCTTTTCTAGCGAGCCGGCCAGCCTCTCCATGGCCTTCTTTACGCGCCTAGTGCTGAGTGCTGCTGGGGTTTTAACTGAATTGCGAGATGCGGTTTGAGACATTGTCCCCCCTAAATTTTGTGTGTTACGTACTTACTGAGCGAGCTGGTCGTGAGGTCCCCACACACATCACCCTCCCCCGAGCTGCTGCAGTGCCGCCAAGAATACAAAAGGTTGGGCACCTTCGCTCGTCGAGAAGCGCAAGACTACCCCCACCCACGAATCAAACGTGAGAAAAACCTCACATTTTGCGCGCGGGAGGCCCTTTTTCCAACAGGCTTCGACTACGGTGGCGTCATCATGATTAGTTATGTTCGGCAAACTATTGCTTGGCACCTAGTCAGAGACTTATCCCCGACCAGCACAAAGAGGAAAAATGCCTGTAACTCCGCTGCATTCTATGCCCCGCCCAGCCGTCCTTTTCGCGGGTCAGGGCTCTGAATGGCAAAGCTTCATCGCCGTCGCCACGCACACCCCAGCCACTGCCCAGCGCCTGCAGGAAGTACTTGCCCAGGCGCGCATGCTCATTGCTCCGGCAGCCCGCTCGGTAGCCTCCACGTGCCCCGGTGCGGTGGAACGCTTGGAGCAACTCATCGGTGGAGAAGCAGAACGCGAGCCAGGCGATGTACTCCCAGCCGTCTCCATCCCGGGCATCGTGCTGGGACAGATTGCGGCCATCGAGCAACTTCGTGACCTGGGCGTCTCACTCGACGTGACCGCGGGTCATTCGCAGGGAAGTTTGGGAGAGATGGCCGTCGATAAGCCAGCGGAAGCCCTAGCCCTAGCCCTTCTCATGGGCACGGCCGCGACGGCGGTCAACGGTACTGATCCCCGCTCGCAGATGCTGTCAGTGCGAGGTCTCGAGCGCGACTTCATTGTCGAGCGCCTGCACGGCACAGCAGACATCGCTGTGGTGAATGGGCGGCGCCACCTCGTGTTATCCGGAAGTCCAGAAGACCTTGCGGCAACGCGCGCGGCAATTGAAGGCGCCGCTGCGCAGCACAATGCCGCTCTAGAGGAGCGCACTATCGGCGGTGATGAGCTCGAAGCGCGTTTCGACGAGCTGCCCGTAGCTCTGCCTTTCCATAACCCGGTGCTCGCTATGGCCGCTGAGCGCACCGTGGCGTTGGCTCAGAAGTGCGGCTTGGATGAACATGCCGCTCGCCAGCACGCAGAGGCCATCCTCGTGGCTGAGCACAATTGGCCGCAGACGCTAGATGCTCTGGACGCTACTCATCTCATCGTTCTCGACCGCGCTCTGACTTCTATCACGCGCCGCGCGGTGGAGGGCACCGGGGTTGTCGTCGTGGAGGCAGCTTCCCCGCAGGCCATCGACTCTCTCACCACGCCCGGCACCGAACTGTCCACTGCACTGAACTACGCCGACTTTGCACCACGCATCCTTGAGCTTCCCGGCGGGCGCACCGTTACGCAGACGCGCTTTTCGGATCTCACGGGCCTCTCCCCCGTCATGCTGGGCGGCATGACTCCGACCTCCGCTGACGGTGAGATCGTGGCCGCGGCGGCAAACGCCGGACACTGGACGGAGATGGCCGGCGGCGGTATGTACTCCGAAGAGGTCTTCCGTGCCCACCTCGCGGTCATGGAAAAGCACTTGCACCCGGGCCGAACCGCCCAGTTCAACACCATGTTCTTCGATCGCTTTCTGTGGAACCTGCAGTTTGGTCAGGCGCGCATCGTGCCCAAGGCCCGTGCGGCCGGTGCGCCTTTCAATGGTGTGTGCATCTCCGCCGGTATCCCCGAGGTGGAAGAAGCCGGCGAGCTCCTCGCCCGACTCCATGAGGATGGCTTCCCCTACATCTCCTTCAAGCCCGGCACCGCCAAGCAAATCCGGGACGTGCTGGCCATCGCCGCTGCCTACCCGGAGGATCAGATCATCGTGCAGATCGAGGACGGGCATGCCGGCGGCCACCACTCGTGGGTAAACCTCGATGACATGCTGCTGGAGACCTACGCTGAGATCCGCGCTCACAGCAATGTCTACCTCGCCGTGGGCGGCGGCATCGCCACACCAGAGCGCGCCACGGAGTACCTCACCGGCGCGTGGGCACAAGCGCATGGACTGCCTGCTATGCCTGTCGACGCCGTCTTCCTCGGCACCGTCGCCATGGCCACCAAGGAGGCCAAAGCTACCGACTCCGTCAAGGAACTACTGGTCAACACTCCGGGTATCGGCCCAGAGGACAACGGCGGATGGGTAGGCCGTGGCCGCGGCGCGCACGGCGTGGCGTCATCGCAGTCCCACCTGCTGGCAGACATCCACGACCTGGACAATTCCTTCGCTGCGGCCTCGCGCCTGATTACCTCCCTCAGTATCGAGGAGTACCCGGCACACCGCCAGGAGATCATCGGTGCTCTAGCCAAGACCTGTAAGCCCTACTTCGGCGACGTAGAGTCCATGACCTACGCCGATTGGCTCGAGCGTTTTGTGGAGCTGGCTCATCCCTTTGTGGATCCGAGCTGGGATGACCGTTTCATCGATCTCCTCCACCGTGTTGAGGCCCGCCTGAACCCGGCCGACCACGGCCAGATTGAAACCCTCTTCCCCACTGTGGAAGCTGTGCACGATGCACCGCAGGCCGTCGCAAAGCTGCTGGCTGAATACCCCGCCGCGCGCACTACGGAGGTCTCCGCGCGCGATGCCGCCTGGTGGATTTCGCTGCACTACAAGCACGTCAAGCCCATGCCGTGGGTACCTGCCATCGATGGTGACCTGAAGTCCTGGTTTGGCAAAGATACCCTGTGGCAGGCCCAGGATGAGCGCTACACCGCCGACCAAGTGCGCATCATCCCGGGTCCAGTGGCCGTGGCAGGTATTACCACGAAGAACGAGCCGGTGGCAGACCTGCTTGCCCGCTTCGAGCAGGCCACCACGGATACGCTGCTGGAGCAGGGTTCGACACCGCACAAGGCCTTCTCGCGTCTGAACTCCGCTGCCGATGAGGCCGCGTTCCTGCGCACCGCTCCTACCCTGCTGTGGCATGGCCACCTGATGGCGAACCCGGCACATGAGATGGATGAGAATGCCTTCGACCTGCGCCAGGATGCGGACGGCAACTGGGAGATCGTCATCACCGCGGATTCTTACTGGGATGACCTGCCGGAGGAGCAGCGCCCTTTCTACGTCCGCGAGGTCACCGTTCCCGTGGACCTGCCGGAGGACGTAGCCACGGGCAGCTCCCCGGTAGTCTCCGAGGAGCGCCTGCCCAACTCCGTCTTCACCCTGCTGGAGGGCCTAGCCGGTGTCAGCTCCACGGCCGAGCAGGGCGATGAAATCACGGAGATGCCGACGGTGGAGTCTGGCTACTCCTTCCACTTCCCCGCCTCGCTGCTCTCCGCACACAGCGCGGTGACCTGCGGCAATGCTTCGGCAGAGAAGGCCGGTACCCCGGACGTGCTTGTTGGCCCCTGCTGGCCGGCCATCTATGCAGCGCTCGGCTCCGGCCGCCTCGAAGATGGCTACCCGGTCATCGAGGGCCTGCTCAACGCGGTGCACCTAGACCACGTCATCGATGTGCGGGTGCCGCTAGAGCAGCTTGCCGACGGCCGCCAGATCAACGTCACCTCCTCCTGCACTGCCGTGGAGGAATCTGCTTCCGGGCGCATCGTGACGGTGGAGCTGGAGCTCAAGGACCACGCCTCTGGGGACGTCGTGGCCACGCAGATGCACCGCTTTGCCATCCGCGGCCGCGCTACCGGCACTGCCGCACCAAGCCCCGCGCCCGAGTGGGGCGGCGGCAAGTCCGCCACCAAGGTGGTGCCGACGCCACGCTCCTTTATCGACCGCGCCACCGTCACCGCCCCGCAGGATATGACTCCATTCGCGCTGGTCTCTGGTGACTATAACCCGATTCATACCTCGTATAACGCAGCCCAGCTCGTCAACCTGGAAGCACCTCTCGTGCACGGCATGTGGCTCTCCGCTGCAGCGCAGCAAGTGGCCGGGCGCCACGGCCGCGTGGTGGGCTGGACCTATTCCATGTATGGCATGGTGCAGCTGGGTGATGACATCGAGATCACCGTCGAGCGCGTCGGCCGCAAGGGCATCCACCAGGCCCTCGAAGTCACCTGCCGCATCGACGGCGACGTAGTCTCCCGCGGCCAAGCCCTGCTCGCCGCACCAAGGACGGCTTATGTCTACCCCGGCCAAGGTATCCAGGCAGTGGGCATGGGCAAGGGCGACCGCCAGGCTTCCCCGGCAGCGCGCGAGGCTTGGCGCCGCGCCGATGCGCATACCCGCGCGAACCTGGGCTTTAGCATCCAGAAGATCATCGATGAGAACCCCACGGAACTCTCCGTGCGCGGCACCACCTTCCGTCACCCGCAGGGCGTGCTGCATCTGACCCAGTTCACGCAAGTAGCCCTGGCCGTGGTGGCTTATGCCCAAACTGAGCGCCTGCGCGCCGAGGACGCCCTGGCACCGACGTCATACTTCGCCGGCCATTCCCTGGGCGAATACACCGCCCTTGCCTCGCTGGCGAATATCTTCGACCTTGAGGGTGTTATTGACATCGTCTATTCCCGCGGCTCCGCCATGGGCAGCCTGGTACCGCGCGATGCGGAGGGCAACTCCGAGTACGCCATGGCCGCACTGCGCCCGAACATGGCGGGTATTGATGCC
This sequence comes from Corynebacterium minutissimum, assembly GCF_000805675.1. Classification (GTDB taxonomy): domain Bacteria; phylum Actinomycetota; class Actinomycetes; order Mycobacteriales; family Mycobacteriaceae; genus Corynebacterium; species Corynebacterium minutissimum. Next base: position 88,122 of record NZ_JSEF01000005.1, on the reverse strand, counting down.
GACAACGTCGACGCCTGGGTGGCTGAGGTCGCCGAGGCCACCGGCGAGTTCTTGGAGATTGTCAACTACAACATCCGCGGCCAGCAATACTCCATCGCCGGCACAAAGAAGGCGCTCAAGGCCCTGGTAGACAAGGCCAATGCCATCGCCCCGCGCGCGGCCGTCATGGTCCCGGGCATCGACGTGCCTTTCCACTCCCGCGTGTTGCGCGAAGGCGTGCCGGCCTTTGCAGAGAAGCTCGACGAGCTGCTTCCGGCACAGCTGGACCTCGATGCTCTGGTGGGCCGCTACATCCCGAATCTGGTGGCCCGCCCCTTCGAGCTCACCCAGGATTTCGTCGATGCCGTGGCACCGCTGGCGCCGTCCGGAAAGCTGGATGGCCTCAACGTTGCGGACGTGGACGACAACGAACTGGCCCGCCTGCTGCTCATTGAGCTGCTGTCCTGGCAGTTCGCTTCGCCCGTGCGTTGGATTGAGACCCAGGAATTCCTCTTTGCTCAGGTCGAGCAGATCATTGAGGTCGGCTTGGCCTCCTCGCCGACGCTCACCAATCTGGCTGAGCGTTCGCTTAAGGTTGCCGGCATCCCGGAGGGCACCATCCGCGTGCTCAACGTGGAGCGCGACCAGGAGCAGGTCATGCTTGCCGACGTCTTCGAGGCCCCCGCCCCAGAACCCGTTGCGGAATCCGTCGCCGAGGAAGCACCGCAGGCAGACGACGTTCCGGCTCCGGCTGCACCAACTGCACCAGCTCCTGCAGCTGTGCCCAGCGACGCCCCCGAACTGCGCTTCGGCGCGGCGGAGGCCATCATGGTGCTCTTCGCCTTCCAGAACAAAATCCGCGTGGACCAGATCATGGACTCCGATACCGTGGAGGAGCTCACCAACGGCGTATCCTCGCGCCGCAACCAGCTGCTCATGGACATGTCGGCGGAACTGGGCGTGCCCGCTATCGATGGTGCCGCTGATGCCGATGTGGCCACGCTGCGCGAGAAGGTTTCCACTGCGGCACCGGGCTATGTTGCCTTCGGACCGGTGCTCGGTGAGGCCGTCGGCGCGCGCCTGCGCCAGCTCTTTGGTGCAGCGGGCCTCAAGCCCACCGCCGTGGCTGAGTACGTCACCGGAACCTGGGGTCTGCCCGAATCCTGGATTGCCCACGTCGAGGCGGAGATCCTGCTCGGCTCCCGCGAGGAAGACTCGGTGCGTGGTGGTTCGCTAAGCACGGTTCCGGCGAGTGCCACCTCCAAATCCGCAGCACACGAGCTTATCGACACCGCCGTCCAGGCCGTCGCCGCTGCTCACGGCGCTAGCGTAAGTAAGGGCGCTGCCGCAGGTGGCGCCGGCGGCGGTGCGGTGGTGGATTCCGCGGCATTGGATGCTTTCGCCGAGACCGTTACCGGTGAAAACGGCGTGCTGGCCACCGCAGCCCGTCAGGTGCTCTCCCAGCTGGGCCTGGACTCCGAGCCGGAGCTCATCGAAGCGCCTGATACCACCGTCATCGATGCCGTCGAGGCAGAACTCGGTTCTGGGTGGCTCAAGTCCGTAGCTCCGTCGTTTGACTCGACGAAGGCCGTGCTTTTCGACGACTCCTGGGCCATCGCCCGCGAGCGCCTTGCCCGCGTCGCTCTAGGCCAGGCCGAGTATTCAGTTGAGAGCTTCCGCGGTACCGGCGAGGGCCTGGCACGTCAGGCTCGCTGGTGGAAGCGAGAAGACATCGCGAAGGCTGCCGTGGACACCACACCCGGCGCGTTCAATGGCGAGGTCGCCCTAGTCACGGGTGCTGCCCCCGGTTCCATCGCCACCGCGCTGGTGGAGCGCCTGCTGGAGGGCGGTGCCACGGTCATCATGACGGCGTCCCGTGTCAGCCAGGCCCGCAAGGAGTTCGCGCGCACGCTGTATGCCGAGCACGGCGCTGCCAGTTCCGCTCTCTGGTTGGTCCCGGCGAACCTGTCCAGCTTCCGCGATATCGATGCGCTCATCGACTGGATCGGTACTGAGCAGCGTGAGTCCGTGGGCAACGAGGTCAAGATCCTCAAACCTGCGCTGACCCCGTCGCTGGCCTTCCCCTTCGCCGCGCCGAGTGTGTCCGGCTCGCTGGCGGATGCCTCCGGCAGCACCGAGGCCCAGGCCCGGCTACTGCTGTGGTCCGTCGAGCGCACCATTGCGGGGCTGGCGAGGTTGAGTCAGGGGGACGTCGACAAGCGCTGCCATGTTGTCCTGCCGGGCTCGCCCAATCGCGGCACCTTCGGCGGCGACGGCGCCTACGGCGAGGTCAAGGCAGCACTCGATGCCATCCTCAACAAGTGGAAGGTCGAAGCCGGCTGGCCGCAGGGAGTTACCCTGGCGCAAGCCAAGATTGGCTGGGTGGCCGGCACGCACCTCATGGGTGGCAATGACGCGCTGGTGCCTGCCGCCGAGAAGGCCGGCATCAAGGTATGGAGCCCGGAGGAGATTTCTTCCGAGCTCATGGACCTGGCCAGCACGGATGTCCGCGAGCAGGCAGCATATGCCCCGGTGGAGAAGGACCTCACCGGCGGCCTGGAGGGCTTCTCCCTCAAGGAGCTTGCTGCCGATGTGGAACCTGTCGGCGACGTTGCGCAGGAGAAGAAGGACGCCCCCGCCACCATCACCGCGCTGCCCAACCAGGTGCAGGCAGTACAGCCTGGGCTGGAGGAAAAAGTTGGCCAGGTCACCACGGATCTGGAGGACATGGTGGTCATCGCCGGCATCGGCGAAGTCTCCTCGTGGGGTTCGGGCCGCACGCGCTTCGAGGCCGAGTACGGCCTGCAGCGCGACGGTTCTGCGGAGCTCACCGCTGCCGGCGTGCTGGAGTTGGCCTGGATGACCGGGCTAGTGGAATGGCGCGAGGACCCGCACCCAGGCTGGTTCGTCGTGAACGACGACGAAGAGATCGCCGAAGAGGAGATCTTCGAGCGCTTCCGCGATGAAGTCGTCGCGCGCTGTGGCATCCGCACGCTCACGGATAAGTACCATCTCACCGATCGTGGCTCCATCGACCTGACCACCGTCTTCCTCGACCGCGACGTCACCTTCACCGTGGATTCGGAAGCCACTGCTCGCGATATCCAGGAAGCGGATCCGGAGTTCGTCAGCATCGTAGAGGTAGACGACGAATGGCAGGTCACCCGCCGAAAGGGCGCCACGGTCAAGGTTCCGCGCAAGGCCACGCTGACCCGCACCGTCGCTGCTCAGATGCCGGATGACTTCGACGCCGCCAAGTGGGGCATTCCGGAGCACATGCTCGATTCCCTCGACCGCATGGCGGTGTGGAACCTGGTCACGGCGGTGGATGCTTTCACCCAGGCCGGCTTCTCCCCTGCGGAGCTGCTGCGCTCCATTCACCCAGGCCAGGTGGCCACCACGCAGGGCACCGGTATCGGCGGCATGGAATCCCTGCACAAGGTCTTCGTTTCCCGCTTCCTCGGTGAGGAGCGCCCATCGGACATCCTGCAGGAGGCCCTGCCCAACGTCATCGCGGCGCATACCATGCAGTCCCTGGTGGGCGGCTATGGTTCCATGATTCATCCCATCGGCGCCTGCGCTACCGCAGCGGTATCCATTGAGGAGGCCGTGGACAAGATTGCGCTGGGCAAGGCTGATGTGGTCGTGGCCGGCGGTATCGACGATGTCCAGGTGGAATCCCTCCAGGGCTTCGGCGATATGAACGCCACCGCGGAGACCGCGACAATGACCGCCAAGGGCATCGATGATCGTTTCATCTCCCGCGCCAACGACCGCCGTCGCGGCGGCTTCCTCGAAGGCGAAGGCGGCGGCACGGTCCTGCTCGTTCGTGCCTCACTAGCAGCCGACTTAGGACTGCCGGTGCTCGCGGTGGTCGCGCACGCGGCCTCCTATGGCGACGGCGCCCACACCTCCATCCCGGCCCCGGGCCTGGGTGCGCTGGGTGCTGGCCGCGGCCGGGAAAACTCCCGCCTGGCGCGCTCGCTGCGCGGGCTGGGCCTGACACCCAACGATGTCAGAGTCTTGTCCAAGCACGACACTTCCACCAACGCCAATGACCCCAACGAGTCGGAGCTGCACTCCCTGCTGTGGCCGGCGATTGGCCGCGATAAGGACCAGCCGATGTTCGTCATTTCCCAAAAGACTCTCACCGGCCACTCCAAGGCGGGTGCTGCGCTTTTCCAGACGGGTGGCATCATCGATGTCTTCCGCACGCACCGCATCCCGGCGAACGTGTCCCTTGACTGCGTTGACCCGCTCATCGCCCCGAAGGCACCAAACCTGGTGTGGCTGCGCTCCCCGCTCGACCTTGCTGCGGCAGGCCACAATGTGAAGGCAGCGGCACTGACCTCGCTCGGCTTCGGCCACGTCAGCGCGCTCATTGTCTACGCCCACCCAGGCGTGTTCGAGCAGGCAGTGGCCCAGCAGCGTGGGGCGGATGCCGCCGCCTCGTGGCGCGAGCGTGCCGAGAGCCGCCTGCGCGCCGGCCGCGCCCATTTTGAGGCTGGCATGCTGGGTCGTGCCCCGCTGTTTGAGGTCATCGAAGGCCGCCGCCTGCCGGCTCACAACGCCAAGGCTGCGGAAATCGCGATGCTTCTCGACGACTCCGCGCGCCTCAGCGAGGACGGCACCTACCCAGAGAACTAGGAGCACTCCCCACCTACCCCTTGTTCCCACGCGCGGCGGTTATGCTGCGGTTATTATGAGGTTCCACTCACCTCTCCCACCACCCCCGAAAGAGCCTCGTGATGACTCAACCGCCGTATCCGCCGCACAACCCGCCGCCGGGCCCCAGGCCGCAGGGAGCCCCGCAGCACGGCGCCCCGCAGCACAATCCCTACGCCCACCAGTCCTTCCCGCCGCCTGGGGCTCCCTACGGCAACCCGGGCGGCGGATATGGGGCACCGCCACCCCAGCCAGAACCGCCAAAGAAAAGCTCCGTCGTCGGAATCATCGCCACGGTGTTCGCTGTCTTGGGCACCATTATCGCCTGCGTTCCCGGCATCTACGTCGTGGGCTGGATCATGCTCGTCGCGGGGTTCATTACTGCCATCGTCGCACTGTTCCTCAACAACCAATCCAAGTTCTGGGGTGTGGCCGCGCTGCTCATCTCCGTGGTGGGTAGCTTCATTGCCTCGATAGTCTTTCTCTTTTTCATCACCGCAAAGTTCCTCAATTCACTGCCGGATACGACACAAACTCCAAATGCAGGGAGCTCCGTCGTGGGGACGACGGTGCAGCCGTCGGGCGAGGAGGAGACGTCGGAAAGCACAAGCTCCCCTACCCCCATCTCGACGGAGTACTTCAACAGCGTTCCCGACGAAAACGGCAACCAGATCCTTGAGGACGGCACCCCTGGTTCGCGCTCAAACCCCCTACCACTCAACACCACGTTGAACGGACCTGAGTGGGCAGTGGACGTAGCCAACCTCAACTTTGACGGCACTGACGAGGTCATGGCGGCGGACCCGTCCTATGAGAAGCCAGAAGATGGTCGAAAGTACTTAGTTTTTGACTTGACGCTGACGTACACCGGCAATGAGACTGACGCTAGCTCTCAGATGGCGTTCCTCTACTTCGACCCTGGCGAGGAGGAGAACGGGCAGCCCATCAAGTGGGACGTCAACGGGTTTATGGACGTGGACACGCCTTTCCAGCCGCAGGAGAAGCGCACCGGCAGAGTTGCTGTCAGCGTGCCTGAGAACGGCGCTGAAGACGGTACCTTCGGGATTATCGCGCCTGGCACTGAGATTCCCTTCCGCCTCGCATTGAAATAGGACACCATGACGCAACCTCCTTATGGCACCTCCGGTTTCCAGCCTTCACATACCCCGCCTCCACAGAATGGGCCGTATGGCCAGCAGAACTACTACGGCGCCCCGCAGCAGCCGCCCCAGCCGCCGCAGCCGCAATCCAATGTTCTGGGGCTCATCGCCTTCATCACGGCGCTGCTCGGATTCGTGCTCACCTGCCTGCCCTTCACCTTCCTCGTGGACGGGGCTGTGCTCTGCACTGCCGTCATCTTGGGATTTATTGGTTTGTTCATGAAAGACCAGAGGAACCTTTGGCCCATCATCGCGCTGTGCACCGCAACGGTGGGAGCAGTCCTCGGTTTCATCATTAAGATTGCACTGTCCATCGGACTGTTTGTCATGTTTGACGAAGGGTCCTCGTGGGAAGACACGTTCACAAGCTACGCGACGGAACAGGTCGAGCACACATAGTCAGTTAGGCACCTTTCTTCGCGCACGAAACTTCTCCACATCTGAAAGAGTTCCTCACATGACCGATGCCTCTGAAAAGGAATCCCAGCCCAAGAAGGACCGCCTCGGTCTAATTGCTGTGGTGCTCGCTCTGGTGGGCACGCTGCTGGCGTGCCTTCCCGTTGTGTACATCGCTGGCTGGGTCATGCTCGCTGCGGCTGGGGCCACGGGGCTTGCCGCGACCTTATCTGCCCGGCAATCCACCCCGGTTGGTGTTGTCGCCATCGCCGTCAGCGTCATTGGAAGCGTCGTGGCTGCCGCCGCCTTTGTCGTGCTTCCAGAGTCCACGGACGCCACTCCGGTTACTGCCCAGGAAGTTCCCGCTGCACCGAGCCCTACGAGCACCTTTCAACTGACTCCGAATACTGACGGCGAGCACTACATTCTCGATGGCGACGAAGGCTCGAGAAGTGACCCGTTGCCGCTGAACACCATGCTGTCTAGCCCAGAATGGCAGCTGACAGTGAGCAATCTTGTGGTCAATAACTCCGACTCTCTCGTTGCCGCCCATCCCCTACTTCCCCGGCCCAGAAAAGGACGAGAGTATATCTCGGTCGACGTCACCATCACGTACTTAAGCGATAATCCCGACTACCTCAATGTGCCACTGCTTAGCTATAGCGACCATTGGGCTTTGAAGAACCGAAAATTAGATGGGTCATCAGTCAACTCCGACAACGAGCTGTATAACCCCCTTTCGCAGGCAAAGACCCGAAGTAAGACACTCATTTTTAGTGCCCCCTCTAAGAATGCCGAGAGCGGCAACATCGTGGTCTCTGATCCCACCACGAAAAGCTCTATCTACTACTCGCTGAAGTAGCGCTCGACTACTCGGGCTGTTCCTGCCGCGCGCTATCGGAAATCTCCCGCGCCTTGTACTCAAGGCGTTTCTGCGCGCGGGCCTGGGCGCGTGAGGACGCATCTGAGCGTGGCGGGGCTTGGATGAAGCGTTCCGAGTGCATCCCTAGTTGCAGCTCCTTTGCACGCAGCACCTCGGCATCAATCTTGATGCCCACAATGAGGGCAGTGTTCATCAACCAAATGGCCATGAAAAGAGCCAGGATGGTACTCAACGCACCATAAGCACTGGCTGCGGCAAGATACGTGATGTAGAGGCCGAACAAGCCCCAGACCCCAACGGTGCCCACGAGTGCTACCACGGAACCGTAGGTGATCCAGCGAAAACGACTCGGCCGCACATTAGGGCTGAAGTGATAGAGCACCGCAATCAGCGTGAGGACCACGACCACCGTGACGGGGAAACGCAGCCAATTCCACACGGGGAGGAAGGCCTGCACCAGGTAGGTAGCGGCATCTTCAAGGCCGACCTGGCGGGCTAAAGGGTAGATGGCCTCACTAATGACGGTATCTCGCAGCAAGTTGGCAAAGAGCACGATGACCGCGCCAATGACAATGATGGCGGTCAGCCCCCACATCAGCGACCACGTGCGAATGATGCCGCGGCCTTCCACGCGCCCGTACACGGTATTCGCTGTGCGCGCGAAAGCCCGCACATACGCCGAAGCTGAAAACAGGGAGATAGCCAAAGACACAATCAAGGCGAAAGTACCTTGGGCGCTCGAACCAATAATCGCGCTGACGACAACATTCGCCTCCTCCGAGAAGGAGCTAGGAATGTACTGTTCAATGAACTGCGATGTCAACTGCTCCACTTCCTCCCTGCGGGAGGAAAAGATAAGAGTGGCGATGGAGTAGGCCGCCAGCACCGTGGGTGCAAAGGCCATGAGCGTGAAGTACGTCATTCCGGCGGCGCGGTCCATGAAGGCATCGTGGAAGAAGTCATTCCACGTGCGACGCACAACTAGTCCCCAGCTCTCCCGGCGTAGGCGGTTGCCTTTGGCAAAAGGATCGCGGGCATCATCGTGCCCCTCAACCTCGAGGATGCTCGAGCTCTTCCACGGCACGATGGTCTCTGGTCTCTCGACCGGAATGGCGTTGCTGCCGATCTCCTCGTCGCTCATATCTGTCCAGCGTATGCGGCACAGCCCGCATTCAGGGGAAGGACACTCGGGGCACAGGCAGAGACGTGGTTACACTGGGGAGGCATGACTGAGAACAAGATCAATGTGAAGTCCTTCGAGCTCGACCACCGGCTTGTCGACGCCCCCTATATCCGCGTTGCCGACCGCACCGACCTGGGCGGCGGGGTGGAGATTATCAAGTATGACCTGCGCTTCTGCCAGCCCAACAAGGCGCATCTTGGCACCGAGGCTCTTCACTCGGTGGAGCATATGATGGCCAACTTCATGCGCAACTACACCGACAAGCTCATTGGCTTTGCCCCGATGGGCTGCCGTACCGGTTTCTATGCCATCACCAATGGCATGGAGCAGGATGAGCTGCTCCGCGCCGTCGAAGGCGCACTCAATGACGTCCTTAACGCCACCGAGGTTCCCGCCGCCAACGAGGTGCAGTGCGGCTGGGGCGCTCACCACTCCCTCGAGGGCGCTCAGGAGGCTGCGCGCGATTTCCTCGCGGCGAAGGATGAGTGGCTCACCGTCATGGCCTAAGCGCTAGTGCTCAAGGCGTCGGATCTGGGTACGGGCGAAGAACAGCCCTGCGACGCCGAGCCCCAAGACACTCGCCATCAAAGTGCAGCGCGCTGCGCTGAACTCCGCAAACAGGCCTGGGACTAACAGGATCGCCACCGCACTGAGAAGGGCCGAAACAAAGAGGAGGATGGCAAGGAGTACGTCTTTGGGGATGTACATGCGAGGTCCTTTCCGGGCGCCTAGTGTTTGCGGCGGCGAGTTAGCAATTCAACGCTATTTTAAATATTTCGTACTTATATTTCTACCCCAAGCCAGATGGGTTCCGGCTCCAGCGTTACTCCGAAGGCTTTCTTAACCCCGGCGCGGATCTCACGCGCAAGGGCGACAATGTCATCTGCGGTGGCCTCACCGCGGTTGGTCAGGGCCAGGGTGTGCTTGGTGGATAGCGTTGCCTTCGCACCGGTCTCGGCACCTGGGTAGCCCTTGGCAAAGCCGGCGCGTTCGATGAGCCAGGCAGCGGAAAGCTTTTCTTTTCTTTCTCCTCCTTCTCCCGACGTGGTGGTCCCACCCACCACGTGGCGCGGCATGCGGTCCGCATCCTCGTCGCCGCGGGCGGTGCGGACGGAGGCTTGGATGGAATCGGCAAGTTGGGGCTCCACGATGGGGTTGGTGAAGAAGGAGCCGGCTGACCAGGTGTCGTGGTCTCCTGGGTCGAGCACCATGCCCTTGCTGCGGCGCAGCTTCAGTACCTCTTCGCGGACTTCGGCGACGGGACGGCGCTCACCGGGGTTCTGGGTGAGCTGGCCAAAGCGCAGGGGCTTCGATAGGCCGTCGGTAGTCAACTGGAGCTCGATAGCCAGCACCACGCCGCGTCCGGTGAACTTGAGGTTGGAGTAGCGATAGGCCAGCTCCAAGTCCGCGGCGGGCACCCACGATGCGGTGCGGGTAGCGCGCTCATAAAGGTAGACCTGCGTGAGGACATCGGAGGTCTCAGCGCCGTATGCGCCCACGTTCTGCACCGGCACGGCGCCGGCATTGCCCGGGATGCCGGAGAGACACTCAATACCGCCCAGGCCACACTCGACGGATAGGGCCACGACGTCATCCCACACCGCGCCGGCATCGGCACGGACAATTCCATCCGCCACGGAGGCATCGATGTCCTCAAAGTCGAGGATGACCACCACGACGTCGAGCTGACCTTCCGCAACGACGAGGTTGGAGCCGCCGCCGACAACGAGGTAGTCCTGGGAGGCGTCGTCAAGCGCGGCCAAGGCCGCAATCGCCGCCTCAGCGCTGGCACACCGCACCGTCACCAGCGGGGCGCCGCCAATGCGCAGGGTGGTGAGATCGGCGAAGGTGGTCTCGGAATCGAGAGTGACACCGTCTAGTTCAGCGAGAGTCATGAATTTATCTAGCACGTCTACCAAGGTAGTCTGTAACTCATGTCAACCCGTAGCGAAAACACCGTTATCATCAACCAGCCCATCGATAAGGTGCACAAGGCACTGACCACTCAGGAGTACTGGGACTTCATCGTGGCCAAGCTGTCCCCGGAACCGGGTACCGTGCACGAGTTCACCGGCAACACCGCCGTGCTCTTTGAAATCCTGCCGACGTCCCTCCTGCCGGAAGCTGTCCGCGCTATGGTCTCCCAGGATCTGAAGGAAAAGCGCACCGTAACCATCGGCGAGGTTGTCGATGATCAGATGTCTGTGTCTTTCACCGCTGACGTCAAGGGCACCCCGGTCGACTTCAAGGGCGACATCACCTACAAGGGTCAGGGCGAGTCCACCGCTCTGGATTACGTCTCTGAGGTCTCCGTCAACATCCCGATGATGGGCGCTGCCATCGAGCCGAAGGTCGCTGAGGCTCTGCAGGAGCTCTACACCAACGAGGGCAAGCTCACCGAAGAGTGGATCTCCAACAACCTCTAAACGTGTAACACCCTCCGTTACTGTCATGGCCGATCACGCGCATAACCTGCGAGCACAGGAAAGCGCTGGTCGGCCTTTTGGCGTGGTTACCCGGGGTACCACCAACCCCAATCGTCTGCGCCGCTGTGACCGCTGGATGGTGGCGCACCCGGAGATTTCTTCCCTGCTGCGCTCCACGAGTAAGCCGCTGGCGCTCGACGTGGGCTACGGTGCCTCACATACCACCACGGTGGAGTGGGCTGGCTGGCTGCGCAGCGTGAACCCCCGCACACGTGTCACGGGACTCGAGATTTCCCCGGAACGCGTGCTGCCGCCGCGCGATGGCGTGACCTTCGAGCTCGGCGGCTTCGAGCTAGCTGGCTACCGCCCGCAACTCGTGCGCGCCTTCAATGTGCTGCGCCAGTATGACGTGGACCAGGTGGAAAAAGCCTGGGACACAGTGACCTCGCGCCTAGCACCTGGTGGCTTCTTCGTGGAGGGAACCTGCGATGAGTTGGGGCGCAGGGCTGCCTGGGTGCTTCTCGACGTCTCCGGCCCGCGCTCCCTGACCCTCGCCTGGGATCCTTTCGACGTGGAGCGCCCCAGCGATATCGCGGAGCGCCTGCCCAAAATCCTCATCCACAAGAATGTGCCCGGCGAGCCGATCCATGAGCTTTTGCAGGCGGCTGATGACGCCTGGGATCGCGCCGCTGGCTGGGCTCCCTACGGCCCACGAGTTCGCTGGCGCATGGCTCGCGAGCAGCTCCAGGGCACCATTCCTCTCCACCCGGTCCATCGCCGCCTGCGGGATAACGTGCTCACAGTAGATTGGGACGTTGTAGTTGGCGGACTTTAAGCCAGTGCGCCACACTAGTAGTCATGGCTTCTTCTAAATCTCCCGCCGCAACGGCCTGGAAAATCTTCATCGGCGTGCTCGTGGCACTCCTGCTCATCATCTTGGTGACAGAGCTCGGCCTGCGCTGGTTCCTGGGCACCCAGATGAAAGACCAGTTCGTGCAATCCGCCAAGGAGCAGGGCGTGGAGGCCACGGAAGAACCGGAGGTGAGCTTTGGCGCTAGCCCCATGGTCTTCGGCATGCTCAACGGCAAGATCCCGCAGATGGACATGAAGACCCCGTCCACGTTGAAGATTGAAGGCACCACCATCACTGGCCAGCCGGCGGCCGATGTCCACGTCGAAGACATGACTCTGTCCAAGGAACCGGTGGCGGGCACGCTGCGTGCTTCGACCACGGTGCCGGATCAATTCCTGCTCGCAAGCTTCCAGAAGGCCATTGCAGACCAGTCCGGCTATGACACCCTGGGTAACCTCGTCGTCACCGCCATCACCGCCAACGACGCCGAGGATGACCTCAACGTCGAATTCGCCGGCGGCTTGGCCACGCTCGCACTTAAGCCGGAGGTCCGCGATGGCAAGCTTGCCATCAATGCAGAAAATGCATCGCTTTTCGGCTTCGATCTCCCTGAACAAGCCACGGACGCTATCTCCAATGCCCTGGCAGAAGGCATGGAAGAACAGCTCGCCGGCCAGCAGCTGACCTTCGAATCCGTCGACGTTGGCGCTGGCGAGGTCACTCTCACGATGATTGGACACGACGTGCCGATGAGCGAGCTCGATGCCGCCACGGCACCGGCACCAGCGCCTGAGCCGGCCAACTAGCCCAAGCCCGAATCAGAAGCGCTCGATGGGCAGCTGGGTGTCGAGTTCCGGCAAGGTGTCGTCGTCTGACACGACGAGGCACTGATACCCCGCCTGCTCAGCGGTTCGCGCAAGGTCCTTAAAGGACAGGGCTGGATCCGCGGGAAGAATCAGGCCTAGGCGCACCGGCAGCGGGCAAGCCTCGCGGAGGGTGACGAGCTCGGAGAGGAGCGCGGTGGTATCACCAAGCAGTGCATCCACCGCAACCCACACCTCCGCGGCACCTGATTGCACGGCCAACCGCGCCTCTGCGGCCTTGACCAAGGAGTGATGGCGCCCACTGGGATAGCCGGCAACTGAAATGATGTGCTCGGCCTCCGCGGCCGCCATGACATGATGCGGCGAGACAACCACGCGCTGGCCGGGCGACTGTGCACGTACCTCCTCAAAGGAGGCCTGAAGAAGGCTGCGCATTAGTAGGAGTAATCGCCGTTGATGATGGCCTTAAGCTGTGGGCGCACATCGAACCAGTACACGCCGGTGATGATCGCGCCAATCCAGCTAACAAAGGGCAACGGCAAGTTCATGAGCAGCGCCGATCCTCCCAAAAGGGCTACCCATACCCACTTGTTCTGGCGGTCACCGGCGCGGAAGGCATCCTCCCGCGTCAAGGCCGCCAAGACGGCACCGATGAGGGCAAAGAGGGACACCGCCATGAAAATGTAGTGCGGTATCCACGCAATGATGTCAAGAAAAGTGTGCATTAATTAGTTCTCGTCGACGATTTCGCCGTCAATAATGTTGTCGTTCTGCTTCGGGGCGTACGGATTACGCGGGCCCTGCGGCTCCTGCGTCCCAGGGCGCTCAGCGCGCTGATCCTTGGCGTTGTTGATGGCTCCCTGCACGCCGTCACGGGTCTCGTTGAAGGCGGTGTTGAAATCCTCACGGGCTTTTTCAAAAGACTCCGACTTACGGGTCTCCCGTGCGGCGGAGGAGACCGATTCGCCCAAGTCCTTCGCAGTGGAGGTTACGCGGTCAATAAAAGATTCTTCCTTCGCAGTGCCATCACCCATGCCTGAGGCATCAGCCGCGCGGGCAATACGGTCTGCCTGCGCACTTTGTGCTTGGCGCTGGCGTTCTTCCTTAAAGCGGCCGCCGAAGTCTTTGGCCACATCAAAAGCAGAGCTGCCGGCGTTCTTGATTGAGTCAAATACGGACATGGTCATAACTCCTTGTTAGATACCAAAAAGCAGGTGATTAACAGTGTAGATAACCAGTCCGGCTAGTGCACCCACAACCGTGCCGTTGAGGCGGATGAACTGCAGGTCCTTGCCCACCATGAGCTCAATATTCTGGGAGGCCTCTTCTGCGTCCCAGCGCTTGATGGTTTCCGGAATAATCGCGATAATCTCCGGCGCAAATTTCTCCACGGCATAGCGCGCGGCCTTGTCCACAAGCTCGTTGGCTTGGGCCAGGAACTCGGAATCCTCCAACAGGCGGTGCGCCAACTCCTTCACCTTGGCGGTGATCTTCTGGCGCAGGAAGGACTCCGGGTCGGTGAGTTGCTCAATGAGCGTGGAGGAGACCGTCGCCCACATCGCCGCCGGTGCCTTTTGCGCCTGCTCGGAGGCCAGCATCTCCTGCTTAATGCCTTCCACGCGTGCGCGCATGTCCTCATCCCACTGCAGGTCCGAAGCCAGCTTAGACAGATTGCGGCGAATGGCTAGGCGGGCTTCGTGGTTGCCGTTGCGGCGGACCTCATCAGCGAACTCCACGAGCTCGGCATAGACCTTCTCCCCCACCATCTCGCGGGCAAAGCGCGGCGCCCAGCCGGGCATGCGCTCATCAATGGCCGTGACCACTGTGGACTCCATGCCAAGAATCTTGCCGTGTGCCCACTCGATGAGGTCATCCTCCAGCGGCCGCGCCTTGCCGTCCGCAATGTAGCCTTCCAGCAGCCTACCCAGCGGCGGGCCCCACTCGGGTTCTGCCAGACGGTCCATCACTTGGGTCTTAATGAAGTGCTCCGCCTCCGCCGCATCCAAATCCGATACGACACTGGCCGCACGTTGCCCAATCCATGCGGAAACCTCTTCGGCCTTGCCGGGCTCCACGCCCTGGCGCGCCAGCCACAGCGGTATCTCTGCCTCCCGCACCTTGGCGCTGAGCGCGTCCGCGGTGAGGAAGTTCTCCTCCACGAAGTCCTTGAGCGCATCACCCACGCGGTCTTTATTGTTGGGGATGAGCGCGGTGTGCGGGATGGGTAGGCCCATCGGCCGGCGGAACAGCGCGGTCACGGCAAACCAGTCCGCCAGTCCACCGACCATGCCGGCCTCCGCCGCCGCGCGCACGTACCCCACCCAGACGGGAGCCCCGCTTGCCGACGCCTGCCACCACGAGCACCCCAAAAAGATCACCGCCGCACCAATTAGGAAGGACAGCGCAATCGCCTTCCAGCGGCGCAGGTCCGCCCGGCGCGCCTCCTGGTTTCCTGGCTGCGGCACAAACGACGTCTGCGACGCCGACGTTTCCTGCGCCGGCTCAAGCCCGGCGTCTGCGCGGTGCGTCATGGGTGGTCTCCTTGGGGTCTTAGCAGTAAAGAGGAATGGGGCGAAGGCTAGCTTCGATTCCATTGGTCAACATTAGTGGGTAATAAGGGCGCACTGAATTAGGGAAGTTAAATCATCTAGCCTGCCATACAACAAGTCGCGAAGTACGCGTTGATCTTGCTCGGTACACATTTTCGAAATCATTCTAGAAATAAGCGATGCCGACTTTTGTACATTTCTTCTTATCCCTTGACGTGCGCGGAAAGGGCCAATAGACTTCAATGCAAAGCCCATAAAGAGAATGTTATGCCTGTTCAAGATCAACCACAAAGCTTGCCGGGGCCAGTGTAGGAGCAAATAAAATGCACGTCCCAATGTCTCGATCCCTAATTCCCCTCGGAATCGTAGTAGTTGCAGCAGGGTTCCTCGCGTTCGGTGTTATCAACCTAACGAATTTTCTATGGGTAACGGGAACCCAGGTGGCGGCATCTGCCATTCTTTTCATGGTTGCATTAGTAGGATCCAAAAATGATAAGAGGAAGCAGCACGAAGATACTTCTCTTTAGTGCGTACGGTTAACAGCACGGTGTGATCGATCGAAGCTTATTGCAACTTTTGACGTCGCCAAGCGCCCAGCTCCCTGCCTTCTTCTTTGTAAATCCCCTCCCGCACACCTAGCCCGAAACGCCAGCAACCCCCACCTCCTCACATGGTCTCCCATGTGTTTGTGTGGAGGTGGGGGTTGTGGCGGCAGTACAGAAACTTAGGCGCTCAACGTCCTAGGAGGTGCCTAGTTGATGCGGCCGGTTTCCTTGCGGTACTCGCGGTAGTAGCGGCGACCGAAGTGGACGGCGCCAACTGCGAGGACTGCGATGACGACGAGGGAGATAGCACCCACGATGATGTTGATCTGGTAGTCAGCGCCGGCGATGCCCTGCGGGTACTGCCAGGTGCCGAGGCCCCAGATGAGGATGCCAGCTGCCGGCAGGAGCGAGAGAATCAGGCCCATGCCTACCCACGTGGAGGTACGCAGCAGAGAAGAGTGCGGTGCACCGTAGGACACGGGGTCGTAACCCTCGATGTAGGAGTCCTGAATCTTACCGGAGAACTCCGGGTAGGTCTCGCTGTGGTGATCAGCTACTGCCGGGTTGAGGTCGCTCATGGCTGAAACTTTCTCTCGTTCCTGTTAATCCTGTGAATGACTATAGCTTAGTCGTCCTTGCCGCGGAAAGCAGCCCGTGCACGTTCGCGGGTAACTGCGGACACAGCGGTCAGCGGGACGCCAGCCGGGCACACGTCGGCACACTCACCGTAGAGCGAGCAGTGGCCGAAGTTCTGCTCCAGATCGTCCACCATGTTGCGTGCACGGCGGCCACGCTCTTCCTTGCCCAGCGGCATGAGGGAGAGGTGAACCAGCTTGGCGCCGGTAAACAGGTGGGCAGCACCGTTCGGGCAGGATGCCACGCAGGCACCACAGCCGATGCAGGCAGCGTGATCCAGCGCGTACTCAGAGGTCTCGTGGTTGATGTGCAGGGTGTCAGCGTCCGGAGCGGTACCCGCATCCATGGACACGTAGCCGCCCTGCTCCATGACGTGGTCCAGCTTGGAGCGGTCCACGATCATGTCCTTGATTACCGGGTAGGCAGCGGAGCGGAAAGGCTCCAGCTTGATGGTGTCGCCATCCTTGAATTGGAACATGCGCTGCTGGCAGGCCGGGGTGTTCTGGCCCGGGCCGTGCGGGCGACCATTGACCAGAAGGCCACAGGTACCACAGATGCCCTCACGGCAGTCAGATGCGAATGCGAACGGCTCCTTGCCAGCCTCAATGAGGCCTTCATTGACGTGGTCGAGCAGCTCCAGGACGGACATCTGCTCGGCGGCGTCGTCAACCTGTACGGTCTCGAACTTACCTTCTTGCGTCGGTCCGGCTTGACGCCAGATCTCAAGTGTCAGTTTCATTACTTGTAGTTCCTTGTCATCAGCGGGATCGAATCAAAGTACAGCGGCTCAGCGTGGCGGATGAACTCGCCCTCAGCAGCGCCCGGCTCCCATGCGGAAACGAAGCACCAGTTCTCGTCGTCACGTTCAGCCTCGCCATCCTCGGTGAGGTGGTCCTCGCGGTAGTGAGCACCACAGGACTCATCGCGGTCGAGGGCGTCAACACACATGAGCTCACCCAGGTCGATGTAGTCAGCCACACGAAGGCCGTACTCGAGGACCTGGTTCATGTCGTTAACGTCACCCGGGATACGGACGTTGGCCCAGAAGTCCTCGCGCAGAGCGCGGATCTTCTCGATGGCGACCTTGAGGTCCTCGACGTTGCGGGAAACGCCGCATCCCCAGTACAGGATGTCACCGAGCTGGCGGTGGTAGTAAGCCGGACCATGCGGGTTGTCACCACTGACCGTCGTGAGACGCTCAATGCGAGCCTGTGCACGAGCGACAGTCTCTGCTGCTTCCGCGGAGTCCTCGGCCAGCTTCTCCTCACCGAGGTGGTCAGCCAGGTAGTTCGGGATGGTGAACGGCAGGGTGAACCAGCCGTCGACGGAAGCAGACAGCAGCGAGTTAGCACCCAGACGGTTGGCGCCGTGGTAGGTCCAGGAACACTCACCGGCGGCGAAGAGGCCGTCGATGGTGGTCATCTCGTTGAAGTCGGTCCACAGACCACCCATGGTGAAGTGGCAGGTCGGAGCAATACGCATCGGCGTCTCGTACGCAGACTCACCAATGGCCTCTTCGTACATTTCGATGAGGTTGGAGTAGCGCTCACGAATCTTGTCCTTGCCCAAACGCTCAATAGCGTCGCGGAAGTCCAGGTACACCGAGTTGTGCAGCGGCCCAACACCCAGGCCCTTGTTGATCTGCTGGGAGATAGCACGGGATGCCACGTCACGCGGGACGAGGTTACCGAAGGCCGGGTAGCGGCGCTCCAGGAAGTAGTCGCGCTCCTCTTCCGGAATCTCATTAGCCGGACGGTCATCCTTCTCCTTAATCGGAGACCAGATACGGCCGTCGTTACGCAGGGACTCGGACATGAGGATGGTTTTGGACTGCCACTCGGAGTTGACCGGCAGGCCAGTCGGGTGGAACTGGATGAACGCCGGGGAGGCCAGGTATGCACCGTTCTCGTAGGCGCGCATCATGGCGCCAGCGTTGGAGTTCTTGGCCAGCGTGGACATGTGGTACACGTTGCCGTAACCACCGGTACCGAGGATAACTGCGTGGCCGGTGAAGGCCTTGAGCTCGCCAGTAATGAGGTTGCGGGTCACGATACCGCCGGCACGCTTCTTGCCGCCGTCGTTGTAGGTAATGATGTCCTGCAGGTCGTGGTGAGCAAAAAGCTCCACGTTGCCCAGACCAATCTGGCGGTAGAGCGCAGAAGTGGTGGACAGCTGCAGCTGCTGGCCTGTTTGGCCACGGGTGTAGTAGGTACGGGAGACCTGAACACCACCGAAGGAACGGGTAGCCAGGGTGCCGCCGTACTCGCGAGCGAACGGAGCGCCGATGGCGTTCATGTGGTCGATGACGCGGATGGACTCGGTGGCCAAGCGCCAGCAGTCGGACTCACGGCAGCGGTAGTCGCCGCCCTTCACGGTGTCCTTGGTGTGGCGGTAAGCGGAGTCGTTATCCACCTTCTTGTGGCGGGACGAGTTCACACCACCCTGCGCAGCAATGGAGTGCGCACGACGTGGGGAATCGTGGTAGGTGAAGACCTTTACCTTGTAGCCCAGCTCGCCCAGCGCAGCCGCAGCGGAACCAGCAGCCAGGCCGGTACCCACAACGATGATTTCGAACTTGCGGCGGTTCAGCGGGGAGACGAGCTCCATGTGGTCCTTTTGGTAGCTCCACATGTCCTTCATCGGGACGCCGTGCGGCTCGTGGGACTCCAGGATGCGGCCCGGCTTGACGCCCGGGACGACGGACTGCGGGTGCGAGAAGTTAGGGTGCTCGCGCTTCAGATCAGTGTTCGCGTTCGCATTCTCGTTTGCGTTCGCGGCAGACACGGGATTCGCGTTAGTCATGGGTTCAAAACTCCTTTAGCTGACCCAGCCCAGGGCGACGGACAACGGCATAACGATGTTCGCCAGGCACACAACGGCCGGAACGACGTACGCCAGGATGACAAAGACCTCGCGCCACTTAGCGCCAGTGATGCCCAGGTCAGACGCAGCAAGGCGAATACCGTGGGTGAGGTGCAGGAAGAGGCAGAGCATAGCAACGACATAGATGATGGTCACCGGCCAGCGCGAGAAGGTAGCAATCATGTTGGCCTTGACCGCGCCGTGGACGAAAGCCTCCGGGGCCACCGGCTGCACACCCATAGTCAGATCCAGGATGTGGAAGACGATGAAGAGAAGCAGCACAACGCCAGTAACCAGCATGGTCTTGGTGGCGAAGGAGTCCAGGCCACCCATGAGGTTGGTGCGCTTGAACTTGCCACGAGCTGCCTTGGAGCGAGCCGTCAGGGCGAAGGCGCCGTAGATGTGGGCGATAACGCAGGCCAGCAGCACGATGCGGATAATCCACAGAAGGTGGCCGCTCGGAATAAGCGGATCACCCATACTGCGCAGGAATGCACCGTAGGCATCGAGAGCTTCCTCGCCGTCATGAGCCGGCAGGTACAGCTTCAGGTTTCCAGCCATGTGGCCCACTACGAAGAGGGCAAAGAACAGGCCGGTAATAGCCATCGTCAGTTTCAAAGCCCAGGACGGAATTCCCGGCTTAGGACGAATCGTTTCATTAGTAATGCGGCCGTGAGCGAGGGCTTCACGGTCAGGATTTTTTACAGACATGACACCTCCATAGTCGTCCTTACCTTACGCAGGACTTCGCGCTGGCCACTAGTTAAATCCCCGCCAGATGGCGCCGCCTACCCACACTCGCTCCACCCGCAGAAAATACTTGAGGTATGGATCACCTAAGTTACGCATGTGGTTATGCCGCTTTACCTTGATCACTCCCTTTTACGCAATATTGCCATTGCGTAAATATTTCGCCCGTGAGACTTTGCTCACAGCGTGTGATGTGAGTGACGAACTCACCCCTTTAGGTGTCAAACTTTCGCATGAGATGCATACCTGCACTAAAGCTCTTACTCCCCGTGAATACCCCCGCTTCGCAGCGGAGTTAAAATACTTCACACATTATTTGCAAAACTATTGTTATGACTGAAAGGCAATAGGTAACCTAGCTCACATGAGTAAGACATACGTAGGTTCACGCCTTCGCCAGCTGCGCCGCGAACGCGATCTCAGCCAAGCCTCCCTCGCCGCTACGCTGGGGCTTTCCGCAAGCTATGTAAACCAGATCGAGCACGATGTACGCCCCCTTACCGTGCCGGTTCTTCTCCGCATCACTGAAGTATTTGGCGTCGACGCCACCTTCTTCTCTCGTGATGATGACTCGCGGCTACTCGCAGAGATTCAGGATGTCGTTCAAGATCAGGAGATTTGCCCCTCCCCCGTCGAACTTCAGGAACTCTCCGAGCTGGTGTACAACCACCCCACTGTTGCTCGCACGCTCGTCGATATCCACCGGCGCTACCGCAATATCCGTGACAAGCTCTCGCTCGCAACAGATTCACGCCGCTCAGATGGCAGCCAAGCCCTGTCAATGCCTCACGACGAAGTGCGTGACTTCTTCTACGCCCGTCAGAATTACCTGGACGAGCTGGACATCCATGCCGAAGGTGTGGCCAGCGAGCTTGGCGTAGCGCCTTTCCACATTCGCGATATTGAGAAGGCTCTCGGGGATAGGCTCGCCTCCCAGCACGGCGTAGAGATCATCACTACTGACCGCATGGATGGCACCCTGCACCGCTTCGATAGCGAAACCGGCACATTCCGTCTGGCTAGTCGCCTTAGTGTGGGCCAACGCGCTTTCCGCATGGCCGCCGAGCTTGGCTTTCTCGAAGCCAGTTCTCTCATTGACAGCCTCGTAGATGAAGAACCGTTTACTTCAGATGCTTCAATCAACCTAGCCAAGCGCGGTATCGCCAACTACTTCGCCGCCGCAACACTATTGCCATATGGCCTTATCCATACTGAAGCGGAGCAGTCCGGCTACGACGTGGAGTACCTGTGCAATGTATTCGGCGTGGGTTACGAAACTGTTGCCTCACGCCTCTCTACTCTCCAGCGCCCCAACGAGCGTGGAATTCCGTTTACCTTCGTGCGAGTGGACCGCGCAGGCAACATGTCCAAGCGGCAGTCCGCCACGGGCGTACACTTTTCCAACTCCGGCGGCACGTGCCCCCTGTGGAACGTCTATGAGTCTTTCTCGCGCCCCAACACCATTTCCCGTCAGCTGGCACAGATGCCGGATGGCCGTAACTATCTATGGATTTCCCGGACGGTGAGTTACCCGCAAGGCCGCTTTGGCGATACCAACAAGCTGTTTGCCATTGGCCTGGGCTGCGAAGCCCGTCATGCCGATCGCACCGTCTATGCCGAGGGGCTCAATCTCGAGGATCTATCCGCTGCCACCCCGATTGGCGCCGGCTGCCGCACCTGCCCCCGACAGAATTGTGCCCAGCGCGCCTTCCCGGCAATCAATAAGGATCTGGTTATCGACGCTCACCGTTCCGCTGTTGCCCCCTATTAGCTAGGAAGCGGTAATTCCGCATATCCCCATGCGCCAACCCCGAATTAAAATGGTCATACTTTACACCGTAAACCAGGAAGAATAAAAAGGGCTGGGGAGGACTCTCCACCTGACCGTTTTTGGATGGCGCACACTGAACGGCAGGCGATCCCTACAACTTATCCGCGTGACCTGCACACATCGTTATCACTATTCGTCCCATTTCAGCTAGATCACATGTTTTTAAAGCTTTTCACAGTAAAACCTCGCCGATCTTGACACCGTAAAGCGTCTATAGTGGTCTGCGAACCGTTAAACACTTCCAGAAAGGATTTTTATTATGAGCAGCGTTGGAAACAGCTTGTTCAAGCAGCTTTACGGACTCGTCATCACCGTTGTGAGCGCACCGTTTGCCCTGTCCGCAAACCTCTTCAAGTAAGAAGGACACGCTGAGGTGCTTCGGCACCACAGCGACATAACAACAAACTCCCTCTCACCTCCGATTCCTATCGGGATGAGGGGGAGTTTGTGCGTTGCCTGACCCCCGCCAGCGCCGCCTCGTCTGAGCCGGGTGGCTCAGCCCAGGCTAGACGCGCTGACCGGAAGATTGACCGCTCTTTTAGAGGTTGATCATATGGCCGCCGATGCCCTCGGCAGCTTCCTTCATGGCCTCAGAGAGAGTCGGGTGGGTGTGGACGTTGCGTCCGATTTCCTCAGCGGTGAGGTCGAAGCGCTGCGCCAGGGTCAGCTCCGGAAGCAGCTCAGACACGTTGGAGCCAACCATGTGGC
This sequence comes from Corynebacterium minutissimum, assembly GCF_000805675.1. GTDB lineage: Bacteria > Actinomycetota > Actinomycetes > Mycobacteriales > Mycobacteriaceae > Corynebacterium > Corynebacterium minutissimum. The sequence goes on along the minus strand of NZ_JSEF01000005.1, from coordinate 65,872 downwards.
CGCCAATGAGTTCACCAAACTCACCATCGGCAATGAGCTTCACAAATCCAGCAGTCTCGTTGAGGCCCGCTGCCTTACCGTTAGCGGAGAACGGGAAGGTGGCAACCTTGATGTCACGGTCAGCGAACTTCTCACGCGCCTGCTCTTCGGTGTAGCCGAAGGAGGCAACCTGCGGGTTGCAGAAGGTAGCGCGCGGCATGTTCATGTAATCACCAAGCAGCTGCGTCTCAGCGCCGGCGATAACTTCGGCAGCGACAACGCCCTGCGCCTCAGCCACGTGGGCGAGCTGCAGCTTCGCGGTGACGTCACCGATGGCGTAGATGCCATCAACGTTGGTGCGCATGTAGTCGTCGATAGCAATAGCGCCGCGCTCAGTGAGCTCAACGCCGGTGTTCTCCAAGCCGAAACCTTCGGTGCGCGGAGCGAAGCCGATGGAGACCATGCAGCGATCCACGGTGAGGGTATCGGTCTTGGAACCGTCCTTGGACTCCACCTCAACGGTGACGTTGTCGCCGTTGTCCTTGATTGCGGTGGTCTTGTAGCCCGTCAGGAGCTTCACGCCGAGCTTCTTGTATTCCTTGGCAATGGCCTTGGAAACATCCTTGTCCTCGTTCGGTAGAACGCGGTCCATGAACTCCACGATGGTCACGTCCACGCCGTAGTTGGCCAGAACGTAGGCAAACTCCATGCCAATGGCACCAGCGCCGACAATCACCATGGAGTCCGGAGCGTCGTCGTTAAGAATCTGCTCCTCGAAGGACACGATGTTGCCGCCAATTTCCACGCCCGGGAGGGAGCGAACGACGGAACCCGTGGCGATGATGCAGTTATCAAAGGTAACGGTCTTACCCTTGTCATCACCTTCGGTGATCTCAATGGTCTTAGCGTCCTTGAAGGAGCCGAGGCCATTAATCTCCGTAATCTTGTTCTTCTTCATCAGGTAGTGCACGCCCTTGACGATGCCCTCAGAAACCTTACGGGAGCGCTTGTGCGCTACGCCGAAATCGAAGGAGACATCGCCGGAGATACCGAAGGCCTTGGCCTCGTGATTAAAGGTGTGCGCAACCTCTGCGTTCTTGAGCAGCGCCTTGGAGGGGATGCAGCCCACGTTGAGGCAGACACCGCCCCAGTACTGCTTCTCAATAACAGCAACCTTCTTGCCCAGCTGGGCAGCGCGGATGGCGGACACGTAGCCGCCGGGGCCCGCGCCGAGTACTACAACGTCAAAATGTTCATTAGTCACGCCCTACAGAATACGGAACTTTGTGCCTGATGTCTCACCACCCCCACGATGTGTGGGGTGACGTGAACGACGACGCGGTCATGAAGGGCAAGAGGTATCGCAGGGCCTAGCCCCTACGTCGGCTTTAACCCCACCCGTGGGGAAAGTCGGATCGGAAAAGCCCTCACCACGTGAAATATGGGTGAGGGCTGGCGCTGCGCGGCGCTCCTTAGTAGAGGCCCCAGTCCAGTGCGGCCTTCGAGGACGTGGAAGAACCGGAGTGGACAAACTGGCCCAGCACCTGGTTGATGGTGACGAGGATGGTGTCAAAGAAGTTCATTGTTCTGCTTTCTATTGGCGTAAGGGAGTCTCATGCGGCTAGGTTCCGCAGCGCGGCGGCACCGCGGACGTAGTCACAGCATCTAGCACCTCTAGCGAATGAGACGCCCGCGGCGTTACATGACGCGTGACAGTGCGCGTGAAGATTATGACACGGTTTTAACTTCAATACCACCAATAACTTCAATAACTTGGTAAGTTTAAACTCGTTACCCTCATCTTGAGGGTGCGGATTTACCTTTCTGCCTGCGCAGTTGCAGATTGTTGAAGGGGATATCCAGAGCATCTTTTAGACTTGCCCTACATTCCGCTCATCACTTAGAAAGCGAGACCCTATGAAGTTCGCGCGCTCTCTCACGACGCTGGCAGCGGCCTCAGCCCTTGCCCTCGGCGCCGTGTCCTCCCCTATCGCCAGCGCATCCGACGTCACTCCGGAGCAGATTCGTGGGGAGGCAACGCCGTCCACCATTTCTGAACTCGATGTCTACGGCGAAATTGAGGAGTACCTCCCCAAAAATGACGCCGGTCAGCCAGTTCCTTCCCGCGAGGAGTATGAAGCTTCCATCGGAAAGAATGTGAAGTTTGAGGACGTCAACATCAACAAAATTCCAGACGAAAAGCAGTGGTTGGGCTTCATCTTGAAGTACGCCGATTACCGCCAGAACGTCAAGGCGCTCAACGCTACTGCGCCTGCCATGGACCGCCAGGTGCCGCTGGCTGTCGTCACTCCGGACGGAACGTTCGATTCCTCCCGCCCTACCCTCTACTTGCTCAACGGTGCTGGTGGCGCCGAACAGGGTATGGACTGGTTGGTGTCTACGGCTGGCCAAGACCTGGATCCGAACAAGGATGGAATCCAGGATCTGGATGACTACTACGGTGACCGCAACGTCAACGTCGTTATCCCACAGGCAGGTGCCTTCTCCTACTACACCGACTGGATTACCTCACCAAACCGCGGCTACCTTAAAGGCCCGCAGAAGTGGGAAACCTTCCTGACCAAGGAGCTTCCGGGACCGCTGGAGGAGCACATCAACGCTAACGGCAAGCGTGGCATCGCCGGCATGTCCATGTCCGCTACGTCTTCGCTGGTGCTGGCTCAGCACAACCCGAATTTCTACGACGCCATCGGCTCCTACTCTGGCTGTGCGGCAACCTCGACCCCGCTGCCCAATTTCTACTCGCAGCTCACCGTGAACCGCGGTGGCGGAAGCACCACGCAGATGTGGGGCCCGAAGGGTGGGGATTACAACCGCTACAACGATGGCCTCATCAACGCCACGAAGAACAACATGGGCAATTCCCAGGTCTATGTCTCTGCTAACTCTGGCCTCGCCGGCGCAACCGACATGGGTTCTTCCAAGATTGACCGTTTGGGCTCCGCCCAGGCCTTCAAGTCTTCCTCGACTCTGGTGATTGAAGGTGGCGTCATCGAGGCAGCTATGAACGCGTGTACCCACGACCTGCGGGCAAAGCTCAACCGCGAAGGCGTCGACGCGGACTTCAACTTCCGTGAGACCGGTACGCACTCGTGGCCGGGCTGGCTCGATGACATCAACTCCTCGTGGCCTACCTTTGCCCGTGCTTTCGATCTTCCGGTGGAGCCGGTAAGCGGCGGGACGTCGGACAGCGCGTTGAATGCACCAGCTGACAAGGACGCTGCGACTGAATCTGAGGCTGAGGCAGATGCCGTCGAGAATGCTGACGTTGAGTCGGACGCTAACGCCAAGGCGGATGATGCCGATAAGCAGAATACGGACAAGGCTAAGGCAGAGGCAGACCCTGCTGCCCCCGCTGACTCCTTGCCGGTCGACTCTGATACAGCCCCGAAGGTCGACCCTGAAGCCACTGAGCAGTAAGCTCAACTCGCCATAACAATTGTCGAATAAGGATCCCCATGAAGCGTCTTAGCTCTCTTCTCGCCGTCGGCGCGCTCACCGCAGCCGCGCTGGTCAGCCCCGTTGCGGGTGCTGCCACCCTAAAGCCGCAGGAGGTTGCAGGTGATGCCGCACTGTCCACCGTGTCGGACCTGGAGCCTACTCCCGAGGTAGAGGGCCAGAAGTGGTACGACCGCTACAAGGATGATCCGCGCCTGCTGAAGCTGCAGGCCACGTCGCCGTCCATGAACGGCCGCGTTATTCCGCTGGCCGTTATTCCAGCGAAGAACCCGGACCGCCCCACCATCTACCTGCTCAACGGCGCTGGCTCTGCCGAGCAGGACACGGACTGGCTGGCCAACTCTAATGTGGTGGACTTTTACGCGGACAAGGACGTCAATGTGGTTATCCCACAGTCAGGCGCGTTCTCCTACTACACCGACTGGCAGGAAGACCCGAACGGCAAGTACCTCAAGGGCCCACAGAAGTGGGAAACCTTCCTGACCAAGGAACTTCCGGGACCGCTGGAGCAGCGCCTCAACGCGAACAACAAGCGCGCCATCGCCGGCATGTCCATGTCCGCCACGTCCTCGCTGCTGCTGGCGCAGCACAACCCGGGTTTCTATGATGCTGCGGGTTCCTTCGCCGGGTGTGCCGCGACTGCCTACCCGCTGGAGTACGAGTTCCTGCGCGTGACCGTCAACCGTGGCGGTGCACAGCCGGAGCAGATGTGGGGCCCGATGGGCTCGCCGTACAACCGCTACAACGATGCCCTCATGAACTCGGAGAAGCTGCGCGGAACCGACCTGTACATTTCCTCCGCCAGCGGCCTGGCCGGTGAGAAGGACACCCCGTCCTACTGGATTAGCAAGGGCTACAACCCGGCAGCTGCCTTCGTTGGCTCCGCCCAGCTGCAGGTTGAGGGTGGCGTCATTGAGGCCGGCGTCAACCACTGCACCCACATGCTCAAGGCGAAGCTGGATAAGCAGAACATTCCGGCCACCTACAACTTCCGCAATGTTGGTACCCACTCTTGGCCGGGTTGGACTGATGATCTGGAGAAGTCCTGGCCTACGTTTGAGGCGGCCTTCAACTCCTAAACTTTCTGTGGAGGCCTTCACGTAGAACCCCAAGCTTTTCGGTCTTGCGGGATAAGGACGGTAGGATAGCGGCATTATGAAGCTGCTCTCCACCGCCCTTTCGCATATCACCGCCGCTCACGGAACCGCCGCGCACACTCGGGATAGCTATACGGGAGTGGACTTCAACGTCGGGTTTGAGGTTACCCATTATGATTTGGACCTGACCTACCGCGTGGAGCCCAACATGCTCCAAGGCACCGCGGTACTGCATATCCGCGCATTGGAAGAGCTGGATAAGCTCACGTTGGATCTCGGTGGAGCCATGGTTGCTCGCCGCGTTACCGCGAAAAATGCCCCGCGCGTGGCCCGCCACCGCTTGTCCGCCGGAAAGCTGCGCTTGAGTTTTGCGGACACCATCACGGAAGACCAAGAATTCGAGTTGCATATCCGCTACGGCGGCTCGCCGCGCCCGCTGCGCACGCCGTGGGGCGAGATTGGGTGGGAGGAGACTGATTCCGGCTCGCTCGTCGCAAGCCAGCCTAACGGCGCGCCGAGCTGGTTCCCGTGTGATGACACCCCTGGTGAAAAGGCCACCTTCGATATCCGCATCACCGCGGATGATCCTTTCATCGTGATCTCCAACGGCACGCTGGTCTCCCGCCGCCGTTCGGGTGGTTCCATGACGCGCTGGCACTACCGCGTGACGCACCCGATGGCGACCTACCTCGCCACAGTGCAGGTAGGCGAGTACATGGAAATCACCCTCGGCCGCAGCGTCCGCGCTTGGGCCCCAGCCCGCCTGAAGCAGCTGGTGCTGGATGAGTTTGCTCAGCAGCAGGAGATGCTGGACTTCTTCTCCGGTCTCTTTGGCGAGTATCCCTTCCCCGACTACCAGGTTGTCATCACCGATGATGAGCTGGAAATCCCGCTGGAGGCCCAAGGCCTGTCCATCTTCGGATCCAACCACGTCAAAGGTGATCACGTCTTCGAGCGCCTCATCGCTCATGAGCTTTCCCACCAGTGGTTCGGCAACTCCGTAGGTCTGCGTGAGTGGAAGGATATTTGGCTCAATGAGGGCTTTGCCTGCTACAGCGAGTGGCTGTGGCGCGAGCATGCCCATGGCCGCCCGGCGCATGACTCTGCACGTTCGCATTACCAGGTGTTGGCCCGCAAGCGGCAAGACATTGTTCTGAGTGACCCGGGCACGCGCGACATGTTTGATGACCGCGTCTATAAGCGCGGCGCGCTGACCGTCCATGCGCTGCGTCGGCTGTTGGGTGATGAGATCTTCTTCCTCACGGTTCGTGAGTACCTCTCCGCCGCACAGCATTCGACGGTGACCCCGGAGGACCTCATCAGCCGTCTGCGTGCGGTGGCTGTTGATCCCGCTGCTGTGGATGCTCTTCTGGATGAGTGGCTCAACCACGAGGCGCTGCCTAAGTTCCCGGCTTAAAACTGCGCCGCCATGCCCTACACTTGAGCACCATGCGCAGAATGCTTGTGACCGGCGGCGCCGGTTTTATTGGGGCAAACTTCGTCAGACTCGTCGCCCAGCAGCGGCCAGAGGTGAAGATTACCGTCCTCGATAAGCTCACCTACGCGGGCAACCGCGCCAACCTCGCCGGCGTGGATGCCACGCTTGTGGTGGGCGATGTGGCGGATGAGGGGGTCGTCGACAAGCTCGTGGCCCACGCTGATGTCGTGGTCCATTTCGCCGCCGAGTCTCACAATGACAACTCATTGCGGGATCCTTCGCCCTTCCTCCACACCAACGTGATGGGCACCTTCGTGCTGCTGGAGGCTTGCCGCCGCCACGATGTGCGCTTCCACCACGTCTCTACCGATGAGGTCTTCGGGGACCTAGAGATTGGCGCGGATACCTACTTCACCGAGGAAACTCCCTATAACCCTTCCTCGCCCTATTCGGCCACGAAGGCCGGCTCGGATCACTTGGTGCGCGCATGGGTACGCAGCTTTGGGCTGCGGGCAACTATTTCGAATTGCTCCAATAATTACGGCCCTTACCAGCACATTGAGAAATTCATCCCGCGGCAGATCACTAATCTGCTCCTGGGCCAGCCGGCCAAGCTTTATGGCACCGGCGAGCAGGTGCGGGATTGGATTCACGTGGATGACCACAACGAGGCCGTACTCGCCATCTTGGACCGCGGGCAGATTGGTGAGACGTATAACATCGGCGCCGACCAGGAGGATACCAATAACCGCCAGGTCATCGAGATGATTTGTGAGCTCATGGGGGCTACTGACGGCGACCGAGCGAACTACATCCACGTGGCGGACCGCCCGGGCCATGACCAGCGCTACGCCATGGACGCCAGTAAGCTGCGCCGCGAACTGGGCTGGACCCCGCGCTATACGGACCTGCGGGAGGGCCTCGCCGCCACCATCGAGTGGTACCGCGCTAACGAGGACTGGTGGCGCGCGGGCAAGGAAGAAGTCGAAGCCAACTACGCCAAGCAAGGACAGTAAAGAACAATCATGAAGGTGCAGACAACGGCCATTGAGGGCCTGCTCATTGTTCAACTCGACGTCCACGGCGATAACCGTGGCTGGTTCAAGGAGAACTGGCAGCGCGAAAAGATGGTGGCAGCGGGTCTGCCGGATTTCCAGCCGGTGCAAAATAACGTCTCCTTCAATGCGGAGAAAGGTGTCACGCGCGGCCTACATGCGGAGCCCTGGGATAAGTTCGTCTCCGTGGCGTCTGGCCGGGTGTTCGGCGCATGGTGCGATCTGCGCGAGGGCTCGGCCACCTTTGGCCAGCTGGTGACCCACGAGATTGGCCCCGACACGGCCGTGTTCGTCCCGCGTGGGGTGGCCAACGGATTCCAGGCGCTGGAGGCCTGCGCCTACTCCTACCTGGTCAATGACCACTGGTCCCCGGATGCGGAGTACACCTGCGTCAACCTCGACATGGTGGACTGGCCGCTGGAACCGACGGAGATTTCCGATAAGGACAGGGACCACGCCGCGCTTGGCGACGTCTCCCCCATGCCCCCTCGCCGCATCCTCGTCACCGGCGCCAACGGGCAGCTGGGCCGCGCACTGCAGAAGTTCCTGCCCTCCGCTGGTCTGGGCCAGGTGGAGTTCTGCGGGCACGAGGACTTCGACATCACCACCCCACCTGCCCGCGCGTGGAAGCAGTATTCCGCCATCATCAACTGCGCGGCTTATAACGACGTCAACGGCGCGGAAGAGGATCGCGCCGCGGCCTGGGCAGTCAACGCCGATGCGCCAGCGAAGCTCGCGCGCATTGCCGCGGAAAACAATCTCACCTTGGTGCACGTCTCCAGCGACTACATCTTTGATGGTGCTCAAGAGGTGCACTCCGAAGATGAGCTGCCCTCGCCTCTCTCGGCCTACGGGGCATCGAAAGCCGCGGGCGATACCGCCGCGCAAACCGCTCCGCGCCACTATGTCATCCGCACATCGTGGGTCTTCGGTGATGGCGCCAACTTCATGTCCACGATGCGCTCGCTGGCAAATAAGGGAGTAAAGCCCTCCGTCATCCACGATCAACGCGGGCGCCCCACCTTTGCCGAGGACCTGGCCAAGGGCATCATTCACCTGCTCAAGACCGAAGCCGCGTACGGCGTCTACAACATCTCCAACTCCGGTGACGTCGTGGGCCGCGATGAGATTGCCATGGCCGTCTTCACCGGCGTGGGCCAGGACCCCGCCGATGTCACGCCGGTGAGCACCGAGCAATACCGCGAGATTGCTGGACCCGAGGCTCCCCGCCCGAAGGAGTCTACTTTCGATTTATCCAAGATTGAAGCCACCGGCTTCACACCGATGAATTGGCGGGCCGCTTTGGCCCTCTACCTGGGACTTTACCCAGCATAACACTCAACATAACACTTAACTTCCCACGTGTTATGTTAAGTGGGAAGTTAAGTGTTATGTTCCCCCAGCCCGCGCCGCCGCACCCCAGCGCTGGGCCCTCCTCCGTTAAGCTTAAACCTCATGAAGGGCATCATCCTCGCTGGCGGTTCCGGCACGCGCCTCTACCCCATCACCAAGGGCATCTCGAAGCAGCTCATGCCCATTTACGACAAGCCGATGGTCTACTATCCTCTGACCACCCTGATTCAGGCCGGTATCCGGGAGATCCTCATCATCACCACCCCGGAGGACCAGGACGCCTTCAAGCGCCTGTTGGGTGATGGCTCCCAGCTGGGCCTCATGCTCCACTATGCGGTCCAGCCGCGCCCAGAAGGCTTGGCCCAGGCCTTCCTCATTGCGGAAGACTTCATCGCTGATGACGACGTGGCACTCGTCTTGGGTGACAACATCTTCGAAGGCCACGGCTTCTCCACTGCACTTAATGAGTGCCGCCGCCCCGAAGGCGGCATCATCTTTGCCTACGAGGTCTCCGACCCACAGCGCTATGGCGTCGTCGATTTCGACGAGACCGGCCAAGCCCTCTCCATTGAAGAAAAGCCCGCCACCCCAAAATCCAATCACGCTGTGGTGGGGTTGTACTTCTATGACAACTCGGTGGTGGAGATCGCGAAAGGCATTAAGCCCAGCGCGCGCGGGGAATTAGAGATCACCGCAGTCAACGAGGAATACTTGCGCCGCGGACGGCTCCGAGTCAAACGCATGCAGCGCGGTGACGTGTGGCTGGATACCGGAACGGTGGACTCGATGAGCGAGGCTTCCGCGTACGTGGAAGTCATGCAAAAGCGCACCGGAACAGTCATCGGCTCGCCAGAAGTAGCCGCGTTTGCAGAAGGTTTCATCGACGCCGCAGCGCTTACCGCGCTGGCTCAGCCTCTCCTGAAGTCTGGCTACGGCCACTACCTTCTCACAGCTGCCGACGAGGGCCGTCCCAACTAATTAATTTCACCCCTACTCTGGCACGGCGGCGCGTAGCGGTTAAGGTAACGGCATGCCGAATTCACGCGAGTCCTCATCCTCCCGCAAGTCAGCCCTGTCCACGGTCAGCCCCATCGTGTGGGGAATGCTGGTGGTCATCCTTCTCTTGGTGGTCGTCATTGGCTTCCTGCTGGGTGAGCGCAATGCAGGAAAGGATAACGCAGCACAGGGCGCTGAGCAGGTACAGACCAGCGCCGCCCCTACGGACTCCAATGAAGACCTGGCTGCCGACGCCTCCAAGGCCACCCCCGGCACGAAATTCTCCGACGGGATGGGCGACCCGATGACGTTCGGCCCCGGCGGTGACACCAAGTCCGGGGATATCACGTCGGTGCACCGCAAGAAGGAGGATGATCCTTTCGCCATTGGTGCGGTGGATGCCCCCGTGGTGATTTCAGAGTTCTCCGACTTCGAGTGCCCGTTCTGTTCCCGCCACGCCAATGTGACCGAGCCGGATATCCTCTCCAAGTACGTGGAGAAGGGCTTGGTGCGCATTGAGTGGAATGACTTCCCCGTCAACGGCCCTGCCGCCATCGAGGCCGCCAAGGCTGGGCGCGCTGCCGCAGCACAAGGCAAGTTCGCGGAGTTCAAGCACGAGCTCTACACCGCCAGCAAGGACATCAGCGGCCACCCGGAGTTCGACATCGACGACTTCATGACTTTTGCCAAGCAAGCCGGCGTTGCAGACCTGGATAAGTTCCGCCAGCAGGCCACGGACGATACCTACACGGAGGTCATCGAGACGGCCACTCGCTATGCTTCCCAGATTGGCATTACGGGAACTCCGGCATTCGTGGTGGGAGACCAGTTCGTCGGTGGCGCACAGCCGCCCGAGGTATTTGAGCAGATCATCCAAGAGCAGCTGGGAAAGGCAGCCAATGGATAAGCCGCCGCTAATTGTGTGGGTCTTCATCGCGCTCGTCCTTCTGACTGGGCTGCTGGGCGGTTATGCGGTGGGGGTGAGCGTATGAGCATCGGAATTTTCGGCGCCCTCATCGCCGGTGTGCTGACCTTGATCAGCCCGTGCTCAGCGCTGTTGGTACCGGCCTTCTTTGCCTATGCCTTTGAGTCGCAGCGCCAGCTGCTCGTCAAGACCCTGGTGTTCTTCCTAGGCCTGTGCACCACGCTCGTGCCTATCGGCATGGGATTGGCTGCCCTGCTCGCGCAGTATCGCAGCCAAGTCATCACGGTGGCGGGCTGGATTATTATCGCCCTGGGAATCTTTACCGCGCTGGGCGGTGGCTTCCGCATTCCCGGCATGGATGCGCTCTCCGGAAAAGCCCGGGGCAGGGTGTTTCTGCTTGGTGCGGTGTATGGCTTTGCCGGTTTTTGCGCGGGCCCGCTATTGGGTGCTGTTCTCACCACGGCGGCTGCATCAGGCAGCGCACTCTATGGCGGGATCATCATGGTGGCGTATGCCACGGGCATGGCCGCGCCGCTCTTCTTGCTGGCTGCGCTGTGGGAGCGCCTCGACGTCGGTTCGTGGCGGTGGCTGCGCGGACGCGAGGTCACTGTTGGCCCTGTGCACACGAATACCGTGTCCATTGTGTCGGGCGCCTTCTTCGTGCTCATCGGCGCGCTGTTCATTGTCAGTTACGGCAGCGCGACACTGCCCGCGGTACTGAGCACGGATGCGCAGTTCGCGGTGCAGGAGAAGGCTCGCAGCTTCAGCGAAGGCGTGGCGGATGCCTGGGTCTGGTTCGGCCTGTCCCTTACCGCCACGGTGGCGGTGGGCATTAAGGCTGCCCGCACGCCGGCCTAGGGCCGGCGTTTAAGAGTTAGTAGCCGCGGGCGACGTACTCATCGATGCGGGCAGCTTCCGCGCCCACGGTGGTCTCATCGCCGTGGCCCGGCAGGACGCGGGTCTCCGGCGGGAGGTTGAGCACGCGGTTGCGCAGGGACTCGATGATGACGTCGAAGTCGGAGTACTTGCGGCCCGTGGCTCCCGGGCCACCGTTGAACAGGGTGTCACCGGAGAGCAGGGTGCTATCGGCGGCGTCGTACAGCACGACGCAGCCCGGGGAGTGGCCCGGAGTATGGAAGACCACGAGGTCCTCCCCACCAATCTTGAAGATCTGATTATCCTCCAGCGCGACGTAATCAGCTTCCGCATGGGTCTCGCGCCACAGCTGCTCATCGTCGGGGTGGAGGTAGAGCTGCACACCATAGTGTTCAGCAATCTCGGGTGCGAGCTCGCAATGATCGTTGTGCGCGTGCGTGAGCAGCACGCCCGTCACGGAGCGCTCGCCCACCTCGTCGTAGATGCGTGCGGCGTCGTGTGCCGGATCCACGATGTAGAGCTCCTGGCCACCGGAGACGATGTAGACGTTGTTGTCCACGTCCCACTCGCCGCCATCAAGGCGGAACTTGCCAGAGGTGACAAACTGTTCAATCTTCATTTCGGGTTCCTTTCCGGGCTGAGGTAAAGCTCGTGCCTGTAAGAATTCGGCTGTCTTTAGAATTCGACGACGGACCGCAGAACCTTGCCAGCCTTCATGGTGCCGAAGGCCTCTTCGACGTCGTCCAGCGCAATGCGCTCGGAGACGAACTTGTCCAGCGGGAACTGGCCGTTCTTGGACAAGGATACGTAAGCCGGGAAGTCACGCTCCGGCAGGCAGTCGCCGTACCACGCCGGCTTGATGGAACCGCCCCGGCCATAGAGGTCGATGGCAGGGATGTCGACATGGTCGGTGAGATTGGGAACGCCCACCATCACCATGCGGCCGGCGTGGTCGCGGGAGTAGAAAGCCTGGCGCCACGTGGGCTGGATACCCACAGCATCAATGGTGACGTCGGTGCCGAAGCCGTCGGTAAGCTCACGCACGGCCTCGATTACCTCATCCTCGGAGAGGTCCTTGCCGCAAATAGTGTCGGTAGCGCCGAATTCCTGGGCGGTCGCCAGCTTGGTTTCATCCAGGTCCACAGCAATAATCTTCGCCGCACCGGCCAGCTTCGCGCCGGCAATCGCAGCAGTGCCCACACCACCGCAACCGAAGACAGCCACAGACTCGCCTAGCTGGATGTCAGCGGTGTTGACGGCCGCACCCAGTCCGGCCATGATGCCGCAGCCGAGCAGGCCCGCCGCGGCCGGGTCGGTCTCCTCCACCTTGGTGCACTGGCCCTCGTGGACCAGGGTCTTCTCGGCGAAGGAACCAATGCCAAGCGCCGGGGTGAGCTCGGTACCGGCGTCTGTATCCCCATCCGAGAGCTTCATCTTCGCGGACGCGTTGTGGGTATTGAAGCAGTACTTCGGCTCGCCCTTCTTACATGCACGGCACTCACCGCACACCGCGCGCCAATTCAGGATGACGAAGTCACCAACCTCAACGTGGCTAACGGCAGAACCTACGCGCTCGACGACGCCCGCCGCCTCATGGCCCAACAGGAAGGGGAAAGCATCCTCGATGTCACCATCGCGGTAGGCCAAGTCGGTATGGCAGACACCGCATGCCTGCACCTTGACGATGACATCGTGCTCACCGGGGGCGGGAACTACGATGTTGACGGTCTCGACGGGCTCGCCCTTCGCGCGCGCAATGACGCCGCGGACAACCTCCGCACCTTGCTGGGAGCTATTTTCATTTACATTTTCATTAACAGTCATGCCCGCGAGGGTACGCGAAAGGCCCGAGCAACGTCGCCCGGGCCCAGAGGGAATTCGAGTTCGCCTTTAGAAGCTGGCGAGGTGGTTGGCCACAAACTCGTGACCACGCGCATTGACGTGCAGCGGCAGGTTGCCCGGCCCTGCAGAGAAGTCCACGAGGCCTGCCCACAGGCGCTTGTCAGCATCCGCACACATGCCGCGGTCCCACGTCATCGGCTTCATGTCCACAAACTCTGTGCCGGTCGCGTGCGCCAGGTCCACCTGCATCCACTGCGTGACATTCTCGTAGCGCTGGACCATCGGCAAAGCGGTGGCATCGGCCGGCTTAGGGCCAACATGGATAAGGCAGTAGCGGTCACCAGAACCGATGGTTGGGTAACCCACAATCTGAATGCGAGCATTCGGCGCAGCAGCGCGAATCTTGTGGATGATAGGCGCATTTGCACCAACAAAGCGGGCACGCAGGTCCTTGTCAGACAAACCAGCGTTGTTGTAGGTGTCATTGAAGCCGCCGGCGTAGATCACGCGCTGAGTCTCAGCAGTGAGCTTGCCACGACGGATTGCATCATCAACCTGGGCGTTCATCTGCGGGCCCTGGGACATCGATACTGCACCGGAGCAGGAGAAATCTGCCACCGGCATGCCCAGCTTGGCGGCGGTACGCTTGGCAAAGTTATTGCCGGATGGGCAATCCAGGCTGGGGTTGCGGCCGGACGAGCCCAAGCGTGAGGAGAGGTAGGTATCCACCTGCGGGTCTGCCAGGACGGAGTCACCAAAGGCAACGAGGTTGCGTTCCGCAGCCGCCGCCTGGGGAACCTGGGACAGGCCGACTGCCACGAGGAGGGTTGCGCAGAGGGCCGCGAGGCGCTGAGTAGACTTCACGTGACGAGTTCCTTTCGGGAAAGAGTATGTTCTAGACCGAAACCATAATAGACTAAGCTAACGATTGAAGCTTATGCAACAATAGCAACACCTTTAACATATTGCTCTGTTCGACAGCCTTTCTATCCCCTCCCTATCGCCTCTACCCCACCACGAGAATCTTATGAAGCTTTCTGATATCACCTTCCACGCCACCGCGGTCGCGCGATTTATCCCCTCGCTCTTCCACGCCGGCCTCATCAGCCCCGCCGGCGGGCCCCGCGCTTGGGCCGCGACCCTGCCTGTCTTGGCACGCTACCGTTTCACCACCGCCCGAGAGGTCGAGCAGGCCTACCTAACCTGCCCAGAACGCCTGGCGCTTATCGACGACAACGGGGCCCTCACCTACCGCCAACTCCGCGATCACTCCCAGACCTTCGCGCGCTGGCTGCTCTCGAAAAACCTCGACGAAATTCGCCTGGGCGTCATGGCCCGCAACGGCCGCGGCATCATTACCCCGCTGGCAGCCAAGGGCTATGCGGGCGCGCACATCTTCCTCCTCAACGTGGGTTCCTCCCCGGAGCAGCTGGCCGGCTGCATCGAGGAAAACCGCATCAACGTGCTCGTCATCGATGATGAGTTCATTGACCGCCTTTACCCCGCTGGCGACCTCCCCGAAGGCCTTTCCGTCGTCATCGCTCACGAATCCGGTGTTGATCGTCCGGCGATGCTGGCTGCGGCCCCTACTTTGCGCCAGATTGTGATGCGCCCGCGGGACGTCGAGAAGCACAAGCTTCCCGCCTGGCCCCAGCACGGACATATCGTGCTCATGTCCTCCGGCACCACCGGAATTCCCAAGGGCATCATGCGCCCGGAACCGACGCTGCCGGTGGTCGTGGCCTCCATCGTGGGCTCGGTGCCGTGGCGTGCGAACCAGAAGGTGCAGATGACCGCTTCTATTTTCCACACGTGGGGCTGGGCCTGCATCAACATTGCGCTAGGCCTACGCAACACCATTGTGACCCGACGCGTCTTTGACCCGACGGCCGCGCTCGATGACATTCAGCGCTACCAGCTCGATGGCCTGCTGTCCTCCCCCGTTTTCTTCCGCCAAATGGTTGAGGCGGACCCGGATTCCAGCTTCGATACCTCGAGCCTGCAGTTCATCGCCTCGGCCGGTCATGCTCTGACCCCGGAGATTGTCAAGGAAACCCACGAGCGCTTCGGCCCGATTCTGTGCAATGTCTATGGTTCGACGGAGCTCGCGCTGGCGTCGACCGCCAGCATGGAGGAGGTGGCCAAAGACCCCACCATCGGCGGCAAGATTGCCTCCGGCACCAAACTGCGCATCCTGGATGAGGACGGCAACGAGGTTCCCCGCGGTGAGGTCGGTGAGATTTACCTGACCAATTCCACCGCGCTCATTGGCTACACCAACCCGAAGATTCCGCTCAATAAGGTTGATGGGCTCATTTCCATCGGGGACCTGGGCTATATCGACCCCGACGGGTACCTCCATGTGGTGGGGCGCGCGGATGACATGATCATCGTCGGCGGTGAAAACGTGCACCCACAGTCAGTGACCGAGGTGCTTGAGGCCATGCCGGGCATCGCGGAGGTACATGCCGGCGGCGTGGAGGATGAGACCACCTTCCAGCGCATCGCCGTGTGGGCCGTGACGACCCGTGATGCGTTGGGCAACGCCGTGACTGCCGACGCCATCCGCACCTGGGTCCGCGAGAACCTCGCCGACCATTCGGTGCCGCGCGACGTCCACTTCCTGGACAAGTTGCCGCGCAATGCCACGGGCAAGGTGGTGCCGCGCCTGCTAAGAAGCACTGATTAATCCACGCTCATTTTTCTCAAGGCATAGAACCCCCAAGCCAAAACTGCCCTAGTTGCCAAAACCTTCGCTCCTCACCGCATGGAGCACCGCTGGTTTTGGCAACTAGGGCAGTTTTATGTCTGGGCTAAAGCCGAATCAGGTTAGCTGCTGCGCTTGATGGTTGCTGCGACCTCGCCTGGCAGGGCATGGCCCTCGCGGGCGAGGTCGATGCCGGCGACCTGCTTGGCCGTCGGGCACACCACCGGGGTGATGAGATTGACGCCGCGCTCGCGCAGCTTGCTTGCCTCCACCGCGATGATCGGCGTGCCGGCGGTGACGGTATCGCCCTTCTTGGCCAGGGCCGTGAATCCTTCGCCCTTGAGCTCCACGGTGTCGATACCGATGTGGATAAGCAGGTCGACACCGTCCTTGGTCTGCATGCCGAAGGCATGGCGCGTCTTGAAGATCATGGTGATGGTGCCGTCTACGGGGGCGCAGACGTCGAAGGCATCGACGGCATCCGGCATCACCGCAAAACCTTCGCCGACCATGCCCTGTGCAAAGGACGCATCCGGAACTTGGGAGAGCTCGACGACGTCTCCGGCGAACGGTGCCCGCACGTCGATACCTTCGGCCTCGATGTGGGAATTGCTAGAAGAAGCGCTGCTGTTACTGGCGCCCTCGGCGCTGGCAGGCACGCTGGCTCCAGTACCCGCGGCACCCGCTGCGCTTGCAGGGCCAGCAGTGGCCAGGGCCGGGGATCCGTGGCGCAGCTGGTGGTTGACCTCGTCATACATGAACTGCACAGCCGGGCCCACGATGACCTGGACGCTCTTCTCCGAGGGATGGATCACGCCGGAGACGGCGGCGCGTTTGATCAGGGAGTCGCGAACAAGCGCGCGCTCCTTCACACCGACGCGCAGGCGCGTGGTGCAGTAGTCCAGAGAATCAATGTTGTCCTTGCCGCCAAGCCCCTCGATGATGCGGGCGGCGTCAACTGCGGTCTTGTCATCACCGCTACCGGAATCCTCGGTGGACTCTGCGGCAGCATCGTCCTCACCGCGGCCCGGGGTCTTGAGATTGAGCCAGCCGATGAGGAAGTAG
Organism: Corynebacterium minutissimum; assembly: GCF_000805675.1. Classification (GTDB taxonomy): domain Bacteria; phylum Actinomycetota; class Actinomycetes; order Mycobacteriales; family Mycobacteriaceae; genus Corynebacterium; species Corynebacterium minutissimum. The sequence continues at coordinate 49,059 of NZ_JSEF01000005.1, read as the reverse complement.
AAGATGACAAAGTACAGGGCAAAGAAGGCGATGCCCATGACCAGCAGCATGTACCACTTGTTCGCCAGCGGGTTCTGCGAGGAAAGCAGCATATCCACGAAACCGGCAGAGAAGCCGAAGCCGGCGGTCCACTCCATAGCTGCGGCGATGAAGACGGAGAGACCCATGAGGAGCGCATGCACGACGTAGAGCAGCGGGGCAACGAACATGAAGGAGAACTCCAGCGGCTCGGTCACGCCGGTGAAGAAGGAAGCCAGAGCACCAGCAGCCATGAGCGAGCCGACGACCTTGCGCTTGCTCTTATCCGCGCGCAGGTACATGGCAAGAGCCGCGCCCGGCAGACCAAACATCATGACGGGGAAGAATCCAGCCTGGTAGCGGCCCACGACGCCCTCGACCGTGCACTGGCCATTGGCCCAGATGCCCGGGCAATCAGCGGCGGAGGTGGCGGCGGCTGCTGCCTCGATGGTCTTCTGGCCACTCTGGAAATTGCCAATGTCATTGATACCGATGACATCGAACCAGAAGACGGAGTTCAGCGCGTGGTGCAGGCCCGTCGGGATGAGCAGGCGGTTGGCCACACCGTAGATACCAGCGCCTGCAGCACCCAGGCCTTGGATGGAGGCACCAAAGTTGAACAGTGCGTGGTAGATGAACGGCCACACGAAGTAGAGGATGCCGGAGACCACTATGGCGAAAATGGCGGTGAGAATCGGCACAAGGCGCCGTCCGGAGAAGAAGGCCAGGAAGTCCGGCAGCTTGGTGGCGTGGAAGCGGTTATATACCCAGGCGGCCATGATGCCGGCGAGGATGCCGAAGAGGACGTTGCCGCCGCCCACGGCGTTCCAGCCTTCCGCGGCCCACTCCAGTGCTTCATCACCAGTCAGCGCCGTGGGGTCTTCGATGCCGCGGTAGCCGGCCACGGCGTCGGGCCCCAGCAGCTTCATGAACGTGGCGAAGGCCAAAAAGCCCGAGAGCGCGGCAGCACCGTTGGAATCCTTGGCCAGGCCGAAGGAAATCGCGATGGCGAAGATCCAACCCAGATTGGCCAGCACCGCGTCGCCAGAGCTAATGAGCAGCTGGGCGGCGAGGTTCTCCGAGCCAGCGGCACTGGAGATCCAGTAGCCAACACCACTGAGGATCGCCGCGACGGGCAACACCGCCACGGCACCCATGAGGGCTTTTCCGAGCCGCTGTAGCGGCCCCATCACATTGAATTTCATAGGGGAGAGTCCTTTCTGAAAGGGAGAAGTATGAAATTAGAAAGAGAAGTCTGGCTGAAGTTTTCCTACAGACGGTTCTGGTCCGCGTAGAGGTAGTACTCGCGGTCCTCCAGGAGGGAGGCAGCGGCTTCATCAACGATGACGGTCGCGCGCGGGTGCAGCTGCAGTACCGAGCCAGGGCAGTGCGCCGAGAGTGGACCTTCGACCATCGCGTGCACCGCGTTGGCTTTATTGCTGCCAGTGGCGATGAGGAGCAGGTGGCGGGCCTCGCTAATCGTGCCGAGGCCCTGCGTGAGTGCGTGGCGTGGAACGTCTTCCTCGTTGTCGAAGAAGCGGGAGTTATCCTTCACGGTCTGCGGGTGCAGCGCCACCACACGGGTGCGGGACGTCAGGGAGCTCGACGGCTCGTTGAAGCCAATGTGGCCATTCGCGCCAATGCCTAGCAACTGGACATCGACACCACCGGCATTTCGGATGGCCTGATCATAGGCGGCGCTGGCTGCCACGGGGTCGGCAGCGCTGCCTTCTGGGCTCTTGACCAAGGCATCATCGAAATCGACGTGGCTGGTGAAGTCACGGCGGATGGTGGCGTAGTAGGACTGCTCATGTTCGGGGTGAAGGCCAAGGTACTCATCGAGAAGAAAAGCCCGGCTGCCGGCGAAGCTCACCTCACCGCGCTCGTGGCGGGCGATGAGCTCCTTGTAGGTAGCCACCGGGGTGGAACCCGTGGCTAGGCCCAGGGTGGCGGAATTGTTGGCGTAGCGTGCGAGGATATCGGCAGCCGCGACGGCGACCTCGGCTGGGGTAGAGCGGATAAGGATGTCCATAATCTGCCTTCCTGATATGAGCGAGAGTGTTGTTTTAAGAGTTTATAAATTCGGTACCACCGACAATGACGCGCACCGGCTCCAGCTGAGCATTGAGGCCCACCAGGTTGGCGCGCGCGCCAACCGCGATTCGGCCTAGATCTTTGCGCCCCAGCACATCCGCGGCCGTGGTGGAAGTAAAACGCACTGCCTCGCCCAGACCATGGCGCGCGGCGAAGCTAGCGAATTGCTGGGACAAGGTGGACGTGCCGCCCGCGATAGCACCGCTGGACACGCGCGCTACTCCCCCACTCACGGAGACAGGGAGGGAGCCCAATTCATAGTCACCATCGGCCATACCGGCGGCCGCCATGGCATCCGTCACCGCGAAGGAGCGGGGGTTGTAGGCCATGTCCACGGTGCCGTCGACAAGATGCACGCCATCAGCGATGAGCTCGACGGCCACGTCGCCCGCCTTCGCCGCGGCGAGCAAGGCGGCCACCGGGCCCGGCGCGCGGTGGTGGATGGAGGGCATGGCATTGAAAAGGTGTGTGCCGGTCACGGTGACGCCGAGCTCCTTTGCCTTAGCGATAACCTTCAGCGTGGTGTCATAATCGGCCTCGGTGTGCCCCAGGCTGGCGATGATGTTGTGCTCCGCGCAGACTTCGAGCAGCTTGTCAGCGTTTTCCGTTTCCGGCGCAAAGGTAATCGAACGCAGGTGGCCGCTGGCTGCTTCAATCACCGCGCGGAAGAAGTCCGGGTCGCCCGGCACGATGCGCGAAGGGTCCTGCGCGCCGCACTTGGCCGCCGCGATGAAGGGGCCTTCCATGTGGATGCCGGCGATTTCGCCTTCTTCAGCCAGCTGGGCCAAAAGCTCGGCCCGCGCGCACAGCTCAGATTGAGTCCCGGAGACCATACTGGCCAGCAGCGTCGTCGTCCCCCGCGCGCGGTGGAAGCGGGCAGCGGCCAAGCACTGTTCATAGTCACCGTTCGGGAATCCCCCGCCGTTGCCGCCGTGGTTGTGCAGGTCTACGAAACCGGGCACCCACAGCAACGCATCCGGGTCCCCGGCGCGCCATGCGGCCTCGGCTGCGGGGACGTCGCCAAGCGCTATGCCCTCAATGTTCTTCCCAAACGTGACGGCCCCAGCGCGCAGCTCGAAGTTCTCATCGATGTAGAGGCCTTCCACGTGGCCTTGAATCTTAGTTGCCTCTGCCTGCATGACTCATTCGATTCTGCTTGTACAGGCTGGCGTGGCGCAGCCCGGTTGATAATTCATTTGAAATTTATCAGGGCTGCCGGTTTTTGTGAACCACGCCTACTTTTGAGGGGGGTGTGAGCACAGGTTGCTTTTTAGTATGTTCGGTACACCACGCGGGATGGCGAAAGGCCCCGGGGACTACCAGCCGCGGGTATCCACTCGGCCCCAGAGCTCGTTGCTCGCCAGCTCACCAGCGCTCGCCGTTGAAACGCCAACGAACACATCTCGTGCATCAGGATCATCAGCAAGAATGTAGCGGAACCACGCGGTCGCGTAACCGTCCCCGAGCTCTAAAACGTCTTTGTGGTCCGCGCCCAGGCGGCGGGCAATGATTGCCGGACCACCAGCTGCGTCAAAGTTCTCCTGGAGGTCTTCCCACGGGCTAACAAACCAGCGGTCCGAGCGGCCATCACTCGTCATCAGGAAAAGCGGTTCCTCTACGTCGGCTGTGTTGTAGTCCCAGTCATTGGACTGTGCCACTTTGTGGGAGGCCGGGCTCGCCGCATACACAGCTGCTACCTCCACTTGTGCCGCAGCGTTGATGGCACCTGCACCACCTTGTGAGTGTCCGAAAATACCGACCCGTGATCGGTCCACGCGAGAATCCAGTTCCGGCAATCGCTCGAGTAATTGCACGACATTCTCCCCTGTTCCGGTGTGGGGAGTCTCATCGCCGACAACCACGAACCCCCAACTAGCCAAGTGCTCCGCCACGGGTAGGTAGCTGCTCAGCGGCGTGTTCGTGCCATTAGCCATGACCACCGCCGGAAGCGGTCCCGCACCCGTCGGCGCCGCAACGGTCACATCACCGTCACGCCGCACGTCGACCTCGTGTGGCCCCTCGTCCGCGAACGACGCTTCCAGCGGGCCACCCGTTTCAGCGTTATAGCCAGCAGCCACGCCGTCATCACCGGTCACGCTATCTGCATCGACCCACTGCATGAATCCCACAAACCCGACAAACGCCACCACAATCACGGCCACCACGGCAATCATGCCAATCACAAGCTTTTTCATGCTCTACATTGTGATGTTCAAAAGAGCGAAAGGCACTAGCGCTAGCACTACTTTTTCCTGTACACAGCGCACGACCTAACTCACCCCGAAGGGAAGCACTTGCGGAGAATAAAGTACGAGCGCTCCTCATCCCGCAACGGTAGAGTTGACGCCATTTAGCCCACCTGACCCACAACTCACACGGAGCTATCCTCATGGCCCACTTTTCTGCACGCCAGCTCAAGCGCTTCATGGGATTCTGGCCACCTTTCTTAGGCGCGGGCATAAGGATCAAGGAATTCGCTGATGATGGGACTCGCGTCGTTGTCAGCCACAGGCCGAACATGCTGACCAAGAACGCCATGGGCGTGGCCTTCGGCGGCACGCTCTCCGCCATGACGGATCCATTCTTCATGCTCGCCTCCATGCACCGTCTGGGCAAGGAGTACCGCATTTGGGATGCCGCTGGTGAGATTAAGTACCTGAAACCCGGCCGCGGCACGGTCACCGCCGATATGCGTATCCCCGAGGAGACCTACGCACTCATCGAAGAAAAGACGGCCAACGGCGGGAAGTACCTGCATTGGTTCGACGTGGACATCCTTGATGAGGAAGGCGACGTCGTCGCGCATGTGCGCCGGCAGGTGTATTACCGACGCAAGCAGAAATAAGCAGCGAGTGCGAAAGCCTGCGCGTCGTCGCAGATGCTGGGGTTACCGGAGTATTTCCCAAAAATTCTGGCGCCGAGTTTACCTGGTAGTTTGATTCCATTTTGTCCACACCGGGAAGTTATGTGTTGTGGAAGGCCTCGCGCCCAATTATCCTTGAGGCACAACGTCAACCCGAGAAGGATAAAGCTGGGTTCCCGAATGGGAGTAGGGCTTCGGCCTGAGAATTCCTTTGCTCCGAGGGTTGGCATTTTTACTTTGTTCTCACCTTGGCCTGCAAGACAGGCCTAAACGACAAAACGTGTTGTTTAGGCCGATTTAGTAGCCGGTGACGATAGGAAAATACCCCAGCTGGAACACTGTCCTAGCCGGGCCTAATGGAGCCGCCTGCGAGAATCGAACTCGCGACCTTCTCATTACGAGAAAGAATATGGGGAACCAAGACAGTCAGAAACCCTACTTTAACAGGTCTTTTAGTTTCGCTGACTATCCCTTAATTTCCCCCAATTTCTAGCGAGTGTAGCCATTTCGTAGCCACACAGGCCCGAAAAATCTGTCAACAGTGTGCGGAGAGAGACGGGCTGACTCGAGGGCAGACGGGGCAGAGTCAGCCGGCCAACCCGCCTAAGATTCCAGCGCGGGGGATTAAAAAGAGCTCCCGTGCCGGTGAGGCGCGAGAGCTCAGGGAAGACGACTGTTAGCGAACCCAACCTTGCGGAGTGTCGTTGTTCTCCCAGTCAGGTGAGCGGCCATGACCAATTTCAACGCGGGGGATTTCCTCACGCTGGTTCATGGCGCGAACCGTGTTATCGGGGTCGTTGAGGTAGCTTTTAATCCAGTCTTCTCGTTGGGTGGGTGAGACCTTGCCGATTCGGATTGCTTGGTTAACGACTTGTTCAGCGGCCAGGCGGTCGTCTTGGTCGCGTGCTGTCACGCCACGATGGATCGCTTCTTGCATCTCTCGCCAGACTCGTCGGTCGACGGTGACGGGCGCTTCGGCGGCGTGGTTGAGGATGTTCAGGGCCGCTTCTTCTTGGCTTGTTTCGGAGAGCTTCTTACCGGCGGCGATGATGTCCTTGATGGTGGTGATGACGTCGTCGATGGTGGCTGACTCAACGTCAAGGTTGAGTAGGCTAGCGAGTTCTTCCCACTGTCCTTCGCTGAACGATGGCGCTGCAGCTTCGGGCGTGGTTTCGTTGCGGGAAAAGTTATCGAAGATTCCCATTGTTCGGCTCCTTCGGAGTTGTGTCAGGTTTGGTTTGGGCGCGTTGTCGCGTCCTGTGTATCGGTAGTTCTGCGCCAGGGCGTAGACCTTCACGTCGGTATGAGCGGCGGGTGTTGCGTGCTGGTTGATGCCGTTAGCGAGTCCAGCTTCGACAGCTTCGCGAGCACTGAACCATGTTTCTTCCCTCATGAGTTCTCGCCACTGGTCGAGGGTGCCACCGGCTTTCTCTGCGTAGATTGAGGCGATGTTTGCCGATACGCGGTCGAGGTCGGCGGCCATCTTCTCTAGCTGCGTGGCGTTGCCGTTAGCGGTGCGAAAAGCTTCATGAATCATGAGTTCGCTGTTGGGTGCCATGAGTACGGTGTTGCCGCCACCGATTGCGATGTAGCTGGCGGCACTGGCGGCGACTCCGTCGACGATGGTGGTCACGTGCTCGGGGTAGTTTCTCAGGGCGTTCATGATGGCGACTCCTTGGTAGGCGTCGCCTCCTGGGCTTGAGATTCGGACAGTGACTTTGCCAGTCATGGTGGACAGTTGCTTGCGGACACTGTGTGCGGTGCTGTCGCCTTCTCCGATGACGTCGTAGATAAGTATCTCGTTCATCTTGGTGTCCACTCCTTGGGGCTAGTGTGCCAGGCTAATGAGGGCGTCGTCGCCTTCGTCAGCGTCGTCTACAGCCCAACCAACAGTGATGCCGTCGCCAGCCGGGGCGGCTTTCCCGTCAGCTCCTACTGATACGGCGGCACCGGCGGTAAGAGCTGCAGCGGCGGTGACGGTGACGATGCGGCCGGATCCGCGTGCGACTCCTGTGAGGTCGCCGGGCTTGGCGTCGTACTTGCATACACCGGCGACGGCTTCGCCAGGCTTGGCCGGGGCGACGGTGATAAGGCCGCGCTTCATGGCGGCGGCGTATCCGAGGAAGGTCTTACCAGTGACGGCCTCGTCGACGTTGGCGGTGAGGTCGGTTCCGGGGTTGAAACGTTCTTTCATTTGGTTGGTGTACATCGTGGCCTCCTAGACGTTGTTGATGGTTGCGATGGCGGCGGGAAGGGTGATGCCCATGACTGGCATGGCGTAGCCCTGTACCCAGGTTTGGCGGTGGTGCTCGTCGCGCCAGGTGGTCACGGTGAGTGATTCTTCGTAACGCACGAAGCCAGCCTTACCGGGGTCGACGAGGTAGGTCTTCTCCTTCGGGACGTAGTTCGAAGAGATAAGTTCCAGTCCGAAGGTGTCGAGCATGGCTTTCATGTTGGGGCCGTATGCTGCGAGGATTCGGGACTTGGTGAGCGGGTTGACCAACATTTTGCTGTAGGTGATGCCCAACTCCTTGGTCTCTGCGATGGCGAAGGCGTCAGCGATAGACGAGGTGGGCCGCTCGTTTGGGGCGGTGATGGTGGCCGGGTCTCCTTCGAGAACAAGGTCACTCCACTTGGTGCCGGTATGGGCGATGGAGTTGGTTTCGCCAGATTCGTCGGCGGCGGCGATGGTTTCCATTGCGCGCTGATTGAGCTTGCGGCGAATCGTGTTGGACAGTGCGGTGACGTCGTTGTCGAAGTCGACGGTGAGGTTACGTTTGCGGGCCTCGTCGGAGATTGCGAACTTACCACCGTAGTCTTCTACGCGGGCGAGTTCAGCTTCGGGGCGCTCACGGTAGACGATGGCGTACTCGTCGCCGGGTTGGCGGGCGGTGACGTCGTTGTCGGTGTAGAAGTTCTTCTCGGTGGTCTTCGAGTAGATGACGGTGCCACCTTCAACCGGGCCTGCATCGTTGGAGAAGATGGTGTCAACGAGAAGGTTGGCGGAGGCAATTTCAGCAACTCGGGACGCGATTACCGTTGGGTTGGAGAGCGCTTCATCGATGCTGATAACGCCGTCCTTGTAGTCTGCGCGTGCAGGGTAGAAACTCATTTACTTATCTCCTTCGGTGTTGTTGGTTGCCTCGTCTTGGCCTGCCCAATACCCGAGAAGCCAGGTCGCCAGGTAGGACGGATTCGAGTAGGCGGGAACTGACGGCGAGTCAACGATGTGCGGGGCGACAGTGAACGTGACTTCGCGGTTGACGCCGTCGGCGGGCTTGAGGTTTCGGTCAACTGGGCAGCAATTCATGATTTGCCGAAAGTCCAGCGGGATTGAGTAAGACATGAGTCTCCCTTCATAGTTGTTGTTGGTTGTGAGCACGTCACCTGTAGTCGCGATAGGCCTCAACGTCTTCGCGGTTGAAGTACCAAGGTTTGCCGTTTCGAACTCCGGGGAGTCTGCCTCGTTGCGCCAGGCGGCGAACGTTGCGTTCTGAGCACCCGAGGATTTCGGCGGCGCTAGCTGTGGTGATTTGCTCATACTCTGCAGTGTCTTCGAAGGTGGGGCGTACTGGTTCCGAATGTCCTGTTGCGGAATGAATCTGGGCCGCTAGGTGAAGAATCTTCGGGTTGAGGTTCGCCCCGTGCCGTTGAGCTAGGTCAGCGGCGGCAAGAACAGCGGTGGATAGGCTGCGGGCGTCGTTGTAGCCAAGAATCATGAAGTCTCCTGAGATGAAGAACGGCTTACTCATTGCTGGGCCTTCTTTCCCAGTTCGAACGCTTCAACGTGGTCGACGATGCTGTCGGCGAGGCGATAGATGTCCTTGTCCTTGATTTCGAACGCAACTGACTTCCCATCATGCGAGGCGATGATGAAGCTCATGCAGCGGTGCCGCTTGTCATCTCTAACCTCGTTGATGGTGAGGTCTCCGGTTCGCCACTTAAGGCCTGGTGCCCTGAATCGTGCTCTCATGCTGTCTCCTTGCGCACGTATAGGCCGCGCTCGTTGATGCGGATAAGTCCCTTCATCTGCAGGTGCTCGATGATGGTGTAGAAGTCGCCGGCCTGGTCGAGTTGTTGTTTGGTGAGGTGTTTCTGAATCTGGTCGGTGGACTGTCCTCGGGTGGTGTCGAGGGCGTCGAGGATGGCGTCCTCAATATCATCTCCATGGGGAGAATTAGACGTATTGAGGGCGAAAAGTGCTCCAGTTGGGCCAGTGTGTGGCCCGTGGCCCGACTGTGATTTTTGCCTAGTTGGGCCATTGTGTTTCCCCTGCTTATCGCCAGTTGGGCCAGTTGGGACACGATTATTTACCCCTAGGGAGGCATTGGCCCGACTGTCCCGACTGGGCAGTGACCACGTCGCCACACGAGGGAACCCAGCAGAATGAGACTCGCCACCAAGATTCTTGAAGGCTCGTTTGATGGTGCGCTCGGATGCCACGGCGGCTTTCTTCGCGGCTTTCAGAACTTCGGCACGCGGGGTAGGGCCGCGCTCGGTGAGGTAATCTTCTAGCCACGCTTCGGCGTCAGTACGGTCGTCAGGGGTCTCGTCACTGTCGTTTTGCTCAAGAAGTTCAGTGGCGGGCGTATCAGTGAACTCGCCCCATTCGACAACACCAAGCTCGGTGAGTTCTCCGTCGTCGAGCTGCAGCGGGCGAGACACGATGGAGGCTTCGCGCGAAACAATGCCACGGGCTAGGTTCGCCTTCGTGTTGGTCACGATAAGCCTGCCATCGTTGTCTATGGCGGCGGCGAGAACACTACGAGCAATCTGACTCCAGGCGATGGAACCTAGAAGAAGACGGCCCGTGTCACTGCCTTCTTTCTTACCGAAGTGCGCTAGCCCAACGATGGTGATTCCGTATTTGTCCGCGCCAGCTGCGAGCGGTTCAAGGAACTGGCGGACATGGTCGTCTTTGTAGCCGTCGAGCTTCGGATCCATTGATGACTTCGCGGCGTCGAGGATGACGAACTTCACGCCTTGGTCGGAAAGCTCACGAAAGAGAAGATCCGTGTCCTGAGGAAGAAGAAGGTGCCCGTCAGCTCCGCTCTCTGTCTCAACGTCGATGAAAAAGACGTTATCGAGGTTGGCGCCTGCAGCCTGCAGGCGAGGTTTGACGGTGAATGAGCGGGAATCTTCGGAGTTGAGGTAGGCGCACTTCATGCCCCGGTTGCTGAACTCCGCTACCCAACTACATGCGATAGTTGATTTACCGATACCTTCACGGCCTGCGAGAAGGGTGAGCATGTTCGCGGGAATCCATTCGGGAATGAGCCAGTCAACTTTCTCGGTTTTCACACTGCCAGCTTTGACGAGCTTCACGCGGCGGCGACCAACTTTCTCACCAACAGCAACGAGGTCGTCGGAGGTGTGTCCGGCGGCGATATGGTCGGAGAGGTCTTTACCTTCGGCGGCGTGAACAATCCGCACGGAGTCAGGGCGAGCCTCCAGGCCGGTGAGGTGGGTTAGGACGTTGTAGGCGCGCTTCTCGCCTTGGCTATCCTTGTCGGCAACGATGATGACCTCACGGCCCTTAAGCGGCGTCCAGTCGGCTTTGGCGGGGCTAGTGCTTGCGCCTTGTGCTTGGGATACGGCGGCGGCTTTCCACACGGTAGCGGCGGTGGTGGCGTCCTTCTCGCCTTCTACTACGTAGACCGGGCCAGGTGTGGCCAACGAGGGCAGGCCGTACAGGTTAGTGCCCTTCGTGTTGCCAGACTGTTTGAAGTACTTCTCTGGCGAGCGGTGCACGAAGCGGCCATCACCATAGTCATAGCGAACACCCTTCGGGCTATCGAAGAGATCACTTGTGGTCATTCCGAGGTGGTCGAGCACTTCGTCAGTGTCGCCGTTGTGGCAGTAGACGAGAAGCTGAGTCCCGTTGTAAGTGATGCTCGTTCCTCGGTCTTGGTCACTGTGGCCCGGTGTTTGCACCTGGGCGCGTTTACCGGATTCAAGTTCGCGGTAGTGGAGACCGCTTCGTTCTACGGCCTCGATGAATCGTTGATAAGAGTTGTCAGCGCTATGCACTTCAAGAATCTTTCTTTCATGGGATGACAGGAGGAGAGACGAAATGGAATTGTGTTTGTCGGGGTGCCCACGTGGTTGACACTGTGTGTGGGCCTGGTGCCCTCCAGCGGCTCGAACGCTGGTGCCTGCCAGTAGGGCTAACGGGGTGACTTAGTAGTAGTGAGGGTCATACGGGAACTTGTTTAAGTCCGTATTCCGAAGCGCTTCGATCGCAGCGTTCGCCATGACTTCAGCGAGTAGTTGAAGGTTGAAGTCGTATAGGTAGATGTGCTCGGCCAGGATGTCGAAGAGACGGTCTTGGAGGTGCGATTCGAGGTAGAGCGGATTCATCTCCACGTCGGAATATCCGTAGTCGCTGCGCATTGCGCAGTATTGGTCAATGGTTTCTTTGCCGTTGTAGGTCTCCTTGGTGATGTTCATCTCGGGGATGTACTTCGGCTTGGTTCGGCGTGCCATGCTGGTGCTCCTTAGCTTGCGATTAGGTCGAGGTAGGACTGATAGCAGTCGTTGAGGTAGTCACATGCCTCAAGCTCTGTTGAGAAGACGTAGAAGTCCTCACCTGAAAGCTCTTTGACGTGCCAATCTCCATCGCCGGGCCTGAAAGACACCATTTGTCGCGGTGGTGCGGCGAGGTAGTCAAACTGTCCGCTCAGTACTGCGTTGGGATACTTGATGAAGATTCCGATTGTCATTCCGTGGTAGATGACCTGAAAAGTTCTGACGTTAGGGTCGTCGGAATCGAAGTCGTCTGCGTGCGCTGAATAGTCAAGTTCCTTGAGTTGGTACTTGGTCACGGTGTGCTCCTTATGCTGCGAGGGTGTTGGGGAGGTCGAGGTGTTGGAGTAGGTCTTCGGCATCAGCAACAAGGACGGCGTCGGCCATGTCGAGAAGGTCAATCACGTTCATTAGTCGTCACACTCTCCCCAAGACGTGAGGCCAGCGCGCTCTAGGTCGAGGTCGTCGACGGCCTTCATCGCGTCCAGGATGGCCATGAAGTCGCCGCCTTCGCGGTAACGGGCAACAAGTTCGTACTGCAGATCAACCGGAGACAAGTCGTCGCGTCCTGTGATGCGAGTGATCTCTTCACGCTTGCGCCAATAGTGGCGTCGTTCCTTGCTCTGGCGCTCGTGTGCGGCGAGGCGCTCACGATTCAGTGCTTCTTGGTATTCCTCAACGACCTTGCGAAAGTTCTTGAAGAGTCCAGTGTTTTCTTTCTGTATTGCGCCAAACTTCTTGTCGAGTTCACGGAACTCGTCAGAGGTGGCGGTCTTCGCTTCATTGTTGATGCGACGAAGCTTTTGGTTGTTGACGGAGATAGCAGCGTGAACCCTGTCGATGGCTTTACGGAGTTCGCGACTGCTAGACTCATGGGTATTCGAGTTCATATCAACCTCGTTCTTTCCCTCGTTGGTGTTCCCAGCACCGGCGGGGGTCTTCTCGTTATTCGTGGTCATTAGTGGTTTCCTTCCTAGAAAAGTCCGGCCTTCATGGCTTTGGAGCAGATGATCAGGTCGTCAGAGGTGAGTTCACCAATCGTCTTGGTGATGACGTCAACGCTGTCCGGGTCGCGGATTTCAACGGGCAGCTCAGCGAAGTCCCAAGCGTTTTCCGGTGGTGCTCCGTGGATAGCGAAGTACTCCAAAAAGTCCAGTAGCGCCTGGCGTCCTTCTTCGAGTTGTTCGGTCGAGAATGCGGTCATGAGATTTTCCTTCTTATGCGGCGTTGTTCTGGTTCGGGATAGCAACGTCAGGCGTGCCGTTCGGATGCATCGTGGTGATGTTGTCCGGGCGGTAGGCCACGCCTTCGGGGTCGGTAACGACTTCGCCCTTGTAGTGCAGGCGAACCGGAAGCCCATTGCTGTAGTGAGTGGCGCGGTGCACGTTGTGATGCATCGCCTCACGGCGGACGGCGTCGCGAATGTTGTCGAGGATGTAGATCGCGTTCTGCAGATTGTCCGGCAACTCGTCGAACTCCGGGCAAGTGCCGTTGAAGTCCTGAATCTCTGCGTTAGCGGCGTCGAGTGAAGCGAGAACACTGTCAGCGAGATACGCGAGCGAGTCTTCGGCGCGGTAGTTCTTCATGATGATTCCTCCTAATCGGATTGAGTAGCGGCGATAATGTCTCTCTTGGCCAGTCCCGTTGTGACGATGCCTAGGCTTTCAGCGAACTTGCGCCACTCGGCGATGCTGGCGCTCTTGGCCGGTCGTTGAACCTCTGGTTCGTCAACGTGCTCGTCGAGGGGCTTGGCCGGCGGTGCTGGTTCCTCATGCTCCCGGCGGCGCTTGGGTTGCTCAGTTACGGCGAAGGCTTCGGGAAAGTTGCTGAGCACTTCGGCGCTGATTTCTGCGCGAGTGCCAGCAACGAGAAGCTCGTCAGTGACGCCTGGGCGAATGCTCTGAGTAACCTTCACTTCGATTCGCTCACTCATGCCGCCTCCTTTGGCAGCTCGTCGGTGCGAGTACGAAGTTGCGACTCTTTCCACGCTTCAACGTCTTGGGGGCGATAGAACACTTTGCGCCCGACCTTGTAGTACTTCGGGCCGTTTCCTCGGTACCGCATCTGTGCCCACGTCTGTCGCGTGGTGTTCGGAAAGAAAAGCACCATATCTTCTGGGGTGTAGTCAGTCATGTTTACTCCTCACTGACTGGAATCGAATCAAAATCTAGCAGTATTGACTGCTATGCACTTAGTCTTACAGGGTGTTGGAAAAATTGTCAACAACCCACTAAAGTGACTGACATGCAGTCAAAAAAGTGGCATGAAGAGATAATCGCGAACATTGGGCGTGCGGTAGAGAATGCGCGTGATGGAAAATCAGACCGCTGGATCTCCGAAAGAACCGAGAAGCTCGGTAACCCACTTTCTCGAACAGCAGTGTCCGAATACCGGCGCGGCGTGCGCAAAACTATTTCGATTGCTGATTGGTTAACACTTGCGGCCGCGCTGGGCGTACCTCCTGTTTCGTTGCTCCTTCCTGAGCTTCCTGACGGGCGCATCAATCTTCTGCCTGCCGTAGGAGACGTGAATCAACTGGATGCTTTCATGTGGATTGTCGGAGAACGCCAAACCATTCCCGATGGCTTCAATCCCGTTTTTTCGATGGAAACAGGTAGCGAGATGGCGGAGGTCAAGGGACGCCGCGAATACAGATCCTCGTTGGATTGGACTCAAGGATCATTCGATATTCGGGGCGAAGAAGAACCCAGCCGCGAAAAACTATTGCTAGACGTAGTACGTGAACTCCGTGCCGTGCTGGTGGAGATTCAGAGCATTCGAACACCATTTGAAGTGTTTGAACACCTTGGGGACGATGCGGCGAAGCGGCAAGCAATCAACCTCTATGTGAATCAACTGCAAGAGAAGAGGGCAGAACTCGAAAAAATCGAAGACCGGATTATAAAGCTAGATGGCGTAATTCAGGAAGAGCACATAGTGGAGTATGACCAAGATGGCGAGCGTTGAGCCGTACTACCTCAAGCACAAAGAAGGCGACGAGAAGGCCAAAAAGCGCGCAATGCGGTACATGGTGCAATACCGCACCCCAGACCGAAAACTGACGAAAAAGCGCGGTTTCAAAAGGAAGAAGGATGCCCAAAAGTTCGCTGACGAAGTTGAACGAACCAAGAGCACCGGAACGTTCATTCACCCCCAGGCCGGGCGCGCCACAATCTCCGAAATTCGCTCACTATGGCTCCCCTCCCAGGACGCACTAGCCCCACGCACCAAACGAACCAATCTTTCGGCCTACAACGTTCACATAGCCTCACATTGGGGTGAATGGCCGGTCAACCGCATTACAGCTCCAGACGTGCGGCAGTGGGTCTCTGACATGCAATCCGAAGGCAAGAAGCGCGACACAATCCTTCGCGCGGTCTATGTCCTTCGGTCACTTTGTGAGACCGCTGTTGAGGCGAAGATGATTCCAGCGAACCCGGTTCAAAAGATCTCCGTTAAGCGAGAGAGCAACCCACGCCGCGCCTACCTCACGCCTGAACAAGTCGAGGTTCTTGTCCAGGTGCAGAACACAGACAACGAGAAAGCCATCATCTACACGATGGCGTATTGCGGGCCGCGTATAAGCGAGATAGCAGCTTTAGACGTTGGAGACTTCGATCCAGTTTCACGGCGGCTACATGTTGATAAGTCGGTCAAAGACTACGGGGTCGTTGGCCCTACGAAGACCTATGAGAATCGGCGTGTGCCGGTTCCTGAGTTCCTTTGCCGAAAGTTGATTGACCTTGTTGGGGCGAGGCCGTCAGACAGTCCGCTGTTTCTGTCAGCGGAGGGCCAACGTCTCGATGTGGGGAACTATCGTGCGCGGGTGTTTAAGCCAAGTGTTGAGGCTGCAGCGAAGATGTGGGAGGACGAGGGTAGGCCGGGGGAATTTCCGGCAGTCCTCCCCCATGGGCTTCGCCATACTTGTGCAAGCTTCGCAATCAGTGTTGGGGCCAACGTGAAAGCCGTCCAGGGTCTCCTTGGGCATGAGTCTGCAGCGGTCACCCTGAACGTCTATGCGGACTTATTTCCAGACGACCTGAACCAAGTTGGAGAAGCACTTAATGCCCTTCATAATGACGTCAGTTAACTGGGGGATGTAGCCAAAACGTAGCCACGGAGGCCGGTATTTCACCTAACAAAACAATCCCCCGCAACCATTCATACTGGCCACGGGGGATTTGGTGTGGAGCCGCCTGCGAGAATCGAACTCGCGACCTTCTCATTACGAGTGAGATGCTCTACCGACTGAGCTAAGGCGGCACTCGGTGCAGTGTGTATATGCACCGCGTGAGAGTTTAGCCTAGGCCTGGGCTAGGAAAGAAATCGGGCCACTTGATGTGGGGCACGTGCAGCACAAGTGCAGGTTAGCGCGCGCCGCAAGCCAGGCGCAGGCGCCCCACCATGCCGTCGAAGGCCACTTGTGGGGTGACGTTCTGCGGCAGCTGCTCGCGGCAGGTGCGAATGGCGGACTGGGCGGCAAGCAGGCCGTCTTCGCTCACGCGCTGGGCAAGTTCGCCCGCCAGGCCCGCGAAGTCCGGGTGGGTCATCTCCACCTCGGCGCCGACTTTGAGCATGAGCGCATCGCGATAAATACCGGCGAGATCTACCAGGGCGATGTCGAGGCCGTCGGCGATGCGTCGTTTAGCGCGCTTCTTATGGAGCTCCTCCAAATCCTTGAGGGCGCTGCGGGCGTCGCGCTGCGCCTTTGCCGCGCCCTTGCCCTTGGCACCAACACCGAAGGATTGCTCGATCTTGGAGCGCTCCGCCTCCTCCGCCTCCGCATGGGAGTCCTTGGCGTCCTTCTCAATGAACTTCAGAAGCGCGGTGACGGATTGGAAGGCCTGGGATCCGTGAAAGACGTCTTCGGCCAGGTTGATTGCCATGGCGCGGCGCTTTTGTACGGCCGGGTCTTTGACGAGGTGTCGGGCACGGCCCACGTGGCGCAGAGTAGTCACGGCGGCGAGGCGCGCGTCGTCCTCGCTTGCGCCTTCGGCGACGAGCTGCTTGACCACACCCTCCACACTCGGCGCCGGAATATAGAGGTGCCGGCAGCGCGAGCGCAGCGTGACCGAGAAGTCCTCCGGGTCCTCTGAGGGTGCCACCATGATGATGACGGTGCGCTCCGGTGGCTCCTCCACGGTCTTCAGCAACGCGTTGGCAGCCTCGTTGCGCAGACGGTCGGCCTTGTTGAAGATCACCACGCGCCAGGGAGCGACACTCGGCAGGCTGGCCGCGCGCCCGATGACCTCACGGGCCTCGCCCACGGTGATGAACTGTTCCTTCGGGTCCACGTAGACCAAGTCAGTGTGCTCGTGATTCTCCAGAACGCTCTGGCAGGACGGGCAGCGCCCGCACCCCGGGTCGCCGTTCTCATCAGCAGAAGTACACATGAGGGCAGCCGCGAAGCACTGCGCGGCCAGCGAGCGCCCGGCACCGGGAGGGCCCGTAAATAGCCAGGAATGACTCATCGCGCGCGGGTCGCCCTCGCCCCGCGCCGCGCGGGCAGCGCTGAGGATGGTGTGGGCGACGGAGGGGGCGTCGGCAAGCCTGGCGGCAACGCTGGAGGTGTTCACTCGCCCTAGCCTACTGGGATAACTAGAGTTGTTAATCATGAACAGACTGATGCGTGGCGCCCGCTGGTTGTGGGGCACCCAATGGCCGATGTACGCCGCGCTCGTCTTGGGCGCCAACATCATCGGCGCCATCGCGATTATGACCTTTGTGGTCTTCTTCCTCCCAATGCCGGAGATTTCGGAATTCATCTCCGAAACGCCGCACCTGTGGACCTACGGCTCGCTGTTTGTCATCTTCGCCGTCATCATCGGCATTGCGGTCACACTCCGCATTTTCCGGCCAGTGCTGGATTGGCAGCGCAACCCGACGGCCCACGACCCCAACATGGTGCGCAACCTGGTGCTGCGCATCCCCATTTACCAGGCTGGTGTGGCCGCCATGGTGTGGTTCCTCGGCATCATCCTGGCGGTGGTGCTTGCTGGCCAGCAATCAGCGCGTCTGGGAATCGTGGTAGGAGTGTCCTCCACGCTGGCCGGTGCGCTCGTGGTGTTGCTTACCTATCTACAGGCAGAGCGCCTCGTGCGGCCCGTCGCGGCTGAGGCCGTGGCGCGGCGCTTCGAGGATTCGACGTTGGAGCCGCCGATTAAGTACCGCCTGCTGTCCACGTGGCTCATGACGTCCGGCATCCCGCTCATCGGCATCATCTTGGTCCACTTGGGCCAGAAAATGGGAATGTTCACCGCCGATACCTCCGATATCATTCCCGCCATCATCGCGCTGAGCATCACCGCGTTGGGCACGGGACTAATCGGCACCATGTTCGCATTGATGAGTGTGGTCGACCCCATCCTGGAGCTACAGGACGCCATTAACCGCGTGCGCCGCGGTGAGACTGATGTCCAGGTGGATATCTACGATGGTTCTGAGCTCGGCGTGCTGCAGGCAGGTTTTAACGAGATGATGCGTGGCCTGCGCGAGCGCCAGCGCGTGCGCGATATTTTCGGCCGCTACGTCGGCACTGAGGTGGCCCAGCGTGCTCTAGAAGAACGCCCGGAACTCGGCGGCGAGGACCGCAAGGTGGCCGTGCTGTTTATCGACGTCATTGGGTCCACCACCTTCGCGGTCAACCACACCCCGGAGGAGGTCGTGGAGGAACTTAACAAGTTCTTCGAGCACGTCGTGGAGGTCGTGCACCGCAACAAGGGCATTATCAACAAATTCCAGGGTGACGCCGCCCTGGCCGTCTTCGGTGCGCCACTCACGGTCTATGACGCCAACTCCATGGCGCTGCAGGCTGCCCGCGAGCTGCGCCAGGAGCTGCGCGGTCTACAGCTACAGGCAGGCATCGGCGTGGCCGCGGGCCACGTGGTGGCCGGCCACATTGGTGGTGCGGACCGCTTTGAATACACCGTGATTGGCGACGCCGTCAATGAAGCCGCTCGCCTGACCGAACTGGCCAAGGACACGCCGGGACAGGTGCTCACCAACTCCGCCACTCTGCGCGGAGCCAACGAGGCGGAGCAAGCACGCTGGACGCTGATGAAATCCATTGAGCTGCGTGGGCGCCGTCGCATGACGCAGTTGGCACGCCCCATTCGCCCGACGTTGGCCGAACGCGCCCAAGGATAAATAAGCTCTTGTGATTCTGGTAACTTCGGGGCCATGCTCCAACAGCCACACCAGCCCTATCCGCCACGTCAGACTTCGAGCCCTCGCCTCCTTGTCCCCGATGTCGCTCGCGGCATGGCCCTGCTGGGCATCGCTCTAGCCAACATCACTACCGCGTGGATCATGAACGACGGTGATGGTCCCGACGCTTATTTCGGCGGCGTCGAGACCCTCGCGGACAAGATTTATGTGGTCTTTGCCGCCATGTTCGTCCACGTGCGCGGCCTGCCGATGTTCTCCACGCTATTAGGTTTCGGCGTGGGACTTATCGCGATGAGCCTGTGGCGCCGAGGTTTCCCGCTGGGCCGCGCGCGGGCGGTGATTGCGAAGCGCTACGGGTTCTTGACTCTGTTCGGAGCACTTCACTGCCTCTTCCTGTTTATGGGAGACATCATGATGCTGTATGGAGCCATAGGCATACTCATCGCACTGTTACTTTCTGTAACCGACAAAACCCTCATGCGCGTGGCCTATGTACTCTTCGGTTTCCAGGTAGTTGCCGGCATTGGCATCGGTGTGGCCGTAGCCTTCATCGACACCTCAGATTTCAACATCGGGAGTGTCCCCTCAGCAGAGAGCTACGTGGGGCTTTTGGGCGAGCAAGCTGTTGCGCTCCTCGCCCATGCTGTGTCCTTCCCCTTTACCGGCGTCGTCGCCCTGCCGGTCATGCTTGTGGGTTTCGTGTGGGCGCGCCGCGGCACCCTGGCCGGGGGTCATAAGCGCGAGCTGTGGGCGTGGACCGTCTTAGCTTTAGCCATCATCCTTTTCCTCGGCCTTCCTTGGGGCCTTTCCACGATTGGGGTGCTGGACCCAGCACTGGCGGAACCCCTCAACGCAGCAAATAGCTTCATCGGTATGCTCACCGGGCCGGGCATCGTGGCGGCGGCGACGCTCGCCTTGGAGCCCCTACAGCGCCGTGGCGCGCGCCCGTGGTTCCTGTGGCCGTTGATTGCGCTGGGAAAGCGTTCCATGACCGGCTATGTGCTGCAGTCCGTGTTCTTCTTGGCGCTGGTCTACCCCTTCACGCTGAACATTGGACCGGAGTTCAGTGCCACGGGCCAGGCAGCGCTGGCCGCCGGCGTGTGGCTAGCAACGCTCCTCATCGCCTGCGCGCTCGAGGCCGCGGGCAAGCCCGGTCCTTTCGAGTGGGTTCACCGCCGCCTGTCCTACGGCAAGACAATGCGCCCGGAATTAGGGGCTGCGCCTAACCGCGGCCCTTCCGCGCCAGCCCATCCACCAGCAGCACCAGGCCTACCGTCTGGGCCGCCGACTGGCCCGCAGCCAGGAGCTTTCCCACAGCCGTTCCCACAGCAGGGAGCTGCGCCGCACGCGTTCCCGCCACCGTCGCAGCCTCGGAGGCCAGAAGAAGGTTAGCGCCGTGGCTAATCCCCTGCGTAGATTCAGCAGCACGCAAGGTCGGGTCGCCGGCGAGTGCAGAAAGTGCGGCCGCGGGAAGGCCAGCCACAGCAGAAGCGAGGCGCTCGCCGCGGGTGCGGGCTACAGCTATGCCAGCCGCCCACGCCCCGACACGCAAGCCCCACCCCGTCGCGTCGTTGCGCGCACCGCGTAGCTGCCAGGCGAAAGCGCCGTACTGGGCGGTGACACACGCTACGCCGAGCGCGGTCGGTTTGGCGGGTTGTCCATTCTTGCCACGCTTAGCGGCCTGGCCCACCGCCGACGCGATGAGTCCCACGCGGGTCTCTGGTGAGCAGTCGGGGCGCAAGGCCAAGAGCACAGGTGCCGCAATCGTCGTCGCGGTGCCCAGCGTGCGCCACGTCAACAGGCCCGACCATGTGGCGGTCTCCCCCGCGGCAAGCGCACCGAGGGTGAAGTGATCGAGTCCAGTAAAGGCTGGGCGCACCGCGCGCAGGAGAGCCGCAGTGCCTTCCTGGGTACGGTCCAGCATGTCGCGCGCGAAGCTGGTCTTCATCGCCTAGCTACTTCCTGCGCGATCCGGCCTTGACCACGTTTTTCGTGCCTGGGGAGGGCTTCTTCGTGGCCTTCTTGGTCGCCTTGCGCGTCGACTTCTTGGTCGCCTTGCGCGTCGACTTCTTGGTGGCCTTCTTCGTCGACTTCTTGGTGGCCTTCTTCGTGCCACCGTTGGCGGCTTCCTTGGCGCGGCGCTCGGAGAGGAGTTCGTTCGCGCGGGCGTCGGTAAGCTGCTCCGGATCGTCGCCACGGCGCAGAGAAGCATTCGTCGTGCCGTCAGTGACGTACGGGCCAAAGCGGCCGTCCTTGACCGTCATCGGCTTGCCGGAGACATCATTATCACCCAGCTGCTTAATCGGCGGCTGCGCGGCCGCGCGACCGCGGCGCTTCGGCTCCGCGTAGATGCGGCGCGCCTCATCCAAGGTGATGGAGAAAATCTGATCCTCGTTGGCCAAAGACCGCGAGTCCTTGCCCTTCTTCAGGTACGGGCCATAGCGGCCGTTCTGGGCAGTAATGACCTCACCGTCCACCGGGTCCACGCCCACCTCACGCGGCAGACTCAGCAGCTTGAGAGCTTCCTCAAGGGTGACGCTGGCCGGTTCCATCGAGCTAAACAGCGAGGCTGTGCCCGGCTTGAGCTTCTCTTCGATGTACTCAGCAATGCGCTTTTCCTTCTGCTTCGCCGCGGTCTTAGTCTCCCAGTTCTTCGCGCGCTTGCCCTCGGCAGCACGCTGGGCGTCCTCGGCGGCGCGCTCTTCTTTAACGATCTCCTCGGCTTCGGCCTCGGCTTTCTCGCGCTCATCCTCACGTACCTGCTCAGTGACGTACGGGCCAAAGCGGCCTTCCTTGGCCACGATGGTGCGGCCGTTTTCTGGGTTCTGCCCTAGCTCGCGCCCGCCCTGCGGGGTGGCAAAGAGCTTCTCCGCCAAAGCCTCGTTGAGCTCGTCCGGAGTAACGGTTTCAGACAGGTTGGCGCGCTGGTACTCCACCGTGCCGTCCTCGTTGGTGCCCACGGCGCGCTCAATGTAGGGACCGTAGCGGCCCACGCGCACGAAGACATCGCGGCCCTCGGCGTCGGTGTAGAGGCGCAGGGAGTTAACCTGGCGGGCGTCGATAGCCTCAAGGTTGATGTCCACCAAGGACTTCAGACCACCGTGGCGCGCGATGGACGCAGCCTTCTGCTCACCTGCTTCAGTGTTGCCAAAGTAGAAGTTGTTCAGCCACTCAGTGCCGTTCTCACGGCCGGCGGCAATGGAGTCCAGCTCGTCCTCCATCGAGGAGGTGAAATCATAGTCCACCAGCTCGGTGAAGTTATTCTCCAGCAGGCCCACCACCGCGAAGGCAACCCACGAAGGCACCAGCGCGTTGCCGCGGGAGAGCACGTAGCCGCGGTCCTGGATGGTCTTGATGATGGAGGCGTACGTCGACGGGCGGCCGATGCCCAAATCTTCCATCTTCTTGACCAGGCTGGCTTCGGTATAGCGCGCCGGCGGGTTGGTCGAGTGGCCGTCGGCGGTAACGGCGGACGTCGTGAGCGTATCGCCCTCGTTGAGGTGCGGCAGGCGCGACTCCTCGTTCGACCCCTTCGCCGCCACATCCTCGTAGGCCTTAAGGAAGCCCGGGAAGGTAATCGTGCGGCCGGTGGCGGAGAAGTCCACGTCGTGGCCATCGGCAGAAGCCTGCACAGTGACCTTCATGGACGTGCCCTTGGCATCAGCCATCTGGGATGCCACGGTGCGCTTCCAAATCAGCTCGTAGAGCTTGTACTCCTCGGCGTCGAGCTGGCCTGCCAGCTGGCCCGGGGTGGCAAAACGCTCACCCGAAGGGCGAATGGCCTCGTGGGCCTCCTGTGAGTTCTTCACCTTGCGGTCGTAGGTACGCGGGCCCTCGGCCACGAACTCGGCACCGAAAATGGATGTTGCCGCCTCACGGGCAGCACCTAGACCCTGCTTGGACAGGGAGGTCGAGTCGGTACGCATATAGGTAATGTGACCGTTCTCGTAGAGACGCTGCGCAATGCGCATGGTGCGCTCCGAGGTGTAGTGCAGGCGGCGGCCAGCCTCCTGCTGCAGCGTCGAGGTCATAAACGGTGCGGAAGGTTTGCGCGAATAGGGCTTGTGCTCGACGCTGGCCACCGTCATGGTGGAGCCTTCCAGCGCGCTGGCCAGCTGCTCCGCTTGAGCCTGCTTGACGACGACCACCTCGTCACCCTTCAGCTGACCCCTATCGTTGAAGTCACGGCCAGCGGCGACACGCTTACCGTCGAGGGCGCTCAGACGGGCATCGAAGTCCGGGGTGGACTGCAACGTCGCCGTGAGATCCCAGTATTCAGCCGGGATAAACGCCATGCGCTCACGCTCACGCTCCACGATGACGCGGGTTGCTACCGACTGCACGCGGCCAGCCGATAGGCGCGGCATGACCTTCTTCCACAGCACCGGGGAGACCTCGTAACCGTAGAGTCGGTCAAGGATACGGCGGGTCTCTTGGGCGTCGATAAGATCGGCGTCGAGCTCACGGGTGTTCTCCGCAGCTTCTAGGATCGCGGACTTGGTGATCTCATTGAAGACCATGCGGCGCACCGGCACCTTAGGCTTGAGTACTTCCAGCAGGTGCCAGGCAATGGCCTCGCCTTCGCGGTCGGGGTCTGTTGCGAGGTAGAGCTGATCGCACTGCTTTAGCTTGGCCTTAAGGTCAGCGACCTTCTTCTTTTTGTCTTGGCTGATGACGTACAGCGGGGTGAAGTTATCCTCCGGGTTCACACCGAGGCGCGCCCAGGATTCCTTTTTGTACTTAGCGGGGACGTCGGCAGCGCCGCGCGGAAGGTCGCGGATGTGACCGACGGAGGCCTCGACGATGTACTTATCGCCGAGATAAGGCTGAATCTTCTTCGCCTTGGTTGCTGACTCGACGATGACCAGGGTCTTCCCCGGGCCGGTACCTTCTGCCACTTCTGCTTCATCCCTTCCGATGGCTAACCCTCTGCTGGGCAATTGCCCCTAGCGTACACAGATAAAGGCTCACTGTAGTTATTCGGGCCGCTGTGCGTCCACACGTGAGGGGTCTATACTTGCCGTCTGAGAAAGACCCCTACAGCGTGACGCAGGGAGAAGACGTGATTGCTTCTATTACCGCATGGTTCGAGGTCATCATGGCCACCCAGTGGATTTATCCGCTGGTGGGCACCCTGATTTTCTTCGACTGCTTCTTCCCTGTGCTGCCCTCAGAAATCCCCCTCAACATGGTGGGCGCCTGGTCCGGCTCGCAAGGCTTCCCGCACCTGCCCACGATATTTTTCGCCGCCATGGTGGCCGCCATCTTGGGCGATAACTTGTGTTTCCTTTTGGGCACGCGGCTTATTGCCCTTATTAATAGAGCCCAAAAAGGCACCAAGGCCTACGACGCCTTGACCTGGGTCAAGCGCAATATTCGGCGCAGCGGTGGTGCGGCCATCATCATTGCGCGTTTTATCCCCTCGGCCCGCCTGTTTATGACGATCCTCCTGGGCTCCATGCGCTACCCTTGGCCGCTGTTTTTCTTCTTCGACACCATCGGCGTGCTGCTATGGGTAATCCAGGCACTAGCCATTGGTTACCTAGGCGGCGTAGCTTTTTCGGGCTCGCCAGCCATCGCCATGATCATTTCCATCATCGCCGCGGTCATTGTTGGCTTTGGCCTGCAAAAAGGACAGAACAAGCTCATGGAATGGTGGGATACCCGCCGCGGCTACGCGGAAACTCCCTAGACCGTCTCGACGTGCGTAGCCTGTGGGCCTTTGGGGCCGTCGCTGACCTCAAAGGAAACGCGCTGGTTATCTTCCAACGTACGGAAACCCGTGCCCTGGATTTCGGTGTAGTGCACGAAGAGATCGCCGGAGCCGTCCTCCTGCTCGATGAATCCATAACCTTTTTCGGCGTTGAAGAACTTGACGGTACCGTATGCCATGAAGAGTTGTCCTTTGCGGAAATAAAATGCTCAATCTGTTGCACTAGTGTGCCACGTTTTGGGAATACATGGCAGAAATGTGGAGGCGAGCGTGAGCGAAAACCCTATGGGCGAGGAGCTCGTCGAGCACCTCGTCGAGCGCTTCGCCGAATCCGAGCTGACGCACTCCACGACGCTGCCAGCCCAGCCTGCCCAGTATGCGCCGTGGCCCGAGTGGGTCCTGCCGGAGTTACAGGCGGCGTTGGGGGAACGGGGCGTCGCCAAGCTCTATGCCCACCAAGTCGCGGTAGCGGAGGCTGCGTGGTCTGGCCAAGACGTGGTGGTGGCCACGGGCACGAGTTCGGGAAAGTCCCTAGGCTACCGCCTGCCCATTCTCACGCGTTTGGCGCAGGACCCCACCGCCTGCGCGCTGTACATCACGCCGACGAAGGCGCTGGGCTCGGATCAGTTGCGTGCGGTGCTGGAGCTCACGCAGGGTATCGCCGCGCTTCACGACGTCCACCCCGCCCCCTACGACGGCGATACCCCCACCGAAGCACGCGCCGGCATCCGTGACCACGCGCGGTTCATTTTCTCTAATCCGGACATGATTCATTCCTCCCTGTTGGGCGCGCATCAACGCTGGGCACGCGTGCTGCGGCATTTAAAGTTCATCGTCATCGATGAAGCACATGCGTACCGCGGCGTGTTTGGGGCGAATGTGGCACTGGTCGTGCGCCGGCTTATGCGCCTGTGCGCACATTATGGCTCGCGGCCGGTGATTATTGCCGCCTCGGCCACCATGCGGGATCCCGCCGCCCACGCGCTGCGGCTGACGGGGCGGGACATGCTCGCTGTCACTGAGGACGGCGCGCCGACGGGCGCGCGGACCGTGGCCTTGTGGGAGCCCGGGTTTATGGAGGGCATCGAGGGGCAGAACGGCGCGCCGGTGCGTCGTGCTGCCACCACGGAAGCGGCCTGGATGATGGCCGCGTTAGTGGCGCAGGGAGCGCGAACGTTGACGTTTGTGCGCTCACGACGCGCGGCAGAAACCACGGCATTGCGCGCAGCGGAAGAGCTTTCTGGCCGGTTGGGCCGGCCCGATTTCGCTCGGCGCATTGCCGCCTACCGTGCCGGCTACTTGGCCGAAGACCGTCGCGCGCTGGAACAGGCCCTCGACGACGGCTCCCTCCTTGGTGTGGCCACGACATCTGCGCTGGAGCTGGGCATCGATGTCGGCGGGCTTGATGCCGTAGTCACGGCCGGCTTCCCTGGCACTGTGGCGAGCTTTTGGCAGCAGGCTGGCCGCGCGGGCCGCCGCGGGCAGGGCTCACTCGTCGTACTTGTCGCCCGCGATGAGCCGATGGACACCTACCTCGTGCATCACCCGGAAGCGCTGTTGGGCCGGCCAGTC
Source organism: Corynebacterium minutissimum (assembly GCF_000805675.1). Lineage (GTDB taxonomy): Bacteria > Actinomycetota > Actinomycetes > Mycobacteriales > Mycobacteriaceae > Corynebacterium > Corynebacterium minutissimum. Next base: position 23,107 of record NZ_JSEF01000005.1, on the reverse strand, counting down.
GAAGCCAGCGTGTTCAACCCGGCCAACCCCTATATCCTGGGCGGGCATGTCTACTGCGCGGCGGTGGAAAAGCCACTATCCGATGCCGACGTTGCCGCTTTCCAGGCTGAAGCCGTGGTCGAGGACCTAGCCCAGCAAGGTTTGCTGCGACGCCGCCCCCAAGGCTGGTTCGCTGCTCCCCTACCTGCCGGCTCGGCTGACCTTACCCCGGAGACCGCGCATGCGGCTGTCTCCCTGCGCGGCGGGTCAGGCGAAGAAGTCATGATTGTCGATGCCTCCGACGGCCGCCTCCTCGGCACCATCGATGCCGCCCGCGCCGTGAGCCAAGTTCACCCCGGCGCGGTCTACCTGCATCGCGGCGAAAGCTTCGTCATCGAAGACCTACAGCTTGGTAGTACTGATGGTTCTGCGTCCCCTGAGCCGGGCGTGGCCCTGGCCGTGCCGAAGACACCGGACTACACCACCCAGCCGAAGTCCACGACGGATATCCGTATCCTCCGCGAAGCCGACGAGTTAGTGAACTACGCGCAGGGCCTGTGGGTAGCAAGCTTGGAGGTGGAGGTAACCGACAAGGTAACCGGCTACCAGGTCCGACTTCCCGATGGCTCCGTGGGCGAGGAGGTGCCCCTCGACCTTCCGGAACAGTGCCTGGTGACCCGCGCGGTGGCCTACACCATCGATCCGCTGGCACTCGCAGCGATGGGAGTCACCGCGGGGCGCACACCGGGCACTCTGCATGCAGCCGAGCATGCCGCCATTGGTTTGCTGCCGCTCATTGCCACGTGCGACCGCTGGGACATTGGTGGCGTGTCCACCGCACAACACGCGGATACGGGCCTGCCCACGGTCTTCGTCTACGACGGCCACCCCGGCGGTGCCGGCTTCGCTGAGGAAGGATTCCGCCGCTTCCCCGAGTGGATCGAGGCCACCTTTGAGGCCGTGCGTTCCTGTCCTTGTGAGTCCGGCTGCCCGTCCTGTGTGCAATCCCCCAAGTGCGGCAACGGCAACAACCCGTTGGATAAGGCAGGCGCTGTCGCACTCCTCGGCGCGCTAGTCACGATGACGAAATAAGCAGAGCTGCATCTTCTTAGATTGGGCCGGCGCGGGCGATGGCACTGCGGCCACGCATGCTGGCGGTGACTTCAACGTCGCGGTCATCAACGGCACAGGTGTCAAGGCGCGCGTTGTTTAAAGCGGCAACCTCCTCAGCTTTCGAGCAGGCGTCCCTGCCCTTGGCCAGATCCCAGGCCCCGGCCACGGCGGCAAGATCGGCCGCTACCTGCGCTGCGTGGCGTGCAGCAACGGCAGAACCGACTGCTGCTACGGCCAACAGCAGCGAGGCGACAGCGGCGATGATCCCGGCGGTGACGACGGTGGCATAGCCGTCGTCACCGGCCAGAGTTCGCCCCCAGCTGCGTTGACGACGCCTCACGGTCGCGCTCCTGAGTCTCTACCAGCTCCGATCTCCGCAGGAAAGACCGCCTGCGCGCGCATGGTTCCCAAAGGTGCTGGGACGGCGGCTTCCGCAGTAACAAGGCCGGAGGATTCAGTAATGGTGACCGCAACTCCCTCACGCTGGTAATCCACCCCGATAGCAGCGGCTCGCGCAGCGGCACCCGCCGCATCAACGGCAGCGAGGTGGGCAGACAGCGTCGCTATACCGCCCACGATTCCCGCGGCCACGATGACCAAGGAGGCGAGCGCGAGGGCGGCCTCGATGGTGACGGAGCCGGCGTCGTCAAGCACCTGCATTAGACCGGAGTATTGGAGAGCGCGTCGGTGATGATGGACGTGATAGCACTGCTGACTTGGCCGCCGTTGATCACGGCGTAGAGCACCGCGGCAAGGGCTGCTGCTGCGAGCGACCCCATGGCGTACTCAATCGTCGACATCCCGTCCTCATTAAGGATTTTTGCCTTGTTATCGAGTGTTTTCTGCATGATTGTACCTATCTTTCGTGTTGTGTTGTGTGGTGTGTTTTTAAAGAAGTTTCTGGCCCAAACTGATGATGACGGGGACCAGTCCTAAGACCAGGAAAGCGGGTAAGAAACAGACAGCGAGCGGCGCGGCGATGAACACGCCAGCGCGCTCCGCCTTCGCGGTTGCCTGCGCCGCAGCATCGGCGCGCAGCTGTGCCACCAGGCGGTGACACCCAGAAGCCATAGCTGTACCGGAGTCCCCAGAAAGCTTCGCCAGCCGCACGAGCTCCTCCAAGTTCTTCTGTTCGGCTAAGGCCCGCCAGGCGCTACTCATCGGGACTCCCACTCCGATGAGTGCGGCTGCCTCTGACCACGCGGGGGAAGCCTCGGCCACCGCTACGACAGCCGTGCGTGGAGACAGGCCAGCCTCCAAGCAGGCGGCAAAAAGCTCCAGGTCGCTCGCGGCATCGAGCGGACCATAGTCAGGTCCATCGCGCGGGGTTTTCGGCCGGGGTGTGCGTGTCCCTCCCACCCCCACTCGGCCTGCGGGAGAGGCACGAGCAACAGCCAGCGCTGCGGCGAGAAACGCCGTGGCAACATAGGTTGTCGTAATCATCGCGCCGCCTTTCGCAGGATGAGGCGTGACCAGCAAAAGCCGGCGCAGACGAGGGCCACGCCGACGTCGAGAAGCACGCCGCCCACACCACCGCCCACAAGGAACCCCAAGGAATCCGCCCCCATGGCCCCACCCATAAGGATTCCGGCCACCGGAAGACAAGCCAGGACCACTGCCGTGGCCTGTGGGCCCTGCAAGGAAGCGGCAGTTTCCCGGGCGTGGCGCTGGGCTGTGTCGAGCTGACTTTGAGCCTGTTCCACTAGATCAGCCAATGCCACACCGTGGCGGCCGGAAACATTCAACAGCGCAGCGAAGCGGGCCAGTTCCGGCGTGGTGAGAGCAACCGACGGCGACCCGCCCTGTGCGGCGAGGCCAGCTGCAGTGCTTAGCGCGCTGTGGAGGTGCTCCGGTGTGGTGTCGGGTAACGAGTCCATCCCACGGCGCAAGGCATTCGCAGTGGTGGAACCAGCGCGTAGCTCCGCGGCAAGCGTGCCGAAATAGGAGGCGAGGGCCTCAGCACCGCGGCGCTCCCGCCGGGCAGAGGCAATATCATTAACGAACCACAGCACACAGGCCAAGATGCAACCGGCCGCTATCACCACGGTGGGCCTGCCGAAGAAGACGCAGCATCCCACGCCGAGGAAAAGCACAGCAGGTGCCATTGACCGCGACTTCGGCGCTGACAGGCGCGACACCGTCCCAGGAGGGGACAACAGGCATGCAGCGGCGAGATATAGCCACATCATGGCTGAACCCCCATCCGCGCACACAGCTCGTTAAACCCGGCGCGCGGCCCGCCATCAGCGGTCCACACCAGCCGGGGCTTTACGGGATTGCCCTCCAGTACACCGATGTGAGCCAAGCGCCGCCCCTCGGGGCCGCGCTCCATCCCCAGTACCACGTGTACCGCGGCAGCCAGCTGCGAATGCAAAGCCACCCGGTCCAACCCACCAAGCGCCGCCAGCGCTTCCATGCGCGCAGGTACCTCATCGACGGAATTGGCATGGACCGTGCCAGCGCCACCATCGTGTCCGGTGTTAAGCGCGGCGAGCAGCTCGACAACCTCCGCGCCACGGATTTCACCCACCACGATGCGGTCTGGACGCATGCGCAACGCCTGGCGCAACAGGAGCGACATCGAAATCTCGCCCCTACCTTCTGCATTAGCCCGGCGCGACACCAGCGTCACCACGTGCGGATGTGCCGGGGCAAGCTCCGGGGTGTCCTCAATAATGAGCAGACGCTCGGTCGCCGGCACGCAGCCCAAAAGTGCCGCGAGCAGCGTGGTCTTGCCCGAACCGGTTCCGCCGGTGACGAGGAAGGACGCGCGCTTATCGACGATCCCCCGAAGCAGCCCCTCCACCCCCGAGTCAATGCTGCCGTTGGCCACGAGTTGCGCCAGGCTCGTCTGGGCTTGGCGCAGCACGCGCAGGCTGATGCACGTCCCGCTTGCTGAGGGCGGTGCCAACAGTGCATGAAGGCGAATGCGGGTGCCGTCGGGGCGGGTTAGGCGGCCATCGGCAAACGGTTGCGCACCATCAAGCCGCACGCCGGCAACAGCTGCCAGCCGTGTTGCGAGCTGACGTACCTCTGCATCATCGCTAAAACCGACCTCCTTGGGCTGCAATCCGTGACCGCAGTCCACGAAGCAGGAGTCGGGGCCGTTGACGACGACGTCGGTAAGCCCCGGCAGCGACAGCACCGGCTCCAGCAATCCCAACCCCAAGGAATCGTGGCGAAGGCGCTGTAAGAGGTCGAACACGTCAACATCACTAATGACGCCGGCTTCTTCCCTAATCCGCCGGGCCAGCGCCGACGCATCATGCGCTAGCTGTGGCTCCGTGGCCACGATGGTGCGCATCGTATCGATAAGACTCATGCCACCGCCTCCCAAATATCCCGCGCAGCACGGGCGAGCGGGCGCGGAAGACGCTGCGGAAGTCCGCCAGTCTCCACCGCGCGGGTTAGGCCGCGCACTGTCGGCAGCTGTGCGACGGGGTCAGCGTGCGTGAGCTTGGCGACGTCCCCCTCATCAATCCCCGACCACTGCCTATGACGCAGCATCACGGAGCAGTCCTTAGGCCGTGCCCGCAGTTCAGCGACGATCTCTGCACAGGCAGCAGCCGCCCGCATTTCTGCCGCGGTCACCACGACGACATGGTCTGCGGCATCCGGAATATCCCACGGCGGGCAATCCACCACGACGACTCCTGGGTGCGCGCAGGCTGCCTGCAGTATCGCCGCACGCCTTGTTGCGCTAAGCGTGGTGGCACCAGCGCTGGTGGTACGTGCTGCGGCAAGCACCGCGATGCCATCTGGCGTGGTGGGCAAAGCACGAGCGAGGTCACCCGGGTCCACCGTTCCCGTTCCTGCTGCCAAGTCCGGCCAGCGTGCGCCGGGTTTATTCTCCATTCCCAACAGGAGGTCGAGACCACCGGAGAAGGGCGAGGCATCGACGAGCAAGGCCGCCCTGGCATGGCGAGCCAACGCTGCCGCCAGCGTGGAAGCACCCACCCCACCAGCAGATCCGGTCACCGCAATGGTCAGCCCCGCGGCAGCCGCCTGTGCCTCCGGGTGGGTATCAGCGGCAAGGGCCGCCAACAGTTCTTTCGATTGCGCAGGAAGGATGAATGCCGCAGCAGCATGGCAGCGCAGTGCCGCTTCATAGTCGATGGGCCCTGGGTCGGGTGTTAGAAAGTAGACTCGCGGGTGGCCCTCCACGAGGCGTGCGGTCAGCGAGTCCGCTAGGACCGCATCTACTTTGGGCAGGTAGCGCGGGAAATCACGCGGGTCCTCAACGGTGCTGACCTCAGCAGTGCTGGCCGCAGCGGTGGAGGCCGCTTCGGCTCGCAAGGCCGAATCTCCAACGGCGATGAGAAGGTGGAATGTGCTCATGCCTGAAGCATGCGCGAGCGCACCACACGGGCGCTAGGGTCACTTCGCCACCTGTGGATAACTCTTGCCAGAACTGCACTTTTCGGCCGCTTTAGTTAGCTCTTCAACAAATGCCCTGTGAAACTCGGAGCTCTGGTGGCGACCTAGAGCCCCAAACGAAGCATCAGAAGAGATTCGGGGTCGCACGCTGCGTCCGACACCCGGCCCTGGCGCACTACCCGGATGCAGTCTGAGATTCCCACTTTGCGCCAAACTGAGAATCAAAGTGTCAATCTGCGAATGAAAGCCGATCACATTTCGCACTTTCACTACCTGCCCTTATTCGCCGATTAACCTTCAAAGTGAGAATTAGAGTGTGAAATGATTAGCAGTTTCGCGCTTTCATCGGCGAAGGCGTCCTCGACGGATCTACTGCGCACCCAACGAATCTGTCACGTCAACTGCTCCTTTTGCGCTTTATACGGCGGGAAGGCAGCTTAGCCGATGCGCAAAACGTAGGCAGTTCCTGCCGGTTGCCGCGGTTGTCGCGGGCCGCTGACGACCGTCGCCGATATCGACAGAGCGAGCGGCGGGTTCTTCGCACTTTGATATAGTTCAGCACTAGCTGTATAGTTCAGTACATGCTGACTATTGCTTCACGCCTCGACGTCATGAACCGGCTCGGCCGGGCCATGGCTGATCCGACGCGTTCCCGAATTCTAATGACCCTACTCGACGGCCCGAGCTACCCGGCTGTGCTCTCGCGCGACCTGGATCTGACCCGCCCGAACGTCTCGAACCACCTGACCTGCTTGCGCGACTGTGGCATCGTCGTCGCCGAGCCAGAAGGCCGTAAGACCCGCTACGAGATCGCCGATCCGCACCTCGCGGCGGCACTCACCGCGCTGGTCAACGCGACGCTAGCTGTCGACGAAAACGCCCCGTGCATTGACCCTGAGTGCTCGGTGCCCGGCTGCGACGCGAAGGGAGCGGACGCATGACCTCGGCGTGTGGTTGCGAACACAAACCAGCCATGGAGGTTGAAGAGGCCGGCCTGCCATGGTGGAAGGACCCAGAATTGCTGCTGCCGATATTCTCCGGCGTAGCCCTCATAACAGGACTGGCGCTGGACTGGTCCGACTTGGAGACACCCGCGACGGTACTGTATTGGGTTAGCCTGCTGTTGGGCGCTTACACGTTCGCGCCTGGAGCGATCCGGAACCTTGTTACGAAGCGCAAGCTCGGCATTGGCTTGCTAATGACGATCAGCGCGGTCGGGGCGGTGATCCTCGGCTTCGTCGGAGAGGCCGCGGCGCTAGCGTTCCTGTACTCGATCGCCGAGGCACTGGAAGACAAGGCGATGGAACGGGCCCAAGGCGGACTGCGGGCACTGTTGAAACTGGTACCGCAAACCGCGACGGTGCTGCGCGACGGCATAGCGGCCGAGGTCGCAGCGAAGGACCTCGAGGTTGGCGAGCTAATGGTCGTACGCCCCGGGGAGCGGATCGCCACGGACGGCATCATTCGGTCCGGACGCTCCAGCCTTGACACCTCAGCGATCACCGGAGAATCCATTCCGGAGGAAGTTGCGCCCGGCGACGAAGTGCCCGCGGGAGCGATCAACTCCGCCGGTGTGCTGGAGGTCGAGACGACCGCAGCTGGAACGGACAACTCGCTGACCACACTCGTCGACCTAGTCGAGCAGGCGCAGGCGGAGAAGGGCGACCGCGCCCGGATCGCCGACCGAATTGCCCAACCCCTAGTGCCCGGGGTGATGATCCTGGCGGTGCTGGTCGGCGTGATCGGCTCGCTGTTGGGCGACCCCGAGACGTGGATCACCCGTGCGCTGGTGGTCCTGGTCGCAGCGTCGCCGTGCGCGCTGGCAATCTCCGTGCCGCTGACGGTCGTGGCCGCGATCGGCGCGGCCAGCCAGTTCGGAGTAGTCATCAAGTCCGGCGCGGCGTTCGAGCGACTCGGCGGCATCCGTCACCTAGCGGTAGACAAGACCGGAACCCTTACTCGCAACCAGCCCGAGGTTACCGGAGTGGTCCCGGCAGACGGATTCGATCGGGCGCAGGTGCTTGCTTTCGCGGCGGCAGTTGAGCAGCAATCGACGCACCCCCTCGCCGCGGCGATCGCGGCAGCGGAGCCCGAAGCACCCGCCGCCCTGGACATCAGCGAGGAAGCTGGGCATGGCATCGGCGGCACCGTCGAAGGCCGACGGGTGCTGGTCGGCAGCCCCCGATGGATCGACGCCGGGCCACTGAAGGCGGACGTTGAGCGCATGGAGTCCGAAGGCCAGACCTGCGTCCTAGTCGCCGTCGATGACGCTCTCGCCGGGGCGATCGGGGTGCGCGACGAGTTGCGGCCCGAGGTGCCTGATGCCGTGCAGTCCCTGCACGCCAACGACGTGGAAGTAAGCATGCTCACCGGCGACAACACTCGCACCGCCCGGGCGTTGGCTGAAATCGCCGGAATCGACGACGTGCGCGCCGAGCTGCGCCCGGAGGACAAGGCAAGCATCGTCGCCGAATTCTCCTCCAAGACGCCGACGGCGATGATCGGCGACGGCATCAACGACGCGCCGGCACTGGCAGGCGCGACAGTGGGCATTGCAATGGGAGCGACCGGCTCTGACGCCGCAATCGAGTCCGCTGACGTCGCCTTCACTGGCCACGACCTCCGGCTGATCCCGAAGGCATTGCAGCACGCCCGCCGAGGCAGCAGGATCATCAACCAAAACATCGTGCTGTCTCTGGCCATCATCATCGTGTTGATGCCACTGGCGATCACCGGCGTGCTGGGCCTGGCGGCCGTGGTGTTGGTCCACGAGGTTGCAGAGGTCATCGTGATCTTGAACGGTCTGCGCGCCGCACGAACGAAGCGCTGAGGCTGCGACCGGCGAGTGTTATGGCCTAACCCCTTTGATCTATGAGTTTGGGGCTTTGAAAACGGGCAACCGCCGTTTCGGCAGAAATAGGTGATGGCCCGCGCCTCGGGGGGTGTGCGCGGGCCATCTGTAACCCGGCATCGGGGGGGGGTGCGCCGGGGCAGGCCGCACTGTATATCGGGGCCTTGCACCACACATTATGGCACGGCTGGGAAAAGATGACAACAGCTTGAGGCAACATTCCTTGAGAATCTTTTAAGAGCGTCGCTGCGCGCCCGATTTGTGCTGCTGAGAGGCTACGATGAGCACAGTAACTCGCACAGATACCGGCAAGGTGCACTCCATGACCGAACACTTTTCTACGCCCAGCGACAACGCTCGCGTGGCCGCGTTTTTCGACTTGGACAAGACCATCATCGCCACCTCCTCGGCCTACGCTTTTGGCCGGGAGTTCATGCACAACGGGCTCATTACCCACACTGAGGCGCTGCAGTTATCGCTGGCCAAAGCTAGTTACATGCTTGCCGGACACAGCAGCGAACACATGGATGCCACCCGAGATCAGCTTGCCGCCATGGTCGCTGGCTGGTCGGTACAGAAGGTCCATGACATCGCGGTGGAAACGATGCACACGGTGGTTACCCCCACTATCTATGCCGAGGCACGCGATCTCATTGCCGCGCATCGCGAAAAGGGCCATGAGGTGGTGATCATTTCGGCGTCGGCAAGCGTGCTGGTCAGGCCCATCGCTGAGGAGCTCGGAATTGAACACGTCGTGGCCACTGAATTGGCAGAGGAGGATGGCCGGTTTACCGGGGAGATTCTTTTCTATTGCAAAGGCGCCGCGAAAGCAGAGGCGCTGGAGCGTACGGCACAGCAGCTTGGTGTGGACAAGGACGCCTCCTACGCATACTCGGATTCCGCCACGGATATCCCGATGCTGGAGCAGGTTGGGCACCCCGTGGCGGTGAATCCCGATCGGCTCCTCAAGAAACATGCCGCAGATAATGGCTGGGAGACCCGTACATTTAAAGACCCTGTGCCGCTTTTCACCCCACCGAGTGCCCGCGAATTTGGGATTGGCTCAGCGGTGTTGGCGGGGATTGCGGCACTCATCGTCGGTGGCGTGCTGCTCGCGCGCCAGCGCAACAAGTCACGGCAGATCTCGGACTGTCGAGCCTAAAATTTAAGCCGCGCGGGCGATACCGTCGGCTTCCTTCGCGCCGGCCGTCCAGGCGTGCAGCAACAGTGTGAGCAGCTCAGCTGGGGTCTCATCATACGTGGACAGCGCCGAACGATACGCGGCGCGGTGGCGGTTAAGGTAGGTTTCCGGCACGGCAAAGCCGCGTGGATCGAAGCCGGTATGAATTGCTGCGGCGCGGGCGGAAACGAGCGCCACGACGGTGCTGCGCTCCCCAAAAAGCTTGCGCGCGGCAATCTCCGCATGCAGCACGACCGGCAGCAAGCGGTCATAGTCCACGCCAGATCCATGCGTGATGAGCTGCGCCAACGCCTGGACCACCGCAGGTTCCCGGGTGGGACGGCCGGGTCCGCCCGAAGCGACGTCGATTCGGGCCAGGACCTGCAGCGGAGCCCGCGCGAAGGTGCGCACCGTCGTGGCTTGTACTTCGGGGGCAAGGAGGGAGTAGGCGCTGACGGTTGGGGGGACGTCGGCAAGCGCAAGCGAGGCGCCATCGATTGCCGCGCACGCCCGCGCCCCGCGCAGCAGGGACTCCGAAGAAATCACCTCAAACTTGCGCAACCCCGCGGGCCGGCGGTGCACGCGGGCGATAGCACTGACTGCCGCCGCCGCGTTCTCCTCTACCCCAGATAGGGCCATCAACGGGGTCAGCGGGTCAGAACTAGGCATACCCATTACAATAACGCCGTACCCAAAAATGCGGGCCGCACCACATGGACTCTGAAAAGTTCATTACTATGGCCGATATAGATTGCGACAAAACAGTAGGAGTTTTTAACCGTGAGCAACGACGGACTATTCACTGACGGGTCCAACCAGTTCGCCCCGAAGGTAGACAGCATCCCCCTGAGCGATGCCGATACCTCCCGCCGCGGCGAAGCATCCATCGGCCAGCTGGTCTCTAACGCTACCGAGCAGATGTCCCAGTTGGTGCGCTCCGAGGTAGAGCTGGCTAAGACCGAGCTCGCCGCCTCCGCCAAGAAGGGTGGCATCGGCGCGGGCATGTTCGGCGTCGCCGGCACCGTGGCGCTGTACAGCTCCTTCTTCTTTTTCTTCTTCCTGGCAGAGCTGCTGGCCGTCTGGCTCGACCGCTGGGCTGCGTTCCTGATCGTCTTCCTCATCATGGTGGTTATCGCCGCCATTGTGGCCTTTATCGGTTTCAAGCAGGTTAAGCAGGTTAAGGCACCGGAAAAGACCATTGAGTCCACGAAGGAACTCAAGAAACTGGTGCCGGGTCGAGCTGAGAAGTCCATCGAGAGCGGCCTCTACACCTAAGTTCTAGGGTCCTTTCGCTTTCCCCTATACCCCGCCCCTCTTCCCCCGAGGGGCGGATTTCGTCTATTGAAAGGCCTGCGGCAATGACGCCCCTATCCCCGACCGTGGTGGAGCTCGACGGCCCTTTTGAGCACGAGTTCCTCCACACCCGCGGCATCCGCCTCCACGCCGCGACTGCTGGCAACCCAGACAATCCCCTCGTGGTGCTGTTGCATGGCTCCTTTGGCGGATGGTTCGACTTTAGGGATGTCATCGCAGTGCTTGCCGACGCCGGCTTCCACGTCGCCGCCCTCGACATGCGCGGCTTCGGAATGTCGGATAAGCCCCCTCTGGAACCCGGGCAAGATATTCGTGTCGCGGTGGGTGATGTCAGTGGGGCAATCCGGGCGCTAGGCCATGACGATGCTTTCCTCGTCGGTGCTGATACAGGTGGTGCGGTGGCGTGGGCGCTGGCGACGGAGCGTCCTGAGCGTGTCCGGGGACTGGTATCTGTCTCCGCTGCGCACCCGGCCGACCTGCGCCGCGCGATTGCTGCCCGCCCATGGGACTTTGGGTGGGTACTCCTGCGCGCGACGTTGTGCCGCATGAGTTGGCTGCGCACGCCTCGATTGCTGATGCGCGAATCCGCCTACCGCCGGGAAATGGATCTCGATGCACTGGGTTCCTTCAGCGAAGACGCGCGCGAGGAATCTCTGCGTTTGCGCATTGCCGCTTCCCGGATTGGCAATGTGCGTCGCGGCATTTTGTGGAATCACCGGCTGCGCACGGCCGTCGTGCCATTGAGTTGGCTCGACCTTACGGTTGCCGCGCCGGTGTTGTTCATCCATGCCGATCAGCTGCTGTGGCGGCCGGTGGCCCGCCGTGCGGCAAGGCGTTGCCGCGGGAGTTTTACCGCCACGACAATTCCCGGAACGAAAAATCTGCCCTTCCTGGAAAACCCGCGTGGTTTTGCACAGACCCTCATCCAGTGGATGCGAAGTACGTAACATACATAGAAACTCAGTGCCCTACCCCACACAGGGGGTGGGGCACATTTTTATTCTTCGAGGAAAACGCAGGTCGGCGACGAATACCTAGCAAACTATAGCTTTTATCACAGGACATATTTTCCGATTCCTTGTATGTAAGTCACGGCACACGGTAGCTTCATAACAAACCAAAACCACAGGTTTTCTACATCTTTCGCACCACGGAGGTCTAAGACCCACATGACGCTCAAGAAGACGCTTGCCGTTGTTTCCGTTGCCACCTTGCCGCTCACCCTCGCGGCTTGTGGCGGCGATTCCGACTCCGGCTCCACCGCCGCTTCCGGCTCCGGCGACGGAATCATTGTTGTTAACGGCTCCGAGCCGCAGAACCCGCTGATTCCGGCCAATACCAATGAGACCGGCGGCGGCCGCATCGTTGACTCTCTCTACTCCGGCCTCGTCTACTACGACGGTGACGGTGAAGCGCAGAACGAGCTCGCTGAGTCCATCGAGCCGAATGATGACAACACCGAGTTCACCGTCAAGCTCAAGGAATCCACCTTCTCCGATGGCTCCCCGGTCACCGCGAACAACTTCGTTGATGCGTGGAACTACGCCGTAGCTAACGACCAGCTCAATGCGTCCTTCTTCTCCAACATCAAGGGCTTTAAGGAGGGCGTCGAGAAGCTGGAGGGCCTCAAGGTCGTCGACGACCTCACCTTCACCATTGCCCTGAACAGCCCGGAGCAGGACTTCCCGGCACAGCTGGGCTACTCCGCGTTCTACCCGCTCCACGAGTCTGCATACGACGACATGGACGCCTACGACCAGAACCCAATCACCAACGGCCCATACAAGCTGTCCGAGTGGAACCACAACCAGGACGCGACCGTCGTTCCAAACGAGGAGTACAAGGGTGGTCAAACCCCGCAGAATGACGGCATCAAGTTCGTCTTCTACGCCTCCCAGGACGCTGCTTACGCCGACCTGCTCTCCGGCAACCTCGACGTCCTCGACGCCGTTCCGGACTCCGCGTTCGACGTTTACGAGGCAGACCTCGGCGAGCGCGCCGTGAACCAGCCCACCGCCGTATTCCAGTCCTTCACCCTGGGTGAGAACCTCGAGCACTTCTCCGGCAAGGAAGGCGCTCTGCGCCGCCAGGCTATCTCCCACGCCATCAACCGCGAGGAGATCACCGAGACCATCTTCAAGGGCACTCGCACCCCGGCCAAGGACTTCACCTCCCCGGTTCTGCCGGGCTACACCGAGGACATCAAGGGCAACGAGGTCCTGAAGTATGACCCGGAGAAGGCCAAGAAGCTGTGGGAAGAGGCAGACAAGATCAACAAGTGGGATAACCCGTCCCTGGAGATTGCCTACAACTCCGACGGCGGCCACAAGAGCTGGGTAGACGCCACCACCAACTCTGTTAAGAACGCCCTCGGCATCGAAGCGGTCGGCGCTCCGTACCCGGATTTCAAGTCCCTGCGCGATGAGGTCACCAACCGCACCATCAAGACCGCCTTCCGCACCGGCTGGCAGGCAGACTTCCCGAGCCAGGGCAACTTCCTTGCCCCGCTCTACAAGACTGGCGGTTCCTCCAACGATGGCGACTACGCTAACTCGGACTTTGACAAGGCTCTCGACGAAGCCCTGACCGCCCACTCCGACGACGAAGCCAACAAGAAGTACGTCGAAGCCCAGGAGGTCCTGTTCAAGGATCTGCCGGCCATCCCGCTGTGGTACGCCAACGCCACCGGTGGCTACTCCGAGAACGTCGACAATGTCGTCTTCTCCTGGAAGTCCCAGCCGGTGTACTACAACATCACCAAGAAATAGGCCTTCCCCTGGCTTTTCTTACGACCCCCGCAACCTTGGTGGAGCGGGGGTCTCCCCACGTTTTTACCCATAAGTGTGATTCGAAACGCTCTATAGATTTCTCGCTACCTTAGATCACACACTAAAATCCTTATGAGCTACGTGGGCGCCTGTTAAGGAGGCGCCGACAAGCACCTGCCCACAAACGAGTAAAGGACCACACTATGTTGCGCTATATCGGGCGCCGAGTGCTCCAGATGATTCCGGTGTTCTTCGGAGCCACCCTGCTCATCTATGCGCTCGTCTTCTTGATGCCCGGCGACCCTGTCGAAGCCCTCGGCGGTGACCGCGGCCTTACCGAGGCTGCCCGCGCCCGCATCGAGGCCGAATACAACCTCGACAAGCCGTTCATCATTCAATACCTGCTCTATATCAAGGGCATCTTCATGCTGGACTTCGGCACGACCTTCTCCGGCGTGCCCGTGACCCAAGTGATGGCAAACGCCTTCCCGGTCACCGTCAAACTCACCGTCATGGCCATCATCTTCGAGGCTGTCTTCGGCATCTTCTTCGGCGTTGTCGCCGGTATGCGCCGCGGCGGCTTCTTCGACTCCACCGTGCTGGTCATTTCCCTGCTGGTCATCGCGGTGCCGTCCTTCGTCATCGGCTTTGTCTTCCAGTACATCGTGGGCATCAAGTGGGGTGTGCTGCCGGTGACCGTTGGCGCGAACGCCACCGTGAAGTCACTCCTCATGCCGGCTATGGTGCTCGGCGCGCTGTCACTGGCCTACGTCATCCGCCTGACACGCCAGTCCGTAGCGGAGAACCTGCGTGCTGACTACGTGCGCACCGCCCGCGCGAAGGGCCTCTCCAACGGTGCGGTGACCCGCCGCCACGTGCTGCGCAACTCGCTGATTCCCGTGGCCACCTTCATCGGTGCCGATATCGGTGCGCTCATGACCGGTGCGATTGTCACCGAGGGCATCTTCGGTATCAACGGCGTCGGCGGCACCATGTACCAGGCCATCCTGCGCGGCGAGCCGACCACGATTGTGTCCTTTACGACGGTTCTGGTGATCATCTACATCATCGCCAACCTGCTCGTTGACCTCCTGTACGCCGTACTTGATCCGAGGATCCGCTATGCCTAACTTCGAGAAAACTACCCCCTACCCGGGACAAGAGCACTTCGTTTCCGCGACCGACGAGACGGGCCTCGGCGCAGTCGACGCCGTCAAGGACGAATCTGCACCCTCCTCCCAGTGGGGCGAGGCCTGGCGCTACCTGCGCCGCCGCCCACTGTTTTGGATTGCGGCCGTCATGATCCTCGTGGCCATCCTCATGGCCGTCGTCCCAGGTCTGTTTACCAATACCGACCCGCGTCTGTGCGAGCTGTCCAAATCCCTCGCCCCGGCTGAGCCCGGCCACCCGTTTGGATTTAACCGCCAAGGCTGCGACATTTACTCCCGCGTCATTTACGGTGCGCGGGCGTCGGTAGCCGTGGGCGTTCTTACTACCCTCCTCGTGGTAGTGCTGGGCTCCCTCATCGGCGCCGTCGCTGGCTACTTCGGCGGCTGGATCGACTCCGTGCTCTCCCGCATCACGGACATCTTCTTCGCCATCCCGCTGGTGCTGGCTGCCATCGTGGTCATGCAGATGTTCAAGGAACACCGCACTATCATCACGGTGGTCTTGGTCCTCGGTCTCTTCGGTTGGGTATCCATCGCCCGTATTACCCGCGGCGCGGTGGTCTCCATCAAGAACGAGGAGTTCGTCCAGTCCGCGCGCTCCATCGGTGCATCGAACTGGCACATCCTGTTCAGCCACATCCTGCCGAACGCGGCTGCCCCCATCATTTCCTACGCCACCGTGGCGCTGGGTACCTACATCGTGGCGGAAGCTACCTTGTCCTTCCTGGGCATCGGTTTGCCGCCAACGTTCGTGTCCTGGGGCGGCGACATCTCCGACGCGCAGGCGTCCCTGCGCGTGGCCCCGGCAGTCCTGTTCTACCCGGCAGGTGCGTTGGGCCTGACCGTGTTGAGCTTCATCATGATGGGTGACGTCGTCCGCGACGCGCTCGATCCGAAGGCGAGGAAGCGTTAATGACTACTCCACTTCTTGAAATGAAGGACGTCCACATCTCCTTTACCACGTCGACCGGCGTGGTGGAGGCCGTGCGTGGCGTCAACATGTCCATTTACCCGGGCCAGTCCGTGGCCATCGTGGGCGAGTCCGGTTCGGGTAAGTCCACCACGGCGATGTCCATCCTGGGGCTTTTGCCGGGTACCGGCAAGGTCACCGGCGGACAGGTCCTCTTCGAGGGCGAGGACATTACCCACTACAACAACAAGCAGTTCGAAGCACTGCGCGGCAACAAGATTGGTCTGGTCCCGCAGGATCCGATGTCCAACCTCAACCCAGTGTGGCGCATTGGCACGCAGGTCGAGGAATCCCTCAAGGCCAACAATGTGGTGGAGGGCTCCGAGCGCCACCAGCGCGTCGTCGAGCTTTTGGAGGAGGCCGGGCTTCCCGACGCCGAACGCCGCGCCAAGCAGTACCCCCACGAGTTCTCCGGCGGTATGCGCCAGCGCGCGCTCATCGCCATTGGCTTGGCTGCGCGCCCGAAGCTGCTTATCGCCGATGAGCCCACCTCCGCCCTCGACGTGACGGTGCAGAAGACCATTCTGGATCACTTGGAGCACCTCACCGAGGAGCTGGGTAACGCGGTACTCTTCATTACCCACGATCTGGGTCTGGCCGCCGAGCGCGCCGAGCACCTCATCGTCATGCACCGCGGCCGCATCGTGGAGTCGGGCCCCTCGCGCGAGATTCTGCGTTCCCCGCAGCACCCCTACACGCGCCGGCTTGTCGACGCCGCCCCCTCCCTCGCCTCCTCCCGCATCCGCGCCGCCAAGGAAGCCGGCGTGGAGGCCAAGGAGCTCAAGACCGGCGAGGCCAACGCCGCCGACGGCGCCCACAGCAGCGCCGGAACTTCTGCGACGGAGCCGGGTTCCGCTGTGCCCCTTTCCGCACAGTCGGCCACGTCTGATGCCACAGCGCCAAGCGCTGCGGAACCGGTGATTTCGGTGCGCAACCTGACCAAGGAGTTCAACATCCGTGGCCAGCGCGGCGAGAAGAAGCACCTCAAGGCTGTGGACGATGTCTCCTTCGACATTCGCCGCGGTACCACGATGGCCTTGGTGGGCGAGTCTGGTTCCGGCAAGTCCACGGTGGCCAACATGGTGTTGGGTCTTCTGGAACCGACCTCCGGCACCATTGAGTTTGAAGGTCGCGATACCTCGACGTTATCGAAGAAGGAATTGTTTAACCTGCGTCGCAAGATGCAGGTGGTCTTCCAAAACCCGTATGGCTCGCTGGACCCGATGTACTCGATTTATAAGTGCATCGAGGAACCCCTCGCACTGCACAAGGTTGGTTCCCGCAAGGAACGTGAGGCCCGCGTGGCCGAGCTTCTCGATATGGTCTCCATGCCGCGCTCGGCTATGCGCCGCTACCCCAACGAGCTGTCGGGCGGTCAGCGCCAGCGCATCGCCATTGCCCGCGCGTTGGCGTTGAAGCCGGAGGTCATCGTCCTCGATGAGGCAGTGTCTGCCTTGGATGTGTTGGTGCAGAATCAGATCATCCAGCTGCTGGCCGAGCTTCAGTCCGAGCTCAGCCTCTCCTATCTCTTCATTACCCACGACCTCGCGGTGGTCCGCCAGACTGCCGATGACATCGTGGTTATGAAGAAGGGCCAGGCCGTCGAGCAGGGCACTGCCGACGACATCTTCGAGAATGCCCAGCAGGACTACACCCGCAACCTCATCAATTCGGTTCCGGGTATGCACCTGGAAATCGGTACCGGCCACTAGCCTGCGCTTAGCGACGCCCCCCCAACCCGCCAACCTCCTCTGGTCGGCGGGTTTCGTCGTCTCGTCGCTTGCCTCCACTAGCTGTGGGATCGCCGATGTGCCCGCTGACCGTGGTGTGGTTGGCGGGGGTTCATCGTCTCGGCGCGGGTGCGAAGCTTTAGTTCGCACCCGCTGGGCGGCGTGGCTGCGTGCAGGCGATTAGCCTGCACCCGGTGGGTCGGGTGGTTGGCTTGTTCCTGGCGGTGGGTCGGGTGGTTGGCCTGTGGTTTGTCCTGTTTGTTCGGCGGCGAGTCTGTTAAGGGCTTCTTGGTATTCGGGCATGGCGGTAATTGGCACACCCCAGGGCGGGATGTAGCTCACCCCCGTATTCAACCGGAACATGTAACCACGCCCGGTGGGCCGTTTAGGGTCATCATCGTTAATACCGTTGTGGTAGGCGCACAGGAAGGTGAGGTTTTTAATGTTGGTAAAACCTCCGGCCTGCCAGGGGATGAGGTGGTGGACTTCGCAGTAATCAGCGGGTTTGTTGCAGCCGGGCCTAGAGCAGGTTTGGAATTCAGCAGCCAGGCTGATGCGTTGTTTCCAGCTGGCATGCCGCTGAATCCTATAAGAATTAATGGGCCCTTCAAGGGGGTGGATGATGGTGGCGTAGCCAATCTCAGCAAACTTGTAGGCTAAGAAGTCTGCGCCTGTCATGCGCGCGCCGTTGGTGAGGTTAAGTTCGATTTCCTCCCCATCCCCGTTAATAATTTGGTCAAATTCATCCAGGGTGACTACGACTTGAGCATGTACGGCAGGTTTGGTGCCAATACCACCGGTGACAATGACGGTGCGGGCAGCCTCAAGCAGGTTTGTTTTGTTGACGGATTCTAGGGTGCCTCTGATGTCGGCGATGACGGTGGGGGTGTCGGTGATGGTGATGGAGTTCGGGCCCTTAGAGCGGTAGGTGAAGCGTACCCCGGGTTTAGCCACACGTTTGGCACGAAGCTCCTTCAAACGCTTGGTGGCGACGTGGCGGATTTTGTGGGCAGGGGTGCCGGCAAGTTTTATGCGTAGGTTCCAGGCGTCGAGGTCTTTTTTCACTTTGGTGGTGTAGGACTCAATCAGGGTGAGAATGCTAAGGCTATGTTGTTGTGCCACCGCGGCGGCACGGGCTTTGCGTTGTTTGCCGGTGAAGCGGGTGTGCCCGAAGTAGATGCGGTGAAGGTGGGAAAGCTCTGTGGCGTCGGCTGCGTCGGCGCCGAGCGCGCGGAGCTCGTCGGGTGAGCTGGATGCGTTTTCCACTAGCGCGATCCCCGAGTTGCGGTAGTGGAAGTAGGTTTCTAATACCCCCATGCGCCAAAGACTAAAACACCTTAGGTAAGCGCGCAACAGTTAGCCGACGCAGGAGCCGGTGGGGGTGGCGTCGGCAAGCAAAGTGACGTCACCAACGTGGCCGCGCACCTCGTCCGCGGTGAGGGCATAGCCGGTGTCGGAATCCTCCACGGAGGCACCAAACACCACGCCCAGCACCTGGCCCTCCGGGGTAATCATGGGACCACCGGAATTGCCCTGCCGGATGTTGCCGCGCACGGTGTAGGCGTCGCGCTCCACACGGCCGGTGGAGTAAATATCCGGCCCGGCAATAGTGAGGCGATCCCGAATACGCGCGGTCTCCGCGCTGAACGGACCAGACTGCGGGAAGCCCAAAACAATGGCATCATCGCCGGTCACCGCAACATCCTCTGCCCACGGAAGGGGATCCAATCCCAGCCCCGGGCTATGCAGCACAGCAATATCCACGTCCGAGTTGTAATACACCACGTCCGCTTCCTTCAGCCCCAGCACCGTATCGAGGCGCACCTTATCCGTACCGGCCACAACATGCGCATTCGTGATGACGTAATCCGGCTCCGTAACAAAACCCGAGCCCATAAGGCGCCGCGAACAAGCCTCAGCGTCACCCAACACGTGGATGACAGAAGGCCGGACGCGCTCCAGCAGCTCTGGGTCCCCAATCTCTAGCTCAGGTGCCTCCACCTCGACATCCGCGCCGGATCGCTCCCACGGCGACACCAAAGGCGGAAGGCCGGAATCGTTGAGCATGGCTGCCAGACCATTGGGCAACGAAGCTAAACGGTCAGGAGCTGCGGCGTTGAGGCCGCTGAGAATACGCGATTCACGCAGCGCCTGGCCCGGCTGCCCACCCAGGTTGGAGGCCAACGGCAGGGACACCAACCAAATCACCACAACCGCCGCCACGGACTGGAAGACCGCACCGATGGAAGAATCCACGCGCTGCCCCGAGCGCGTGCGCATACGATCCCGCAACGCCGCGCCTAGCGACGCCCCCACCAACTGCCCCAGCCCCACCAACAGAATAAGCACGCCGACAGCCAGCAGGAAACGCACTGCTGGCTGGTCCGCCAGTTGCATCGTCGCTGGGGCGGCGACCGTTCCCAGCACCAGACCTGCAATGACACCTACCGCCGCAAGCACTGCGGTCAGCGCACCCTGACGCCAGCCCACGCGCACGGCGAGGAGCACGGCAATCACTATGGCGATGTCAACAGCTAGGGACACGGAGAACACTTTCACACAAAGGCAGCAGAACTAATCCATCTTCTCATTATTGAGTGAGCGAGTGAGTGATTCACGCAGATCGTGGACCTTATTTTTATCCCACTCTACGGACCAGCCTGCATGATCCATCAATCCCGACAGCACCCCTGCAGTAAAGCCCCACACCAGGTAGCCGCGCGACCGAAAAGCCGGGCCTTTCCAGCGGCTGTGCCCCACCATCATGCGGTTTGCCGGGTCTGCCAGCTCCCGCAGCGGGACGGTGAAGACATCATCGGTCTCGGCAGGGCTGGCCGGCCACACGGTGCCAGGAGTATGCCAGTAGGCCAAAACTGGACTCACGGTGTTACCGGTTGCTCGAATATCCAGCTTGCCCCACTGTTCCAAAGGTGTGACCGTGGAGCGGTCGAGGCCGGTTTCTTCTTCGGCTTCGCGCAGGGCGGCGTCGACAAGCGAGGCGTCCCCCTCGTCCTTGCGTCCACCAGGGAAAGCAATCTGGCCGGAGTGCGAGCGCAGCGACGGCGAACGGTGCGTGAGCAGCACTTCGCCATCCTCGAAGCTCTGGCCTTTGAGCAGCACCAACACCGCCGATTCACGGCGACGTTTCGCCGGCCGCACGTGGCGAATAAGGCGCTCTTGCACCGCGCGCGTATCGACGCCCAGTGCGGGACGCAACCATTCAGGGGCACGGGCAGGGTGAAGGTGACTCACTCGAGCACCTCATCGATGGCCTCTTCCAGCTCCTTAGCCGACGTGAATGGTTTGACGAACTTTTCCACCACCTGGCCATCGCGCACCACCAGCGTGATGGGGATGACGCCCGGCAGGCTAAGCTCGCCGGCAAAAGTGCCCTTTTCATCCTGGTAGCTGGGGATATCCACGCCTAAATCATCTAGGAGTGCCGCGCCGTTTGCCGCGTTCGGGTCTGCGTGCACGCCGACGACGTTCCACGTGGAGTGCGAGCTCGCAATGTCTTGGAAGAAGGGAAGCTCTGTTCGGCACGGCTCGCACCACCAGGCCCACACGGTGACGATTTGAATATTCTTCGCTGCGGCCGTGCTGGAAGCCCCCAGGCACGGCAGATCTACCCCGGCGATAGGGCCTTCCGGACACTTCGGACGCGAGGCCACGTCCGCTTCCTGGGATTGCGGCACGGCAACTTCCGGCTCATCGTTCTCAAGGAGGTTGACCACGCCGACCAGCGCGAGCGCCGCCAGCATCATGACGGCAACGATGCTGGCCTTCACGTATCCAGGCCACCGGGGGTATTGGCTCATTGTTCCACCTTAACTCCGCGACGGGCACCACGGGGCAAGGACGCAGGCCCCGCACCGCGGCGAGCGGGCGGTACACACGCGCCGGCCGTGGAGGATGACTCTGTGAGAAAACACGGTCTGCTCGGCTTCGGGCACGAGCTTGGCGACGTCCCTCTCAATCGCCCGCGGCGTTTTCGCCGCGGTAAGCCCTAGGCGCTGACTTAAACGTGTGACGTGCGTATCCACGGTGATGCCAGGCAAGCCAAAGGCGTTGCCACGAACAACGAGGGCGGTCTTTCGGCCGACGCCCGGAAGCGAAGTGAGCTCATCAATGCCGCGTGGAACCTGGCCGTTGAATTCGCCCACGAGCTTCTCCCCGATGCCGATGAGGTGGCCGGCTTTTGCCCGCTGGAAGCCCAACGGACGCAGGATGCTTTCTAATTCTGCACGGTCAGCGGCTGCATAGTCTGGGGCGGTGGGATAGGTCGCGAAAAGGTGCGGGGTGACCTGGTTGACGCGCTCATCTGTGCATTGTGCCGACAGTACCGTGGCGATAAGGAGCTCGAGGGCATTGGAAAAATTGAGCTCGCAGTCAGCGCCCGGGTATTCCGCCGCGAGAGCAGCGCGGATGTGGGCGGCGCGCTCAGCGGTGTGGATGGGGTCGCGGTGACTGTCGAGAGGCATGTGCCTTATTCTACTGGCGCCCAGGTAAGGTGGAAGGCATGATTTCGCTTGTTCTGCTTGTCCCGCTTGGCCTCGCGCTCTTTGCCATTTTGATGGAAAAGCTTGAGGCAACTGCCTTCGAGAGCTAATTAAGTTTTCATACCGTGTGATTATTTTTCAGGCTGCTGGAAAAGGTGACAAATTACACTGTATGATGTTGGTCAGTGTCTCTTGACGCACTGCCAGAGCAGGTGCGTCAGCAACAAACACAACCTGCTTGCGTGTGCATCAATCTATCCTCTGCGCAGGCTTTAAGGAGTAACAGTGGAAGGCGTACAGGACATCCTCTCCCGCGCTGGAATTTTCCAAGGCGTGGACCCAGTGGCAGTTCAGAACCTGATTGAGCAGATGGAGACTGTCCGTTTCCCGCGCGGCACCACCATCTTCGACGAGGGCGAGCCGGGTGACCGTCTCTACATCATCACCTCGGGCAAGATTAAGCTTGCCCGCCACGCCCCGGACGGTCGTGAGAACCTCCTGACGGTGATGGGCCCGTCCGATATGTTCGGCGAGCTGTCCATCTTCGATCCGGGCCCGCGCACCTCCTCCGCTGTGTGCGTTACCGAGGTCACTGCCGCCACCATGAACTCCGAGATGCTCAAGCAGTGGGTTGCTGACCACCCGGCGATTGCCCAGCAGCTCCTCCGTGTGCTGGCTCGTCGCCTGCGCCGCACCAACGCTAACCTGGCTGACCTCATCTTCACCGACGTGCCTGGTCGCGTGGCAAAGACCCTGCTCCAGCTGGCCAACCGCTTCGGTTCTCAGGAAGGCGGCGCCCTGCGCGTCAACCACGACCTCACCCAGGAAGAGATCGCCCAGCTGGTCGGTGCTTCCCGTGAGACCGTGAACAAGGCCCTGGCTACCTTTGCCCACCGCGGCTGGATTCGCCTCGAGGGCAAGTCGGTGCTCATCGTCGATACCGAGCACCTCGCCCGCCGCGCGCGTTAACATGCGGCGCCTCGAGCGCGCCGCGTAAGGCGCGCTGAGGGCGCGCTCAACGCGCCCCCATTGCATATGAAAAAGTCCCCCGAGAACATCGGGGGACTTCGTGGTTTTCGGGTTACTTCCCGGATTCTAAGGATCGTGGAAACACCTGGCCTTGATTGGTGGTGTTTGTGGTGTCGAGTCGTTGGGAC
>NZ_JSEF01000004.1 GCF_000805675.1 Corynebacterium minutissimum | reverse complement strand
AAAATGGCCGAACTGCTAAGCTATGCCACCGAAAACTAAAATCGTGTTTCCACGACCACTAGAATCCGTCCTTTTCAGCGTCGAGGTACTTCAGCGCGGTACGCGTGGACTGCTCAGCCGCGTGGCGCAGGACCGGGTCGACGTCGTCATACATCTCATCCACCAACGTCTTAACGTCAACGTCCTCACCCAAGCGGGAGCGCACTTCCTTAATCTGGTTGAGGCGGTGGTGACGGCGGTCGATGTACTTCCGGGCAAACGCAGAGGTGTCCTCCAAGTCCGGACCGTGGCCTGGGAACAGCGGAACGTCCTTGCCGCGTTCTTCCAAGAGGTCCAAGGTCTTGAGGTAATCGCCCAAATCACCATCGGTTTCAGAAAGCAAGACGGTGTGGCGGCCAGCCATGGTGTCACCGGTGAGGATGCCCTCCAGAGTGGAGTTCTTAGCCTCATCGGACCACACGAAGAAACAGGTGGAATCAGCGGTGTGGCCCGGGGTGTGGACTACCTCAAGCTGGGGGGTGACGCCGTCGATGTCGATCACTTCACCGTCGACAAGCGCGTCGGCCCCATTGCAGTAGTTCGGGTCGAAAGAGCGGATCGGAGCGCCAGTAAGCTGGCGCAGGCGCTGTGCACCCGACGCGTGGTCATCGTGACGGTGAGTCAGGAGGATCAGCGCAACCTCACCCGCCTTCGCGGTGACGACGTTGAGGTGGCCCTCATCTTCGGGGCCCGGATCAACAACAATGGCGCGGGAATCCTCCCCCGCACGAATAATCCACGTGTTGGTGCCTTCCAGAGCGGTGTAGCTGGGGTTGTCACACAGCACGACACCGACGGACTTGCTCACGGGACGCAATTGACTATATGCAGGATGCTCCATGGTTCTAACCCTATCCGATTACTCAGCGATTTCTACGATGACTTCGATCTCAACGGGAGAGTCCTTCGGCAGCACCGCCACTCCCACGGCAGACCGTGCATGCACACCGGCCTCGCCAAAGAGCTCCCCCAAGAATTCCGAGGCACCATCAATAACCGCGGCTTGCTCAGTGAAGGAAGGATCCGAGGCGACGAAACCCACGACCTTCACCACGCGGGTGATGTTGTCCAAGCCTGCTTCGGCATCAATGGCCGCGAGCGCGTTGAGAGCTGCAGTGCGCGCCAGCTCCTGGGCGCGTTCTACGGAGACTTCCGCGCCAACCTTTCCCGTGGCAGGCAGCTCGCCATCAACGACGGGCAGCTGGCCAGAGGTCCACACCTGGCCGCCCACACGGGTGGCAGGGACATATGACGCGAGCGGAGCGGCAACGGATGGGAGCTCGATGCCGAGCTCCTCCAGACGTGCGCGCGCGGTCATCTAGGATTCCTCCAGCGGGCGCTTGAAGTAAGCAACTACGTTTTCCGGGTTCATCCCCGGGGTGATGGTGACGAGCTCCCAGCCGTCTTCACCCCAGGAATCCAGGATTTGCTTGGTTGCGTGAGTAAGAACCGGCGCGGTGGCATATTCCCATTTAGTCATGGGTTCCATGCTACTAAACTCCGGCGCTTAAATCCCGACTAGTTCGCCACCTTCTGCAAGGTAGTGCGCCCAGCTGGTGATGTGCGGATTCTTGCGCAGAAGAGCGCGGCGCTGACGTTCCGTCAGGCCTCCCCACACGCCAAATTCGACGCGATTATCCAGGGCGTCCGCGCGGCATTCATTGAGCACCGGGCAGTGACGGCAAATAACTGCGGCCTTGCGCTGTTCAGCGCCGCGTACAAACAGGGCATCCGGGTCGCCGTTGCGACACTTGGCTTGGGTAACCCACTCACCACGTTCGGTGGTCGAAGAGGCATTCTTTACCATTGCGGACCGTCCTGCACCTTTTACACTGACTGTCATGGCTAGGTAACTCCTTCCAAGCTCCCATCCCGCCACCATCAAAGTGAATAACCCTCAACGGGACGGAATATTATGTACTCACCGTTAGTCTATTCACTAACCGGTATGCCTGTCTAATAGGTCACACTTTAGGGGGGTCTCCCGGATTAGCCTCGAAGCACGTAGTGTGTGGAGGGTGACTGTCATCAAATCCCTGGGAAAGCTCGTCCTCTCCACAGTACTGGTGGGCCTCCTCATTGCCCTCGCACTAGCCCCCATCGCGGGTGTGAGCGGTGTGGCCGTAGCCAGGACCAACGAGACGATGCAATCGGATATTCAGGATCTCACCGACGGCGACACACCGGGCGTGAGCACCATCCTGGATGCCAAAGGCAACACCTTGGCCTATATCTTTGAGCAGCGCCGCCATTCAGTGCAGCCCGATGAGATTTCGGACGCCATGAAAGAGGCTATGGTGGCCATCGAGGATCGCCGCTTTTACGAGCACGAAGGCGTGGACCTGCAGGGTAACTTCCGTGCGCTGTGGACTAACTTGGCAGCAGGTGGCGTCTCCCAGGGCGCGTCCACCATTGATCAGCAGTACGTGAAGAATTACCTTCTGCTCGTCAACGCCACCACCGACGAAGAGCGCCAGGCCGCCACCGAACAGTCCGTGGCCCGCAAGCTGCGCGAGATGCGCATGGCCACCGATATTGATGCGAAGCTTTCCAAGGATGAGATCCTCACGAACTATCTCAACCTCGTACCCTTTGGTAACCACTCCTTCGGCGTAGAGGCGGCAGCCCGTACCTACTTTGGCACCGATGCCGCGCACCTCACCGTGCCACAGTCCGCCATGCTGGCCGGCATGGTGCAGTCTTCCGAATATCTCAACCCCTATACCAACGAGGAAGGCGTGCGGGATCGCCGCAACGTCGTCCTGCAGGCCATGGTCAACAACGGCTCCCTCTCTCAGGAGGACGCCGATAACTTTGCCCAGCAGCCCCTCGGCGTGCTTGATAGCCCGGCCACCTTGCCCAACGGCTGCATCGGCGCCGGTGATCGCGGCTTCTTCTGCGATTATGTCTTGAGCTACCTCGCTGATAAAGGCATCGATCGTGAGCACCTAGCTCGCGGTGGCCTCACCGTCAAGACCACACTCGACCCCGATGTACAGGATCAGGCTCTAAACGCGGTGCGCAGTCACACCGCGCCGGATGCGGCGGGCGTGGCGGAAGTGATGAACGTCGTCAAGCCCGGCACTGACTCCCGCAAGGTCCTAGCCATGGTGTCTTCCCGCACCTACGGCCTGGATTTGGAGAACAATGAGACCCTGCTGCCACAGCCGAACTCGCTCGTGGGCAATGGCGCCGGTTCCGTATTCAAGCTCTTTACGGCCGCGGCCGCGCTCGAATCGGGCTATGGCATCAAAGACCGCCTCGCCGTGCCGAAGCGCTACGAAGCAGAAGGCCTTGGTTTCGGCGGCGCGGAGAACTGCCCACCGAACAAGTATTGCGTTGAGAATGCGGGCAACTATGCCTCCACGATGACGCTGCAGGATACGTTGGCCTACTCCCCCAACACCCCCTTCATCGAGCTCATCGAGCAGCTCGGCGTGGAGCAGGTGGTGGACATGGCCGTGAAACTAGGCCTGCGCTCCTATGAAGACCCAGGCAGCTATGACGGAAACTCCTCCATTGCTGATCACATCAAGGAGTCCAACCTGGGCTCCTTCACCCTGGGCCCCACGGCGGTCAATGCGCTGGAGCTATCTAATGTGGGCGCCACGGTGGCGTCGGAAGGCATGTGGTGCGAGCCGAACCCCATCGAGGAAGTCACCGATGCCCACGGCAACGAGGTCTACATCAAACACACGCCCTGCGAGCGCGCGGTGGGCAAAGAAGTGGCCAAGGCGCTGGAGAACAACATGACGGCCGATACGGAGAAGGGCACGGCGGCGGCATCGGCACGCGCGGCAGGCTTCCGCGGCCAGGCAGCAGCCAAGACGGGTACCACAGAGTCCAACCAGTCCTCGGCTTTCCTGGGCTTCAACTCGGCGGTGGCAGCCGCGCCGTATATCTACAACGACGGCACGACGACGACCCCGCTGTGTACCGGCCCGGTGCGTCAGTGCGGGAGCGGCAACCTCTTCGGTGGCCTCGAGCCGGCGGCGACGTTCTACACCATGGCGGTACGCGTGCCGGAGGCAGCACAGGGCACGGTGCCGGACTATGACCGCGCCTATGATTCGGGTACGGTCTCGCCGCTTATCGACGGATTGAAGGGCAAGTCCGAAAGCCAAGCCCGCGCCGCGTTGGAGAAGGCCGGCTACACGGTTAAAACCACGGAAGTGGCCGCCCCTGGTGTGGGCTACGGCAAGGTGGTTCGTGTCATCACGGGCGCGTCAGGCACCAAGAAAGGTGCGGAGGTAACGCTGCAGCTTTCCGACGGCTCCTCGGCCACCACCTCAGACGATAGTTCCACGTCAGGCACCTACAATTACCAACCGCCCACTGACAACGGCGGCGGTGGTGGTGGCGATGGCCAGCCGCCCGCACAGCCGGAGCCCCTCATCAACCAGGACGATGTGGACCGCTTCACCAACGACGTGCGGGACTTCTTCGGGCTTTAGCCCCTTAGTTCAGGGCGGCCTTCACGGCGGTGGACAGGCGCTTACCGTCTGCGCGGCCAGCGGCCTTCGCGTTGGCAACCTTCATGACGTTGCCCATCTGCTTGATGGTGACCGGCTCGCCGGACTCCTTTTCTACCTCGGCGATGGATTCAGCGACGAGGGCGTTTAGGGAGTCGTCGTCAAGCTGCTCGGGCTGGTAGGCCTCGAAAAAGGGGACGTCGACAAGCTCGGCCTCCGCCAACTCCGGACGGCCATTCTCCGCATACACCTCAGCGGACTCGCGGCGCTTCTTAATCTCGCGCGCGATGACCTTGAGAATGTCCTCATCGGTGATCTCGTGGCGGGAACCGGTGGTTTCCTCCGCCTGAATGGCGGACAGGAGGGAACGGATGGCGGACGTGCGGGCCTTGTCCTTGGCCTTCATCGAGGTCTTGAGGTCGGCGCGAATAGTTTCTTTCAACTCACTCATGCCCTTCAATCTACGCTAGCTCGCCCAGGTAGGGTGGGGAGGGTGAAGATTTTCCCCATCCTTGGCGGACTCGCCGCCGCAGGCCTGGGCACTGCCGCGTGGGCGCACTCGGAGCTCACCAAGTTTGAGCTCAAGGAGTACACGCTACCTCTGCTGGAGCCCGGCACGCTGCGCGAGGAGCCAGAATTCCGCATCCTGCACGTCTCCGACCTCCACATGATTCCGGGCCAGCGCGCCAAAATCGAGTGGGTATCGGACCTTGACCGCCTCGACCCACACCTCGTGGTCAATACCGGCGACAATCTTTCCGACAAAGGCGGCGTTCCCGATGTCCTCCGCGCCCTTGGCCCGCTGCTGAGCCGCCCGGGAATGTTCTGTTTTGGCACCAACGACTATTGGGCACCGCGCATCCCAAATCCTTTCAACTACCTGATTGGAAAGAAGAACACGCCGTCCTATGTGAACCTGCCGTGGAAGGGCATGCGTGCTGCATTCCTTGAGCACGGCTGGCACGACGCCAACCAGGCCCGCGTGGAATTCAAGGTGGGCGACGTCCGCCTCGCTGCCGCTGGTGTGGACGACCCGCACCATGATTTGGATGACTACTCGGAAATCGCCGGCGCCCCGAACGAGGACGCCGACCTCTCCCTGGCACTACTACACTCCCCGGAACCCCGCGTTCTGGAGAAGTTCGCGGCCGACGGCTACCAGCTGTCCCTTTCTGGCCACACGCACGGCGGCCAGCTGTGCCTCCCGTTCAAGGTCGCCGGCTCCCGGTCCATCGTGACCAACTGCGGCATCGATCGCGTCCGCGCCCAAGGCCTGCACCAGTTCGGCCCCATGTTCATGCACGTGTCCAACGGCCTAGGTACCTCCAAGTTCGTTCCCTTCCGCGTCTTCTGCCGCCCATCGGCCACGCTGCTGCGCATCACAGAGAAGAACGCTTCAGCAACCTAAGACCTTTAAGGCCACCTGAGAAAGACCCGCCACGCTGCCGTTTTGTCCTTTCGACCCGGGGTGCGTTACAGTAATCCGGTACCGCTTAGAGCGAGACACCGGGATATGGCGCAGCTTGGTAGCGCGCTTCGTTCGGGACGAAGAGGTCGCAGGTTCAAATCCTGTTATCCCGACCACAAACCCGCAGGAGACTGCGGGTTTTCGTCGTTTTGTCGTGAGCCTCGGGTTAAGGGGGCTAGAAGCTAGAGGAACCACCCGAACCGGAAAAGCCCGAGCTAAACCCGCTGTTGACGCCGCCGCTGCTGGAGGAGGAGTCGCGAGCTGAGATAGCGTCACTATCCCACGTGCTCACGGTATAGAACGGCACGTAGCCGTGGTAGCCGGCGCCGGCGAAGAAGTTGGAGTCGTAGATGTGCATGCGCTCGGGACGCTCGTCGGCCTCGTTGCGCTTCTGCAGCTGCGCTTGCAGATGCTCCGACAGCAGCGCGGTGCGGTCAAGGAGATCGAGGTAGCGTTCCATAAACTGCGGGTGGTTCGGTTCCTTGGACAGCGCCATGGCGGCGTCTTCCAGCTCCTTGGCGTGCTGCTCAGCCTGCGAGTCAATATCGGACGCGACGTACGACGCTTGTGCCAAATCCTTGCCTAGCTCATAAAGCTCGTAGCGGCGAGCATCAGCATCGGCATTTTCGACGCGGTGCAGCTTCTCAATGTTGGTCTCCGCCGTGTCCACACGTTCACACAGCAAACGCGCGTGAGCAAGTTCCTCCGCGCGCTCGCGGAACTGCTCGTCGGGAGCATCCGCAGGCATGGACATGAAGGAGCCGACGGTGCGGTCAAGGGCTAGGAAGTCATCGCGCAGCCCTTCCCAATCCTCACGCAAACGCTCATCCACAAGGCCGGATTGCAGCGAGTGTGCGCGGATATCAATGGATTCGAGGCGCTGTGCCACGTCGGTATAGGTCTGGGACACATAATCCCAATCCTCGCGCGCCTGCTGCGTTTTCTTCTGCCGGCTGCGGCGTGCGCCGGCCGCGATGCCTGCACCCGCGCCACCGACGCCCAGGCCCGCCGCTCCGAGGCCAATGGCCGCCCCAATGCGCCCATCTTTCGCACTCTCGTACTGGACATCCGCAGCACGGTCCACGTCGATAGCAGCCGCCGCACCCGCAAAGAGACCAGCAGGAATGTTGTCATCCCGCACGCCCGGCTTAATAGC
Organism: Corynebacterium minutissimum; assembly: GCF_000805675.1. GTDB lineage: Bacteria > Actinomycetota > Actinomycetes > Mycobacteriales > Mycobacteriaceae > Corynebacterium > Corynebacterium minutissimum. The sequence goes on along the minus strand of NZ_JSEF01000004.1, from coordinate 297,866 downwards.
TTCGATGGACTGCTCCAAATGGCTGTCACCTTTGCGCAGCTTCATCTGCCCGGCCACGTCCTCACCCGCGAAGACGAAGGCCTGGCGCGGGTCGAGGCCCACGCCGACGAAGACCTGGCCATCAGCAAACTTGTCCTTGCCGATGAGCTCCGGGTGGTTATCGCGCAGGTACTCCTCCACGGAGTCGTTGACGTTTTCTTTGTTCTTAGCAAAGACCATGTAGTGCAGCTCCTGGACCACGTCGGGGGCGGCGATCCGGGAGGCGTCGCGAAGCATGCGCTCTTCTTCCTCCGGAGTGAGCACATCGTCCGGGTCCATGATGTCAGCCTGCACCTCACGCTGCGCGGGCTGCATGACGTAGTCGGAGCGTTCAGGCGCATCGAAGGCCGCCAAGCTAGCACCCGCACCGATTCCCCCGAGCAACAGACCGCCCACCATGGCCGCACCGACGATGGCGCCGACCGACGTTACTTTGGGGCCACGGCTGGCGGCAAAAGGTTTGATATCGCGAGAGTCAGTCACGGTGATTCTCCAATTCTTCAGCATTCAGTGCCGCCAATTTTACCCCCACAACGGGAAACGACGCGGTGCCCCTACAGCAGCCGCGTCGCCCCTATTCCCTATCACTCACAACGGATTGGAGAAACCGTTTGCCTACCCCCTAAGTAGGCTTTGTGAGCAATTCTAACTCTAGCACTATTTCCCCTCGCAGCGATACCTAAATCAACAAAATCGTAGTATCTTAGTGCCCCGCCCAGCCTGCGCCGATAACGCGAGGCCCTGAGCTAGGCTTTTGCTTCGCTGCGGCGGCGAACGGGTGCCCCCACAACCCAGACGGACACGACGATAATTACCCCCAAAATTGCCATCGCAGCAAAAAGCTGTGGGGAGTTGCCCCCGTTGCCCGCGACAGTGATGGCAGAGGTTGCCCACTGCATGGGAAAGAGGTGCACGAGCGCGCTCATCGCGGTGTTGAGGTCCGTGCCGGTCGAGGCTGCTTTCCATGCCCAGCCCACGATTCCCACTTGGACCAGACCCAGCAAGACTCCCAAGCCCCAGCCAGGAAGGCCCAGGCCGCGCACGAGGGCATAGACCGCGCTTGCCGACGCCACCCCGGCCCCCACCGCCGCAAGTGCCGCCCACACCACAGCAGCAACGGTCACACCGGTGGCCAGCAAGGAAGTCAGGAGGCCAACCACCGCGCCGATAACTACCCCACCCGCGATGAGGGCGAGAAGACGACGCTCGACACGAGTCAGCAGCGCGCCCAGCACGCCACCGCCAAGGACCGCGAGGGCTGCCAGCAGCATCGCCACGATGGGGCTCAGCAACTGTGACGGACCATCGTCGGCCTCACCAGGGCCGGCAACGGTAGGCAAGGCGCGCTGAGCACCCTGGACCTTGTTTTTATTCTGCTGGGCCATGCCGTCGACCTTTTCAGCACCGGCCACCAGCTCGTCAACGCCTTTGAGGGCCTCATCGACCTTGGCGTTGAGCTCACCAATTCCGGCATTGAGCTGCTTGGCTCCCTCCGTTGCCTGGTACACACCATCGTGATAGGCGTAGCCGTTCACGGAGAGCTGATTGGATAGCTCACGCGAACCATCCTTGAGCTGGATGAGCTGATCCTGGACGGACTGGTCAAACTGGAAGTTCTCCACCTGGGATCGCAGATCACCGAGCTGTGAGCGGATCTCCTTCGCCTCGTCTGAGTTGTTGCCGTCGAGGTCCTTAACAGTGCCGTCGATGGCCTCCAGGATTTGGCCGCGGACTACGCCGAGGCCGACGATCTGATCGACGGCGCCGCCGACGCCGTCGGCAAGCTCAGTGGCACCAGTGCCCAACTGCGCGGTGCCCGACTGGAGCTGCACGAGCCCGTCGTAGAGCTCCTGCGAGCCGCCTGCCAGCTGGTCGACGCCACCACCGAGCTCGCCAGCCCCGTCCTTGAGCTGCCCTGTGCCATCCGCAAGCTGCTGCGTGCCGTTGGCCAAAAAGCCCGCCTGGGCATTGGCTTCGGTGAGGGCACGGGCGACGTCGTAAAGCTCAGCGGGATCAATCGTGCCGTCACTGGGCGCACCGGCCTGCTCCTCTGACCAGGCCTGCGCCGGCTGCCACTCGGATGCAGTGGCAACGATTGCGCCGATAATGAGCGGCACGAGGAGAAGCGCGGCAATCAACAGCGAGCGGTTACCCACTGGGCGGTCGTCATCAGCAGAAGAGGCAAGGCGTGAGGTCATGATATAGAAACTATCGCCCACGCTGGACACAAGCGGTCAGGCGCGCGGAAAAGCCCCGCTAGTACCGTGCTGTCGGGTAACTAGCGGGGCTTTAATGCGGTGCTTTAGCGCGCTTGCGCTGAGGCGCTACTTCTTCTCCGCGAAGAGCTCACGCACGCGCTTGCCCAGCTGCGGGGAAACCGCATCCCAGTAGGCGTAGACGCGCTCTTCGGTCTCCGGGGACACACCAGCCATAGCGTTGGTGATGTTGTCCGCCAGGCGCTCCTTGGCGCCATCGTCGTAGACGTTCTCGTACAGGTCAGTAGCCTGCACGGTGTCGTTGTCCTCTGCGTGGTGGATGTATGGAGCACGGACCAAGTCGATGCCGGCCGGGTCCGGGTTGACGTAGAGATCCGGTGCGGTGGTGGTCTCCTGCTCCTTGAAGCGCAGGTTCTCATCACCATCCAGGTAGCCGCCGCCCTTAGCGTGGCGGTTCGGGGAGTACACCGGGTCCTCCGGGGCGTTGAACAGGTACTGCATCGGGCCCTCGTGCTCGTAGGTGTTGACCTGGTTGAGCGGCTGGTTTACCGGCAGCTGTTTGTAGTTCGGTCCAATGCGGTAGCGCTGCTGGTCAGAGTAAGCGAAGACACGAGCCTGCAGCATTTTGTCCGGGGACAGGCCAATGCCCGGGACGATGTTGGACGGATCCAGAGCAACCTGCTCAATCTGCGCGAAGAAGTTGCGCGGGTTGCGGTTGAGAACGAAGTAGCCGACATCCACCAGCGGGTAGTCCTTCTTGGACCAGGTCTTGGTGAGGTCGAACGGGTTGAAGCGGTAGTCCTCGGCCTCTGCCACCGGCATGATCTGGACCTTGACGTCCCAGACCGGGTAGTTGCCTTCTTCAAGGGCATTGTAGAGGTCCTCACGGTGGTAGTCAGCGTTCTGGCCGGCGATCTCAGTTGCCTCAGCGTCGGTGAAGTTCTCCACGCCCTGGCGGGTCTTGAAGTGGTACTTGACCCAGAAGGCGTCGCCCTGCTCGTTGACCCACTGGAAGGTGTGGGAACCGTAGCCGTTCTGGTGGCGGGTGGTCTTCGGGGTACCGCGGTCACCCATGAGGTAGGTCACCTGGTGGGTGGTCTCCGGGTTACGGGTCCAGAAGTCCCACTGCATATCGGCATCACGCAGGCCGTTGGTGCCCAGACGCTTCTGGGAGTGGATGAAGTCCGGGAACTTGATGCCGTCACGGATAAAGAACACCGGGGTGTTGTTGCCCACGATGTCGTAGTTGCCCTCTTCGGTGTAGAAGCGGAGTGCAAAGCCGTGGACGTCACGCCAGGTATCCGGGGAGCCCTGCTCACCAGCCACGGTGGAGAATCGGCCCATCATCGGGGTCACGGTGCCCTTCTGGAAGAGCTTGGCCTTGGTGTAGGCGGATACGTCTTCAGTAACGTGCAGCTCACCAAAGGCGCCGTGACCCTTTGCGTGCGGGGTACGCTCCGGCACGCGCTCGCGGTTGAAGTGTGCAAGCTTCTCAATAAGGTGGATGTCATTGAGCACAACCGGACCGTTCTGACCCACGGTGACGCTGGTGTTCTCGGTAGCAACCGGCTGGCCGGACGGGCGGGTAGTGTTCGGACCACCCGGGGCGCGCTGGCCCTTATCCAGAACCTTGTCTGCGGCGGACTCGTTCGAAGCGTTAGTCATAAGGAAAATGCCTCCTGGATTCGCTGATAATTTGAGGTTTATTATCAATCTCGGACGTTTCATAGCCTACCGGCGAAAAATGACCCCCGCAACAGTTTTTAGAATTCCGGCAGGAGCTCACAGCGATAGGTAAGGTGGCCTACCGCTACTGGTAAGTTGTGGGAGGTGAAAGTCCACTCCGAGCGCGATGATGCGCACGTTACCGACCTCGCCCTCAAGGCGGGACGTGGCGACCGCGCAGCTCTCACGGAATTCATCAAATCCACCCAGGATGACGTGTGGCGCCTACTTGCTCACCTCGGCGGAGCGGATATCGCAGACGACCTCACCCAAGAGACCTACCTGCGCGTCATCAGCGCACTCCCCCGCTTTGCCGCGCGCTCCTCCGCACGCACATGGCTCCTGTCCCTCGCGCGCCGCGTGTGGGTGGATAATATTCGCCACGACATGGCGCGGCCCCGCAAGTCCGCCACCGAGTATGAAGATGCCGCAGCGCTCGCACCCGCCCCGGAGAACGCCGGTACGTGGAGCGAGTGGATCGACGCGCGCTCGCTTATCGACGCCCTCCCGGAGGACCGCCGCGAAGCCCTCATCCTTACCCAAGTACTGGGCTATACCTATGAGGAGGCCGCCAAGATCGCTGGCGTGCGCGTAGGCACCATTCGCTCTAGGGTTGCCCGCGCCCGAAAAGACCTTATTGATCATCGCGGGTAATCGTTATTGACCCGTTATAATCCGCTGCGCTGAGCATGGGCACCTGCGCAGACACGGGTAACTTTTCAGTACTGTCACACGCATCACACAGTGCAGACACCGTTTCAGCTGGCAAATACCTGTCGACCACGCCTAATGTTTCACGAGGCACACGTGACAAATCGATAGTCGAACCGGGCCGCGCGGCTTCCGACCGCCCGCACCACACTTAGTTCTGTGACGACCCCCGGCTCGTGTGGGATTGAGAGACCTCTAAACCAAATGTGGAAACGCGCAGTGGCCATTTCCATGGCCTTTATCGGCGTCGTCGTCGGCGCCGGCTTTGCATCCGGCCAGGAAGCGATGCAGTACTTTGTAGCCTTTGGCAACTGGGGCCTGTGGGGCGTTGTGCTTGCTGCCGCCCTCATGCTGATTACCGGTATTTCGATCCTGCAGCTGGGTTCCTACTTCCAGGCCGATGAACACACTGCCGTCTACGACAAGATCAGTGGCCCCATTATTTCCCGCGTTCTGGACTACGGTACTCTAGCAACGCTGTTCTCCATCGGCTTCGTCATGTTCGCCGGTGGCGGCTCCACCATTAGCCAGCAGTTCGAGGGCGTACCGATTTGGGTCGGCGGCGCAGTGATGCTCGCGCTGGTTCTCGTCGTCGGCCTGCTCGACGTAGACAAGGTAACCTCCGTCATCGGTGCGATTACGCCTTTCATTGTTATCTTCGTCGTCCTCGCTACCGGCTACACCATCATTACTACCGACGTGGACTGGTCGTCGATCAATGCCTACGCCGTGGACAACGTTGAGACCCCCATCCACAGCTGGTGGCTCGCAGCGCTGAACTACACCGGTCTCAACGTGATGTGTGCAGTGTCCATGTCCATCGTTATTGGCGGCAATATTTTGGATAACCGCGCCGTGGGCATCGGCGGCTTCTTCGGTGGCATCATTTACTTGATTCTGCTGGCCCTTCTCGTGGTCTCGCTGTACATGGTGGCGCCTGAGGTCAATGGACAGGACCTTCCGGTCCTCACGCTGATCAACAACGTGAACCCAGTCTTGGGTTACTTCATGACCTTCATCATCTACGGCATGGTCTTCAACACCGCCATCGGCATGTTCTATGCCATGGGCAAGCGCCTGACCCGTAAGAAGCCGAAGCTCTTCTACCCCGTTTACGCGGGCGCCTGCGTTATCGGCTTCATCCTCTCCTTCGTCGGTTTCAAGAAGCTGGTCTCCAGCGTCTACCCGATTTTGGGCTACATCGGCCTGCTCATGATTGCCGTCATGGTCATCACCTGGATTACCCAGCGCGACAAGATCTCCTCCGAGTCTGACCGTCGCGTGCGCGCCCGTACCTTGGTTAAGCGCCGCCTAGACCCGCGCGAGCACTTCACTAAGAAGAACGAGCGCGAACTACGCAAGCTTGCTGCAGCCTCCAACATGGAGACCGAGGAGTTCGTCGAGACCGTCGCCGATGAGATCCACGAGGAGCTTGAGGCAGACGAAGAGATTGAGTACGACCGCGAGGATCCGGATCCTTCCGTAACCTTCGTGGAGCACACCAAGCCTGAGGTTCCGAAGAACTAAAGACCTGCCTAAAGGCCTAGGTCCTTAAAACCAGCGAAAGTCCGCCACCAGAATTCCTTCTGGGGCGGACTTTTCCTATATGCGGCCCTTAGACCAAGAGCTCCGCAATCTGAATGGTGTTCAGGGCTGCGCCCTTGCGGAGGTTATCGCCGGACACAACAAAGACAAGGCCTTTGTTGTCCGCGATGGTCTGGTCTTGGCGGATGCGGCCGACCAGAGACAGGTCGATGCCGGCGGCAGCGAGCGGGGTGGGAACGTCCACGACCTTGACGCCTGCAGCATTGGACAGCACCTCGCGGGCCCGCTCCGGGGTAATCGACTGCTCAAACTCCGCATGCACCACCATGGTGTGGCCAGTAAAGACCGGGATACGCACACAGGTGCCGGATACCTTGAGCTCTGGCAGGCCCAGAATTTTGCGGGACTCGTTGCGCAGCTTCTGCTCCTCATCGGTCTCCTCCGTGCCATCGTCCACGAGGTTGCCGGCCAGCGGCACCGCGTTGTAGGCAATCGGGGCAACGTAGGGGCCGAGCTCGTCCGGCTCAACCTCGAGAACGGAGCCATCGTGCGTCAGCTCCACGTTGCGATCACCGATGGACGCGACCTGCTTCACCAGCGTTTCCACGCCTGCCAGGCCGGAACCAGATACCGCCTGGTAGGAAGCGACGCGTAGGGTGGTGAGCCCGGAGACGTCGTGAAGCGCCTTGGTGACCGGCATAATCGCCATCGTGGTGCAGTTGGGGTTCGCAATGATGCCTTTCGTCACCGTGTCCTTATCCTGCGGGTTCACCTCAGAGACGATAAGCGGGACGTCCGGGTCCTTGCGCCACGCGGAAGAATTATCCACCACAGTGGCACCCGCCTCAGCGAAGAGCGGTGCGTACTGCGTGGAAGTGGAACCGCCCGCGGAGAACAGCGCGATATCAATACCGGCGAGGCTCTCTACAGTTTGCTCTGCCAGGTCTTCCACGACGATCTTCTCCTCGCGGAAGGTGAGCTCCTGCCCTGCCGAGCGCGCAGAGGCGAAAAAGCGAACCGTGTCAGCCGGGAAGTTACGCTCCTCCAGGAGGGACCGCATCACGCGGCCAACCTGTCCAGTGGCGCCAACTACTGCAACAGTGGTCATGACCTTAACTCCTTAATCCTTATCAGCAATCCTTGCTAGCGTCCCGTACCAGCGTAGACGGTGGCCTCTTCATCGCCACCAAGCTGGAACTTCTCGTGCAGGGCCACAGCGGCCTTCTCCAGGTCTGCCTCGCGGGTCAGCACGGAGATGCGGATTTCGGAGGTGGAAATGAGCTCCATGTTCACGCCTGCGTCACGCAGCGCCTCGGTAAAGTCCGCGGTGACACCTGGGTGGGACTTCATTCCGGCACCGACGAGGGAGACCTTGCCCACTTGGTCGTCGTATAGCACGTTGGTCCAGTGGCCCTCCTCCTTGAGATTGGCCAGGATTTCCATTGCCTTCGGGCCGTCCGAGCGCGGGCAGGTGAAGGTGATGTCGGTAGTACCAGACTCCAGTGAGGAGACGTTTTGCAGAACCATGTCGATGTTGATCTCCGCGTCCGCAATAGCGCGGAAGACCTTGGCGGCTTCCCCCGGGCGGTCCGGGATGCCGAGGACGGTGACCTTGGCCTCAGAGCGGTCGGTAGCGATGCCGGTAAGTACTGCTTCTTCCACGGGGATGTCCTCCATTGAACCGGCGATGAGCGTGCCGGGGTCGGTTGAATAAGACGAGCGAACTCGCAGGGGTACGTTAAACGCGCGGGCGTATTCGACGCTGCGCAAAACCAGAATCTTGGAGCCTACTGCGGCCAGCTCCAACATCTCCTCGAAGGAGAGCTTCTCCAGCTTCTGGGCATTGGGCACGATGCGGGGGTCAGCGGTGTAGACACCATCGACGTCCGAGTAAATCTCGCACACGTCGGCGCCGAGCGCCGCAGCGAGAGCGACCGCAGTGGTATCCGAACCACCGCGGCCCAGAGTGGTGACGTCGCGGGATTCCTTATTGACGCCCTGGAACCCAGCAACGATACAAATCTTGCCGTTATCGAGAGCTTCCGTAAGGCGGCCCGGGGTGACGTCGACGATCCGGGCATTACCGTGGCGCTCAGTGGTGAGCACGCCGGCTTGGGAGCCAGTGAACGATTGAGCCTGCGCACCGAAAGATTCCACTGCCATGGCAACGAGCGCGTTAGAGATGCGCTCACCAGCAGTCAGCAACATGTCCATTTCGCGCTGCGGCGGAACGGGGTTGACCTGGGCGGCGAGGTCAAGGAGCTCATCGGTGGTGTCACCCATGGCGGAGCACACGACGACAACGTCGTTGCCCTGCTTTTTCGTCGCCACAATGCGCTCTGCGACGGCGCGGATGCGCTCTGCGCTTTCGAGGGAGGATCCCCCGTATTTCTGTACGACTAGGGCCACTGACGGTCCCACCTTTCGTTTTCGCGAGGGCCAATACCTGTTCACCGCCCAATACCTATAGGCCGGCAGTCAACTCCTTTAGACTACCGCTCTTCCGGCCCTACCGAAACACTGGGCGCACATTAATTCCGGGTAGGGTGGAATCGATGTTTTCTAACGTGGTTGCCGTTGCTTTTGCGCTGGCCTCGGCACTGGTCATTGCCTGGGGCACAGTCATACGCCACCGTATCGTTTTGGACGCCAGCTCCACCAGTGTGATGCGCACCGCATTGCGAACCCCTCTTTGGTGGATAGGCACGGCCGCTGCCGTCATCGCCTATGCCCTGCAGCTCCTCGCGCTTCACTTTGGCACGTTGCTCATCGTGCAGCCCATCCTCGTCCTTTCCCTCATGTTTACGCTGCCACTCGCGGCCTGGTACTCGCGCCGCCGCATGCCCGCGCGTGAGGTTGTGTGGTGTGTGGCCTTGACCATTGCCGTGGGCATTCTGGTTGTGTACGGCCGCCCCACTGCTGGCTTGACGACGCCCACGTGGTCCCAATGGTGGCCCGCCTTCGCCGTCGGCGCTCTAGCCCTAGCGGCACTGTTCGTGGCTGCCTTCAACCGTCCAGAAGAGTCAGCCCTGGCACTAGGCACGGCCTGCGGCATTCTGTATGGCTATGTCGCACTTGTGGCGAAAGCCGTGGTGGATATCTTTGGCAACGAAGGTCCCGTGGCAACGCTGGGAAGTTGGGAGCTCTACGCGCTGATCGGTCTTGCGGCCGGCGGTACGGTGATCCAGCAATATTCCTTCCACGCCGGCGCTTTGGCGCATTCCCTGCCTGCCATGACCATCATGGAGCCAATCGTGGCCTTTGGCTTGGGCTATTGGGTGTTGGGCGAGAAGTTCCAGGTGGAATCCGCAGTGGGGTGGAGCGTCATGGGCGGATCACTCATCATCATGATCGTCTCCACCATCGTGCTTTCCCGTCTCCCAGTGAACACGGGTACAACGAAACGTACTGACCACGCGCCGAACTAAATGGCCCATTCAAAGACGACAATCATGTAGGCAGAGAACCACGCTGACCACAGCACCCACACTGCAATACCGGACCAAGCAACCCGGGCCGGAAGCTCCTTGACCGCACGGATTACCCACGGCACGAAGAGGAGCGCTGCCGGAAGAAGAAGGCGGGGGCGGGAATGCAAAATTCCGTCTGAGAGCAACACGTTCGCCGTGAGCGCGGCACTAAACCACCACGCCACTGGGTTAGCTTTGCCCCATGACGCCACGAGCAGCACCACGGCTCCGAGGATGACAACGACGGTCAGCAGGTAGCCCACGTCGTTATTCTTCGTCAGGGTGTCCCATACAAACGTCAAAGTGGCGGCGCCACCATCAAAGGTCGAGTTCCAATGCTTCGTCTGAATGCCGAAATAGCCCCCGACATCCGCTAGGTAGCGTTGCGCCCACAGGAGATAGCCAGGCAACGGGAGCGCTGCAACACCAAAACTTAGCCATGCCTGCCATTCCCGGCGGCCATATAGCAGTACCCACAGGCCAAACACAGCGAGGAAATCCAGCGCGGTCAAGCGCGTCAATGACAGCGCGAAGCCCGCGGCACCGGCCCACCACCATGCGCGCTGGTCCAGCGCCACAAGACCCCAGACCACGAGGGCACCAAAGAGTGCCTCGGTGTACGGCATGGAAAACACAATGGACATCGGCGCGCTCGTCACCACCACTGCGGCGGCGATCTGCCCAGTGCGACCTGCGCCGAGCCGGCGCGCGAGCACCATAACGCCTGCGGCCATCACCGCAGTGAGCACCGTGTTGAGGATCAGCGCGGCGAGCCCTAGGTTAATCCCCGTCCAGCCCACCGCCCGCAAGAGCATGGGAAAGCCGGGGAAGAAGGCCATCGTCTTTTCATACACTGGGCCGTCCGCGCTGATATCGGCCACAAAATAGCCAACGCGTGCAATCTCCAGGTAATACTTGGCATCCCACGCCAAGAGTTGGTCCCACAGCTCGCGGTCGTTCACTGCACTTAAGAGACGGAGCACTCCAATGCGCACCGCTGCCCCAATAACGGCGACGGCAACGGCGCTCACGATAAAGGAGCTGCGGGGCTGTGGGGAGGCGGCGTCCAGCGCGGCATCATCTACAGGCGTGGCGGCAGAGCCAGGGGGCATCGGCTCGGTTTTCTTTGAAAGCACGTGGGACATCTTAGCCACCCCCACATGTATCTCAGCATATGAAACTGCTTGCCACAGTGTGGGAATCCCTGTATTGTGGCTCACATGACTTTGCGGCGCACCCTTCTCCTTAGTAGCCGCGGCGGGATTTAGGTTCGTGACTCCACGGCCAGCGCCCCGTCGCGGAGCGTAGTGATGCTGACCACTGCAGCTGGCCGTCCTCACCACACAGCCACACCTTTCAAGGAAGAGAACACCTAATGTCCCCCAACGATTCTTTTATCTCCGCTCCGCGTGACATCACCACCCCGAACGGCCCGCGCAACGACAACCAGCCCGCATGGAACAAGCAGCGCGGCTCCTCCATGCCGGTCAACCGCTACCAGAGCTTTGCCCAAGAAGTAGAACCCGTAAAACTGCCCGACCGCACCTGGCCGGATAAGACCATCACCGTGGCGCCACAGTGGTGCGCGGTGGATCTGCGCGATGGCAATCAGGCTCTCATCGATCCGATGAGCCCGGAACGCAAGCACCGCATGTTCGACCTGCTGGTCAAGATGGGCTACAAGGAAATTGAGGTGGGATTCCCCTCCGCATCCCAGACGGACTTCAACTTCGTACGCGAAATCATCGAAGGCAACAAGATCCCCGATGACGTCACCATTCAGGTCTTGGTGCAGGCGCGCGAGCACCTCATCCGCCGCACTTTTGAGGCCTGTGAGGGCGCCAAGAACGTCATTGTGCACTTCTACAACTCGACGTCGAAGCTGCAGCGACGCGTGGTCTTCCGCAAGGATCGCCCGGCCATCAAGAAGCTGGCAACGGATGCTGCGGAGCTCATCAAGTCCATTGCTCAGGACTACCCGGACACCAACTGGCGGTGGGAGTACTCGCCGGAGTCCTTTACCGGCACCGAGCTGGATTTTGCGGTCGAGGTCTGCGATGCGGTCGTCGACATTATGGAAGCAACCCCGGACAACCCCATGATCATCAACCTGCCGTCCACGGTGGAGATGATCAGCCCGAACGTCTACGCCGACCAGATCGAATGGATGCACCGCAACTTTGCCAAGCGTGATTCCATCATCATGTCCCTGCACCCACACAATGACCGCGGTGAAGGTGTCGCCGCTGCGGAGCTGGGCTACATGGCCGGTGCAGACCGCATTGAGGGCTGCCTGTTTGGCAATGGTGAGCGCACCGGCAACGTCGACCTCATCACTTTGGGCCTGAACATGCTGACCCAGGGCGTGGATCCACAGATCGATTTCTCCGACCTGCCTAAGATTCGTGAGACGGTGGAATACTGCAACCAGCTGCGCGTCCCTGAGCGCCACCCCTACGGCGGCGAGCTGGTCTTCACGGCATTCTCCGGCTCCCACCAAGACGCCATCAACAAGGGTCTGGACGCCCTGGCCCAGGTTGTACGCCCCGGCGCAAACAACACCGACGTGTCCTGGGAAGAACTGCGTGAGACCACCTGGGAAGTTCCGTACCTGCCCATCGACCCAAAGGATGTGGGCCGCGATTACCAGGCCGTTATCCGCGTGAACTCGCAATCCGGCAAGGGCGGCGTTGCCTACATCATGAAGACCGACCACGGCATCAACATGCCGCGAGCCATGCAGGCAGAGTTCTCCTCCGTCGTCCAGGCCGTCACTGACGCCGAGGGTGGCGAGGTCAACTCCAAGAACATGTGGGACATCTTTGCCGCCGAGTTCCTCGACCGCACTACCCCGCTGGAGCTGGAGACCTTCCACGTTGATAGCTCAACGACGGAATCGGAGGACGCCAAGGTGACTGCCTCGATCATCTACAACGGTGAGAAGCACGTCGTCTCCGGCAGCGGCAACGGCCCCATCGCCGCCTATGCCAACGCGCTGGAAGGCATTGGCATCGACTTCGAAGTCATTGATTACTCCCAGCAGTCCCGCACGTCCGGTGACGATGCTGAAGCTGCCTGCTACATCGCCGCAGAGGTCAACGGTACCCAGGTATGGGGCGCCGGCATCGCCGGCTCCACCACCCGCGCCTCAATCAACGCGATCACCTCAGCAATCAACCGCGCTGCCTAGTCCACTCACGCCAAGCCCACGGTTACACCGTGTACGCAACTGCAACTAGTACACACTAGTTGCAGTCTCCCCACCCAAAGCCCGTCCCGCTACCCCACTTATCATGGATTGTGTGACGGGCGTTTTGCCTTTGCCACCTTCGCAATCCCCACGCGTCACCGTATTGTATATACACCCTAGATAAGAAAACCAAATGTGCACACGTCAACAATGCAAGATTTTTTGCTAGGTTACTAGGGGAAACATTATGCTGGGCACACTAGCTTGTAGCCGCACAATGGGCACTGTAGTCTAAGTACATAGCACGATGGTACTGCAAACTTTTTTACTATTTTTAAAAGTGAAACTCTCAGGCTAAAGCTCAGTTCTCTCTACCGCGCTGATGTACTTTCTCACTCCACGGCAGCCGCGGCTGTAGACCTAAGCCAGCCACAAAGGCGAACATTATGACGGTCACCAACTATGTGGTCCCCCACGAGGGCTTTGGTGATCCCCGCCGCCTTAACGTCAACAATGTTGACCCAGACCTCTTCCTCAGCCTTCTGGATGAAGAAGGCGATGACCACCAGCTCACCGTGACTCTGTGTGGCCACTCCAGCTCCGGTTTCCGCGTTCGCCACGAGGACACTGTGGTGGGAATGATCTCCGCGGAGCAATCGGAAGAGTATAGCGAGCTCGATTGGGTAATGAGCTCGGGCTTGAGCCCCCAAGTTACGGCAACGGTGTGCCTTAACACGGATAGCGACGACGATACGACCCCTGTCTTCGAAGTCCTACTCCCCGAACCAGGTTTGTGCGTTCCCAGCAATAACCCTCCGGCTGAACGCTGGGGACTGCTGGAGGGCGATACTGCCCTGCACGTCACCGATTTCGACGCCACACACGAGGCCCTTCCGGGCCAGTCTGCTCACCTGCTCATACGTGTCGATAACAAGCGCGGCCTTGCCCATCGCCACATTGAACTCTCCTTAGATAACGTTCTCATCGCCACGATCCCCCGCGGGGAGGCTAAGTGGCTGGCTGATTCCATCGCCGCTGTTAACGACGACGGTCTTGTCGCCGTGTCGCGCGCGTACTACTCGGCGGAGTGTGACGCACCAACACTTACGATCTTCGCCGGCCACGATGCCCCTACCGGCATTCCTGCTTTGCGCACCGCGGGTGTCGTCGCGGCGGCTACCACCGCTGGTACTCCGGCGGCCATTGTCCACTCTGAAGCGCACGGCGCGACGTCTTCTGCCCCGTTCATCGGAACCTCTGCGGGCTCCGAGTCCCCGACAATTTCGCTCAGTTCCCTTGACGGTGCCTCACCTAAGGCGGGATTTGGCGCCAAGCTCGCTGGTGCCAGCACCGGATTAAAGCTCGCGTGCGCCGCCAGCGTTGCAATCATCATTGGCGGCACCGCGAATTTTGCCGCCTCAGTAGTCTCACTCAGCTCATCCCATGAGCTCGTCACCGGCTCTGCCTTGGAGGCCTACGAAGACCCGCTTATTAGCCCGCGTGCGGCCGGCGCACAGGACGCCGACGAAGCCGAAGCTACCAAGGGCTCTGACGCCCCGGAGTCTCAAGAAAAGTACGTCACCCAGGACATGACGCAAGGCCGCTTCTGGGATGCGCCTTCTCGCCTGCTTGACGATGAGCCGGGTACTCTGGACGGCTCTAGCGATGCTGGCCCCGCCGCAGCGATGGCTAACGAGGCACCTAGTGAGAGCACTGCCGCTGGCCGCGCCGGCGAACACCACGAGGCCACCACACCTCCCAAGCAACCACAACACACCGACGCAGCACCAAAGCACCGTCCCTCGCCCAGCAACCGCACCCGCTCAACGTCGAATTCTGATTCTTCGCCGCTACGCCTAGCGGAACGCGACACTGCCGCTAGTGGTTCGACACAGTCACGCCAGGTTAAGCCGAAACCGCGTCCTACAACTCCGAAGGCCGCTCCAACGGCAGCTGCGGCACCGACTACGCCGAACGCAGACACGCCGCCGCGAACTAAGCCCCAGACTGCGCCCACTTCTACGACGCCGCCGACGCAACGGCCGACCTATCTTCCGGGTTCACACCCCGCAGACAAGCCGCGTACACCACGACCCACCCCGCCTGCCCCTATCGGACAAGATCGTGCAGCCGTCGGCGAAGATCGCTCTCCCATTGGCCAGGATCGCTCCGCGATGGACCACGACCGCGCAATTGCCGGCCAAGAGCACTCACCCCGAATTGAAGACCTCATTATCGTTCCCTTCCTGCCGTTTCTTCCACCTGAGCTGTTGGAACCACTACCAGGCACAACGCCCGACATCCCTCAGGAACCGACCCCCGAGGCGGAAACGGAAAGCACCGCACCTCAAGAACCTACTGAACCCACTGACCCCGCTCCCGTGACGGAGACAGAACCTTCCGCGACTTCCGAGGCAGAGCTCGAACCAAAGGACGAACTCGCAGTAGAAGACGAGCCGAGCGTGGAGCCAAGCACGACGCCGAGCGCAGAGCCAAGCATCGAGCCACTCCCAGAACCGGAAGCTACCGAGCCCACCCCGTCCCCTGAAGAACGCGAAGAACGGGGCGCACAGGATGAACGGGACGAACGGGAAAAGAACAAGCGCAACTCGCACATCCCTCCGGGCCAGCTCAAGAAGATGGAACGGGAAAACGGACCGGCACCGGTGCTGCGCAACCGCTAAGAGTGTGCCCTTCCCTGGTTCCTATAGACGGGGTACTAAACTGTGAACAATGACGACGACACCCAGCCCCACCGAGCCCACAGCGCACAAGAGCGCTGAGGCAGCTGCAGCGCTGGCGTCGCCAAGCACAGGCGCCCCCAAGCCCGGCCCACGCCCCACATCCACCGACACGTCCTCGTCCCCGAAGGACACCAGCGGGGCAAACAACTCCCAGAACACGCGGGATCCCAAGCATGCTAGGGACACGGCGCGCGAGGAAGCCCTCGCGGCGTTCCCCTACGTGGCGCTCACCATCCAGACCACCGGCATTCATCCCTCGACGGGCCGCTTGCTCACCGTCGATGCGCTAACGCTGAATGACGCAGGGGAGGTCGGCCAAGAATTTCACGCCGTCATCAACCCTGATGGTGACCCGGGCCCGCGTCACCTGCATGGCCTAAGCCCAGAGGAGATCAACGCTGGTCAGGCTTTTTCCTCCTTGCTCAAGCCGCTGGACAGGCTCATCGATGGCCGCACACTCATCGTCCACGACACCACCTACACCTGGGGATTCATCGTGGCGGAGGCTCGCCGCGCCATGACCGCGGCTGCCCGCCAGAACCGCGCGCGCAATCGGAACCGCAACAACAAAGGACGTCGCCGCCGCGTCAAGGTAGGCCACGTCCCGGCCCCGGTCAGCATTATCGATACGCTTGCCACCGCCCGCCGCCAGGGAGTGTGGGGCACCGACATTCGCCTCGCCGCCGTCGCTCGCGATACGGGCCTCAACGCACCTTCCCCCAAGGCCACCGTCGAGCGCGCCCAACGCACGGAAAAGGACACCTCTCGTGAGGCCACCCGCCTCCTCATAGAGCTCTACCGCGCCCAGCGTGAAGGTACACTGAGCACAGCCTCCCCGGAGGACCTGCGCGCAGACCGCTTCGGACTGCAGCGCTCCCATGTACGCGTCGATGCCGCTGAAGCTCCCCGCCAGCATCACAACCCCGGCCCGTACGTTCCGGGCAAGGAGCTCATCCGCGGCATGGAAATCGTGGTCGCTCCAGAAATCACCGAGGACCCCGACACCATCATCGCGGCACTTACCCGCGAGGAGCTTAACTACTCTGAAAAGCTCACGCGGGAAACCTCCCTGGTGGTCTGCAATATCACCACGGATCTCGTGGGCAAGCCGATGCATGCTCACCGCAAGGACATTCCACTGATGTCCGACACTGCCTTCCTCGCTGCGCTTGAGCGCATTGAAGATGCTCAGGAGCCAGAAGAAACAGACAAGACCAGCGGCTCCAGCGCAGGTAACGGTGGGAATCACGGCAACCATGGCGGTGGCTCTGGCGGGCAGAACAACCGCAACCGCTCCTCCCACAACAAGAATCGCCGCCGCTCCCGCCGGAAATCCTCCCACCACGGTCAAGGCTCAAAGAGCAACGCCAACCAGGGCCAGAACCACAAGAACACTCAGGACGATTCCGGCAACAACGGATCCCCGAATAAGAACAACGCCAAGGGCGGCTCCAACAAGGGTAGTAACAACAATGGACGTCGGCGCCGGCGCCGCGGTGGACGCGGTCGGCGCGGCAACGGCAACCAGCACCAGCAGAACCAGCAAAACTCGGGACACAACCGCTCCCGCACCACAGATAACTAGCCTCCCCGACTACCCTGGGGAACATGAATTTTAACTTCCGAAACGCGCTGAGCTCGGCGCGTACCGCGGTGGCTACGACTGCCGCCTCGCTGGCCACCACCGCCTCGCGCGCCACTGGCCGCGGCGCCGGCGGAATGATTGGCGGCCTCATCGCAGGTGCCATCGACCCCACCATCATGCAGAACCTGGCCAAGAAGCGCCCAGCCGTCCTGGTGACTGGCACGAACGGTAAATCCACCACTACCCGCATGTTGGCAGCGGCCGTGCGCACTGAGCACAGCGTGGCGACCAACGACGGCGGTGACAACATGGACGCCGGCATTATCTCCGCGCTTCTTGCGGGCAAGGAAGCCTCTCACCTCGTCCTTGAGGTTGACGAACTCCATGTCCCTCACGTCGCCGACAACCTCGACCCCACCGCGCTGGTCTTGCTTAACCTCTCCCGTGACCAGCTGGACCGCGTGGGCGAAATCAACAAGATTGAGCGCGCCCTGCGCGGTGCAGTTGAGGCCCACCCGGACATGCTGGTCATCGCCAACTGCGATGACGTCCTCATGACCTCGGTGGCTTATGACGCGAAGAACGTCATCTGGGTCTCCGCCGGTGCTGGCTGGATGGGCGAGTCCGTGACCTGCCCGCGCACCGGTGGCCACATTGTGCGTGATCGCGAGGACTGGCATGCGGTTAAGAAGCTTGCCGACGGCCGTGAGTTCCGCCGCCCCACCCCCACCTGGGCCGTCACGGAGGAGGGCTTGGTGAGTCCGGAGGGCGTCGATAAGCTGCGTCTTTCCCTCCCCGGTCGTGCCAACCGTGGCAACGCCGCCCAAGCCGTCGCCGCCGCGGTAGAAGCCTTCGGCGTCGACCGCCACAAGGCCATCGCCGCCGCTGAGGGCGTGGATGATGTGGCCGGGCGCTACTCCACCATCACGCTGGGCAAGCGCACGATTCGCCTGCTCCTAGCCAAGAACCCGGCCGGCTGGCAGGAGGCACTGTCCATGGGGGACCGTGACGCCGATGGTCTGGTCATCGCCACCAATGGCCACGTGGCCGATGGTATCGATATGTCCTGGTTGTGGGACGTGCGCTTTGAGGACTTCGAGGACATCCCGGTCAAAGCCTCCGGTGAGCGCGGGACGGACCTGGCGGTGCGTTTGGTCTATGCGGACATCTCGCATGAGCTTATCGACGACCCCCTCACCGCCATTCAGTCCTGCCCCGAAGGCCACATCGAAGTGCTGGCCAACTACACCGCCTTCCGTGACCTCAAGAAGGCACTCACCGCCGCAGTAAAGGAGCGCTCCAATGACTAGCCTGCAGATTGGCCTCATCCTGCCGGACGTGCTGGGCACCTACGGCGACGATGGCAACGCACTCGTGTTGCGCCAGCGCGCTCGCATGCGCGGCTACGAGGCAGAAATTGTGCCCATCAAGTTGGGCGAGCCGGTGCCGGATTCGCTCGATGTCTACACCCTCGGCGGTGGCGAGGACACTGCGCAGATCCTCGCAGCTGAGCACCTCATTGCCGACGGTGGCCTGACCCGCGCGGCTGCTGCCGGCCGCCCAATCATGGCTATTTGTGCAGGTCTGCAGGTGCTCGGCGAATCCTTCCGGGCATCTGGCCGCGTCGTGGACGGCGTGGGGCTTCTCGACGCCACCACCGCCTCCCTGTCCGAGCGCGCCATCGGCGAAGTGGCCTCCGAGCCCACTAAGGCGGGCATCACCGCTGAGCTCACCGAGCCACTCACCGGTTTTGAGAACCACATGGGCGCGACCATCTTGGGCCCGGCCGCCCAGCCTTTGGGCACCCTGACTCGCGGCACCGGCAATGCTGATACCGCTGCCACCTATGACTTGTCCGACACTACTGCTCAGCGCGCCGCCGAGGGCGCCGTTCAGGGCAGCGTCATCGCCACCTACATGCACGGCCCCGTACTCGCCCGCAATCCACAGCTGGCAGATCTCCTGCTGGCCAAGGCCATGGGTGTTGCCCTCAGCGAACTTGAGCCCCTCGACATCCCCGCCATCGAGCGCCTGCGCACCGAGCGCTTCAACGCCTCCGAGCCGCCGCGCTCGCAGCGCTAGGCATCTACACCGGTAAACGGCAAATGCCTAGCGCCGAGGCTAATCACCGCGTAAAGTAACAAGCACATCCAACTGGGGGGATGTATACAACACGAGGACAAACGTCATTCCAGGCGAGACTCTCGCGACCATGCTTGAACTGCTTGACCAAAATCTTCAACACACGGTACATTACTCAGTGGACGCACCAAGGTGCTCCACTTCCGAAGCTCGTGTGAACAACACGAGCTTTCGTGCATTCAAGGGGGGAAGAATGTATATCGGATATTTCGACGAATTTGGACATAACGGGGCCTATATCTCCCGTAGCGATTTGAATTTCAAAACCCACCCCGTTTTCGGAATCGGTGGATTCATCATCCCAGCCAACAATGTTCGGCAGCTCTCTGGCGCATTCCGCAAAATTAAAGAACGCGGCCTCAAAGCTGAGATTGATGCAAAAGTTATCGCGAAAGGCCTTCCCGTAGAACGCTGGGAGAAGAAAGGGGCGGCACTACTAACCACAAAAAACGTTGAAAAGTATCGTGAAGTCCGACAGATGATGAACCGCATGCTCAACAAGCTCGAGCAGCTCGATGCACAAGTCATCTTCTACGGCCAAGAAAAGCCCCGAGGCACCAACGAAGACACCGGTGAAGACGAACAATCGCGCTATGACCATGCCATGAAACAACTCATTCAGCGTGTCAACTGGTCACTGTCGGCAAACCAAAGACATCTCATGGTGCTCGATAAGCAGGGCCCGAAAGAACGTATGGAAATTTTCGCCTCAAGCACCGCATTTATGTTCTCCCACCAGGATGCAGACAAACTCCTCGAACCACCACTCGAAGTCGAAAGCCATCTCTACCAGACAGTCCAATGCGCAGATTGGATCTGTGCACTACTTGGAAGAATCTCAGCCTTCAAATATGACCCAGAATTCAAGGAATTCGACTGGGCTATTAGGTATTTCGGAAACCGATTGGCCCATGCAAGCAGCCCGCACAGCAAAATTCGTGCAGCAGAAGCAGGCCGGGATATGTACGCCAATCACCTCGGGAGCTATCGCAGTTGTTATTCCGAGAACGAAGTACCCATGAGCTCCACCACCGATTTAGAGGCGCTGAAGCGAAGCGATTAGACGGTTAGGCGGCCACTCAAAGCGCGCGAAAGCGTCAGCTCATCAACGAACTCGAGGTCGCCTCCCAACGGCATACCTGAAGCCAATCGCGTGATCTTCAGCCCGGGGAAATCCCGGAGAAGGCGAACGAGATAAGCGGCAGTGGCCTCGCCCTCAGTGTTCGGGTCAGTAGCGAGGATGACCTCGGTGATTTCCGGGGTGTCGTCGTACAGCGGCTCTTCCGGAGTGGAATCCGCAAGCTCGCGGTCCGGCAGCACGCCGCCGAGGCGCTGCAGCAGCTGCGAGATATTGAGGTCCTTCGGCCCCACATTCGCCAGCGGGTCCAGCGCACCGCCGAGCACGTGATAGCGGCCCTCATACTCGCCAGTGCGCTCGATAACCTGAATGTCCTTCGGTTCTTCCACCACACAGATGGTGGAAGCATCGCGTTGCGAGTTGATACAGATGCGGCACACTTCTTCGCGGGAAATATTGCAGCAGATTCGGCAGAAGGTCACGCCATCGCGCACAGCGCCGAGGGCTTTCTGCAGCCGGTCGATGTCCTCCGGATCCTGATGCAGCACGTGGAAAGCGATGCGCTGTGCTGATTTCGGCCCGATTCCGGGCAGGCGCGAGAACTCATCGATGAGATCCTGCAGTGGTCCTTCAAACACGCGATGCTCCCCTTACTTCATAATCCCGAACCCAGCGTGAGCACGGGTACACAAAAGGCCGCCTTGCTCTCCCCGCAAAGGAGAGCAACAACGGCCTTTTAGTGTATCGCGCGACTTACTGGTTGCCGCCGAAGACATCCTGGATGGACGGACCATCGTAGTTCTGCTGGGACTGGCCCATGCCCTGGGACAGCGGGCCGATCTTCTCCTGTGCCAGACGGCCGGCAGCAGCGTGAGCCTCCTTGAAGGCACCCACGATGAGGTCCTGCAGAGTCTCAATGTCTTCTGGGTCCACCACGGACTTATCAATGGTGATGTCCTGCAGCTCAGCACCACCGGTCATGGTGACCTTCACCAGGCCGTTGCCGGCGGTGCCCTCAACGGTGGCAGCCAGGATTTCTTCCTGTGCCTTCTGCAGTTCAGCCTGGACGCGGGCAGCCTGCGCCAGGATGTCGTTCATGTCGTTAGCCTGCTGCATCGGATCGTTCTCAGTCATGCTAAAAGTCCTTTCACACGGTTATTTTCACTACGCGACAAGTGTACAGATGCCGAGCTATAGTCGCCGCGCCCCTAGCTCTTGCGCGAGAAGCTCCATGGCAACCTCCGTGGCGTTGCGATGATCCATCTCGCCGGCGTTCTGCGCGGCTTCCATCATGTCGCGTTCCTCGTCATCCCGTGAATACTCCGGCTGGGTTTCAGGAACCTCCTGCGGAGTCGGCTGCGACGGTGTTTCAGGCCTGTGTCCTGCGCTATCCGACGCCCCACCTGCTCCCGCCGGCGGTGCATACTCCTCCGGTGGTGCGTCGTATTCACCCTCATCCGGACCTGGCTCCGGCGGCAACGGAACACCGTTTCCGAACTGCGGAACCTTGGCAAACTCTTCATCGCGTTGGGCTGCTACCTGACTCGCTTGAGCAATGCGTGATCGCCATTGGCTGCCACGAGCCTCCCTCTTTGG
This sequence comes from Corynebacterium minutissimum, assembly GCF_000805675.1. GTDB lineage: Bacteria > Actinomycetota > Actinomycetes > Mycobacteriales > Mycobacteriaceae > Corynebacterium > Corynebacterium minutissimum. Next base: position 275,825 of record NZ_JSEF01000004.1, on the reverse strand, counting down.
GGGCACTTGTGCATCACGCTGTGGTGTTTCCTGTCGCTGCGGTGTCGGCTCCTGTCGCTGCGGTGTCGGCTGGCGTTGCTCCGTCGTGTCAGATGACGGCTCCTGTCCACCGATGCGGCGCGGCGCGCCCCACGTGTCAGCGGTGGCCGGCTGCTCACTCGCTTCCGCTTGGCCAGAATCGGAGGTTTCGGTGGAGCTAGGCGTCTCCGGACTCTCTGCCTCCTCTTCAGGCTCGGAAGCCTCACGCTGGGGTTGGTTGGGGTTCCACTGAGTACGCTGAGCAGGTTTCTCCACAGTGAAGCCGTGGGCCTTGGGGTCAGTACCAATGACGCACTCCACCTTGAGCTCGCGGTTGAGCTCCTCCTTGAGGACCGCGACGATGACCTCGTTGGTACCCGGCGAATTGATGCGCTCTGCCAGAGCACCCGTGGTGTGGCCAAGGACGAGGGTGTCGTCGCGCACGCCCAGGACGCGGGCTTCAGCAAGCATGATCTCCGCGACCTTGTTGCGGTGGCCAATGGTGGCACGCAGGTCAGACCAGCGAGAGCGGACTTCACTAGCCGGATCCTGCTGCGCGGTGTCCTGCCGCTGCTCTTGCCGCTGTTCTTGCTCTTGCTTTTGCTGTTGCTCTTGCGGTGCCTGCTGAGGCTGCACTGGTTCACGCTCAGGCTGTTGTGCCACTTGCGGCTCGGACTGCTGCTGTTCTTGCTGTGGCTGCGACTGCTCGCGCTGTGGCTGTTGCTGCTCCTGCTGCTGAGCGTTCTGCTTCGCTGCCTGGCGGCTGCGGCGCTGCGCAATGATGGCGGCAGCGGCGGCGGCAGGGTCCTGGGCACTAGATACTGCAGACTGCGGGCGCTGGGTCGCTGCAGTGCCCGGGCCTTGGCCCTGAGCTCCGGACGAGCCACCAGCCGCAGGGGCGGCGGAGGATGCGCCCAAAGCTGGTTGCGTGGCTGCAGGAACCTGACCGGCAGCGGCAGCAGCCGGGGCTGTGCCCACAATGAGGTGGGCGCAGAGAATCTCCAGAAGCAAGCGTGGAGAGGTAGCACCGCGAAGTGAGGACACGCGTTCGTTAACGGTCTCTGCCAAGTAGGCCAACTGCGGGCCTGAGAAACGTTGCGCTTGGGCAGTGAGGATCTCCCCGCGGTCGGTCGGCGCGGACACGAGCCCCTCCTCCAAGGCGGAAGGCACGGCCTGGATGATCATGAGGTCACGCAGGCGATCGAGCAGGTCAATGGCGAAGCGGCGCGGCTCGTGGCCGGCTTCAATGACATCATCGACCAGCCTGAACAACCCAGCCTTGTCCTGGTTGGCCAAGGCTTCCACGGTGTTATCAAGCAACCCAAGGTCCGTCACGCCAAGTAGCGGACGTGCAACGTCGTAGGTCAGGCCATCGGGGCCAGCACCCGCAAGGAGCTGGTCCAGGATGGACAAGGTATCACGGGGAGAACCGCCACCAGCCTGGATCACCATGGGGTAGACGGTGTCATCCACGTGAACATTTTCTGAAGCCACGGTACGTTCCAGCAGGCCCTTCATAGCCGGCGGGGTCAGCAGGCGGAAAGGATAGTGGTGGGTACGCGAACGGATGGTGCCGATAATCTTTTCCGGCTCCGTCGTGGCGAAGATGAAGATAACATGCTCCGGCGGTTCCTCAACCACCTTGAGCAAGGCATTGGCACCGGAGGCGGAAATCATGTGCGCCTCATCGATGATGAAGATGCGATAGCGCGATTCGGCTGGCGCGTAGTAGGCGCGATCGCGCAGTTCACGCATGTCCTCCACACCATTGTGGGAGGCCGCGTCAAGCTCTGTTACGTCCAGGTTGCCGGGGCCGCCGGGGGCTAGGGAAACACAGGAATCGCACACGCCACACGGCGTGGATGTGGGGCCCTGCTCGCAGTTGAGTGAACGGGCCATGATGCGTGCCGACGAAGTCTTTCCGCAGCCACGCGGGCCGGAAAAGAGGTACGCATGGTTAATGCGCCCCGCGTCGAGGGCGGCGGACAACGGTGTGGTGACCTGCTCTTGGCCAACCACTTCCGCGAACGTTGCTGGACGATATTTCCGGTAAAGAGCCACGGTTAGTCAGTCTAGCGCCTTGCCCGGACACACGGATCACGCATGGAAGCCCCACGAGTGGAGACGATGATTCAGCTCTCTGAGCGCTGCCAGTCCAACAGATCGATGCCATGCTCCGCCACTGCGTTCTGCAGGGCCGGTACACCTTCATCAACTGCGAAGGCATATTCGGCATCAGTCAGCATGAGCAGCTGACACACCAACGTCAGGCGCTTTTCCTCCGCGACCTGTGGGGTCTGCCCACCCCACAGGTAAGGAGCAATGAGCATGCCGTGGCGCACGGACAGGTGCGCGAAGCGCTCATCTTTCTCGCCGAAAAGATTTGGTAGCAACAAGCCCGGCTGCGCCGGCAGAACGCCAGCGGCCTTCGCGAGGAGGCTGGACGCGGCGCTCACAGCGGCAGCCACCTCTGCTTGGCCAGTTCGGGCAACAGCGAGAAGCTCACAGCGCACATCGATACCTTGCTCCGCGTGGGCCAAACCCGTATCCACATCGGCGAAGTCGCAGGTGACGGCGAGCGATTGATCGTCGTCAAGCGCGGCTAAGCCCACACGGTGCCCCTCGATGTTTTTGAACTCGAGGTCAACGGGGATGACGTCATCGAGCCAATAGGCCGTCTCGTCAGCGTTGATGGCCTTATGCCCCCAGCTTCTCCACGGCAGCCAGCAGGACACAGGTAGCCACGCCATCCATCGCGGCCTCTACCTCTTCCTGCGGCGGCAGGGACGGGGCCAGGCGGATGTTGTGGTCCTTGGTGTCTTCGCCATAGGGGAAGGCGGAGCCAGCCTGAGTAAGGAGAATGCCGGCGTCACGCGCCAGCTCCCACACGCGAGTAGCAGTGCCATCTGGCACGTTCAAGGAGATGAAATAGCCACCCTTGGGCTGAGTCCACTCCGCGATGTCGTACTGAGTCAGGCGCTTATCCAGGATACGCAGGATGGACTCAAACTTCGGTGCCAAAAGTGCAGCGTGACGGCGCATAATCGCGCGCACGCCCTCAGCGGAGCCGAAGAACTCATAGTGTGCCAGCTGGTTGATCTTGTTCGGACCAATGCCGCGAATACCTGCATGCTCGAGGTACCACTCAAGGTTGTCCTCAGAGGAGCCGAAGAAGCTCACGCCAGAACCGGCGAAGGTGATCTTCGACGACGAAGACATGGCCCAGAAACGGTCCGGGTTGCCTTCCTGCTCCGCAATCTCCAGAATCGGCAGAACCTCTGGGAAGTCCTCGGTGAGAGTGTGCACGGCGTAGGCGTTGTCCCACACGATGCGGAAGTCTGATGCACCCGTCTCCATCGCAGCAAGGCGGCGGGTCTTTTCCTCAGAGATAACAGCACCCGTTGGGTTGGAGAACATCGGCACTACCCACATGCCCTTGACCTGCGGGTCCTTCGCCAGCTCCTCAACGGCGTCAATATCTGGGCCGTCCTCTTCCATCGGCACCGACAGGAGCTCGAAGCCAAAGGACTCCGTAATGGTGAAGTGGCGGTCATACCCCGGAGTAGGGCAGATCCACTTGATGGTTTCTTCCTTGCTCCACGGCTGTTCAGAGCTGTTGTTGCCAAACGTGTACGACAGGTGGATCAGGTCATACATGATGTTGAGCGAAGAAGAATCCGCAGCGACAAGCAGTTCCGGATCCATGTTGGTGAGCTCACCCCAGAGGTCTCGCAGCTCCTTGATGCCCTTCTGGTTGCCATAGTTGCGCAGGTCATTGCCGGCAGCGTCGGTGTAGTGGCCGCGGCCTGGCAGCACGAGCAAATCGTTGGACAGATCCAGCTGCGCCTTGGACGGCTTGCCGCGGGTCAAATCTAGGTTGAGACCCTCGGCCTTGAGAGCCTCGTAATCCTTGCGTACTTCAGCAGTAAGCTCCTTGAGCTCGGATGCGTCGAGATTGGAAAGCGACATCCCTCTTCCTTCCGGGACATGTGGCGGACAGATGGCACCTATAGTAACTGCCGTACGCTTCCCCCGTGTGCAAGGCCACATAAAAAAGGGGACCCCGCGCACCCGCCAGAGCCTCCTGACCCTTGCTGCATTCCTGCCCTGGGGGAGTTCAGAGGATGGACGCCACGCGGAATCCTGTGGTCTAGCCTAGCGTGCCGTGCTTGCCGACGCCAAACCGCACCTTCGCCACCCAGCTCCCACTCTGACTCCCAGCCTGACCTCCCCTTCTACCGCTTCTCATTCCCAAGTTCTTCGCGCTGACCTGGCGATTTTGCTTCATTAGGGGGCTCATGTAATGTTTTCCAGCGGAGGATTCGACTAGCGGCCTATGTCACACGCCTGGAACGCGTGCGGGAGTCACATCCCTCAGGGGTTCAAATCCCCTATCCTCCGCCACTGGGAAATCCCGGTTCACCGGCATCACGCTGTGAACCGGGATTTTTCGCATTCTGCGTCTAGCGCCTGCGCCGGAGTCGGTGTTGACCGCCCGTCAATTCGGGCCTGGCCGGTTAGAGAGCGGGCGAGGCTTGAGCCTTTTGGGCAAAGGAACCAAAGTAAAGGCACCATTTGCGGGGCTGAGCACGTAAAACCGCAGGTGGTTGAATGCGAGATTTCGCATAAGGTGCCAGTACTTTGGTTCCTTTACTGCTGGGCACTCGAGCTGGGCGCCTCCATCGAACGCCCACAGTCGCAGACTCCTAGTCGAACACGGGGGCCTCGAAACCGTCTTCCTTGAGCCACTCCACGTGCGGCGGGGTATTCATTCCCCACTCCGTGCGGGCAAGCAGAAAAGCCTCTTCCACCTCTGCCTCGTCAAAGTCGCCATCACGTAGGTACTGGCGGAAGCCGTGAAGACCAGGTTCTTTGATCCACAGCCAGACGTAGTCTTCCAAGGTATGGTCACCCAAGATGTCTTCCATGCCTTCTGGCAGGAGCTCACGCCCAGCGCGCACGCGTTCTTCTAGATCCGTGACGAAGAAGTCATAGAGGTAATCCAGGCTGTCTTCCAGCTGGGCGTACTCATAGGCGTCCATGCTCCTCCGATCTACACCGTTCCATCCCAGACATAGGGTTCACGCGAAAGCTTATCGGGTTTAAAGCGCTTGAGAAGATCCGTAGGCGTGTACAGTTCTTCGGTGTCGTAGCCCAGCGAGCGCGCGAGCAGGCGGATGATATCACCCACCTCTCTCCCTGGTTCGGCGAGCAGTTGACGCAGGGTCACTGCCCCATCGCGCTTGGAAAGGCGCACTCCCTCAGAGTTGAGAACGAGCGGCACGTGGACGAACTCTGGCTCCGGAAAGCCCAAAAGGTGCGCGAGATAGGCCTGGCGTGGGGCGGAGGAGAGGAGATCATCACCGCGCACCACCTGATCCACGCCTTGGAAGGCATCGTCAACGACAACCGCCAGGTTATAGGCCCAGTCCATGCCCTGGTTCGGGTCAGCTGGCGGCTGGCCGCCGCGACGCAGGATGAAGTCATCCACCTCGCCGGTGTACTCGCCGGCGAGAGCGTCGTGAATGGTGAAGGAGGAGGCGTCGGCTCGCAGGCGTATGGCCGGCACGCGGTTCTGGGCGGCGAGTTCGGCGCGTTTGGCGGCCCGTTCGTCGTCGCCAAGCGCGCGGCACGTCCCCGGGTACTGCCCCGGAATTGCATGCGGTGCGCGGGAGGTTTCCTGGATGTCCTTGCGCGAGCAGTAGCACTCGTAGCTGGGCAGCTGTGCCAAGGCTTCCTCGTAGGCGGCGTAGCGATCCTGCTGGTAGATAACCTCCCCATCCCAGTCCAGGCCCAAGGTCGCAAGATCCTCCAGCTGGCGCCTAGCCGATTCCCGCGAGGAGCGCTGCGTATCAATGTCTTCCACGCGAACGAGGAAGCGCCGTCCGCTACTGCGCGCATAGAGCCAGGCGAGGAGCGCCGTACGAAGGTTGCCTAGGTGCAAATCACCAGACGGGCTCGGGGCATAGCGGCCGGCGGGAGAAAGAGAATCCATGCAGTCCAGTCTAGGGGCCGCGCGGAGGCGAGTCCTCCACTAGAATCGCCCCCATGGCTTCTGACGCGACCTATCCCCTGCTTGATTCCGCCGACGCCGAGCACATGCTGGCCTATGCGCGCTCCCAGAGCTCCGGTCTGACGCTGCCTACTACGGAGCCAGCGCACATTGACGAGCAAATTAACCGGGTCATCGCGAAAGATTCTTTCCTGGGCAGCATCGAAGATGCGCGTCCCGCTGCTCTCTACCTGGAAGCCCGTGAGACTCTCCGCCAGGCCGCAGGCACCATCGAAGATGCCAACGATTCTTTCGCTATTGCCTCAATCGGCGTGCTGACCGGCCAGCCGGATCTGGTGGCTACCGGCTACGCCCGAGTTGCGCGCGCCTGGCTGGATAACGGTTTTAAGGAAGAAGCAGAGAAGTTCGCCGCCAAGGCCGCTGCTGCGGGGGATCGCTCCGTGCTCGATGAGATTGCTGCCGCGCAGACCGCTGCTAGCCACAAGGACTTTTCTGAGGCCGTCACTGCATCAATGTCCCATCCCGTTGCCGATTCTTCGGCTGCGTCTGCTGCCTCTGGTGGGGATAGCAGCCCGTCCTCACTTGCTGAACTGCGCACGCGCCTTGACGCGGCCAAGAACGGCGATGCGAAAGCTCACGCCGCTGAGTTTGTCACCATCAATGATGCGGTGACCTCCGGGAATTTTGATGGCTCGGGAACCTCGTTGGCGGACGCCCTCACGGTCATCCTTGAATCCGCTGTCGGTGCTCTCTGGGCATCAAACTCGCAGGACGACTGTTCCCGTGTAGCCGCGCAGTCCTTTGCCATCCTGTCGAACGCCCGCCGCGAGGAAGAATACCAGCAGCTGCCACCGGCGATGCTGGCGCGCTTCTACAGCGATGCCGCAGCCAACTCAAGCGGTGATAAAGCCCAGCGCCTGGCATGCTTGGAGGCAGCCGAGCGGGAGTACGCCCGCTGCGGAGATGTCGACAACGAGCTGCAGGCCATCCTCAAGCGGGTAAACCTGCATGTTCTCCCCAATGATCCCCAGGAGGCCTATGACATTCTGGCCTCCCGTTATGTGGATTCTACAAAGCTGAAGAGCCTACCGGTGGCCGCTAAATGGACGGTGCTCTACTCCGAGAGCTTGCGCACGCAGGCCGAGGACATGTTCAAGTCCACGCAGGTTCTGCTTGATTTCTTGGAGAAGCACACCGCCTCCGCAGCCACCACCCCGACTGAGCAAAGCGCCCTAGCAGAGGTAGCCGAACTCCTCGGTGACCGTTATGCCGCCGGCAACGTAGCAGAACGCGCGCGGAACATGTACCACTTCGCCTACAACCTCTTCGACGCTGCTGGCAATACGCGCGCGCTGGAGGAGCTGCGCAAGAAAGCCTAGGGCTTAAGTCTTTGCCCCACCGAACCACTGACGGTTCACCGGCAACCACAGCAGCACGATAACCACAGCTGAGGCGATGGACACCGGCATGACCGAACTTACTGGGATAAGCAACACCAGCACTGCACTGATGGCGGTAAGCGCGATGCGCGCTGACTGCTGCGCATGCAGCACGTAGGTGGTGAGCACACAGACAAGCAGTACCAGAACGCCCAGCAGCACACCAAATTCGGTCGATAGCTGTTCCGTGCGGGTCACTGCTTCCGGACTGTTCTCAAAGGCCACGAGCTTGCAGATATTAAACACCGCATAGGCGCAGATAAACAGCTCAATGACTGCTGCGACCTTCAACGGCCACGGCGCCCACTGGGCCTTCATATCCGCTGCTCGGCGCGATTCCCGGGCAGCATCCGTGACGTGCCCATAGCGATAGTCCTGCACGGCATTCGGGCCTGCCGGCGTGGGCGCTGGGGCAGGAGGCTGGTGCCCCGGCTGCAAAGGCCCAGGCTGTGGGGTACCGAAGGTCATGAGACGTCCTGCGTAAACACGCCACGTCGGCTCAGCTGCCACCGGATCGGGTCGAGCACGCGGTAGGGCGCGATGCCGCTGCGCGCCAACTGACGGCCCGTCGGGGCCTCACCGAGAGCAGACACGACGAAGAAGCTTCCCTCACGAGGCGCCGCGGAGTACAGCTTGTTGATGAGATCGTTCGCGCCCAGGAAGCGCAGCAGAGACTCGGCTTCCTGGTGGACCATGTAACGGTCCGAGTCGTTGAAATTCCAGCCGGTATCACGTCGGAAGGCCGCACCACGGTTGGACATGAGCTTCTTCCACCGCACATCATCAACCTGCTCAAGCTTCTGCACGGTATCGAATTTGGAAATAGTCACAGCCAGCGGCGGCGGGGTATCCGTATCGAGGAGATCCAGAAGGTTGTCCAGCACGCTCAGCGAATCCGCGCCCAATTCACCAATGTTGGGAATAAGACCGTGGATGAAATCCTGAATCTGCTTTACGCGCAGCGGATCGAAAAGGAAAATTACGAGGTCTGCGTGGGAAAAGAACGCGAGATTCTCGCGATCAGCTTCGTTCTCCGGCGGGTTTTCCAGGTCTTCGCCCGCCACATCGCGGAAGACCAGGTAGTTCATGCGCGGTTGTCCCTGCTCATCCGGCCATACGCCCAGCTCAAAAATGAGTGGGTCACGCTGGTAGGCGTCCGTCGCCACAGCGCTCGGCGTGGGATCCATGGCGCGCATCTCCTCGAAGAGAGGCTTTTCATAGACCTCCGCGTAGCGCTCGCGCGTCGACTCATCCGCTGGCTGCACGGACCTATCGTGCTTGTGAGCCAACTGCTTGAGCTGCTTAATCATCACCGCCGTGTACAGCGACTTGCCGGAGTTACGGGCACCGGCCATAGCTACGCAATGCGTAACCGCATCGGTCCATCCTTCCGGCAATTCTCGGTTCGTGTACGGGCTCACAGTCACGCCCGCCTCTAGTGGCTTGAACGTCCATGGGCAACGTGCCTGGGTCATGAATTCCTCTCCTTCAGCATGGCAGTGACTCGGTCGGTGAGCTCGGAAAGCTCAGTGTTGGCGCCGCTGTCGAGCTGCTTGACGACGTCCTCATCAATCACCGCATACGCCACCTGGCGTGGCGTGCCATTGATGTGGGCGAGCTCCAGCTCTTGGCGGCCAATAGCGCTCGTGATAAGTACGACAGTGGGCACGCCGGTATCCACCATGGACGCTACCGGGGAGTCGGTAACGTAAATAGCCAGCGACGACGTGGATACGATGTTCGGCCCGTGCCACGGGCGCTGCCCCACGCGCTCCGCACCGTTTTCAATGACCCCACTGATGAAGCGAGTCAGCTCATCCACCTTGTGGGTCTGGATGCTGTCTTGGCCATCAGTGGCGCGGAAGCGCTTGAAAGCATCCGAGAGCGCATCGATGTACTTGGCGGCTGCCTCGACAATCTTTGGTGTGACGTTCACTTGCATGGACGCAGAACCATCGACGATGACGGTGACATCATCCAGCCCGGACGCATCGAGCTCGGCGCGCCGCATCTTGGAACGCACCTCGCGGGCGGAATCTGTAATGCCAGCGCCTTCGGTCGTGCCGAAGGCGTCAAGGCGGTAGCTGCCGGACTCGGGTGTAACTTCGGCGAGGCGCTCGGGGGAGTCCTCGGCGGCGTCGATAAGCACGCGCGGGAAGGTCACCGAATCGCCCGCGTTGCTCACCGTGAGGCGCACCTCGCTGCGCTGGCCAAAGGTGCCGCCGCGCTTGGGCTGCACCACGATGGTGGCACGCTCCGGAAGGGAGTGAACCATCAGGGATAGGTCGTGCACGCGGACGGCATCGACGCCTTCACCGACGATGGCCAGCTCCATCGATGCACCACCGCTGCCCATCTCGAAGGCTTCGACGCGCAGGATGCCGTCTGAGCCGATGCGGCGGGACTCGCCGTCCCGCAATGTGTATTTAGCCATGACGCTTCTTACCTTCTTTAATCTTGCCTAGTCGTGTGTTGCCTGACATCCATCGCTTCACAGCCCTGTGCCCCTGCCCTGCCCCTGTCCGCGGTTCTGCCAACCTGGGTGGTGCTGTTGGTGCCGCACGGAGCGCTCTGCGAGAAGCTGCGCCACGGCATCGAGCACCATGGCGACGCGGCCAGTGGCATAACGCTCGCAGTTTTCAAGGTGGAACGCATTCACAAAATGATCAGCGGTGAGGTGCGCGATGTGTTCAAGGTCGCGGTTCTCCCACGGCCGCAGTGCATCCTCAGCCAACAGAGTGAAATCCCGGGGGAAATAAAAGACCCACGAAGCAATAATCGCTGACATGAGTAGCTTGTCGAGTCCGTCACCTAACGTGGATTTGTCCAGGTACGCCAACTGGATTGAGCGGCCGCGATGGGTATCGAGGTACTCAATCCACCAGCGCGCATCAAAGGTGATGAGCTTCTGGTATTCCTCAGTACTCAAGGCTGGGACGGTCGCGTTCGACCCAAGCTGCGTGCCCGGAGTGACTGTTGCCGTGGCTAGTTCAGGAGCGGGCTCTGCCGAGGTAAAACTGGGGGCTGTGCTTGTCGACGTCTCCCTATCCGGCCCCGCACCTGCCGACGCCATAGCCGCGCCAGCTGCCCCAGCTGCAAAAGGATTATCTGATGCCGCGTTCAGTGGCAGCCCATCATCGCTCGGCGAAAGCTGCTCCTCCCGTGGGTGCGACGCAGCAAGAGGATTCGGCGGGAATGGCGCGGCGGGATCGCCTCCACCAGCAAAGGGCGAGGAACCGAAAGAAGGTGCGCCAAACGGTGCTGCCTCCTGCGCCGCTGGGGCTTCGGGCTCCGCTGTGGTTGTCTCCTTCTCATCAGAAGTTCGTTCGTAGGCGCTGACATCAGGCAGGGCCTCACCCAGCACAAACACCACTGGGTTTCCGGAAATGGCGGTGTCTGCCAAGCGCTGCTTCTCGCTCGGCGGAACCACGATCATGGTGGAGGTGCTAAGTGGAAATTCATTGATAGCTGCGGCCCGTTCAAAAGTAGAGAAGCCAAAACCGTCCTCCCCCACCTCGCGGGCAGTGGCGGCAATCCACAATGCCGCCTGGTTATCGGGCACCACCAGGATGACCAGACCATTCCGAGAGTTAAGCACCGTGGCCATTGCCGATACCAACTCACGGTTGAACGTGGAATCTGGGTTCGGGGTTACGGACTTAAACGGCGCCGGAAGTTTCTCCGGCTGGCGGAATTCCCCGTCGAGGAACTCGTCGAGCAAAACATCTGAATGCAGCGGACCGCGCGCCGCGATACCCTCCGGAATCTGCACCTTATCCACCTCATAGATGGAAAAAGGAGCAGGTACATCGGGGGAATAAAGCACCGTGGAGGGAGCCGGCGGAGTACCGGTTCGCGTCACGGTGGTGTAAGTGAAAACATTGCCGCCGCGCCCAGTGGCGTCGAGACCAGCGGGGACTGACACCATGGTTACCCACTTATCCGCTTCGGGCGTCAGCGCGAAAACTGCTGTGCGGCGAACAAGCTCAGCTCGCTGCTGCGCGGAAGGAAAATCCGGGATGGCAGTGCCATTGTTGAGCGAGGTGGGCACGAAAGACACCAGCTCCGCGAGCTCTTCTTGAGTAAGGTCACCAACTTTCTGGCCCACTCCCCAACCGCCAGCACGACCTTTGGCGCGGGAGAAGGATGCATAGCTAAATGCGCCGCCCATAGCTACTGGCCTCCTTGGAAGTACTGGTCCTGACCATAATTCTGGCCATAGCTCTGGTCGTAGTACTGCCCGGGCTGCGGCTCGGTGTACTGCTCAGAGTACTGCGGGCCATCATTCGGGCCAGCGGCGTAGAACATCAAGCGGTTCGCCACATCTCCTTCCACGACCACGGCTTTATCTGATGCGCTCAGAGTCGGCGATGCCTCGCTATAGCTCTCAGCAAATCCGCTGAAGGCATCGTTACCACCGAAGCTGTCGAAGGAAGAATCAACGTAGGTATCGAACCCTTCCACAGCAAACAAACGAATGAATCCACCACGCTGTGCGTACTGGCCAAGCGACACCGTGAAGTCTGGGTACTGCCCACGTGAAGGGCCCAAGCCTTGTGCCACGTGGGTCGTGCTCTGCAAGTTAGTTTCCACAATGCCCAGTGCCTCACCGTCTTCCGGGAAGAGTGGCAAGCGGTCAGCTCGGTACACCACCTGGCAGGAGAACTGACGCTTATCGCCATTGCCCAGGCTCCACAGGTAGACCTTGACCTGGCCTTGGTAAACATCAACGTCAAAGTCATACGTCACGGGGCGCAGCCCTTCATACTGAATGACGCGCTCCTCGCCCTCAGTGCGCTTACCAGCAAACACTGCATAAGGTTTGAGGCGTACGGTATCGCCGTGCTGGTCGAGGTGCAGGCGGATCCCGCCTTGGAGGTCATAGTCTTCTTCACGAATCTGGTCATGTTCGCGGTTTGTCGAGTATTCCACCGCGGTAGCGCCCTTCGGCCAATCGAAGGTAATGAGCTGACTATCCACACGCTCGATGAGACGGAACTGGTCATCTTCGATGGACTGTACGCGCTGCAGCACCTTGGATTCGCCTACCCAGGCATCGGCGTCGTTGAAGTTCACCGGGGTGATGTACACCTCGTACCAGTCCGGTGGCCACGTCATAGTGACGGTCTGGAAGGAACCCGCTTCAGAAATGCCGCGAGTCTCAGTAAAGGCGCTCGATAGCGCACTTTCGACGTACGTCTTTGGTACCGCTGAGGTAGTTAGATCTGCTGGTGGAGCGGTGGGGGTGAGATAGATATTCACCTCACCTGACTTTGGTGAATACCAATCCACCTCAATGGAATCGTGGCCGTACTCGCTGCGGCGCTCACAGCGCGACAGCTCCAGCTTTTCCAACTCACTGGCCAGCTTCACGGAGCGCTGCACCGCAACCTCATCCTGGCTCTGCTCGGTAGCACCATGGAACTCTGCTTGGCCCAACAGGGAGATGACGATGGTTTGACCGGATTCCTGAACCGGGATGGTGGCCTTGCGGCCGGAGCTGTCCACGTCCTGCTCAAATCGCGGGGAAAGCAGCTCCTTCTCGCTATCACGGCAGGCATAGACCATGGCGCTGGAATGGCCTGGCAGCAGGTCCCAGGAGACTTGGATGGCCCCCTTGATGGTTGAGACTCGCACGTTGACCGGTGGGAATACCACAGCGGTATCACCCATGAAGACCGGCTGACTATTGACCAGTTCACGCAGGTCCGTACCTTTATAGGCCCACACGGCGTAGTGCCGCAGTCCTGCTTCACCCGGGTTGTTATCACGGTAGGCAGTGCCCTTGGTGTACACAAGGGTATCGCCAGCGTCGGGGGAGGCAACCATCTCGGAATCATCAGCCACCACGCGATAGAACACGACCTCGTTCGGCTCATGCTCAAGCTCCGGCCACCACAGGCGTACCGGGTGGCGCTGGTCGGACTCTTCTTCTGGCTCCGGTTCCACGCCATAACCAAATTCGTCACCGGACTCATCCTCGGCTGCGGCGGTATCTGGTACTTCAACCTCAAACTCAATGCCCGGTGCAACCCAGTTGGGGTCTTGGCGGTATTGGTACTCTGCCCGGATACCGAAGCCCGGGATGGTGATGTAGTCCTCTTCGTTGACCTGGGTCTTCTGCTCTTCTTCCGCCTGGAGCTCTGCCCACTCGGCAAAGAAGTCGCGCGGCGCTGCGGCAGCCGGCGCTTCCGACCCCGGCTGCACGTGAGGCTGCGTTTGCTGAACGGCGGCGGCCTGCTGATCGTGCTGCCGACGCCGTGCCTGCTCTGCCGCTGCGCGTTCTGCGGCGGCCCGTTCTGCCGCTGCGCGTTCGTTGGCTGCCTGCTGTGCAGCCTTATGGTCGGCAGCGCGTTCCTGTGCCGCCGCTGCGTTGAGGGATTCCGCACTCAGCTCTGGGTGATCTACTTCCTCACCGTTAAATGCAGCGGCAATCTGCTCGGCAAACTGCCTAAACGGGGCGGAGACAGCCTCGCGGACATCGTCAGCACTCACACGCTTCAGCTCATGCAACGTTGTGAGCTCGCTAAACGGAACATCCTTGATTGAGGGTTTCGGGGTGTGTGTCATCAACGTTCCTTAGATCAATCTTCCTTAGAAGGTTTCATCGAGGTCCGACAAGTCCGGAGTCCCCGGCTGACCAAACACGGGGTTAGCGTTCGAGCCCGGCTGCCACGGAGTGCTCTCCTGGGTACCACGGGAGTCACTTGGCGCATCGGTCTGTGCTGGTGCTCCGAAGCCCATGTGGCTGGTGTCATCCAGCTCGTCGAGGGACAAGTCCGCGGTGTTGTCAAAGGTATGCGCACCGGGGACGGAATCAGGGATGAGGTACTTGAAATCAGTGATCTTGCCGTACTGCACCACCGTGACTGAACGGGAAAGCTGACTGGTCAGTGCGGTTTGACTATCCACTTCCACAATGCGAGTGCGGGAGCCATCAATCTCGGTGTAGCCCTCAGCGCCGCCAGCACTTGTCAACGCATTGGGGCTGAAGGCCTGCAAAGCGCCTTTCTCCTGGTTCATGCCGGCGAGGAACTCGCTCGTACTCTGGCTCCGGGCGCCTCCTTCCTCACGGAAGGTGACGTGGCCCAAGTACTGCTGCAAGCTGCGCGACATGCGCGGGTCCGTAATGACCTTCTGCCACTCTTGCTGCTTCAAGTCACGGTCTTTCATATAAGGGTGATCAAGGTTGCGCGAGAGGTTATCCAACGCAGTACTCGAACCCAGACCAGCCATTCCCCACATCTCATTGAGCGCCACGGCCGTGTGACCAGTACGGTTGCGCTCAAAGGTGTTATTCATGTCATCCAACATGGACTTCAGCGACCGGTGCGCCCACTCCGTTTGGAAAATATGGGAACGAATCTCATCCGTCATGCGCACAGCATCATCACGGTTGAGCACGGCCTGAGCAATCCGAGCGTTCTCCGGCAGACCTGACTGCGGAGTACGCAGGTGATCGCTCGAGGTTTCTTTGCGGCCGAATGGGGCGTAGATAGCACGGCCCAACAACGCCGACCAGCTCAAGAACTGGTTGTAGGCATTGGAAATACGAGCGATTTCCGCCGAAGATGTTGCCAGGTTCTGCGCTGCAATCTCTTGGTTGCGGGCAAGAAGCTTACGGCGCTGTACATAGTCGAAAATGTCGCGCTGGGCCTTAGTAAACACCGCCCACGAACACAGGAGGAAAAGCAGAATCGCCACAATGACGCCCACCACGTACCACGGCCAATCAAACCACTGCAGGTACTCACCGAGCGGCAGATCCTGGTTGTAGCGGCCAGCCACCATGTAGGTCAGAAGCGCAAGGAACACGAAGAGGACAACCCACATCGTGCGTAGCTTGCCGGTAAGAGCTTTGTTCTCTGCGTTGAAGTCACGTGCCTGGAAGCTGTTGGCCAGCTCCTGCAGCTCGCGGGCCATAGCGTGTGCCTCACGGTACTTCTGCTGAGCATGGCCCAACTTATCCCACAGTCCCTGGCCCACCTTCCATGCGAAGGTGGTGCTGTTCTTCGCACGCCAGGAAGCAAACTCATGCTTCTTGCGGCTGACAGCTTCGTTACGGGTCTGCTGACTCGTGTACTCGATGTCGGCGGCGAAGCGCTCTGCACCTACTGGGTCGAAGGGAGCCACCGTTGCCTGTGACTCATGCGTGTACCCCAAAGTACTGGTCATGAGTGGATGGAAGCCGTGGAAGGAAGCGCTGACATCCTGCACGGACTGGCCACCGTACTGCACGATGTACATGTTGCCTTGGTTGTTGCGAAGACCCTGGGTATCAATACTCTCGCGCCAGGAACCATCAACCAGTCCGAGCGCGTAATCGTGATAGGCCTCCCAGGTGTGGGACAACTGCGGCTCTTGGCCCAGCGAAAAGTGCTGTTCTTTTGCCACGCGCATCGTGTGTTCGCTGGCTTGGCGCAGTTCATCGACGCTGGTGGCACCGCTCCCCTTGCCAGAGTGCCCTGCCAGCACAACCTCAACACTGGAATTCTCGCCGTACAACATCTTCTGGAGGAACGTGGCGGCGTTCTTGTTCATGGCACCGCGCTGTCCTTCGACCCAATCCTGGGGCTTGCCGACGACCGTTGACCAGTACAGACGCAGATTATCTTTAAGTGCTGCCCAACCACTGACCTTGTGAGACTGTAGTTCCTCATAAGCGGTAGGTGCGCTCACCAATGGGGAGATCTGCTGGTCAATGAACATCTTGGCGCACTGATCCGTGAGTTGCTCCGGGTTTGCGTAGTGCACAGCACGGGAAATGTTGTTGACCTGCGGCTGCGGAAGACGCTGAGTGGGGTCAAAGACGGCCTTCTTGACCTTGTCCTCAATGTCACTGGCGTCGATCGTGCGGTGGAAGGCACGCACAAGCCGGAAGCGCTGGCGGTCACCGGTTTCGATGACTCGATGAGTATCGGGGTCCAGCACGGCCGGCTCCGGCATGCCGCGCCACAGGCCGAAGATGCTGGCCACGGCAGGAGCGGCAAACTGTGCGAGCTCGAAACCATCTTTGGCCCGTTTAATGGGGCGAATCCGTGAGGAGGCCGGGGTTCCGCCTTCTTCCGGGGAAAGCACGAGGTTGCTCCAGCCCTGCAGCGGCATTACCTCAACGTTGTCCATCGGCAAGGCGGACAACAGCAGACGAACGCGCAGGTTGGAGGCCTGAATCAGGCGTTGGTCGACTGCACTGACCCACTCCGTGAGCTTGTTGGCGTCCTGTGGTTGGTCCGCATCCATCGGATCGATGGTGGCGAGGAGGACGTCACCGGAAAAGCCGCGGAGAGCATCATCAAGCGTCGACAAGCGCACAGTGCCTTCCTCCGTGAAGGAACGCACAACCGCTCCGTTGGTGGGGTGCGCGTAGTCGATCCATACGAAGTCTTGCAGGAGGCCGACGGCACGCAAATCGCTCAACCGCGAGCGGATATCATCCGCAGTCGCGCCGTGCCCGAAGATAATTACGTTCGTCATTAGAAGGTGTCATCCAGATCGTTGAGGTTGAATTCCGGTGAAGTGGTCTGCCCGAAATCTGACTCTGAGGTGCGTGCCTGCGGGCTCGGCTGCGCCACGGGATTCTCGGCTACGGTCTTGGCTTGGTCCAGGTAGTTGCGGATAACCGGCACCATAGCGATAACGTCCTCGGCCAAGTCGCGGTAGTACGGCGTCATGGACGCCACCTCGCGGGAGCGAATCTCTGCGAATGGCTTGTTCGCGCGGCCCTGGCCTGGCAAGGCGTTGGTGTGGCCCGGAACGAAGTGATCAGCACCGCGTGCGAACTTGTCCAACTCCGCGACGAAGGTTTCGTAGCGATCCTGGATGGACGTGCCCACCGTGCCGCGATTCGGAACTTCACCGGACGCAAGGAACTGCGCCAAACGGTGAACAACCGGGTGCGTTGATGCGCCGGAGTGAGCGAAGTCGAGTCCGTCGTCGAAAAGCCCACGCAGCAACTGGTACGGATACAGCGAGGACGCGAAGCCGTGAGGTCCGTTCTCCTGCACCTTGGCGTATGCGATGAAGATGGATTCCAATACCGAGGACATCCAGTCCGACTTCTTGATCATGCGGCGCGGCGAGATGAGCATGGGGTTCGGGAAGTCAACCCAATTGTTCACGCCACCATCAGTGTCATCAAAGATATGGGCCGCGGCGTTGCTGGCGTCCGGGTTGGAGATGTACACGCGCCCAGTGATGCGTCCAATGATCCAACCGGCAACCATGGCCTGGCGCTCGGTCTCCGTGAGCGGCAACGCTGCCGGGAGCGGGCGGGTTCGGCGCTCCGACCACCAAGAACCATCGAAGTTGTCCTGCTTCTCAATGTCCTTGGCGATGTAATTGAACATGGAGGAGAAGACAATCGGCGAGTAGTTCGGGTAGGAGCCGAAAATCTCGATGTGCTGAACATGATCCGACATGTTCAGAGAGTTGCGGAGAGCAACCGAAGACGGGCCGTCAATCTCCGGGCGGTTGAGCACGGACTCCAGCTGCGCAGCGATACCGCTCTCTGCGGAGCCGAGCTCAGCAAATGGGATATCGGAGAAAGAGTAGGTGTACTGCACTGACTTGCCATGGATGCGCTGGACCATGTCGTCGTTGACAGCCGCCAGCGGGCGGGCATAGCTCAGTGCCAACTGGAAGGCCTCCACGAAGCGGCGCTGACGCTCTGCGTGCTCAACCTCGTTGATGTCCGGGGTCAGGGTGAGGTAGCGGCGCAGGTCGACCGAGTTGAACTTCTGGAACTCGTAATCACGACGGTTAATCCACTGGCGGGAGCGCTCGAGCAGATCCGTTGGGCGAATCTTGGCGTGGTAGTGCGCACGCTGGGATTCACGGGACTCACCAGTCTGCGGGTGACGCGATAGGTATTTAGAAACCCAACCAGCACGGTTGGAATAAGCATCGTTCGTGCGCTTCTGCGGTGCCAAAGTGTCATTCGGTGCTTGGGCCGCGTCGAGGGATTCCCACTCACCGCGAATGACGGAACGCACTGCGAAGGGATACGCCTGCTCATAGTTGGTGACGTCCGCCGTGGACTGCTGGCCTTGGATGGTGCGCAGCATCTGATCCTTGTAGTCAACGATGAAGGAGTTGACGTCCGTGAGCATGATTTCGTTCTCGGCACCCTTGAAGCGGGTTTCGACAACCTCATCAATTTCCGTGGGCCACGCGTTGACCTCATCGGTGCGCACATCCGCAAGTTTGTTAGTTTCAGCGCGCTTGGACACTGCCTTCTCTAGCACGGCGTGGGCATCTGCCAGCTCGCGCTTGAGGTGGAAAAGGTTCTCGTCGGCATAATCCTGGAGAACATCCTTGAGCAGGTGTGCGATGGCCATGAGCGCATAGCTGTAGAACTGGTTGTAATACAAGCCCATGAGTGCATTAACCGTCGGCGTCGGATCCGTCATCTGACCCTTACCGGTCAGCGGGCTCAGGATGGGATCCGCGCCCTCCGGCTTCGTCAGCACACGGGTGTTTTGGTAGTAACCGGAGTACTCTCCTAGAACCGGCATGAGGCGGTCGGAGTTCGTCAACACATCCGTAATCTTCGAGAGCATTTCGCGCACATAAGGCACGCCGACGGCCGCAAGCTCGCCCTCGACGGTAGCCAGCACGCTGTCAGTGAAGAAGTTGGCGTAGCGGTAGACAATGTCATACGCAGCGTTGTTCAGTACGGAGGCAATCGCCTGTTCGTTGCGTGGGTCAGCCATGTTGCCTTCGAACTCGTCACGCCACTCGTTGACGTTACGGCCCTGGCCTACCGGGATGTAGTTCTGCAGGTACTTCGTGGCGCTATCCGCAGCCTGCTGAGCCTGACCACCGAAAACGCTGTTGAGCCAGTTCCAGACGCTGCCGCTATCAATCTGACCGCCGTGCGCCCAGGACGGATCAAGAGTAATGGAGCTAAAAGCGTTGGGCAGGCGCTCCTCTAGCTTCTTGGCAATCTGCATCTCACCGGCTTCGGGGTTCTGCGGATCGAGGTGACCGTTGAAGAGACGCTCAAAGGCGCTGCGAGCAAGGCGCTGAGAGGAGTACTCGGCGAAACGGTCACGGCCCATGGATACCTGGGCATAACCAAGAGAACCCCAGGGCAAGCGGCCCCACGGAGTACCACCGGTAGGGCTATCCCAGCCAAAGAAGCGGCGGCCGCCGTCACCCGCAGGAGTATTGGTCAACGCGTAAGAGACAAGGTTGTCGCTGGCCTTCGTGGATGCCATCAGGCCAGCCAGTGCACGGCCCAGACCACGATAAATGGACATGGCAGAACCATCGCCGAAACGTGCGCTGGTGGTGCCCATCTTGGAGCCAATCGGGAAGATACGGCCAAAGGTCTGCCCCTCCGGCGGGTTACCCATATCGAAGGCTTCGAAAATGGCGCGGTCATGCTTGCTGGAATTACCCATCTGGGCGGCAACGACCTCACCGAACATAGCCAAGGAGTTCGGCCACGCGCCAGCCATGTCATCGGCCTTGTTATCGGAGAAGATCTCCGGGGTGTACATGAAGACGAGAGTGCCCTGTGGGTTCACATTCGGAATAGTGGTAAGCACGCGGCACACATCAAGGAACATCGAGGCACCAGCACCGCCTGCCATGGAGGAGACCACGAGGACGACCGGCTGGGAGTCACCAGTGTCGGAGTCCAGCTTGGTCTGCTTGTAATTCAAGCGGTTGAGTTCTTGGATTGCTTCCTGGGTGAACATCTCGTCCACCGCTGCCTTGAGGGACTGGCGAATCTCCTTGAGGTGCGGCAGGGTCAGCATACGGCCGATTGCGCGGTACTGGCCGGCGCCATCAGCAAGCTTTACGTCATTGGACGCCGGGTTACGGGTAGCCCAGGTGGCAATCTCACCAAGCTTGCCGGAGCGGCCGAGGATGCTGGATACTCCCTCGTCGAAGGTGTTGTAATTCTGGCGCGAACCAATGCCAACGTACTGTCCGCCGTTTTGCGTCACGTTGGGCAGCTTCTGCGGGCCGGCTTCCTCCTCAAGAGGCACGTCGATGTTGACGAACTGCCACGCCTTGGGCAGTTCGGTCATGTCCGGGTCAATGCTGCGCAGCTCTGCTTTGAGCTGATCCATCATGAACGCCAGGGTCTTGGCGCCGGAGCCACCGCAACCGACGACGAGGAACTTCTTCATCTTTAACTACCTTTCGAAGGGGCTTCGCTTCTGTGCTGTTGTGTGGTGCTAAACCGACTTAGTTCCGGGGTCCGAACCCGGGGTTCGGGGGAAAGCCGCCGTTGTTACCAGGGGTACCAGGATTGTTCGGGCGTTGCTGTCCCGGTTGACCGAACCCGGAGCCACCAGGCGGTCCAGGACAGCCTGGCTGATTCGGACGCTGTGGCTGGCCGAAGCCCTGACCACTACCGAATCCTGGCCCTCCACCAAAGCCAGATTGGCCGGGCTGATTCGGGCGGCCCGGCTGGCCGTGCTGCGGCGGGGTCTGCGGGGACGGTCCCGCAGGTTGCGAGGAACCAAAGCCACCGCGTTGCGGGGTATGTGGTTGACCGCCCTGGTACGGAGCTCCTTGTGGTCCAGGCTGTGGGCCACCTTGCGGGCCCCACGGGCCCTGTGGACCAGATGGTCCTGGTTGACCGGTGGAGCCAGACGGACCACCCGGTTGCTGAGGTGGGGTCTGCTGCCCTGCTGGCGGCGGGGTCGGCTCCTTCTCAGCAGGGAACGCTACTTGGTCAAAGAGCGGCAGTGCCTGTCGGCTGATTTCCTTCGACATCTCGTCGTACTGGCTGGCCTGCGCCAGCGTATCGACGGTCATAACAATCTCACCGGAATCACGGTCCTTCTGGTTACCAACAAAGAACCACTCATTCTGAATGGCCAGCGGCAGCACTGCGCGGTAACCGGACTTCTTGCCCTTGCCGGAGATTGTGCCGTCACGCTGAATCTCTACGTGCGCGGCAGTAAAGGGGCTCAGCCCCATCTTCACCTTGGCTTCATTGCGGCCCAGCTGAGCTGAGCGTGCCGAGGTCTCCACCGGTACCGCACCTTGGAACTCATCCTTGCTCACTGCAAATGGGCGGCCATTATCGGTGCGAACCAGGTTGGCCCCGTCGCGCTTGACCGGGATGGTCTTAACGAACATGCGTGGCTTTTCTGGAATACGGCCAGAGAACCACTTCATGAAGTACAGGATGGCCAGCGGAATGAGCAGTGCAAGCAGCACTGCAAGGACAAATGCCAAGCCAAATGCGGACTTGCTCAGGGGAGCGCTCATGGAGCCCTGCAAGGTCAACGGCAACTCCATCTGCTGGTTGTCTTCTGCTGACTGGAGATTAATTATCGGCTCCACGCGCAGCGGACCGTCAGCCATATTCTCCACGCTCAACGTCACCGGAATGGTGGCTTTCTCGTCCTTGGACAGCTCCAGTGCAGAGTCCTCAGAGTTGTTCTTGGAGGACACAGCGATGGAGGACACTCCTGCAGGCAGCATGGCGTCTTCGGTATTCACTGTCTGGTCTGCAACCCACACCTTGCCCGGGCCGGTCACAGGGACGTCGACGGTAATTTCTTTCTCCGTCATCGTGATTGTCTGTGCCGAGCCAACAGTGGGCATGTTCACTGGAGTAATAGTCAGCGGGGTTTCGGCATTGATGGGATCCAGCTTGGAGCCCGGACGATCCTCCGTGCCCTTCGTGGTGATGTCCACGCGAGTGACCAGCTGACCAGAGGCAGCGTTTTCTACTCGTTCGAGTGGAATATCGACAGGCTGCCCATCAGTAATCGGGGCGTTGTCCACGAGAGTGACCGGGGAACCTTCCTCCGGTACGAACTCTGCGTGCAGTGTACCCTCGCCCTCTAGCGTGCGGGCCTCACCTTTGCCGTCCACCAGCTGGCCCTTAAGTATCTGGTCGGAGTTAATGCCTCCCTCAACCTTGGTGCCATCCTCGCGCTTGAGGTCAAGGGTGAGACCGGGGACCATAACGACAGATGCAAGGTACTCGCCATCAGTGCCCTCCGCCACCTTGTAGCCGAAGGTCCATGCGCCAGCCCAGTCATCGCCATCCTTTTCCATAGCGATATCCACCATGCCCGGTAGCTTGTTGTTTTCGGTCACGGAGACCTTCGCGCCAGCCACCTTGGTGGTATCAGTGTGGAGCTCAACCACCTCACCATTGGGGCCGGTCAACGTAGGAATAAGAGTGCCTTCCTCCACCGAGTTCTTCGGTACTGCGGACAGGCGCACTGGGGAGACGGAGTCATCCAGAACGAAGTCGAATTGGTCCTTCAGGTTGCCGTCTTTAGTCACACCACCCGAAGTTGGGATGAGATTTCGGAAGGCAGCGAAGAGTGCCGCGGGGTCCTCACCAGCATCAAAGAACGCACCGTTCGGGGCACCTTGGCCACAGTCCTCGCCTTCTGCCATGCGAGTCAGCTGGCTAATCTGGTCCTGCGCTTCGGCAGCAGGAACCAGCCCGACATTAAAAAGGCGAATGTTCGAGTTGCGGAAAGCAGTTACTGAAGAATTAACCTCACACAGCTTGTCTTGTGCGCCCTTCAGATCATGTGCTTCGGCATCGGTGTAGTACTTGCCATCGGTAAAGAACACGATGGCACGGCAATTGCTGCTCTCATGAGACGCGAATTCCTTGAGCGCACCTGAGTACGCAGCGCCGTAATTGGTTTCCAGATCAGAGACTCGGTCTTCCTTACGAAACTTCTCCAGCTCGCTGTCCAGAGCATCTTCCTTACCGGAGACGTTGGTCCAGCCGCCATATTCGGCAGGGTCACTGTAGTACTCAGAACCGAAACCAGCGAGCTTGACGTTGATGTCGGCGCCGTTATCCTCGCCGAGGTTAGCCAGCTGTTTCACAATGTCCGCCGTAGCATCTACGCGGAAAAAGTCAGCATCCGTAGGCGTTGAGCCTTCATAACCAACGAGCGACGCCGATTGGTCCAGAACAAAAAGTAGGTCCGCAGATTTCTCACTCGCGATACACGAGCCGAAGTCAGACAGGTTCTTTTGGGAGACTTCAGAAAGCTTGGACTCAGAACCGATACCTTCGCGGTGTTCCTCCGGAGCAGGCTTGTCCTCTGGGTGCTCGTCAGGATTGTGGTCGCCGTTGTCCTCTGGGTGGTCTTCAGGTTTATCGTCCGGATTCCCTTCCGGATTATCCGGCGCGGGTGCATCCGGTGCCGGTGGCGCCTCAGGAGCTGGTGCATCAGGAGCCGGTGGAGCTTCTTGTGCTACGGCTCCCAAGCTACCGCCGAAACCGGCAATCATCGCTGCTGCGGACAAAGCTAGTGCACGAGTGAACTTCTTCATTAGGCGCCAACCGCCTTTCCTACGTAGAAGGCGATTTCGACCGCAGCGACGATGACGAGAAGGAAACTACCGCCCATAATGACGCGGTAGAGCAAGGTTTGTGTGGTGTCCTCAATGTAGAAGGTCTCTGCTTGCCGCTGCGTGTTCTTCAAGGTGTACAGACCCAAAAGAACAAAGGTAACGATGCCCGCCAGCAGCCAGCCAAAAATCGCGAGGCCAAAATACAGGCCCTGCGTCGGGGAGGCAACGAGGGGCGCCACGATAAGCAAAATCAGCGCAATAACTGCAGACACACCTGCTGCGATGAGCAGTGACCACGGTCCCTTCGTCGGCTCGCTCGGCGTTGCGACCTGGCGGCGGAAGTCCGGGGTTGGGGAGGACTGGCTAAAGCCATCCGACGAGCCCGGCGCGCCAAAGCCCGAACCGGAACCGGAACCAAAGCCGGAACTTGGGCCCGTGCCTGCGCTCTGTCCTGGACTAGGGTTAGGGGTCGGGTTCTGCGCCGGATTGGGAACACCAAATCCGCCGGATCCACCGGGCGCACCGAATCCAGAGCCGGCGTTGTGTCCTGCGCCGAGGTTCGGCGTGGGCGCACCTTGTGGAGGGCGCCCGCCAAACTGTGGTGACGAACCTGGGGAACCAAATGTCATAGCGATACCTTCTCTATAACGGTGTTTGCCCCGACCGACCTCCCTCTCCTCCCTGCATAAGTGCGTGGAAGACAAAGAATCAGCCGGAGTGCTGAGAGCATTGAGATATAAGGTAGTCGCAGTCTCGGACACGTTCTTCTCGTGCTGACCTAAAAATTCGAACGCGCCCGAATCTCTTCGAGCGCTCAGCAAGCACAGCAGACAAGAAACGTGCAGGGAACACGACAACACTGCAAGCAAAAGAATGCCATAGTATGGCCACCTTTTCTGCCCAGTTCAGATAACTTTCTGACTACTAACCTCTTAATGGATCCCGAAAACAACCTGCTCATCTGCAGTTTTGTTTCACAATGACACCTTAGGGATTACTCCCCAGTAGTAGCGCTTGATCCACCCCATTTCTAGTTCCCCCATCTTCATGGAAAAATGCTGTGTTATGACAACTCAATCGGCAACCGCAACCACCAAACCCGGTGGCGAGAGCATCCGATTCATCCCGGTACATTCCACTTTGTACCCGTGGCTGGTCACGGTGTTCGTCGTCACCTTCCTCATCTCGAACATCAATGCCACGAAGGGCGTCCAGCTGGGCCCGCTCATTACCGATGGCGCTTTCTTCCTCTTCCCTCTTGCCTACATCGTGGGCGACGTTCTCTCTGAGTGCTACGGCTTCAAGTCCACCCGCCGCGCTGTCTACATCGGCTTCGCCATGGCTATCCTTGCCGCGCTCTCCTTCTACATCGCCATCTGGCTACCTGCCGCGGACTTCTATGAAGGCCAAGAAGCTTTCGAAGCAACTCTCGGCCTGGTTCCGCAGATTCTTGCTGCCTCCTTGGTCGGCTACGTTGTGGGCCAGCTGCTCAACTCTTTCACCTTGGTGAAGATGAAGGCCCGCTCAGGCGAGAAGGGCCTCATCGCCCGCCTTGTTGCGTCCACCGTCGTTGGCGAGTTCGGCGATACTCTACTGTTCTGTGCTATCGCCGCACCCGTCATCGGCATCGATTCCTTCAGTGGCTTCCTGAACTACGTCATCGTGGGCTTCTTGTGGAAGACCGCCTGCGAGGTCATCATGCTTCCGCTGACCACGCTGGTTATCTCCTGGGTCAAGCGCCGCGAGGATTACGTGCCTATCGATGAGGCCGAAACCTCAACGGCAACACAGCCTCAGTAGCAGCGACCCGTCGCGAATTCTCACCCCCTTGGCACACACTGTGCCGAGGGGGTCTATTTCTCTCTTCCTTTCACCCATCTTGCGTAATACGATGCATTCACGGTGACAAAGGAGAATTAATGGCTGCATGTGAAGGCCGTCCGATATCTGATTTTGCCTGCGCAGCGTTTTTAGAACGGGTCGAAGACTACTACGACCTTCAGGAACTGCGCGCAGCAATGGCAGAGGATTCCGGCGAGCGCTTTAACCTCGATGAGGTCTTAAAGGACATCTACGATGCATAAGCATCTACGAACGTCCCTCCTCCCTATCCTTGGCCTTACCACGGCCTTAATCCTTGTGGCGTGCTCGGGCGCCGAGGAAGTCACCACGTCGTCTGAAACGACGAGCGACGCGGCCGCGTCGGAGTCGATGACGGTGAGCAGTGAGACGTCTTCAAGCGCAGCGCCCACTCCTCCCCCACTCAATGAGGGCCCGGCACCAGCACTGACCGGTGCGTTTGAGATGGATGGCCCGGCCACAATCACGGGCGCGACCTATGACTCGATGCCCTTCGTCGTCCCCCTCAACCCGGCCGGTCCGCAGGAGACCATGGTGCGCTGGGTACAAGACTGGGGCGAGTCCCCCGCCACAGCGGAACAGGGCACTACTTACGTGTTGGGCCATGCGTGGGGCCAGCAGAAATTGGTATTCAACCCCTTCTCCGAAGTGGTCACGGCCAACGTGGACCTCACCGCGCCCACGACGGTGGAAGGCCTCGACGGGGAGCAGGTACAGCGCTTTGCGACGTCCACCCTGAACGGCTCCCACATCCGCATGACCTCCGAGGGTGGTGCGGGCCGCGAGTGGATCGTGGATAACGCCTTCCTCATCCCCAAGAATCAGCTCGGCAGCGACGCCGACCTCATGAATACCGAGGTTCCCGGGCGTATCGTGCTCATTGCGTGTGCGGTGGACGGCACATCAGACTTGGAGTACAACGTCATCGTCACCGGTCACTTGGCGTAATAGCGCCCCATAAATTCATCGCGGTAGGCCTCGTAATAGCCGCCGTCGATGGACTCCCGAATGTTATCCACCAGGCGGATCATGAACTCCAGGTTGTGCATGGTGCACAGCGTGCCGGCGAGGAATTCCTTGGCCTTGAGCAAGTGGTGGATGTAGGCGCGGGAGTAGTTCTCCGAGACGTAACCGCCGAATTCCTCGTCCACGCCAGCAAAATCCCGTTTGAAGCGCGCATTGGTGAGGTTGAGGCGTCCGTCGAGGGTGTAGACGCCACCGCGGCGCGCTAGGCGGGTCGGCGCCACACAGTCAAAAGTATCGGCACCAGCCTCAACGGCGGTAAAAATATCATCCGGTTCAGAAATACCCAGCAGGTGCCGGGGCTTATCGACGGGCAGCTCATCGCATACCCACCCCACAATCGTGCCCAGATTCTCCTTCTCTAAAGCACCACCGATGCCGAAGCCACCGAAGCCGCGACGGCCATTTGCCTCGGCACGATCGGAGAGCTCCACCAGCCCACGCGCGGCCTGGCGGCGCAGGTCCTCGTACTGCGCGCCCTGCACCACGCCCCACAGGGACTGGCGCGGTTTCTGCGGGCCGCGGGCGAGCGTCAACCGGTCGTGCTCATCCAGGCAGCGCTGCGCCCAGCGGCGCGTCCGCTCGACGGATTCCTCCTGGTAAGTGCGGGTATCCACGAGCGTGGTGAGCTCGTCGAAGGCAAACATAATGTCCGCGCCCAAGCCATGCTGGATTTGCATGGAGACCTCCGGGGTGAAGCGATGCGTGGAACCGTCGATGAAGGATTTAAAGTCCACGCCGTCCTCATCCACCTGCGCCATGCGCTCTTTCTTGGCCGCGCGGATGTCGGAGTCCGTCAGGTCTGCCACATCCATGGCGAGGACCTTCTTGAAACCCACGCCGAGCGACATGACCTGGAATCCGCCCGAGTCGGTATAGGTCGGCCCATGCCAGTTCTCGAAGGTAGCCACGCCGCCGGCCTCGTCCACGATGTCGTGGCCCGGCTGCAGGTAGAGGTGATAAGCGTTGGACAGGATGGCCTGCGCGCCGGTGGCCCGGATCTGTTCCGGGGTCAGCGTCTTCACCGTGGCCTTGGTGGCCACCGGGATGAAGGCCGGGGTTTGGATATCTCCATGCGGCGTATGGATAACGCCGGTGCGGCCGTGCTTTCCCGGTTGTGCTGGACCACTTAGGTCCAGCTCCTTCTTCACATCGAAGGACAGGTCGGTCTCAAGCTGCGGCTTAGGGTGGGTCATAGGGAACTATTCTACGGGCTGCGCTGCTTTATCCTCTGCTTCACGGGATGCTGCTGCGTGTTTGCGCTCCCATTCTTCCTCGAGTGCGGTGCCCTCGATGTCCAGCTGCGGGATCAGCTTGTCCAGCCATTTCGGCATCCACCAGGTAGTGTGCCCCATGAGGAACATGGTGGCGGGGACGAGGGACATGCGGACTAGGAAGGCGTCGAAAAGCACGCCCGCTGCCAGCGCGAAGCCGAAGATCTGGATGAAGGGCAGGGGCTGGCTGATAAAGGCCACGAAGACGGAAATCATGATGATGGCCGCAGCAGTAACCACGCGGGCACCGGCGGTAAAGCCGGCGATAGTCGCCTCATCGTTGGCGTTGTACTTGCTGTACTTCCCGCCACTGCCCTGCGGGAAACGGGAGAAATGCTCGCGCATGCGGGTGACCAGGAAAACCTGATAATCCATGGCAAGGCCGAAGGTCACGCCGATGAGGAAGATGGGCATGAAGGAAATCAGCGGGCCCGGCGCGGGCACCAGTCCGGTGAAGCCGTCCTGCCACACCAGCACGGTCAGACCGAAGGCACCGCCGACGGAGAGCAGGAAGCCTAAGCCGGCCACCAGCGGGACCAAGATGGAGCGGAAGACCGCCAGCAGCAGGAAGATGGCCAGGCCCACCACGATGGCAAGGTATGGCCCCATGGCTTCTTCGAGGCGCTCGGTGATGTCGAGCTGCACCGCGGTCAGGCCCGTCATGCCGATCTCGGCACCGGTGGCATCCTCCAGCTCCGCACCGGCAGTACGCAGGGCGGAGGCGGTGCCAACCGTGGCATCATCCGTCGGCGCCGTGGTAGGGCTGACCATGATCTGCGCGGACTTCATGTCTTTGCTCACCCCCACCAGCTGGGCGTGCTTGACACCGCCCACTTGATTCAGGCGCTGCACGGAATAGATGAAGGAAGAAAGGGCCGCCTTCTTCTGCTCGTCCTCTTCACCCTCCTGGCCCTGGATATAGGGCTGCAAGGCTGCGGAATCCGGGTTGGCGTTAGCGCCATCCACGATCACCAGGAAGGGGCCGTTGATGCCGGGGCCGAAGCCTTCGGAGAGCAGATCCGCCGCCTTGCGCTGGGTGGTATCCGGATTAGACGTGGTATCCGCCGGAAGCGCCAGCTCCATGTGCAAGACCGGGGCGGTCAAAGCACCGAGTCCGAGCACCACCAGGGCCATGACGACACCGGGGACACGCTGAACCGTGCGCACCCAACGGTTACCCATCGTTGGTTTCGTACGGCGCGGGCGGCGCTTCGTGGGGTTGCCGGCCACGCCGGGGATGCGCCCGGCGAAGGCTTTATCACCGAGCAGGCCCAGCATCGCGGGCACCAAGGTCAGCGCCACAAGCACGGCCATGAAGACCGTGCCCGCAGCGGCCAGGCCCATGGCGGTAAGGAAGCTGATGCGTGCCACGAGCAGAGCGAAGAGCGCGATGAAGACCGTCGCACCGGCAAAGACCACGGAGGAGCCCGCCGTGCCGACGGCCATGCCGGCGGCATCCGGCCCGTCCATGCGGGAGCGCTCCTGCCGGTAGCGCGACATGATGAACAGCGCGTAGTCGATACCCACGGCCAAACCGATCATGACGGCCAGAACCGGGGTGAGGTTGTTGAGCTCAATCCAGTGGGTGGCAATCATGACGCCCATCGCACCCAGGCCCACGCCCACGACCGCGGAGATAAGCGGCATGCCAGCGGAGGCCAGCGAACCGAAGGTAATAATGAGGACGATAAACGCCACGGCGAGGCCGATGACCTCAGAAATCGAGTTGACCTGGATTTCATCACCGAAGCCCGCACCGCCGGCTTCTACCTCCAGGCCCGCGGCGCGACCAATATCCATGGCTTCATGGACCACGTCTTTATCCGCGGGGTCGACTGAATAGGGGCTTTCCGCGTCAAAGTCGAAGGTGGTATAAGCAATCGTCTCATCAGCATTAACCATGGCCAGGTTGTCGGCATCCGCCCGTGCGGTCTCCTCCGGCAATCCCATGGATGTGAACTGCTCAATGACTTGCTGCTGAAGTGCTGGCGATACGTCAAGCGGGTTGCCCCAACGCTGTTGGCTGCCCTCCGGTATATCTAAGCCCTCAGCAATGTGGCGCACCACATCCCCCACCGCTACCTCATTCTGCGGATCGCTGAGCTTCTCACCTTCCGGGGCCTTGAAGACGAGGTTGACCGTCGGCGCATTGGCCGGGTTGCCGTTCTCCGGGAAGAGCTCCACCGCGCGGCGGGTGGCGTCAATAGCGGGCGTGCCGCTGATGGAGTACTCCGTGGTCATCGGCTTCATTAAGCTCAAGGTCGCTCCGCCCGCAGCCGCCACAATGAAGATCCAGGCGATGATGACCTTCCATCGATTGATGTAAGACCAGCGGCCTAGGTGGTAAAGCAGCTTTGCCACGGAAATTCCCCTTCACATGCGCGATTATTGCTCGCGGAAGCTTTGGCGGTGGACACGAATGTGCACCAGTTTAACCAGTTGGGCTGTGAAGCCCTAACGGTCCCGTAAGAGCTCTACCAGCCCTGCGGAGTATGGCCTGCGCTACAATGTGGAGCTACTGAAGTGCTCTAGGAGACCCGCCATGTCTACTTTCGTCATCGTCGCCGTCGCGGCCATCCTTCTCATTGCCATCCCAGCGGGCATGATGAGCCGGCGGATTCACAAACGTACGGAAGACCACGACCCCGAGGCGCGCCAAGCCGCGCTGGATTTCCAAAGAGATGTTGATAGAGGGCGGGCTGGCTTCTAAAACATAAAAGGACCGGCACCCCAGAGCTAAAAACTGGAGTGCCGGATGTGGCGGTGGCGGCGGGATTTGAACCCGCGGTTGGGGGTTACCCAACAATCGCTTTCGAGGCGATCACCTTCGGCCGCTCGGACACGCCACCGCGTTCCAGATTACGGGAGTCGTCCCGAGCGACAAAATCGCTGCCCACGCCAGGCGGCGGGGACAGCGATTCAGCTACCTAAGGCTAGGAATTAGTCCTTGAGGTTACCGATAACCTCGTTGGCCTTATCCTTGACGCCCTCGACGGCGTCGGAAGCCTTCTGCTTGGCCTCAGAGGTGACCTGGTCGGCCTTGCCCTCGTTCTCCAGCTTCTCGTTGTCGCTTACGTTGCCAGCAGCTTCCTTAGCCTTGCCAACGAACTCGTCCTTCTTGTTCTCGAAATCACCCATGATTTTCTCCTTAATATCTACGTCTCTCACGTGGGCCACCCAGCCTACACGCGAATCGGAAGGTGGATCCGGGGCCACTACCCAACTCAGGGCTACTCGCTGCTTCCGCGCAGACCCCCAAAGAAGCTCGTGAGCAGCTCCGCGCACTCCTCCTCCAGCACTCCACCGCGTACCTCGGGCACGTGGAGGGCGCCGGGGGCGCGGAGGACGTCAACAAGCGAGCCGCACGCCCCCGTCTTCGGCTCAAAAGCGCCAAAGACCACCGAGGACACCCGGGAAGCTTGAATCGCGCCTGCGCACATCGCGCAGGGTTCCAGGGTGACGACCAGCTCGCAGCCTTCCAGCCGCCAGCCATCGCCGTGCGCGCGCACCGCCTGGCGGATGGCTTCCACCTCTGCATGCGCGGTGGGGTCATTCAGCTGCTCGCGGCGGTTAACGCCGGTGGCGAGTTCGTTACCGGAGGCGTCGTAAAGCACGGCACCCACCGGGATATCCCCCGCCGGCGTGGTCCGTGCAACCTCCAGAGCGCGGCGCATGCGAGACTCCGCGCGCACCAGGCCCGCTGCTGGTTTAAGAGTCATCCGAGTCGAGGCCGTCGATGAAATCCTCCAGCTCATCACCAAAGCCCAGCTCGCCGGCAATGCGCAGGAGCATATCGGAAGGCCAATCCTCATCGTTGTCAATGATGTAGCCCACTTGATCCTCATCAAGGCCGAGGTCAGCGAAGATGTCGAAGTCACCGTCGCCATAAGGGTCGGCGTCCTCCCACTCATCTTCGTCTAGATCCGGGATGTCGAGATCGCGCAGGTCGAGGAAATCCGCGGCGAAGTCGTCTTCGGCGGCATAGGTGGCGTCGGAAAGCAGCATGCGCACATCCCCCGGCACTGGGCGGACCACGACGAAATAGTCATCCTCCACGCACAACAGCGCAAAGGCCGCACCCTCGGAACGCAGGTTGCGCACTGCCTTAATGGAGGTGTTGACGTTAGTGAAGTCATCCTCGAAGGGGCGAATCACCCATCCGTGCTCGCTGCGGGCAACGGTGATGGAAAAAGACAGATCGTCGTGGCTCATACCTCGTCAGATTAGTCGGGTTGTGCCACAATTGTCACCGTGAGTTCTCAAGATGTTCAACGCCCCGTCTGCATTATCGGCCTCGGCCTCATTGGTGGTTCCCTGCTGCGTGACCTCGCCGCAAGCAACCATCCGGTGTACGGCTACAACCACTCCACGTCCGGTGCCCGCATTGCTGTGAAACAGGGCTTTGACGTCACCGATGACCTCCCCGCCATTCTTCGCCGCGCGGAGGAAGACAAGGCGCTCATCGTTATCGCGGTGCCCATGGATGCGGTTGCCTCGGTTCTTGACGCCATTCAGGAACACGCCCCGAGCTGCGGCTTTACGGATGTCGTCTCGGTGAAGGCGGAAATCCGCCAACTCGTTGTTGAACGTAACATGCACCCGCGCTACGTGGGCGGCCACCCCATGGCAGGTACGTCCAAGTCCGGCTGGGAGAACTCGCAGACCGGCCTGTTCAACCGCGCTGCCTGGGTTATTACTTATGACTACGCCGCCGAGTGCGACGCGCGCGGCGAACGTATCCCGACCGAGTGGGAGAATATTTTCGCTGATGTTGTCCGCATGACGCAGATGGTCCATGCAGAAGCCGTGCCGGTGCGCGTGGCGAACCACGATGCTGCGGTTGCTCGCATTTCTCATCTGCCGCACGTGCTGGCAGAGACCCTCGCGGTAGTGGGCGATAATGGCGGCATCCTGGCGCAGTCCCTGGCGGCTGGCTCTTTCAAGGACGGCACGCGCGTGGCCGGTACCCGCCCGGACCTGGTTCGCCAGATGTGTGAGACCAACGCGACGGCTTTGGTCACCGCCCTGGATGAGGCGATTGAGTTGATGCAGTCTGCCCGTGACTCGCTGGCTTCAGATGAGCCTTCAATCGCCGAGCTTGCCGACGCTGGCTACAGAGCCCGCACCCGCATCGAAGCCCGATCCGGTGCTCGTAAGGAATCCGTTTCTCCGGTCAAGATTTCTTCCCGCCCGGTGCTGCGCCTGCACCCAGGTGCACCGAATTGGGTAGCGCAGTTACGCCAGACGGAATCCTTAGGTGGGCGCATCGAGATCTTCTAGTCGGCTCTGACAGCGAATATCAGCCGGAAGGCGGTTCTGTCCATAGGGCAGCCCGCAGTTAGCAAAAGGCATCTTGCAGATGGCATCTGTCAAAAGGCGTTTTCTCGCCTGAAAACGCCTTTTGGGGTGTGCACATGGCGTTTTTGGCCCCTAAAACGCCTTCTAGCGGATGCCTTTTGTGGGGCGCCATTTGTCGACGGTTTGTGGGGTGCCATCTAGCGACCGACCGTGAAGCAGCGTGCGCGGTGGCGTAGTGCGGTGGCGTGGGGCACTTAGTCGCGGAAGGTGTCGTCGCGGCGCTTGCGAGCTTGGGACTCATCGCGCGTGATGCCGAGGAGCGGGTAGCCCATGAGGCCCGCTGCTAGGCCCACCGGCAACAACCACAACATGCCGGAGGCCAACCACAGAACTAGGCCGAGGATGGCACCAGCGATCAGACACGGAACGAGTTTCTCCTTCATGGAGATTCAGCCTAGTTGGTACCCCGCGCGGCGACAGACTTGCGGTTAAGCAAACGCGAGAAGATGGCGATCGCGATAAGTCCGACTACCGCGGCAATGCTCGCTGGCCACGCGACAAAGGCACTGACCTGCATAGTTGTTGGTGGCGCCGGGGAGTTATCGGCGTTGAGAACGCCGTCGGTATCCCGACCACTGGTGATGTCCTCGATCCAATCGCGGACTTCGACTACCGACGTAATAGCAGCAGTCGGGGAAGGCAGGTCCGGATCTGCATTCGACGTGCCAGCGGTGGCCACACCGACGAGATGGCCATTGACGAAGAACGGTCCGCCGGAGTCGCCGCCCTGCATGCCCTCACCATTGAGGGACTTCACATCCATGATGGCAGCGGCAATCATCGGCCCCACTCCCCCAAGCTCACCAGCTGGGATGCTTTCCGCGCCACCTGGGCCCGAGGTGATGTCTGGCATCTCGCCGCCCTTCATCACCTGGGGAGCGTCGGACGAGCCAGGGGCGGGAGCGACCATTCCGCCAGGTCCGTTTGGTGCGGGAACGGCCATGCCGCCAGGAGTCATGGCACCGGAATCACCCGGCGCAGTTGCTTCTCCTCCTGGAGCTACCGGCGTCATCTTCTGGCCGGATTCGTCTGGGCTCGCCGGCGGGGTGCCGCCGGATAGCAATTCGCCGACTTCCATCTCGGCCATCGGCAGCTGACCCTTGCGGGCCATGCGGGAGCTGCTGCTCCAGCCGTAGAAGTGGCCTTTCTCACCGGCGGTGGGAACTGCATCCGCGAGCTTGGCAGGCTTGATGCCCTCGACGGGTTCGGTCAGGTGCATAAGGCCGGCGTCGATAGTCGGTGAAACCGCCCAGGAGTCCACGTCATACACGCGGGTGTCTTTGCCCTGGCCAAAGCGTGCCTGCGAGCCCTCGTTATTGACGGACTCCAAGCAGTGGCGGGCGGTGAGCACCCACTGCTCGGCCACCAGTGTGCCGGTGCAATCGCCAAAGTTACCGATCTTGCCCATGCGCAGCGCGGCCACGGCAGCGCTTTCCTCCGACTGAGGTGCGGGTTGGGCGAATTCCAAGGCCATGGCCGGCGCAGCGCCCAGCCCCACGGCCACAAAGCTGGCCAGGGCAGCAGTTATCTTTCGTGCCACCATTACGCGGCCACCTCCTTGATTGCCCAAGCCACGGCCCTCTCGGCCGGGCCCTTTCCACAGAACTTCTTCCACAGCGCGCTCAACAGAAGGAACGCGAGCACAAAGCCCACTGCTGCCATGGTGTTGTGCAGCGAGACATTCGCCTGCCAATAACGAGCGGTGAGAATGTGCAGGATATAGATGGTCAGAGACATCGAACCCAATGCCGCGAAGGGGAAGGTCAAGCGCGGCAGCTGACGGCCAATGATCAGGCACAGGTGCAGCACCACCGCAGTGACCGCCACGGAGAGAAGGATTTCACCAAGCACACCCGTATGCCCGGTAAAACGCAGCCAGCCTGGAATGTCCGGGTTGAAGCGCTGCCACAGGCCGATGCCGGCGACAACGACAGCCACCGCGGTAGTGATGGCTTGGGCGCGGGTGGGGCGGGTGAGGTAGACGTCGTAAAGCAGCATGCCCGCCACCATGTACGCCAGGAACGCCACGAGGGGGTAGACCTGCGGGAGGGTGTAGGGCGCGTAGAGCACCGTGGCGCCCGCAGTAGCCAGCGCAAAGAGCAGAACCTTCCAGACGGTGGCGAGCGGCGGCACCCAGGCGGTGAGAGCCATGGCCGCGCCCATGACCACGAGCACCACCTGAATCTCACCGCCCACAGGCAGCAAGGCCACGCCGATGAGCATGACCAGCAGGCCGCGGGCAACCAGCTTGAGGAAAACTCGCAGCGAGTAATCGCGGGCAAGAATCATCATCGTGGTACCTGCGATAATGGCGAACCCCGCCGCCGGCAACCCGGAGAGCACCACTTTGGCGCTCCACACCAGGTTGGCCATGTGCAGAATAATCATCCCGATGATGGCCAAGGAACGTGCAATATCGAGGCCCACTATTCGGGCACGCGCTGACACCTATTCATCTCCTTGCAGTCGAAAACGTCGAAAGACCGACCAGTGGCTCTGGCCGGTCTTCTTATTTGTGTTGGTGTTCAGCTCTGCGTTTCACGCAGCGCTGCGTGATGTGCGTCTCAGCGAGTGAGTGCGATGGCTTGGTCCCCGTTCACAAGGTAGATGCGCTGCGGCGTTACGCTTTATTACCGATCGCAGTAGCCATATCTCTGCTTTAGCCACGCCATTTAACCGACAACAGCCACGTTCCTTTATTGGTTGGTACGCATACTCCAATGCCGCTGAACTTAGCTTCGTATTCCCGTAGGCACCAGTGTTTCCTCGGGGTCATCTAAGGAAACGACTTGGACTACCGATGTCCCCTCTACTGCAATGGTTCCCACTGGCACCTTGACAGTAGCTGCCTGCGCAATGGGCGAAGCACCTGCTACGGTTGCCATCGACAGAGCAGCCGCTCCGATAAGTTTCACGTTTACTTTCAAAGCTCCCCCCGAACCAAAATGAAAATGAATTCTAACAGCAATAATGCCATACTTCAGCTATTAAAGCAGGCCGCGCCTGACATAGATTCTTCCCATTTCCCAATCACCGCCACCTTCATACAGCGCTTGGAAACTCTGTCCGAGCAGTACCCCAACGAGGACGGGAGCATCAACTCCGATCGGTTGGCCCTATCACTCATAACAATGATTGGCGCGCTTGAAGAACGGAGCAACTATTTAGAGGAAAAGCTGCAGGCTGCCGTTCCGAAACGATAGTCAATCAGTCGAATAAGCTTGATACATAGCTGGCCCGTGCCGACAGGACACACCGCGCTATCTTTGACACTCCTAAACCCGTGATTGACGTCTAAAGCCTGACCAATGGTTCTGCTTGGTCGTATCTATGGTCGTTTTCAGCTCTGCGTTTCACGCAGCGCTGCGTGATGTGCGTCTCAGCGGGTAAGCGCGATAGCTTGATCCCCACGCACGAGGTAAATGCGCTGAGGCGTTGCGGAGGCATCCCGGTCCACCATTACCTTTGCCGGTTCGGACAGGAACACAACGAAGGGAAGGTCAACCTTTCCTCCAGAGCAGGCCTTATCCGTCAGCATGCTGAGCTCCACGCCACCCTCAACCAAGGTGAAATCGCCGCCGTTACAGGGCAACCACACCGCCTGGTTCTGAAAATTCAAGGAGAAGTCCTCTGGGCTCGCCTCAGACTCCCACCTGAAAGCAGTGATGTGCTCCATCTGCTCATCGTTTGCCTCGACCAGTCCCGCGGGTGTGCCCGTGATGATGCCATGCTTGGCGACGTTTAACCCCCACGCCTCCGAGCTCCCCGCCAGCTCCGAGGAACCCGCGCTAGAAAACAGCGAGGAGATAAATAGCAGGATGGCGGTGAGAATCGCTTTGATCATATTTCAGAACACTACCGGGTTTGCCCAGCCCACGGAGTCGAAAACGAGAAAAGCCACCCGAAGGCGGCGAAAAAATTTGGTGTGCCCAGAGGTGTCTGGTTCGGAGAAATCGTTCCGAATGTCTCATGAGATCGTTCCGGTAGAAAGCCCTGAAGCCACTACCGCCCCGACACGACGAAAAGCGATGTCTTGAGACATCTATCCTCTGCGGCTTTCCACACCGAAGTGGCGGCTGCTGAAAATATGCCTGTGTGAGGCCCAGTTCGGGTGCTTCTAGCGCTTTCGGGAGCAGTTCTAGAAGTGTCTCAACCTATGAACGACAGCTGAGGTCGGAACTATTATCGCGTTTAAAGACCACAAATGGGGCACAATCTCGGCCCACACAGTTCCCTGTCCTCAGGAGTATCCGAGGCGTTGCGGCTATCCGATTCTCGGGCTCCAGCCCACAGCCCTGGGTCTCGCACACCTGTCACTGTCATTCACCGTAGATAAGGGCTAAAAATCACAAATTTCTGGACCTTATCTACCGTGAATGTAGCCTCAAGCCTCAATGTCGGCCTCAGCTTCGAAAACGAAAAATCTCGAGACACCGACCGGAACGATGTCTCGAGACTTCACATGGTGCGCCCGGAGGGATTCGAACCCCCAACCTTCTGATCCGTAGTCAGATGCTCTATCCGTTGAGCTACGGGCGCAGTCCGTTGGCAAGCAGTGCGTGCGCTCTGCCGTGCAACGAGGAATAACTATACCCACACGCCCGAAAACTGACAAATCCCCTTGTCAATGCATGTTTTCGCCCGCGCGAATGGGCATAGCAATTCACCCCGTGTTCACCTTTATGAGGGACTAAACGAGGTCAGCCACTTCGGCGTCGGACAGCACGGCGTTACGGAAGGCCCTGAGGGTGGACTCGTGATCGAAGTCGATACCGATGAGCACGAGTTCGGTGCCGGGCGTGACGCCGTTAGCAGCCCATAGGGACGCCGGCATGATCTGCAGGTTGGGGCCGGCCTGCTGCCAAGCGTGAGCTACGCGCAGATCGGTATCAATCCAGCAATAACCCTTCGAACGCACCAGGCCGGTGCTGGCGCGCAGGGCCTTGAGCAGACGCTCGCGGTTGAAGGGGCGGTCAGCGCGGAAGACCACGGAGGAGATGCCATACTCCTCGGTTTCGGGGGTGTGTGGGTTGGCCAGTTCCTCCGCGTAGCCGTGGTAGGTCGCGGCGGTGGCGGTGTCATAGAGGTGGGCGTCGAGAACCAGCGTGGGGTCGATGACACCGTTGGTGACGGGCACGACGCGGGCGCGAGGGTTCATGGCACGCACGGTGGCAATGACGCGCTCGGTTTCGGCGGCCTCCACTAGGTCCGTCTTGGTGATGAGGATAAGATCGGCGAATTCGACCTGGTCCACGAGGAGGTCGGCGATGGTGCGGTCGTCGTCAGGCGTGGCCTCGATGTTCTCAGAGACCAGGCTGCGGCCGCGGCGAAGATTAGCCAGAAACGTGGAGGCGTCCACGAGGGAGACCATGGTGTCGATGGGGGCGGCATCGGCAAGCGTGGTCCCATCTTCAAATTCCCACTCGAAGGTGGCAGCGACAGGCATGGGCTCAGAAATGCCGGTGGACTC
Organism: Corynebacterium minutissimum; assembly: GCF_000805675.1. Lineage (GTDB taxonomy): Bacteria > Actinomycetota > Actinomycetes > Mycobacteriales > Mycobacteriaceae > Corynebacterium > Corynebacterium minutissimum. The sequence continues at coordinate 237,065 of NZ_JSEF01000004.1, read as the reverse complement.
GATGACAATCTGGTCGAAGTGTCCGGACCGGGCAAGCTTGCCGACGGACTCAATGAGATCCTCGCGCAACGTACAGCAAATGCAGCCGTTGGAGAGCTCAACGAAACGGTCTTCGCCGCGTTCAAGATGGCCCTCGCCGGCGACGAGGGCGGCATCGATATTGACTTCGGAGAAGTCATTGACAACAACTGCCAGCTTGCGCCCCTCACGGTTAGCAAGCAGGTGGTTGAGAAGGGTGGTCTTTCCGCTGCCTAAAAATCCGGACAGCACGGTAACGGGTGTAGCCATCCCGTAATGATAACGTTTTTCAATACTGGAGGGCTACAGAACCAACCCAAACACCGGAATGGCAAGCAGGTAAACGGTGATGGTGATGAGCACACAGCCAATCAGGTTGAGGCCGATACCACCCTTGATCATGTCGCCGATCTTGACGTAGCCAGAGCCGTAAGCAATCGCGTTCGGCGGAGTTGCCACCGGCAGCATGAACGCACAGGTTGCGGCCAGCGCCACCGGGATGGTGAGCAGCAGGACATTGATGTCGCCATTCTGGGTAAGACCGATGCCCACAGCCACGCCGCCCATAATGGGCAAGAAGGTCGCAGCGGTTGCGGTGTTGGAGGTGATCTCCGTCAGGAAGAGCACGAGCAGGGCCACCGAACCGATGAGCAGGATGGTCGGCAGACTACCCAGCCCCTTGGCCATCTCACCAATCCACAGGGACAGGCCGGACTTGTTGAACATCGAGGACAAGGACAGGCCGCCGCCGAAGAGCAGGAGAACATCCCACGGCATTTCGTTCGCAGTCTTCCAGTCCAGAAGGCGCACACCGCTCTTGGCATCAGCTGGGATGGTGAAGAGCAGCAGGCCAGCAGCGATGCCCACGATGGCATCGTCGTAGTTCGATTCCTTATCTACGAAGAACGGGATAATCACCCAGGCAAGCGCAGCAGCCAGGAAGATAATGCCCGTCATGACCTGCGGGCCGGTCCATGGGCCGAGCTTTTCAATCTCGGAATCGATGAGCTCACGGCCGCCCGGAATCTTGTCTACCTCAGGCTTAAACACCGTAATGAGCAGGAACCACGCAATAAACAGGAAGATGAATGCCAGCGGCATGCCCACCATCATCCACTTACCAAAGCCCAGGACGATTCCGTGGGATTCCTTCATGTAGCCAGACAGCAGGGCGTTCGGAGGGGTACCGATGAGCGTGCCCAGCGAGCCAATCGACGCCGAGTAGGCAATACCCAGCATGAGGGCCGTAGCGAACTTCTTCTGGTTCGCCATGCCACCCACGGCATCAGCGGTAAGAGAAAGAACCGAAATACCGATCGGCAGCATGACCACCGCGGTAGCAGTGTTGGACACCCACATGGACAAGAAGCCGGTAGCCAGCATGAAGCCGAGGATCAGCTGCTTCGGCGAGGTACCAACAACCTTCACCACGAACAGCGCCATACGACGGTGCAGGTTCCAGCGCTGCAGGGCCAGGGCGATGAGGAAGCCACCCATGAACAAGAAAATGGTGGACGAGGCATAGGGCGCGCCCACATCCTTAATAGTGCCAACGCCGGCCAGCGGGAAGATGACCAGCGGTAAGAGCGCGGTGGCGGCCAGAGGGATGGCCTCCGTCATCCACCACACACCCATGAGAATGGTCACGGCCGCTACGGCGCGCAGCGCGCTCTGGGTGTATTCCGTGTCATCCTTAGCACCGGGCGATTGCAGCACGGTGTCGACGGCGTTGCTCGGGAAAATAAACCACACGAGAGCAGCCAAAACGAGCCCGAGGATAAGGCCAATAGCCATGCGACGCCATTCGCGCGTATCAACGCCGTGGTCGTCTTCACCCTCCGTGTGCGATGTTGAGACGTGAGTATGCGGGGTAGTCATCTGCCCCCTCCTTTTCCTGGTTAACCAGCCCCCCATTCAGCCGAGAGAGAGTTATAGGGATCGCCGAATGGGCCTACACGTTTAGGTTATCGAGGTCACAGACCGCCAACAAACACTTTCCGGTCATTACCCCCACTCAGGCCGCAGATTCACCCCTGTTCGCAAAATCTTTTGCAGATTAGCTGCAAAGAATGCTCACCAATGTGTGGGCAGTCCGCACCCAATTCCCTTCTTCCGCAGATCCCCAGACCTCGATCCCGCAACCTGCAGGTGGGCGTCGCCAAGCGCTTGCCGACGCCCCACCACCCACCAGGGTGTTTCGGGATCGAGCTCTGGGGGTTTGGTGCTACCAGACGGCGGCGAAGGCAACTGCCCCGAGGAGCATCGTGCCCAGCGCAACTGCGGCGAGCGCCGGAGCTCCGGGCAGGGCGGGCGATTGGGCTCGAGCCAGGATCTCGTCAGCATGGCGAAGCTTGGCGGTGGCCAACCACAGCACAACACCCACTACTACTCCAACAATCAGAGCCGCCCATGGCGCAACGGAACGAACGACCAGCAAACCCGCGATGAGGCCGGCTAGGCCCGTGCGCTGCCAGGCTAAGCGGGTGCGCTCAGGTTGGAGGCCGGGATCAAAAAGCTCGCTCACGCTAGCAGCTCGCCCACCAGAATCATCAGGCCGATGATGATCACCACACCAACAATCAACGCCAACGCCGGACTGGCCGGGAGCGGACGCCCATGACGCATCGCGCGCTCAGAGGCACCCCAGTGAAACCATGCCACTGCCGGCAGGATGATGGCTACGATCAGCATGATGACGGAAACGACGCGAGTCAACGTGCTGTTCAGGGGCAGCTCGAAGGTCTCCAGAGCCACACCACCCGCGATAAAGGCCAACGACGTGCGGATCCACGCCAAAAAGGTGCGCTCATTAGCCATACTGAAGCGCGGGTCGGGTTCTTCCCCTGTTCCATACACCGAGCCCGGAAAACGTGCCTTCGTCATACGCGCCACTGTAGTGCCCCACTCCTCGCTCCACAGTGCGAGGCACCCCAGACGCCGTGCCTAGGACTGCGAGAAGGCCTCAAGATCTGCGGGGCTACCGGCGACGACGATGAGGTCGCGGTGGGTGAGCTCGGTGCCGTCGACAAGCGGGCGCCATTGGCCGGGCCCCTCACAGCGTGAGATGAGCTGGACGTTGTGTTCCTCCCACACCTGGTGGAGGTTGAGCGGGCCCTTGCTTATCGACGCCGGCGGGGTCATCGCCGTCACGCCATAGTCGGTGGCGATCTCCGCAAAGTCCTCGAAGCGCCCGCCCAACAGGTGTGCCACGCGGCGGCCCGTATCGCGCTCCGGGCGGATCACGTGGTGCACTCCCAGTTGGCGCAGGATACGGGCGTGCGCATCCGAATCTGCCTTGGCCCAGATATCGCTCACCCCGAGCTCCACGAGGTTGGAGGCCGTAAGGATGGAATCCTCCAGATCCGAACCGATGGCCACGACCACGCGCTCTACTTCATCAACACCCAGCTGGCGGAGGGCCTCGGCGTCGGTAGTATCCGCGGTCACCGCCTCGGTGAGGTACGCAGCGTGTTCGCGCACGTGCTTCTCCTCGGCATCGATTCCGAGGACCTCCACTCCATGCTCCATCAGCTCGCGGGCCAGGGAAGAACCGAACCGCCCCATGCCAATGACAACAACCGGCGGAATATTGATGGAAGACTTTTCACGCCGCAGGGCGCTGAACATGTTAGCCAATGAACGGCCTTTCTTCGGGGTAGCGGTAGCGCAGGCTAATAGTCCGGGCGGCCAGTGCCGCCACGAAGGTGGTTGGGCCTACGCGGCCAACGTACATGATGAGGCACAGCATGAGCTGTGATGGTGCGGACAAACTTGCGGTAATACCCGTGGACAAACCCACGGTGGCGAAGGCGGACATGACTTCGAAAGTGACCTGGTCCGCGGTGAACTCGGGGTCCCAGATGCGCAGCGTTGCCACACCTACGGCAACGACGATCATTCCGGCGGCGGTCAGCGCGAGGGCTTGACGGAAGGTGGACAGCGGCAGGCGACGGTGCCCGATGGAGGTGTCTTCCCGGCCCAAGAATTCAGAAATCATCGCCGCGCCCAGAACGCATGTAGTGGTGACCTTGATGCCGCCCGCTGTACCGGCGGAGCCGCCGCCGATAAACATCAAGATGTCCGTGACCATCAGCGTCAACGGGTTCGCCTCACCGTAATCGATGGCGTTAAAACCTGCCGTTCGGGGCGAAGCGCTCATAAAGAAGGCGTTGATGAGCTTCTGGCCCAGCGGCATCCCGTGTAGTACCCCAGAGTTTTCTGCCAGGAGGAAAACAACGGTGCCACCCAGCAGCAAGAACGCAGTGGCGCCCAGCGTCATCCGGGCGGTCATGGACATGCGGTGAATGCGCGGTGTACCACCACGCCAGCGCGTTAGCCGTGCGCGGGCCCGTCGCACGAACTCCGCCAGCATGGGATAGCCCAAGCCGCCGGTAATCAGGGCGAAGGCAAGGGGAAGAAGGATCCAACCATCAGCGGCAAAGGAAACGACGCTATCGGAATAGGTACTGAACCCGGCGTTGTTGAAGGCCGAAATAGCGTGGAAGATGCCTTCCCACACCGCGCGTCCTGGTGCTACTCCGTGTTCGGTGGCTAAACGCACGCCGATAAATACGGCAACGATGGCCTCGCAGATCAGAGTCATCACCAAGGTAAGCAGCAAGGCGCGGCGAATTCCGCCAGAAGTCACGGCGCGGCCCTCCGCAGCACTAGTTCTGCGAGCTTTGAAGCTGATGCGGCCGGTCAGAAGCATGCCAGATAGCGAAGCCAAGCTCATGATGCCGAGGCCGCCCAGCTGGATGAGCGTAATGATGACCACTTGGCCAAAGGGCGTCCAGTAAGTCCCGGTGTCCTCCACCACGAGACCCGTTAGGGAAACTGCTGAGGTCGCAGTGAAAAACGCAGGCAAAAATGGAGTCCACTGCGGAACGTTGGCGGAAATCGGCAGCATCAGCAGCACCGTTCCCACAAGGATGAGCAGGATAAAGCCCGCGGCGGTGAGCCGAGCTGGGCCCAAGAAATGACCGCGTTTCACAGCGCTTCAGCTTACAACCTATTACCTCAGATGAACACTCCCCTAAGCCTTGGATAGTGCGATTTCATTATGCGAAGCTTCACAATCAATAACGCCGAAGGTAGCGCCACAAAGTAGGCGCTACATCAACTTGGTCTTCTCCAAAGTCTCTACCCAGCCGTTGGTGAACTTCTCCAACGGTTTGTGGAAGACCACGCCCAAAACCAGCATCGGCACGGCAAAGAGTAAGAGGGCAAGCAGCGAGAGCCAGAAATCGCCGTGATAAGTTCCGGCGATGGCCGCGCGGAGTGCACGGATGGTGTAGGTCGCCGGCAACCAGGGGCTAATGTTCTGGAACCACTCCGGAAGCACTTGCAATGGATAGGCACCGCCCGACGAGGACACCTGAATCACCAGCATCAGCACCGCTAAGGCTTTACCGGCGTTGGCGAAGGAGACCACGAAGGTGTAGCAAATCAGCATAAAGATGAGCGAGCTTACCCAGCCTGCCAGCAGCATGAGAATCGGGTGCGCAGGCTCGATGCCCACGAAGAAGATGAGGCCCAAAATGAGCATCGTCGACTGCATGAGGCCGACTGCCGCGAAAATACCGAAGCGCCCGAAGAAGCGCTGCATCGGCGAATACTTGTCCTTGTCCACAACATCCGTGCGCACGCTCACTGCGGTCAGCAGCGCGCCCACCCACAGCGCCAGCGCCGTGTACATGGGCGTCATGCCGGCGCCGAAGCTCTTGACGGGGTAGACCGCTTGCCTGTCGACGTCCACTGGGGCCGCAATCGCACGCGCTAAGGCGTCCGGATCTGAACCAATAAGGTCCGCGAGTTTCTTCAGATCCCCGGATTCCGCAGCGGAATCGATGTCCTTCTTTAGATCACCAAACTTGTTCGCCTTGTCCTGCAAGCCAGAGGCGAGCTTCTGTACCGCATCCCGAGCATCCGTCAAGGAAGAGGAATCAATGGTGACGGGAGTCTTCGCGGTATCCAGATCCGCGCTGACCTGGCCCAGGGAATCCTGCAGCGCGCGCAAGGATTCACGCAGGCCAGAGGTGGAGATCCCCTCCACTGCCTTCTTGGCATCATCGAGGCTGGAGAGATCCGGCTTCGTCGGTTCGGGAGCGTTGGCGGCGGCCGTAAGGCGCGCATGAAGGGCACGCTCGGCGTCGATAGCGTCCTCGATCCTGCTTAGCGCTTTCTCCTTATCCCCTACGGGAATCGGGAGGGCCTCAATGTGGCCATGCAGGTTCTGGTACTGCGCAATGGTGCCTTCTACCTGGCCGGCCAAGGTGTTGAGCGCGGCAACGCGGTCGGCGCGGGAGGCGGAGGCGTCGTCGTAAAGCGCATCAATGCGTTGGCGTACCACGTCATAACTGGCGGCGGTGGCATCGAGGGATTGCTGCAGGGCGTCGGTGGAAACATTGAGTGAGGAAGACTGGATCTCCGGCAGCTCCAGGTCTGCCGAGTCCGCAATGCGCTGGGCGCTTTCCATGAGCGGAACCGCGGTATCCACCAGGCCCGCGAGGGAACGCGCGGTACGCGCGGCCATGTCCAGCTGGGTCTGCACACCATCCGCGCGCGCCTGCATCCGGTCCAACACAGCCTTGGTATCGCCCTGGCTCAAGAAGTCGGAGAGTGAGGTGACCAGATCGAAGGAGACGTCACCGACCGTCGTGGTGAAGGCCTCGGCCACCTGAGCCGACACGCCTTCTGCACCCTGACCAGTGATCTTCGGCGCCAGCGCATTCTTCTTCTCATTCGTATAGAAGGACAAGTCGGCGGGCTTGGATCCATCCGTGTAGAAGTTCATCATGTCGGTACTGAAATCTTCCGGCAGCACGATGGCTGCGTAATACTCACCGGACTTGGTACCTTCAATCGCCTCATCGGAAGTCGTCACAACCCAATCCAGCTGCTCGTTTGCACGTAGCTCATTGAGCACCTGGTCGCCGACGTTGATGGGCACCGGCAACAGATCGCTTTTATAGCCGGTGTCCTTGCTAGCCACCGCCACCTTGAGCTGGCTGGTGTTATCGAAGGGATCCCAGCTGGCCAGAACGTTAAACCAGGTGAACAGCATCGGGATAACGACGAGGCCCACGAGCATCACCGTGCTCATCACGTTGCGGCATGCGGTGCGCATGTCGTTGACGAAAAGATCGAGTGTTCCACGCATTAGTTATCCCCCTCCGTGGAGTCGGCCCCGATGCGAGCCGGATGTTTGATGTCATCCTCATCCAACGTCACCAGCTCTGCGGACTGCTTCAGACTGATGCGTAGGTAGTCCAGGGTGACCGCGGCGATAATGATGAGGAAGCACCATGCCGTCCAAATAGCCAGAAGCAGCGGCTTCTGGTCGGGCAAGAGACCCGAGACGACGATGAGGATCACCACTCCGATAACACCGGCGATGGCCACCAGCTTGAGCCAGTAGCCCCAGTCATGCGCGCGGCGGTCCAAATCTTTCTTCAGACCACTGCGGCTATCCAACGCCTGGATGACGTCCGCGATGCGGTAGCCGGAGCCGACAACCTGCACATTTTCATAGTCAAAGAGCTCGGTATCCCGCAGCTCGCGGTTAAAGATGACGTTGAAGTGCGCCAAAGCCTTACGCAGCAACAGGCCGAAGACGAAGAAGAGGAGGAACATGAAGGCCAGCACGCCCATGTTCTTGAAATAGTGGTTGCCGTAGAATCCACCGATGGTTTCACGCATGGCGTCAATGCCGTACGTGAACGGAAGCAGCGGGTAGATGCTGTGGAAGAAGTTGGGCAACAGCTCAATCGGGTACAGGCCCGAAGCACCCGGAATCTGGATAATGACAAAGACCACGCAGAGGCCGCGGCCGAGGTGCCCCAGCGACGTCGACAACCCATAGATAATGCTCAAGTAGGCCAGCCCCACGAGCACGCCCGTCAGGATGAAGGCAGGCGCGTTCACGGTCTGCACGCCGATGAGCAGGTCACCGACGGTCACCGTGATGGCCTGGATGATGACCATCAAGGCCATGAGGAGGAAGCGGCCTAGGTAGGCCTGACCCACCGTGACGCGGTGGAATCCTTCCTTATCCACCTCGACCCGGAAGATAACCATGAGGACAAAGGCGCCGATCCACAGGGAGAGGTTGGTAAACAGCGCTGCCATGGCGGAGCCGTAGCTGTCCACCGGGTACACGGTTTCGGTCTTCAGCTCGATGGGCTCGGCAAAGAACTTACCGATTTCTTCCGCATCCAGCCCGGTGACATCTTGAACGACTTTGGAGTTCATCGCAGCACGCAGCGAACCCACATCACCCTGCATAGCGCGCAAACTGTCCTGTAGGGCAAGGAGGTTGGCATCGAAATCAGACAAGGTGTCCTTCGTGGCCCGAAGCTGCTGGGCCACACCTTCCAGAAGCCCATCAGCTTCCTGCATGGTTCCCTTCTGGGCTTCCAGGGTGGAACTCAAAGCACTCGCCGTGGAGCTCAGGCTGCTCATGGCGCGGTTGATCTCCGGAACGGCGGTGGTCACGGTATCGCGCAGCGTCTGCGACGTGGCCTTAGTATCGGCTGCTGCCTGGTTGATGGCCTCCGCACTAGCCTGCAGGTTGTCCGCCGCGGCCTGAGTATCCTTGCTCAGCGCACTGAGGTTTCCCACCAACTGGCGGTTGGATTCATTACCCTCATCAAGGCGCTGGATGGCATCATCAATTTCCTTGGCCACCTGCGGTGAGAGCGTTGCGGAATCGCGCAGGGCTTTAAGCTGCGCAATCGATTCTGCGCTCGCATCAATGGCGGTGTTGGCTCGCTGCGTGGCGTAATCGAAACGGTCACCGGCCTGGTTCAGGCCAGCTGTGACATCCGCAATGGATTCCTGCGCCTGGGCGGTACCGTCCGCCACCGCACTTGCGCCACTGACGAAGGCACCTGTGGTCTGGTCGGTGAAGTCACCGATGCCCCCTTGGGCCTGCTCGACTAGGGAGGAGACCTCGGCGAGGGCTGTTTGGGCGTCGCCCAGCGCAGCACTCACATCAGCCACCGTAGACTTGGCGCCCAACGTGGAATCAGCAGCGGCGTCAAGCTTTCCCTGGATCCGCGCGAGGTTCTCGCGGTTGCCGTCAATCTCCTGCGCGGTCTCCCCGAACGCGGAGCTGGTGTTGTTCATCGCGCGCGTGACTTTTCGCTCGAAGTCGGTACCGGTGTCCTTAACATTTTCCGCCGCAACCGTGGCCACCTGCTCCTTGAAGGCTGCCGTAATCTGCTTGTCCAAACCTTTGGCACCGGTATCCGTGATCTTCACGGCGATGGCGTTGTTCTTCTCGTTGACGCGGTAGACCAGTTGCGGCTGCGTGAACTTCCCGTCGAGCATGCTCACGAGGTTCTCGCTAAAGTCCTCCGGAATCGTCACCGAGGCATACACGTCTCCCTCTAAAAGGGCTTTCTCGGCTTGGTCGCGCTCAAGAAATTGCCAGCCTAGCTGGTCATTCTTTTTCAGCTTTTCAATGACCTCGCTGCCGACATCAATGTCCCCGGTGAGCTCGTTGTTTGCACCCTTATCCTCATTGACCACGGCCACTTTGATGTTGTTGGTATGGCCATAAGGATCACGAAAAGCCGCGATGTTCACCCATGAATACAACGCGGGGGTGATGATGAGTCCGATGAGGATGATCCACGCCCTGGGGACGCGGCCAAGCCTGGCTACATCTCTGATAAAAATCTTCCAACTTTGGCGCACTGAAGGGAGTGTACCCGTTGAAAGTCCAAGTCTCTAGCCTGCCGAAACCCATAAAGCAAATTTCCATAATTAACAATTAACGATTGATATGGTTTGCTGAAACAAAACCCTTGCCCACACCCCGCCAACTTGTATTGATAAACAAAATTCTCGGCACCCGAAAACCTCAATCCACCCCAGCGCTACAATCGGCGGCCATGATTGAAGTCGCAGCCGTCGTCATCCGCAATCCGCAAGGCCACGTTCTCACCGTGCGTAAGAAGTCCTCCACCAAGTACCAGCTGCCCGGTGGCAAGCCCGAAAAGGGCGAGGCGCTTGTCGACGCCGCCCTGCGCGAAGTCGCCGAAGAAGTAGGCCTCACCCTCGACGCCGAGAACCTCAACAAACTCGGCACCTTCGACGCTCCCGCCGCCAACGAACCGGGAGAGGTCGTCGTCGGCACCATCTTCACCTACATCCGCACCGTCACCGCCGACGAACCCCATGCGGCCGCCGAAATCGGCGACACCGCCTGGGTCGACCCAGCAGCCCCCGACCGCGCGCTTGCACATCTGTTGCGTAACCGCGTCTTCCCTGCACTAACCTAGCCGCCGCCCTCTCGGCACCATTGACTCCGAAAACATCAACAGCTACTCTTTTGAACATGTTCACTGAACACGTTCATTCATCGCGCTCGGTCGCCAAGCTGGCACCGACAGCAAGGTCCTAGCCACCGCCTACGACCTCTTCCTCACTCAGGGCTACGCCACCACCAGCATCCGGAGCATCGCATCCGAAGCTGGCGTCAGCGTGGGAACCGTCATGGGAGTCGGCGACAAACAAACGCTGCTTATCCACACCATTGGCCAACACATTTCAGAACTCCACGATGACATCCGGGGACAATCCGATAGCCTCCTCGACGTCCTCAAACCATTCCTGCAGATGTTCACCGGCCACGATGAACTCTCCCGCGCGTTCGGCGCGGCGCTCATCCAACAAGGTAACCAAGGCGAAGCGCTCACCGCGCTCAAAGCGCTCCTGACCGATGAAATCGCCCTTCGCCTTGGCTCCAGACTCAACAGCGACGATGCGGCCGAGTACTCCAACCTGCTGTACAACGTCTACCTCGGCTTACTCATTGGCTGGGCCGCCGGCCTCTACGACACCGAGCACCTCACATCCCAAGCCGCCTCATCCATCGAACGCCTCAACACCGCATTCGGAGTACACCAATGATCCTAGAATCCTCCCCCGCTTGGCCCTCCCTGCTACTGGCAGCCATTCTGCTTGGCGACGCCGCCCTCTCCCTCAAACCAGTCCCCTTCATCGAAGCCTGCCTCAGCGGCGTCAAACTCCCCAAGGACTGGTGGTGGGCACTCATTGTCATCAAGTGCCTTGCAGCCACAGGACTCATCGCCGGCCTCTGGTTCCCCGGCGTAGGAATCGCAGCCATGGTTGGCATCATCGCATATTTCTGCGCAGCCGCAGCAGCCCATGTCCGCGCCCACTTCCTCGGCAGTGAATTCTGGATTAACTGCTTAGGCATGCTCGCGCTCTCAACCGGTGTATTGGTCCTGACGCTAGTGCTGAATTAGGAGACCTATAATTCTTCGGAACCACCCTGCCCCATTTCGCTATCAAGCACATTCGCCCGATATTTACTTCTTTTTCATCCCCCATCTCACTATGCCGTTCGTTGCTTCGGGAAGTGGCTGCGGGGAATAGCACTCATGAATTTTGGAAAGAACAAAATATTCGGAGAAAGGGATCTGTTCACAGTGAACTTCACCTTTTGAATCCCACGCGAAAGCGTTCAAGTCATGCCAGGCCTTGAATTGTCGCTGCAGACAATCGAAACCGTTAATTCCGAAGAAACTACACAGCTCGGCAATAGTAAATTCAGCTACAACGCTTTCTTCATGCAGCATAATTCGGACAAAGTTCTCATCGGGATCGATGTTCGTGTTACTTTCCACATCCCAAATTGGCCCGTTTAGTAACTCCATGACGCTCCCAGCCAGCACAGATTAAGCTCAGTGCCTTCATTCTAAGTTCTCGGCTCACGGACTGCCGTCATACGAAGGAACTGAAAACGTAGAATCCCGAGCCACCGGTGAAACGATGACTCGGGTTCTGTAGTTTGCGGAGACGAGAGGATTTGAACCTCCGGACCTACGCAAGTAAGTCAACTCCTTAGCAGGGAGCCCCATTCGGCCGCTCTGGCACGTCTCCAGCGATTCGCAATGAATCGTCCATCACTCTACCTGAGCGCTTCCCCTAGGGACAAAATGGGGCTTCCCTATTCTTTCCCTGAAGGGCCGCATGCAGCTTGAGGGCCACGTAAAGAGCCGCGCAACGCCAGCCATCATCCAACACGCCAGGCCCGAGAATCTCACGGACGCGGTCTAGGCGGTAGTGCAGCGTGGCGCGATGAATGTAGAGCGCGGCGGCGGTCGCAGAGACGTTGCGGGAATGCTCAAAATAGGTCAGCAGGGTGTGCCAGTAGGAGTTGCGGGGGTCGTCGAGAAGCACGGCGGCATCGGGGCTCATTTCCACCACCGTTGCTGGGGTCAGCTCCCACCCACGCAGCAGCCGCCACGCGCCGGCCTCCTCCCAGCGCAACGAATCCTGGCCACAGAGCTTGGCCACATCCGCCATGAGCCGCGCCTGCGGGCCCGTCGGCGCCGAGCCACGCGCCACTACCTCAGCGCCGGTGACAAGCGCGGCACTCTTCAGCTCCTCCATGAGGGCCTCGGTGTCCTTGTCGTCGCGGCGGCACTCGACAAGCACGAGGGAATCGTGGGAATCCGCCACCAAGAAAGGCCGGCGCGCCAGTGGGCGGGCAAGTTCCACGGCTACCGCACGCTGATCGCCTTCAACCAGCACGCGATGCACGGTCAACTCACCATCGTTGGGCAGGAGATCGCGCTCCCGCGCACCCGCCAGCGCGACTGGATCACCGGTGAGCACCTCGCGGGCCAGCTCACCGAGCTGCTGGGCGCGGGCGGCGAGGGGAGCATCGCGTTCGTCGATAAGCCTGGCCAGGGGCGCTGTTAAGGAACCGACGCGGACCAATGAAGCATCACCCAGCGCGGGCTCATCGATGATCCACAGATAACCCACGAGCCGATCCTCGTGGCGCAGGGGGATGACCACGCGAGGCAGCATGTCATAGCGCGGGTTGGCGGGCAGGCGTACCGGCAGGACCGCCTCTTGAATACCGAAGCTCAGCATCCACGGGATGGGCTCTCGGGGCGGGGTGCGGTTAAGGATGGAAGCGGCGCGGTTCTTATCGATGGCACCAATCTGCGCACTAGCGGCAATCACCGCGATGGCGGGGGTAGTCACCTCAACGGAGCGCTGCAGGATCTGGGCGCATTCGTCGACGATATCTTGGATGCTCGTCAGCTGCGGGGGTGTCACTTTTGACATATGTCAAAGATACTTACGAATATTGTCTGATGACAAACAAAACTGTGGTGCGCCATAATCTCCTACAGTTCAATGACTCACGTCACAGATATACGTTCATGAAGGGCGTCTACATGACCACAACCAACAATTCCGTCAAGGCACAGGACGTTGTCGCCAGCGACAACGCCAGTGCAGACGACGGCCTGCAGCGCGGCATGAAGTCGCGCCACTTGCAGATGATCGCTTTTGGCTCGTGCATCGGCACGGGCCTCTTCTTGGGCTCCGGCGCCTCCATCCAGGAGGCCGGCCCGGGTGTTATCGCCGCCTATGCCATCGGCGGCTTCATCATCTTCCTCATCATGCGCATGCTCGGCGAGATGGCCGTGGAGCACCCCGTCGCCGGCTCTTTCAGCGCCTACGCCCGCGAATACATCGGGCCCATCGCCGGCTTTGTCACTGGTTGGAACTGGTGGTTTACCACCATCGTTGTCGGCATGGTGGAGCTTACCGCTGCGGGCACCATCATGGACTTCTGGTTCCCCGGAATTCCGCACTGGCTCACCGCCCTCGTCGCACTCGTCATCGTCACCGCCATCAACTTGGTGCACGTCGGCGCCTTCGCCGAGGCAGAGTTCTGGCTCTCCCTCATCAAGGTCGCCGCGCTCATCCTCATGATCATCGTCGGTGCGGCCATCGTCTTTGGCCTCACCCCGGAGCCGGCCCTGGGCTTGAGCAATATCACTGAGCACGGCGGCTTCTTTCCGAATGGTATCGCCGGTGTGCTCTTCTCCCTCGTCGCGGTGATTTTCTCCTTCGGCGGCATCATCTCCATCGGCACCGCCGCGGGCGAGGCGCAAGATCCCGCCAAGAGCCTGCCCAGGGCCATCAACAACGTCATCTGGCGCATCCTCATCTTCTACGTCGGCGGCATCGGCATCATCGTGCTGCTCGCCCCGTGGAACGAACTCGATACCTCTACCTCGCCCTTCGTGCGCGCGCTGAGCACCCTGGGCATTACGGCCGCCGCCACTGGCCTTAACCTCATCGTGTTGGTCGCGGCTGTGTCCGTGTTCAACACCATGACCTTCTCTGGTGCGCGTATGCTGCGGGATCTCTCCCGCGGCGGCCAAGCTCCTCCCTTCTTCGATTCCGTCAGCGCCAAGGGCGTGCCGGTTCGCGCCTTGCTCTTCAACTCCCTACTCATGGGTTCGGCGGTGTTGCTCAACTTCCTCTTTGAGGGGAAGATCCTGCTGGTTCTCCTCGCCATCATCGTGGGCGCGGAGCTCATCTCCTGGTCCGCCATTGCCGTAGCGCACCTGAACTTCCGCAAGCGCTGCCCGGATGCTGCTTTCCGCGCACCGCTCTACCCCATTGCCAACTACCTGTGCTTGGGCTTCTTCGCCCTCATCATCGCTTTGATGTTCATGCTGCCCGACTACCGCACCGGCGCCATTGTCCTACCCTGTTGGATTGTGACCTTGGCCCTCATCTGGCTGGGCAAGAAGCGCCACGACGCCCGCACTCAGTAACTAATGAAGAAAAGGACTTTCCTCCATGCAGACCACCATTGGTGATTTCATCCTGGACCGCCTCAAGGCCATCGGCATTACTGAAATCATCGGCGTGCCCGGTGACTTCAACCTAAGCTTCCTCGAGCAGATCGAGGCCTCCGAAGGCATCCGCTTCGTCGGCGCCTGCAACGAGCTCAATGCCGCCTATGCCGCCGACGGCTACGCCCGCCAGAAAGGCGTGGGCTGCCTGCTCACCACGTACGGTGTGGGCGAGCTCTCCGCCCTCAACGGCATTGCGGGTGCCCGCGCCGAGCACGTCCCGCTGGTGTCACTGGCAGGCGCGCCGCCACAGTATGCGACTGAATTTCGCTGGAACCTGCACCACTCGCTTGCCGACGGCGACTTTGCCAACATGCTCGATTCCTTCGCACCCTTCACCGAGGTGGCCACACGCGTGTCTCCGATGAACGTGGTGGAGGAATTCGACCGCGCCCTGCACACCTGCCTGCGCGAAAAGCGCCCGGTGCACATCCAGATTCCTTCCGATATCACACACTTGACCATCGAGGTCCCCGACGAGTCTTTCTCCACCGAGTTGGCAACCTCCGATCCGGAGCGCCTCAACGCCGCTGCGGATTACGTGTTGGAGCACCTCGCGAAGGCCAAGGACCCGATCATTCTCATCGATCAGGACACCAACCGCCACGGTTTTACGGAGAAACTCCGCGCCATCATCGACAAAGCCCAGCTGCCCTACTCCCAGCTCTCCTCCGGCAAGGCCATCTTGTCTGAGCGCCACCCGCTGTTCATCGGCACCTATAACGGCGCAGCATCGGCGCCGGGTGTGCAGGAGCGCATCGAAAAGTCCGACTTCCTGGTCACCACGAACCCGCGCTTCATCGAGGTCAACTCCGGTTCCTTCACCCACAACCTGGCTGAGGCCCGCGTCTACAACTTCGGTGACCAGCACGTCAACGCCGACGGCGAGTTCTTCGTGGGCATCAATACGCTGGAGCTTCTCGACGTCCTCTTGGACCGCATCCCGGAAGCCGAGACGTCGCCAAGCACGGCCTTCGAGCCCGAGCCCTTCGAGCCGAACCCGGATGCCCCGCTGACTCAGGAGCGCATCTGGCCGCAGATGCTCGGCTTCATCCAGGAAGATGACGTGGTCATCGCCGAAGCCGGCACCTCCAATATCGGTCTGGGCCAGCAGCGCATGCCGGAGGGCGTGCAGTACATCAACTCCACCATTTGGGGCTCCATCGGCTTTACCCTGCCCTGCGTGCTTGGCTCACAGCTGGCCAACCCGGAGCGCCGCCACGTCCTCTTCATCGGTGATGGCTCCTTCCAGCTCACCGCGCAGGAGCTGTCCACCATCCTGCGCCAGGACCTCAAGCCCATCATCGTGTTGGTGAACAACGATGGCTACACCATCGAGCGCTACATCTTGGGCATGGAGCGCGAATACAACGAGATCCAGATGTGGGACTACACGGCCCTGCCGAAGGCCTTCATGAAGGACACCACGATGGAGTCCTACGTGGCCTCGACTGAAGGCGAATTGGCCAAGGCCTTGGAAGACATCGCCGCCCACCCAGAGCGCGGCGCCTTCCTCGAGGTGCGCCTTGATGCTTTCGACGCGCCGAAGGGACTTCAGGCCTTCGGGCCGCAGACCGCTGACTTCGACTTCGGGCCCCGCGGCCCGCGCAACGCCTAAGGTGGAGACCATGATTCGACCAGACCTTTCCTCCCTGCCCGCCTACGTTCCCGGAAAGAACGCCGAGCACGCCTTGAAGCTCTCCTCCAACGAGGCGGCTCAGGAGCCGCTGCCCGGCGCGCTCAAGGCCATGGAGGTAGCTGCCGCGCACGTTAACCGCTACCCGGATATGGGCGCGGTGGAAATCCGCAAGGCGCTGGCAGAAAACCTTGGCGTCACCCCGGAACAGGTCACCACCGGTGCGGGTTCCTCCGCGATTTGCCAACAGCTGGTGCAGATCACCTCAGTACCCGGTGATGAGATTGTCTTCCCCTGGCGCTCCTTCGAGGCTTATCCCATCTTCGCGCAGGTCGTTGGCGCTACCCCGGTCAAGATCCCGCTCACCGCAGATCACCGCGTCGACTTAGAGGCCATGGCGGCGGCCATCACGGACAAGACCCGCCTGGTCTTCGTGTGCAACCCGAATAACCCCACCGGCTCCATCATCACCAAGGAAGAGTTCGACGCCTTCTTGGCCAAGGTCCCGAAGGACGTCATCGTGTCGCTCGATGAGGCCTACATCGAATACAACCGCAACGACGCCGTCCCGCTGGCCACCGACTATGTCCACACCCACGACAACATCATTGGCCTGCGCACCTTCTCCAAGGCCTATGGCCTGGCCGGTGTCCGCTTAGGCTATGCCTTCGGCAACGCCGAGATCATCGAGGCGCTGAGCAAGGTGTCCATCCCGTTCTCCGTGAACTCCATCGCGCAGGCAGGTGCTGTGGCTTCGTTGGCCGCCCAGAAGGAGCTGCGCGAGCGCACCGATGAGACCGTTAAGCAGCGTGACCGCCTGGTGGAGCACTTCGCGGACTTTGGCGTACCGGAATCCCAGGCCAACCACATCTGGTTCGCGGCAGACACCATTGCGAAGCTGGGCTCCCCGCAGGACGTTGCTGCACAGCTTGCCGGCAATGACGTTCTCGTCCGCGCCTTTCCCGAGGGCGTGCGCGTAACCGTGACCACAGCTGAGGAAACCGACGTCCTGCTTAAGGCGTGGGACGCTGCCTTCGCTGCAGAGGAGTAGTTTTCGCGCTAGAGTGCAGTTGTGAAGACATTTATCAATTTTGCACTCAACGTCATTGCCGTCGCGGTGGCCTTCTGGGCCGTGGTGGCGATTGTCCCCGGAATCGACATCGTCCCCGCTAGCACCCAGAATTTCCTGCTTATCGCGGCGGTCTTCATCATCGTCAATGAGGTCGTCACCCCGGTGCTCCGCTTCCTCGGCGCCCCGCTGACCTGCCTGACACTGGGCCTGTTCGCGCTCGTCATTAACGGCGCGGTCCTGCTCCTCGTCAGCGCGCTGATGGACTCACTCGTCATCGACGGCTGGGGTGCTGCCATCATCGGCGCGATTGTTCTCGCGATCGTTTCCGGCGTGGTGAACTTCTTTACTAGTCCCCTGCGCAGCCGAAACTAACCACCAGCGAAGGGTGGGAGGACGTCGACGCGGGAGGCGTCGGAAAGCACAGCGTCCTCGGTAGCGCTCGCACCATCCACGAGGAAGGTGCAGCGCTCCAGCACCTCCGCAAAGCTCATTCCGGCCTCGGTGCTGCCGGTATGCCGAGCACGCAACACGTCCAGTAACTCCCCCAGCGTCGCTGCCTGCGCTGTGTCCTGCGCGCGCCCTGCGGCGGCGCGGGCTGCGGCAAAGTAGTGTATGTCAACCATGGTTGCCACTATGCCAGCCTCCGTGACAGGAAGGAATCTGATGCGCACCTATGAGGAACACCTCGCCGCCGTTCGCGCGGCCCTTCCGCAGCCTCGCGCGGTCTCCACTCCCCTAACCAGCGCCTTCGGCCGCCGCGCCGCCGCGACGTACCATGCGGAGCAGGACCTTCCGCCTTTCGATAATTCGCAGATGGATGGCTATGCGCTTCCCACATGTGACGGCGGCACCTTCACCGTCGGCCGCACTATCGCGGCGGGTGATCCCCCGGGCTCGCTCGAGCAAGGCACCGCCCTTCCCATCATGACCGGAGCGAAAGTCCCTGAGGGCACCGCGACCATCGTCCCCGTCGAGCACTGCGAGCCCCCGCGCTTCCCGGAGGAAGGCGCTACCGTCACGGTGCCGGCAGCCCCCGAGCAGTTCATCCGCCGCGCGGGCTCCGACGTCCAGGCCGGAACCACTCTCGTCACAGAGCACGCGCTTCTCGACGCCCCCTCCATCGCCACCCTCGCCTCCCAGGGCCTGACCGAAGTCCTCACCTTCGCGCCCGCCCGCATCCTCATCTGCACCGGCGGCGCGGAAATCGGTGGCGACGGCGAGGCCACCATCCCCGATTCCAATGCACCGATGCTCGCGGCCTTGGCTGCGCAGTATGGCATCGAGGTGGCTGGCTTCGTGCGAACGAATGACGATCCTTCTGCCCTGCGTGCGGACCTCGCCGAAGCAGTCATCACCCACCGCCCCGATGTCATCGTTACTTCCGGCGGCATCTCCCACGGAAAGTTCGAGGTCATCCGCCAAATCTTTGAAGAGGATGGCTGGTTCGGCCACGTGGCGCAGCAGCCCGGCGGCCCACAGGGCCTGTCCCGCCTTGGCGACGTCCCCGTGGTCTGCTTCCCCGGCAACCCTATCTCCACGCTGGTGAGCTTCCGCCTCTACTTGGCGCCCGTCCTTGGTCATGCCCCGGCTCCTTTCAGCGCACACCTGGTGGAACCCGCAGACGGACTCAACAACCGCGAGCAGTTCCGCCGCGGAACTATCAGTATTTCCGATGGCACAGCAACAGCCTCCTTCCTCGGCGGCACCAGCTCCCACCTGATGTCCCAGGCCATCGGTGCTAACGCCCTCATCCGTATCCCGGCTAACACGCAGCTTTCAGCCGGCGACCTCGTGGAGGTGTTCCCGCTCTCATGACCCGACGCGCACTCGTTATCGTTGCCTCGACCCGCGCCGCCGCCGGCGAGTACGAGGACCGCTCCGGACCCATCTTGGTGAACTTCCTGCGTGAACAGGGCTTCGATACCCCGCAGCCCCTCGTTGTCGCGGACGCCGACATCGACTCCGCCTTGGCCACCGCCTTCGCCGATGCCCCCTCCGTCATCCTCACCTCCGGCGGCACGGGCATCAGCCCCGATGACCACACCGTCGAAGCACTCGCCCCACACCTCGAGCGCGAGCTCCCCGGCCTGGCCCACGCCTTCTACGCGCACTCCGCCGCCATTCCCACTGCAGCGCTCTCGCGTACCGTTGCTGGCGTCTCCAACACCACTTTCGCCATGGCCCTGCCCGGCTCCACGGGCGCTGCCAAAGACGGCTGCGCGGTCCTCGAACCGGTGCTTAACCACATCATCAACCAGCTGGAAGGCATCAATGAGCACTAACTTCGGCTTACTCGGCGCCCACATCAGCGCTGAGCCCATCTCCGCCCCGGACATCGCTACCGCAGAAACGGGTGCTGTCGTTTTATTCGACGGCATCGTGCGCAACCACGACTCCGGCCGGGGTGTGAAACTCCTGACCTACACCGCGCATCCCTCAGCCCAGCAGGAAATCGAGCGCGTGGCCGCTGACGTCGCTGCTGCCTTCCCCGCCGTGCGCCTCTGGTGCGCACACCGTACTGGCCCACTAGAAATTGGCGAATCCGCCTTCATCGTTGCCGCCGCCTCCGCGCACCGCAAGGACGCCTTCGAGGCAGCCTCTACCTGCGCCGACCGCGTCAAGGCGGAAGTCCCCATCTGGAAGGAACAGCTGCACACCGATGACACCACCACCTGGGTAGGCCTGGAATGAGTTCACGCTACGCACGCCAGGAAACCCTCTGGGGCACCTCCACACAGCAACGGCTTCACTCTTCCACAGTCGCCGTCATCGGCGCCGGCGGCCTGGGCTCGCCTGCCCTGCTCTACCTGGCAGGCGCGGGCGTGGGGCGCATCCTGCTTTTCGATGACGACACCGTTTCCCTCTCCAACCTGCACCGCCAGGTCATCCACAGCACGGCGACCGTAGGCCAGCCCAAAACCGAATCCGCCGCTGCGGCCTTGAATGCCCTCAACCCGGAGTGCACCGTCGAGCAGTTCTCACGCCTCACACCCGATACCGCCTTGGAGCAACTGCGCGGCGCTGACCTCATCATCGATGGCACCGATAATTTCTACTCCCGCCACCTAGCCTCCTGGGCCGCCCATGAGCTGGGCATTCCGCACGTGTGGGCTTCGCTTCTGGGATACGACGCGCAGCTCACCGTCTTCCACTCCGGCCACGGCCCGGTCTACGAGGACCTCTTCCCCACCGACCCGCAGGTGCCTTCCTGCTCGCAGGCCGGCGTGATGGGCCCGGTCGTCGGTGTGGCCGGCTCCGCCTTGGCGGTGGAGGCGCTTAAGCTCCTCACGGGTATCGGCACCCCGCTCATCGGCACGCTGGGCTACTACGATTCCCTCGCCGGGACCTGGGAATACATCCCCGTGCGCGCAGGCGGCGCTACCCCGGCGCGCCCCGACAACCCCACGGATATTCGCGAGATCCCAGAGGACGCCACGCTTATCGACGTCCGCACTTCCCCCGAACGCGCCACTTCCCTCATCCCGCGCTCGCAGCACCTCCCGCTCGATGACATCCTCGCCGGCCACAACCCGCCCCTAGCCCCTGACGACCTCGCCGTGCTCTACTGCGCCAGCGGCCTGCGCTCCGCCCAAGCAGTCGAGGCCCTGCGCGCCCGCGGCTTCAGCAACGTCTACTCGCTGCGCGGCGGCATCACCGCCTGGCAAGAACACATCTCTGAGCTTGAGTCCGAGGCCGCGGCCGCCCGCCGAGGCGATCTGGAGACCATCTCTCTCGATAACCTAGAGGCCGAACACGACGACACATAGACCAAACCATAGCCCGAACCCTTGCTCCCTTTCCTCTACCCACATGGCATCTGATAGAAGGCATCTATCAGAAGGCGTTTTCAGAGCTAAAAACGCCTTTTACCCCGCGCAGATGACGTTTTTAAACCCAAAGATGCCTTTTGACAGATGCCATCTGCAAAGTGCCCGAAAGGCACAGCCCCCTACAACGCCTCACTCGGCGGCTGAGTAAGAGAAACTAAGAACGGTTATGGCGTGATCAACACCTTGGGGAAGGTGTTTGGCTTTAGACGATCGCAACTATCGTATCTGCGATACAGCCAGAGTGAGTTCAATAAGCAAGGAGGAAATATGCGTAAGGTTCTCTCTTGCACTGTCCCAACAACCGTGCTTTCTATAGCACTTATTTTTTCCCCGCCCGCTCTAGCCGATTCTTCTCCTATGGACGAAGGAACCACCAACGATAGTTTTACCTTTACATTCGGTGACGAGGATATGAGTTCCCGCACACACAGCTTATGGTGCAATCGGGGCAGGAACTTGCACAGGTACGTTTGCAGGTCCGCGAGTCGAAGCCGGTAACAAGCTTACTTATGGTTTGCATGTCAAATGCGTTGGAAGTGGTTTTCTGCCATTAAGCGCTAAGATTCGTCTTCAAGAAGAGCATGCCGGATTTTTCTACCAAAATGTAGATGAAATGGAGAAGAATCTCACTGAGGGCGGCTATGGATTTGTTCAAGGGGAAGTAGATTGCGGATCCTCTAAATCAGGTCATGACTACCGTATAGACGGAAAAATTCAAGCAGGGGAACATACAGGGTATGACGTTTCTAAGGAAGTACATCTCCCCTTCGATGTTTAGGAGTCCTGTAAAAGCCAGGCAGTCAGTTCTTTTACTGCTTGGCTTTTTCCTCCTGGATAATTAGCGTTCAATTCTGCGGACACAGATTCAAATATTTTGTTGGAGAGTTTCTCAGCCCTATCGGAGCTGATGTTTCCGCGTAGATCATCTAGCGGTACAGAGAGCATGCCATCATTACTCGGACGCATCCAATACGAGTGCATATCATCAGCGTAGATTTTTGGGAATGTTCCTGACGCCTGGGACTCAAGAACAACATTGCCAAAAAATAATGAGGACAGTCGTTTTTCTTCCATGAAGCCCATGCTATAGGAATGGACCTCGAACCATGCACGGGATCGACTCCTACAACGCCCCCAACCAGACACCCCCTTTTGTAGACTCGCGGCCATGAGAAACCGCCAGTATTACGTCGCCACCGCTATGATGTGTGCTCTCACGCTGGTGTACATGCTGCTGCGCTGGGATTCGGTCCCCGATCCCATCCCCGTCCACTTCGATGGCTCGGGCAACCCGGACCGCTTCGAACCCAAGTCTTTCTTCAACGCAACGGCCCTGGTGTGGATCGGCGTTGTGTTCGCCATCGCGCTGCCGTTGTGCGTGCCACCGGTCTCGCTGGCGCGAAAGACAACACGGGTTCCGGCCAGTGAGTCACTTCCGTTCTCGCAGGCCACGGCACAGCGCGCGGAGCTTCTCACCGAAAAGACCGCCACGTTCATCGCCCAGACAGTCCTCACCATGACGACCTGCGTGTGCCTCACCGCGGTCTGCACGGTGGTACCGGACATCCCCTTCTCGGGCTTTCTCCTCGTGGCCGCGTGGGTAGGCTTCACCCTGTTCATCATGATTCAGGGCGTCCGATTAACACTGCGATCCGCGAAGGACGTGAAAGCCATACCCACCGACCAGGATGAACAAGTCCGGAACACAGCACTCCGCTTTGCCGGTGGCATGGGAGTCTACAAAGAACCTAAAGACCCGATGTGCATGGCGGTCTTTTCCACGAACCCTTCGAAGCTGCAGATCAACACTGCCCACGAACCGGGACGGCGCTACCTGTGGCGCATAGGCATTGCCCTTTTCGCTTCCATAGCGTTCTGCGTGCTCATCGCCGTACTCTAGGCATATGGAGCACCTGTTTGAGCGCGCACACTCGATCCTTTCTGATGCCACCCACGTTGAGGTGTTCACCGGCGCGGGTATGAGCGCGGATAGCGGCATCGCCACGTACCGCGATGCGCAGACGGGTATTTGGGAGAACGTGGATCCGGTTGCGATGGCGTCGATAAGCGCATGGCGTAATGAACCAAAGCCCATGTTCGCCTGGTACCTGTGGCGCGCTCAGCTGGCGCAGCGGGCCGAGCCCAACGCCGGGCACCGCGCAATTGCCGCCGCATGCGGCATGACGGTGACCACGCAAAATATCGATAACCTGCACGAGCGCGCCGGAAGCCAGGACGTGGTCCACCTGCACGGCTCCCTGTTCGCCTTCCGCTGCACTGACTGCGATACGCCATATGACGAGGACATTGCGCTGCCGAACGAACCGGTCGAGAGCATCACGCCACCCGAGTGCCCCGTGTGCGGCGGGCTCGTGCGCCCGGGCGTCGTGTGGTTCGGCGAGGCCCTGCCCGACGGCGAATGGGCCGAGGCCGAGCACCGCATGTCCACCGCGGACGCGCTGCTCATCGTGGGTACCTCCGGCGTGGTCTACCCCGCCGCCGGCCTGCCGCAGATTGCCCACGCGCGCGGCATCCCCATCGTGGAAGTCACCCCGCAGCCCACGGACCTCTCGTCGCTTGCCGACGTGGTGGTCACCGCCACCGCAGCGGAGGCGCTTCCTCGTATCCTAGCGGGGCGGATCGGATAAACAGGAACCCTCTTTCCCGCGGCCCTTGCCCACCGAAATGTACAAGATGTACATTTTCAGTATGAAAACGATGTCAGTGGCATCCAGCCAATTCCGCCAATCCCAAAGCCAATTTCTTGACGAGGCACAGCACACGCCCGTCGCCATCACTAGTCGTGGAAGCCGGATTCGCGCTTTTGTCGTCTCTCCTTCATTTTTCGCCCGCGCAGTTGAAGCACTGGAAGATCGTGAGGACGTTCAGGCCGCTGAGCTTGCCCTAGGAGAGTCCGTAGAGATTTCACACGAAGACCTTAAAAAAGAACTGGGCCTCACCTAATCGCCTTCTATGGCTAACTCCACTTATCGCATCACCTATAAGGCATCCGCAGCCAAGGAATTACGCAAGCTCGATAGACCGACACAAAGGCGACTTCTTGCTGCAATCGAAGACTTAGCTGTTACCCCTCGTCCGGATGGAGTAAAGAAGCTAAAAGCCTCGACCAATCTGTATAGAATTCGAATCGGGCACTATCGCGTGGTTTACGAAACTTAGACGGAAAGCTCGTAGTCTTCGTCCTGCGCGTTGCTCACCGACGAGATGTTTACCGGAAATAGGCAAAATTCCTCTCAGATAAACAAAACCGGCCAGTCACCCCACCCCTTCGGAGGAGATGAATCCATGCTCTACCTTGTCCCAGGAGCCTTAGCGGGAATCACCTTTTATGTCATTCTCACAGCAGTGAGCTGGGCTATCGAGAAAGCTTGGCCGCAATGCCACCTTGGAGCGCATAGCCGGTTGGTCATCCACTGCCTTGTCGCGATTGCATTTTCGATTTTTCTCGCCCTGCCTGGCGGCGGCGGAAACGGGGCCACGCACCTACAGATCAGCGGGTTCCTACTAGCTGGATGCGTTCTGAGCTTCGTTACAGCCGCATGGGACAGGAGCAAAGCCGCTACAAATGACCCCCAAAAATAGTTGGCGGAGGCGGCGGGATTTGAACCCGCGGTGAGTTTCCCCACGCTGGTTTTCAAGACCAGTGCATTCGGCCGCTCTGCCACGCCTCCTCGTCACGCGTCAGCATGCACCGCGCGCAACACGTTCAGAGTACTAGACTCCGCCGCCGGAGAAGAATTCGGCTCAACACGTCACCGATAATGGCCTCACAACCGCATGTTCGTCAGCGCTACTCGTCGTGCTGATTACTTTGCGACGCCGCGGGTGCGCCATCAGACTCTTCATGCTGAATGCGTGAGACATGCAGTCGGGCGTGGGCGATGGCGTCGAGAGTGTCGTCGAAGACGTGATTCTCGTGCGCAAGCTGATCAAATACGCCGAGTTCGCGCAACACCGGAACATGCTCGGGCTTCGTGGCTGCGAGTAAGACAGTGGTACCGCGGCGTTCGAGGTGCCCGATGGTGTCGGCGAGCATTTGGGCACCAGTGGCGTCAATCGTCGTGACGTAGCGCATGCGGAGCACGACAACCTTGACCGACGAAGCATCAGCGAGATCGAGGAGGAAATCGTGCGCTGCGCCAAAGAAGAGTGGGCCTTCCAAGCGGAAGGCGGCGATGTGCTCGTCGAGGAGTTCGCGTTCCTTGTCGCGGTGGTCTCCTGTCTCCAGTGGAGCGGCCTCTAACACCGCCGTGCGGGCGGTATCGCGCAGCGCGAAGAAGCCCGCTATAACAAGACCGATGAGCACGGCGACGACAAGGTCGAACACGACGGTGGCGGCAGCCGTGATGAGCAAGGTAGCCCCGTCACCCTTGGTGGCGCGTATCACCGAGCGGATGTTCCGCGGGTGGATCATCTGGATCGCAGTGGCGATCAGCACACCGGCGAGCGCGGCGAGAGGGATCTCGCCCACCCACCGGGCCGCAACGAGTACGGCGACGAGCAGGAGCAGCGAATGGAACACCGCTGCCAGGCGTGTGCCTGCGCCTGCCCGCACGTTGACAGCAGTTCGGGCGATCGCGGCTGTTGCGGGGATCCCGCCGAACAGGGGCGCGACGACGTTGGCCACGCCCTGTCCAAAGAGCTCGCGGTCAGGATCGTGCCGGTCGCCGACAGTCATTGCGTCGGCAACCGTCGCTGACAGCAACGATTCCAATGCACCAAGCGCTGCGACGGCGACCGCTGCCAACAGCAAGGAATCCAGGTGCTCCCACGGGATCTGCGGCCAGCGCGGGGCAGGCAACGTCGACGGGATGTAGCCGATAGTCTTCAGACCGCTGTCTGCCAGCATGTTGATGGCCGTCGCAGCAGCTACCAACACCAGCGCCGCGGGAAAGCCACTACGAATGCGGGCAGCAACCACGATTCCGGCCGCCACCGCGAGGGTCATAACGGGCGCCTGCCATACCGGAGCATCTAGCCAAGCTTTGATTGCGTCCCACGCCAACCCGAGGACTTTCTCGCCATCTACGTCAACACCGAGTGCTGCAGGTAGCTGTTGGAGGGCGATGATCACCGCAATACCGGCTGTGAAACCTTCGACGACAGGCAACGGCATGTATTTCATCGCGCGGCCAGCGCCGGTGAATGCCAGCAAGAGCAGCATGAGCCCCGCCAGCACGCCAACGACGAGCACCCCATCGGCACCATGGTCGGCCACGATGGGGATGAGCACCACGGTCATTGCGCCGGTCGGGCCGCTTACCTGGACGTTGCTACCGCCGAAGACTGCGGACAGGATGCCCGCGACGATGGCCGTCGTAATTCCAGCTGCCGCGCCGACACCAGAAGCAACGCCGAAGCCGAGCGCCAGGGGGAGTGCGACTAGGGCCACCATGAGGCCGGCCGAAAGGTCGCGCCCGATAGTCGCGCGGGACCAGTCCGAGCGGCGCGGTGCGAATCGCAGGGCACGGGATCGGATGCCCACCTTAGAGACGGTGGAGGGGTGGGTCATGCTACTTTCTTGCTCCTTAGAGGCTCAACGACATCCAAAGGATACACAAGGCGCCTTCCTTCGACGGCCGGATTCCCGATTCTGGCCGATGCCTCATGTTGACGAATTCCCACCACACCCCAACCCTTCGGCACTAACTTGGCCAAGTCAGGGTTGGGCGTGACGCCTGCCACAAACTACTGAAAACCATTGCCATATAAACCCTCCTCTGGTTTGCTCGGGGCCATGCAGACAGTAGATACCCTCATCATCGGCGGTGGCGCGGCCGGCCTGCAGGCAGCCCTAGTCATGGTCCGCGCCCGCCGCAGCGTGCTCATTGTTGATTCCGCCACTCCCCGCAACCGTTTCGCCCATGAAATTCATGGAGTCATTGCCCTCGAGGGCACGCCACCCCTTGAGTTCCAGGAGCGCGGCAAGGAACAGCTGCGCAGCTATGGCGCACAAATCGTGAACGCCACCGTGGATGCTGTCACCGATAATGACCGCACGCTCACCGCCACGTTGAGCAACGGTGAGACCGTCGCTGCCCGCTCCATCATCGTCGCCAGCGGCGTGGACGACGAGCACCCAGCTATCCCGGGCCTGCAAGAAAACTGGGGAAATACGGCCCTCCACTGCCCCTACTGCCACGGATACGAGGTGGCGGACAAGAAGCTCGGCGTGCTCTACATCGGCGAGTTCTCCTTCCACCATGCCGCGGTTCTGCGCCAGTGGTCGAAGGACATCACCTTCTTCACCAATGGAATGGAATTCACCGACGAGCAGCGCGCGGACCTGACTCGGCGGGGCATTGCGCTTATCGACGGCCCCGTCACCGCCTTCCAAGACGGAAAAGTCCTGCTGGAAAGCGACGAGCATGCCGTCGATGCACTGTTTTACATGCCCATTCCCCGCCCCCACGATGAGTTCCTCGCTGACCTCAACCTCAAGCGCCACAGCCCGCCGCCGGCGATGGGCGGCAGCCTGATCGAGGCTGATCTCACCGGTGCCACCAGCCACCCGCGCGTCTGGGCGGTGGGCAACGTGGTCAATCCAGGCGCACAGGTGGCGATGGCCATGGGCCAGGCCAACGCTGCTGCTATCACGGTCAACGGCTTCCTCGTCGAGGATGATTGGATTTAAGTACGGTGGTGTGGCATGAAAGCCATCATTCAGACCAATCCGGAAGACCCACACTCGCTGGAGCTGGGGGACACCGACAAACCTCAACTCCACGACGGCGAAGTCCTCGTTAAGGTCACAGCCGCCGGTGTAAATCGCGCCGACCTGCTGCAGGCCCGTGGGCACTACCCACCGCCGCCAGGCGCTTCGGAGATTATCGGCCTCGAAGTCGCAGGCGAAGTCGTTGACGCAGGCACCACCGACGTCGCGGTTGGCTCCAAGGTCGGTGCACTGCTGGCCGGCGGCGGCTACGCCGAGTACGTGGCCGTGCCCCAAGGCCAGCTACTGCCCATCCCCACCGGCTATTCCTTTGCCGAGGCCGCATCCGTCATCGAGGTGGCCTGCACGGTCTGGTCCAACATCGCTATGGAAGCTGGTCTTACTCAAGGCCAGACCATCCTCATCCACGGCGGCGCGGGTGGCATCGGCACCTTCGCCATCCAGGTGGCCAAGCAGCTCGGCGCTACCGTCGCCGTCACGGCTGGCTCCGATGAGAAGCTCGAGACCTGCAAGGAACTCGGCGCGGACATCCTCATCAACTACAACGAGCAGGACTTCGCCGAAGAGCTGAAGAATCAGTGCGATGTCATCCTCGACATCATGGGCGCGAAGTACCTCAAGAAAAACCTCATTGCGCTGGCGCAGGGCGGCCACATGGTCACTATCGGCATGCAGGGCGGCACGAAGGCCGAGCTCAACATGGCTATTCTGCTGAGCAAGCGCCTGACCCTGCAGGGCACCACGCTGCGCTCCCGCTCGTTGGAGGGCAAGGCTGCCATCGTCGCCGACACCGTCAAGAATGTCTGGCCGTGGCTGGAAGACGGCAGCGTCAAGCACCACCTGCACGCCACCTACGCGCTTGCCGACGCCTCCGAAGCCCACAAAGCCCTCGACTCCGGCGAGGTCACGGGCAAACTCGTCCTCGAGGTCTAAACCTCCCTCGTTGAGGTTCTAGGCCAAGGAGGCAACGACGCGAGTCAGGTGCTCGATATCCTGGTACGTGCTAAACGGGCTCAGGGAAACCGTGACAGCACCGCCGACCTCATCCACGCCCATCTCGGTGAGCAGCGGCGTGTGCGGCGCGGTGGTGGTGACGAGGCCGTTGTCGAAAAGGCGGCGGTGAATCACATCCGCGGGTACGTCGCGCACGGCGAAGGTAAGCCGCGGGAGGCGGTCATCGGAGGCGTCGGCAGCCGCCTCACCTGTTACGCCCAAGATGTGGACTGCCGGCAGGGTGCCCAGCAGGCTATAGAGATCACCGCAGAGCTCCTCCATGTAGGACGACAGTGCATCGAGCGAGCGCCCCAGGCGCACGCGGCGCGAACCGCGTTCGCCGCCGGCTAGGGCAGCGAGGTGATCCGCTAGCGGCCCCACGCCACCGGCTAGGCCCGGCGAGACCGGGCCCACCACGAGGTCATCAAGGCGGCGGAACATCGCGGTATCGCGGAAGACCAGCGCCGCCAACTGCGGCCCGCCCAGTTTGCCTAGATCCACGCCGAGGATATCCGCGCCCACAGAGTCGAATTCGATGCGGCGGTAAGGGGCTACCGAGGAGACGTCGACAAGCGCCCAGGCTCGGGAACGCTCATGGACCGCATCAATGATGTCCGCCGTCGGCGTGACCGTGCCCAGCAGCTCGTGCGCGGCGGGGAAGGCCACGAACCGCGTGGAACCATCGACCAACTCGGCGTACTGGAACGCCGGCAGCTCACCCGTGCCCAGGTCTGGCTGGGCCCAGCGGATGTCTGCGTCGAGGTGCGCGAATGCCCTGGACAGCTCCGGAGGATCGAGGCGCGAGAGCACCACTGAGGACTGACGGCGTACAAGCGGACGCAGCGCTGCCGCCAATGACTGGTAGAGCACCGGCAGGGACGGGCCGAGGATAACGCGGTCTGCCGTCGCACCCGTGAGATCGGCCACGGCACGGCGCGCGGAGGAATACATGTCATCCGCCAGCAACTCGCCCGGCGCGCGGCGAGCCGAGTGCGCGCCGACGGTATCCTCCTGCGGCTTCACCGTAGCGGACGTGCGGAAGGAACGGGCCACACCCGATGCCACGCGCTCCGCAATCTGCGGCGCGGCATGCGCGTTGAGGTAGGTCCAGCCATCGGACAACCCAGTGTAAAGACCTCGCACACTGGCGACGTCATACTGCTGCGTCATGCTGCGGCCCTTTCTCATATCGTCCGATCGTCTCCCTACTCTATACTCCCCACGTAAATCTTTCCTAACCCGAGATTTTCCCAGCTCGCCGATGTTTTCGCAGGTGGCGGGCGTGTGTGTAGCTGTTTGGCATAAGCGCGCGCTAGGGTGAAGGGCGTGCAAGACAAGAAAAACCTGCGTGACGACGTCGCCCGCATGACCACTCCGCCTGCACCCGGCGAAGAGCCAGCTTCGCGGTCTATGACCATGTCGGCGGCCTTCGCCGACCTGTTGCAAGGAGCCCGCCAGCGCGAGCTGTGGTTCAAGCTGGGTATCCAAGACATCAAACAGCGCTACCGCCGCTCGGTACTGGGTCCTTTCTGGATCACCATCGCCACCGGCGTGATGGCCGCGGCCCTGGGCCTGCTGTACTCCATGCTCTTCCAGATCCCGGTTGCAGAATTCCTGCCCCACGTGACCGTGGGCCTGATCATGTGGAACTTCATCTCGGGCGCCATCAAGGAAGGCGCCACCGTCTTCATTGAAAACGAGGGTCTGATTAAGCAGCTGCCTGCGCCACTTTCGGTCCACGTCTACCGCCTGGTCTGGCGGCAAACCCTCTTCTTGGGCCACAACCTCATCATCTGGCTGCTGCTCATCATTATCTTCCCGCGCAGCCTGGGCTGGGAGTTCTTCCTGTGCATCCCGGCTTTTGCACTCTTGCTGGTCAACGGTGTGTGGGTGGCCATGTTCTTCGGCATCATCGCCACTCGTTTCCGTGACGTCGCCCCGCTGCTGGAGGCACTGACACAGCTGCTCTTCTACGTCACGCCGATCGTGTGGATGACGAGCACGCTCAAAGAACAGGGCGAAGCCGTGGCGAGCCGCGCGCGTATTGCGGAGCTCAACCCGCTCTATCACTACATGGAGATTGTCCGCGGCCCGCTCATTGGTGTGCACGTGCCGGCCTATCACTGGTTTATCGTCATTGGCTGCACCGTCGTCGGCCTGCTCATCGCCGGTTTGGCCATGCGTCAGTGGCGCTTCCGCGTCTCCTACTGGGTCTAGAAAGGATTGTCCATGGTTTCCATTGATACGTATAACGCTTGCGTGGACTTTCCCATCTTTGATGCCAAGTCCCGTTCGCTGAAGAAGGCAATGCTCTCCACCGCCGGTGGCTCCATTGGTAAGAATGACCAGAACGTGGTCATGGTGGAAGCACTTAAAGACATCAACCTCCACCTGCGTGAAGGTGACCGCGTGGGGCTCGTTGGCCACAACGGCGCTGGTAAAACGACCTTGCTGCGCCTTCTCTCCGGCATCTACGAACCTACGCGCGGCGCTGCCGACGTCCGCGGGCGCGTGGCCCCGGTCTTCGACCTCGGCGTGGGCATGGACCCAGAGGTCTCCGGCTACGACAACATCATCATCCGCGGCCTCTTCTTGGGCCAGACCATCAAGCAGATGAAGGCCAAGATGGATGAGATTGCCGAGTTCTCTGAGCTGGGTGATTACCTCTCCATGCCGCTGCGCACCTACTCCACGGGTATGCGCGTGCGCCTGGCGCTGGGCGTAGTGACCTCCATTGAGCCGGAGATCCTGCTTCTCGACGAAGGCATTGGCGCCGTCGACGCCGCCTTCATGGCCAAGGCCCGTGTGCGCCTCCAGGATCTGGTGAAGCGCTCCGGCATCCTAGTCTTCGCTTCCCACTCCAATGACTTCCTGGCGCAACTGTGCGATACCGCCCTATGGATCGACCACGGTCAGATTCGGTCGGTGGGCGAGGTCTCCGACGTCGTCGGCGAGTACGAAGGCCCTGAGGTTGGCCAGTACGTGCGGGATCTGCGCAAGCGTTTCGATAACGAGGAGAACGCCTAAGTTTCCGTGAAAACAGGCAACTATTCACTTGTTTTCACGAAATCCTCGCTGTTCCTACTGCCCTAGCTGCCAATCTTGCCGGCCCTCAGCGAATGGCTGACCAAACTTTCGTCACTTAGGGCACCTCACCCCGAGCATCGCACCCAGCTCCTCGGTCATGCCCCTGACAGTCACTTCCGGCCCCGGCTGATAATCCTCTTTGCGCAACACTGCTTTGTTGCCGTTGATGGTGTAGCCCAGCTTGCGCGATACAGCCTGGGAAGCTTCATTTCCCGGCTCCCACTCGGA
Organism: Corynebacterium minutissimum; assembly: GCF_000805675.1. Classification (GTDB taxonomy): domain Bacteria; phylum Actinomycetota; class Actinomycetes; order Mycobacteriales; family Mycobacteriaceae; genus Corynebacterium; species Corynebacterium minutissimum. The sequence goes on along the minus strand of NZ_JSEF01000004.1, from coordinate 204,799 downwards.
GCGCAGCTGGCATGCGCCCAAGTACTCAAAGCAGAAGACTGCAGCGGCATGACGGATCTGCGTACCTATCCCGCGGCCCTGAAGGCGGTGGTAAATCCACGAACCGGTTTCAACCTCATGGTTGTCGGGGAAATTCTTCGCCCGCAGATCTACTGAACCAATGACCTCACCATTGAGGTGGACACCGAAGTCCAGCGACCATTCTTCTGGGGACATCTGCGCGCGGTGTGCCCACCGAAAGCTGGGATCAGGTTTCTCCTTCAGCCACGGGAACGTGTAATCCGGAAGCGGCTCGCCGAAAATCTCGGCGGCGGTAACGCCGTGAATGGCGGCGATATCGCTATCGCGCAGAACCCGCAGCGTCAGCTTGCCTACCTGCACCGTGAGTTTGAACGGAGCCCACATCTCTTCGATATCTTTCACAGCCATGGCAACATCCTACTGAGCACTGTGGGTGGCACAATGGAACGCATGACTGCCACCTTGTCCCAAGCCGGAACGACGGCCGCTGTGATCGTCACCCACCAGCGCGTAGAGCTGCTGCGCGCCTCGCTTGAGCAGGTGGTGAACCAAACGCACCCGGTGCAGTGGGTCATCGTGGTGGATAACGGCGCGGAACAAGCCGTGGAGGATTTACTCCACGAACTGGCCGGCGAGCGTGGCGTTTACGTGCCTTCCGAAACCAACCTCGGCGGCGCGGGCGGCTTCGCGCTGGGCTTCCTCACCGCACTCGCCCTGGGTGCAGACGCAGTGTGGTGCGCGGATGATGACGGCCGTCCTGCCGACCACCACGTGCTGGAGGAGCTCTACCGCGTCGCGGAAGAAAACAGCCTGCACGAGGTCTCCCCCGCCGTGTGCAACATCAACGAGCCCGCCAAACTGGCTTTCCCACTGCGCCAGGGTCTAGTGTGGCGGCGCTACATGAGCGAGCTCGAAGGTGATTTTCTCCCCGGCATCGCCTCCCTCTTCAATGGCGCGCTCATCTCCGCCGAGGCCATGGAGATCATCGGTGTGCCGGACTACCGCCTGTTCATCCGCGGCGATGAAGTGGAGTACCACCGCCGCCTGGTCAACTCAGGCTTGAGCTTCGGCACCGCGCTGACCACGAGCTACCTCCACCCGGACGGCTCCGATGAGTTCAAGCCCATCCTCGGTGGAAAAATGCACACTCAGTACCCGGAAGGCGAGTTCAAGCGCTTCTTCACCTACCGCAATCGCGGCTACCTGCTGTGGCAGCGCGGCATGCGCAAGCTCCTGCCACAGGAGTTCGCGCGCTTTGGCTGGTTTTTCCTTGTCCAGCAGCATGATGTCAAGGGCTTTATGGAGTGGCTGCGCCTGCACAACCGTGGCCGCAAGGAAGACTTTCGCCGCCCATAAAGTCTCTGCCACGCTCCGTCGCTACTCCACTTCAAAGGATTTCCGCGTGCTGCGGAAAATGACCCAGCGCTGCACAAGGAAGTTAATAATCGTCGCCGTGCCCTGCGCAATGACGAAAGCCACGGCGAGCGCCCACGAGGAGGGCCATTCCAGGTTGTGGTCAAAGAAAGGGAACGCCCAGCGATACAGAAGGATATTGATCGCATAAGTCATGGCGTAGGTAGCGATGACAGCCGCAAAGCGGCGTTTCGACGCATTCGCGTTGAAGGTCCACCGCCGATTAAGCACGTACGCCACGAGGGTGCCGGCGGCAAAGCCCAAGGTGCGCGAGGTCACGTCACCAAAGAGGTCCAAACCAATCTGGAAGAGCCAGGTTATGGAGACGTCGATAACCGCGGCGATTGCTCCCGTAATAGCGAACTTCGCGCCCTGCGCATGCAGGGAATTCGACTGGGAAAGGCGTTCGGCGCGAGTGGGCATAGCAGGGAGTTTACTTGCCCCTGAAAATAAAGACGCGCTGAATAGCGAAGTTGGTCACCGTTGCCACGCCCTGTGCGATGACAAAGGCAATGGTGTCTTTGAGGGCACCCTCAAAGCCCAAACTAATAAGAGGAGCATTGAGTACCCAGTAGAGGAAGTTTTGCACCGCAAAGGTGGATAGATAAAGCATTCCCACCGCGCCGGCAGTACGGCCGGACACCTGTGCGCCAAAGGTCCACCGAGCATTGGCCACGTAGGCTGCGATGGTGCCAAAGACCCAGCCGATGGCCTTAGCTAGAGAACGGTGCAGCCCGAGATAGGTAAGGAATAAGGTAAGGCCATAATCAATGGCGGCGGTGAAGACACCGACGGAGACGAAGCGGACGAGCTGCGTCTTCAGAGTGGAGTCACCGGTCGAGGTTGGTTTAGTCACGGCCGAATACTCTACCCGCGCACAAGGGCACGGTAAATGTCCAAGCGATCTACCGGCGCGGCGGCATTTGCGCCATAGGCTCCTAAGGACGCCAAAACCTCGAGGGACGCAGTACACAAGTCCCGGATCTCAGGGCCGCGAAGCTCCTCGCCATCATCATCGACCCAGCCCAGCGCCGCCATTGACGTTTCCACAACGGAATCTGTCAGCTCACGGCCACCCATGCAGGACAATGCGAGAGCCATGGACCAGAAAGCGTCCCTGCCCTCGTTGGTGACCTCACGCGGCAACGTGCGCAATTGGCTGAGTGTGGAGGCATCGACGGTTATCTCGCGGCGCAGGTCTAGTGCTTGGAGGAGTGGAACGAAATCGTAGAGCCGGGTGCGCTCAATGAGCGCGCGAACGGGGGCGACGACAAGTTCGAGGACCTCGTCGATGGTTTCTTGACCCGTGAGTTCTGCATTAACAGCGGTGAGATCAAACGGCGTGTGGAAAGAACCTGAGCCGCCCACGCACAGAGCCTCCGGGGTGCCGCTATCGCGCGGATAGGTCTCGACAACGACGATCTCGAAATCCCACAGCCCCCAGGCATAATCCATCTGCTCGCCTTCGCGGCGAAGAAATTCACGCACGGCGTGATTCGGATCAATGCGCTCGCCGCGGGCGTCGTGGTGCTCGAAGAAGTGCCACGGAGAATCTTCGTCCGGAAGGCCGAAGCAAACCTCGAGGATGTGGTGAAGCTCGTTGAGCGTCAGCGCGTCAGAGAAACCAATCTGGCGGTGCACTTCAGCATCCGCGCGGACGTTGGAGACCTGGCAGAGCAAGGTGCGAGCGGCGTCGCCACGATCGGCGCGGACCTGCGCCAGATCTGTGACCTTTGAGCTCATGTGCCCCACCATACGCATTTTTAGTTGCGGGCGGCGTTCTCGCGCGCCTCCAACTCGCTCAGAACGAAGACGAGCGCAGCACCGATAGCGCCACACACAGTCCATGGCTTGGACACTCCGCGGCGGCGGATAAAGCCCACGAGGCTCTTCTGAGTTTTGATGGAAAGCCAGCCGCCAAGCACCAAAATGCCGAAGGCAACCGGGATGGCCCATACGGGGACGTCGGGAGTCTCCGGCTCCGGTTGGTCCTCGTGGCTCTCGGCGTTGACGTAGGCTACAAGCGCACCGAACCCGAGGAAGGACAGCACATAAGCGCAGACCAAAGCGGTCTTGTTCTTGATCCAATCAGGAAACGCGGTCATGATGCCCACGGCCGCGGCTTGAGTAATACGTCCAGCGAGGGTGTCATCCAGCGCGTAATTATCGGTCTTGGGTGAAGTCATACCGCCCCACTTTAGGCGGACGGTAGGCTACCGTGCATGTACTCCTCCAAGAAAGAGCACCTCACCCCGGCGCAGCGCGCGGCTCACGACGACCGTGCTGAGGACGATAAGCGCCACGGCCACTTTCTGGCCACCGAGCACACCGCATTGCCTCTCGACGGTTTCATGACCAGGCTCATCGCTGAAGAGCTGCCAATCCTCGATTCCGCATCACGGACGCGAGTCTACGAGCTCCTCCGCGAGTATGAGGGACCGGAGATCACGAGCCAAGAGGAACTGCCCGCGGAGATCCGAGACATCATGGATCTGTACTAAGGCCGCACTCCTCGACTTTTAGCATGTACCCAAACGGGCACAATCGGACAGTACGCCTGTCCGGTTTGTTTTGTATGTGTACCTAATCTCACGTTTTCCCTCACGCCATATGCCTCTGTTGCTATGTAGGGTGGAGAATCGACCCATCACATCGAGTCAAAAGAAGAAGAGATGGAACTGCATACTACTGAGAAGTCCCTGTACGGTTGGGGCCGCACTGCGCCGTCGACCGCTCATGTCTTGTCCACCCCGGATGTGGACGTCATCAAGACCGCCGTTGCCCAGGTTGCCGAGGACAACGCCGATAAACCATCCCACCTGCGCCGCGGCGTTATCGCCCGCGGCATGGGCCGCTCCTACGGTGACCCCGCCCAGAACGGCGGCGGCCTCGTCATCGATATGCAGGCCCTCAACAACATCCACTCTATAGATCCAGAGTCGGGCATCGTCGACGTTGACGGTGGCGTCACTTTGGACCAGCTCATGAAGGCCGCCCTTCCCTACGGCCTGTGGGTCCCGGTCCTGCCGGGTACCCGCCAGGTCACCATCGGTGGTGCCATTGGTCCGGATATTCATGGTAAGAACCACCACTCTGCAGGTTCCTTCGGTAACCACGTCGTCTCCATGGAGCTGCTCGTGGCCGATGGCCGCGTCCTGCACCTGACCCCGGAAGGCTCAGATGAGGATCCGGAAGGCGAGCTCTTCTGGGCCACCGTCGGTGGCATGGGCCTGACCGGCATCATCCTCCGCGCCAAGATCAAGATGACCAAGACGGAGACCGCCTACTTCATCGCGGATACCGACCGCACAAGCAATCTTGATGAGACCGTAGCCTTCCACTCCGATGGTTCGGAGCACAACTACACGTACTCCTCCGCGTGGTTCGACGTCATCTCCCCAGAGCCGAAGCTGGGCCGCTCCACCATTTCCCGTGGTTCCCTGGCCACGCTGGCACAGCTGGAAGAGCTCGCCCCGAAGCTGGCGAAGGACCCGCTGAAGTTCAACGCCCCGCAGCTGATGACCGTTCCGGATATCTTCCCGAACTTCACCATGAACAAGCTGTCCCTCATGGCCATCGGTGAGGCGTACTACCTCATGGGTTCCCCGGCGCGTAACCAGGTCAAAAACCTCACGCAGTTCTACCAGCCGCTGGATCTCATCGGCGAGTGGAACCGTGGCTACGGATCCAACGGCTTCCTGCAGTACCAGTTTGTGGTGCCGACCGACGCCGTCGAGCCCTTCAAGGACATCATCCGCGACATGCAGAAGTCCGGTCACTACTCTGCCCTGAACGTGTTTAAGCTCTTCGGCCCGGGTAACAAGGCTCCGTTGTCTTACCCGATGCCGGGCTGGAACGTCTGCGTGGACTTCCCCATTAAGCCGGGCCTGGGCGCTTTCCTCGACGATCTGGATAACCGCGTCATGGAGTTTGGCGGCCGCCTCTACTTGGCCAAGGAGTCCCGCACCTCGGCGGAGAAGTTCCATAAGATGTACCCAGGCATGGAAGGCTGGCTCAAGACCCGCAACGAGATTGACCCGACCGGCGTCTTTGCCTCCGATATGTCCCGCCGCCTCGAGCTGCACTAGAAAGGAATCACCTCATGCTGAATGCAGTAGGCCAAGCACAACACATCCTCCTTCTCGGCGGCACCTCCGAAATCGGCTTGGGCATCGTCGAGGAATTCCTCGAGCGCGGCCCGGCCAAGGTCACTCTGGCGGCTCGTGCCGACTCACCGCGTATCGCGGATGCCCGCGCAACCATCGAGTCCCGCGGTGGCGACGTCGAGGTCATTGACTTTGACGCGACTGACTTCGAGGGCCACGGGGACGTCGTCAAGCGCGCGTTTGAGCGTGGCGACGTCGACATCGCCATCGTTGCCTTCGGAACCCTTGGTGACCAAGAAGAGCTGTGGCAGGACCAGGCCAAGGCCGTGGCGTCTGCGCAAACCAACTACACCGCACCGGTCTCCCTCGGCGTGCTGTTGGGCCAGAAGTTCAAGGAGCAGGGTCACGGCACCATCGTGGCACTGTCTTCCGTCGCAGGTATGCGCGTGCGCCGCTCCAACTTTGTCTACGGCGCCTCCAAGGCCGGCGTCGATGGCTTCTTCATCAACCTGGGCGAGGCCCTGCGCGGATCCGGCGCCAAGGTGCTCGTGGTCCGCCCGGGCCAGGTGCGCACGAAGATGTCCGCCGACGCTGGTGAAGCACCGCTGACCGTTAACGTCTCTGACGTGGCCAAGGCCACCGTCAAGGCTGTGTTGGATGGCAAGCAGTCCATCTACGTACACCCGTTCTTCGAGTACGTGTCTTTGGGCTTCAAGTTCATCCCGCAGGCAATCTTCCGAAAGCTGCCGTTCTAAAGTTCCGCTAAGTCCGTAGCGTGTGGGAGACTTAAAGCATGACTGAGTCCCCTGCCATGTCCCCCGCCATGGAATATGACGCTGACCGTCTCTCGCGTCGCGCCAGCCTTGTGGGTATCGCCGCCGCCGCTCTTGGCGGCGGCCTCATCACGCTCCTTGGCTTTTTTGCGTTCAAGACGGTCTCGTTGCCCGCGTTTAGCACCTCCATGGTCACTCGTGCTCTCAGCACGACGGGAACGGTGCTGACCGTCGGACTCGTCGGCGCGCTGTGCGTGTGGTGGCTCTTTGACGAGCACAATGGCACCCAGCGCCCGCGCTGGCGCTCGTGGCTCACGATTGCGCTGTGCTACATTTCGCCTGCCCTGCTGACCCTCGCCACCATCGGCCTGCCGCTCTCGGCGTCGCGCCTGTGGCTCGATGGTGTCCAGGTGGACCAAGTCTTCCGTACCCAGTTCCTGACCCGCGCCACTGAGGCCAGCTCCTATGCGGACATGAACTATGAGGGGCTGCCCACGTTCTATCCCTTGGGCTGGTTCTGGATGGGCGGCCGCCTGGCTAATCTTCTCAACATGCCTGGCTGGGAGGTCTACCAGCCGTGGGCACTCATTTCGCTGGCAGTAGCCGGGTGCATCCTGGTTCCCCTGTGGCAGCGTTTGGTCAGTTCCCTTCCCGTGGCCACCGCTATCGCGCTGACCACTACCGCGGTGACACTCACTCTGGGTGCCGAGGAACCTTATTCCGCGGTCCTCGCCATGGGCGTGCCTGCGGTCGCCCTCCTGTGTTCCCGTGCCTTCGACGGCTCCTGGTTCGCAACGCTCGCTATTGCTCTCTACCTGGGTATCTCCGCGTGCTTCTATACGCTTTATACCGGCGCGGTGTCACTGACTATCGTCACCCTCATCGCACTCGTTATCGGCGTATCGGAGCGCACGTGGACTCCTTTCGTGCATCTCGCCGCCATCGCCGTCGGCTCCTTGGCCATCGCGGCTATCGCGTGGGCTCCCTATATCGCTGGTGTCCTGCAGGCCACCAGTCCTTTGGAGTCCGCCGCGCAGCACTACCTTCCGGAGGAAGGGACCCAGATCCCTGCGCCTTTCCTCTCACTATCGGTCATCGGCATGCTCAGCCTTATTGGCCTGGTGTATTTGGTGTTGCGCATCGATGAGCCGGACCTGCGTTCACTGAGCACCGCACTCGTAGGTACTTACCTGTGGACTGTGGCCTCCATGGTCATGACCCTGGCTGGCCACACGTTGTTGGGCTTCCGCCTCGAAATCGTTGTGGTGCTTCTCTTCGCCACTGCCGGCATCCTCGCACTCGCGGATTTCCGGCTGATGGGACTGCCATCCCTCTACCCAGCACACATGATCGGCACCACGAGCAAGCGAGTCACCGTAGCCTTCGCCATCATCTTGGGCATGGGCGGTGTCTACTATGCCCAGCAGATCCCTGCCACCAACGAATCGGCCCTCGACCACGCCTATACCGATACCGATGGTTACGGCGAGCGCGCAGACCGCTACACCAGCGATTCCGCTGCTGATTATGGCAAGATTCGAGAGTTCATCGATACTCAAGGCCACGCGGCTAACGACACCGTCGTGTTGACCGACGAAAAACTCTTCATGGCCTACAACCCCTACTACGGGTTCAACGCCTTCACCAGCCACTACGCCAACCCGCTCGGTGAGTTCACCACCCGTAACCTGCAAATTGAGGACTGGGCGAAGGGTTCCTGGGAGCAGAGCCCCGAGGAGTTTGCAGCATCTCTCGATTCCTCGCCTTGGCGCGCGCCCGATGTCCTCATCTTCCGCGGTGATGTGGAAGAACCCGGGGACGGATACAAGACGCATTTGGCGGAGGATATCTACCCGAACCAACCCAACGTGCGCTACCGTGCGGTGTTCTTCAACCCCGAAGTTTTTGAGAAGGGCTGGGAAACAACCCAAATCGGTCCCTTCGTTGTGGCGGCGCGTACATAACAGCATTTCTCAATACGGCGAGGCAGTGACGTACACTGATCGCCGTGTCAGATAGGAAAACCTCAGCCCCGCAGTCGTTGCGGCTCACCGCCATCATTGCCGGCCTCATCGGCTTTCTGTGCTTTGTGGCCACGCCGCTGCTGCCGGTGAACCAAACCCAGTCCTCCTTCGATTGGCCTCAGCAGGACTCCCTGCAGTCCATCAACGCACCGCTCATCTCAGTGGCGCCGGAGGAGATTGAGGCAGAGATCCCACTGGCGGCCGTCGATAAGCTCCGCGAAGGCCAAGACCTGCTCTACGGCACCATTCCGCCAGAGTCGAAGAAGGCCTCCAACCGCGGCATGTTCGTCCGCGCCGGCGAGGATGGGCTTTCCGTCACCAGCCTCGACGAGGTACTGTTCTCACTTACCCCTGAGCAGGTGGCGAAGCTGCCTGACGACGCCACCCTCAGCATCAATGCCACAGAGGACGGCACCACCGTCACCGTGGGCAAGCACACAACCACCTCTGACGAGGACATGCGTCCGCAGGTCACCGGCGTGTACACCGAAATTGATGACACTCCGGACAACCTCCAGGAACTTGGAAAAGACCTGCGCATCCACGTGGAGGTCAACTCCCGATTCACGTCCTCACCCACAGTGATCAAGCTCATCGCCATGTGGCTGGGCTTGGCCATGGTCGTGGTCAGCTTGGTGTGCCTGTGGCGCATTGACCGCCTCGATGGCAAGCACTTTGGCTTCATGCCGGAGACCTGGAAGCAGATCCGCCCGCTGGATGGCGTCGTGGCTGCCATCCTCGGTTGGTGGTACATCTTCGGTTCCAATACCTCTGATGATGGCTTCATCCTCACCATGGGCCGAGTCTCGGATCATGCGACGTATATGGCGAACTATTACCGCTGGTACGGCGTGCCCGAGGCTCCGTTCGGCGCACCCTACTATGACCTCGTGGCGTGGCTTTCCCAGCTCTCCAGCGCCTCTATCATCGTGCGCCTGCCCTCCCTTATTTCGGCGCTGATCATTTGGTTCATTCTTTCGCGTGAGATGCTGCCGCGCTTTGGCGGCCGCGTTAACGACAGGCGCTTGGCGCACTGGACCGCCGCATTCATGTTCTTGGCTTTCTGGCTGCCGTACAACAACGGCATCCGCCCCGAGCCCATCGTGGCGCTGGGTGTCATGGTGACGTGGGCGTCCTTTGAGCGTGCTATTTCCACACACCGCCTCCTGCCGGCAGCGGTAGGCACCATCGTTGCGTCCATTACCCTGGCCGCAGGCCCGACGGGCCTGACGGCTGTAGGCATCTTCCTGGTGTGCCTGCCCGCGCTCTTCCGCATCATGGGCGAACGGGCACAGCAGGTGGGATGGCTGGCCCTCATCGCCCCGTTCCTCGCCAGCGGCACCGCTGTCATGGTCGCGGCCTTTGGTGATCAAACCTTGGCTTCGGTTCTCGAGTCCACGCGCGTGCGCTCCCAGGTAGGCCCCTCGCTGCCGTGGTACTCGGAGTTCGTGCGCTACTCCACGCTCTTTGAACCTTCCGTGGACGGCTCGCTCACGCGCCGCTTTGCCATGTTCACCATGCTCTTCTGCTTGGCACTCATTATTTACGCCTTCATCAAGAACCATCGCGTTGTTGGCGCGGAGGTTGGTCCTACCCAGCGCCTGCTCGCCATCATGGCGCTGTCGGCGTTCTTCCTCATGTTTACCCCGACGAAGTGGACACACCACTTCGGTATCTACGCCGGCATCGCTGGTGTTATCGCGGCACTCGGATCCGTGGTGCTCTCCCAAATCGCCATGCGCTCGCCGCGCGCCCGTACCTTCTCCATCGCCGCGGTGATTTTCCTCATGGCGATCTCCCTGGGTGGCTGGAACGCCTGGTGGTACGTCTCCTCCTTCGGCATCCCGTGGTGGGACCGTACCGTACAATTCAAGGCCATCGAGGCCAACACGGTGGTGCTGGCCATCGGCATGGTGGTGCTGGCTATTGGCCTCTACCAGTCGCTGGTTCACGATTACCGCAAGAACAAGGCCAAGGCGAACGGCACCCTCGAGGAGTTTGAGAGGGCCTCCGCTGCCAAGGTCTCGCGCTGGGCCGGCGCCATGTCTGCTCCCATTGCCGCTGCTTGCATCCTCATCGTGGCATTCTCGTGTGCCTCTTTTGCCAAGGGCTACGTGGCACAGGCGGATTCCTACTCGGTGGGCAAGGGCAACCTCGCGTCCTTGCGCGGTAATGTGTGCTCCTTGGCGGATTCCACTCTGGTAGAGACCAACACCAACGATGCCTTCCTCACCCCGGTCGAGGGCGAGTTCAAGGACTCGCTCGTGAATACGAAGGAGGACAACTACGGTTTCGGCCCCAACATGATCAAGGAAGATATCGAGCCGGAGAACCTCAACTCGGCGTCGGTAGGCGCTATTGCGAACACCACCGGTGATTCTTCCGCCTCATCCAACGAGCAGAAAGAGCTCACTGAGACCACGGAGAACGAGGAGAAGGCCGCCGAGGTTACCGACTCCTCCGCGGGTGGCGTGCGCGGCACCCTGGGCGTCAACGGCTCGGAGATGCACCTGCCCTTCAACCTGGATTACCGCAAGGTCCCGGTCATGGGTTCCTATTCTGAGTCGCAGCGCTCCTCCGCCACCATCACGACGCAGTGGTACAACTTGCCGGAAGAGTCCGAGAACACCCCGGTCCTGGCGGTGTCTGCCGCAGGCAAGATTTACCACCACGACGTCAACGGCGTGGAGCAAGAAGGTACCGAACTCACCTTGGAGTACGGCACCCTCAAGAACGGCAAGGTCACGAACACGGGTGAAGCCGAGCTTTCCGACGTCGGCGCGACGCCGAAGTGGCGCAACCTCCGCATCGCCCTCAAGGATTTGCCGGAGGAGGCCAACGTGGTGCGTCTCGTGGCGGTCGATGACTCCACGGATGAAGACGATTGGATGGCCTTTACCCCGCCGCGCGTTCCGGAGCTGGCCACGATTAGCTCGCAGTTCGATTCCGGTACCCCGGCCCTGCTGGACTGGTCGGTAGCCTTGCAGTTCCCGTGCCAGCGCACCTTTGACCACTATGCCGGCGTGACGGAGATTCCGCAGTTCCGCATTCTTCCCGACGCCGCCGCGCAGAACTCCCTGACGGACTTCCAGTCCTTCTCCGGCGGTGGCGCCATGGCCACAGCGGAGGCAGTGAACTACTCCTACGAGATCCCGAGCTACCTCAACAACGATTGGGCGCGCGATTGGGGCTCCATTGAGAAGTACGAGCTGCGCACGAACTCCCAGGGTGACGCCCCCATCGAGGCGGATATTAACCACGAGGTCATCCAGCGCTCCGGGCTGTGGAAGAACTCGGAGATGAAGATTCGCCCCGAGTGGGAACAGTAAAAGCTAGACAGGCCTAGCTAAGAAGTTGAGGCGGCGGACTTAAGAAAGTCCGCCGTTTCTTTAATGCGCTGACGGGCCACCGTGGGGGTGGAAATTCGGTGCATCGACACGTACTCGGCGGTCTGCGCTCCGGGGATATTGACGCGCGCGGCAATCTCATCCTGCAGCGCGGTCTGGACAAGGATGCGCGAATACTGGGCGGTTAGTGCCTCCTCGTCAAGGGCATAGTCGCCACGGATCTCCTCCGGTAGCTTTTCCAGCGCGTCGAAATCGGGGAAGGTGAGCAGGAGGGCGTCGGCAGGCACGAGCGCCGCTAGTGCGCCGCCAGAGGAATAGCCCCATACCGTCACGTGTTCCGCGCCGTGGGCGCGGGCATAATCGACGGCCGCCTGAACGGACTCAACCATGTCCGCCACGGTGTGCTTAGGCGCGAGCGGGTAATCGACGTCAATGATGGTGGTTCCGGATAGCTGCGCCGCCGCGGCCACTTCGGGACGCCACTGCATCTCCAGTGCTTTGCCGTCACCACGCCACCAACCACCGGAGTGCAGCGACACCGCCCAGCGACCGCCCTCAGCTTCTGACGGTTCAAAGATCGCCCCGACCTCAGCCTCCCGGACGCTGACGCCGTCCGTAAACACCGTCCCCGGCAGGGAGTGATCGACCGCAGAGCCTAAGACCATCATGGAGGCCTGCACTATGCGATCGGGCAGCAGCGCACAGTAGCGATCGGCCTCCGGCGACCCGCCACCGGCCCACGGTGGGCGGAAATCCGGTAGCGGGTAGTGCACCTCCATGTAGGAGGAAAGCTGTTCCAGTTGTTCTTCCGGTGTTAGCTGGCGGTCAGTACCACCGATGGTCCACTCACTCATGGCACCCCAGGGTACTACCAGATGGTGACGCGCTCTTCCGGTGCGATGCCGCCTTCGACGTCGAAGGCCTGGTAGAACTCATCGATGTTCTCCGCGATGATATTGCAGCGGAATTCCGCCGGGGAGTGCGGATCGATGGCGAGGTACTGGGCGGCCATCTCCGGGCGAATAGCGGTGCGCCATACGCGCGCCCAGGCCAGGAAGAAGCGCTGCAGGCCGGTGTACTCGTGCTGCGCCAGTTCCGGCTCAGCGCCCTCGGTCTCAAACGGTGCCACTTGGCCATTGATGTCTAGGCCCTTGTCGGCGCAGTAGTTCTTGTAAGCCACCACGGCGATACCCAGTCCGCCCAAGTCACCGATGTTCTCACCCAAGGTGAAGCTGCCGTTCACGCCGGCAGAGTCGGTACCTTCCAGCACCTTCGGCACCTTGCCCTGGTACTGATCCACGAGCTTGGCGGTGAGCTTCTCAAAGGCGGCGCGGTCCTCATCGGTCCACCACGAATTGAGGTTGCCCTGGCCGTCGTACTGCGAGCCTTGGTCGTCGAAACCGTGGCCAATCTCGTGGCCGATAACCGCACCGATGGCGCCGAAGTTCTCCGCAGCGTCTGCCTCTGGGTTGTAGAAAGGCGGGCGCAGAATAGCAGCCGGGAAGGTGATGTCATTGACCACCGGGTTGTAGAAGGCGTTGACGGTTTGCGGGGTGGAGAACCACTCATCACGGTCGGCCGGCTTGCCAATCTTGGCCAGCTCGTAGTCGTGGTTCCACGCGCTACCTGCGCGCACATTCGCCACCAGGTCCGCGCCCTTGGGGGAAAACTCCAGGTCGGAGTAGTCACGCCAGATGTCCGGGTAGCCGATCTTGGCCTTGAACTGGGAGAGCTTCTCCAGCGCGCGCTCGCGGGTGGCCGGGGTCATCCACTCCAACCGAGAGATGCGCTCGCGGTAGGCAGCGGTGAGGTAATCCACCAGCTCATCCATCTCGGATTTGGAGGACGGCGGGAAGTGCTTGTCCACGAAGACCTTGCCAATTTCCTGTCCCACCATGTTTTCCGCCAGGCCCACGGCGCGCTTCCAGCGATCGCGCTGCTCCGTAGCACCAGAAAGCGTGGTGCCGTAGAACTCGAAGTTCTTCCGGCCAATCTCCTCAGTAAGGTAGGGTGCGCGCGACAACAAAATGTGCCACGTGGCCCACAGCTGCCAATCCGCCATGCGGCCAGCGGTGAACAGGCCCTCAAGGTGCTCAAAATAAGAAGGCATCATTGCCACCGCGCGGTGCTCCGGCAGTCCCCCACCCTTCAGGATGGCGCGGGTGATGCTGGGCAGCTTGGCGACGTCCACCGGGTTATACGTCTTCACCGCATCGCGCGAGGCCACCACGTCCCAGTGGCCGGCCGCAAGCTCCTTTTCTAGGGCCACGATACGGGTCGCTGCGGTTTCTGCACCGAGGCCAAACAGGCGAGCCGGATCGAGGAAACCCAGCATGGCGGCCATGTGCTTTTCATAGGCGGCAAGGACCTCAGCGTGGGCCTCCTCGCGGTAATAGGCCTCATCGGGCAGGCCCAGGCCGGACTGGATAATGTAGGCCACCGCATCTTCAGAGTTCGAGTCCTTTTCGACCCAGAACGTCACCGGCGCGCCCACACCTTCGCGCTCGAGCACACCGAGGTTGTGGGCCAGCTCCTCAGGGTCAGCGGCAACGAGCTTGTCTAGGTCAGCTGCCAGAGTATCGGTACCCGCAGCATTGACTCCCTCCGTGTCCATATGGGAGGCGTAGAGGGTTCCTGGGCGGCCAGAATCCTCCTTGACGATGTCATGGACGAGCTCTTCGGCTTCATCACGCAGTGCGTGGAAAGTGCCATCTACTCCGCGGTCATCCGGAATGACGTGGGATTCAACCCACGGGCCGTTAACAAATTGGTACAGATCCTTCATGCACGCCACTCTATGCCAGAAGCACACGTTAGTGTGGTGCGCATGACTTCTTATCGTTTTCCGCCGGCGAAGATGACGGGACCTTTCTTCGCCGTGCTCGGGGCAACCCTCCTTGTCCTTGGTTCACCCGCTGTACTGAGCTTGGCCTTGCCCGAGCGCGAACCTGAGATGGAAGAGGTGGTGCTCGATGACCCTGACTGGCGCCAGCCCATCGACGGTCTGAAATGCAGCGTGAACCATGATTCCATGGCCAACCAGGCCTGGGACTGCGGCGATACCTTGGTCGAGGCCTATATCACCGAAGGCGTTGAGGACGATGAACTCGCCCTGCGCCGCGCAGTGCGCGCAACCAATTTCGAAGGCATGCCGCGGGAAGAGGACGTGAAAGATGCCAACGGCATTCTTACCCTTGAAAAAGATGGCTTCACTCCGGTCTTCGCCTTCAGCGTGGCCAAAGGAGATCTTAACTACCAGATCATCTTCTCTAATGGTGAGCCGGCCGACCTTGCCGAACAATTTATGGAGGCTTTCCGATGAGCAAAATCTTCCGCGTTACCCTCTGGATCATCATTGGTCTGTGCCTGCCGATTTCCCTGTTTAACCTGCTCGGCATTTTCTTCGTGGCTCCGCTGCCGGGCCTCGTAAGTCTCATCATCGGCTTCGCCTTCTTGGCGCTGGGCCTGTTCCTGTGGAGTCGCAGTCCGATGTGGGCACGGCCGGGGAAAGGGTGGGCGTCGGCAAGCGTGCTCTGGGGCGCCGGTGCTGCCGTGACCTTGGCGCTGCTGTCAGCGACCCCACTGACCGACCTCTCCGTGGGTCTGGGCTGGGAGGAATCCATGATGTCCTGGGGCGGCGCCTATCCGGAGGAATTTGCCAAGGCCCTTGGCGTGGTCTTCGTCCTCCTCAGCTTCCGCCAGCTCAACCGGCCCTGGCACGGCTTCATCGTCGGCGCGCTCGTCGGCTGGGGCTTCGAGGTCCTAGAAAACTGCCTGTACTCCGCCATGGGTGCACTGATGCACCACTCCTCAGACTGGATTGGCATGTTCCAAATGTGGGGCCTGCGCCTCGTGGCCGGGCCGTGCCTGCACATGAGCCTCACGGCCATCGCCGGGTTCGGCATCGGATGGGCCATCTATGCCGCGCATAAGCCTTGGTGGTGGCGCCTCGGCATCGGCGTAGGCGCGCTGTTTTTCTCCTTCTGCCTCCACTTTGCGTGGAACTACATGTGGGAAGAAACGTGGCAGCTCGTCACGCAGTACATCCTCGTGGCGCTCATTATGTACCCGACGGTCATCTACCTGGGCATCCGCGCGCATCGCCTAGCCAAGAACGATGACACGTATTCGCACTCGCCTGGCGCGGCCAGCCTGCGCGGGGCATAGGTGAGGCTCTTGTGATTAACACGCGTGGGAGGAGCCCGGCACAATGCGCTTGAGCTCCTCGCATGCGCGATCGCGCAGGTCCTGCGGTGCCGGCGGGGCGGGCGGTGCAGGTATCGCCGGCGGTGCAGAAACGTCGACAGCACCCAGTACATCCGCAGTGAGGTCACCCGGCGAGCCATAGGTATTGGCCGCCACGGTGTAGCCTGGGCCAAAGGACGCGGTGGCGTGCACCTGGCGGTCATCCGACCAGCCAAACTTAGTGCCCAAAATGCCCGGAATCTGCGCGGTGCCGAAGTCCTGACGGTAGCCATCCGATGCCGCGGGTGCTGCCGTGGACATGCCCTTCATAATGGGGGCTGCAACCGGGTCCGTGAAGATGGCGCCAAGGAATCGGGCGAGGTCCTCCGTCGACGTCGTAGTCTGGCCCCAATATCCATTGTGGTGGGTCTCCCCCAGCTGGTATTCGCTAATAATGCCAGGGATGGCCTGGGGGTACTTGCGTTCTAAGTCGCTTGCGGTGCCGTCCTCAGAGAAACGGATCATGTTTTCCACGCGGGCTTTGTCTTCCGGCGCACCGTACTTCAGCACCCACATACCCAGGTACAGCTTGACCAGGGACACAGCGGGACGGGACTCGTGGCCATTAGGCGTGGATGCGACATTGCCGTCGGCATAGCGCACGGTCATCTGCGTACGTGGCGGGACTTTTCCCGGGTCAAAGGTGAGGGCTTGGGCGGCCGGCGCCGCGGCAAGCGTAGCGGTGAGGGTAAGCGCGAGGGCTCCAGTTTTTGTCAGCACGATGCTGAGTCTAGACCTCATCTTGAGGTTTAGCCCATGTCTACGAGGAGTACTCCCCCAATGATAAGCGCCACGCCGAGTCCTTTGAGCCACGTAAACGGTTCACGGAAAAGCGCAAAGGAGGCCAGCGCGGTAAGCGCAACACCGCAGGCAGTCCAGATTCCATACGCCACGCCAAGTGGCATACCGTCGCGCAGGGCCAGCGAGAGGAACACATAGGAGGACACGTAGGCCGCCACGACCCACACAACCCACGACTTCTGACCGTGTACGGCCAGCATGCGCAGCCCCAGCGTGCCGGCCACTTCAATAAGGATCGCGAGGGCTAGCCAGGTCACGGCTGAACCTCCACGAGCTCAGGCTTTGGCTCACGGCCGCCCATCTCCACGCAGGCCACGCCAGCAATGATGCAGCCCATGCCCACCAGCATGAGGGGTGTAAGTTCTTCCCCGAAGAGCAATGCGGATAACCCCGCGGTAAGGACCACGCCCGTAGCGCCCCAGATTCCGTAGGCCGCTCCCACATGCATGCCGCAGCGCAGCACCTGGTGCAGCGAGGAAAAGGCTGCAACGTATCCCAGCACTACCACGACGTATACCGCTGGGTGCGCTAGCGCGACCTTGAGGCAGAGCGTGGCGATGACCTCACTGAGGATGGCGATGCCAAGAAACAACCAGGCGCGCATCACGTGTCCTTTCTTTTATGGGCGTGCTTGCCGACGCCCCTCAGATCCTCCGCATCCAACCCACACTCCGCAAGGAGCACGCGGTCACCGTTGTGCGGAATCCTTTCCGCATCCCAGTGGTCGTGGGCGGCAGAGGTGTGGGCGCGGCCCGTACTGTTGACCACGCGCCACCAGGGCAGGTCTGCGCCCTTCGACATCACCCAGCCCACGTACCGCGCGCCCACGCCGACCACCTTGGCAATCTCACCGTAGGTGGACACGTTACCGGGCGGAATTCGGCGCACGACGGCCCGCACGTCCTCGATACGTCCAGGTGTCGTCATGGTGACGCGTGCTCTCCAAGAGATCCGGTTAGAGCTCGATGGGCTCGTCGGGGGCGTCCTCGACCTCGCACAGGGTCAGGGTCGCACCGGTTGAATCGGCAATGAGGCACAGGCGGCCGAAGGGAGACTCATAGGGCTCACGAATCACCTCGCCACCATTATCAAGGGCGGCCCTGGCCGCCCGGTCGACATCCCGCACGCCCAGGTAGGTCTGCCAGAAACTGGGCAGGCCCTCTGCATGCCAGAAGCCGGCAAAGGCAGCGCCTTCTTCTTCCGCGAGCGCGTACTCTTCATCGCCGCGGATCTCCCAGTCAAAAAGTTCGCCATAGAAGTCCAAGGCGGAGCGGAAGTTCTCGGAAACAGCCAGCTCATGCCACACCGGGGTGCCCGGCTCGCCGCCGGCCACGAAGCGGTCCAGCTCCGGCTGCACCAGCCCGAACACGGCGCCGGTGTTATCGAGGACGAGAGCCAAAGGCTCTCCTAAGGCCAAAATCTTGCCACCGAGCTGCTCCACCCGGGCGCAATCAGCTTCCAGATCACGGGAGAGGAAGTAGGTGGCCCAGGTGTCCTGGCCCGGAACTATCTCTGCGACGGGCAGGCCCTGGAGGCGGGCAACGCCATCCTCAAATTCCCAGCCCAACACCGCGGAGTAAAACTTCTCCGACGCTTTCACATCAGAGCTAGCCAAGGTAATCCCGTAGGGCATGCCTACTTCCGCTTCAAAAGCCGGCATTAGAGGTTCCTCCACTTCTCGGGATCAAAATCATCATCGGCGGTGGCTTCATCAAAGTAATCATCATCCTCGTCCTCAGCGGCGACGCGGACGCAGGTGTCGGTGACACAGATGACGTCGCCAAGCGCGAGCGTGGCTCCGCGCTGCGTAACAACCTCACCGTTGACGGTGACTTGGCCCTGCTCGATGAGCTCCTTAGCCTCGCCGCCGGTAGCGACCAAGGAAGCCAGCTTGAGGAACTGGCCGAGCTTGATGGATTCTCCCCTAATTGAGACGTCTAGCATGCTGACCAGCATACCTAGCCACCACCGTGGTTAAAGAGCAAGGACCCCACGGATGCCCTCTGCCAAAATGATCACACCGAGTAGGGCGAACACCACGCCACTGAAAATGTCGACACTGGCTGAGTTCTTCGACATCCACTTCGACACCGCACGAGTGCACAGCGCGACGCCGACAAAAATCATGAGGCTTTCAACGATAAGCACGGAGCCCACCAAGGCGTTGGCGCCAAATCCCATGCCTGGGTCAATAAAATTGGCAAAGATAGCGCCGAAGAAAATGACCACCTTGGGGTTAGAGAGATCACTGACCAGGCCCATGCGGTACGCGGTACCGAGTTTGATGATCCCGTCCGGGGTAAACCCGCGCGGCTGTGGAGCGCTCTTTTCGGTGCCCACCACGGTTGCGGGCGCCCGACGCTCCTTAATGCCACCGCTAATGGCAGAAAAAGCCATCCACAGCAAGTAGCCACCACCAGCAACCTGCAGTGCTACGAGGATGACAGGATGCGCCGAAATCAGCGCGGTCAATCCCGCCAGCGAGGCCACCGTCCACACCACCAAGCCCGTGGTACTGCCGATAGCTGCCCACACTGCCGCGCGTGTTGACCGTGCGCCCAGCCGAATAATCTGCACCACATCCGGTCCCGGCGAGGCCATCGCCGCGAACCACACTCCCATCAAGGCCGCAAGGGCACCAAGTGCCATCTAACACCCCCATACTCACATGCATTGTTACTAACGCATGCCACTATAAGGGGCGTCTCACCTGCAGCGAAACAGGTACTTTAACTTTGTGTGCGCGGCTTAATCGTCATGGTGTCAATGTTGACGTGGCTGGGCAGGGAGGCCACCCAACGCACCGTCTCAGCGATGTCCTCCGCGGTGAGGTTGAGTTCGCCGTCGTACACGGCATCGGCACGAGCCTGGTCGCCGCGGAAGCGGTTGAGGGAGAACTCCTCCGTCGCTACGCGGCCTGGGTCGAGCCCGGTGACGCGCACGCCATGTTCCTCAATGCGCAGCGCACGAGAAATCACGCGCACTCCATGCTTCGCGGCGTTATAGCCGGACCCGCCTTCGTAGACGTTCCACCCCGCCACGGAACCCATGTTGATGATGAGGCCAGAGTTCTCAGGCGCGGCGTGGAGCTGGGGCATGAGTGCCTGAATCATGCGCACGGTGCCCAACACGTTGACCTCGTACATCCACTGCCAGTCTTCCACGGTGGTCTCCACGAGCGGCTCCAAGCCTTTCGCGCCGCCGGCGTTGTTGACCAGCAGGTCCACGCGGTCCAGGTGGGAGGCGAATTCCGCGACGGACTCGTCCGAGGTCACGTCCAGCACATAAGCCTCACCACCGATGTCCTTGGCTAGGGCCTCTAGGCGCTCGATGCGGCGTGCGCCGACGACGACATGCCAGCCGTCGGCAGCCAATGCTCGTGCCGACGCCTCCCCAATCCCCGACGATGCCCCCGTAACGACTGCGACGCGTGCTGTATCTGCCATGCGCTTTAGGATAGGGCTTCTTCCAGCTCCGCGCAGATGTTTGTCACAATCTCCGCTTTGAAATCAGCCGGGGTGAAGGTGCCGTCCGTCATGTCGGTATTGAGCGAGATATCGAGCTGGGTGCGCAGCTGCCTCATCGAAAAGTTAGCCATGATGAGGCGCCACGCCTCCACCGCGCGGATGCCGCCGGTAAAGCTGTAGCCCACGTACGCAATCGGCTTGGCTACCCACTCGGCACCGAGCTGGTCGACGGCATTCTTGAAGGCGCCCGGGACGGAGTGGTTGTACTCCGGGGTAACGAAGATATAGCCGTCGCAGGCATCAATGGCATCGGACCAGGCTTGTACCTTGTCATCGTCATAGTTCTTGTTGGCGGCCATTGGGATGACAGATGAGGTGAGAATCGGTACGTCGAAAGCCTTAAGGTCAATAAGCTCGTAGTCAACGTCGCGGCCTTGGGCTAGGTCAGTGACCCACTGAGCGATGGCCAGCCCGGCGCGATCGTCACGGGTAGAGCCAAGAATGATGCCGATTTTTGCCATAAGAATTCAACGAACCCTTCTGTGTTTTATTTACACGTCAACTTTCCTTCATTGAGCCTACGCGTATATGCCGGCCCCTTTGACACATCAGAAAGATAAAAATCGACATCTCCGAGCAACATGTCTATTCTTTCGGCATGCCACAGGAGAATTCGGTCGACCCCCACCTCGGATCCTTTGAACGAATGGCCAGCGGGCAGTGGTTCATGCCAGGCGTCAACGACGAGGTCCGCGCGGAGCACCAGCGCGGCTTCCGCTTGGTCAAGGAGCTCAACGAGGACGTGCGGGAGCGCCAGGATCTCCATGTTTGATCTCGCCACCATCGGCCGCGGCCTGCCCGTCCTGGAGACCATCGATTCCCTTCCTGCCGAGGGACACGTGGTGGTCCAGGCCCCGCCGGGCACGGGTAAGACCACGCTCGTTCCGCCGGCCCTGGCCAACCAGGCGGCGGGCTGCGGCAAGGTTCTCGTCACCGCGCCGCGCCGCGTGGCGGTGCGTGCGGCGGCCAACCGCCTTCAGGAGCTGTCTGGCCAGCGCATCGGCTATGCGGTACGCGGTGATTCCCGCAAGGGCCAGGACGTCGAGTTCGTCACGCCCGGCGTGCTGCTGCGCCGCCTGTTGCGCGATCCGGAGCTCGAAGGAGTGGCTGCTGTTGCCATAGATGAGGTCCATGAGCGCCAGCTCGATACCGACCTGGTCCTCGGAATGTGCCTCGAATTGGCCCAGCTCCGTGAGGATTTCCGCGTCATCGCCATGTCCGCGACTGTCGACGCCGCCCGGTTCTCCCAGCTCATGGGCGGCGCTCCCATTCACTCCACGGAGGCCGTGACCTACCCGCTCGACATCTCCTACCAACCACTCCCGGGCCGCGCGGCAGGAGACAGAGAATTCTATCGAGCCGTGGCGAACATCGCGGCCCAACAGCACGAGTCCACCCTGGTCTTCGTGCCCGGCGTGCGCGAGGTCAACCTCGTCTGTGAGGCACTGGCCGGCCACAACGTTTTCCCCCTCCACGGCCGCCAGACCACCCACGAGCAGGACGCCGCGCTCTACACCGCCGAGCAGCGCATCGTCGTGGCCACGTCCATCGCCGAGTCCTCGCTCACCGTGCCGGGCGTACGCACCGTCATCGACGCGGGTCTTGCGCGCGTTCCCAAGCGCGATGCGCAGCGCGGGATGAGTGGGTTGGTGACGGTGTCGACGTCGAAAAGCAGCGCCGATCAACGCGCCGGCCGCGCCGGCCGTGAGGCGCCGGGCGCCGTCATCCGCTGTTATTCACAGGATGACTACCAGCACTTTTCCCCGCACGTCACCCCGGAGATCCTCTCTGCGGACCTCACCCAGGCAGCGCTCTTCCTGGACTGCTGGGGCGCGGGCCCGGATTTCCCGCTCCTGGATCCCCCGCCCCACGCCGCGCTTGCCGACGCCCACCGCACCCTCCGCTCCCTCAACGCCACCGAGGAGCTCGCGCTGCTACCGACGCACCCGCGGTGGGGAGCTGCCCTGCTCAAACATGGCTCCGGTGCCGCTGACACGATTGCGCGCCTCGATGATTCCGATCCGAAACGCCTGGCCCGCCTGGTACCGAACGAGGGCCCGGTGGACCCGGGCGTGGTCGTAGCCAACGCGTTCCCCGAGTTCGTGGCCAAGCGCGTGGACGAGAAAGAGTACCTGCTCGCGAGTGGCACGCGTGCCCGGGTCCTGGATTCCGCGAACGCAGGCCACGAGTGGCTCGCCGTCGCCGAGGTATCCCTGTCGAATGCCGGCAACGCCATCATCCGCGCGGCGGAGCCCATCGCGGAGAATGACGCCCTCGATATCGTCGGCGTTACCGAGGAGACCCGCGCCTTCCTTGAGGGCTCCAAGGTCCGCGGCGTTCGGGTGCGCGCGGCCGGCGCCATTGTGCTTTCTGAAACCCCGGTGAAGGTCTCCGGAGATGAAGCCGTTGCGGCCCTGCGCAACTCGGGCCACGGCCTCGAACTGTTTAAGTTCAGTGAGAAGGCTCAGAACCTGCGGGAACGTATGCGCCACCTGCGGGCAGCCTACGGCGATCCGTGGCCGGACGTCGAAAGTGCCAGCGCCAGCCTGGAGTGGCTCGAGCCAGAACTACGTGAGCTAGCAGAAGGCCACAAGCCGGACATGTACCCAGCACTGCAGCGCCTTCTGCCCTGGCCCGAGGCTAGCCGCCTCGAAGAGCTCGCACCAGAACGCTTGCCGGTGCCTTCCGGACGCGACGCGCGCATCGACTGGTCCGGCGAGCGCCCCGTGGTCTCCATCAAGTTGCAAGAATGCTTCGGCCTGGCCGAATCCCCCGAATACTGCGGCCACCGCGTACAGTTTCACCTGCTCTCCCCCGCCGGCCGCCCGCTCGCCGTCACCGATGACCTAGCGAGCTTCTGGGCTGGGCCTTATGCCGGCGTGCGTGCCGACATGCGCGGGCGCTACCCCAAGCACCCGTGGCCAGAAGATCCGTGGAACGCGGTGGCTACGGCGAAGACGAAGAACCGAATGTAGAAATCAGCCCCACTGCTGCCAGGACAGGTACACGCTCATCACCACGACGAGTACCAGCAACGCATAGCGGATGAGCTTCGCGCCGCCGCCAAGCACTGTCCGCGCCCCTAGCTGCGCGCCGATAATATTGGCCACCGCGAGGACGAGGGCCAGCGCCCACACCACGTGGCCGCCCGCGATAAACACCACGAGGGCGCCGACGTTGGTACACGTGTTGACCACCTTCGCCATCGCCGCTGAGGTGAGGAAATTCTGGGAGAAGATGGCGGTAAACGCCATGATGAGGAACATGCCGGTGCCGGGTCCGAAGATGCCGTCGTAGAACGCGATAGCAGCCACAGCGCCCAGTGCTGCCCACGTGCGCCAGCCGCCGCGCAGGCCCTGGCCGTCACCGCTGCCAAAATCCGGGCGAAAGGCCACGAAGATACCAACGGCCACCATGAGCACGATGATGACCGGGCGCATGACGTCCTTGTCCATGAGCGCGGCTGCCACCGCGCCGAGGCCGGAGCACACGAGCGCGATGAGTCCCATGCGAATAAGCTCGCCTTTCGGTGGGCGCACCTTCTTTACTAAGGTAACGGCCGCCGACGCCGTTCCCGACACCGCCGCCACCTTGTTCGTCGCCAACGCCGTCGCGGGTGCGAGCTGCGGAGCCACGGCCAGAATGAGCGGAATGAGCACGAGCCCGCCGCCGCCAATGACGGCGTCAACCCACCCGGCGACGGCAGCGCCAATGGTGAGAACCGCCCAACCGCTCAATCCAAAGTCCATGCCCATCATTAAACTCG
Source organism: Corynebacterium minutissimum (assembly GCF_000805675.1). Taxonomy (GTDB): domain Bacteria; phylum Actinomycetota; class Actinomycetes; order Mycobacteriales; family Mycobacteriaceae; genus Corynebacterium; species Corynebacterium minutissimum. The sequence continues at coordinate 180,776 of NZ_JSEF01000004.1, read as the reverse complement.
ATTGCATGTCTGTTCGCGCGAGGTGGCTCATCGTAGCCCCGGGGTCTGCAGCTCTCGGGGCGCTGTTGAGCTACCTTCACGTACCCGCAGCCTGGATCCTCGGCGCCATCGTGGTCTCGGGAGCCATGGCCTTGACGACGGGCAAGGAACTCGCCGTCAATGACCGCTTCTACGCCATGGCCCGCGGTTTCATCGGAATGATGGCCGGTATTCCACTCACTTTGGTCCCCGCCTCCACGCTCATCGGCTTTGTGCCGGCTGCGGTGACGATGTCGTTGATCACCGTGCTCATCGGCGTCGCCGGCGGCGTGCTTCTGCACCGCTCGCAGCCGAAGGATATCTCCTGGGAGACGGGCATCTTATCCATGCTGCCGGGCGGTGCCTCGCTCATGCCGGCACTGGCCAGCGAGCTGGGTGCGGACTACCGCTATGTGGCGCTGACCCAATACCTGCGCCTTCTCGCGGTGTCGGTGTCCCTCCCCTTGGTGGTCTCGTTTCTGAGCGCCCCCGCGGGCCAGAGCGTCGATATGAGTATCGACGGCGAGACCACGTGGTGGATTGTGCTGCTGACCATCGCCATTGCGATTCTGGGTGAGCACCTTGGCAAACTCGCTCGCTTACCAGCTGCTGCGGTGTTGGGCCCGCTCATCCTCACCGTCATCGTGGCGCAATTCCTGCCCGCCGGCCACACCTTGGAGCCGCTCTACGTCTTCAAAATTATGGCTTTTATGTCCATCGGCTGGGTCTGCGGCGGTGGCCTCTCCGTGCCAGCACTCACGTCCTTTGCCAAGCAGCTGCCCGCCACCATCCTCTTCATCGTCGTGGTCATCGGCGTGTGCGCACTCACCGCCCTGCCACTCACCGCGTGGCTGGACATCACCTACTTCGAGGCGTACCTCGCCACCTCACCCGGCGCGCTGGAGACCGTCCTCGCGCTCTCCGCGGAAGGCGGTGCCGGCCCTGCGGTCGTGGCCGTGCAGATTATCCGGCTCATCATCGTGCTCGTCATCGCCGGCTACCTGCCCCAGATCCTGGGGCTATTCCGCAAGCGCCGCTAGGGGAACCACCCACACCCCATCTGGGCGTTGGAAAGCCGGCCCACTCGGAATCACAACTATCAGCGCTGCTGGTGGCGAAGAGAGTTTAGCGGCTACGCGCTTTAGATGTGCCGCCGCAGCATCAACCTCGTTGTGAGAAAGCTTCGCTTCAAACCCTACCCACGAACCGTCTCGGAGCTCCACCACTGCATCAATTTCTTCGCGCCCCTTCATGTCCCTCAAGTGGAATACTCCGCGCGCACGCAGCGCCTGCGCATAAACGCGCAGATCGTGGACAAGTTGCGCCTCGAAGAGAATGCCTAGAGCCTCTAAATCCCCAAGCAGTTTGTCTGGCCCCGTTCCCAACAAAGCAGCAGCCAAACCGGGATCGGCTAATTGACGTTTCGGCATTTGAACCATGGACGTCTTCGAACGAGTACGTGGTGACCACGCCGGCTGGTCCTCAATGAGGAAGAGGCGCGTAGCAAAATCGTGAATGACGTTCACAGTTTCTGCGGCTGGCGTCGAAGTAGCGCTACTGAGTTCTCCAATGCGTTTGCGAATCGCAGCAGCAGTAGCCGGTTGGGCAACCAGTCCGGCATAAGCATGAAGGAACGACTGAAAACGGCGCGGATCGCGTCGTGGTCCGCCGAGTTCGGGATAGTCGTGCTCACTCATTTCTGTCAGATAGGACTCCATCCCTTCCTGCGCGTCGAGCGGATCAAGCTCAAAGAACTCCGGGAAACCACCAGCAACGATCCAACGGGAATAATCAGCCACGGTAGCATCTGTCCCAGCGGTGGGCTCTTGATTGCCCGCAATGATTGAGCCCAGTGAGACGTGCTCGGCACCAAGTCCTCGCTCTGCCAAGCTCAATGTTCGCAGTTGAATGGAACGAATCCGGCCCGCACCAGAATGCCGGGTAGCATCACCATCGGGCGTGGAGGAACCTGTGAGGAGAAACTGCCCTTTGTCCTGCGAGTCATCGACTGCATGGCGCACCTCATTCCAGATAGCTGGGACAACCTGCCACTCATCAATGAGCCGCGGCCGTGCGCCTTCAAGCCCCAATGCCGGTTGCATGCGCGCAAGGTTTGCCTCTGGGGAGTCTCGGTCAAGTTGGATAACAGACTTGGCAAATTGGCGTGCCGTGGAAGTTTTTCCACTCGCGCGGGGGCCTTTAAGAAAGAGGGCACCCGAAACACGGAGCCCTCGTTCGACTTCTGCATCAACGATTCGGGGCAGGTACATACCAGGTACCTTAGCCCGAAAAATGGATAAATCACAGAGTCACTAGTGGATAAATCCAAGAGTCAGGTGTGGATAAATCCAAGAGTCAGGCGCGCAACCTGGGGATTTAATCCAGAATGGTCTCGCGCAGGATCGACATCGGCACCGAGCCCAACGCCAGGGCCTGGGAGTGGAAGTCCCGAACCTCCATGCCCTGCTCCACCGCAGCGTCACGGGTCTGCTGCCACAGGCGCTGGCCCAGCGCGTAGGACGGAGCCTGGCCCGGCCAGCCCAAGTAGCGGGTGACCTCAAAGGAGAGGTTGGCATCATCCATCGCGGTGTTCTCACGCATAAAGGTCTTGACGTGGGACTTGTCCCAAACACCAGAAGCGTTGCAATCAGGCAGAGCCTTACCCAAGTGGAGTCCGATGTCCACGACGACGCGGGCGGCGCGGAAACGTTGGGCGTCGAGAAGCCCCATGCGGAAGCCCGGATCATCCATGTAGCCCAGCTCCGCCATGAGCGCCTCCGCGTACAGAGCCCAGCCCTCGCCGTGGCCGGAGTTCCACGTCACTGCGCGGCGCCACAGGTTCAGGTCCGGCTGGGTCAGCGCGGCACCAATCTGCAGGTGGTGGCCCGGCGCACCTTCATGATGGACGGTAGTCAGCTCCTGCCACGTGTGGAACAGCTCCTGGCCCGCGGGCACGGACCACCACATGCGGCCCGGGCGGGAGAAGTCATCGGAGGGCGAGGTGTAGAAGATGCCGCCGGTACCGGCCGGATCGATGCAACACTCGATGTCGCGTACGGCCTCCGGGATGTCGAAGGCGGTGCCGTTGAGGTCCTTAATCACGCGGTCCGCGGTGGACTGCATCCACTCCACCAGCGCGTCGGTGCCGTGCAGCTGATAGCGCTCCTCTTCATTGAGCTTGCGCATCGCCGCGCGGACCGTCACGTCCGAACCGTACAGCTGGTGGGCAATCTTCTCCTGCTCTGCCTTGATGGAACGCACCTGTTCTAGGCCCCACTCGTAAGCCTCATCAAGGTCCACCGCATCGCCGACGAAGAGCTTGGAGAAGCGCTCGTAGCGCTCGCGGCCCACCGCATCCTGCGACGGGGCCTGCGGCTGCAGCTCGTTGGAGAGCCAGTCAGCGAACTCGCCGAAAGCTTCCTTGGCTTTCGTGACCTCGGCAGAATCGCCGTCGAGGCCGAGGTCCTCGAGCATGGAGCCGGCGTCGGCAAGCCGCTCGCTCTGCACGAATACTTCGGAAATCTGGCGCTGCGGAGCCACCATGCCACGCGACGCCGCCTCGATGAGGGACTCCTTGTAGCCGCTTAACGACGCCGGCACCCTCGACAAACGCGATCGCAACATGTCCAGCTGCTCAGGGGTATCGCGCGGCATGAGCATGAGCGTGTCGCGGATGGTCTGCACTGGGGAGGCAATGTTGTTGAGGCAACGGATGTCCTCACCAGCATGGTGGAGGTCAAGATCCAGGCAGAGACGATCGCGCAAGACCTCAGCAGTAACGTAATCCACCTCGTCGAAGTCATCGTCATCATCCGACTCATCGGTGGTGTCATCGAGTGCGTCGAGGTCCGCCAGCATCTCACGCGTACGGTCCGCAACGGCGGAGTAATACTCGGGCGAGAAATCCTCGAGCTCCCCATCGAAGCCAGGGATGCCCCACGCGGTGGCATCGGTAGGTGTGAGCTGCGCGAGGTCGTGAACGAAGTTATCGCACGACGCGTCCAGCAACGACGGCTGGCGCTCTGCGTTCTGGTCAAAACTCATAAGGGCGAAGTCTAACGAAAAACCTCTCGGTTCGGCCAACCCAGCGGCGGCTTTGTGCCAGGTTGTTAGCTAATTGTTGCCCCACTTGCTGCCCGGGCTGGTCCAGGAGCTGAAAGCATCCAGTACAGCGGCTGGCGACGACTCCACGACGAGCGCATCGAGGAAGCGCTGCTGAACAAAGCCCTCCTGCACCATCGCGGAGTACATATGCACGAAAGGCTGCCAAAAGCCCTGCACATCCACCAGGCCCACAGGCCCGTCGATGTTGCCGAGCTGTTGCATGGTGAGAACCTCTGTGAGCTCCTCCAGGGTGCCCACACCGCCCGGCAAACACACGAAGGCATCCGCGAGCTCCTCCATCCGTGTCTTGCGCTGCGCCATGGTGTCAACGACCTCGAGCTGCGTGATGTTCGGATGTGAGAGCTCGACATCAACGAGCTGCTGTGGGATAACCCCGATGACATGACCGCCAGCCGCCAGGCAGGCATCCGCGACGATGCCCATAAGACCAACGTCACCGCCGCCGTAGACCAAGGTGAGTCCGCGGCGCGCGAGCTCCTCCCCCACGTGGCGCGCAGCCTGCGCATAAGCCTCAGAATTTCCGGCGGCTGAGCCGCAATACACAGCAACAGAATCCATGAGTTTCACTCTATCGCAGCACCACCCCTAGACCATGATGTCTACTGGAAGCTAATTTCTATTAGACAATGCGGTCTGCTGAATTTATACTTGACGCCATGATCAAGTCTGGCCCCGTGTTCACCCGCCCTCGTACCCCTGCGGCGAAGTGCCTCCACATCATTCGACTCAACCCCGTCGTTACCCGCAGTGAGCTGGTAGAAGCCACCGGGCTATCCCAGCCCACCATTACCCGCGCCACCGCTGCACTTTTGAGTGCCGGACTGATTCGCGAGCGCACCGACCTCACGCAGTCCCGCGGCCGTGGGCGCCCGACCGTTCCGTTGGAGGTCGCGGATAATGACTGGATGCTGGCCGGCATCGCGGTGGGTACCGCGTTCACGCGCATCGCTTTCTTCGATACCAAGGGCCGTACACTCTGCGAGGAAGATGTGGCAACGCCCGTGTTCCGTTTGAGTGAGGGCGACGTTATCGAGCACATCATCGCGGGCATGAACCGTCTCATGACAGGCCTCGACCGCCGTTTGGTCTCCGTCGGCGTGACCACGTCCGGCTGTGTGGATGAATCCGGCCGCGTGACGGCCCACAACCTGGGCTGGGAGCGCATGGATATCACTAGCCGCCTGCAGTACCAGTTCGGTGTGCCGGTTGTTGTCTCCTCCGTCATCCCTGCCATCCTCGGCTCGGAGACGCAATCCACGGAGCTCGGTGCGGAGAAACCCGTCATGGTGCTCTACGCGGATGACTCGGTCGGCGCGGCCCTCACCGTGAACGATGAGATTGCTCCGCTGGAGCTTACCGCCCCGGATTCCCTGGCCACCCAGGCCGTGTTGGCGGCCGCAGGTGCGGAGTCCCTTCCGGATGCAGTGCAGGACCCATCTGCGCGTGCGCTTCTCGACGACCGCGCCCGCTCCCTCGGCACCATCGCCGCCTCCCTCGTGGCTGAGCACGCACCGGACACCCTCGTGGTGGCGGGAGGCGCGTTCTCCGACGATCCCGCTGCCCCGAAGCTCTTCGCGGCTACCGTGCGGCAGAACACCGACCAGGCGTTGGAGCTGCGTATGATTCCGTCGCCCTCCGAGATTGTCCGGGCCTGCACCCGCGCTGTGGCCCTCGACCCGTTGTTGCGCGTCCCGCTTGAGCTGGGCCGCGAGGCAAAGGCCGCCTAAAGTTTTTCTCTCCGGTTGCAGGGTTGGTGAGGGTGCTTTAGTGTTCTGGCCCATGGGGGATTTAGAGACCTATTTCTCCTACCGCAACTCGGGGATCACGTTGGTGGAGCAAGCGGTAGGAGGCGAGAAACGTTTACGCGCACTCGGCGCTGCACCTGCCGATGCCGCCGAGCTGGCACGTTTAAACCACATTTACTTCGGCGCCACGAAATTCACGGGCAAACAACGCACTGCCCGTAGCCGAGTCGCCGAACAACACCATGATCTGGCCACGCTGAGCCTGATTGAGTCTTACACGAAGAAACTGAAGAACCAGCTGCACGCGTGGAACTTGCGTGTAAAGCTCGCCGGTACACCAGCATCGAGCATCCCAGCTGTGGCGGCCAAACGGCTCAAAGAGCTCAAGCCCAAACGTATCCCCACCCCGGGGGTACGCATGACCTACCGCTCGGAAGGCCCGCATTCACTCACGATTACCGATGACCCCATGACCGTCACCGAGATGCGTGGCGTGTTGGAATCCATCAACCAGAAAAACTTGCTTGACGCTTCCAGGCACGTTTTCTTCAGTAAATCTCACGGCGGTACCAAACCAGCTGTCCTCACCAGCGTGGTCGTTACATTGGACAAGCTCGACAAGATTATCTCCGGCGACGGTGACGACATCATCCTCGAGCTCACCAACGGTGGCCGTATGACTGGCACGCAGTTTCTGAACTACAAGTTTGCCGAGATCGGCTACGTCACTCTCATCCACCCCACCATCGGGCCGGTATGGCTGCATCGCATGAAACGCCTTGCCGGGTTCGAGCAGCGCATGATGGCCAGTGCCGAGCACCCCACCTGTGCCAGGAAGGGATGTAACAAACCTGCTGATTATGCCCACGTGCACCACCTAGTGCCGTGGAAAGCCGGTGGGGCTACCAACCCGCCGAATCTGACCATGTTGTGTGCTTATCACAACGGGGTTAATGATGATGACCCGGATAAACCCACCGGAGCCGGCTACGTCTTCCGCCTCCGCGGCGAGGTGGACTACATTCCGCCCTGGGGAGAACCAATCACCGCCCAGGCAGCGTATCAACAAGCCCAGCAAGCTACAGCACGGGGACCAGACAAACCCGGCTAGACCACAGCCACGCCACGCGGACGCCCACAGGGCCTTCCGCGGCGTTGGCGATCCCACATGTCGATTGCGCGCTAAAAACGCACCGAATCGGGGCCGGTAAAAAGATGTGCATTCAGCCCGACGCGCTGTGCGCCCGCGACAAAGTCCGGGCGGTCATCGAAGAAGTAGGTGTCCTTGGCTTGGGCGCCGAGGGCATCGACAGCCACGTGATAGGCCTCCGGGTCGGGCTTCGCCACGCCGATATCGCAGCTCAACGTCACGGCGGCACACTCCTCCAACCAAGGCTGCGACGCACGGACCTTCGCCCCCAATGCCGCGGGAACGTTGGAGAGGATACCAACGCTGTGGCCCTCCCCGATGAACCTCAGGACAAGGTCCACCATCTCTTCGTCGGCCTCCAGCAGGTGCTCCGTATCTAGCTCCACCGCCTGGGAGACGTCGAAAGGCGCAAGATCCGTCAGGGCACGAATGCGGCCCCAATACTGCGAATCACTCAGGTGCCCTGCATCATAGGCTGGGCGAAACTCCTCATACGTGGACCAAAAGTGATCCGGGTTGACCGGGCGGACGTAATCTTCAAGCTCAGCGTGCCCGGCGGGCGTGGCTGAGCGCATGAGCACGCCGTACAGATCGAAGAGCAGAGTGGCCATGCGCCCAGTGTAGCCACACCGCCACCGCACCAGTCAGCGTGCCAACGATGAAGAGCGGCAGCGAGACACTCACGCGGCCCCACGGCAGCGCGCCCAGGGTGGAGATTGCCCCCACCAGGAACAATCCTCCGACGCTAAACAGAGAGCGGCTCAGCGCGGTCGACGCCGCCGCAGCACATACCAACAGAGCCACGCCGAGGAACGGGCCCAACATAAGTGCCAACGCAAAAAAGAAGGTCCCCAGCGCCACATTAGTCGCGGCTAGCCAGATACCACCCACCAGTGCCATTGCCAGCCCGGCGAGGGCACCGCCTAGAAGCATCAGCCGCGTGTTAGTCATACAAGAAATTCTCCCATCAACCGCGAGGGCTGTGGGAGAATTCGTTCAAACTATATGGCTTCGTTACCGTTCTGCCAGCGAGCTATCGATGCGCAGGAGGCCGGAGCCATCGTTGCCCACCAGCTTCAGCTGGTCGATAACCTCAGACACGCTGGCCTCTTCCTCCACCTGTTCATCGAGGAACCAGTTGATGAGGGCGCGGGAATCGAGATCGCCAGCGGCATCCGCAGTGCGGGCAATCTCCCGGATCTGCTCCGAGACCTTCTGTTCATGCGCGAGGGAGGCCTCGAAGGCATCGAGCGGAGTAGCTGCCTTGACGGAGCCCACCTGGATATCCTCCAGCTCGACGCGGTAGCCACGGTCCAGCAGGTGCTCAGCAAACTTCTGCGCGTGCTCGCGCTCTTCCTCTGCCTGCTTGAAGAACCAATCGCGCATGCCCGGGAAGGACAGGTTGTCCATCTCATAGGCCAGCTGAGTGTAAATCAGGGCCGCGCCATGCTCGTTGTTGACCTGGGCGTTAAGGAGCGTTTGCAGTTTCTCATCCATGAGAGTCATTCCTTTCGTGCGTTTTGTGTTACCCACAATACAGAAAAACTCCGCCCGCGCTAGCAAGGTAAGCTTTAGCAAATTCGCACTTCATAACAGTTTTTGGGACAGCTTTACCTAAGCTGCGCCTACTATTTCCGCAACCCCTGGCTGAGACGGCGGTAGCGTTGCTCATTCGCCACATCCAGCCCACGGAAGGACACCGTGACCCCGCGCGCAGCGTATTTACTCTCCACGGAGTCGAGTACCGCCACGGTCGACGCGTCCCAAATATCGGCCCGACTAAAGTCCACGATGACCTCCTTCACCGGCAGGGTGTAATCAAAGGCGTAGACCAGATCGTTGGAAGAAGCGAAGAAGAGCTGGCCGCGCACGGTGTAGACGTTGCCTTCCAGCTCCACCGACACTAGGTGCGCCACGCGGCGCGCAAAGGCCACCGTGGCGGTGAGGACGCCGAGGATCACACCGACGGCCAAGTTATTCGTGGCCAAGGTCCCGATCACCGTCACGAGCATGACGACGGTCTCACTCAAAGGCATACGATGCAGAGTGCGCACCGAATGCCAATCCACCGTGTGGAAGGACACCATGAACATGACCGCTACGAGCGCGGCCATAGGAATGCGCCCCACGGTATCGCCCAGCACGAGGATGAGGATAAGGAGGAAGACGCCGGCGAGGAACGTCGACAAGCGCGTGCGTGCCTGGGATTCCTTGACGTTGATCATGGTCTGACCAATCATCGCGCACACGCCCATGCCACCAATCGCGGCCGCCAGCATATTACCGATGCCCTGGCCCACGGATTCGCGGGTCTTGTCGGAATGGGTATCCGTGAGGTCGTCGACAAGCTTGGCGGTGAGCAGGGACTCCATGAGCCCCACCAGCGCCACTCCCAGCGCATAGGGCAGACACAGCATGAGCGTGTCCATCGTCCACGGCACATCCGGAATGACAAAACCAGGCAAGGACGTGGGCAGCTCGCCCTGGTCCGCCACGTCTGGAACGTCCCAACCACACAGCGCGGTGAGCACGCTGACAACAAGAATCGCCACGAGTGGAGCGGGCACCACGGTCGTAATCCGCGGCCACACCACCATGATGACCAGGCCCAGCGCCACGAGCGCATAGACCAGCCACGGCACATTCCACAGGTGGGACAGCTGCGCGGTAAACATGAGGATGCCCAGGGCGTTGACGAATCCCAGCATGACGCTGCGTGGAATGAAACGCATGAGCTTAGCGACGCCCAGCAGCGCCATCACCACCTGCAGAATTCCCGCCATCCAGATGGTGACGAGGACGTAGTGCAGGCCATGCTCATGTGCCAGGGGCGCGATGACCACGGCGACGGATCCCGCCGCGGCCGAAACCATGGCCGGACGGCCACCTGTAATCGCGATGGACATCGCCATGATGACGGAGGCGAAGAGTCCCACCTTGGGATCAAGACCGGCGAGGATGGAGAAACTTAAGACTTCCGGAATCAGGGCTAGCGCAACAGCAAGCCCGCCAAACACCTCCTTGCGGAAGCGGGCGGGCGAGCTGAAGGCCGCGCGGAAAGTTCCGGCGGAGGCTTCTGGCATTAATGACCTTCCTTGTAAGAGCCATCGCGCGTGATGACCGGAAGGACGGACCAGGCGAAGTTAATCCACTGGTCAGTCTTCTTCCAAGAAAAGTCCGGCTCGAAGATCGTGGTGGGCTTGGTGTAGATAACGGCGGACTTGACCTCGGAGGCCGTTTGCTCCAGGAGGTTGACCACAAGGTCGAGGGTCTTGCCGGAGTCAGCCACGTCATCGACGACGAGAACCTTCTTGTCCTTGAGCGAGTCCGTATCCAGCTGCGGGTTGAGCAGGATGGGCTCCGGGAGGGTTTCACCGATATCGGTGTAGAACTCCACGTTGATAGCACCCATTTCCTTCACGCCGATGGCGTAGCCAATGGCACCGGCCGGGATGAGGCCACCACGGGCAACGCCAACGATGAGGTCCGGGAACCAGCCCGAATCCACAATCTCCTGGGACAGGTAGCGGCTAGCCTCGCCGAAGACCTCCCACGTTAGGTTTTCGCGTTCCGGGTTCCACCATTCCGGGGTGCTCATTGTCTAGGTCTCCTTCGCCAGATTTTTCATTTCCCTCAGTCTAATCATCTCCCTTAGCGGAACGGAACCTCCGCTACCGTTCGGCGCAACTTGCGGGTGCGCAGGCGTTCCGGATTCTCCGCCAAAGCCTCCACCGCGCGCACCGCGCACATCACGTGCGCCTCCTTGGAATTGGAATAAAAGGCCTGCGCTTGGGCAGGAAGCTTGGGCACTGCATGCAAAGGTAGATCGGATACCGACAGCAGCGTGCCGTACGGAATGCGGTAGCGGTAGCCGTTAGCAGCCAGAGTGCAGGATTCCATATCTACCGCCACGGCGGTGGAGTGGCGCAGCCACTCCCACAAGTCGCGGGAGGTGCGCCATTCCCAGTTGCGATCATCGGTGGAGAGCACCGTGCCGGTGCGCATGAGCGAATTATCTTCGCCATACACTTCCTCCACCGAGGCTTCCAGCATGCGCTGGATTTCCGGGATGGCGGGAATCGGGTTGCCGGCCGCGACGATGCCGTCGAGGATATGGTCCTCGCGCTGGTAGGCGTTGCCCAGGATGAGGTCACCGATGCGCATGCGGCCATCGAGGCCTGCGCAGTGACCAATCATGATCCACGCCTCTGGGCGCAGCACCGCGAGGCAGTCCGTGATGGTCTTCGCATTCGAGGGGCCGACGCCGATATTGATCATCGTGATGCCATCGCCGCCCGCGGTGATGAGATCAAAACGCGGCATTTGGTAGCGCGAGGTGAGGGTAAGCTCGTCGACGTCGAGAAGCACGGCGTCATTAGGATGAATCGTCTCACCTGTCGGCAACACCAGCGCCGTGTAGCGCGAATCCTCCCGCGCCAGCTCGCGCAGGCCGAACTTGACGAACTCGGTGGTGTGCATGGCGTAGTTGGTGAACAGGATGTACTTCTGCACCGAATTCACCTCGATGCCCGTGTAGTGCTCAATGCGGGCGCATGCAATGTCGAAGCGCTGCGGGCCGAAGTGGAAAAGCGGCTTCTCCTTGCCGTGGAAAGCCTTCCACGCGCCGTCGACGATGCCATCGTGCACCGCATCCAAGGTAGGGCGGGGAATCTCTCCACGATTCTCAGGCAAAGGGCCGGCGCCCCGAATGTACTCCGGTGGGATGCGTTCGTCCGACTGGCCCACGTATATATCGCACGGATAATTGCTGGTCAGCCTGGTGAGCTGCTCAAGCAGGTAGCCGCGGATGAGCCACGGTTTGGAAATAACCGCCGAATAGCGCCCCTCCTGGTCCACGTAACCAAAGGGCTCGGAACGGTCGATGGGGGTCCATTCGCGGACCTGCACGATGATCTTGGGGTAGACCACGTGGCGGTAGGCGTCATGGTCCCCCGAGGCCAGCGCTTCTCGCGCCAGCTCACAGGAGCTTTCATAGAGCTCGCAGAGGCGGTTAACCGCCTCGGTGACGGAGTGGGCATGCTGCAGGTCGGTCATGCCGGCCAGTCTAGTTGGGATACTCCATCTTGGAAGCCTCACCGGCTTCGCGCACGATTTCCAAGGACTCGCGGAACTCCACGAGGTCCACACCGGACTTGCGGTACTCGTTGAGGATGGTCTCTGGGATGCACACGGCGCGCGGCTTCAAGTCAATACCCTTTTGAGTGATAGTGACCGTGCCATCCTCGACGGTAGCGAGACCGGATTCTTCCAAGCCCTGCACCAGGCCCTCAAAGGTGCCAGACTCTGGCTGGAGGCGCTTCTCCATGGATTCCAGGGTCACCGGCTCCTCGCTATCCCACAGGATCATGAGCATGAGGTACTGCTGGTACGTAATTCCGAGCTCCTCGAGCAACGGGGCATAAGAACGGATCACCGAACGCGCGGCTCGGTACAGCGAAAAGCACAGCTGGTCTTCAAGGTGGAGAGACATGACAGCGAGGATACCTTAATGATTATTCTGTGCACGACGGCCGCGGCAATCAAACGGTCGGCGTTTATGCCGCCGGTGGCGGTAGGGCACACGGCGTAAAATGAGGCGCCATGTCCACTCCCCCGCTTCCCCTCGGTGCCCGATTGCGTACCCGCGGCGTGTGTGAAGACGACTGGTCCGCGCGCCCCACGGCCGAACGACCCTGGCCCATCATCCTCATTCACGGAACGTGTGACACCAAAGGCGTGTGGCAGGTTCTCGCCGGTCTGTTGCGCGAGAACGGCTGGGCGGTCTTTGCCCCGGATTATGGCAACCGCGCCACCGGCCCGATTCAGGAATCAGCACGTCAGCTAGACGCGTACATCGACGCCGTCCTGACCGTCACCGGGGCAGAACAGGCCATCCTCGTGGGCCATTCTCAGGGCGGGCTGCTCGCGCGGTATTGGATGCGGATGCACGATCGTGCGGACCGCGTCCACCACGTGGTGTGCATCAGCTCCCCGAATCACGGGACGACGCAGGGAGGCATTGCCAGTCCCCTTTTCCGCAGCGAGCGCCAAGAAGACGTCGTGCGCTCGCTTATCGACGGCTGGTTTGGCCCCGCCGGCATGCAACAAGTCGCCGGCAGCGAGGTCGAAGACGATGTGAGCTACACGTGCATCGCCACGCGTTCCGACGCCGTCGTCGTCCCTCCCACCACGTGCTTCCTCAACGGCCAGAAGGTGCGCAACATCTTTATCCAAGACATCGACCGCCGCGCCCTCATTCGCCACGAGGACATGCCCATGGATAAGCGGGTGTGCCAGTTAATTTCTGATGACCTCGATCAGCTCGCCGAAGCTAGAGCTTCGGCGAGCTAAGGGGCCAGACGAAGCGTTTAAAGGTCGAGGGCATCGAGAAGCGCATCGAACGCAGGTCCCACCTGGGTGCGCCACAGGGTATCCACGCGGTCGTCAGCGCGACCGGGCCCGCCGTTGATGGTAGCCACGTGTTTGCCCTGCTTCTGCGCCTCGAGCACGAAACGGAAACCACTCATCACTGCCAGTGAGGATCCAGCAACCAGCAGAGACTCGGCGGCCGCCACCATCTCATAGGCCGCGTCCTTCTTCGCCGTGGGCACGGGCTCGCCGAAGTACACCACGTCCGGCTTGAGCCGCGGCGAGCCGCAGCGCACGCAGCCGGGCATCACGAATTCAGCGACCGCTTCGTGGCTCAACGCCACATCGCCGTCGGGGTTCACGTCCGCCTTGTCCACCACCCAGCGCTCGAGAAATCCCGGGTTGGCCGCGGCCGCGCGGGCATCATAATCCGCTCGCTTTTCCTCGTACTCGCAGCTCAAGCACACCACGTGCTGCATATCGCCGTGCAGGGCAATGAGGTTGCGCTGACCTGCCTCCTCGTGGAGGCCATCAACGTTCTGGGTCACCACACCCGTCAGCAGCCCGGCGCGCTCGAGCTCCACCAATGCATAGTGCGTGCGGTTGGGACGTGCAGCCTGCATGACGCGCCAGCCAACGAAGGCGCGGGCCCAATAACGGTGCGACGCGTCCGGATCATGGAGAAACTCCTGGTACGTCATGGGGCGGTGGCGGCTGAGCGATCCTTTCGGCCCGCGGTAGTCCGGCACGCCGGATTCCGTTGAGACGCCCGCGCCCGTGAGGACCATGACGTTGCCGTTGCGGAGTTGGCGGGAGACGTCGGCAAGCGCCTGCTCCACTGGCGTAGGTGACGCGATTTCCGTGACAACGCGGGAAATCGAGCGCAGCGCGGACTGGTGGGCGTGGGCGACGGCGGGATCCATGGCGCCCACTCTAGTTAGCCGAAGGTTTCCTCGTAGATATCCTCCGAGTCGAGCTCACCGTGGCGCGAGCAGCGCGCGCTCCAGCCGTCCGGGCGGACCTGGACCACCATGCGGCGTCCGCACAGCTGGCAATAGCGTGGCACGTCGAGGCCGGCCGCGGCCGCCGGGTGGAGGGGAAAGTTCTCACTGAGCGGCTTGCCGGTGTTGGGGTGGAACTGCGGCTCCTCCCCGGCGAGGACGGCGGCCACAAGCTCCGTCGATTCGCCCTGCGAAGCGGCCATTAGAGGGCCTTGATGGGCAGGTCGATGCGGCCGAGCATGTCGACGTCCTTCTCAATCTGCTTGCCCAGCGTGGTGAGGTAGTTGCCTGCAATGATCGCGTTGATGCCACCGAGAAGGCCCTTCTCCGTGCCGTCGTCTCCGAGGGAGAGCTCGCGGCCACCCGCAAAGCGCAGCGTTACCGACGGCATGGCCAAACGGAAGGCGGCCACCGCGCGCAGCGCCTCACCGAGCGGGACGAGCGGGCGATCCGCAAACGGGGTGCCCGGGCGCGGGTCGAGGAAGTTCATCGGAACCTCGCAGGGCTCAATCTGGGCCAGCTGGTAGGCAAATTCGGCGCGGTCCTCGAGGGATTCACCCATACCGATGATGCCGCCGGAGCAAACTTCCATACCCACCGCGCGGACGTTGTCAAGGGTCTCCTTGCGCTCTTCCCAGGAGTGAGTCGTGACCACGTTGGGGAAGAAGGACTTAGAAGTCTCCAGGTTGTGGTTGTAGCGCTGGGCGCCCATGTCCTTGAGGCGCTGGGCCTGCTCGAGGGTCAACGTGCCGAGGGAGAGGGAGATTTCAATGTCCACCTCGTCAAGGATGGCCGGGATAGCCTCCGCGACCTGGCTCAGCAGGTTCTCGTCCGGGGACTTCACCGCGGCGACGATGCAAAACTCCGTCGCACCGGTCTTGGCAGTCTTCTTGGCAGCCTCCACCAATTCAGGGATGTTGAGGCGAGCCGCACGTACGGGCGACTCGAAGAGACCGGACTGCGAACAGAAGTGGCAATCCTCCGGGCAGCCGCCAGTCTTAATGGAGATGATGCCTTCGACGGACACGTCGGGTCCACACCACTTGAGGCGGGTCTTGTGGGCGATGTCAGCGATCTCTTCCAGCTGCTCATCGGGGATCTGGAGGACCTGGAGGAGTTCCTCTTCGTTAAGGCCAATGCCCTGCTCGAGGGCCTTTTCGCGTGCGATATCTACGATGCTCATGGCAGAAACCTTACTTGAACGGCGTTCAAGTTGTGGAAAATCTCCGACTTTTCCTTCCGCGGACTACCCTTGAAGGCCATGACTCTCTACGACGACACCCTCGCCCTGCTTCAGGAGCTCATTCGCAATGCCTGCGTCAACGATCTCACGCCGGATTCCGGCCACGAGGTCCGCAACGCCGATACCTTGGAGAAGTTCTTCGACGGCACCGCGGTGGAGATTCAGCGCTACGAGTCCCATCCGGGCCGCGTCACCATCGTGGTGACCGTTCCGGGTGACCCGGACAAGGAGCCGCTCACGCTGATGGGCCATACGGACGTCGTGCCCGTGGACGAGCCGAAGTGGACCAAGCCGCCTTTCGACGCCATCATCGAGGATGGCAAGCTCTACGGCCGTGGCGCGGTGGACATGCTCTTTATTACAGCGACGATGGCGGCGGTAACGAGGGACGTCGCCAAGCGCGGCAACCCCGGCGGCACCCTGGCGTTTGTGGGTATGGCCGACGAGGAGGCCCGCGGTGGCTTGGGCTCCATCTGGATGGACAAACACCACCCAGAGGCCTATTCGGTGCGCAACTGCCTCTCGGAGACCGGCGGCAGCCACCTGCCCGGCGCGCTCGGCTTCAACGTCGGCGAGAAGGGCGCGGGCCAGCGCCGCCTGCACGTGCACGGCGATGCCGGCCATGGCTCGACGCCCTTCGGCAAGGACTTTGCCATCGTCAAGATTGGTGAAGTGGCCCGCCGCATCGCCGCGGCTGAGCCACCCGTGGCGATGGATGAGGTGTGGCAGGGATTCGTCAAGACCTTCGGCTTTGACCCCGCTACGGAAGCAGCGCTTCTCGACGGCTCCGCTACCGCCGCCGACTACGAAAAGTTCGGTGATTTGTCTGCCTATGCCCACGCCTTCTCGCACACGACGATTGCCCAAACTGTCCTGCGCGCGGGTGGTGCCATCAACGTTCTGCCCTCCCACGCCTACCTAGAGATGGACATCCGCCCCTTCCCTGGCCAAACCCAGGAGGAACTTGATGAGTTCCTGCGCGAAGCGCTCGGCGATATGGCCGGCGAGGTAGAAATCGAACACCTTATTACTGAGGACGCCACGCAGTCTTCCACGGATACTGAGCTGTGGCGCTGCATTGAGGACACCGCGCACGAGTTCTTCCCCGATAAGAAGGTGCTGCCAGTGCTGGCGACGGGTGGCTCGGATCTGCGCGTGGCGCGGCGACGCGGCGGCAACGCCTACGGCTTTGCGCTGCATGCGGAAGGTCGCGATATGGCCAGCGCCAACTCGCAGTTGCACAGCCACGACGAGCACCTCTACTTGGAAGACTTGGATTTGACTGTGAAGGCGTATTCTTCGCTGCTAAATCGCTTCTTGGGGCAATAGCGCTCGCGCAAAAATGTAAAAGGTGTGGCACAATGTGGCGCATGAGAAACAAGCTTGTCCTGTGTTCCGCCGCTGCAGCCGTCACCGTCGGCCTTGCTAGCCCTGCCGCCTCGGCCGATATGGTCGATGACTACCTGGCCAAGGTGCCGGCCGGTCAGATCTCCTGCGAGCAGGCCACGAAGTACTACACCAACCCGTCCGACTACAACAGCAAGAAGTCCCAGGCCCTCGCTGCCGCGAACTTCCACCCGCGCGGCGGCGAAATCCGCGACGCCATCGCACGCGCCGATGAGGCCATCGCTCGCTGCGGCCTAGGCGGTGGCAACGGTGGCGGCAATGCTGCCCCCGCGAACAACGGCGGCGGGGACAAGACTGCCCCCGCGAACAATAATGGCAACAATCAGGGCGCACCGGCTCACAACAACCAGCCAGCTCCGGCTAACAACAATGGAAACGGCGGCAACAACGGTGGCAATAAGGCCCCGGCCAACAACGCTTTTCCGACAATTCCGGTGACCTTCGGTAACTTCACCATTCACGTCCCGGACATCGTGGCCTACCTCAAGACCCTCGTCGAGGGCACCCCGCTCGCCCCGCTGCTGCCCTAAGCAGCAGCCTTAAGCAACTAGCGGAAATACGTCCCCGCGTGCAGCGCGCAGCCAGTATTGAAGGCATGCCCGCACGCGGGGCATTTATATGCCGAATACTCCGCGAAGGTCATCTGATGGCCGCACGCGCCACACATGACGCAAAGTTCGTCCTTCGGCATGGCGCCAAACTCGTGATCAGTTAATTCCGCATGACACAAGGAACACGCGAACCAACCGCTACAGGTGCGGCACTTGTTGGCGACGACGTCGACAAGCGTGTGCCAGTGCCGGCACCGGCCTTCCACGTCGATGGCTCCCTGGATCATGGCCACGCCTCTAACAGCCGCGCCATCGCCCGATAGGCCGGCGTGACGTCCATGCGCAGGCGGCTCTCCAGCATGTCCGAAGGGAAGTCAGCGGGAAGAAGCTCGGCAGGGAAGGGCGGGGTGTGGCGCAGCGCCGCAAAGACGGCGGAATGGCGGCGCGTGGTTTCGACGACGACGCCAACGTCATCGATGGGCATAGGGGGGACGTCGCCCAGCGCGCAAATGCGGGCAGCGCTCTCCTCAAGGTCCCACGCGGTGGCAATAACGTCGCGGGCGGTGTCCGTATCCACGGACCAAGTGCCGACAAAGGTTTTCTGCGCCCACTCCCCCGGCGCGTGGGCACCCACCAGGACTCCGGGCCGCAGCTGCCGGAAACCGCTGGCCTGCGCGGCGCGCAGGAGTGCATCCCTTTCTGTACGGCGATCCTCGCCGATATCGAAGATAACGGTGTGAAACGCCCCGTCCCAGTGGAGGGCGCGCGGCGAGCCTAGGTGACGAAACTCCGCAAGGTAGTTCCCCACCATGGAATACACGGAGTATCGCCCGGCTCGGCGCGAGGATAGATCGCCCGCGCGCACCATGCGGGACAGAAAGGTGCGAACGCCAGCCGGCGACAGACCCAGCCCAGTAAGGATCGGTGTCAGCACGGGCCCGGGGAGTTCCTCGCGGCCAGCTAACCCGCAGAGATATCCAACGGTTCCTGGTCCAACGTCAGCCATGCCCCAACCCTAGGGTTTTTATGTGTCACAAACAAACCGTTACGTATGTTTTGTGGCACACTATGTGGCATGAGTCTCAATCCGCGCCTGCTCAACTTCCTCATCCTCGGCGTCTTCGACGTCGGCCTCGCCATCCTCCTGTTTCAACTGGTTGACTCCGCAACCGGCAACCACGTCTACGCCTACCTAGCCGCCAGCATCGGCCCCCTCATCGGTGGCATCATCCAGCATGTACGCCAGAAGTCTTTTTCTGGGATTTCTGCACTGATCCTTGCCTTCAACGTTGCTGCAGCCTTGGCCACGCTGGTCGGTGGCACCGATGAGCGTCTCCTGCTGGTTAAGGGCAGCGTTATTACCGGTATTTTCGGCCTGCTCTTCCTCGGCAGCCTTGCCTTGGGCAAGCCCCTTGCCTTCTACTTTGGCCAGCGCTTTGGCACCGACGGCACGGAGGAAGGTGTCTCTTACTGGAACGGGTTGTGGAAATACCCAACCTTTCGCGCCTCCCAGCGCTACATCACTATCGTGTGGG
The DNA here is from genome assembly GCF_000805675.1 of Corynebacterium minutissimum. Taxonomy (GTDB): domain Bacteria; phylum Actinomycetota; class Actinomycetes; order Mycobacteriales; family Mycobacteriaceae; genus Corynebacterium; species Corynebacterium minutissimum. The sequence goes on along the minus strand of NZ_JSEF01000004.1, from coordinate 161,632 downwards.
GCGTAGTGTTCCTACTCGAAGCAATCATCCGCATCGTCGCCGCCTATTCTCTCCCCTTCACCACCGCCTACTGGCTGTCGAATGCGTTGCCTTTCGTGGCCCTCGCTATCTGCTTGACGGCCACCTTCGTCATTGCCTCACGCACCCGCAGGTCCGCGCCGACCCCGGCCTAGCGCGTGAGCCCCCACAAAATCTGCTCGTGCACGCGCGGATCATGGGGCAGCTGCCCGTGCTCGACCGGCACTGACTCCACGTTGGCCACGTCGGCGCCCGGCACTGCAGTCAGCTGCGAGGTCTCATTCGGCGTCACGGTGTTGTCTGCGGGTGAATAGATAGAGGTGTAGGTAATACCCGGCGCGGTGTCCGGCAACTGGTTGAGATTCTCCATAAAGTCCGAACCTTGCAGCTGCTGGATACCGGCACTGGTTCCAACAAACTTGGTCACATCGGGCGCGATTTTTGCCGCCGTGCTTAGGGGCGTTGCTCTGTCGCCCCACGTTGTCCCGTGAAAATTCGCGCCAACCGTGACCACGCGGCGCACCTCATCGGGTGAACCATAGAGCTGTGTAAAGGACTTCGTGTGCAATCCACCCTGGGAGAAGCCCACGAGGTTCACTTTCTCTGCCCCAGTGACGTCGCGGATGTGCTCGATCTGCTGGGCGATTTCACGCCCGGAAGACTCCAAATCCGCAATGCCCTTCATATAGGGATAGGCGTTCTGGAAGGTGAGGTCATCCGCGCCATAGTCGAAGGCCCACACGCACATGCCCTGATCAGTGAGCTCCGGGATCAGATCATTCCATTCGGCCGAATTGGCCGACGTGCCGTGAAGGAGGACGACGGGCTCGGTGACGGGGCCAGTGGGCTGGCAGTCAGGATCATTAATACCCAAATCCTGTGCAGCGGAGGTCTCCATGGTCTCAGCGTGTGCTGGGATGGGGGCCGCGGTGCCGAGAAGGATGGCCAAGAACGCCCGCTGCAAAAAGCCGTTTTTCATAAGGAGCGAGCTTAACGCTTAAGTCTGAACGCTCGCTGTATAGGCGCTGTTAACGGGAAGAGAGGCTGCTCAGGCTGCTGCCGCGGTCCTTCTTCGGCTGCTCGGTACGTTGTTCGGATGGCTTTTCCGCGGGGGCCTGGCGGCGCTCTTGGGCGCGAGCTTGGCGCACGCTCTCGGCTTCCGCCTCCTCGCGTTGGGTGACTGCCTCCTCCTCGTCATAGCTCTCCATGAGCGCAGTGAGCATCCCCACGTAAGGATAGATTTCACTATGCCACATGCGGCGGCGCGTGCCGTCTGCGCAAGACTCATTCTCTTCACCGCCGGTATGCACCGCAAAGATCGTGGTGTCCTGGTAGAGCGGGGCGCCGGAGTCACCGCTGCAGGAGCGTGAGGAGAACAAGGAGTGCGACTTGAGCAAGTTCTCAAATTCGTGGCCTTGGATTTCGTGCGTTACGCCCGTCTCCTCAATGCGGGACACGGCCTCCGAGGAAAACATGTGGGACCCACCGAAGCCCACGAGGAGGAGTTTTTCGTTCACGCGCAAAGGACGGGTGGGAAGCTCGAAGGCCTCAGCCTCCATGGGTTCCGCCTTGAGCAAGGCAATGTCTGACTTCTCCGCCACCGGGGTGGAGGCGACAACTTTGGCACTATCACCATCTGCCTGGGTAAGACGCAGGTTGCGGCCCAAGCAGTGCGTAGCGGTGAGCCACCAGTCATTGCCGATGTAACCTGCCGAGCATTCCCGTGACTCGTTCTGCCACAGTGCAGCGACTCGGTCGTCCTTCGCGTCAATGTTGCTCGTGGCCTGCAGAACCTCACGCGCGCCGGAATCGTCGGCGGCAGCGTGATTAATGCCAAACATAGACGCTAATGCGGTGAGGACAGACAGAACAGATGCGAGGAAACCTGAGAACACAAGGCGTTACTTTATCAGCGACTGTGCACATGCGCTGATCTCGTTAACTTCGCCGGATGGAATCAGTGGCCTCGGCCTAGTTCTCAGCATCTTTCCCTGCCGGCAGCTGCGGGGCCTTCCCCGCCTTCCACAGCAAAAAGGCAATGAATCTTCGAATCAGTGCTGACAGCCCTACAGGCAAGCAGCACGCGAGAGGCAAAGCGATAAAGTATTGCCCGCCCCACCCCGCAAGGCCAATAGCTCCGACAACAAGGAAGACTGCATCGACGCGGAAATCATTTACTTTGCGCCGTTGCATGGGCAGGGAAATGAGGTATGCGATTCCAAGAAACAACAGTGCGGGAATGGCCACAAAGAGCGCGACGAAGCCACTGGCAGCTTCAGTCCCCTGCATATCTTCGAAAAAGAGATTCACCAGCAGCCCAACAAACACGACTTCCACCAACGGTAACCGCAGCACGGCAAAATCTATTAGCCGCGGCGGCTGGGTGGAAGCGGGCCCAAACATACCGACAGTCTAGGCGAAGTCTCCTCTACGTGGACTTTGCCAGAGCTCTTAAACCTTGCGGAGTGTGAACTCAACGACGTCGACCTCGTCATCCTCAGCCAATCCGGGATAGTGAGTATCAAGCGCTTCATGGAGCTCGGCAAGAGAGCCAAACCCATCTCTTCGGGCTTGTTCCTCCGTCAAAGACCTCCGCTGGGTTGAAACAACTGACGTCACCTCGGCAGGAATGGTAACAACCTCACCGGATTCCTTCTCGAAGACAATCTGGGCGCTTCCCTCATGGAAAGGATCATCCACCCGAATGGTTTGTTGCTTTTCTCCGCTACGAATTGATTCCTCGTAGCCTTCCCACATGTAGATGCGCTGCTCTTTGTCCATGTCACGCCAGTTATATGCGAACGGTAAAAGTTCTTCCACGGTGAGTGCTTCAAGCCCATTGCTTCCGCGCACGATGCACCGGATAGACGGATCAACATCAAACAGCACCTGGCGGCATTTTCCACAGGGCGAAAGCACCTGGCCAGTCGGACCATGGACGGCGACTACCGCTCGGATGGGATCCTCTGGATGACTAGCAGCATGGTTAGCTAAGGCCGAGATTTCACCACAGGGGCCACCGAGGAAATGATATGCGTTCAAACCGAGCACGTGTTTGCCGGATTCGGTCAGGAGGGCTGCGGCTACAGTGTGATCTTCCCCGTCGTGGAAGCGCTGGGCATGGGTCGTGGCTACGGTCAGTAATTCTCGGAGTTCATTAGTAATCACCCTTCAAAGGTAGCGGTTGCCAAAGAGTTGCCAAAGACTCGGGTTAAGAGACTTTTCGCCAGCAGCGTGTTTCTACGACAACTTCGCCCTGCTTAAGCCTGCACAAGCGATTACACCGCCAGTAATAACTGGGACAATACCCACGAGAACCAGATAGAGAAATTCAGTATCAGCCGAGTACAACGTGGACAAGCTGCCGGCCAGCGAGGTTCCGATAGCTAGGGAGAGGAAGAACAGAGCCGAAAAACGGGTTTTAAAAGCTGCGGGCGCATAGGCAGTTGTCGCCGCCATACCAATGGGCCCGATGAAGAGCTCTCCGATGCTCATGAGCATGATGCACAGTGCTAGCGCCAGGAATGGAACCGCTGTAGCACTCACAAAAGGCAGAAGGATAAACAGTCCCGCACCAGCTAGCGCCAGACCCCCGCCCATCACACGGTTGCGGTGCACGTTCCTTTTTGCCAAGAATGCAGCAATGGGCAGCGCGAAGACCAAAATGAAGAAGGGATTGAGGGACTGCGTCCACGCCGCCGGAATCTCAAAACCAGCGATGCTGCGATCTAGGCGCTGATCGGAATACACCGCAAGCACTCCATAAGTTTGGGATTGCAGCGCCCAATACATTGTGGAGGCCACAAAAAGCGGAAGGAAGGCCCTGACCCGACGGCGCTCAGGCGCACTCACTCGCGGGGAGACCAACATAGTGACAATCAGGCCTACTGCCACCGCTACAGTAGTGAGAAGTAAAACAAAAGCCATGCGGTCAGGCGTTAAAGCGCCCGAGGCTAGACACCAGACTCCTAATGCGCAGACTGAAACAGCCGCACCTGCAATAAAGGCGAGATGCTTAGGGGCAATCGGGTTTGAAGGACGGGTGATGTCAACGCTAATGCTGGCCAAAAGGCGTGAGCGCAGCAGCAAGTAAGACACGCATCCGATAAGCATCAAGCCCGCAGCGGCACCAAAACCTGCGTGATAGCCATAGGCCGTGGATAGCCAACCAGTCAGCATCGGTCCAGCAACTGCACCGACGTTAATACCGAGGTAGAAAATCTGGAAAGCACTATTGTTGCCCTCAGCCGGAAACGCTGCCCCTAAAACCGTAATAGCTGCGGTTTTGAGCAAGCCGGAACCGAGTGCAAGCGGGAACAGCCCCGCGAACAAGCCGGGGAACCCTGGAATCAGGGACAGCGATACATGCCCACACATCAACAGGAATGCACCAACCAGCAGAGTGCGCTCAGCACCGAGAACACGGTCGGAGACCCATCCGCCAACAAACGTGAAGAGGTAGAGCACAGCACCATACGCGCCAACGAGCGCAGTCGCATGGGTTTGCTCAATCCCTAGCCCACCCGCCTGGTCATAGAGGTAATAGGCCAAAATGGCCTGCATTCCATAGAAACTAAAACGCTCCCACATCTCGATGCCTGCAACCGCGGGAATGGCGGGTGAAAACGTTTTCCTTGAACGCTGTTCAATTACTGTCATGCCAAGCAATTATGCACAACTTTTGTATGTGGTACAGATAAATGGGTGAAGTTTTTGAACAGTGTTCAAGTAGCGGCAGTAGATGCCGCCCACATGTGGCACCCGTATGCCGCACCCAGCGCGCCCGCGTTTGAGGTCATCGGCACCGATGGTGCCTATCTTGACCTCGCCGATGACCGCCGCGTTATCGACGGCATGAGTTCCTGGTGGGCTGCCTGTCATGGGCACTCGCACCCCCGGCTAGTCAATGCCGCCAAAGAACAGATTGATCGCTTTAGCCACGTCATGTTCGGTGGACTTACCCACGAGCCCGCAGCACGCCTGACCACTCAGCTCATGGAACTGACCCGCGGCGATTTCTCCCATGTCTTCTACTCAGATTCCGGATCCGTGTCCGTTGAAGTCGCCATCAAGATGGCCTTGCAGGCCTCCCCACCTGGCCGCACCAAGCTGCTGACCTGGCGTTCCGGCTACCACGGCGATACTTTTGGCGCGATGAGCGTCTGCGATCCGCAGGGCGGCATGCATTCGCTCTGGGCAGGCACACTGACTGAACAGGTCTTCGCCCCTGCCCCGCCCACGGAAGGAGCGAGCGAATCCGAGCAGTCAGACTACCTGGCACAGATGGAGCGCCTCATTACTGATGACGTCGCCGCCATCATCATCGAACCCGGCGTACAGGGCGCTGGCGGCATGCGTTTTCACGACAACGCACTGGTAGCGGGTGTTCGCCGCTTGTGCGACAAGCACGGAATTCTCATGATCGCCGATGAAATCGCCACCGGATTTGGGCGCACCGGCTCGCTTTTCGTCACCCAGGACGCCGGCGTTGTGCCGGATATTATGTGCGTTGGCAAGGCGCTGACCGGTGGCTTCATGCCACTGGCGGCAACGTTGGCCACGGAAGACGTCGCCAAGCGCATGCAGCCCACCGCACTCATGCATGGCCCAACCTTCATGGCCAACCCTCTCGCCTGCGCGGTGGCTGCGGAGTCCACCGCGCTCATCGCGGAGGGCCAGTGGCGCAGCGCAGTACCACGAATTGAGGCAGGTCTGCGTAAGGGGCTTCAGGGCGCACCCGGCCTCACCAGGGTCCGCGGCGCTATCGGCGTGCTGGAAATGGACCACGAGGTTGACATGGCCGCTGCCACTTTAGCCGCGCTTGAGCAAGGAGTATGGCTGCGGCCGTTCGGGCGGCTGATCTACACCATGCCGCCCTATATCTGTACCGACGAGGAGATCGCGCGCATCTGCCGCGCCATCCACGCAGCCGGGGAGGCAGCATGATCATTTGTATTACGGGAACCAACACCGACGTGGGCAAGACCATCGCCACCGCTGCCCTCGCCGCCCAGCTCAAGGCTGCGGGCAAGCACGTCGTCGTGGCTAAGCCCGTTCAGACAGGTGAACCCGCCGGGCTTGGCGACGCCCCCACCATCTCCCGCCTCGCCGGAGTTGAGACCCGCGAGTTTGTGCGCTACCCCGAGCCGCTTGCACCCAACCTATCTGCCCGGCGTGCGAGAATGCCCCAACCGAATCGACGGGAGTTGGTCGAGTGGATTCGCAACATCGACGCCGAGGTTGTGCTCGTTGAAGGCGCCGGCGGCCTCCTCGTTCGACTAGCTGACGACTTCACGCTGGCCGACATCGCCTGTGACCTCGGTGCTCCCCTCATCGTGGTAACCAGCATGGGATTGGGAAGCCTCAACGCCGCGGAGCTCACCGTGGAAGCCGCCCGCACCCGGGGTCTGCAAATTCTCGGGCTCATTGGTGGCTCGCTTCCCACTGAGCCAGACCTGGCTACCCGGCTCAACGTCGAGGAAATGCCGCAGGTAACCGGTGTGCCGCTACTGGGCTGTCTCCCTGCAGGTGTGGGTCGGCTCTCCCGCGACGAGTTCGCAGATCGAACTTCGATGATAACTGCGGATGTGATTTTTCGGCCTTGACGCGTTTCAGGAAGAACTGAAAACGAAAAATCTCGAGACACCGACCGGAACGATGTCTCGAGACTTCACAGCGTGCCCGGGGCGGGACTTGAACCCGCACGTCCTATAAGGACACTGGCACCTGAAGCCAGCGCGTCTGCCAATTCCGCCACCCGGGCAGGGTATTGATGTCTTGGCGACCAGCTAACCTTAGCACGCCGCCCTGATGAATCGACAAATCCGCTGGCAAACCCGAGCTTTTTACTGAATACACAGGGAACTTTGCAGCGCGCGTCTACGTTTAGAGGGGGAAAGACACCTATACTGATCGCTGCTATATCGCTGTATTCCACCATCGCAGTGAGATAGTTCCCTGGAATACTCTTGAAAGGAGGGCGGCACTTCCCCCATGGCATTGCTAGAAAAACTCGCCAAGCTGGATTCTTCCCTGCAACGCGGATTAGACAACGGCATGGCCTTTGTCTTTGGCGGCAAGGTCGTCCCCGCAGAGATTGAAGAGCTGCTCAAGCAGGAGGCGCAGGACAACCTGTCCCGCGGTGATGACGGCAAGCTGTACAGCCCCAACGTCATGACCGTTGGTGTGTCCTCCAAGGACATTGAGAATCTCTCCCAAAATCGGGATATTCCTACGGATCTATCTGATCAACTCACACGTTTTATTCGCAACAGTGGCTGGTCCCTCGCGGGGCCGGTCATCGTGCGGATTGCGGAGGAGTCGGGCCTGCGTACAGGCCAGCTGCGCGTGTCGTCCTTCCTGGACCACGAGCCCACAGAAGAAACCGGATTCGATGCGATTTTCCACCACGACCATGGTCAGGAGGACTCTATGACCCAGCCGCACAACGCCGATGAGGCCGCAACCACCGCTTTCATGGTGCCGAACCCGAATGAGCCGGCACCAACGCCACACGGCCCAGCGGTAACGCTCATGCTGCAGGATGGCTCCTCCCGCGTCTACCACGTGCGCGAAGGCTCCAATATCCTCGGCCGTAGCACTGACGCGGACCTGCGCCTGCCGGATACGGGTGTCTCCCGCCAGCATGCGGAGATCACGTGGAACGGTCAGGACGCGGTGCTCGTTGACCTGCAGTCCACCAACGGCACCACGGTCAATGACACCCCGATTGACAACTGGCTGCTGGCTGATGGTGACGTGATTACCCTCGGCCACTCCCATATCGAGGTCCGCATTACGGGCCTTGAGAACCAGAATTATTAAGCCCCACCCCATCTAAAGTAAGGACCGTCCATGGACTCGATCGTGCTGCTGTCGCTGCGCATCGGCCTGCTGGTGTTGCTGTGGCTGTTTATTCTGGTCGCGCTCAACGCTATGCGCCGTGACGCCAATAAGGCGGCCGGCGTGTACCAGGCATCGGCCCCGGTAAAGGGGTCGCAGAGGCGTCGAGAAGCGCCGCGTGAAATCGCCATCGTGGAGGGTCCCCTGCGCGGTTCCCACATGGAGCTGGGCACCCTCGAGGACTGTACGATGGGCCGCGCGCAGGACTGTGATTTTGTCACTGGTGATGATTTTTCCTCTGGCCACCACGCTCGTCTGTTCCGTCGGGGCAGCGAGTGGTTTGTGGAGGATTTGGAATCCCGCAACGGCACCTTCGTGGGTGGTGCCCGTATTGACCAGCCGGAACGCGTTGGCGTGGGTTCGGATATCAAACTTGGTCGGACGACCGTGAGGTTGATGGCATGACGTTGAGCCTGAAATTTACTGCAGTGACGGACCGCGGTTTGGTCCGCGACAATAACGAGGATTCCGCCCACGCGGGACCTCACCTGCTGGTGCTTGCCGACGGCATGGGTGGCCACGCCGCCGGCGAAGTCGCGTCCACGACGATGGTGGAGCACATGGCGCCCCTCGAGCGTGATCCGGGCGATAACGACATGCTGGCCCTGCTTGGCGCGGCGGCGGAAGATGCCAACGCGGCAATCCGTGACCATGTGGACGAGCACCCGGAAACCGAAGGTATGGGCACCACGCTGACTGCCATGATGTTCAATGGCTCTCAGTTCGGCGTGTGCCACGTGGGTGATTCCCGCGGCTACCGCCTGCGTGACGGCAAGCTTTCTCAGGTGACAAAAGATGACACCTACGTGCAGTCACTCGTGGATGAGGGCAAGCTCGACCCGGCAGATGTCTCGTCCCACCCGCAGAAGTCTCTGATCCTCAAGGCCTACACCGGCCGCCCGGTGGAGCCGACGCTCTTTACGCTGGATGCCCAGGTGGGCGACCGTATCCTGCTGTGCTCGGATGGACTATCGGATCCGGTGACGGCGTCGACCATCGAGCAGGCGCTAAACCAAGGTTCGGTGGATGAGGCCGCTATTATGCTGCGCGACCTCGCGTTGCGTTCGGGCGGTCCGGATAACGTCACCATCGTGGTGGCAGAAGTCGTGGACGCAGAGCTTGACGACGTCTCCCCCATCACCGTCGGCGCCATCCAAGGCGTCGTACCCGAGCCGACGCACCCGGATTCTTCAGCAAGCCGTGCGGCGAAGCTAATCTCGCCCCCAAAAGCACAAGCCGCTGAGGCACAACCCCGGGAGGTCACCGAGGATGAGCCGCAGCGGCCGCCGCGACGCAGCCGGGTAGGGTGGAAGGTTATCGCCTCCCTCGTCCTTATCTTGGTGATTGTGGTGAGCGGTGGGCTGTGGATGAAGAACCACGTGGCCAACAACTATTACGTGACTACGGATGAGGAGGAGGTCCTCACCATCCAACAAGGCGCGGATTTTGAGGTCTTTGGCCGCTCCCTGCACCACACCTATCAGCATGCGTGCTTGAACAATGACAATTCACTCAAGCTGAGCACCGGTGAGTGCACGGGCCAGTATGCGCCGTTTAGGCTCACAGATCTTCCCGAGTCAGAACGCGCAGCCGTGGGCAACCTGCCTGCAGGCTCCTATGACGAGGTGCAGACACAGCTAACGCGCCTGTCGGAGAAGGCCTTGAAGCCGTGCGCGGCCTCAGAAGACGCCGCGAAGGATAAGGACAAAGACGCCAAGAAGGATGCGGACAAGCCCTCACAGGGCAACTGCCGGGAGGTGAAGTAGGTGAGCAAGCTCTTTTCCCGTGGAACTGAGTTCGGCCTGCTCGTCTTCGCCACGGTAGTTTTTGCCATCACCTTGGTGAGCCTCGAGCTCTCCCAAGGCAACGTGCTGACCCTCGACGTGCTCTACCTCATCGGTGGCTTCATCGGCGTCTTCGCCGTAGCGCACCTCTTCCTGTGTTTCTTAGCGCCCTACGCGGACCAGATCATGCTGCCCATCGTCGCGGTGCTCAACGGCACGGGGCTTATCATGCTGCAGCGCCTTGACCTGGCCAGCGGCGGCGAGCTCGCGGTGCGGCAGGTGATGTGGACCGTCGTCGGTCTTATTCTCTTTGCGCTGGTACTTGTTCTTTTGCGGGATCACCGCTCGCTAACGCGCTATTCCTATATCTTGGGCGCGCTCGGCCTCATCCTTCTGGCGCTGCCGCTGGTGTGGCCGCAGCCGCCAGGAGTGGAAGCCCGCATTTGGTTGTGGCTTGGACCCTTTTCCATCCAGCCGGGCGAGTTCTCCAAGATCCTGTTGATCTTGTTCTTCGCCATGCTGCTTACCCAGAAACGCTCCCTGTTCACCGTGGCGGGCTTTAAGTTCTTGGGCCTGTCCCTGCCCCGCCTGCGTGACCTAGCCCCCATCCTGGTGATTTGGGGCATCGCCATTGTCATCATGGGCATCTCCAATGACTTCGGCCCGGCACTGCTGCTGTTTAGCACGGTGCTCGGCATGCTCTTCATGGCCACCAACCGCGTGAGCTGGCTCATCATTGGTGTCATCCTCGTGGGCATCGGCGGCTTCGGCATCTACCAGGTCTCGGACAAGATCCAGCAGCGTTTCTCCAATTTCATTGACCCGCTGGCCAACTATGACACCACCGGCTTCCAGCTCTCCCAGGCGCTGTTCGGCATGTCCTCGGGCGGCATTACCGGTACCGGTTTGGGCCAGGGCCATCCGGACATGGTGCCGGTGGCGCATTCGGACTTCATCCTGGCCGGTATCGGCGAGGAATTCGGTTTGGTAGGCCTGGCTGCGGTACTTGTCCTCTTCTCCATGCTCGTCTCCCGCGGTTTCCGCACCGCGCTGACCTGCCGTGATACCTATGGCAAGCTAGTGGCCTCGGGCTTGGCACTTACGCTCGCAGTCCAGGTCTTTGTCGTCACCGGCGGTATTTCCGCCCTGCTGCCCATGACGGGTCTGACCACGCCGTTCATGTCCGCCGGCGGCTCCTCGCTCATGGCCAACTACATGTTGCTGGCCGTGCTGCTGCGTATTTCCAACGCGGCTCGTCGCCCAGCGCGAGAGCTCACCTCGAATGCTCCGAGTGATACGTCCATGTTCCCCGCCATCCAGGAGGCCACCCGATGAATAGATCGATTCGCCTCGTCTCCCTGTTTGCCCTCCTTCTTACCGCAGTACTCCTCGTGAACCTCACGGTGGTGCAGGCGTTTTCGACGGATAAGTACGCCCATAACCCCAAGAACGTTCGCGGCTACCTGGAAATGCGCACTACCCCGCGCGGCCAGATCTTCGCCGGCGATACGGTCTTGGCGCAGTCCACCGCGGATGAGAACGGCAATTACTCGCGTTCCTACCCCACCGATTCCCCGGCCTTCGCTGATATCACCGGTTACCTCTCGGAGCGCTTCGGCGCCTCCCAGCTGGAGGCCTCGCAGAATGACATCCTCAACGGCAAGGATGATTCGCTGCTGGCGCACAACTGGCTCGATATGCTCTCCGGCAAGCCGCAGAAGGGTGCCAACGTGGAGGTCACCATCGACCCGGCGCTGCAGCAGGCAGCCTATGACCAGCTCGCCGGCCCCGGCTACAAAGGCGCGGCCGTAGCCATTCAGCCTTCCACGGGCAAAGTGCTGGCCATGGCGTCGAGCCCCAGCTTCAACGTCTCCGACCTCGTCGGGAGCAACGCGGCCGAAACGTGGGATCAGCTGCAGAATCAAGAGGGCAATCCGCTCATCAACCATGCCACGCAGGAGACCCTGCCGCCGGGTTCGATTTTTAAGATCATCACCACGGCTGCCGGCCTCAACAACGGTTTCAATCCGAATTCCACGCTGACCGGCGCGGCGTCCATCACGTTGCCGGATACGGTTACGGAGCTTACGAACTACGGCAACCAGGCCTGCGGCGGCGCGGACAGCGTCACGCTTCTGACCGCCTTTGCGCTCTCCTGCAACACGGCATTCGTGGAGATGTCCGAAGGTATCGGTGCCGATGAGCTGCGCAAATACGCCGAAGGCTTCGGCGTGGGTGAGAAGTACTCGCTTGGTGTGGAGACCTCCTCAGGTGCGCTGGGTGAGCTAAGCGACGGCGCGCAGGTCGCCCAATCGGCCATCGGTCAGCGCGACGTCACCATGTCCGCCCTTCAGGCCGCGGTCATGGCCGCCACCGTGGCGAATAAGGGCAAGCGCATGGAGCCCTACCTCATCAACCGCATTACCGATGCCCAGATGAATGAGCTGCGCACGACTCAACCACGTCAGGCCGCTGAGGCCATCGACGAAGACACCGCCCACACCTTGACGGACCTCATGTTCGCTTCTGAGCGCTCCACCTGGGGCTACGACGGCAACGGCTTTGCCTCCAAGACGGGTACCGCCGAGCACGGCGAGGGCCTGGCCCCGCACGTGTGGTACGTGGCCTTTGACCCGGAAAAGGACATTGCGGTCGGCGTCGTGGTCAAGGACGGCGGCAACCTAGGCGAAGGCGCTACTGGTGGACAGGTCTCCGGACCGATTGGGCGCGCCATCCTGCGCGCATACGGAGGTGAGCAGTAGTGAACAGCGCTGATAACAAAGAACACCTACAAGCACTCATCGGTGAGGACTACCAGCTGCAGTGGATCGTTGGCCACGGTGGTATGTCCACCGTGTGGCTGGCCGATGATGTCCGCAACGACCGCGAGGTAGCCATCAAGGTCCTGCGGCCGGAATTCTCCGATAACAACGAATTCCTCTCGCGCTTCCGCAATGAGGCCAAGGCGGCAGAGTCCATTGACTCCGAGAACGTCGTGGCCACCTACGACTACCGCGAGCTTGAGGACAACGGCCGCACCTTCTGTTTCATGGCCCTGGAGTATATCCGCGGTGAATCCTTGGCGGACCTGCTGGCCCGCGAAGGCGCACTCCCGGAAACGCTGGCGCTCGACGTCATGGAGCAGGCCTCCCACGGCCTGTCCGTCATCCACCACATGGGGCTCGTGCACCGCGATATTAAGCCGGGCAACCTCATGATTACCCAGAACGGGCAGGTCAAAATCACTGACTTTGGCATCGCCAAGGCAGCCGCCGCCGTGCCGCTGACCCGCACCGGCATGGTGGTCGGCACCGCTCAGTACGTCTCGCCGGAACAGGCCCAAGGTTACGAGGTCGGACCAGCTTCGGACGTGTACTCGCTTGGTGTGGTGGGCTATGAAATGCTTGCCGGCAATCGCCCCTTCAGCGGTGATTCCTCGGTATCGGTAGCGCTGGCGCATATTAGTCAGGCGCCGGAGCCCTTGTCGACGTCGATAAGCGCGCCCACGCGCGAATTGATCGGCCTTGCCCTGCGCAAGGACCCTAATACCCGCTTTGCCGACGGCAACGAGTTCACCAACGCCATCTCGGCCGTGCGCCAGGGCCAGCGCCCGCCGCAGCCGAAATCTGCCGCGCTCACTCCGCTCGCCGCCGAGCCCTCCCCCTCCGCATCGACGGAAATGTTGGCTAACATGGCCCAACCCACAACGGTGCGCCCGGCAACACAGCCGCCGGAAGCGGAACCGCCGGCGAAGAAAGGTGGCTTCGGCACCGGCTTGCTCATAGCTGTGGCCATCGCTGCGCTCGTGGGCATCGGCCTCGCGGGCTACAGGTTCTTCACCGAGAACTCCAGTGAACCTGCGCCCACCACCTCGGAGCAGCCGACGGAAATCATCGTCACCGAAACCGTCACGCCGGAGACCACGGAGGAGCCCACCACTGAGGCCCCGACGACCCGTGACACAGTGGAAACCACCACGGTGGAAGAAGAACCCCCAGCCCCCATTACCGTCACGACGACACATTCGATCATGCCGTCGCCCACCCAGGAGGTCACCCCGCACCAACCCACCGGCGAAGAACTCGTACCTGAGGGGACACAACCGCAGGTCAATGACGGACCAACCGCCACAGCCGAACTAGACTCACAGGACAACCCCACCGAAGAATCCGCGCTACAGGGAGGCCAGTAACCCACCATGGTCAGTGATCGGTACCACCTCCGCCAGTCCATCGGCACCGGCGGCATGTCTGAAGTCTACGAGGCCGAAGACACCGTCTTGGGACGCACCGTCGCCGTCAAAATGCTGCGCCCCGACATGGCGCGCGACGTCAACTTCCGTGAACGTTTCCGCCGCGAAGCCCAGAATTCCGGTAAGCTCAACCACCCCAATATCGTGGCCGTGTTCGACACCGGTGAGAAGGACGTCGACGGCATGATGGTGCCCTACATCGTCATGGAATACGTCCAAGGCCGCACGCTGCGCGATATCGTTCGTGAGGACGGGCCGTTGCCGGTGGGCGAAGCCGCGCGCGTCCTTAAACCCGTAGCAGATGCCCTGCAGTCCTCCCACGAAGCAGGCATTATTCACCGCGATATCAAGCCGGCGAACATCATGCTCACCAACACCGGCCAGGTGAAGGTCATGGACTTCGGCATCGCCCGGGCCCTCGATGATTCCACGTCCGCGATGACGCAGACTTCTGCGGTCATTGGCACCGCGCAGTATCTTTCCCCGGAACAAGCCCGCGGCAAGCCGGCCGACGCCCGCTCTGACGTCTACGCGCTCGGCTGCGTCATGTATGAAACGGTGACTGGCCGCACCCCGTTTGAAGGCGAGACTCCCTTCGCAGTGGCTTACCAGCACGTGCAGGAGGACCCGACCCCTCCCTCGGAGTTCATTGAAGAAGATCTGTCTGAGAAGCAGCGCCTTGGCCTCGATGCCGTGGTGCTCACTGCCATGGCTAAGCACCCAGCGGACCGGTACCAGTCCGCCTGGGAAATGGGCGATGACCTGGAGCGTTTGGCGGAAGGCCAGCTGCCCGAGGCAGCGCGCTCGCACGTCAACGATGAAGATCACCCCACCACGATGGTGGCCCCGGTGTCAGCGCAGCACCGTGCGCCGGTGGCGTCGACAAGGCCGAGCGAAGACGACGAGGGCGGCGGCGGCTTGAAGTGGCTCGCGGCCCTGCTCGCGGCGGCGCTTATCGCCATCGTCGGTTACTTTGCCTGGGACTTCTGGCAGAGCTCCCAGCAGGAAGCCCGCGAACGTGAACAGGCGCAGCACGAAGCCGCGCAACGCGCCAACATGGTCGTCGTGCCCAAGGTGAAGGACCGCCCACGCAACGAGGTCGTGGAGGAGCTGGAGAAGCTCGGTCTCTTCGTCACAGTCAATGAGGAGCCTAGTCCTGACGTTCCGCGCGGCAAGGCCATCCGTATCAACCCAGCGGAAGGCTCTGAGCTGCAGAAGAAGTCCTCGGTCACGCTGACCGTGTCCTCTGGTAAGGAGATTACTGAGGTCCCTGACCTCACCGGTATGACCGTGGAAGAGGCCACGCAGGCACTGGAGGAGGCTTCCCTGGAACTCAAGGAAGACATCGAGCAGGTCAACGATGATGCACCTACGGGCGAAATCATCTCGCAGAACCCGGCCGGCGGCTCGCAGCTGTCCAAGGGTTCAAAGGTCCACATCACGGTGTCCAAGGGCCAGAAGGATGTCAGCGTCCCGGACGTATCCGGCATGGACCGCGACCGCGCCGTGGAGATGCTCAGCTCCATGGACTTTGAGGTCAACGTGCATTCGGTGGATTCTGAGCTGCCGGAGAATCAAGTCATCAAGGTCTCCGAAAAGGGCCAAAAGCTCCCCAAGGGCAGCACGGTCACCGTTGAGGTCTCTAACGGCATGCTGATTCAGGCACCGGACCTGGTGCACTCCACTCAGGGTGAAGCCGAGTCCGCGCTGCGTGCGAAGGGCTGGTCCGGCACCCTTGAGGTGGGTGACCGCATTCCTACGTCTAACCCGATCGACAGCGACAAGATTGGGTGGGCATCCGTCAAGCGCGGCGATGCCATCCGCAAGGACGCCACCATCGACGTCCGCTTCTGGGAATTCGACCCGTCCGCGTTGATTCCGCAATAGCTCTTTTCGCCGTAGCTGCTAAGGTATCCCACAGATTAAAACCCCCTACCTAAAGGTGTAGAAATGCCAAAGTCCAAGATCACGACGGAGGGCTCCGCACTCCCACAGTCCTCCAGCTCTGCTACCAACCGCACCCCGGTCAAGATCAACTCTGAGGGCACCCCGAAGTGGTACATCGCCATCATGCTCAGCCTCATGCTCATTGGCCTGCTGTGGCTCGTGGTGAACTACCTGGCCGGCGAGTCCATCCCGTTCATGCAGGAGCTGGGTCCGTGGAACTACGGCATCGGCTTCGGCCTAGCCATCATCGGTCTGCTCATGACGATGGGTTGGCGTTAGTTTTTCACGCTTAAAACACGGAAGCGATGAACTCCTCGCGGTTCTATAGCGTCGCCGGTGTCGGCTGCATCATTTTAGTGATGCTCACCGTCACGGTGGACAAAAACTTCCTTACTCCCGGCGCACTCCTACTCGCAGGCCTCGGCGTCAGCGTGACGCCGCTGGCTATCCGACGTCCCTTCGTGGCGGCCTGCGGGTACGGTGCGCTTTTTGCGTTCGCCATGTGGTGCCCCGACTGGCGCTCTTTCCTATTCCTGGCGTGGAGCCCCGTCATTGTGGGCATTGTGGCGTTTCAGAAGCGCTGGTTGTGGGCAGTTCCCCTGGCGGTGGTGTACACGTACTTCATCACTACAGATCCGTCGAACAACTACCTCCCTGACTTCGATCCATTTAACCTTTCGCTTCCGCTTCTCTTATATGCGGTGGCCATCGGCATTGGCGCCGCACTGCGCAGAACCCGGGACCAGCGTCTTGCCTCCGAGCAGCGCGCCGCCGAGCAGCGCGAGGCTCTCATGACTGCCCTTCACGATTCGGTAGCTGCGACCTTGACCTCCGTGGTCATGCGCTCGGAGACCTTAGCGCTGACCCAAACGGATCCTTCCGCAGCTGACTCCGCGGAAGCTATCGCCGACGACGCCCGCCGGGCAATGGGTGAGGTGCGCGATCTTCTGCGTGTGATGAAGAATGAAAGCGTCACTCAAGGTATCAAGTCGGTCGAAGAAGACCTCGATACCATGGTGAGCTTCCTATCGAGCCACGGCTTCATATGCGAGACGGACATCAATCTGGGAAAGACGGGTCAGCTTGCTCTACCGCAGAAGCTCTCCCTCGTATTCTCTGAACTTGCCGTAAATATTCTCAAATATGCCCAACCCGAGTCACGCGTGAGCATCGAAGCCAACAGCACTTCTAAGAATATTGATGTGCACATCACGTCTTCGATCGCCGCACAGCAATCGCGTCAGTTCATGACGACCAGCCTAGGTTTGAGTGAGATCGCCCGCCGAGTGCGGAGGGTTCATGGCACATTCGGCAGCGGGAAAGAGGCTGATCAGTGGGTCACACGCCTATCGCTTCCTGCTGCCTGTCTGAGAAAAATATAGTAAAGTGGCCCGGTAATCACCGAACATTGAATATTAAAGGTAAAACATGCGCACTTCCCTCGCCGCGGCCGCTGCAGCACTGGCCCTTTTCTCCGCACCAGTAGCTGGTGCGTCTGAACCCACCGCAACCACCGAAAACACCACCGCTTCCGAATCCACCGGATTCACCTTCTACAGGTCGTATGGCGCCGAATTCGCCGACCACTTCCGTTGCTCCACCAGCCCGGAGCGCTGGTGGTGCGGAGGCTAAGACCACGCCCCACCTGTTCCTTTCGACCACATATCTCCCATGAGCATTCGGGTGTTCCTCGTCGACGATGACGAGCTCGTCCGGTCGACTTTCCGCCTCTACTTCCAGACCACCGACGACATCTCAGTGGTCGGTGAGGCCACCAATGGTGCAGATTGCTTGGCACAAATCGAGGATGTCGAGCCGGACCTCGTGCTGGCTGATATCCACATGCCGCAAATGGATGGCATCACCCTTCTGAAGCACCTTAATTCCGCGCCGAACCCGCCCACATTTTTGGCGGTGACCGCGTTCGACTCGGATGACACAATGCTCAAGATTCTGCGCGCGGGCGGTGCTGGCTACATCTTAAAGAACCAGCGCCCGCGCTCCATCATCGAGGCTGTTCGCTCGGCTGTAGAGGGCGGCACCGTCATTGCCCCGGCCGCCATGCACCGTTTGGTCGACTACATCGGCGAGCCCGCCACCCCACGCGATCCCGTCGCTGCCGCCATTGAGGGCCACGACCTCCATGAGGCGGAAATTGCCGTTCTCAAGCTGCTTCTCGCCGGCAACTCTAACTCAGAGATCGCCGCCGCCACCGGCTATTCCGAGTCCGCAGTGAAGAAGCACGTCTCTCGCCTCATCACCATCTTCGGCGCCAGCACGCGCCTGAACCTGGTGACGAAGATTCTGGGTGGCGCTGGCTCCTAGTCCGAATTTCACTCTAGCGACAGAACCCCTTTTCGTAATACGATTACGGTTATGAAGACTATCAATGGACAGCCGATCAGCGAAGAGCAAATTGATGAATGGGTAATGGAAGCCGAAAATGGTTATGACGTGGAGACCCTTCGCACTCGGGGGCGGAAACCCCGCGACAACCAAGCCGCAAAGATTGTCTCGATTCGCCTTTCGCCCAATGAAATTGCAGACCTGGATAAGTATGCTACAGCGCATGGATGGTCTAGGTCACAGGCAATCCGTGAAGCACTAAGAAGAGCCATTTAAATGGAGGTTCGCCGGAGCGCCACAAAACACGGCATCAAGCCGGAGGATTCCGTAACCGCAGCAACATCAACTTGTGTTTTTAAAGCGCCACTCGACGACGAGAACCCACAGCGAGAGCTTCGCCTCGGATTCGACGGCTCAATGAGATTACTTGAGCTCGTTGTTCTTATCTGGGACGACGGGACCGAGACCATCATTCATTCCATGAAGGCCCGCAAGCAGTACCGCGCTCTACTCGATTAACGGGCCTCTCCCCCAAATGGCGGAGGCAAAAGATTGCCTGCTTAGGCGATGTTTCTCATGCCCCTGATCAATATCGTCAGAGGTATGAACACCGTATTCACTGCTCGAGACATCACCGTCTCCTTCGCCGAACATGAGGTTGTCCACGGCGCGAACCTCACGGCATCGCCCGGACGGATCACCGCTTTGCTTGGTCCGAACGGCGCCGGCAAATCCACCACGCTCCGGGCTGCCCTCGGCTTGGTGAAAGCCACCGGAACGAAGCACATCAATGGCGCCATCGGGCTGCTCCTCGACGATGGCGGCCTCGTTACCAGTCTCACCGGGCGTCAGCATCTCCAAGCAATGGCGAGGCTATATGGCGTCGATAAGCATCGGGTACAAGAGATTTTAGAGCTGGTAGATATGTCGCACCGCTGCGACCGGCAGCTCAAAACTTACTCGTTAGGCATGAAGCGTCGTATAGCGCTAGCAGGAGCTCTGTTACAAGATCCCGACATCATCATCTTGGACGAGCCGTCCTCTGGTCTTGATCCTGACGGCATTCGCTGGTTAGGCGAAGTCTTGTGTGCGGAGGCTTCCCGTGGGAAGGCAATTATCATGGCAACCCATCATTTGGCTGAAGCAGCCGCAGTCGCCCACGACGTAGTCATCATTTCTCGTGGTCACACCACATTCACAGGCGTTCTAAGTGAAATCCCCGACCTTGAAGCCACCTACTTCGCCCACGCTACGAAGGGCTAGACATGAAATCCGAGTTTTATACCCTTCGCCACCTCCCGAACGTGCTGATTGTCGCCATACTCGCAGTTATGATGGCGGGCATCGGCGCTGTCCTGCAGTGGGCACTTCCGTTCCTTTTGAAAATTGACCCGCCACAAGTCGGTGACAGTCCTACGGGCCAACAAGTTCAGGCGCTGATCGACGGCTCCGATCCCACGACGTCCAGTTTCCAATTGGCCGCCCTCGACATCACAGGTTCTGGCCAGTCGACAGGCATTTCAATCTTCCTCATCGCCATTGTTGCACTCACAATCACCGCAGCTAGCTACCCATTTTCCAGCGGTGCAGTGGTGTGGAAGGTGGTTGGCGCTGGTTCGCGTATGAAATGGGTGCGTTCTTTGATCGCGGCTGTACTTAGTACCGTCCTCCTAGTGTGCGCGGGAGCCTGTGTTCTTAACTCACTGATCGCACTGGTTGCGGCTCCGATGAATGATGTTTCTCTGATTGCTTCTGCTTCTGATGTCGCCGTCATGTGGCTTCGAGGCAGCTTGGCGGTGCTACTACTAACCCTCGCAATCATCGGTGTCGTATTAGCCATACAGAAAATCGGTCCAGCCATCGGCGTTATTGTCGCAGTGTTAATGGCAGGAGTTATCCTGGGAACTATCGGCGTCATGGCTGGGTGGGAACCGTATCTTTACAGTTGGCTTCCTTCTTCTGCTGTGTCAATTGCTGGTGGACAGGGGCCAACGCAGACTATGAATCCATGGGTGGGTATTGCTGTACTTACCGGCTGGTCGGTTGTGAGTATGGGACTTGGGCTCACCCGCTTTCACCGGGCAAATCTTTAACATGGGCTACATGAATCGCCTTTCAGCCAGAGACATCGCTCTCGCTGTCATCGTTCTAGGCCTTGACCTCGTTGGGTTCCTGGTGGCTAGCTCGATGGAACCAACCCCCTTCAATACCGCATTGTCTCCAGCGCAGTACTGGTTGATTCTTGTTGCCATCATTGCCAAAGGCATCCTCCTACTGTGGCGCCGTAGATTCCCCTTAAGCGTGCTACTCGCGATTTCTTCTACTGAGCTCGTGTGGTCCCTCTACTGTCTCGTCACCGCAGACTACAGCCTCGGCTACAACGGCATCGCTGCTTCGGTGGCTGCGTTTTCGCTAGCGCTGCACACGAAGTCAAAAACCCGCGACACTATTACCCTCATTATCTCGGGTCTCATTGTCGGCATCCTCCGCGCCACTGTCATGCCACCGCTGGGAGAAATCGAGCCTCCACTTTTTACTCTGCTGACAGCCCTGGGCTGGATACTCCCCCTCATAGTGCTCTTTGCTATTGGACTCGCTGTCCGCAATAACCGTGAGCTCACCGCATCCCTTGCCCGTCAAGCAGAACTCGCTGAGGAAAACGCCATTGTCGAGGAGCGCGCCCGCATTGCGCGAGAGCTTCACGACACCACCGCCCATCACCTCTCAGCCATCGCCATCCAAGCTCAAGCCGCACAGGCATGCATCGATGTCAACCCCATCGCTGCCAAAGAACATCTCCAACACGTGACCTCGTCGACGACGAAGGCACTCCAGGATGTCCGCGCGACCGTTGGCAAGCTCTCGGTTTCCGATGCCGAAATACACCGCATCCCTCAGCCTACAAATTTACCTGCGCTAATTTCGGAAGTTCGCGCTCTGGGACAGGTAGTAACGTTTTCGGACACTTCCCACTTGTCGGAGGGCGAGTTGATTGCGGCTTATCGAATCACCCAAGAAGCTCTGACAAATGCCCGCAAACATGCAACAGGCGCGCCTGTTGATGTCATGCTGAGCGATGATGAACTGCGGATAATCACCCGCGGCACTTTCACACATAGCCCCACGGGCCGTGGCACCATCAGCATCCAAGAGCGCGCCCGAGCTGTCGGTGCAACCGCTTTCAATGAACCTACCGAAGATGGCTGGCTGGTGCTCATTACCTGGAGGAAGCCATGATTCGGGTCTTGTTAGTTGATGACCAACCTCTGATCAGACAGGGATTAAAGGCAATCTTCGAGGCCACCGGAGAGATCGAAGTTGTGGCTGAGGCAGCTTCTGGAAATGAGGCGATAGCGGCTGCAAGGGTACGCGACATTGACGTGGTGTGCCTCGATATCCGTATGCCTGACGGGGACGGTATCTACGCGACCACGGAGATTAACAAGCAAGACAATCCCCCAGCAGTCATCGTGATCACGACCTTTGACCTAGACGAATACGTCTTTGGCGCCCTCGAAGCCGGTGCCTGTGGCGTCATGCTGAAAGACTCCCCAATGACCGACCTCATTCAAGGCGTCAAACACGCGGCCTCAGGTGAAGGCATGGTCGACGCTGCGGTTACTAAAAGGGTGATTGCGGAATTTGGTCGGCGGAAAGCGCGGGCCACGGTAGATTCATCCCTACTCACGCCGCGCGAACTCGAGTGCGTACGGGCCCTGGGCAAAGGATTGACCAACATCGAAATCGGGCGCGAGCTGTATTTGGAGCCCTCGACGGTCAAGACTCATTTGTCATCTGCGATGGCCAAAGTGGGAGCTAGTTCGCGAGTACAGCTCGTGATCTGGGCCTTTCGCGCAGGAGTGGTGAGCTAACTAGGGTGCGATCTTTTTTCGATGAGCACCTTTGGGAATTCCACATAGACAACCGCTATTCGAAAGTACGCAATTCCAAACACCATCCCATAACCGTAGAGCTGTTAACACGGTGGGTACAAAGTTATCCACAGGGTGGGGATAACTCTGTGAAAATCGAATTTCACAACCCTTGTCCACAGCCTGTGGATAAGTGTTTTCACGCTCCTCACAGGGCGATTAAAAACTGCAATCGAACGCGATTTACCTGCTGATCTGGGCAAATCTTGGTGCACACGTTCGGTAAATTACAAAAATGTAGTTATCCACAGTGTGGATAACTTATGTGGAATTCTTTCGCACAAAGGTTTTGGTGGATAACACGCCCGAGTTATCCCCAAAGCCCAGCTCGCAGCGCCGCCAACACGGCTACCACGACAGCGATAAGCCATATCCCCAGCCAGCGCAGCCACGTGCGTTGGTGAAAGAGGAATGGTGCCAACAACAGTCCTGTGAGCAAACCGCCCAAGTGCCCCCACACGGAGACGTTCTCCGCCACGAAGCTGTAGATGACATTGGCCACCACGAGGACGATGGGTGCCCGCAGATCCAGACCGCGGCTGCGGTACACGCCGATCAGCAAGCCCATAAGCGCGAAGAGAGCGCCGGAAGCGCCCACCGTGGGCGTGCCGAAGTCCATCCACAGCACTGCAGCGGAAGAGCCCACAATGGAGATGAGATAGGCCGCCACATACAGCACGCTGCCGAGGGCGCGTTCTACTTCCCTGCCCACAAACAGCAGCATCACCATGTTGACCAGGAGGTGCCCGGCGTCCAGGTGCATAAAGCCCGCAGTGATGACAGTTGTGGGGTGCTCGGACACTTCAGGGCCCCACAGCGTCCAGTCTTGGGCCAAGATGCTGCGATAGTAAGGCGTAGAGAGGGACGAGCCTTGAATGGCCGTGGCCAGCCAGGCACCGATGCACAAGACCATGAGCACCAGGGTGGCCGGTGCTGATTTCAAATAGTTCTTCACACAAGCTCCTTATACGCACCAAGCCCGCCACCACATCTTGTGGCAGCGGGCTCGAGTGAAAAGTTAAGAACGCTTAGGCGATCTCGATGGACTCGATAACAACGTCCTCAGCCGGACGGTCCATGCGGTCGGTGGAGACCTTCGCAATCTTGGACACAACTTCCTGGGAGGCGGCATCGGTAACCTCACCGAAGATGGTGTGGTGGTTGTTCAGGTGCGGGGTCGGCGCCACGGTGATGAAGAACTGGGAGCCGTTGGTGCCTGGGCCGGCATTCGCCATGGCCAGCAGGAACGGACGGTCGAACTGCAGCTCCGGGTGGAACTCGTCCTGGAACTGGTAGCCGGGACCGCCACGACCGGTGCCGGTCGGGTCGCCGCCCTGGATCATGAACTGGTCAATGACGCGGTGGAAAATAGCGCCATCGTAGAACGGGCCGGACTGCTCGCCCTTTGCGTTCTGGGTGGTGTAGTCCTTCTCGCCCTTGGCCAGGCCGATGAAGTTCTCAACGGTTACCGGTGCGTGGTTACCGAACAGGTCGATAACAATGTCACCGTAGTTGGTGTGCATCGTTGCAGTTGCGGTCTTCTGAGTCATGCCTGCCATTGTATGGAAATTTCGCCCAGCGCGTCGTTCCGGCGCGACGCTGTCAGCGATCTGCGTAGGGTTACAAGCATGATCCGCGCCATTCTCTTCGATCTCGATGACACCCTCATGGACCACACCGCCGCGATGCATGCGGCGGTGGAGGACTGGCTTCCGGGCGGGCATCAAGAGCGTTTTGCCGAAATAGAAAGGAAGTGGTTCGCCGCGTACGAGCGTGGCGAAGTAAGCCACCAAGGCCAACGAGTGGAGCGTTGCCGCGAGTTTCTGGGCCGGCCAGAGATGACGGAGCAGGAGGCGCTCGCAGAATATGGCACGTACCTGGCTGCGTACGAGAAGCATTGGTGCGCGGTGGACGGCGCACAGGAGGTACTGAAGTACGTCCTGGATTTAGGTCTCACGGTCGGTGTGCTGACGAACGGGGCGCGAGATATGCAGGAGAGCAAACTACGCGCAGGCGGGCTCGACCTGCCTGGGATCGAGCTCTTCCCCACTGTGGAGATGACTAAGCCAAAGCCGCACCGAGAGGCCTATCTCGAAGCTTGTCGACGTTTGAATGTGGAGCCCAGCTCCACTCTCATGGTGGGAGATTCGCTCGCCAACGATGTGGTGGGCGCACGGGCGGCGGGGCTCACGGCGTTGCACTTCGATAGGAGTGGACACGGAGACATCGCCGCGCTCAGTGAGCTCACGGCGATGAACTTCGTTTAAACCTCTTCAGAGGTTTAAACCAGAGGATTTGAGCCTACAGGCTGGAGCGGACCTCGTCGCGGGCGAGGACTAGGTTGCGCAGGGAGGCCTCGGTCTCCTCGTAACCTCGTGTCTTCAGGCCGCAGTCCGGGTTGACCCACAGGCGCTCGGCCGGCACGTTCTTGAGAGCGGCGCGGATGAGCTCGGCCATCTCCGCCACGGACGGGATGCGCGGCGAGTGGATGTCATAGATGCCCGGGCCAATCTCGGAGTGGAACTTTTCATCGATGTCCTCGAGGAGCTCCATGCGGGAACGGGCCGCCTCGATGGAGGTGACGTCGGCGTCGAGGCCGGCGACGGCGTCGATAATCTGGCCGAACTCCGAGTAGCAGAGGTGCGTGTGGATCTGCGTGGTCGGCTTAGCCTCGAGTGCTACGAGGCGGAAGGAACGAACTGCCCAGTCGAGGTAGGTCTTGCGGTCCTGCTCGCGCAGCGGCAGCAGCTCGCGCAGGGCGGGCTCATCGATCTGGATGATGTCGATGCCGGCCTCTTCGAGGTCGCGGACTTCGTCGGCCAGCGCGACGCCGAGCTGGTCCGCGGAGACGGACTGGTGAACATCATCGCGCACGAAGGACCAAGCCAGGATGGTCACCGGGCCAGTAAGCATGCCCTTGACGTGCTTCTCGGACTGGGACTGGGCAAACTTCGCCCACTCGGTAGTCATGGCCTTCGGGCGAGAGATGTCGCCAACGACGATTGGCGGGCGGGTGCAGCGGGAGCCGTAGGACTGGACCCAACCGTTCTCGGTGACGACGAAGCCGTCGAGAAGCTCGGCGAAGTACTGCACCATGTCGTTGCGCTCCGGCTCACCGTGGACGAGGACGTCGAGGCCGAGACGTTCTTGCAGTTCGATGACGGACTTCACCTCGTTGCGCAGGGCTTCGGTGTAGTCAGCATCGGAGAGCTCGCCCTTGCGGTGCGCGGCTCGGGCGGCACGGATTTCAGAGGTCTGTGGGAAGGAGCCGATGGTGGTAGTCGGCAGCTGCGGCAGGCCGAGGGCTTCTTGAGCCTTGTTGCGCTCAGCGAACTCCGGCTGGCGCTGGACCTGGCCCTCCGGCAGCTGCGCGGTGCGATCCTGAACTGCCTGGTTGTGGGTACGAGAGGACTCGGCGCGAGTACGCACAGCGCGGTCGGCTTGTGCATAGGCCTCAGGGGCGTCGAGGGGGCCGGCGGCGAGTGCTACGACCTCACGGATTTTCTCGTCAGCGAAGGCGAACCACGTAGCAACATCCACCGGCAGGGAGGTCTCTGCCTCAACGGTGTGCGGGACGTGCTGCAGAGAGACGGAGGTGGTTACGGTAACACCCTCACCCAGGGTCTCGAGCTTCTCGCGCAGGTCGCGCAGGTTCGCGGCCCAGACGTTGCGGCCGTCGATGAGGCCGGCGGCGAGGTGGGTTGCCTCGGCGAGTTTCTTTACGCGCTCGAGGTAGGAGTTGTCCAGAGCCAAGGTACCCACGGAGAGATCGACCTGGGCAGCCTCCGGCTTAAGCTCAGCGATGGCGTCGAGGCCAGCGTTAAGGGAGCCATAAGGCGACGTCAGGTAGACCTGCGGGCGCTTTTCCGCGGCGAGGATGCGGCCATAGGCGGTCTTGAGGGCAGCGGCCAGGGTGGCGTCGTCAGCCGCGGCGAGGTCAGCAACCAGGGCCGGCTCGGCCAACTGGATCCACTCCACGTTGGCGTCGGCAAGCTGCTCCAGCACGGTGAGGTAGGACTCCACCAGCTCATCGAGGCGGTCGAGCGGCTGCGTGGTAGCGCCTTCAGCCTGCTTGGACAGGGCCAGAAGGGTCACCGGGCCAACGAGAACCGGGCGCACGGTGTGGCCAGCCGCGCGGGCCTCCTCCACGATCTTCAGCACGCGCTGCGGGCGGGCGGTGAAGGGCTGGTCATCGGTGATTTCCGGAACGATGTAGTGGTAGTTGGTGTCGAACCACTTGGTCATCTCCAGCGGCGCGGTGTCCTTGTTGCCACGGGCCAGGGTGAACTCGTCATCGAGGCTCTCGCCCTCGACCGCACCCACGGTCAGCGCGGTCTCGAGAACGTGGTCGTAGTAGGCGACGTCGGCCGGGATGGCGTAATCCTCAGTGAGACCCAGCTCCTTGAGTCGAGCGTACGTGTCGAGGCGCAGGGAGTGTGCTGCGGACTCGAAAGTCTCAGCGTCAATCTTGCCGGACCAGTAAGACTCCAGCGCGCGCTTGAGTTCGCGGTGAGCGCCAACGCGGGGGTAGCCCTCAATTGTGGCCTTAGGGAAGGATGCGGTCATGGGGTGACTCCAATTCGATTCAGCAGGTCAGTCGTAATGTCAGGGTTGTTGTGCGTGTAGATGTGCAGTCCATCGGCACCGGCGTTCAGCACGGATTGCGCCAATGAGGCTGTAATCTGCATGCCTATTTCTTGTTCTTCCTCGGATGAGGTCGCTGCCGCGAGCCGGTCAAGGACCTTTGTCGGCCCATCCAGCCCGGACAGCTGGCACATTCGCTCCACCCGAGCACGACTAGTCATAGGCATGATCCCGGGGATGAGCGGAATGCGCACACCCGCCAGCCGGGCGCGCTGGGCAAAGCGAACGTAATCTTCCGCGTCAAAGAAAAGCTGGGTTATGGCGAAGTCCGCGCCGAGGCGCTGCTTGGCCAAAAGGACGTCGATATCTTCGTCCGGCGTGGCGGACTCGGCGTGGCCGTTGGGGTAACAAGCCACACCGACCGCCAAGCGGCCCGCAGCCAAACGCGCCACGCGGGCGGATTCCCAGCGGCGGATAAGCCGGACGAGGGAGTCTGCATGCGGCAGGTGGCCTTCAGGCATGCCCTCCTCGGGGAGGTCACCGCGGAGGGCGAGGAGGCCGCGCACGCCGGCGTCGACAAGCGTGTCGATCCAGCCAATGAGCTCCTGCTCAGTACCGGCGGTGCAGGCCAGATGAGCCAGTGGACGCATCGCGGTATCGCGGGAAATCTTCTCAATGAACGCCGCGGTGCCCTTAAGCCAGCCAGAGCGCTGGGAGCTGGTCACCGCGATGTAGTCCGGGTTATACGCGGACAGCGTGGCGAGCAGGCGGTCAATCTTGGCGGCATCGGCGTCGTGACGCGGCGGGATCACTTCAAAGGAGAGAGCGGTGCGCTCGAGGCGCTTTGGTGTATCTTCGCTGATTTGGTCTAGTGGCGCGGACGCGGAGAGTCGCGGGGACATAGCCACCTCCTCTGCAGGTTATCGGGGTAAGTCTTCGTTGCTGTTGATGAAAACGTACCAAGCTGTCCATTTTGACGGGAAGCATTTACTTATTGGTCATACCTTTTTAGCCCGGCCAGCTGCACCGTTAGCCGCAACCCAAGGTGAATAAAATATTCCCGATCCGTACAAAGCTGTCTATTTTGGCCGTACTGCTTGGCGCTCCCCACACCCAGTGGCGGGGCATGGCCGGCGCCACTACGCTGAAAGGGAGTACCCAGCGAAATAACACCGCTCCTCCCCTAACACACGCTACGAAAAGGAGAACCACTCCCGATGAACTCCACCGCTTTGTCCACCACCGTCCAGGTGGCCTCCTCCCTGTGGAACCGTTTCCAGGACTACCGCGAGGAAAAGTCCCGCGAGGCCTACTCCGTTCTTGAAACCGCCGCCGCACGTATGGACGAGCGCGACCAAGACTGGTTCCCGGAGGCCCGCCGTGAGGCTGGTGCCGTAACCAAGGCTGCCCACTCCCGCCTCGAGCGCGCCCTGGAGGAGCTCAAGGAGCGCAGCGAAAACACCGCCGAGAAGCTGGCCGCTGCGGCTGAAGACGCCCAGGACAAGGCCTCCACGCGCCTAAGCAAGGCACAGAAGCAGGCCGAAAAGAAGGCCGCCTCGCTGCGCAAGCAGACTGAAAAGAAGGCCACCAAGGCAGACAAGAAGGCCCGTAAGAAGGCAGCTCAGGTCCAGAAGAAGGCCCGCAAGGCCACCGGCAAGGAGAAGAAGGGCTCGAAGGTATGGCTCATCTCCGCACTCGTGGCCGCTATTGCCGCCATCGCCGGTGGTGTGTACTACTTCTTCACCCAGAAGAAGGAAGAATCCAAGGTTCCGCCGCGCGTGGAGGACTTCACCACCCCGTCTACGTCTGCACCGCAGGGCTCCACCTTGGTCTACACCTCCACCACCGAAGATGACGCTAAGGTCCCGTCGCAAGGCTCCGACCTGGCTGAGGATGGCGTCGTCGAGCGCGATGAGGAGCTGCTGGGTTCCCTCGACGAGCAGCTGGCTAAGCACCGCGAGGAAGAAACCGCGATCCAGGACGCCGTGGAGACCGAAATCGAGGTCAGCAACGCCGACAGCGAGGGCGTTGACACCTCCCGCATTACCGATGACCACGAATCTGAGGGCAAGCACCGCCTGCGCACCGAGGATGAGAATTAATCCTTTCGCAGGCTAAGCCGCCCTGCCTAACTCACACGTCACGTCACCCTCTCCCCCGACTTTGGGGGAGAGGGTTTCGTTGTCTTGATCTCACTGCTTTGCCCCCGCGCGCGCGACCTGCTTGAATCGATCGATGACTTCCATCGATCGGCCGACGATCGGTGCCCGCGCGTTGTTGTCGCGCTGGAGTTTGTAGTGGTAGCAGCACCCCCAAGGAGATTAGGACATGAGCTTCGAATCACTCATCGTCAAGCTCAAAGGTGGCGACACCTTTTACTTCCCCGCAGGTGCCGTCGCGGGTGACCCCTCCTCCCGCGTAGATAACCTGCGCTTTGCCATTGAAAATGGCACCCAGTTCACGTCTGTTGACGACTACGGCGTGGAGCGCGAGTTCAACGGCTACGACGTGGATAACTACCACCTCGCCTAGCACTGTTATCTAAGTCACCCTATATCGCTGCGGGGTTATAGTATGAGTCTTTATGACTCACTATCCACGCATGAAGACGTGGTCGTGGTACCTCCCCGATGAACCTTCCACGGGGGAGGTTTCTCTCACCGCCACCACCGACTTCTCCCGCTCTGCTCAAGCCACGTGGCGGCTGCTCGGTGCCCAGCGCACCGGCGTTATCGGCATCTTCATTGCCACCTTTATCAACGCTCCGCTCGGTGCCTTGGTCTCCGTGATCATCGGCCAGACCACGCAGTATGCCTTCTCCGATCCCTCCTGGCGCACCGTAGCCCTGCCGCTTGCGGCCACAGCGGCGATCCTCTATATCGCCTACATCTGCGAAGCCACGGCGGATGCGTTTACGGATCTGAGCCAGGCACGCACTACCCACACGCTGCGCCTTAATCTGCTGGATAAGCTGTTGGACGCTTCCACCGCCGGGATCAATCCGGGCCGGCTGCTCAACACGATGGATGAGGATTCGCATTACATTGGTCAACTCAAGCAAATCCTCAACTTCCCGCTGGTCATGGTGGGCTACCTCTTAGGCGCAATGGTTAGCCTCGCCCCGATTTCCTGGCAGGTCTCCGGCGCGCTCCTCCTCGGCGCGCTCGCCACATCGTTGGCGTCCTGGGCCACGGCAAAACCACTGACTAAGGTAGCTGCGCGCCGCCGTCAGCTGGAAAACACCGCGCTCTCCCTCGCCACGGACTTTGCGCAAGGCTCCCGCGTCATTAAAGGCTTGGGCGCCAAGGACATTGCCCGCCAGCGCTTTTCCGATGCCGCCCAGGACGCGCTGACCGCCATGCTGAAAGAGGCGAAGCGTGCATCCCTCATGGCATGGATTCGTCAGATGGTTCCCGCCGCCTTCGCCGTGGGAATTCTCGCGTGGACCTCCTGGGAAACCTTTGAGGGTCGCATTGCCCCCGGCGGCATGATGGCGATTACCATGCTAGTGCCGCCGGCACTGACCGTGTTGGGAGTCTCCCTAGGCCTACTTACTGAGAACTGGGCCAGGGCGCGGGCCTCCGTGGAACGCGTCGGTGAACTACTCAGTGACCTCTCCACCAATACCGCCGAAGCTACCAGCACGCCCATCGAGCTCTCCCCTGGCCTCCACGTGTGGATGCCCACCACCACTGAAGGTCGCGACACCGTGGACTCCTGGGTGCGCTACCTTAACGACCATGGCGCCTTGTGCCCGCCGCACCGCATTTCCGTGCTGGAGGGCACCCTAGAGGACAACGTCGATCCCCTCCGCAGCGCTAGCACCGCGCAGCTTCACGACGCCCTCCACGCCTCCGCCTGCGAGGACATCGTTATCCGTCTCGGTGGCTTCGGCCCCAACGGTGAGCTGCCCTCCGCTCCCATCGGTGAGGCCGGACTCAACCTTTCTGGTGGCCAGCGCCAACGCGTCGCACTTGCCCGCGCGCTCACGCTCGACCCTGATGTCCTCGTCCTGGATAACCCCACGACGGGACTGGATTCGTTGACCCTGGCGGATGTGGCCAAGCGCGTGCGTGACCTGCGCACTGGCAAGGTAACCGTGGTCATCACGTCTGCCTCCACGTGGGCCGCCAACGCTGATGAGGTGGTGGAACTATGAGCACTGCACACGAGACCACCACCAAAGACCGCGCCGATGCCCTGGCCCCCGCCTCCCCGCAGGAATGCCTGCGCTTCCTCAAGACCTTGCCCAGTTCGCCCAGCAGGCTCGGCATCGCCCTTTTCTTTGGGCTGTTTACCGTGACTGTCGTCATGATGAACCTGGTCTCCCAGTTCCTTGGCCGTGTCGTCGACATCATCCAAGGCGTCGAACTACCCGTCCTCGGTACTGGGCGCCACGCCATGGTGGGCGCACTCATCGTCATTGGCGTGGGCTACCTGGTGGAGGTCACCGGCCGCACCGTGGGCCGCTACCTGGTCACCTCCACGACCCGCCGCCTGTCGGTGGATCTGCGCACCTCAGCGCTGGATTCCACCCTCGGCGCTCCCGTGCCCGCCGTCATGGAACTGGGCACCGGCAACGTCATCACGCGCCTATCCAAGGACATCGATACCGTGGTGATGACCATCTCCATGATGGGTGACCGCCTCGTGCTGACCCTCTTCATGCTGCCGCTGACAGCAGTCATGATGGTGTTCATCCACCCTGCCTATGCCCTGCTCTTCATCGCGGTGGGCTGCCTGCTCTACCCCTTCATCCGCGGCACCATGCGGGACATCCCCGCCGTGGCC
This sequence comes from Corynebacterium minutissimum, assembly GCF_000805675.1. Lineage (GTDB taxonomy): Bacteria > Actinomycetota > Actinomycetes > Mycobacteriales > Mycobacteriaceae > Corynebacterium > Corynebacterium minutissimum. The sequence continues at coordinate 130,076 of NZ_JSEF01000004.1, read as the reverse complement.
AACGAAGTCTCCTCGGTGGAGGCCTACCGCAACAACGTACTGCTGGACACCATCCGCGCACTGGAAACCCTCCGCCAGTTCACGCTTAAGGACTGGGCGCATACCCGCATGGAGCGCTACTCCTGGGACACCGTGCAGGCCTGGGGTAATAAGGTCCCGCTCATCAACCGCATCGTGGGCCAAGGCGCCCTCGCCTTCGGCGTGCTGCTGCTGGGCTCAGTAGCCATGTCCGTGCCCATGGTCATGGCCGGCTGGCTTACCCAAGGCCAAGCTACTGCCGCGGTGCTGCTCGTCATGCGCCTAGAAGTCCACGTCTTCAACATCCTCTTCTTCGCCGGCGAAATCCAGCATTCCGTTACCTCCCTCGGTCGCGCCGTGGCCCTCGCCACCCTCGAGGACGCCGCCAGCACCGGTGCGAAACAGAAGGGCAAGAACGCGAAACACAAGGACACTCCTCGGCTGACCCACGCCCCCACCATCACCATTAAAAACCTCTCCTACAACTACCCGGGTGGCGCGCCTGTGCTTCGCGACGTCTCCCTTACCCTCACCGCCGGAACCACCACCGCCCTAGTGGGCACCTCCGGCGCGGGTAAATCCACCCTGGCGTCCCTCGTCGCCGGACTGCAATACCCCACCCAGGGAAGCATCAGTCTCGACGACATCGACACTGCCACGGTCCCCAACACGTGGATCACCGAACACGTCGCGCTCATTACCCAGGAAGTCCACCTCTTTTCCGGCACGCTGCGCAATGACCTTCTGTTGGCCAAGCCCGGTGCCAGCGATGAAGACCTCTGGGCGGCACTCCACACCGTAGGTTTGGACGAGCACTCCCGCTGGCTGCCCAAGGGCCTCGACACCCTCATCGGTGCCGGTCACGAGGAGATCGGCGCGGAAGCCGAACAACAGCTCTCCCTTGCCCGCATGATCCTGCGCCAGCCGCCGGTGCTCATCATGGACGAGGCCACCTCCGAAGCCGGCTCCGAGCATGCTGAGGTTCTCGAGCACTCCGCCAAGGCTGTCACCACAGGTCGCACCGCACTCGTCGTTGCCCACCGCCTGGACCAAGCCCGTGAGGCCGATCGCATCATCGTCATGGAACAAGGCCAAATCGTGGAAGACGGCACCCACGGCGAGCTCATCGCACTGAACGGCCGCTACGCCAAAGCCTATGCACAGTGGGAGCACGGCAGCTAAGTATTGGGGGGCAACCGTGTGCTTCGTCCTACCATGGACTCATGCATCTTCTCCCCTTGACTGAAGCCGACCGCACCTACCTTGCCCGCCTCAACTTCCTTGCCGATACCTTTGGTGATGAGCACAAAGCCCTTCCCGATGGTTTTGAGGAGGGCTTTGATTACTACCTCGGCGACTGGGAACCTTCACGGGGCGGATTCGTCGCCTGGGAGGGCCACGTACCCGCCGGTGGTGTATGGCTCAACTGGGGCACTGCTGAGCGCCACGGTTTTGGTCACGTGGCTGAGGGCATTCCCGAGCTTGCCCTCGCAGTCGAATCCCGCTTCCGCGGCCAAGGTGTGGGCACCGTGCTTATCGACGCCGCCACCAACCTCGCCCGTGAGATGAACACTCCCGGCATTTCTCTCTCCGTGGCCAAAGACAATGACCGCGCCCACCGCCTCTACCTACACCTGGGCTTTGAGCCGGTCAACGAACGCGAGGGCCACATTGTCCTAGCCAAGCGCTTCGTCTAAACCTCACACGCCACACAACTTAACTAATTTCACTCTAGTTGCGTGTCACTAGGCCATTTGCCACAGCATGCGAGTGAGAATAAGGGGCCAAATTGTCTCCGGAGAAGGTTGTCATGCGTCGCACTAGATTCTTCACACACTCGCTCGCTGCCCTCACGCTCGCGGTCTCTACCGCACTGCCCAGCGTTGCTACCGCAGCTGAGCTCCCCAAGCTCCCCGCACCGGGAATCCCGGCGCCACAACTGCAAGTGCCTGCCGACGTCCGGAAGGAAATCGACCGCATCGAGGAAGACGCCTACAATGCCCTTCCCAAGGAGCTCCAGAACAACCCCATCTTCGCCGGCTCCTCACGCCCCCAAGCGCCCAGATCGAAAGACAAGAAGAAGCCATCAGCCAAAGATAACAAGCAAGGCGCGGACAAACACCACAAGAGCAACCAGCACTCCCAGTCCGTAGCGGACGCGGCGTGTTCTAACTGCGTTGCCGTCACCTACGATGACGGTCCCGGTGAACTCACGGCCCAAGTGCTCGATACCCTCAAGGCCAAGGACGCGCATGCAAGCTTCATGGTGCTCGCTCCCAAGGCCTACGCGCATCCTGAGCTTCTGCGCCGCATGAAGGCCGAAGGCCATACCGTGGGCAACCACACCGCCACACATCCCGAACTGGACAAACTACCGGCAGGCCAGGTAGACGGAGAGATCAAAGCAGGCGCTGCCGCCATCAAGGCAGCCACCGGCGATAGCCCACGCTGGCTCCGCCCTCCCTATGGCGCAACCAACAACACCGTCTACAAAGCCGCACAGGCCAATGGCCAAGCCCAAGCACTCTGGTCAGTCGACACGCTCGACTGGAAAGACCGCAACACCGACCACGTCTGCCGTGCTGCCGTCGACGGCGCACAACCAGGCGCCATCATACTCATGCATGACATCCACCCCACCACCGTCGCAGCCACCGACTGCGTCATCGACGGCCTCCGCGCCAAAGGCCTCGAGCCAGTCAGCCTCGACCGCCTCATCCCAAACCCGGAAGCGGGAAGGCAGTATCTAAATCGTTAACTGGCGACAGTTTCACTGCATCCATTCTGGAGTCATTAACTACTAAGTACTTAACCTACAACGAAAAGTGGCTCCAACCACTACGGTTGGAGCCTTCAGTTTTCACTGGGAGGAGTCAACTGAAGCGTCTTCTATCAGAAAACAAAAAGTGCCCCGCCTTATGGCGGGGCACTTCTATTGGCTTACTCCGTTAGAGGCGGAGTGACATTAGCTACCGGGAATTAGAACGGGAGCTTGATGTTCAGAGCCTTGGCGATTGCCGGGAAGGCAGCAGCAACTGCAGCCAGAACACCAGCAACGATGCCGAAGATAGCGAGGGGGGTCGGCTTGCCGTTGTTGGACAGCTTGTCCTTAGCGGAGCCCTTGTCGCCCTTCTTGTTGTTGTCGCCGTCCTTGCCGTCGGAGCCGTTGTCGCCGTCCTTGCCGTCGGAGCCGTTGTCGCCGTCCTTGCCATCGGAGCCCTTGTCGCCGTCCTTGCCGTTGTCGCCACCAGCAAGGTTCTCGAGAGCATCAGCGATGCGCTGACGGTCCTTAGCCTCCTGCTCGGCACGCTCACGCTCATTCTTAGCCTGCTCCTCGGCAGCCTGGGAGTCAGCGATTTCCTTCTGAACGCCGTTGTCAGCGTTGACAACCTGGCGGTAAGCCTCTTCGTACTCGAGGTTGTAGTTGTTCGGTCCGAACCAGAGCTGCTGAGCTGCAACCTTCATTGCCAGGTAGTCGAGGCGCTCCTGGTCAGTGCCGCCGTCCCAGACAGCAACCTCGGTGTTGCCCCACGGGCTCTCCGGGTTAGCGAAGTCAGCCGGGATCTGCGGGGTCCAGATACGGTTGCCATCGAAGTTAGCCTCGTCGGAAGCCCACTCCTTGAAGCCCTTGAACTGAGCGACCTGCGCCTCGTAGGTCTCCATGTTCTTCTGCTTAGCGATGGACACGATGCCGGTCTGGTGAGCGATGAGCTCAGCGTAAGCCTCGCGGAGGGTCTTCTGCTCACCGTTAACAACTACGGTGCCGTTGTCGTCGGACTCGCGCAGCTCGAGGACGCGAGCACCGATGGCGAACTCAGCCTCCATAGCGCGCAGAACGCGAACCTGAGCGTGAGCCTGGTCCAGGTAGCCCTGGCGAACCAGGATGTCGGCGCCCTGAGCACCGCGGGAAGCCTCGAGGGCTGCCTTGCGAGCCTCCTCCAGGGCTGCACCGTCCTCCTTGAGCTGCTCCAAGAGCATCTCAGCATCAGCGATCAGCTGCTCAAGCAGCGGAACATAGTCGCGAGTGATGTAGCTGTTCTCGTTCTTATCAGCGTTACGCCAACCAGCGTAGTCGAGGCGCTCCTTGTAGGTCTCGATGGTCTTCTTGAAGATCTTGATGTTCTCTTCCGGGGTATCCTGCACGGACTTGAAGTCCTCCGGGTCGACCGGGTTCAGCTTCGGAGCCTCAAGCGGCGGAAGGTTGGACTTGTCCTCGTCGTTGACCTTGTTGGAAACGAATGCGTTAGCCTTGTTCAGGTCGCTCTCCAGCAGGCCGAGCTTGCCCGCATCGTTGCCATCCTTGGGGTAGCGCTTGCCACCAGCGATGTTGGTAACGGTGTTGTTGTAGTCGAAGGCCTTCTCTTCGTAGTTAGCCCAAGCCTTGTCAGCGCCCTTGTCGTTCTCCAGTGCGTAAGCTACGGAAGCGCGAGCGTCCTGAACGTTCTTCTCAGCCTGTGCGAGCTGCTTGGTAGCCTCGTTGGCTGCAGCCTGGTATGCCTTGTGGTCTGCCTGCTCGGAACGGTCGAGACCGTCGGTGTTAGCAGCAGCGGCAGCTTCGTAGAGCTCGCGGAACTGGTTGTTGTTGACGATGTAGTGGTCGGTTGCAGCTACGCGGTCGCGGAGCTCAGCCTCGGTGACGTTCTTAGCTTCTACATCCTTGGCCAGGGATGCGTCCGGCTCGTTGAAGCCGCCGCCCTGGATGTTGGTGGTGGTGGTGTCCTCAGCGAAAGCCGGGACTGCAACACCGGAAACACCGGTGGCTACTGCGATAGCACCTGCGAGAGCGGCGGTGCGAACACGGTTCTTGAACATGTAATTCCCCTATGAGAGTTGAGGTCGGACTGTGAAAATTATCTTACGATAACCGTCGTGTAGGGCGACGCTAGCAATCGTTCTTTATGAATGATCTTCACATTCTCAACGAGTAGTGCAGCTTTTGTCGCTGAAGGCAAGATTATCGGAGTTTTGTCGCTCTTTCCAGTCAAACGCAACAAGTTTCCAAAGTTTTTCCAACCCGTTGTTGACCGTCACCGACTAATCAGCAGGTAGATGACAGTGTTTTATACGCGAGGGGCTAGTGTAACTATTTCGAACCTCTGTGAATGCTGTGAATGATTTTACCCCTATACGGGTAATAATTACATTTATGTCATTCGATAGGCACCGAAACGAGGCGCCAAGTCTGGCAACCTAAATCGATTCCACTCGGCGCCGGATCAACCGGGCACGTCGGTTAACTCTCGGGTCCACATTCAGGGTCCAGCCCTGGAGTTGAAAAAGTAAAGACGCCCAGCGTCCATCGCTGGGCGTCTTTACTTTTATGCTGTGGAGCATAGGAGAATCGAACTCCTGACCTTCTGCTTGCAAAGCAGATGCTCTACCAATTGAGCTAATGCCCCATTGTTCCGTGGTGGGCCTAGCTGGAATCGAACCAGCGACCTCATCGTTATCAGCGATGCGCTCTAACCGACTGAGCTATAGGCCCTTACCGGAACGAGTAGTAACTCTACATAGGACTGGCGATCTATTACAAATCGCCAGGTCAATCGACATTTCCTAGGTAGTCTTAGAGCACTATTACCGCCATTCTTTTGGCTAACGGTGCGGCTCGTCTTGTAGTCGCACCTTGAAGCCGCCAAAGACGTCAACAATGGCGTTATATATAACAGCCATGATCGGCGCCAGCAGCGTCATGAGTACAGCAATAATGGCACCGAAAAGAGCAGCCGCAGAGACTACAAGGCCGAAGCTGACTTCAAAGCCTCCACCAACACCGCCCACAAGGCTGTTGAGAGAATCCCAGATTCCTGCTTGGTCGAGGCCGAGGTACAGCAGACACACTGCGATAATCCAGGCGACCAAGCCAACGAGGGACATGGCGAGCCCCACGCGGAAAGCCGACATCGGTGAAATCCGCGCTAGGTGCAGCTCTCGTCCGATCATGACTTACTCCTCATCAGTCTTATCGTCAGCGGCCTTGTCCTTGTTTTCCTTGGAGTCTTCGCCCAACTTGAGGTGCTCGGGCTTGACGTCTTCGACAGACTTCTCACCCTTGGCTACTGCCTGGGCATCTTCCTCGCCGTCATCCTCAACGTTGCGGTCGATGGCAAGCAGTTCAACATCGTCAGCCAGGTTAACCAGACGAACACCCATCGTGGCACGGGAACTTGGGCGGATTTGGTTGACCTCGGTGCGGACTACACCGCCAGCAGAGGTGATGGCGAAGATTTCGTCATCCTCGTCCACAGCAATGGCAGAAATGAGCTTGCCACGCTTCGGGGTGTACTTGAAGGTCATGACACCCAGGCCGCCACGACCCTGCGGCGTGTATTCCTCAATCGCCGTGCGCTTTCCGTAGCCACCAGAGGTTGCCACGAGCAAGAACTGGCCGTCATTGACCACGGACATAGACAGCAGCTGATCATCGCCGCGGAATCGCATGCCCTTCACACCGGCGGTAGCGCGACCCATCGGACGCAGCTGGTCATCATCCGCGGTGAAGCGGATTGCCTGGCCTTGCTCAGAGGTGAGCAGGATATCGTCGCCTTCATTAACCAGCTGTGCGCCGATCAGCGCGTCACCCTCGTTAAGGTTGATGGCGATAAGTCCAGCGGAACGTGCGGACTCATAATCGGTAAGGCGAGACTTCTTCACGCGGCCCTGCTCGGTGGCTAGGACCAAGTAAGGAGCATCCTCGTAGGACTGAATCTGGATGACCTGGGCGATCTTCTCCTCAGGCTGGAACTCCAGCAAGTTGGCCACGTGCTGGCCGCGGGCGGTACGGCCTGCCTCCGGGAGTTCGTAGGCCTTGAGGCGGTAGACACGGCCAAAGTTGGTGAAGAACAGGATCCAGTCGTGCGTGGAGCAGACGAAGAAGTTCTTGACAATGTCATCCTGCTTGAGCTCTGCTCCACGAACGCCCTTACCACCGCGCTTCTGTGCCTTGTAGGCATCTACCTTGGTGCGCTTGGCGTAGCCGGTGGCGGTAATCGTCACGACAACGTTTTCACGCGCGATGAGGTCCTCATCAGTAACGTCACCAGAAGCGGCGACGATCTCGGTGCGGCGCTCATCGCCATACTTCTCCACGATTTCTTCAAGCTCATCGTGGACAATCTGACGCTGGCGCTCCTCACGGGCGAGGATGTCCTTGAGGTCTGCGATGATCTCCTCGATCTCCGCCAACTCATCAACAATCTTCTGGCGCTCCAAGGCAGCCAGGCGGCGCAGACGCATGGCCAGGATAGCATCGGCTTGGATCTCGTCGACGTCGAGAAGCTGCATCAAGCCCTCGCGTGCCTCCTCCACCGTGGGGGAACGGCGAATGAGCGCGATGACCTCATCGAGCATGTCGAGTGCCTTGACGAGACCGCGCAGGATGTGGGCGCGCTTTTCGGCCTCATCGAGGCGGTACTGAGTACGGCGAACGATGACCTCAATCTGGTGAGCCACGTAGTAGCTCAGCATCTGGTCCAGACGCAGCGTGCGCGGCACGCCATCGACGATGGAGAGCATGTTCGCGCCAAAGGAGGTCTGCAGCTGGGAGTGCTTATACAGGTTATTGAGCACCACGCGGGCGACAGCGTCTCGCTTGAGCGTGACCACAATGCGCATACCAACACGGTCAGAGGATTCATCCTCAATCTTGGCAATGCCCGCAATCTTGCCGTTGACCACGGACTCCGCAATGTTGGAGATCATGTTATCCGGGTTGACCTGGTAGGGCAGCTCGGTGATAACGATGGTCTGACGGTTGCCCACCTCCTCAATGGAGGTCACACCGCGCATGCGGATGGAGCCGCGGCCGGTGGTGTAGGCGTCCTTGATTCCTTGGTCACCAACAATTAGACCAGCGGTGGGGAAATCCGGGCCCTTGACATACTTCATGCACGCCTCAAGAGCCTCTTCATCACTGGCATTCGGATTATCCAGTAGCCAAAAGATGGCATCCGCCAGTTCGTTTAGGTTGTGGGGCGGGATATTGGTGGCCATACCAACGGCAATACCGCCGGAACCATTCATCAAAAGGTTCGGAACGCGGGACGGCAAAATGACCGGCTCTTCGGTCTTGCCATCGTAGTTGGGAGCGAAGTCCACGGTGTTCTCGCGGATATCACGAACCATCTCCATAGCCAGCGGAGTCATGCGGCACTCGGTGTAACGCATAGCTGCTGGGCCGTCATTACCGCGGGAGCCGAAGTTACCTTGGCCGTCTACCAGCGGGTAGCGCATGTTCCACGGCTGAGCCAAGCGCACGAGGGTGTCGTAAATGGCGGAGTCACCGTGGGGGTGGAACTGACCCATCGTGTCCGAGACTGGACGAGCAGACTTCACATAACCGCGATCCGGGCGGTAGCCGGAATCAAACATCGCGTACAGAATGCGGCGGTGCACTGGCTTCAGGCCATCGCGGACCTCAGGGAGAGCACGGCCGACAATGACGGACATGGCGTAGTCGATGTAGCTCGACTCCATCTCCTCATTGATGTCAATTGGATGAATACGATCAAAAAGATCGCCGTTGTTATCACTCATAACGCCTTATCGTACCGTCTGAGGCGCTGTGAAGTCCTTTCTGCCACGAGAGTGGTATCACTGTGGTATCACACTGCTAGGATGTGGGACATGGCAATGACACTCAGGCTCACCCCAGAGCAGGATCACGCGCTTACACTGTTGGCCTCAGCGCAGGGAACATCGAAACACGAGGCTGTGGTCCGCGCTGTTGTGGCCGCGGCTTCCCGAACGCTTTCTGATGCTGCCGTCCAAGACACCGCCCGTCGGCTTTTGCCTGGGCGTTCTGAGCTTGAAGCAGAGATTCGCCGGACTCGTGGTCTTTCATGAGTGTTGAGCATTTGGTTCTCATAGCTCGCGAGTTCTGCCGCATATATCGCGTACGAATTGTGTCCTTTGCGGCACTAGCCGCTGCGGCAGGTGCAAGTACTGCGTCAGTAGAGGGCATTCCCGTCCACGGAACACGTCAGGAATCTGCAGCCGCCCTCGAAAACGTGTTGCGCGCGGTCCCAGCACTGAACGCAAAGAATGAAGAATTCGCGCACTTTTGCGCGCAGGTCTATCTTTCTGTGACAGAAGTTATGTAAGTTAAACATGATAAAGATGCTTAAACCATCGCGCGTTTAAGTAGTGGGACGTTCGAAACCGTCCCGCTCTCCCTCTAGAAAGGAATTCCCTATGTCCATGAAGAAGCTTCTCGCTGCCGGAGTCGTGGCCACTACCCTTGCTACTGCTGTTGCCCCAACAGCGAGCGCTGAGACCACTAATGACGACTGGAAGAACAAAGTCAATCCTGACTTCCAGCAGGGCGAGGCTGGCTCCTCACTCACGGGCTCCACTCCCCTGGACATGACTTTTATCATCGGCGGCTCCATTGCCGGTGCTTTGGCCCTGCTCAAGCTAGTCGTCGACAACGTCCCAGCCCTGCGCGCTCAGGTTGATGAGTTTGCCGCACAGGTCGGTCTTGCTGGCTCTTCCGGTTCTTCTGAGGACAGCCGTCTGAACCAGGGTGGCCTCGACTTTGACCTCGAGCGTCTTGCCCGCACTAATGGTTTCCCGGAGATTGCTGACCAGCTCGCCGCGCTCAAGGCAGGCTCTAGCGTCCCAGCACAGTAAGCTCACCTATATGGCAAACCTCACCCAGCTTCTTCAGTCCCCTACCCGCAATGCCGTGGTGGCGGACTTGTCCACGGCCGCCGATGAAGCCGTTTCTTCTCTGTCCGGAATTTCTGGAATGGCCTTCAAAGGTGCATTAGCAGCCGCCAAGAAGGCAGATTCCAAAGTTGTATCCAAGGGAGTCAATCAGATGCTCCCAGAACTTTTGAACAGCCTCGATTCCTACTGGAAGGAATTCGAAGGTTCTGAGCAAACAGACTTCGGCACGTACCTTGACGGACGCAGTGCTGAAATTACTGATGCCATTATGGCTACTGCAGATAAGTCCGCTGAGGACATCAAAGCACCAGGTATTGCTCGTACCTACAAGTCACTACGCGGTAAGGCTTCTTCCATTTTGGAGCCGAACGTTCCAACCATCGGCCGTGTGCTGCAACGCCACATGGGTACCGTTTAAGAAGCGTCACCTCGGATTCATAGACACACAAAAAGACCAGCTCCTCGTTGTGAAGGCTGGTCTTTTCCTATACTGCCGGAAGGTAGGTGCAGCTCTTTCCTGCACGTTTAAACGGTCTTAGATGTGTAATACCGTTTAAACGTCGAGGAAGCGCACGTCCTTCGCGCGGCGGGTGATGAAGGAACGGCGGGCCGCAACGTCATCACCCATAAGGATGGAGAAGAGTTCATCAGCACGCTGGGCATCCTCAAGGTCCACACGGCGCAGAATGCGGGTGTTCGGATCCAAGGTGGTCTCCCACAGCTCGGAGGCATTCATCTCACCGAGACCCTTGTAGCGCTGGATACCGTCATCCTTGTTGATCTTGCGGTTCTCAGCCAGGCCCTCAGCTAGCAGCTTGTCGCGCTCAGCATCGGAGAACGCGTATCCCGGCTGGCCCTTAGCCCACTTCAACTTATACAACGGCGGGTTAGCCAAGTAGACGTGGCCATCCTCCACCAGCTGCGGCATGAAGCGGAAGAGCAGGGTCAACAGGAGCGTGGCGATGTGCTGGCCGTCCACGTCGGCATCGGCCATAAGCACAATCTTGTCATAACGCAGCTTGGAGATATCGAACTCTTCGTGGATACCAGTACCCAAAGCGGTGATGATGGCCTGGACTTCGGCGTTCTTGAGCACCTTATCCATGCGGGCCTTCTCTACGTTAAGAATCTTGCCTCGCAACGGAAGGATGGCCTGGAACATCGAGTCACGGCCGCCTTTAGCAGAACCGCCTGCGGAGTCACCCTCCACGATGTACAGCTCGGAGAGCTTGGAATCCTTGGAGCGGCAGTCCGCCAGCTTGCCCGGAAGGCCACCAAGATCACCGGCAGACTTGCGGCGAACGAGCTCACGGGCCTTACGGGCCGCCACACGAGCATGTGCGGAGGAAACAGCCTTGTTGATGATGACCTTGGCCTCAGCCGGGTTAGCATCGAACCAGTCATTGAGGTACTCGTTGACTGCGCGCTGGACAAAGCCCTTAATTTCAGAGTTGCCGAGCTTGGTCTTGGTCTGACCCTCGAACTGGGGATCGCCCACCTTGACGGAAATAACGGCAGCAAGACCTTCACGGCAGTCATCACCGGAAAGGTTGCCATCCTTTTCCTTGAGGAGCTTGTGCTCCTTGGCGTAGCGGTTCATCAGGGAGGTCAGCGCCGCGCGGAAACCTTCCTCGTGCGTACCACCTTCGTGGGTATTGATGGTGTTGGCGAAGGTGTGGACGGACTCCTTGTAGCCCTGGTTCCACTGCAGTGCGATTTCAACCTCGTGGTCCTCGCCCTTGACGTCGAAACCAACGATGGTGGGGTGAATGGCAGACTTGTTGCGGTTGAGGAACTCAACGTAGTCCTGCAGGCCGTTCGGGTAGTGGTAGATGACTTCCTTCTTTTTCTTGGAAGTCTTCTCCTCGTCATCTTCCCCAGTAGCGTCCTTCTCATCGAGGGAGCTCAGGCTGACCGCTGCGTCACCAGCTTCGGCGATTTCTTCAAGCTCTGCTTGTTCCTTCGAGATTGCACGTTCATCACGGAGAACAATGGTCAGGCCCTTGTTGAGGAAGGCCATTTCCTGCAGGCGGCGTGCAATGGTGTCGTAGTTAAATTCGACAGTTTCAAAAATCTCTGGGTCCGGCCAGAAGCGGACTGTGGTACCGGTACCACGGGCGTTCTCACCCTCAACGAGCTCATCCGGGATGGCGTTGGTGAAATTCTGGTACCAGTGCTTGCCATCACGCTTGATGTCCGCTTCGACGCGGGTAGACAACGCGTTCACCACGGAAATACCCACACCGTGGAGACCACCGGAGACAGCGTACGACTCAGAGTCAAACTTACCGCCCGCATGCAGCTGGGTCATGACGACCTGAACGGTAGGAACGCCAGAGGCGTGCATTTCTACTGGGATACCACGGCCGTTATCGATAACTTCAACGCCACCGTCCTCGAGGAGAGTGACGGTAACCTTGTCGGCGTAGCCCGCCATGGCCTCATCGACAGAGTTGTCAACAATCTCCCAGATCAGGTGGTGCAGACCACGGGCACCGGTGGAACCGATGTACATGCCGGGGCGCTTGCGGACGGCCTCGAGGCCTTCCAGAATCGTAATTGACCCCGCATCATATGCGTGTTGTTCAGCCACGGATTCGTGTTCTCCTTTTGGCTAGAGCTAAATCTAAGACTTTAGCCATTCTACACTGTGTCCCCCCCACGCAGGGACACTGCACGCCAGTGAGAAGCCCAAATTTGCGTGAATTTCGCGATCGTTCCAGATAGCCGGATCAGCCGTATGTGTCTTGTGAGCCTTGCGGCTTGACCCATTGGCGCCCCTCATAGTTGCGATGTTGCTTGGGGCCTTGGATGTGCAGCTTCACCACAACATCAGGACCGAGGCGATCGGCAATCTTCTGCAAGATGGGCCGCTGGAGGTAGCGCAGCTCCGTGGCCCAACTCGAAGAATCACAGGCTACGTAGACGACTTGTTCTTTGATGGTAAGCGGTTGTGTGTGGGCAGCAATGCGCTCGCCCACAAGGTTTTCCCAATTACCCATGACCCAGCCGTGGGCCAGTTCATGTTCCCAGCCGCGTTTGCCAATTTCACGCTGGATTTGTGCGCCCAGGCTCGGAATCTCCAGGCTGCGTCGCCGGCGACGGCCATCAGGCCCACTGGGACGTCCGCGACGATATGGCTTGGGCTGGTGCTCTGCAGGTGTGGAGGCCAGATTCATCTTGGGCGCGGGTTTATTCAGCTTCGGTGCATTCTTGGAATTACTTCGAGTGCGTTCAAACAGGGCCTTTACTGGATCAACTGGATCACAGTCCTGCTCAGTCATGCTGATCACCATCCTCACCATCGACGTCAGCAGCAGCGGCATAAGGTGCAATTTCAGAAATCCTGCCCTCGTCCGTGTCACGCACGGTGACGGTGAATCTCTCGATGGGCTGCAAGTTGCCAGGCAAATCCTCGTCTACAGCGGCGGTGATGAGTACCTGTTCGGCTTCGGCAGCAAGATGCACGAGCTTCTCACGACGCTTGGCATCAAGCTCTGCAAAGACATCATCGAGGATGAGGATCGGATCGGTGCCGTCTTGTCGCAGCAGATTGAATTCTGCGAGTCGCAGGGAAATGGCATAAGACCAGGTTTCACCATGGCTGGCGAAACCTTTCGCGGGGCTGCTGCCCAAGTTCAGAACGAGGTCATCGCGATGAGGGCCCACGAGCGAAATGCCGCGCTCGATTTCGCGCTGGCGCTTAGTTGCTAGCTCAGTGAGTATCATGGCCTCAATAACCTCACGGTCGGAGATATCCACCGTGGACTTGTACTCGATGCTGGCGGGGCGCGATTCCGGGGCCAGACCAGAGTAGGCGGCAGGGATGAGGTCCTGGAGATCGTCGACAAGCGCCAAGCGTGCCTGAATCACCTGCGCGCCGAGCGAGGCTAACTGTGTATCCCACACGTCGAGGGTGGCCAGCGCCGAGGCGCCGTCGCTGTCGTTGTAGCCGCGGCGCAGGCTCGCTGATGCCGACTTCAGCAACGCATTGCGTTGCTTTAAAACCTTGTCATAATCTGCCTTGACCCCGGCCAAGCGTGGGGTGCGCGAGGCAATGATGTCATCGAGGTACTGGCGGCGTGCTGCAGGTTCGCCACGTACAAGCGAGAGATCCTCCGGGGAGAACAAGACGGTTTTCACCACGCCGAGCAATTCGCGTGGGGATTTTAGACGTGTGCGGTTAATCTGCGCCTGGTTCGCCGCATGCGGTTTGATGAGCAGGTGCGCGGTGAGCTCGCGGCCCTGGTTAACAGCGGTGGCGGAGATGCGGGCGTTGTTCGCGCCTTGGCGCACGAGCGGGGCATCGTGGGATACGCGGTGCGAGGACAAGTGCGCGGTATAGCCGATGGCCTCGACGATATTGGTTTTGCCGAAGCCATTGCGGCCAACGAAAAGGGTAATCCCCGGTTTTAGCCCGAGGGTGAGCTCGGGCCAGGAGCGGAAGTCCCTGACATCGAGATCGCGGATGTACATACGGCCTAGCCTGGCAGGCGTACCGGCATCAGCAGGTAGGTGAAGTCCGTCTCCGGGGTAGGGAACGTGCCGTCTTCATTGGCCTCCGGCAGCTCCTCTGGCTCCGGAATCATGATGGCTGGGCGGGAAGGTTCGGTAAAGCCGAAGACAACGCGATCCGTGTGGACGACGCCTAGGCCGTCCTTGAGGTAGGACGGGTTGAAGGCGATTACGAAGCTATCGCGGCCGTTGAAAGCACAGGGAAGTGTCTCCGTCGCGCGGCCAGAATCAGCACCGGCGGCAAGGGTGACCTCGCCTTCGCTGAATTCCATGCGGATTTGGGCATTGCGGTCCGTCAGTAGGGAGACACGGCGAATTGCTTCCTGCAGCGGAGCTACCTCGATGCTGGCCATAGCCGTGTGACTCTTCGGCAGCAGCGGTGCCACGTTGGGGAAGTCTGCATCCAGCATGCGGGTGGTGGTCTCACGGTTATCTGCATGCAAACCAAATAGGCCCTCAGCTGCAATGTTCTCACCGGTACCCACAGCGATCTCCACCGGGATGTTGAGGTGAGTATCCAAGGAACGGCCGGTGTCCTGGAGAGTCTTGGCTGGAACGAGGAGCTTGGCCTCAACATTGTCTGCGACCGGCTCCCACTCGAAGGTGCGCATGGCTAGGCGGAATCGGTCGGTAGCGGTCATCTCTACGTGGGAGCCATTAATCGCAATATGCACGCCGGTGAGCATGGGAAGCGTGTCATCCTTACCCGCCGCGGCCACGACCTGGCTGATGGCTTCAACGAAAAGCTGCGGGTTAATGGTGCCGGTGACCTCCGGGAGGACCGGCAGCTGCGGGTAATCATCAAGGGGGATGAGCGGCAGCTCGAAGCGCGAGGAACCACAGGTGAGCAAAACCTTGGAATCTTCCTGCGTCATCTCCACTTCCTTGTTGGGCAAGGACGCAACGATGTCAGAAAGCAGCTTGCCGGCTACAGCGATGCGGCCCGGCTCATCCACCATGCCGGCAATGCGCACGCGCGTGGAGACCTCGTAGTCAAAGCCGGTGAATTCCAAACCATTGTCATCCGCGGTGATCAGCATGGCGCGCAGTACCGGCTGCGTGACCTTTGACGGCAGACTGCGCGCGACCCATGCGACGGCGTTGGCGAGGTCATCTTTGGCAACGCGAAATGACACGGACTGGTCCATGGTGGTGAGACGCTCCTCTAGTTGCGGATGGATAAATTCCTGATGGACAAATTCTTGGAAGCTCACTCCAACTTACAGGATCAGCGAGACACCACAGGAGTTTTGTCATTCACCATCTCTGCTCCTCGTTGGAGACCGGTGGCCAGGCGGGCATCGACGAATCACACACATCCTTTTTCTTCTTAGTTAGGGAGAAAACAAAATAGGAGTAGTAATAAGCGTTGTGGGATCTGTGGAGAACCCTACAAAAGCCAAGCTTGCTCCGGCGAATCGATCTGTGGGCCAGGATGTGGGATCCCTGTGATCAAATGACACAAAATGTGAGTAACTCCGTCGGGGTCAGAGTTATCCACAATCCATCCCCAGATCTATCGCTGCTGATCACAGGGTTGCTCACAAGAGAGAAACTGGTTCTGATCTGCTGTGGAATCCGAAGATGTGACGAGGATCTACAAATTACAACAGTGAAATTACACAGGTGTGGATAACGCTGTGGATAACGAAAATTGCCCCTCCCAAGGCCGTCACCCTGGAGTGGTGAGGTGGGAGGGGCGTCGGAAAGCGCGCGTCGTTAGCGGTGATTCTTCACGCGTTGGGTTAGCGCCTGGATTTCGTCGTACGTGTTTCTGTTCTCCGTCATCTCTTTGCGGATCTTCCGGTCCGCATAGATGACGGTGGTGTGGTCCTTGCCGCCGAATTGATCACCAATCTTGGGCAAGGAAAGCTCTGTGAGCTCGCGGCACAGATACATTGCCAGCTGACGGGCGTGGGCCACAGCGCGCTTCTTGCCAGAACCGCGCAGGGTCTCAACGTCAATGTTGAAGTACTCCGCGGTGACCTCCATGATGGCGGCCGCGGTAATTTGGCGGTCGGCCGAGTCCGGTGCCAGATCGTGCAGTGCAATCTCCGCCATTTCCATGCTGATCGGTTCGTTGACCAGGGAGGAGTAGGCAGACACGCGGATAAGTGCGCCTTCCAACTCACGGATAGAAGATTCAAAACGCGAGGCAATGAGCTCCAGGACTGAGCGGTCGACGTCGGTGCCGTCCGCAGCGGCCTTCTTCATGAGAATGGCAATGCGCGTTTCCAAGTCTGGCGGCTGGATATCCGTGATGAGACCGCCTTCAAAGCGGGTACGTAGGCGGTCTTCCAGGGTCGTCAGCTGTTTCGGCGGACGGTCAGAGGACAAAATGATCTGCTTGTTCGCCTGGTGAAGCGCGTTAAAGGTGTGGAAGAACTCCTCCTGCGTGGATTCCTTGCCCTCAAGGAACTGAATGTCATCCACCATGAGGATGTCCAAGTTGCGGTAGCGGCGCTTGAAGGATTCTTGGCGGTCATCACGCAGCGAATTGATGTAGTCATTGGTGAACTCTTCCGAGGACACATACTTCACGCGCAACCCTGGGTGCAGTACCTGGGCATAGTTGCCGGCGGCGTGGAGCAGGTGTGTCTTACCCAGACCGGAACCGCCCCAAATAAATAGTGGGTTATATGCGCGGGCGGGGTTCTCCGCTACGGCTACGGCCGCGCCGTTGGCAAAACGGTTGGAGGAACCGATGACGAAGTTTTCAAACGTGTGCTTCGGGTTGAGGGACTTCTCGTGATTCGGATTGTGCGCGGGTTCCTCACGGGGGATTCGCGCGCCGGCTGCCTCTGGGTAGCTGGTTGGTGCAGTGGTCTGCTGTTCGCTGTAGTGCTGAGCTAGCTCGTCCAGGCTGGCCGGTGAGTAGGTGGAATCCCACCTCGTGGCCTGCTGTTGCGGCTGGACCGGCTGAGACTGGTGGTCCATGCCGTACTGGGGTGCCTCAGTTTGGATGGGGCGCTGGGGCGTGGGGTCTGGTTCAACTTCAGCAGGGGCAGACGCTGCTGGTTGCTCGGGCGCTGCCTGCTGAGCGGTAATTGTCACGGCCAGAGAACACGGGCGGCCCATGTGCTGGGACAAGGTACGTGAGATGTGCTCCCCTAGCTCGGCCTCAATGACATTCTTGGCGTTTTCGTGTGGGGCGGCGATGAGGGCGTATCCGTCGCCGATCATGATGGGTTCGACGAGCTGCAAGTTGAGCCGCTGGCTGTGGGTAAAGTTCGGCACGCTTGAATTCGGTTGCTCAGACTGTGCTAGCAGATCAGTGACCACTGCTTTCCAGCTGGCCCTGAGGGCCGCTTGCGGATCAGACAAGACGCCTACCTTCTATGTAGTTCGAGTTCACACTGCCAGTGGTGAGAGGCCACGGTGCAGGTACTCGACCCACGTACTTGATCACTGTGCGGGTAGCGCAGTGATTCTTGTAATTATCGGGGGACGGACGGATGGACTGTTGAGAGAGTAAAAGAAATTCCACGGGTTTCCACCGAAGATTCCACACGATGTTTTAGTGCGTCACCTCGGTTTCCACAAAGTTATCCACAGGTGTGAATTGGTGGTTTATCCACAGCCTAGCGCATGGCTGTGGATAACTTCCCATCGGTACCTTAATGGCTTTGACCTGCATATACGGCAAAAGTCTCAAGGTTCAGTTGAGAGTTATCCACACCTTGTGGGTAGCTGTGGAATTTGATTCCTTAGTTCTACCGCGTTGTTTCAAAGCTGTCTAACGCACTTTTTATGCATGCAGTAGGTCTGGTTGATTCGAACCCTGTGAGGGTGCCATGTGTCGGGGGTTGACCCGCAGCATGAGGGCCAAAAGTGGGGCTCTAGCTGGGCATAAAAACATCGATGTCATTTCGGGTACACCCAGTGTGTCGATTTGTTCTACGCCCCATCTGTCACGTAACCTGTGATGGTCTATCGCAGCAGTGCATAACGCACATGTTGCATGTGGGACTGCCTCGCCCCGCCGCATGGCGCTATCCGGGCGAAGCCTCATCCCCGCGAACACCATTCATCAGTGGATGCTCAGGCCCAGCCGCGCCGTGCGGCGAGTTTGAGCTATCTGCGTACAACTTCAAGGAGTTAATCGTGGCAAAGGGTAAGCGTACCTTCCAGCCGAACAACCGTCGTCGTGCCCGTAAGCACGGCTTCCGCACCCGCATGAGCACCCGCGCTGGCCGCGCCATCGTCGCAGCTCGTCGCAAGAAGGGTCGCGCTAAGCTCACCGCTTAATTCATGCTTCCAGCCCAGCACAAGCTCACGTCCCCGAGACAATTTCGGCGGACCATGAAGGGCGGACGCCGGGCGGGCACGCGCACCGTTGTCGTGCATATGCACATCAACACCGGTGAGGACGCCATCGCGGCTACTGGCCCGCGATTTGGCCTCATCGTATCGAAGGCCGTCGGGAATGCCGTGGTTCGCCACCGCACCTCCCGGCGGCTTCGCCATGTGTGCATGGCGGTGATGAAGGACGGTGCGCATGGCACTCCTCTTCCGCCGAATGTTGACATTGTCATTCGAGCCCTGCCCGCCAGCGCCGAGGCAACCAGTGAGCGCCTCGCCCGCGATATCCGCAAAGCCCTAGCAAAATGGGATATCTGAACTCCCAGGGAGAAGAGATTCCCCCAGCCCGCGGTTTCGGGCGAGTCCTAGTTCACGGGGTGCGCTTCTACCAAAAGCATGTCTCACCCCTTAAGATGGTTTCGACCTGTCGTTTTGAACCGACATGCAGTGCCTATGCCCTTGAAGCCATCTCCGTGCACGGAGCGCTCAAGGGAGTAGGCATGGCCGTCGCCAGGCTCTGCAAGTGTGGGCCCTGGCATCCGGGCGGGTTTGATCCGGTACCGACCAAACAACAGCGAAGGTAAACAACACTCGTGCTTAATTTCATCTATTGGCCAATCTCAGCCGTTCTGTGGTTCTGGCATTGGCTTCTGAGCTTCGTCCTCGACTCCGGTTGGGGCGGAACGTGGATCATCGCCATCGTCCTCCTGACGTGGACGCTGAAAGCGCTCATGGTCAAGCCGACCATCACCCAGCTTCGCTCCTCCCGCAAGATGCAAGAGATCCAGCCGCAGGTGCAGGAGATCCGCGCCAAGTACGCCAATGACCAGACCAAGGCCGCGCAGGAAATGCAGCGGATCTACAAGGAGTCTGGCGTGCGTCCGGTGGCGGGCTGCCTGCCTATGTTCGCCCAGATTCCGATGTTCATCGGCCTGTTCCACGTGCTGCGCTCCTTCGACCGCACCGTGGCTGTCGCGGGCGGCTTTGGCCACCCGGCAGGTGAGGCGATGTCGGAGGAGATGAACGGCTCCATCGCCAACTACATCTTCAAGCCGGAGCTGGTCCAGCAGTTCGTGGACGCCAAGATCTTCGGCGTGCCGCTCGTGGCTAACCTGCGCCTCAACTCCGGCCTGGAGATTGTCAAGCAAACCACGGTGCAGCAGGCCGCGATGATTATCGTGCCGCTCATCGCCATCATTGCCGTGCTGACGCACTTCAACGCCCGCATGTCGCTGAACCGCCAGGAGGCCCGCCGCGCCGCCGGCAAGACCTCGGCACCGCAGGGTCAGAACGCGGAAATGATGCAGCAGCAGATGGCCGTTATGAACAAGATGATGCTGTGGTTCATGCCGGCCATGCTGGTCTTCTCCGGCTTCATCTGGCCCATCGGCCTGCTGTTCTACATGTTGGCCAACACCGTGTGGACCTTCTTCCAGACGCGCATCGTCTACGCCAAGATGGACCGCGAGGAGGAAGAGGAGGCGGCCGCCAAGGCCGAGCTCAAGCGCACCTCCGCCCCGAAGCCGGGCGCGCGCAAGAAGGATAACCGCTCCAAGAAGCAACGCCGCAACAACAACTAAACAACTCAAACACGACCCAGGAGTTATCACAGTGCCTGAACATCAGCCTGCAACTGTGCCACTGGACCCGTCGGAGGTCTTCGGATCGCGTCTGCCGCTCGCGCAGAAGTACCACGATTCGCTGGCCACGGACGGGTCCACTCGTGGTTTTATTGGCCCCCGTGAGGTCCCGCGCTTGTGGGAGCGCCATCTCATCAACTGTGCTGTGGTCGCCGAAGTCATGCCGCAAGGCGCCACGCTTATCGACGTCGGCAGTGGCGCCGGCCTGCCCGGCATCCCCCTCGCTATCGCGCGTCCGGATCTGACCATCACCCTCATCGAACCGCTGTTGAAGCGCTCGACCTACCTCAACGAGGTCGTCGACCTTCTGGGCCTCGACAACGTCACCGTCATCCGAGGCCGTGCTGAAGAAGGCCCTGTAAAGAAGGCCGTCAAGGGTGCCGACATCGTGACCTCCCGGGCCGTAGCTCCATTGGGCAAGCTGGCCAAGTGGTCCCTGCCGCTGGTGCGCAAGGGCGGCGAAATGATTGCTCTCAAGGGCTCCTCGGTGCACGAGGAACTGGAGCGTGACGCCGCGGATATTAAGCGTGCCGGTGGCGGAAAAGCCGAGGTCATGACCATTCACGGCACCACGATTATCCGTGTCCCTCGCGTGAACTAAAGTAGACGGCATGACTCATCCTCGTCTTATCACCATTGCGAACCAGAAAGGTGGCGTGGGTAAAACCACCTCCGCCGTGAACCTTGCCGCCGCGCTCGCTGAGGCCGGCAAGAAGGTCCTGGTGATTGACCTGGACCCGCAGGGCAACGCCTCTACCGCCGTGGGTGCAGAACACACCTCCGGTACCGAGTCCAGCTACGAGGTCCTCTTGGGAGACTGCACGGCGGATGACGCCATGCAGCACTCCCCCGACAATGAGAATCTGTACTGCATCCCTGCCACCATTGATCTGGCTGGCGCGGAGATCGAAATGGTGTCCCTCGTGCGCCGCGAATTCCGCCTCTACGATGCCCTCCACAACGGCTTCCTGGAGGAGCATGGCTTCGAGTACGTCTTCATTGACTGCCCGCCTTCTTTGGGCCTGCTCACCATTAACGCGATGTCGTGTGCTGAAGAGGTCATTATCCCCATCCAGTGCGAGTACTACGCCCTAGAGGGCGTGGGCCAGCTATTGGGCAATATCTCCATGATTCGGGAGCATCTCAACGAGGATCTCCACATTTCTGGCGTCCTGCTCACCATGTTTGATGCCCGCACTAAGTTGGCCCAGCAGGTGGCGGATGAGGTCCGCGAACAGTTCGGTGCCGTGGTTCTGGGCAACGTTATCCCCCGTTCCGTGCGCGTTTCAGAGGCGCCGGGCTATGGTAAGACAGTTATCGCTTATGACCCGTCGTCGACAGGCGCCCGCGCGTATGCCGCCGCTGCACGCGAGCTGGACAAGCGCGGTGATTACACGCCGCACCCCACCACAGGTGCTATTGGCGTGAGCCCGGAGATTTTCGCGGAACTGGAAGGATAGGAGCAACGGATGGCAAACAAGAAGGCAGAGCAGAAGCCGGAACAGCGTCAGGGTGGTCTGGGTAAGGGCTTGGCTGCGCTTATTCCGTCCGGCCCGGGTACTCCATCCCGCAAACCACACTTGGGTGATTCCGCCGCGGACATCATTCTTGGTGCCTCCGCCGGCACACCAAAGGACGCCGGCACGAAGAAGGTGCAGGGCGCTCCGACCATCCAGCAGTCTTCCGGCTCAAAGAAGCGCCAGGCTAAGCCTTCTGTCATTGGTGCGACTTACCGCGAGATTTCCATCGGTGATATCCTCCCCAACCCGAAGCAGCCGCGTACCGTCTTCGACGAGGACGAACTGGCAGAACTGGTGCACTCCATCAAGGAATTCGGCCTCCTGCAGCCAGTCGTAGTCCGCCCCTCCGAGGAAGGCGGCTTCGAGCTCATCATGGGTGAGCGCCGCTGGCGCGCTTCCTCCAAGGCAGGTCTGGCCACCATCCCGGCTATCGTCCGCGACACCAAGGACGATGACCTCCTGCGTGACGCCCTGCTGGAGAACATCCACCGTGTGCAGCTCAACCCGCTGGAAGAGGCCCACGCCTACCAGCAGCTGTTGGAAGAATTCGACGTGACCCAGAACGAGCTTGCTGATCGCATCGGCCGCTCCCGCCCCCAGGTCACCAACATGATCCGCCTGCTCAAGCTTCCGGTCAACGTACAAAAACGCGTCGCTGCTGGAACCCTGTCCGGTGGTCATGCCCGCGCGCTGCTGGGCCTGCCGGATGCAGAAGCCATGGAGCTCATTGCGAACCGCATCGTGGCCGAAGGCCTGTCAGTGCGCGCCACAGAGGAAGCCGTCACCCTGTACAAACGTGAAGGGAAACCGGCCGAGCCTACGAAGAAGCAGGCCGCCCCGCAGCCGCAGTTCTTCACTGACTCCGCCGAGCGCCTTGCCGATCGCTTCGACACCAAGGTCACCGTCACCATGGGTAAGCGCAAGGGCAAGATGGTCGTCGAATTTGGTGACCAAGAAGACTTTGAGCGTATCTTGGCTCTCATTGAGGGAAACGAAAGCAGCTAGCTCCCAATCATGCTTATTGAGGCCGTCAAGGAAGGTGTTGCCATCAACCCCTTGGCGGCCCGATCCATTTTCTGGGAAATGAAGACCACGGTCGCTGATCCCGCCTTTGAGAAGGAAGCGTGGCTGAGCGCTACCTTGCTGAGCTACGGTGAGTGCGGTTTTACCGTGGGCGATGAGGCTACCGTCTTCTTTTGCCCACCGGAGCTTGCCCCCGGTGCGGCTAAGCTGCCCACCTCCCCGGTTTCTGAGGACGCCGTGTTGGTGTCTTCTTTGTTTGTGAAATCGGAGCGCGCGGCGAAGGGCTTGGAAGCCGTGCTTCTCGACGCCACAATAATGCACCTCACCTCCCGCGATGCCTCCGCGCTAGAAGCATTCGGCTACCGCGATGCTCGCCAAGCCGAGGACTTGTTGCGCGACAAACCCGGTCGCATTGGCCTGCTTCCAGTGGAAACCCTGGAGTCAGCTGGATTCATGGTGGTGCGTGATCACCCCATCACGCCTCGCCTGCGCCTGGAACTTCCCCCTGCCTTCGACCTGCTCACTGCCGCCGCGGTGGAGGACCTCCTCGCCCGCGCCCTGGCGTAGGGCCTAGGCTTCAAAAACCTATTCAATGAACAGGCCCGGAAGTTCATTCTCACTGTTGCACGATGTTATTAAACCCCTTATGGTTATAACTACGCACACCACACCCGCTCTCGGATTTAACCGTGATGGTGTGGTTTTCTTTCGGGGTTGTATTTGGGGGATTATGATGCCTAGGAACGAAACTCGGGGCACTTCACTGCTGTATCTCGGCGGGGCATGTCGGTGTCAACGTCTAGGGGTATTGAGCAGAGTGATATTTAGCCCGCTGCGTTCGGCTTGGTCGATGTGTATTTGGTCAGGAAACCAGGATGAGGCCGCCGATCCAGCTAAGGAAACGGAAGGGGCCTATCGGTGCCAAATGGTGCCAAATGGTGCTACCCTAGTGTTATTGCCACCTGTTACGACAGGATCGGAAGAAGACCCTGGGACCCCAGCCGGACGACTGGACCCAGGGTCTTCGCCTGCCTCTAGAGGGAATCCGGGTTGGGACGTTTGAGGACCACTTTCTCGTGCAGCTTCTCCCAGTACTGCTCTTCCCCTAGATGGACGGAGTTCAGTGCTCCCAGAACGGCATCTGGAATCCAGAGCAGGGGATCATCGCCACCGCGTACGTGTCGCAGTCGGATGCCAGCACTTTGTCCCTGGCCCTGCAGGGCAACTATATGGGCGATGTCTCGCCTGTTTTGTGCTTCTTGCCGGCTTTCCAAAGTGACGTTGTGGACGTGCATCTCGGAGAGCTCGAAGTACATCTGCTCCAAGCATTTCCTGCGGTGCCTCTCCGTCTTCTTGCTCACTTCACTCCGGTGGGTGATGATCGCTTGCATGGAGTCGATCTCAGAAAGGGTGTCCACGATTTTTCGGCGTCGGCTATTACGTTCGTCGGTCCAGTGAAGTTTGACCTGGCCAGGAAGTCGTAGTGGACGCAGCTCCTCGCGTATTTTTCCAAGTCTTGAGTGTCGATGATGGCTGCACACACCATGTACTCCTGCCGGTCTGGGGGTCTAAGGGCGGAGGACTCATCGATGTAGGCGACTAGCTGTGATTCCACCCTGAAATTGTAGCCTAGCCTTCAAAGACAACTTCCATATGGCGGGATGCAAGCCACGATCGCTGTGGTCAGAAAACAGCCACCAGGGAACTAGACAGCCGTTGTCTGTGTATAAGGAGAAGAAGGTGCCAAAGACCGTGCCAGTGAATCCAGCGCAAATTTCAATAAAATCTATCCCACACTTGCTCTGATCGCATATGTTTTGTTGTCCATCGGAGATGGAGAAAGCTGGCGCCGCAAGTTGACACTGCTGATGGCGGACTTTCCAACCATCGAAGGCATAAGTCCTGAGAAAGATATGGGGTTCCCCGCTGAGTGGGGCGAGTTAGATATTTGGAATGGCGGAGAGCCAGAACAGTAGAGACCTATATTGTGCAGGAATTCTTGTTTTTGTGGAGCCACGTACCGTTGCCCCACTTCTCAAGAAGATCGCTCTGCGCGCAGGAGTTCGTCGAAGCGGTACGTGCCGGTCACGGCGGTGTCGTCATCGAGGAGATACAGGCGCTTGACGGCAACGACGATGGCCTCGGCGATGTCATCGCGGCAATCCGGGTTGGTGAGGATAGCCACGTCCTTGGGGCTGGTGAGGTATCCCAGCACCACCTGTACGACCGGCATTTGGGTCAGGCGCAGCAGTGCCCACGTGCGACCGTGGTTGCGGCAATTTCCCAACTCAGTGCGTGCAACGATCTCACGCTGGATGAAACCGGAGAGCGTCTCGCCAATGAGGGAGGAGTTGCCAGACTCCGAGCCGAAGTAGAAGGTGGCCACGCCGTTGGCTTTCTCCGTGGGGTACTCATCGCACGCGAGGGAAATGACAAAGTCGGCGTCGAAGGCGTTAGCTAGGCCAGCGCGGTCGCGTACGGAGGGATCATCAGTACGCGGGCGGGAAATGATGGTCTCCATGCCGGCGGCAATCATGCGGCCGGCGACGCGCTCAGCGAGATCCCAGAGGATCTCCTCCTCCGTGATGTCGCCATAACGGCCTTTGACCGTGCGGCCGGTGTTGAAGCCGCCGAGGCTCGGGTCGATGACCACGCGCTTGCCAGCCAGTTTCGGGCCGGCGTTGCGCACGCGCTCACGCTCCTGGATATTGTGTGCTGAACCACCGGTGATGCGGCGGCCCAAAAGGCTTAGCGCATTAATGGTGGCTGGGCCACAGATGCCGTCATTACGCAGGCCACAGTTGAGCTGGTATTCCGCTAAGGCGGCGTAGGTAGCCGGCCCAAAATGGCCATCAATGCGTTCCTGGTAGAAGCCGAGCTCCTGCAGCTGTTCTTGAAGTTGGGCGACGTCATCGCCCACCTGCTGGTTGCTCGGCTCGTAGGCCAGAACGCGGGCGCCCAAGGAATATGAGGCTTGGCGCAGCTCGCGCAGTGTCAGCTCATCGATGTCACCGCTGGGCACAATACCGCGCGACTGTTGGAAGGCCTTGAGGACTTGGGAGAGGTCTGCGTCGAAGTGCTTATCGGTTTCGGAGTACTTCTGCTTCTTCCAGTCAGACAACGTCCCCTGGTAGTCCGACATAAGACCGAGGCGGGCAAGGGTTGCGCGTGCTTCGGCGACCCGAACACTCTGGTCACCAACCCGTAGAACGCGGTTCACACCTACCCCTTTCGTGATCACGGTGGGCGCACCTTGGTGCGCCGTCAACGAGTTAAAGAATACCAGTTAGAGCTGTTTCTTCACTTGTGCCACGATGTCAGCCTTGGAACGCAGGCCAACGAACTCATCCACCTTCTCGCCGTTGTTGAAGATCAGCACGGAGGGGATGGACATGATCTGGAACATGGCGCCCAGGGTGCGTTCTTCGTCCACGTTGACCTTGACCACGGAGACGTCATCGCTCAACTCTTCGGCGACTTCTTCGAGGATTGGGGACAGCTTCTTGCACGGCCCACACCATTCGGCCCAGAAATCGACGACGACGGGTTTGCCTGCCTCCACGACGTCCGCGCGGAAGGAATCAGTAGTGACGTTCTTAATGTTGCTCATGTGATTACTAACGGTTATCGGCGAGGAAATGTTCCGCATCGATGGCCGCGCGGCAGCCGGAGCCCGCGGCGGTGATGGCCTGCTGGTAGTGGTCATCCACGAGGTCACCACAGGCGAAGACACCCGGCAGCGAGGTCTTGGTGGAAGGCTGCTCCACCACAACGTAGCCAGCCTCGTTGGTCTCTACCTGGCCTTCCAGGAAGCCCGAGCGCGGCTCGTGGCCAATGGCCACGAACATGGCGGTGACATCGAGCTCGCTGGTCTCACCAGTCAGTACATTCTTAACCTCAAGGCCACCGACCTTGCCGTCCTTCTCCAGGACGCGCTCTACTGTGGTGTTGGTCAGCCACTTAATCTGCTCGTTGTCCTTGGCGCGCTCCAGCATGATCTTGGAGGCGCGGAAGTTCTCCGAGCGGTGAATAATAGTGACGGTTTCGGCGAACTTGGTGAGGAAGGTGGCCTCCTCCATAGCGGAATCGCCACCGCCGACGACGGCAATGTTGTGGCCCTTGAAGAAGAAACCATCGCAAGTTGCACATGCGGATACGCCGCGGCCAGCCAGCTCGGATTCGCCCGGAATGCCCAGGTAGCGCGGAGCGGCACCGGTAGCGAGGATAACTGAGCGGGCCTCAAAAACCTCGTCGCCGACGTGCAACTTCTTCACGCCACCCTCGAGCTCGACGGAGTCCACAACTTCCATGCGCAGGTCTGCACCGAAGCGGATAGCCTGGGCGCGCATTTCCTCCATGAGCTCTGGGCCCATGATGCCCTTCTGGAAGCCCGGATAGTTCTCCACCTCGGTGGTGTTCATGAGCTCGCCGCCGTATTCAAAACCTTCGAAAACGATGGGGTTGAGCTCAGCACGCGCAGCGTAGAGGGCTGCGGTGTAGCCGGCGGGGCCGGAGCCGACGATGGCAACATCGTGGATAGTCACTAAAAACTCCCTTGAGACGACAATTCCTGTAGAGAATCTGATCATGTCCGCGCATAAGGGGCGGAGGACACTGAGATTGTACTCGGGCCTAGTCTATCGCCGCACGCAGCACTTGCCGAGCCCGGGCTCGGCGCGACTTCACCGTGCCGGGAGCCACGCCTTGGACCTTGGCCACCGTATCGATGGGATAGCCGGCGACATCAGTCAGGTATAGCGCTTCGCGCTGGTCCTCGCGCAAGGTCTGCATGGCTTGGGCGACCGTGATGCGTTCCGCTAGGTGCTCGCTGGGATTGTGCGCGAGCGCGTAATTGCGGTCATCGTCAATAATTTCTGCATCTAGCGAGGCATTTTCCCGGTTGGAGCGGTGGTTGAGGAAGTCATAGCCGGAGTTCATCACCAGGCGGTGCAGCCACGTGCTTAGCGCGGCATCGTGCCGGTAGGACTTCATATTGCAGCTGGCCTTGAGCAGCGCCTCCTGCACGATGTCCTGCGCATCATCATCGTTGCGGGTATAGCGCCGCGCCATGGCGGTCAGGCGCGCGCGGTGCTTCTCGACGATTGCCGAAAAGGCCTTGGTATCTCCGCCAATGAAGGCGTCGACGAGTTCACGATCGGTCGGCTGTGTTGACACGAAGAATCCCCCCGGAAACTTGAGCAATGACAATTGGGTCAACACAGTCCCCAGCCGAAGCTGGTGGTTTGTGATTGTCCCCCCGTTAATGTGTCTGCGAGTTTACGGGAAAATTCTTCTGTCCGCTACGCGAAGCGTCTAATGTGCCGTGCTTATTGCGCGGCACGCACGCGCGCCGCGCGGCGCAGAGCGTCCTGGCATTCTAGCAGCACGCGGCGTAGCGCACGGGGGCGCTCGGTGGCCAAGAAATCGCTCGTGGCGGAGTCGGCAAGCTTAACGTCCGGGTAGAGCCCGCGCACGAGGCGGTTGGCAATCTCGATGGGGTGCTCCTCCCAGAGCTTCGCTAGGGAATCGAAGTACTCCTGGGCAAAGGCCTCGGTGAGGTGGGCTGAGCGCGGCGCGTTGAAGGCAGCGAGGAGGGAATCCACCTCGGCGTTAGAGTACTTACCCGGCGTGCGCACGAGGTCGAAAACCTCCCGCTTGACCTCCGCTGACGGGAAGGCGTGGGAGGCGCCCAGGAAGGCGGCGGCACCGGTGAGCGTGTTATCGCGCTCCTTTTCAGCTTCCAGCTCTTCGGTGCTGACGGCGTCGCGGGCGGCCAGGGCGCGGAGGATGGCCCAGCGAATGTCCGGGTCGAGGGCGAGGCCGTCGAGGGATCCGTCGAGAAGCGCGCGCAGGCGCTGCGTACCGGACTCCGCCGGGGTGGCGGCCAGCGCCTGGATGGCGGCGCGGGCGAAAGTGAGCTGCGCGTCGGAGCTTGCCGAGGCGGCCTGCAGCACCTCCCAGAGGCGCTCGGCGTAGTCGGCACGGATCTCCTCGCGGGCCTCTTCGCCCACGAAGTGGTCGATGGCATAGCCGGCATTGGCAAAGGCCGTGGTCAGAAGCGTCGGGTTCGACTCCGCCGGAGCGTGGTTGAGCACGGTGTCCAGGTAGGAGTGCACCGGCCACTCGCCATCGCGGGTGAGGTTCCACAAGGAAGTCCAGATGACCGCGCGGGAGAGCTCATCGGGCACCTCGGAAAGCCGGGTGCGGATGGTGTCCAGGGAGGTTTCGTCGAAGCGCACCTTGGCGTAGGTGTGGTCGCCGTCGTTAAGCAGTAGCAACGCTGGTGCCTGAAGCCCCGATACCTCGTCGAGGATGGTGCGCTCGCCTTCCAGGTCCACGTCGAGGGTGGCGTACTTGTTCAGGGAGTCGTCGAAGAGCGCCACGTTGAGGCGGTGCGGGCGCGTGGTGTCCTCGGCGTCGACCGCGATGGCGAGCTCGTGAATCTTATCGCCGTCCGTGTGCAGCTCCGGGGTGAGCGTATCCGGGCCCCACGTGCGCAGCCACGCGGTAGACCAAGCGTCGAGGTCACGGTCGGTGTGCTGCTTCAGCGCTGTGAGCAGGTCATCAAAGGTGGCTGCGCCAAAAGCGTGCTCCTGGAAGTAGTCGCGCGCGCCGGCATAGAAGTTTTCGCGGCCCACGTAGTGCACCAGCTGTTTGAGCACCGCCGCACCTTTGGCATAAGTAATGCCGTCGAAGTTCTGGCGCGCGGCATCCACGTCCGGGATCTCGGCCTTGATGGGATGCGTGGTGGGCAGCTGATCCTGCAGGTAGGCCCAGTTCTTGCGCTGGCCGGCGAAGTTGACCCACGCCTCGGTGTATTCGGTGGCGTGCACGGAGGAATCCGCGCCCATGAACTCCGCGAAGGACTCCTTGAGCCACAGGTCATCCCACCACTGCGGGGTGACCAGGTCCCCGAACCACATGTGGGACATCTCATGCAGGATGGTGTTCGTGCGCCCGGCATGCTGCGCGCGGGTAGCGGCGGAACGGAAGAGGTAATGCTCCGTAAAGGTCACGAGGCCAGGATTCTCCATGGCACCCAGGTTGTATTCCGGCACGAAGATCGAATCGTACTTTCCCCACGGGTACGGGTAGCCATAGTTGCTGTGGAAGAAGTCCATGCCCTGGGCGGTCACCTGCAGGATTTCATCATCCAGGTACTCAGCCATGGAGGCGCGGGCAAAGGCGCGCAGCTCCACTTCCAAGGATCCATCGGGTGCGGTCCAGGTGCTGTGCTTCTCGACGTACGGCCCCGCCGCAAACGCCGTCAGATACGTCGACAGCAGAGGGGTCGGCGCGAAGTGCGCTACTTCCCCGCTATCCGTCTTCTCGCGGCCAACCTCCGGCTGGTTGCTGAGGAGCTGCCAGCCTTCCGGACCGGTGAGGTGTACCTCGTAGCTGGCCTTGAGATCCGGCTGGTCAAAGCAGGGAAAAATGCGGCGTGCATCAGATGGCTCGAGGTGCGAGTAGAGGTAGGTTGTGCCATCGGCCTGGTCGTGCATGCGGTGCAGGCCTTGGCCGGTGCGTGAGTAATAGGAGGAGCCGGTGATCTCTACGGTGAGCTCCTTCCCTACTGGAAGATCCCGCAGGTAGACCCGTCCGCCGTCGAAGGTGTTCTCCACCTCTTCGCCGTTAACGCGCACTGAGTGGACGGCCTTGCCCAGGTAATCCACGAAGGTCTCGGATTCGGTCGTGCTCAACGTAATCCGCGAGGTGACCTCGTAAGAATCGGCGTCGGTGGGCGCATTCGTGACGTCGAGGTGCAGCTCGTAGGTGCTCAAACGCAGCGCGGCGCTGCGGGCGGTGGCTTCTGCATGGGTGAGGTTTGCGGTAGTCATGCGCTACATCTTAAACTCCGCTGCGGTGCGTATCACAGGGCGGTCAGGAAAGAACCCACCGCGTGTTGGGCCCGCGCTGTGGGCCATCAGGATCGATGCGCGCTTGCCCTATAGTCCGCAGGTGGCGCAGTATTCCCGTGACAATTGCCCGGTCTACTCCCAGTTCTTCGGCGACTTCGCGCGTGGTCAGTGCAGCTCCTTCTTTGAGTTGAGCCAGGATCCAATCCTGAACGGAGGTCGCTGCAATGTGTCCTTCTATGTGAAGCCCCATCAGCGATCGGGCCTTGGTGGTAAGTATCCACTCTCGCGCTTCTCGTAATTGCTCTACGAAACCGAGGCTTTCATACCACCGAAGGGTGTCCGCAGCCTGATCTTCGCTGACTTGCATGAGTTGGGCAGCAGTGTGGCACAGCAGGATCTGGTTGTCCATAAGGTGACGGGCAATGATGAGGCCATTGACGCTGTCGAAAGGCTCAGCGCCGAAAGCACCTTTGAGTTCGGTCAAGGCCTTAACAAACGCGGTGTCAACGCGCCCAGAGGACAAAATAACTTCGACGAAGGATTCCTCGGCGCGAAGCTCCGGAATATGGCGGCCACTCGACAGCATGGATGCCCACATGCGGTCGAATCCGCGGGAGGATTCCTCTGCTAACCCCAGCATCCTTAACGCCGTCATAAGGCGGGGATTTCGGGGAATTGATTGTGTTGTGAGAACTCGATTGCGTTGTACACCTGTGGGAAGACCACCGGGAGACCATACAGAGAAGGCTATGGGAGATTGATCGATGACTACCGCAGCCGACGCGTCCCAGTCACGATGGGCTAAGGCATTGGAGACAAGCTCGTCGACAGCGGTGTCTGGGAAAGCCTTGATCGATACTTCTTGACCCGTGGCAAGGGCGATGCGCTCCACTTCTTGCTGGGCATTGACTCGAATTAGCTCTTTCAACCGCAAGTATGTGGTGATGAGGGGTGCAGAGATTTCCGTTGTTCTCGGCTCACCGCCAGGTACAAGACGGAGGAGGTGTCGAACTGTAACCTGCTGGGATACCGGAGGCATGAAGAGGATTTCGGCCGCGTATGTGGGCTTTTGTGAGCCATCCAGCAACCCTAGTTCCCCTAAGAGTTCGCGGGCTGTTGCGGGAACAGGTTCTTGGGAACCGGACATTGCCCTCGCTTGGGCTAGGAGGTGTCGGGCCTGATCGACGGCCGTCATATCGAGTTCCTCAAGTCCTCGCCGGGAGGGGTGAGAGGTGTAATCCGGGTTGGCGCGTTCAAAAAAGAGTGCGCGGCGTTGATGCTCGGTGAGTGGTACGCAGCGAGTGCCAACTGGGCCTGACCCCCGGAAAGTAGACACGTCGGGGGTTAGCTATGCTGCTTGGGTCAGTGTAGCTGATGTGAGTGCTTCGAAGTCATTGGGGGCTAGAAGGTTGCACCAGGAGTGCCGTCTGCGGGTGTTGTAGCGCATGCACCATCGGAAGACTTCTTGGCGGCAGACGATGGGATTGTCAAAGACTTTCCGATCACGCAGGACTTCACGCTTTAAGGTGGCGTTGAATGATTCCGCCAGGGCATTATCGGCACTCGTTCCCACTGCTCCCATGGATTGGCGCACGCCAAGCTGGGCGCAGTGGTCTTGAAAAGCCTGTGAGGTGTACACGCTGCCGTGATCAGAATGGAAAATTGCCCCTTTAAGGCTTCCGCGAACCTTGCTGGCATGAGACAAAGCCTCAATTACCAGAGATACACGCATGTGATCTGCGAGTGCATGTCCGACGAGTTTGCGCGAGTAGACGTCGACGACCGTGGCCAGGTACATGTTCTTGCCGCCCTTACACGGCAGGTAGGTGATATCGCCTACATAGACGTGGTTCGGCCTGTCGTGGTAGATTACCTTTCTTCCCAACCCAACCGGGCTGGATATCAGGTGTCTACCTAACAGGGGTCAGGTCCACTCGCTTGCTTGCCTGTCCCTTTGGGCGCTGATACAGCGTGATGCCACGGGGAACGCGCAAAACAATCAGCCGGGCTCCACACCACTCCAGCTCATCTGCTTCGACGTGGATGTTGGGTTGTGTTCCTTCGAAGATTTTTCTTATGAGCCAGTCCAATTCGCGCTGGGTGCCTGTAAATGCCTCTGGTCCAGACTTCTTGTCTGCGACTCCAAGCACAATGAAAGCGTTCCCGTTATCGGCATTGGAAAAGCACACGGCTTCATCGATGAGGAATTCAATAAGGGATGCGTCTGGGTTTCGATTTCGCGGGTGGACGGCGGGATCCTCTTTAAAATCGAGAATTTCGGATTCCAGGCTATCGGCGGTTGCGCCGGCTTCAATCGAGCGCAGTGCCTGGATGATGAAGTCGAGTTCGTCCTCTCTCATGGCCCCGTAGTGTAGCAGAGTTGTTTCAAACAACTCCGCAACAACTAATAAACAACTATTGGCTAATATGGCGGCTTCTGACACAGAATCACTCCGAAACATGCAGGCCATAGCGTTATACAAGTTGTTTGGGAGTTGTTTCAGAGTTGTTTATTACTCCATTGATGTGCCTCTAGTTGTTAAAAAGTTGTTGCCCGCAGTGCCGGAATGGGCACTACGGGCAACAACTTAGAACTACTTCCTACGGCGAGGTTTCGTGCTTGATGGCTCACTGCTTGATGGCAGAGACCTCGAGCTCAATCTTGATCTCCTCAGAGACCAGCACGCCGCCGGTCTTCAGCGGAGCGTTGAAGTCGATGCCGAAGTCGGTGCGGTTAATGGAGGTCTTAGCCTCAAAGCCCAAACGTGTGTTGCCGAAGGGATCCTCGGCCACGCCGGCCTCTTCTACCTTGAAGTCAACGGACTTGGTGGTGTCCTTGATGGTGAGGTCACCAGTAACGGTGCCCTCGCCCTGCTCGTTCACGTCGAACTTGGTTGCGGTGAAGGTCATCTCCGGGTATTTCTCAACGTCGAAGAAGTCCTCGTTCTTCACGTGCGCATCGCGGTCAGCGTTGTTGGTATCGATGGACGCGGTCTTTACCGAGGCGGTAGCTGCGGACTCGTTAATGTTCTCCCCTACAGTCAGCGTTCCCTCGAATTCGGTGAAGTTGCCGCGCACCTTGGTGATCATGGCGTGGCGGGCAACGAAGCCGATGGTGGTGTGCGTCGGGTCCAGTGCGTAGGTTCCTGCAGTGATAGTCATCGGTTCCTCAGTTCTCTGGGTTGTTGACGTGACATCAAAAATTTTACGCTGCTTCTCTCACCTGTCAAGGAAAAAGAGCGCAAGAACTACACAACCCCAGACCTGCAGGTTTCGGGCTCCAGGTCTGGGGAAGTGCGTGAGGCGGAGTGTTAGTTCGTTGGGATACCTACCAGGGTGGCCTCCTTCAGCGTGACCGAACCGGACTTGGGCATGTCGGTGAACATGATGAGGGCGCCGTCGAAGGCCACTGGCTTCTTCTTGAGTTCGATGTCCTGGCGCGCGGTCGTCAGAGTGCCATGCGCGAGTTCGGTGAGCGTGCCGGACTTGGGGTTCTTCGGATCGAAGTCCTCAGTCTTGACGCCATAGACCACGTACTTCGCGCCGATGGAATCCTTCTGTTCCAGCGGCAGGACGTGCAGCTGTGTGGGCTTATCAATGCTAAGCAATAGGCCAGCATCGGTGTCCTTGGTGGTCCAGGAACCGTCCACATTCTTGCCCTCCGGAACCGAGGTGCTCTTTACGTCCTTGAAGAGCACAGCTGGCACGTTGGGGAATGTGGTTTCATCAGAGGCTTCGCTCTTGGTGACTACCGGAGAGGTTTGTTCATCGGCGACCTGAGAGAGAATCCATACGCTCAGCGCGGCCATGGCCACAACGAAGACGGTTGCCAGCACGCCCAGGACGATGGTGCCTGAGCCTGAGTAGCCGCGGCCACCGAAGCCCGGGGCCGGGGTAGGGTCTTCCTTGCGTGGAGTTTCTTCGACTGGGACCTGCAGGGTTTCCTCGCCGTCGTCGCCATCGCCGGCGAAGGCCGATAGGCGGTGGGCGATGTCCTCCAAGTCGGCATCTTCCCCCGCCTCAGCATCGCTGGCGATGTCCTGGAGTACTTCTGGGGTGGGCGTGGTGGACTCCACCAGCAGGGAGATGGCAGAGGCCAGTGCGGAACGGTCGGTCTCTTCATCGTTGCTCTGCAGAACCGCCGGGAAGGCCAAGGTGGCCACGCCCTCGGTGGAGATGCGGATACGGTTGCGGTTCTCAATGCCCAGTACCTGGCCCGCGGCATGCGCCGCGGCGGTTGTGCGAACCAGCGGTGCCAAGGCATGGGCCACGGCGCGGGGATCAAGGTCCTCGTCTTCGGAGACCGTCTTGAGCGAGGTGCCCTTGACCCAGTCCGCGACGACAAGGCAGCCCTGGCGGTAGGACAGGATGTCGATGTTGGTGGCTACGGCGTCGAGTTCCATTTCCGCTAGGCGGCGGGTAGCGCGGGAGACCTCTGCCGAGCGGCGAGCTGCCACGGCCGGGGTGGCCGGCGCCATGGGTGCTTCGCCTGTCGTGTCGACGAAAGTGAGGGATACAACGCGGCCGGTAGCCTGCTCGCGGGCCTTCCAGAAGCGGGTGCCTGGGGCAGAGCCGTAGTCCTTGAGGAGGCGGAAGCGGCCATCCGACACCGGTGCGCCTGGCACCAAGCGCGGGCCGCGTACGATACCGGCGGACATGGGCGGCGGAACAGGAGAGGAGTTGAAGGCGTCCACACTGAAGATGGGCTGGAACTCCAGCTGCTCCGGTTCCTCGACCTCGATGGCCTCGGCGTTCTCGATCTTGATGAAGCGAGACATGCCGGGGATGCGCTGCAGTTGGCGGCCCAAGTTGATGACCTCCGGCAGGCCGGAACGCGAGAGCACGATGCCGGTCACGATGACGAAGACGATGCCGACCACAATCAAGCGAATCAGGTTCACCACGGCAGGCAGCGAGGCCGGCAGCACAAGGTTCAGCGCCCAGTTGAGGGCGTAGACCACGATGAGGCCTACGACTGAGGAGAGCACCGACCAGATGGTGGTGGCAATGACAGCGCGGCCACCCAAGCTGCCGAGCTTGCGCTTGAGCAGGAAGCCACCAATGACAGCACCGGCCACAAAGCCGAAGCCGTTCGCCGTACCCAGCAGGATGACGACGCGCTCCGGGGAGTCCGCCACCTGCGGGGCCAGTAGGGAGAGCACGACCTTGGTCAACGTGATGCCAGCGATGATAAACGTCGGCGTCCAGGCTTCCTCGCGGGCATAGAACACGCGCAGGTGTAGCAGCACGAGGGCGTATGGGATGAGGGTAAAGGCAGAGAAGCTCAGCGTGAGGCCGAGTACCTCGGCCGCCTTGGCGTTGAAGGCACCGTATTGGAAGAGGCCGCGGGCGATCGGGATGCCGAATCCCGTCATGAAGATGACGATGGGGATCAGAGCGATGAACGTCAGCTTCGTGCCCAGCGTGAGGTCACGGACCACGGCTTTGACGTCGCCGTCGGCAGCGTTGCGGGAGAGCCGCGGCATGATCGCGGTGAGCAGGGTAACGCCGATGACGCCATAGGGCACCTGCAGGAGAAGCCATGCCTGCTGGTAGATAAACGGGGCACCGTCGTCTGCATGTGCGGCCACGCGGGACGTAATCACATACCCCAATTGGGAAATGGCCACGTAGGCCACAATGGCTAACGCCATGCCACCGAACTGTTTGAGCCTGTCATCCAGGCCCCAGAGCGGCTTGAGGTTGATGCCCGCCTTCTTGAGATACGGGAACAAGATGAGGCATTGCACCACCACGCCGGCGGTTGTGCCGAGGGATAGAAGGAGCACGTGGCCATCGGTAATCGGAGAAGGCGCGTCGGGATGCAAACTGCCCGGCACCAGCTGATAAGCCACGAGCACCGAGATGGAAATGAGGTTGTTGACCACCGGCGCCCACGCGCCCGGTCCAAAGATGTTCTTGGTATTGAGCACTGCTTGGAAGAGCGCGAAGAGCCCGTAGAAGAAGATCTGCGGCAGCAAAAGATAGGCAAACGACGTGGCCTGGATGGCGTTGACCTCGCCGTCCTCCGGCAGCATCATGCGCGTGATCTGCGGTGCAAAGATACACGACAGCACCGTAATCGTGGCCAACAGTGAGAAGGCCAGCGTGAAGAGGCGCCGGACAAAGGCCTCGCCGCGGTCGGCGTCTTCCTTCTCAGCGCGTACCAGCACGGGCACCACGAGCGAGGTCAACACCGCGCCCAACACGATTTCCGTGATGAGGTTCGGCAGCTGGTTCGCCGTGCCGAAGGCAGAAGAAATGGCGGGGCCCAGAGTAGAGCCGATGAGCACCATGCGGATGAAACCCGTAATACGGGAAATCATCGTCGCAATGGCCATAGAGCCCGTGGCGCGCACGACGGCGCCGTCGGAGTTAGCCTCTCCAGAGGCCTCGCTGGCGTTGGCCTGCGCCTCTCCTTTCAGTCCCGAGCGGTCCTCTTGCTCGTCGTCGACAGCGACAACGCCACGTGGCGCACGTTTTTCCGGGACCGGTGCCGGCGGCGAGGGTGTGACGATACGTCGACGGGCACCAGACAAAGGTTCATGTGTCATAGAGAAAACTATCCGTGAGTGTTCTTTTTCTTCCGCTTACCCAGCCGGAACAGTGCGGCTAGGACGAGAACGAGCGCGGCGGCGATGCCGGCTCCATAGACGCTAACGATACCGGCCCGCGTCTGAACCGTGATATCGATGGGATCTGAAATCAGGTGCTCATCGGGTTCATCGGGCTGGCTGGGCGTTGCCAGCCACAGCCGCAGGGACGTACGGTCGGCGTCGCTGGGCAGGTCAGCGGTCATGGACACGGTAATGGATCCCTTGGCCGGGATGTGAACCGAGTCTGGTGTGTTGAGTGTAGAACCGTCAGGGGCGTCGTAGGCTAGGTGGGCGTCGACAGGCAGCGGCAGCCCATTCTCCGCCACGATGAGTAGCGGTGAGGACTCCGAGACACGCG
This sequence comes from Corynebacterium minutissimum, assembly GCF_000805675.1. Classification (GTDB taxonomy): domain Bacteria; phylum Actinomycetota; class Actinomycetes; order Mycobacteriales; family Mycobacteriaceae; genus Corynebacterium; species Corynebacterium minutissimum. The sequence continues at coordinate 92,576 of NZ_JSEF01000004.1, read as the reverse complement.
TGTAGACATTGCCTGGCGGGATCAGTGAGACCGAGGCGCGCAGCTCACGCAGCGTATCTGCGTTCTTCTCCAAGCGTGTGCGGCTCTCCTCCACCGCTGGACGGAAGCCGCGCAGGCTGGTGCGACCGGTATCACTCAGCACGGCGAGGAGGTCTCGACGCAGCGGAACCGTGAACTGGTAGCGCGTCATGGCAATGCCTGGATCGTTGGTCATGATGGACATGAGCTCATCCGTGTAGCGTGATTGCTGCCTGACCTGCGTGATTTCCGCGTCGTGGAAGGCCGCAGGGTTGGTATACGGGCTACCAGGCTCGCCCTCGCTGGTCTCCATCGGCAGTGAGGTGACGGGCCGCGGCGTCATGTGCCCTGAGTCCAAAAGACGCTGCGCGGCCTCCACCACGGCGCGTGCGGCGGCGGGATCCTGGTAGTTCGGCAGCTTAGCCACCACACCGTCGCGCTCACCTTCACTGGCCTGCTCTGCTTCGTGCGCCGCCACGCTTATCGAGGCCCCCGCCGTCAGCGCCCTCGCCTGCTCCGAGTCCTCTGCAAAGTCATAGCGCAGTTCCGGGTTGGAATAGCCCGTCGTCTGTGGGTAAGACCCGGTTTGGGCGAGCAGGGCGCCCAGGGAGGCGTCGAACGTCACTCCTTCCCCAGCCCACGCGGAGTTATCCGCAAGGAGCAATGGCACGGTGAATTTATGCTCACTCGTGCCCGAGGCTGGCGCGGTGAGCGTCGTGTTGAGAGGAGCTCCCAGAACCCGCTCGACGGTCTCCTGGCCCTTCTCCACGGCCTCATGCGTGAGCCACTCATTGCCCACGCGAGCCACGGCATCCGTATTGGCATTGGCCCACGGCAGAAGCATGCGGCAATCCACACTCTTGAGCTTTTCCAACCAAGCGGCAGCATCGTTGGAGCCGGTTCCCGGCTCACCGCGGTCCGAATCAGAGCCGGAGAACCAGGAATCACGCAAGCGCTTCGGGCGCTGCGCGATGGAAGGCCGGGTCTCGTGGACGGTGTAGCCGGATGCGATGCGGTCGGCGGCGTCGACAAGCGCCGGGTCCACCGCCACACACCCGGAACCGTGCAGATCGTGCTCCAGGTAGGAGTCGAGCAACTGGTCCAAACGCCCACCCGGTGCCATCTGCTGCGGCAGTTGTTCGCTTTCCAGGATGAGATCCTGGCCGCCGGTATCACCCGGCACCACATCTACCTGTGCGGTAAGCGGATAAATAAGAGAAAAGGCGCGAGATCTCTCAGGGGGTTCCCGGTCTCCCTGAAAATCCAGAATCGTCCGCTCTTCCGCAAAGCTCGCCGCCTGGCCATCACGAGTGCCGGTCAGGGTAAAGAGCAGCGGGTACGCGCCGGGTTCCGTAATGGCGAGCGTGGAATCCTCCCCCAATGCCGTAGGTACGGCAACGGTGACGTCGCGGCTCTCCCTCGGCTTGAGCTCGCCGGCCGTGATGGAGGGGCCATAATAAGGAAAGGAACCCGCAGCCAGCTCTTGGCGGGCCTGCGTGGTCGAGCCCACCGCATCGCTGCGTCGGGTTGTCACCTGCAGGTTGTCCACCGCGCTGTCGGTTGGGTTATGGATACGCAGCGTGACCTCACCGGTCTCCCCCACCCGCGCTTCGCTGGCGCTGAGCAGGCTGAGCTCCAGCTCATCAGGGCCTCGGGAGCCCAGCCAATACTGCGAATCCGCCAGGCTCTCGTCGGGAGTTTCTGCCTGTGCCACCGGGGCGAGGCCTCCGAGCGCTAGCGCCGCAGCCAGCGCTATGCGCCACCCATGCCGGCTCACCGTGGGGTCGCCTTTCCTGCGGCGGCTTCCTTTCGCGCGAGATCCGGCAGGAGGTCATGGGCAATGCGCGCGAGTTTGCGCTCATCCGCGTAAGCCAAGTGCTCGATGAGCTCAGAGACTGGGATCCAGGAGACCTCGGTGACCTCAGGATCTTCGTCATTCATGATGCCGTCCTCAAAGCGCAGCAGATGATGGTGCACGGTTTTGTGAATACGGACGCCATCGGAGACGAACCAATAATCAATCATGCCCAGGTCGGCGAAGACCTTGCCGTGGATTCCGGTCTCCTCCCACACCTCGCGTTCGGCTGTGAGCTCCTTAGGTTCGTCATTTTCCACGTGGCCCTTCGGCATGGACCACAGCAGGCGCCCGCGCCGGTCTAGCCTGCCAATGAGCGCGACATAGATCTGGGAGAGGTCCACGTTGCCGTCCTCACCCACGGCCTCGGCCAATCCGGACACGACAAGACCGCCCGCGGACGTCTCATCCCGCGTGGTCATGCGGTTGGTGGACGTGCGCTGCGGGCGTCCCGAGCGGCGGTTCCGGTTACCCGTGCCCCGCCGGCGGCGGCGCTTGGGCCCTGGCGTGTTCTTAGTCATCCCTGCTAATCGTAGTAGACTTCGATCCGTGAATTTTCAGGACACTCAGCTAATCGGCGTACTCGCCCGCGCAGACGCCTCCCTCAACCAGCTCAGTGGCCTCCTCCAGGGGCTGGTGGATCGCTTTGCGCTTCACGACGCCCCCCTCTACCTCGTCGGCGGCTCCGTCCGCGACGCACTCCTAGGCCGCCTGGGCAACGACCTCGACTTCACTACCCCGGCTCGCCCGGACGTGGTCTACTCCATCCTCGAGGAATGGGCAGAGACCGTCTGGGATACCGGCATCGACTACGGGACCGTCTCCGCTGCGTATAAGGGCCAGCAGATCGAGATCACTACCTTCCGCTCCGACAGCTACGACGGTGATTCCCGCAACCCCGAGGTCGTCTACGGCGACACCCTCGAAGGCGATCTCGTGCGCCGCGATTTCACGGTCAACGCCATGGCCATAGAGCTGCGTCCCGACGGAACCCGGGAGTTCCACGACCCGATGGGAGGCCTCAAGCACCTAGCGGAACGGGTCCTCGATACCCCGGACGCGCCGGAGATTTCTTTCCACGACGATCCCCTTCGGATGCTCCGTGCGGCACGATTCGCGGCGCAGGTGGAGTTTGACGTCGCCAAGCGCGTGCGCGACGCCATGACCGACATGGCTGGCGAAATCCAGCGCATCACCGTGGAGCGCGTGCAGGTCGAGCTCAATAAACTGATCTGCGGCACTGCGCCGTGGAAGGGCATTGACCTGCTCGTGGAGACCGGGATTGCGGATTACATCTTCCCGGAGATTCCGGCCCTGCGTATGGCTCCCGACGAGCATGCGCAGCACAAGGACGTGTATGCCCACTCGCTGACCGTGCTGCGCCAGGCCATGGAGCAGGAGGAAGACGGTCCCGATCTCATTCTTCGGTGGGCCGCCCTGCTGCACGATATTGGCAAGCCGGATACCCGCGACACCACCGATGGCAAGGTGAGTTTCCACCATCACGAGGTCGTGGGAGCGAAGCTTACCCGCAAGCGCCTTCGTAAACTCAAGTTCCCTAAGTCCACCACCGAAGACATTGGCCAGCTGGTGTACCTGCACATGCGCTTCCATGGTTTCGGCGATGGCCAGTGGACCGATTCCGCTGTGCGCCGCTATGTCACCGATGCCGGGGATTTGCTTCCGCGCCTGCACAAGCTGGTGCGCGCCGACTGCACCACCCGCAACGAACGCAAGGCACGCCGTCTTCAGCGCACCTATGATGAGCTGGAGGAACGCATCGCGGATATCGCCGCCAAGGAGGACCTCGCCCGTGTGCGCCCTGACCTTGATGGCAACGAGATCATGGAGATCCTCGGTCTCCAGCCTGGCCCGGAGGTCGGCCAAGCCTGGTCGTACCTCAAGGAGCTGCGCCTCGAAGAAGGTCCTCTGGAGCGCGAGGTTGCTATTGCGAAGCTGCGCGAGTGGTGGAATTCTAGATAGGGATGTACGCAGATAGACTCTTCAACGCCCTCGAGCGCAACGACCCAGCCCCTGGCCAGCTCCTTGTTGCGGCTCCCGATGTCCTCGTGCCGCACTACAACCGCTCCGTTGTCCTCATCACGGAGCAACACGCTGGGCGCACGTATGGCGTGGACCTCACCAAGCGCTCCGAGATGGCCGTCTTTAACGTCATGCCGGAGTGGTTACCTGTGGTAGCCAAGCCGCAGGCCCTTTACATCGGTGGTCCGCATAATCAGCAGGCAGCCATTGGTGTGGCCATGACGCGCCAAGGCGTGGACATTGAGAAGCAGCCTTCGCTGAGCCGTCTCGCTCCGCGTCTGGCGCTTGTTGATTTGCGCGTGGGCCCCGATGCCGTGACCGAATTGGTGGAGGGTATGCGCCTTTTCGCCGGTCACTTCGAATGGGGTCCCGGCGAACTCGATGAGGAAATCGATCGCGGCGAGTGGTACGTTGCCCCCGCCCTTCCCCAGGACGTGGTGTCTTCCGGTTCGACCGACACATGGTCGGACGTCATGAAGCGCCAGGCTATGCCGTTGCCGCTCTTCTCTACCTTCCCGCGTTACATCGACGAAGATAATTAGGCCCTTCTACCGCAAGGTGAACTAACATTTTCTCCATGCATTCGGAGATAGCTGCGGCAGTGAAGACCTGCATGGCCATCGCGGTGGGCGTGGTTCCGCTCGGCCTAGCCTTCGGTGTGCTCATGGTTCAAACCGGGTTCGACTGGTGGTGGACCCCAGTCTTCTCCATCGTTATTTATGCAGGTTCCATGGAGTTTTTGGCAATTTCTATGGTCACCAGCGGAGTTACCCCGGGGGTCGCGGCGCTTACCGGTCTCATGGTGAACTTCCGGCACCTCTTTTATGGTCTTACCTTTCCGAGGGATGCGATTCGCAGTCCACTCGGCCGTGCCTATTCCACCTATGCGCTTACCGACGAATCCTACGCCGTCATCTCCGCCCTCCCCCGACACTCGCGCCCAAGTGGCACTTTCGTGTTCTCGGTCCAGTTGTTCTGCCAAATCCTGTGGGTCGGCGCCGGCATCATCGGTGCGCTAGCGGGTCAGGCTATTCCACCCTCGGTAGAAGGCCTCGACTTCGCCCTTGTCGCTCTCTTCGTTGTCCTGGCGATCGATTCCTTCCAGAACAACAAGGACTACTCGCTTCCGTTGTCGGCGGCGGCCCTGGGCATCCTCGCAGGGTTCCTCTTCCCCGGTCAGCTCCTCATGGTGGCGCTGACCGCATACTTCCTCGTGCTCGTCGTACGCTACCTCTCCCCGCGCCTGGATACAGCGATGGTTCTGCGGAAGGAATCGCCATGCCAGCCGGAATGACCCTTTCCGCTATTCTGGCGGTTCTCATCCCAGTCGGCATCGTGACAGTTCTGTTGCGCTGGTTGCCCTTCGCCTTTGTCAAGGCCCTTAAGGGAAGCCAGTTCATTTCCATGCTGGGGTTCACAATGCCAGTAGGCGTAATGACCGTTTTGGTGGTCTATACCTTATTTGGTGCATCCCGTGACATGGGAAGCTTCATCGCTCCCCTTGCCGGTGCTGCTTTTACTGCGGGTCTTCACCTGTGGCGCCGAAACTCCGGCCTATCCATTTTCGGTGGAACCTCGTTCTACATGCTCCTTGCGAACGTGGTCTTCTAAACCTCACCGTAGAGGGCGGTAGCTTCGGTCCACAGGGAGTGAAACTGGAGTGCGCTGACAAACTCTGCCTCAATATCCGGGAATTCATCGTAGGTATTGGGGTGCGGGACCACCTGCTGTGGAATATCTGCATTGCCTACCGACGCATGCGGGGTCGCTGCTCCCACGATGGAGTCATCCGGCGCGAGCGCTATGATGCGCTGCATGGAGCAGGCGGTGTCACTAATTTCCTGCATTTCCGCAATATGGATAGCTGTGCCGGCCCCTGGGACGGTCAGGGTTGTTCGAACGTAGAGGGTTTTCATGGTGCCTCACTCTACCCGCGCATAGCGCGATGCCACAGACGCGCAGATCATGAGCTGCACTTGGTGGTAAATCATGAGCGGGAGGATGAGGAGTCCTAGCGACGTGCTACCGGAAGCAAAAATTACCGAGGCCATCGGCAGACCTGTGGCCAGTGACTTCTTCGAACCACAGAACTGGATAGCAATCGTATCTTCACGGCTAAACCCGAGTTTCTTGCTTATGACCTTGGTGAGCCAGAGCATGAAGAACACGAAAACCGTGGAGAAGAGAATCTGGAACAGGATTTGCCAGACGCTAATCTGCGACCAAATGCCATCCACCATTCCTTTTGAAAAGGCTGCGTAGACGACCATGGCGATGGAACCTCGGTCCACCACTTTCGTGGCCTTACTTGCGGCGATCCTGCCGACCCATCTCCGTGTGAGCTGGCCCAGTGCGAAAGGTAGGAGCAAGAGCACTGAGATTTCGAGGAAGACCGAGCTGTCGATGTGGATACCGTCTCCTGCACCCATGAGTGCCATAACGAGGAGCGGGGTGAGGATGACGCCTGCCAAGTTCGACGCCGATGCAGACACGATCGCGCCGGCGACATTACCCTTCGCGACGGACGTGAATGCCACAGAGGATTGCACGGTCGATGGCACAAGCGTGAGGTACAAGATGCCCAAATAGAGGTCGTTGGGCATGAAGGCTGTGAGGGGTCTCAGGGCGAGACCGATAAGAGGATATACAGCAAAGGTAAACGCGAGGATGGTGAGATGCAGTTTCCAGTGCTTGATGCCATTGATTGCTTCGCGTGTAGATAGGCGTGCGCCGTACAGAAAGAACAGCAGCGCGATGCCGATATTGGTGAGGACGTCGAAGGTATCCGCGAATTGCCCACGGGCGGGGAACACAATCGCAATCGCGACGGCGCACAGGATGAGGACAATGAGGGGGTCGAGGTTTCTGAGACGCTCAAGCATATATCAGAGTGTAGACGCCCCTCATATGTTTCACGTGAAACGCTGCCGCGGCGTTAGCTGCTGACGTTCCTTACCGTTTCGCCGTCGTTTTCAACGCCGTACTCCGTGAGTGGCTTCGGGCTTGGGCCGCCTGTGACTTCACCTGTAGCCAGGTCAAAGCTTGAATAGTGGCTCGTGCACGTTGCCGTCAGTCCCTCAATCTTGGTAATGAGGGATTGCTGGTGTGGGCAGGTCTGGGAATAGGCCTTAAACTCGCCTTCGGTCGGCTGGGCAAAAATCACCTTATCCACGATGATGGCAGATCCAAGCGGAATCTCAGTGGCGGCGATTTCAGCCGAGGGCTCCTTGCCGCAGGCGGCGAGGTACGCGCCTGCAAAGGTGGTGGCGGTGCCGAGGAGGAACAGGCGACGAGAACACGTAGTCATGGGCCCTACTCTATCCGATCTCACCATTCCACACGGGAACCTCACGTTCGGTGCTGCCGCTAAAATCATAGGAACCATATGAGGTTCCCACGTCGCTGTAGATCGTTCCAGCTTCCGCTACCGATTTCGGCCCGCGCGTATCGAAAGCCATAGCGTAGGAGGCGCCGGCGCCCAAGGCGGTGAGGCTCAATGCCGCTGCGGCGACGATCTGAAGGGTCTTGTTTCGCTTTGAGTTAGTCATATTGACTATCGTCCTCTGGAAGCCCCATTATTGTCACGCACCATCCCCGATTTCTCACTCACTTGTAGCTGTCTTGACAGCTAACGCAAAGATATTAGAAAAAGAGACCCTCTCAATGGTGGAGTGCTCCTACCATCAGAAGGGTCCAAATATGATTTCGTTGTGACGAAAAATGATCTGCTGTATAGGGGCAAACAACTTACGTCACAGTGCTGTAATTATTGTTCCACTCCATCGGAGTGCTTGGCAGCCTCGCGGACCGCAGATACGTCGACAGCCGGCGGTGCATCCTCACCACATCCACCATCGCCACAATTACAGGAATCCCCGCAGCCCTCATCATCCTTGTGCGCTTGGTCCCACAAGTAGGCTGCGCGGGCGCCCATGTTGGAGCCGATGGAAAGCAGCAATACTGCAACAATGAACGTTGCGGCGGGGATAAGCCACATCCAGCCTTCGGCCCGCAGGGCTACGAAGCCACCGAAGATAAGCGCTACACCGCCGAGCGCCCAAAAAGGTCCGGCTACGGCGTGTGCGTTATCCCATGCTTCCTTACTTTTGCGAATTTCCGCCAGGCGCAGTCCGACGACACTATTGCCAGGAAGCTTGCGCAATGAAGCGAGAGCGCCCACGATCACAAGAACTGCGGCGAGGATGAAGAAGAGGATTCCGACTACGAGCATGTGACTAGTCTATCTCTCCCGTTGCCTAGCGAGAAAGCCAGTTCAAATTATGAGGTTGCTCCTGTAATATACATTTCGTGTCGCTCGGTAGATATTAAAGCGTTTATTGCCTAGCGATGGAAATCCACGTGGTTCCAACCATAGAAAAGAATCAATCATGTCATTCAAGAGTGTTCTCAACTCTCTGTTGTTCAAGATCATCGTGGCGATTATCTTGGGCATCATTGCAAGCCAGTTTGCACCCGAATGGTTCGGTAGAACCTTCGCTACCTTCAACGGGCTGTTCTCTAATTTCTTGGGCTTCTTTATCCCAGTTTTGATTTTTGCCCTCGTGGCACCAGCTATTGCCGGTCTTGGCCGCGGTGCAGGTAAGTGGCTTGGCATTACCGCAGGTATTTCCTACGGTTCCACTATCCTTTCGGGCCTGGTGGCCTATGGGCTGACCCAGGTGCTATACCCCGTGATGCTCAAGGGTCAAACGCTCAATACCGATGTTGCTGATATTGACGAAGGCGCCCTCGAGCCATACTTCGAGGTTCTCATGCCCGCACCGTTCGAGGTGATGACGGCGCTGCTTCTCTCCTTCTGTGTTGGCGTGGCGATGACTACGGTCAAGTCCGATAACCTCTATACCCTCTCGAAGGAATTTGAAGGAGTTGTTATCAAGGTTATCTGGGGCTTCGTTATTCCACTGCTGCCGATCTACATTTTCGGTATCTTCCTGACCCTGGGTATGAACGGCAACATCGGCACGGTGATTGTTGCTTTCGCCAAGGTGCTCCTGCTTTCCGTGGTGATGACGCTGGTGTACTTGGTATTCCAGTATCTGGTTGCGGGTGCCATTGCAGGAAAGAATCCGTTCACGGCTATGAAGAATATGGCGCCCGCCTACTTCACCGCGTTGGGCACTTCTTCTTCAGCCGCGACCATTCCGGTCTCCCTTGATTCCGCTCTGAAGAACGGCATTTCCAAGCCGGTTGCCGGCTTCGTCATTCCGCTCTGTGCCACCATCCACTTGTCTGGTTCCATGATGAAGCTGACGCTGTACGCCTTCGCTATCGTCTTTATGGCGCCTGGCATGGAAGGCGATCTCGGAAAGGCCCTGAGCTTCATCCTGCTGCTGGGCATCATGATGATTGCCGCTCCTGGTGTTCCTGGCGGTGCAGTGATGGTGGCCGTGGGCCTCCTGCAGTCCAATATGGGCTTCGACGATTCTATGGTGGCTCTGATGATTGCTGCATACATTGCCATCGACTCCGTGGGTACCGCGGCAAACGTCACTGGCGACGGCGCTATTGCCATGATTGTCGATCGCTTTGCCCGCAACATGATCGACGGCATCGACTCTGAATCGGAGGCTAAGGCCGCCGACGGAGAGGTCGCTACCGCTTAAGTTTCACGTGAAACTTCCACCCCCTTCCCTGACGGGTTGGGGGTTTAACCGTTTTACTGCCCAGTGGGAAAGAAGGATGGGTCGAGTGACCTTGCGCGAGGATGCAGCTGATGCAGTGCTTGGCGACGTCTCTTTGCCCGTTCCCCATTACTATATTGTGGTGTTTGTCACAGTGTGGTGTGGGGTGTTTGATAATTCGCCGTCTATATGTGGTGTTGGCAAGAGTGTGTTCGAATGGGTGTGCTGTTTTGGTCTAGGTTTGGTGAGGTGTTATTAGGTCTGGTGTGGTGTCGAGGCGGTTGGGTAGTGTTGTTACTAGAAAACATGTTCGTATGTTCTAGTATTTAAGGGGTGGGTCACTTATGGTGGCAACCACAACAACAACTACTTCTTCTTCTGTTCCGTTGGCGTATTTTTCTCATTCGAATCCTGATGATCCGATATGTGTTGCGGGGATGTTTCTGCGGCGTGCGGAGTATGAGTTCTGGTTACATAATCTTCCGGCTTTGGAGGCTGATTCTGATAGTGAGGTGATGAAGCTTTCGGTCAAGACTGCCAAGACGGCCAGGCAAGTCGCTAAGAATGTGATGGGGGTTCTGCGGCTTGAGGAGTTGCCGAAGGTCAAGGCGCTGCAGGATGCGCAGGCGTTGTTGGATATGGCGTCGTTGGTGGCTATTGATGAGGTGATGTCCAAGCTGGGGCATCCGACCAGGAGAGTGGTGGCAGAAATTGATGAGAAGCTTTCGCGCTGGTTTGTACCGAAGCGGCCTAATCAGGTGTTTCCGACAGCGAGTCAGATTCGGCGCCGGGTGCGTGATATCGCCAAAGTATTAGATGATTCAGTAGCATTTCGTGATACGCGTAAGAAGAACCGGTATTCCATCCTCACTAAAGGCCAGCGAGCCTTTCTTGAGTTAGAGGTTGATTCCACTGTGGGTGTGGTCATCCATGAGCTGATTAAAGAAACCGCCAGAAAGCATGAGGTGTCGATGGCGGATGCCATGGTGCTGTTGCTATCAGGCGCAGTGGAGCCGGAGGTTGGAAAAGTGGTGGTGCATACTTATAAGGCGTCTGATGTGGAGGGGGCACCGGTGTTTGTTGAGGGCCATGGGTGGCGTGGTGAGGATATACCAGCAGCCAAGGTGGTTGAGCGGGATTTAAGCCAGGTGCCTAACGCGTCTGATTCTTATCGTCCGTCGGATTTTGTGCGTAAGTATGTTGAAGGCCGTGATGGGACGTGTCGGGCTGGGGGGTGTGATGTGCCAGCGTGGATGTGTCAGTTGGATCATCGGATTAATTATGCCGAGGGTGGGCCAACGCATCCGGATAATTTGGTGTGTTTGTGCCAGCGTCATCACAATATGAAGACCGAGGGCAGGGCCTTTTATATTTTGGATCCGGTAACTGGTGATGTGGTGTGGCTATTGGCTGATGGCAGTTGGGTGACCACGCAAGCTACAGGCCCGCTTGCACCCTCGATGCGCAGGTGGGCTCGTAGTATTGCGGAGGATGTTATGGCACACCGAGCAAAGATGCATCAGGATGCCAGGGCGTTGAAGGTGGAGTTGGATAACGGTGAGATCGTGGAAGTCTTTGATATGACCGACCCGGCAGACCGTGACAATACTAATGGTGACGATATTCCCTTCTAGAGGGTTAGGCCGGTGATGAGGCTGGCTTGCTCGTCGAACTAAACGACGACGCCGACGGAAAGATTGTCTGCCCCAGTGCAAAGCTTCTTCGTCGCCATAGACGACGAAAAGGCGGCGGCGACATATGGAGAGAGGAGAACACGAACCGTCGTCGCGGACGACGAAGGCGGCACGCTGATTCATCGACGTTGTTTAACTAAGAACCGGCGTCAGGGACGACGATCGGATGAGGGGTTGGTCGAGCGGGTGGCATCTGCAGATGACGATGTATCAGTTGCGCGGTGTTTCACGTGAAACGGCCCCCTGCTCCTAGAGGGTGGAGAGGAGGCCATAGGGCGGAAGTGTTCTATTAGTCGTCGCGTTTGGTGGCGGCCTTCATGTCGGAAACGAAGGCGGTGACGGCGTCGGCAAGCCCTGGCGTTGGTTTGCTGTTCTCGTCGAGGTGTGCGTCGACGATCTTGGTCAGAGCGGAGCCCGTGATGGCGCCGGCGGCACCGGCGGCAATCGCGTCGGCGACGTGTTGCGGCGTGGAAATGCCGAAGCCCAAGAGAATGGGTGCGCCGCCAAAGCGCGTGACGTTTGCGACGACCTCGTCAAGACCCTGGGTCTCAGATTCCTTTTCGGTACCGGTGACGCCATCGCGGGAGATGGCGTAGATATAACCCTTGGAATACTTGGCTACACCAGCGAGGGTCTTCTCGGAGGCTTGAGCGGGTGCGATAAAGATCGGGTCAATCCCGGCCTTCTCGGCGGCAGCGACGAAGGGGGCGCCTTCGCGCACTGGGATGTCGGGAATCAAAATGCTGTCGGCACCTGCCTCGTGGAACTCAGAGTAGAAGGTGTCGAGGCCACGGGTGAAGGGCACGTTACCGTAGATGAGCATGCCGATGGGAAGATCCGGAAACTCAGCGCGGATCTGGCGGATCTGGCTAAGGGCTGAATCGACAGTGGAGCCGCCGGAGAGGGCGCGAATGTGTGAGGCCTGGATTGTGGGGCCGTCGGCTACCGGGTCGGAGAATGGTACTCCGAGCTCCAGAGCATCCGCCCCACCGGCGACGGCTGCCCGGACGATGGTCAGGGCGGTGTCTGGGTCAGGGTCGCTGAGCATAATGAAGGGGACAAATGCGCCTTCATTACGCGAGGCTAGTGTGGAAAAGAGTTTCTCGTAGCGGCTCATTAGTGATCCTCCGGGAGCTTGAGTTCGGGCTGTTCGTCGAGGGTGCGTCGGACGTGGTCGATGTCTTTGTCGCCACGGCCAGACAGGGAGACGAGGATGGTGATGTCTTCATCCTTGCGCTTGAGGGCGTAGGCCAGGGCATGGGAGGACTCGAGGGCAGGGATGATTCCTTCGCGGCGGCTGAGGAGTTGGAAGGCTTCAAGTGCTTCGGCGTCGGTGATGCCGACGTACGTCGCGCGGCCCGTCTGGGAAAGATGCGCGTGCTGCGGGCCGACGCCCGGGTAATCAAGTCCGGCGGAGATGGAATAGGATTCTTCCACTTGGCCTTCGGAGTTCCGCATGAGGTAAGAACGAGCGCCGTGGAGAATGCCGATGGTGCCATTGTTAATCGTGGCGCCGTGGCGGCCGGAATCGAGGCCCTCTCCCCCAGGCTCCGCACCTACGAGCTCAACGGATTCCTCATCGATGAAATCCGCGAACATGCCGATGGCATTGGAGCCGCCGCCGACGCAGGCCACTACGACGTCGGGAAGCCCGCCGGTGCGTTCAATCATTTGGGCCTTGGCTTCTTCGGAGATCACTTTGTGGAACTCGCGCACGATGGTCGGGAACGGATGTGGTCCCGCGGCGGTGCCGAGGAGGTAGTGAGATTCGTGGAAGGTGGCAGTCCAATCACGGAGGGCCTCATTAACCGCGTCCTTGAGAGTGCCCGAGCCGGAGTCGACGGGGATAACCTTCGCGCCCATCAGTTCCATGCGGTAGACATTGGGCTGCTGCCTGGCGACGTCCTTGGCGCCCATGTACACCACGCACTCGAGATCGAGGAGCGCACAGGCGAGGGCTGTGGCGGTTCCGTGTTGGCCAGCGCCGGTTTCGGCAATGATGCGGGTCTTGCCCATGCGCTTTGCCAGGAGGGCTTGGCCGATGACTTGGTTGGTCTTGTGGGCGCCGCCGTGCACCAGGTCTTCGCGCTTGAGGAAGATACGAGCCTTGCCGCCAAGTTTGGTGGCCTCAGTAAGAGGGGTGGGGCGGCCGAGGTAGTCACGGAGGTAGCCAGAAAGTTCCTCACGGAAGGAGGAGTCATTCTGTGCATCGACGAAAGCTTGCTCTAGTTGGTCGAGGGCAGGGATGAGCGACTCGGGGACAAACTGTCCGCCGAACTCACCGAAGTAGGCCGGAAGAAGAGTCTCCCGGGTTTCTTGTGGAGTAGTCATGGCGGTCCTTTGGGTCGGGGATTAATACGTAAAGTGACGAATAAAGTTGAAGGTCTGGGCAATGATTCCGGCATCCTTGCGGCCGTTGATCTCGAGCCCCGAATTGAGGTCGAGGCCGACGGTACCGACGCGGAGTGCCTCTGCGAGATTGGACTGGTTGAGTCCGCCAGCGAGAAGCGATTTCTCCTTGATGGAGTCAGGGATGATCGTCCAGTCGAAGGAGGTGCCCGTGCCGCCGGGGCCGGAATCGAGGATGAGGAGATCGGTGGCGTCAGCAAGCGCGGCGGCGAGATCGGATCCATGCGGGGCGGTCATATCGATGGCGCGCCAGACCTGCCTCTCCCCCGCTACTGTGCGGACGGCGTTGATGAGATTCAGCTCAGCTTCTGTGCTTCCTTGGTACGGCGCGTGGATTTGAAGGCAGTCGATGCCGTCGAGGGCGAGCTCCTCCCAACCGGTGGTGCGGCGAGAGACTGCAACGTAGGTGAGGTCGGGTTCGTGAGCGATGATGTCGAGCGCGGTTTCACGTGAAACATTGCGTGGAGATGCCTCCTCGAAGATGAGTCCGCCGTACACTGCGCCGGCAGCCCGTGCGGCTTGCGCTGCGGACCATGAGGTGAGGCCACAAACTTTGTTGCTGCCAAAGACGAGTTCGCGGGCGGCACGGTCGATGTCGGGTGTTCCGGTGAGCTGCGAACCGACAAGGAAAGCATTGGCGTGAGCGCCGTGCTGGCGAACGGTGTGGTTGTTGCGAATGCCAGACTCGGAAACAACGACCTTGCCTTCCGGAACCAAGGGTGCAAGCTGCGCGGTGCGGTTTAAGTCGATCGTGAGATCGTGCAGGTTACGATTGTTGATGCCGATGACGTCCACGCCGAAGGCTACCGCGCGGGCTACTTCCTCCTCGGTGATGGCCTCGGTGAGGACGTCGAGTCCGAGGGCGTCGGCAAGCTGCTTAAGCTCGCCGTAGGTCTCGTCATCGACGATAGACATCATGAGAAGGATCGCATCCGCGCCGAAATAACGCGCGGCATAGACCTGGATGGGGTCGATGATGAAGTCCTTACACAGCACCGGCAGGTGCGTCGAAAGTGCCACGGTCTGCAGGTGGTCGTAGTCGCCGCCGAAACGCTCGGGCTCGCAGAGCACGGAGATTGCGGAAGCATAGCGTGAGTAGACCCGCGCAATGGCGCCCGGTTCGTAGTGTTCGCGGATAAGGCCCAGCGAGGGCGAAGCGGACTTGCATTCCATGATGAAGCGGTTAGTGCCGTTGAGAGCATCATAGAAGGAGCGCTCGGAACGCGGGAGGGCGTCGAGGTCCACGTGGGCAAGGCGCTCACGGATCGCGGGGAGATGGGTGCGGCGCTTGGCGACGATCCCCTCAAGCACGGTCGGCAGAGCCATAATTCGCCTCCTCGTGCTTCTTCAGCCATGCGGCAACGGTGCCGTCCTTGATGAGCTGGCTGGCGTGGGAGACACCTGCGGCAATCGAATCAGTGGTGCCATTGAGGTAGAACATGGCACCCGCGGCAGCAGCGATGGCGTCGTGATGGGCAGGTTTTCCGGTGCCGGCGAAGATATCGCGGAGGGCTTGGGCATTCTCCTCTCCATTGCCGCCCGCGAGATCGGAGAGTTCGTGGCGGGAAATGCCGAGGTCTTCCGGCGTTAGCTCGTAGTGGCTGATGGTACCGTCGCGAAGCTCCCACACCTGGGTGGTTCCGTGTACGGCGATTTCATCGGTGCCAGCACCGTGGACTACGAGTGCGCGGCTGCGGCCGAGCTCCTTAAACACTTCCGCGATGAGCTGGCCTTGGGCGGGGTTGGCAATGCCCATGATCTGGAATTCAGGCCGCCCGGGGCTCAGCAGTGGTCCGAGGGTATTGAAGATGGTGGAAATACCCAAGCCCTTGCGCACTGGTTGCACGTGGGCAACGGCCGGATTGTAAGCAGGGGCGAAGAGGAACGTAAAGTTCGAGGCTTCCAGCTGGCGGACGGCGCGGTCTGGGTCGAGGTCGAGGGGAATGCCCAGTGCTTCGAGGACGTCGGCGGAGCCGGACTTAGAGGAGACGGAGCGGTTACCGTGCTTTACCATCTTCACTCCCCCGGCGGAAGCTACGAGGGAGGCGCCGGTGGTGACGTTGATGGTATTGGCACCATCGCCGCCAGTGCCCGCAGTATCCATGAGGCCTTCTCCCGTGACTGGGAAGGGACGCCCAGCATGGAGGAAAGCGCGGGCGGCGCCAGCGACGTCGGCGAAGGTTTCGCCACGGGTACGGATGTGGGTGAGCAGAGCAGCGATATGGATATCGTCATACTCCCCCACCGTCAGCGGGGTGAAAACCTCAATGGCCTGATCGAGGGTGGGCTCGGTGATGTCAAGAAAGGCTTTCAGAGTATTCAGGGACGTATTGTCAGTCATTTGTTGACCTCCTCCATTGTGGGGCGGGAAGAAAGTTGTTCGATACAGCGTTCAATCATCAGCGGGCCGGTTGGGGTGAGTAGGGACTCGGGGTGAAACTGAAGGCCGATGGCGCTGCCGTCGAGAGTCTCAGCCGCCATGGTGACCGGACCGATGTCCGTGTCGGTCTCGGCCAGGTTGCGCATCTGGGCAGGGATGTTCGCGCAGCCCAAGGAGTGATAGCGCGCCACGGGGACGAGGCGGCCCACGTAGTTGGGGTTATCCGGCTCATTATCGGTGGCCAGGTCTTGAAAGACCGGGTGGCGCGCACCAGCATCGGTCAAGGTCATGGGTATGGAAGAGCCGTGGACGGGGCCGCACGGCTGGACGGTACCGCCGAAGTGATCGAGCAAGGCTTGGAACCCCAAGCAGATGCCGAGGATGGGGATGCGGCCGAGGGAGGTCTCGATAAGCTGCATCATTGTTCCAGCGTCTCGTGGGTGTCCGGGGCCCGGCGAAAGGATGATGATGTCGGGTTGAGCGGCGAGGACCTCCTCCACCGGGACCGAGTTACGGAAGACGGTGGTGTCATATCCGGCGAGTGCATCGACGAGGTTGTAGACGAAAGAATCGTGGTTGTCGATGAGGACGACGTGCGGGTTCATCGGATGACCTCCAGAGATGCGTTGTGTGCCTGGGCGATGGCGCTGAGGACCGCGTAGGCCTTATGGACCGTCTCATCGGCCTCGGACTGGGGGACGGAATCGCGGACGACACCGGCGCCCGCCTGGACGACGGCCGTGCCATCTTTGACGTAGGCGGAGCGGATGACGATGCAGTTGTCCATCGAGCCATCACCGCGCAGGTAGCCGATGGCGCCGCCGAAGGAACCGCGGCGAGTCCCTTCAGTCTCGCGGATAAGTTCCATTGCGCGCAGCTTCGGTGCGCCCGTAAGAGTTCCCATGTTCATGCAGGCGCGGTAGGCATCGAGAGCGTCAAAATCCTCGTGTAGGGTGGCGGCGACGCGGGAGACCAGGTGCATGACGCGCGAGTAGCGGTCGACTTGGAGCAGGTCAGCGACGTGCCTGGTGCCGGGAACTGCGACGCGGGCGAGGTCGTTGCGCGCGAGGTCAACGAGCATGATGTGCTCAGCTACCTCTTTCGAGTCCGTGCGCATCTCCAGCTCGTTGCGGATGTCTAGCTCATGCGTGGCTCCGCGCGGCCGGGTACCGGCGACGGGATAGAGCTGCACCTGCCGGTCGTCGGCCGTGTACTTGAGGTTGGATTCCGGAGAGGCGCCGAAAAGCTCGTGTTCTGCGCCGCGCACGTAGAACATGTACGGCGAAGGGTTCGTCTCACGAAGCGTGCGGTAGGCAGCGAAAGCGTCGGGACAGGCAATACTGAATGCGCGAGAGGGCACGACTTGGTAAATGTCGCCAGCATGGACGTTGCCTTGGAGGTGCTCCACGTGGCGTCGGAAAGCAGCGTCATCGATGTTGGCGCGCGCGGTGACGGTGCCCAGCGGTGCGGGTGAGGCTGGGGTGAGGGGTGCGGTACGTGCAGCGCGGTCGAGTTCTTCTTCGAGCACGTGCTTATCGACGCCCCACCCCTCAATCTTCGCCGTCTGCGTCAGGTGGTCCACGGTAAGGACGTGCTCGGCGACGAGAAACTCATAATCCGGATACTCATTCGGGCCATCCGGGACCGGTGGGAGCTCCTCGAAGGTGTCGACATAATCGAAGGCGAAACCGCCGCCCAGGAAAGGCAGCATCTCCCCTGAGTAGAGGCGGCTAAATTGCAGCGTACGCAGCACGTCCGCAGTTGACGTGGCACGCAAACGGGCGCGCTCATCGTGTTCGGTGGAGAGCTCGAAGCGGAAGGTGATGCTGTCGTCGGCGTCCTTGGTGATGCGCGAGTGGAAGTCCTCGCGGAGGTCGTCGATAAGAATGCGTCCGGAGGGCGTGAGCGCGGTGGCGGTGATCTCCTGGCCGCGGCACACTACCTTCAGAGCTGCCTTGGTGATGGCGATGCAGGTGAGGTTCTTCTTGGTTTCAATGTCCGCGGATTCCAAAAGCAGGGAATCCTGTGGCGTGGCGAGGGCATCAAAGAGCGCAGCGGCATCAGGGGTGTAGGCCAATGTGCGCTGTGCACTGTGCGGCTTATGTTTCAACGGCATAATGTGTGTCTTTCGTTAACGCTTTGTGTGCTGCCGCGAGCTGTGTGGAGAGAAAAACGCCGAAAAGCCCGCAGCTGCGGGCCTTAAAAGATGGGAGAACAACGAGGCCCGCGGGTTACGCGCGCCACCACCAAAGGTTAGATGTGTTCTTCACAGCACCGACTTTAACACCAATACCTTCCGCCGTACAGGTAAACGAAAATCGGGGTACCCCCGTCCTCTCACGGAAATGGACGCCACGCGGATGGACAGTGATGTATGAAACACGCAGCTAGTGGCTGTGATGTAGGACTCTAAAACTGTAGTGCTATAGCTTTTGGAGGTCTAAGAATACCCCCGCCTGAGAAAAATGTTCATAAAACCGCTGGTTAGAAAGGTAGAAAAAGGATTTAATAACGGTCACTACTGTCACACTTGAGTAGAAAAGGACCGATATGTTCTCTAAAACTGCCGCTGCTCTCTCAGCTATCGCCCTGAGCACTGCCGCCCTGGTGGGCTGCTCGTCATCGTCGGAAAGCACCGGCGGCGATTCGGGAGGTGGGGATTCCTACTCCATCGGTATCAACCAGCTGGTCCAGCACCCCTCCCTGGATGCTGCGGCAGAAGGTTTTCAGGCGGCCTTCGAGGACGCTGGCGTGGACGTGGAATTCGACATCCAGAACGCCAATGGTGAGCAAGCCACCGCTGTGTCTATCTCGCAGCAAATGGCTAGTGCGCAACACGATCTCTACCTAGCCATCGCTACCCCAGCGGGCCAGGCGATGAGCAAGTCCATTAAGGACAAGCCGCTGCTCTTCACCGCGGTCACGGACCCCGTCGAGGCAGAACTTGTGGAGTCGGTAGATAAGCCTGGAAAGAATGTCACTGGTACCTCCGACGCTGCACCGATTGAAGAGCAGGTCGAGCTCATCACCCAGCTCGTCCCGGATGCCAAGAGCGTTGGTGTGGTGTACTCCTCAGCCGAGGTCAACTCAAAGGTCCAGGTGGAGCAGCTCACCGAGGCTGCCAAGCCCAAGGGAATCGAGGTGAAGTCTCAGACTGTTACCTCGGTGACCGAGATTCCGCAGGCAGTGGAGGCGCTGGGTGACGTGGATGCTATCTACATCCCGACGGACAACATGGTGGTTTCCGGTATTTCTTCTCTCATTAAGGTGGCCAACGACAAGACCATCCCAGTCATCGCTGCAGACTCTGGCGCTGTTGAAGGTGGTGCCGCTGCCACCATCGGCATCGACTACAAGGAGCTGGGCCGCCAGACCGGCGAGATGGCTTTGCGCATCCTCCAGGACGGTGCCGACCCGGCTGAGACCCCGGTGGAAACTGCCTCCGAGTACACCTACGTCATCAACGAGGAAGCAGTCAAGGCACAGGGTATCGAGGTGCCGAAGGAGATTCTGGAAAAGGCTGAGAAGCTGTGATCGGTGCGCTTGAGCTAGGCCTGATTTACGCAGTCATGGCGGTGGGCGTCTACCTGACGTTCCGCGTCCTTGACTTCCCCGACCTGACCGTTGACGGCTCCTTTACCACCGGGGCTGCGACGGCCGGCGTGCTCATTACAAATGGGGTTAACCCTTTCCTGGCATCGCTGGCAGGTTTTTGCACCGGTTTCGTCGCCGGATGCATTACGGGTTTGCTGCACACCAAGGGCCGCATCGATGGCCTCTTGGCGGGAATTCTCACCATGATTGGCCTGTGGTCAATCAACCTGCGCATCATGGGCAGCGCCAACGTGCCACTGCTCACCCAGGATTCAGTTTTCACCCCACTTGATGCTGTGATGGGCACATGGGCTGGCGTCGGTTTGCTGGCTGTGGGTGCGGTGGCGCTGTGCTTGCTCATCGTGTGGTTCCTCTCCACAGATTTGGGCATGTCCCTGCGCGCCACGGGTGACAATCAGCAGATGATCACCTCCTTTGGTGTGTCCACGGACTTCACCAAGATCCTGACCCTGGCCCTGTCCAATGGGCTGGTGGGCCTGTGCGGTGCACTCATTGCTCAGTACCAGGGCTTCGCGGATATCTCGATGGGCATCGGCCTTATCCTGGTGGGCCTTGCCTCTGTCATTCTGGGCCAGGCGGTACTCCCCCAGTCCCGCCTCTGGTTGGCAGTCGTTGCGGTGGCAGTCGGCTCCGTAATTTACCGCCTCATCATCTTCGCGGCTCTGCAGGTGGGCCTCAACCCGAATGACATGAAGCTCATCACTGCCCTTCTGGTGATCGTTGCTCTGTTGGTTCCGCGCCTGACGCGCGTGCGTGGCGGAAGGAAGGTCAAGGCTCATGCTTAATGTAGAGAACATTTCGAAGACCTTCTTCCCGGGAACGGCCAATGAACGCCGAGCGCTTCGCGACGTCTCCCTGGAACTCGCCCCCGGTGATTTCGTCACCGTCATCGGTTCTAACGGTGCGGGAAAATCGACGTTGCTGAATTCCATTTCCGGCCGGCTCATCCCGGACTCCGGCCGGATTACTATTCACGGCAAGAATGTCACGACGCAGCCGGAGCACAAACGTGCACAGAAGGTTGGCCGCGTGTTCCAAGATCCTATGGCTGGCACCGCGCCGAACCTCACCATTGAGGAAAACCTGTCGCTTGCCTACCTGCGCGGCAAGAAGCGCGGCTTAGGTTTGGGTCTTAACGCCTCGCGCCGAAAGATCTTTGTCGAGCAGTTGGAAACCCTCGAGTTGGGTTTGGAGAAGCGCCTAGGGACCAAGGTGGGCCTCCTGTCTGGCGGCCAGCGCCAAGCGCTGTCACTGCTTATGGCAGGGTTTACTCACCCCGACGTGATGCTTCTCGACGAACACACGGCCGCCCTTGATCCCCAACGTGCGGAGCTGGTTACTGACTTGACCAAGCGCATTGTGGAGCAAGGCAAGTTGACCACGCTCATGGTGACGCACAATATGGCCCAGGCGCTCCAGGTGGGCAACCGCCTCATCATGATGCACGAAGGTCAGATTATCTACTCGGCAGATGCGGAGCAGAAGGCCAAGCTAACGGTCGAAGACCTCATGGCCGAGTTTGCGAAGATTAAAGGTGCGACTTCCGACAGGACGCTGCTGCAATAGGGCTGGAGTTTCACGTGAAACACTGACTGGCAAAATCTTCGAGCAGGAGCTGGTAAATCTTCGAGCAAACTTCGGTAAATCTTCGAGTAGCCTTTTAACCTGCTAAAATGCGGGACATGACGCTTACACATGAGGTGCCACGACATGGGGTTTCGATTGCGCGGGAAATCCTTGAGGACTCCCCGCTTCTTGTGGTGCAAGGTGCGCGGCAAGTTGGAAAATCCACGCTTCTCTGCCAGGCACTGAATGAGGAAGAAGCGCATTTCGTTACGCTCGATGACGCGTTAGCTCTAGACTACGCTCGGCACGATCCAGCGGGATTTGTCGAGCAAGCCGGCTCCCGCACATTGGTGATTGATGAAGCGCAACGCGCGCCTGAATTAGCATTGGCCTTAAAAGCGTCGATTGACCGCGATCGTCGCCCTGGCCGGTTTGCGATCACAGGTTCCTCCGATTTGCTTCGCCTGCCCGGAGTGTCGGACTCCTTGGCTGGACGGGCAGAATCCCTCCGTGTTTATGGCCTCAGCCAAGGGGAAATCGCCGAGCGAGAGCAACCGGAAGATTGGGTTGCCTGGGCCGTTGACGGCTACCAAGGACTAGAGCGCTGGAATGAGTATGGAGGTTCTTCGGATGAACTGCGCTCTGCAATCATTGCAGGTGGCTACCCAGAACCATTAAAGAGGTCCGACCGTCGAAGGCAGGAACGATGGTATGGCTCCTATGTTGAGCGCCTTGCCACGCATGATTCACGAGAGCTTGGAAACGGCAGCCGCTTTTCGCAATATCTTGAGACCTTATTGCGGGTCATAGCCAATCAGCCTCAAGCAGAGTTGGTGAAGTCAAAAGTAGCGCGAAGCCTTGGAATCGCCGAGAGCTCGCTGGGCGAATATCTCACGTTGGCTGAGATGATGTATCTCATCGATATCACGCCTGGGTGGGGTATGGGCTATAGCAGCAGGGCGCTCAAGCGGCCAAAGGTCAGTATCGCTGATACGGGGTTAGCTGCATTCCTTACCGGCTTTAGCGTCGAGAAATCACGTGTTGCTGGAGGCTTTGAACATTACGGTGCACTCGTTGAGGCATTTGTTTGCGGTGAGTTGCTCAAACAAGCAACGTGGTCCCGTGAGCGTTTTAAGATTGCTCACTACCGTAAACGCGCTATCGAGATTGATATCGTCATCGAGCTAGCAGATGGGCGTGTAGTGCCTGTTGAGGTTAAAAGTGCTTTGAGCGTTGATGCCCGTTCGTGGAAGAACGTTGTGAGATTCGGTATGGAGCACCAAGAGCGTTGTAGCGCGGGCGTGGTGCTCTATCACGGGTCACGTGCGGTTACGGTAGAACAGGACGGCTTTCCAGTGCACGTGCTGCCAATCTCGTCGTTGTGGCAGCATGAGGATCAATAACGTGAATGTGGGCCTGGCAATTAGCCAGGCCCACAGTCGTTTCACGTGAAACGTGGTTTAGCTACGCTTGATGAGCGCGGAGGCGAAATACTCTTCCACCGCATTGGCGTCATCAAGCGGCAGTACCGCGCCAACGTACTGGTCCGGGCGGACAATGACTACGGCGCCGTCGCGGGAGATGCCGCGCATGGTGAATATGTCCTTGTCAGGAAGTGCGTTGAAGACGTTCTCCCAGTTGGGCACGTTGAACTTGCCATTACGCGGGCGGAAGAGGGCTGGTGCGTCAAGAATCTCGTAGTCATGATGATTCGTCTGCTGATAAATCACTTTGACATCGAAGTAGGTGTTTTCATCAGCTCCTTCGGGATTGAACTTAGAGAGAATGGCCGGAATCTTTTCCGCCCATGCGCTAAGCGCAGAGCTCTCCCCTGCCTTAGGTGAATCAGCAAAGGCGTAGATGCGGTAGCGGCCGTCGGCAGTGTGTTGATGGCCTAGGTGCTGCACAAAGGCATCGCAGCGGCGCAGAACTTCGAGGGACTTAAAACGCCTGCCAACTGGGAAACCTACCGCCAGGGCTTGGTGCTTGGTATCGCCTACAATCAGGTTCTCGTCATACTGCGTCATCATGCCAGCGGCGAACTCTTCCGCAGCGACGTAGTACTTTTCCACTGCCTGAGGGTCATCGAGCTCTTCGGTCGGGGTAGCCATCAGGGTGGACCACTCGCGGTCAAAATTGATGAGATTCTGTGCGGCCGGCTGGCGCTCACCGTGATAGGTGGACAGGAGCTCCTTGGGCGCGCGACCGTCGAGGACATGCCCGAGCTTCCAGCCAATATTGAAGCCATCCTGCATCGAGACATTCATGCCCTGTCCCGCCTTGGCAGAGTGGGTATGGCATGCGTCGCCCGTGAGGAAGACGCGCGGGTCACCATTGTTGTCATCGAAGGCATCAACCAGGCGGTGCCCCACTTCGTAGACGGAGTGCCACGCCACCATCTTGACGTCAATGAAATAAGGCGAGTAAATCTCATTGGCCTTCTCAATGATCTTTTCAATGGGCGTATCGCGAACCTTGTGGTTGTCATCCTCAGGAACCACTCCGAGGTCAACGTAGACACGGCAGAGGTAGCCGCCTTCGCGAGGGATGTGCAGGATGGAGCCGGCCTTCGAGTGAATTGCGCACTTGGTACGCCAGTCCGGGAAGTCTGTATCAACCACGACGTCCATCACGCCCCAAGCGTGGTTAGCCTGGTCGCCCTTCAACGAACGACCAATGGACTTACGCACGCGGGAACGTGCGCCATCGCAACCCACGACGTACTTCGCGCGGACATCGCGTGGATTGCCGTGTGCGTCCTCGAGGTGGACGGTGACCGGGTACTCGCCCTCCCCTACCTCGAGAGAAGTGAAAGTCCAGCCATAATCTGGCGTGATGCGCCCCGGTGCGCGGTGGGCATAGCGGGCAAAATAATCCAGAACGCGTGCTTGGTTCACAATGAGGTGTGGAAACTCGGAGATACCATGTTCATCATCGATGGGGCGAGCGCCGCGGACAATCTTCGAGCGGTCCTCAGGATCTGGGTTCCAGAAGGACATCTCCGTAATCTCGTAGGCTTCTTCCGTGATTTCCTTGGCGAATCCAAAGGCCTGGAAGGTTTCAACCGAACGGGACTGAATACCATCAGCCTGCCCGAGTTCAAGTCGCTGTGGGCGGCGCTCAATGATGCGGGTATTGACACTCGGGAACATGGCCAATTGGGCCGCTGCAATCATTCCCGCAGGACCGGAGCCGACGATGAGTACATCCATTTCATCGGGAAGTTCTACTGCGCGGTCGACGCCGTAACCGGTGGCCTCATGAACGCGCGGATCTTCGGACACGTAGCCGTTGTGATGGAACTGCACTATGAACTCCTTAGTAAAGCGATGGTAGAGATTGCACATGGATGGTGATTCAGTTCAATAGACCATCGATGTGTGAGCTGCGTCTTAGTTCCGGAATCATATATGATGACCGGCTGCAGCACAATGGCTCGGGTGAGGTTGTTCTACACCTTCGGCGAGAAGATGAAGTGGCCACGGGACTGTTCTGCCTCGTGCTCTGGGCCTAGAGCGATTCCCTTTCGCTCGCGTAGTAGGAACGTGCACACAAGGCCAATGAGGGAGGCGGTAACCAGGTAGCCCGATACAGCGAAGGTGGTACCGGTTGCTTCCACCAAGGAAGCCGCAATCATGGGCGCGAAAGCACCGCCCAGCACCGAACCAATCGCGTAGGTAACGGATACGCCCGTGGCGCGGATGGAGGCAGGGAAAAGCTCGGCATACATCGCGGATTGGGCACCATAAGTCAGGCCAAGGCCAATGGTGAGGAAGAGAAGGGCGGCGTACAGCATGCCCAAGCTGCCGGTGTTGACCAGCGGGAAGAGGGCGGCTGCACCAATGGCCTGGAGCACGAAACCAATGAGGTAGGTGTTCCGGCGGCCAATGAAATCAGAGATGAAGCCAGCGAAGAGCGTCGTCAGCGCCCAAGCTGCCGCGGAGATGGTGACGGCATTGAGTACGTCGCCACGTGCCAGTGCTACGGGGCCTTCAGGGTCGGTGGCATAGCGCTGGATGTAGCCGCCGGTTGTCATGTATCCCACCGTGCCGTTACCAGCGAAGACGAGAGCAGCCACGAAGACCAGCGGAGTGAACTTCTTGAACAGCGTGCCGATGGGATTGGTGGCTTCTTCCTCCTCACGCTGGGCAATCTCTTCGAAAACGGGAGACTCGTCTACACCCATACGGATGAGGTAGCCCACGAGGACAAGGATGATGGAAATGAGGAAAGGAACGCGCCAACCCCAGGCCATGAAGGCGTCGCCAGGCGCAATCGTGTTCATGATGGAAAGGACGCCGGAGGAAAGCAGCAGGCCCGCCGGAACACCAACCTGTGGGCCCGCGCCGTACAGGCCGCGCTTGTTGTCGGGGGCGTGCTCAACGGCCATGAGCACCGCCGAGCCCCACTCGCCACCAGCCGAAATACCCTGGACAATGCGCAGGAGAATGAGCAGGATTGGTGCCCATACGCCGGCGGTCTCGTAGGTGGGAAGGAGACCGATGAGGGTGGTCGCACCTCCCATGGCAAAAAGAGTCACCATGAGAACGACGCGGCGGCCGAGGCGGTCAGCGAAGTGGCCAGCAAGGAAGGCACCGACAGGGCGGAAGAGGAAGGACAGTCCCACCGTCAGGAAGGAAATGATGGTGGCCAAACCGCCCTCGAGCGGGCCGAACATGAGCTGATTGAACACCAATCCGGCGACGGCAGCGTAGAGGAAATAGTCATACCACTCGATAGCGGTACCGATAGTTGTCGCGGCGACTACTCGACGGCGCTCGGCCGTGGAGATCGTCGGCGTGACGGTGGTTCGAGACATGTTGATTCCTTTCGACATGTGGTGCGACATATATCTAAGTCGTCGTGTGAGTTTAACCACTTGCGGCGATGCTAGGGATAATATACGATTCGGGCAAGGATTTGTTCACAATTAAGGATTCTTCATGGCTGTACCTGAATTTCTGCCGGTCAAGCCGGGCAAGATGATCGCCGTCCACGTGGCTTTCGAGTCGCGCGCAGCGCAGCGAGGCCGTTGGCCCAAGGCACCGAGCTACTTCCTCAAAGCCACGAGCACACTGGCTGGAACCGGACAAGTAGTTCAACGCCCCGCCGGTACCGAGCTGTTGGCATTTGAGGGCGAAATTGCTCTTATCATCGGCACGCCTGCACGAAATGTCTCCTTGGATGAGGCATGGAAGCACGTCGCGTATGTCACCGCCTCGAACGACATTGGCCTGTATGACTACAAGGTCCAAGACAAGGGATCCAACACCCGCTCCAAATCGCGCGATGGCTACACCCCTATTGGCCCAGAGCTCATCCCGGCTCAGGACATCGACCCCAAGTCCTTGCGTCTGCGTACATGGGTTAACGGTGAGATTGTCCAGGAAGGAACGTCGTCCGATGAGGACCTGATTTTCCCGCTTGCCCAGTTCGTGGCGGACCTCTCGCAGCACATGACGCTCGAAGAGGGAGACATCATCCTTACCGGAACCCCGGCTGGCTCCTCCGTCATCGAGCCTGGTGACGTCGTTGAGGTGGAGGTAGACATCCCAGGTGGCGTGACCTCTGGCCGGTTGAAGACCACCGTTGAAGAAGTAGCAGCGGACTTCGACGCGAAGCTTGGAAGCCTGCCCTATGTGGATGACAAGCAACGTGAAGACGCTTACGGTGACCGCGAAAGTGCGGGACTTGAACCACTGGATAACGGTGGGCTTGACCCACAGTTGAAGGCCGCACTTGAGCAGGCGCCAACGGCGGGACTTTCGGCACAGTTGCGCAATAGAGGCATTAACCAGTCCGTCATCGAAGGTGTTTATCCGCAAACCAAGGGAACCAAGATGGTGGGCGTGGCCCGCACCTTGCGCTTTGTCGCCGGCCGCGAAGACCTCTTCAAGTCCCACGGTGGCGGACTGAACGAGCAGAAGAAAGTCTTTGACACTGTCAAGGAGGGAGAGGTCATCGTTATCGAAGCCCGCGGAGAGTCGGGTTCCGGAACCCTCGGTGACATCCTCGCTCTGCGTGCGAAGGTGCGCGGTGCCGCTGGAGTCGTGACCGATGGTGGTGTCCGTGACTTCGAAGCCGTGCGAGAGATCGGTCTTCCTGTCTTTACCCAGGGGGCACACCCCTGCGTGCTTGGCCGAAAGCACGTGCCGTGGGATAGCGATATTGCTGTTTCCTGCGGAAACGCCACCGTACTCCCAGGAGACATCATCGTCGGTGATGATGATGGCGTCATCGTCATCCCCCGGGCGCTGGCAAAGGAGGTGGCCGAAGGTGCTCTGGCCAAGGAGCACGAAGACGAGTGGGTTGCTACCCAAGTGGAAACCGGCGCTAGTCTCGATGGCCTTTTCCCACCAACGGGGAAGAACAAAGAGGCCTACCTTGCCTTCCGTGACGGGGCTGCCAATGAGAGCAAGGAAGGTGATCAATGACATCACCTTCCACACCTTCTGGGGAAAGCAAATCCCAAAAAGCCTATAACTGGATTAGTGAAAAGATTCGTACCCGTGAGTACGAGCCCGGCTACCGCCTAGTACTGGCCACCATCGCCGAAGCGCTGGATATCAGCGTGGTCCCCGTCAGGGAAGCGATACGCCAGCTGGAGGCGGAAGGGATGGTCACGTATGAGCGCAATGTAGGAGCAAGTGTCACCACCTACAACCGTGAGGCTTACTACGAGTCCATGGACATCGTGGCCACCGTCGAGGCGAATGCCACAGCTCAATCCGCGCCCCTGCTTGAGCCCGAAGACCTAGCCCGAGCGCGGGAGATTAATCGTCGTATGAGTGAACTAGACATCCACCATGACCCCGATGAATTTACCCAGCTCAACAAAGAATTTCACAGTGTTCTTTTTGCCAAGTGCCCGAATGAGAGATTGAAGAACTTGGTGGTGGACCAATGGAAACAGTTGGAATACCACCGCGTGTCGACATTCCGGTACGTGCCAGAAAGAGCCCAAGAATCCGTCCGCGAACATGAACGACTGGTCAACTTGATTGAGGCAGGCGCAGAGCCTGCCTACATAGAAAAGGTTGCCCGCGAACACCGTCTAACCACACTGCGCAGTTACCGCGAAAAGAATACCTAAGGAGAAGGACTAAACATGGCTATCAACAACGATGCTGCTAAGCCCACCGATCTTCCAGAGAAGATCCTGCACTACATCAATGGTGAATTTGTTCCGTCTATCGACGGCGAGGAATTTGAAGTCCTCGATCCAGTGACGAACCAGCCTTACATCAAGGCAGCTTCAGGCAAGCCAGCTGATATCGATAAGGCTGTTGCGGCTGCCAAGGATGCCTTCGAGAACGGCCCGTGGGCCAAGGCTCTGCCGCGTGAGCGTGCACGTGTCCTGAACAAAATCGCGGATATTGTGGAAACCCGCGCAGAAAAGCTCGCCGCATGGGAGTCCTTCGACTCCGGTCTGCCAATTACGCAGGCAAACGGTCAGGCCAAGCGCGCCGCGGAAAACTTCCGCTTCTTCGCCGATCTGATTGTGGCCCAGGCCGATGACGCCTACAAGGTTCCGGGCCGCCAGATCAACTACGTCAACCGCAAGCCGATTGGTGTTGCTGGCCTGATTACTCCATGGAACACCCCGTTCATGCTGGAGTCCTGGAAGCTGGCCCCGGCTATTGCTACCGGTAACTCCGTCGTCCTCAAGCCGGCCGAGTTCACTCCGCTGTCTGCTCAGCTATGGGCGGGAATCTTTGAAGAGGCCGGCCTGCCTAAGGGTGTCTTCAACCTGGTCAACGGCTTCGGCGAGGAAGGTTACGCCGGCGACCCGCTGGTCAAGCACCCGGACGTCCCGCTGATCTCCTTCACCGGCGAATCCCGCACCGGCCAGATCATTTTCGGCAATGCAGCCCCGCACCTCAAGGGCCTGTCCATGGAGCTGGGTGGTAAGTCCCCGGCCATCGTGTTTAATGACGCTGACCTAGAGACGGCTATCGACGCCTGCATCTTCGGTGTCTTCTCCCTCAACGGTGAGCGTTGCACCGCAGGTTCCCGCATTCTGGTTCAGCGCGATATCTACGATGAGTTCGTCGAGCGCTACGCCGCGCAGGCTAAGCGCGTGAAGGTCGGCCTGCCTTCCGATCCGACCACCGAGGTTGGCGCACTCGTCCACCCGGAGCACTACGAGAAGGTCACCTCTTACATCGAGATTGGCAAGCAGGAGGCCACCCTGGCCGCCGGCGGCGAGCGTCCAGAGGGCTTCGAGGAGGGCAACTTTGTTCAGCCGACCGTCTTCGTTGACGTCAAGCCGGACGCACGAATCTTCCAGGAAGAGATCTTCGGCCCCGTCGTTGGTATCACCCCGTTCGATACCGACGAAGAAGCACTCGAGCTGGCCAATAACACCAAGTACGGTCTCGCCGCTTATGTGTGGACCTCCGACCTCAAGCGTGCCCACAACTTTGCCCAGAACGTTGAAGCCGGCATGGTGTGGCTCAACTCCAACAACGTCCGCGACCTGCGCACTCCGTTCGGCGGCGTCAAGGCATCCGGCCTCGGCCACGAGGGCGGCTACCGCTCCATCGATTTCTACACCGATCAGCAGGCCGTCCACATCAACCTGGACAAGGTGCACAACCCGGTCTTTGGCAAGCAGGACCAGTAACGTCTGCGCGCCCTCTCCACTCCCCCATTACTAATTCACACTAAGGAGCCACCATGGCTGACATTCAGGCCCCCGACATCCTGCGTTGCGCCTACATGGAGATCATCGTTACCGATCTCGCTGCATCCCGTAAGTTCTACGTTGACACCCTCGGCCTCGTCGTGACTGAGGAAAACGAGAACGAAATCTACCTGCGCACCTACGAGGAGTTCATCCACCACAACCTCGTGCTGCGACAGGGCCCCGTCGCTGCCGTCGCTGCATTCTCCTTCCGCGTTCGTTCGCCGGAGGACCTGGACCTCGCCGAGGAGTTCTACAAGGCGCGTGGCTGCGAGGTCCGCCGTAACAAGGATGGCTTCGTCAAGGGCATTGGTGACTCCGTGCGCGTTCAGGACCCACTGGGATTCCCGTACGAGTTCTTCTACGAGGTTGAGCACCGTGAGCGTCTGGCCTGGTCATACGACGCCCACATCCCTGGTGCACTCGTTCGCCTCGACCACTTCAATCAGATCACCCCAGATGTGCCGAAGGCAGTGGCGTACATGGAAGACCTCGGCTTCCGCACCACCGAGGACATCCGTGATGAAGAAGGAACCGTCTATGCTGCATGGATGCGTCGTAAGCCGACCGTCCATGACACCGCTATGACCGGTGGTGATGGCCCGCGTATGCACCACATTGCCTTTGCTACCCACGAGAAGCACAACATCATCGCGATTTGTGACAAGTTGGGTGCCCTGCGCGAGTCTGACCGCATCGAGCGTGGCCCGGGCCGCCACGGTGTCTCCAACGCGTACTACCTGTACCTGCGCGATCCGGATGGTCACCGCGTGGAGATCTACACCCAGGACTACTACACCGGCGATCCGGATAACCCGGTTGTGACCTGGGACGTTCACGATAACCAGCGCCGCGACTGGTGGGGAACCCCAGTTGTTCCTTCCTGGTACCGCGATGGCTCCACCGTCCTCGACCTGGATGGCAACCCGGTGCCGCTGGTCGCTCGCGAAGACGAGTCCGAGCTGGAGGCCACCATTGGTGCGGACGGCTTCTCCTACACCCGTAAGGAAGACTCGGAAGAGATGCCGGAGTGGAAGCAGGGCGAGTACAAGCTGGGTAACCAGCTCTAGAAGCCCACAGTACTCAGGTTGATGAACGTGGTCCCGCGGCGTCGATAATGCGCACATAACGCGGGGCCGCGTTGTCGTTTCACGTGAAACCACATCGTTCAACAACCGTCTACAACACCACAGTCATGTCCCACAACATAGTAAGGAGCGAAGTACATGCTGGATGAAAAACAGCACATCGCTATTGCAGATGAACTAGCGCAGGCCGAAAAGGACCGTTCAATGGTTCCGCTGCTGACCGCCCGTTTCCCGGAGATGAGCATCGAGGATTCTTACGCGGTACAGCGCGAGTGGGTGCGCCGCGGCATCGAAGACGGGCGCCGTCTCGTCGGCCGTAAGATTGGCCTGACCTCGAAGGTCATGCAGGAAGCCACGGGAATTACCGAACCGGATTACGGTGCGATCTTTGAGGACCAGGTCTATGAGAATGGCTCGACCATCGAGCACGCGCAGTTCTCCAACGTTCGCATCGAGGTCGAGCTGGCTTTCGTGCTCAAGGATGAGCTGAAGGGACCGAATTGCAGTATTTTCGACGTCCTTCGTGCGACGGAATACGTTGTTCCAGCACTAGAGATTCTCTCCTCCCGCATCGAGATGGAAGGCCGCACGATCGTCGATACCATCTCGGACAACGCGGCACTGGGCGCCATGGTCTACGGCGGCAACCCGGTGGATCCCGCAGACGTCGATCTGCGCTGGGTCTCCGCACTTCTCTACCGCAACGAATCCATCGAAGATACTGGTGTGGCCGCGGCCGTGCTCAACCATCCGGCAATGGGAGTGGCCTGGCTTGCCAACAAGCTCCATGCGCATGGCGATAGCCTCGCCGCCGGCGACATCATTCTGGCCGGTTCCTTCACCAAGCCCATGTGGGTTGAACCGGGCGATACTGTCCACGCTGACTATGGAAAGTTGGGGTCCATCACATGCCGATTCCAGTAAAGTTGCCGCCGACGTTTGCGGACGTTCTTGCGAAGGCAGAGCAGCCGCTCGTGGGTGCCTGGATCTGTTCCGGGTCTGAGGCTGCGGCGGAGATCATCGCCTCGGCTGGATTTAGCTGGACGCTGATCGACGGCGAGCATGCCCCCTATGGCCTAGAGACAGTTCTGTCCCTGCTGCGCGCGACCGATGCTTATGGCATCACGCGCGTTGTGCGCATCCCCGTCAATAACACCGCGCTTATTAAACAGTACCTCGATCTCGGCGCACAAAACCTGATGGTGCCAATGATTGACACGCCCGAGGAAGCTGAAGCGGCTGTGCAGGCAATGCACTATCCACCACGTGGAGTGCGCGGGGTAGGTTCTGCCTTGGCGCGGTCCTCACGGTGGAATGGTGTGGAGAACTATCTCCCCAAGGCTTCCGAGACGGTCAGCCTGACGGTCCAGATTGAATCCGCGAAGGCCGTGGACAATGTCGAAGACATTGTGGCCATCGATGGTGTTGATCAGATTTTTGTGGGCCCGTCTGATTTGGCAGCCTCCATGGGGTTGTTGGGTCAGCAGACCCATCCGGAGGTACTCGAAGCCGTGAACCACACATTTGAGGTCGTGCGCGCTTCTGGAAAGAAGGTAGGCGTTAACGCTTTTAACCTCGAACAGGCGCAGAAATATCTTGATTCTGGGGCATCATTTGCGCTGGTTGGTGCTGATGTTCAACTTCTTTCTGGTGCGGCACGCCAACTCGCAGACAAATTCACTCTAGGAGGGTAGAAAAGAATCATGAGTGAAAACAACAAGGTCAATATTGACGAGCTGCTGGCCAAGGTTCCGACCGGCCTGCTCATTAACGGCGAATGGGTAGACGCTTCTGGCGGCGACACCTTCGATGTAGAAAACCCGGCAACCGGTGAGGTTATCGCTACCCTGGCGTCCGCTGCCTCTGAGGATGCGAAGAAGGCTATGGACGCCGCCTGTGCCGTGCAGGATGAGTGGGCACGCACGTCCACCCGTGAGCGTTCCAACCTGCTGCGCCGTGCCTTTGACCTAGTGCAGGAGCGTAAGGACGAGTTCGCTGCGCTGATGACCTTGGAGATGGGTAAGCCGCTGGCGGAGTCCTACGGTGAGGTCACCTATGGTTCTGAGTACCTGCGCTGGTTTAGCGAGGAAGCCGTCCGCGATTACGGCCG
The DNA here is from genome assembly GCF_000805675.1 of Corynebacterium minutissimum. Classification (GTDB taxonomy): domain Bacteria; phylum Actinomycetota; class Actinomycetes; order Mycobacteriales; family Mycobacteriaceae; genus Corynebacterium; species Corynebacterium minutissimum. The sequence goes on along the minus strand of NZ_JSEF01000004.1, from coordinate 59,470 downwards.
TACCCTTCCGGCGCCGGAGGGCACCCTGCGCATGGTGACCCGCCGCAAGCCGGTCGGCCCCTGCCTGTTGATTACCCCGTGGAACTTCCCGCTGGCTATGGCGACCCGCAAGATTGCCCCGGCCATCGCTGCTGGTTGCACCATGGTGGTCAAGCCCGCCAAGCTCACACCGCTCACCACCCAGTACTTCGCGCAGACCATGATTGATGCCGGCGTTCCGGCGGGTGTGGTCAACGTGGTGTCCGGCAAGTCCGCCTCCGCTATTTCTGAGCCGATCATGGCGGATTCCCGCCTGCGCAAGATTTCCTTCACCGGCTCTACCCCGGTGGGCAAGACCCTGCTCAAGGCAGCTGCCGACAACGTCCTGCGTACCTCGATGGAGCTGGGCGGCAACGCTCCGTTCATCGTTTTTGAGGACGCCGACATTGACCAAGCCGTCGAGGGCGCCATGGGTGCCAAGATGCGCAATATCGGTGAGGCTTGCACCGCCGCTAACCGCTTCATCGTGCACGAATCCATCGCGGAAGAGTTCGCGGAGAAGTTCGCCAAGCGCATTGGTGAGCTTAAGGTGGGCAACGGCCTCGATGAGGGCGTTACCTGTGGCCCGCTCGTGGAGCAGAAGGCACTGGATAACATCACCGCGCTTGTCGACGATGCCGTGGACAAGGGCGCCAAGGTCCTCATCGGCGGTAAGCCGGGTGAGGGCAAGGGTTATTTCTACTCCCCGACCGTGCTGACAAACGTCTCCCGCGATGCCCGCGTGGCACAGGAGGAGATTTTCGGCCCGATCGCTCCGATCCTGACCTTCTCCGATGAGAAGGAAGCAATTGAGATTGCTAATGACACGGAGTACGGCTTGGCCTCCTACGTGTTCACCGAGGATTCTGACCGCATGTGGCGCGTCGGTGACGGCCTCGAGTTCGGCCTCATGGGCTTCAACGCCGGCGTCATTTCCAACGCCGCTGCTCCATTCGGTGGCGTGAAGCAGTCCGGCATGGGCCGTGAGGGCGGCGCCGAGGGCATCGACGAGTACACGTCGTTGCAGTACATCGGTGTGCGTGATCCGTACGCCAATGCTTAAATAGCGCGCTACTTTCGCCGCTCAGAATGCTGGCATCTCCCTTTGGAGGTGCCAGCATTGCCGTTTTATGCATAATATTCCTCCGCTTGTGTGATAGCACTCATAGACAAATCGTGATCACGCACAAACAACTATCCGATTGTGTTGTAGGGCACAATTTCTAGCTACACACCGAAACTTACCGAGCTTCAACTGGTGGGTTGTCGGGCCGACATAGTTAGTAAGGAGGAGTTGGAGTGGACACATCGATGCAGTCACCAGCGCTACCCACTCGAAATGTACAGCCCGGGCACCGGGCTCCCAATGAATCAGAAGGTGGCCTGGGCGCCGGGCGCCTTGGGACGACGTCGCTAGTCTTCATGATTATTGCTGCGTCAGCACCTCTTACTGTGCTGGCAGGAGGAGTACCTACTAATTTCGGGGTATCCGGCTTGCTGGGTGTCCCCTGGGGTTACCTAGCCCTTGGAATCATTCTCGTGTTCTTCGCCGTAGGTTACGGAATTATGAGTTCGAAAATTCAGAACTCAGGGGCATTCTATGCCTATGTATCCGAAGGGCTGGGTAACCGACAAGGAATCGCGGCGGCTATTCTGGCGCTGGTTTCTTACAACATGATGCAGGTTGGACTCTACGGGATCTTCGGGTTCTCTCTTGCCAATCTGATCAACGGCTGGTTTGGAACAACCATTTCGTGGTGGGTGGCAGCTTTGGCTGGCTGGCTCTTGGTAGCTGCCATGGGTGTCGGTAACGTTGACTTCTCAGCCAAGGTCCTAGGAGTTCTGGTAGCCCTTGAATTCATCGTCGTAGCTGGAGTATCGCTTTTGTCGCTTGGCGTGGCTCCCGAAGGAATCACTGTAGAGACGATGCGTCCGAGCCAGTTCTTCACCGACGGCATTGGCGTTCTCCTTGCCTTCGGGATTGCTGCCTTTATGGGTTTTGAGTCTGGGGCAATCTATTCGGAAGAAGCGCGTGACCCAGAGCGGACCGTACCAAAGGCCACATATGTTGCCGTGGGAACCATCGCCCTCTTCTACGCCTTTTCAGCGTGGGCCTTCGCTCAAGGGGTAGGGCCGTCCGAGATCATTGATAAAGCGATTGAGCTTGGCCCAGACCTAGTTTTCGTGTGGTTGGGTGACTATTCGCCGTTTGCCGCCAACGTAGCGAATTTGTTGGTTGTGACCTCACTTATTGCTGCACTCGTTGCGTTTCACAATGCTGCCGCGCGGTACTTCTTCTCCTTAGGGCGCTCGCGCGTTCTGCCTAAGAGGTTCGCGGCATCATCCACCAAAGGTGCTCCTATCGCTGGGTCCCTTACACAGACTCTCCTTGCTGTCGTTGTAATCGCCGGCTTTGCCGTGGCTGGAAATGGCAGTGAAATGGGTGAGCAGTTCCCAGTCCTAACGCTCTTTACCTGGTTGACCAACGCGGCGGCGTTTGGCTTGGTCTTTCTTCTGGCCGTGGTGAGCGTCTCCATTATGGTCTGGCTCAACAAGCAAGAGAAAAACTACAGCCTCTTTACTCGGGTCATCGCACCGCTTGTGTCAGCCTGCGGACTCGTGGCTGTCTTCGTATTGGTGCTGATGAATTTCCCGCTCATGATCGGTGATACCGGTCCAGATGCTCTCGTGTGGGTGATGCCTGGAATCATCATCGCTTCTGGGCTCGTGGGACTGGCTTGGGGCGAGTATTTGAAGCACGAGCAGCCACATATTTACGCAAGTCTTCAAGACAATCTTGATCGAATCTAAAACCTAAGGAAGCTAAACATGGAAAAGAAGCACGTTATTGTCGTTGGCGCTGGGTTCGCTGGCCTTACGGCTGCTCGTGAACTGCAGACCGCGGGAATCGACTATCACATCGTGGAGGCACGCGATCGTATTGGTGGCCGTGCTTGGACTGACGATAGGCTCGGACGCCCGCTGGAGATTGGCGCAACCTGGGTGCACTGGCATCAACCGCATGTCTGGTCCGAAATCACTCGTTATGGCCAGGATATTATCGCTTCGCCCGTTGTAGATACCGCATATTGGTATGCCGGTGGCGAGCTGAAGTCCGGAACGGAAGCAGAAATGGATGCGAAACTGGCGCGGCCAATGGAGAAAATCTTTGAGAAGTCCCGAGAGTTTTTCCCAGAGCCGCACAAGCCACTGTTTGTGCTCGATGAAAAATTCGGAGCGTCCCAAGAATTGAAGGATGCTTTCCTGGCTGCAGATCAGGCAGGAGTTCTCGACGCCTTGGAAGACGGGGATTTCACCCAGGAAGAAAAGGACCTGTGCAATGCGTACTGGTCAGCTGGATACATTGGGTATCCCGAGCAAGGTTCATCCTTGATGGCCAAGCAGTGGGCCGCCCTGTGTGATCACCGCCTTTCGTTGGTGGATGAGCAAACGCTTCGATACAAACTGGTCAATGGCATGCGAGGCATCTACGACAACATTGCGAAGGACCTGACCGGTGAGATTCGTTTGAACACTGCTGTGACCGCAATCGAACACGATGATGATTCCGCAACGGTTACCTATGCGGACGGTACTTCCGAAACCGCGGACGCGGTGATTGTCACGGTTCCGGTCGGCGCATTGGGGAACATTACGTTTAATCCAGGTCTGCCCGAGGGCTCGCAGAAGATTATTGAGCAGAAATGGAACTCGACTGGTTTCAAGGCTTGGATCAAGATCAAGGGCCACCACAATATCTTCGGCTACGCGCCCCAACCGGCTGTTGTGTCCGTGCTGCGCTCTGAGTACTTCGAAGATGATGGCACGACCATTTGTGTGGCCTTTGGCTCCGATCACGAGAAGATCGACTTAGAGAGCATTGAGGATGCTCAGAAGGTCGTTGACCAGTGGCGTCCAGATCTCGAAGTTGTTGGCGTCACCGGCCATGACTGGGTTGCTGATGAGTACTCTGGTCAGGCCTGGGCTACGTTGCGTCGTGGACAGTTCACTGAGGGGTGGCACCACTTCCGCACCTCTACCTCTTCGCTGCATTTCGCGGGAGCTGATTGGGCTTCCGGTTGGCGTGGAGTGGTCGTTGATGGAGCCATTGAAACCGGAATCTCCACTGCTCGCGAGGTCATCAACAAGCTGCGCGGCTAATCGCTAGCCGCTGCTCGGTACGCACTCGGTGACTTGTGGAACTCCGCTTTAAAGATGCGCGAAAGGTGCGAGGGATCGTGCAGGCCATAGCGGGCGCTGATGTGGCTGATTGATTCCTCGGAGTGCCGCGGGTCCACGAGCTCTCTGCGGATGTGTTCTAGGCGCCTCGTTCTGATGTAGCTTCCCACGGAAAGGCCCTGTTCGGAGAACTTGGCGTGGAGATGACGTACCGATACGAACAGTGCTTGGGCGATGGTGTTGGGGCCTAAGTCCGGGTCGCCCAAGTGCTGTTCGATGTAGGCGGTGGCCTGGTTGAACAGTAGCGTGCCGGATGAGGGCTCATCGGCCACATCGGAGGCTAAAACCGACACCAACATTGTGAGCGCGGAGCGGACCAAGGCCGTGGCGTGGGGTCCCTTGAGTAGATCGAGGTTCTTCGCCAGCTGTTCAAACAAAGGAACCGCCACCGCACCAAGTCCGTGTGAGCGGGAGATTGGGTTCGCGGTAAGGCGTTGGATCTGCGCTGGTGAAATGTCGAGAAAGCTCTGCGGGAAGTGGACAATGAGAGTGTTTTGCTCCTCCGGATAGCGCAGGGTGTAGGGCCGCTGGGTGACGTACAGTGCCAGGTCCCCAGGGTGCAGCTCACAGGTTCGCCCGTCTTGGCTCATGGTTGAGGACCCGGTGATTTGCAAGCTGAGCTTACAAAAGGGGGCCTCGTTGGCGGCTATTTTGTAGCGATTCACGGTGTGCGGGGAGGTGTGCATATCGAAGAGGGAAATATCCCCTACCTTCGTTGAACGCAGTGTGGCGTGAAAAGTGGCAGGGTCTTCGGTGTCCACGTCGAGTTGGCCAAAAGACCCGGATGACGCGGTGCGCCATGACGCGATATCGAAATGCTCAACAGCTGAAGCAGACATAAGTGGAATCATATCGTGAGAGTTGGCACATTTTTGGACAAATTGTGTGCGCGCATAGTCAACTGGTTCAGTGTGTCGCAGGTAACATAGTCAAAAAGAAGTTTCTCTTGGCTTAGTTTCTCTGGGTTCTAAGCTGTTGACCCCCCTTAGAAGGAGATCTCATGACTCAGTTCGCTACCTATGCTGACCTGCTCAACACGATTACGGACGAGAACGGACGCGAAATCCTCAACCCGGCCACCGGTGAGGTTGTCGGCCGCGTGCCGGAAGGTTCGGTGGAGGACCTCAACGCTGCGGTGGAGACTGCACGCGCAGCGCAGAAGGAGTTTGCCAAGCTTAGTGACGCTGAGCGTTGCGAGCTTTTGACTAAGGCGGCTGCGGCTATGGATGCCAACGCTGAAGCGCTTGTTGAGCTGCTCTCCCGTGAGCAGGGCAAGCCGCTTAACGGTCCGAATGCCCGCTTTGAGGTTGGTGCTTGCTCTGGTTGGCTGAATGCTACGGCTTCCTTTGAGCACCCCAACTACACCGCCGTGGATGATGACATCACCGCCACCGTCAACTACCGCCCGCTCGGCGTCGTCGGTGCTATTGGCCCGTGGAACTGGCCGATGATGATCACCATCTGGCAGATTGCGCCGGCGCTGCGTATGGGCAACGCGGTCGTCGTCAAGCCCTCGGAGTACACCCCGTTGTCCGTACTGGGGCTGATCGAGGTCATCAACTCCGTTCTGCCGGAGGGTATCTTGCAGGTCGTCACTGGTGCCGGTGAGGTTGGCGCGGCGCTGACCACCCACGAGGGCGTCGACAAGATTATGTTCACCGGTTCTACCGCCACCGGCAAGAAGATCGTGGAGGCCAGCGCCGATAACCTCACCCGTCTCACGCTGGAGCTCGGCGGTAATGACGCGGGCATCGTGCTCGATGACGCCGACCCGAAGGAGATCGCCGGCGATCTTTTCTGGGGCGCGTTCATCAACACCGGCCAGACCTGTGCGGCGATGAAGCGCGTGTACGTGCCGGAGTCGCTGTACGACGCCGTCTGTGAAGCCCTCGTCGAGGTAGCCAAGGCCTCCCCGATGGGCGTGGGCCTGGAGGAAGAAAACGTGCTCGGCCCGCTGCAGAACAAGCAGCAGTTCGACATCGTCGACAAGCTCGTCAATGCCGCCAAGGATTCCGGCGCCCGTGTTCTGCTGGGCGGCGACCCAGACTACGACGCGCCGGGCTACTTCTACCCCACCACCCTGGTGGCGGACATCGACCCAGACAACCCGCTGGTGGTGGAGGAGCAGTTCGGTCCGGCGCTGCCGATTGTGAAGTACACGGACCTGGATTGGGCCATTGAGCAGGCCAATAAGCTCGATGTGGGTCTGGGCTCCTCCGTGTGGTCCTCCAACCGCGAGCGTGCACTGGAAGTTGCCGCACAGCTGGAGGCTGGCACCACCTGGATCAACAGCCACGGTGCTGTGGATCCGCGCGTGCCTTTCGGCGGTATCAAGTCCTCTGGTTACGGAGTGGAGTTCGGTACCGAGGGCCTCAAGGGCCTGGCTTACCCGCAGATCATCAACGGCTAAAAAGATGGCTAATAAGTCGAATGCTTTGATGGCTGATGTTGTATTCCGGAATGGAGTCATTCAGACTCTAAACCCGCAGGTTGGCGTAGTCGATAGTATTGCCTTTAAAGATGGGAAGGTGCTTGCGGTAGGAAAGGTCGCTGATCAGTTCGCGGCGCGGAAGAGCATAGATCTGAACGGCTCTTTTGCAATGCCCGGCTTGCTTGACGTGCATAATCACCATTTAATTGCAGGCCAAATGGAGCTATTTGAGTTAGTTTTTCCTCCAACCTTGTCATTTGAAGAATTGCTTGAGAGACTCCGGACCGAGGCTGCGCAACTTGAGGATGGTGCATGGATTGTTGGGGGAAGCTGGGGTTCTGGGCTGCTGCAAAGTCTGAATTGCTCAGAGGCCCTAAAAGCTATTGATGAAGCTACGGGTCCTCATCCGCTCCTACTAAAAGACGACAGCAAGCACAATCGGTTAGTGAATTCCAAAGCAATGGAACTCGCTGGGATTGATGATGCGACTGAAGACCCTGACGGCGGTCAGATTCTTCGTGATGGTGAGGGTCGTGCAACAGGCGTTTTATTAGAAGCTGCAGGCGTAATTGTCGAGCAGACATATTCCGCACTTTGCCCCCAGACAGATGAGGATATAGAGGCGGCCGCCTTTCGAGGCATCGAGATCCTTCATTCATACGGGATCACCGCATTTCAGGACGCAGCTTCATCGCTACAACTCATGCGTGCATTAAAGCGACTAGACGACTCAGGGCAACTCAAATCATGGGTTGTTACTTCAATGGCTGCCAATGACTTCATATTTGGGACACAGCCACTTGGTGAAAGGATTATTGAGAACCGTGAAGAAACACGAAGCCGACATCATCGCCCAGATTTCATAAAGATTTTTCTTGATGGAGTTCCACCTGCGGGAACAGCTGCATTCCTCGAACCCTATTTGGAGGGAATAGGCTTTCCACAGTGCCACTGTGGTGAAACAACAATGCCTGTTGCAGAGCTTGAAGAGTGGTTGAAGTCTACCGCCAAGCGTGGCATTTCAGCCAAAATACACTGCACCGGTGATGCTTCAGTTCGGTATGTCCTTGACGCGGTTCAGAAGGTGCGGGAACTGGGGTATGAAGACACGCGCTATCATGTTGCGCACGGACAATTTGTCCATGAAGAAGACATCCCCCGATTTCAAGAACTAAATGTGGTGGCGGACATTTCTCCGGCGCTCTGGTTTCCAGGAGTGATTTCTGAGGCAATTGCTACAGTGCTCCCTCCAGAGCGAGCTGAAAAAATGCAACCAAATCGGTCGCTCCTGGATTCGGGGGCAATAATATCGGGTGGTTCTGATTGGCCAGTAAGTGAAACACCGAACGTGTGGGCGGCAATCTATGGGTTGGTAACTAGAAAGAACCCAACGGGAAAGTTTTCCGGTCAGCTCTGGGCTGATCAAGCAATCACCTTAGAGGAAGCAATAGCGGCCTACACGACAGCCCCGGCTTACGCGATGGGATTGGGAGATCAAGTTGGAAGACTCGAACCAGGACTGTCGGCCGACATGGTCATTCTAAGCTCGAATCCATACGAAATTTCTCTAGAAGAAATTAAAGAAATTGTGGCTATGGAAACTTGGTTCGCAGGTGAATGCGTGTTCAGTAGGCAAGCGATGGTTTCTTAAGCCGTTAAGAGCCACTCAGTTGACATGAGCGTCATTGAAATTGTGACGATTTGGGGAATGTCCAAGCAGGGCCCAGTAAGTACTGAGTTTTATTCGGAGGAATTCAAAAGCAAGTACTCGGCAGTTATATGCAGAAGCATTCTTGATTATGGCGAAGACACCATCGTTGCTTGGCCTGGCCTACCCGCAGATCATCAACGGCTAAAACCGGCCTGGCGCTGCTATTCTTAGCGCCATGAGCACCGCCAAAGTCCCGGAGATCGAGTACGCAGCCTTCGACGCCATGAAGGAGGTTGCGTCCTCGCTGAAAGCTGCCTACCTCACTAGGGCCGCTGAAGCAGGCAACGATGTTGAATCACAATGGTGGATTCGTCAGAATTGGCTGGTAGAGGACATGGTCAGTGGTGTTGATTCAACCGACATTGAAGCCATCCGCGCCGCTGCGGCTCTCTTTGCGCAGCGGCTTGAAGCCCTCTCCTCCGAGCATAAAGCGGCATAGCTTATGCTTTCCGCCGCTGACTTCCCCGTTGATCCGCAGGTTATGGAGCAACGGCTAAAGACTCTGCAAGCCAGCTACTTCGGCCGATCGAATGCTCACAGCACGTCTGCTCCAGAAGTCATTTATGTGGCGGGGCAGCCAGCGTCAGGCAAATCAACGGCTATTGAATCTGTAAAGAATGGTCATGCAGTTCTTGACTCCGATGAGATTCGGAAGCTGCACCCCGCCCTCGACGAGATCATGGAGCGCGACCCCTTACGCATGGACGTGCTCACCAATGGTCCGGTGCCCTACTGGATGTCCTCGCTCATTGAGCATGGCCGCCAGCATGGGCATTCGCTCATCATTGAGAACACGTTGTCTAACCCGGAATTCATCGCGGGTGAGATAGCCAAGTTTCGCTCCGCGGGTTTCCGCGTGAAGGTCGTGGGCCTGGCGGTGGCGCAGGAGGTCTCCAGGCTAGGCGTGGTCCAGCGCTTTCTGGAGGCGCAGCGCGTGAGCCGCTACCCGCGCTGGACTAACGAGGTTTCCCACACGTCGGGTTTTAATGCCATCATTCCAGGGCTTCAGGCTATTGCGCCGCTTGTCGACGACCTCGAGATCCGCACCCGTGACGGCCGCACCTTAAGTGGCATCGAGGATATTGAGGCTGAGCGCGCAACCTGGTTCGACTCCCGCGCTATTCGTACCGACTGGCTGGCCCGTTTCGATAGTTGCGACTTGAGTGGTCTTGAAGCGGAGAAGCTCACGCAGAATCTCGTGGCTGACGCAGAGCGTATCCGCAAACTTTAAGACTGTGCACGTGGAACTGCGCGCCCGGTAGGCGGTGAAAGCCTTGTGTCGAAGCGGCTGCTGGCGAGCTGGCGGTCTGCGAGGTCGAGTAGGTTGAGGATGTCGTCTGCTAGAGGTTGTCCATTCGTCAAACAGTAAATGAGTGGTTGGATAACTCTTATCCAACCACTCATCGGGGTTTGGGCGCTAGATAACTCTTAAACATGCGGGGTTTCAGGGTCATAACTCGGTCTCAACGAGAACGTCAATGACACCTCAATGGGAAGATCAATGAGAAATCTTGTCATTGAACGGGAATGACGTTAGCATTGAGCCGTCATTGTTAACATTGAGGGCGGGTATTCATCGTGAACAATTGGTCCGAGAATCAGCTGAGAGAGCTATTGGCTGAGCTTGAGTTGCGCGGCGGTGATTCAACAACAGTCGAGGTCAAAACCGCTCAAGGGGGCATTCCGGACTCTCTACCGCAGACATTGTGCGCGTTCGCAAACATGCCGAGTGGCGGTCTTATCATTCTCGGTGTCAATGAGAAAGAAGGCTTCATTGTCACTGGCATTGAGAATCCTTCGGAGATGGAGGCTGCTCTGGCCTCTCAGGCGCGTCATGCCATCACCCCTCCAGTCACAGTGCATACCGACAGTGTGGCAATAGATGGCACGCATGTCGTGATTGCGGAGGTTACGGGTCTTCCGATCATTGATAAGCCTGCTATCTACAGGGGAGAAGCGTATCTTCGAATGGCTGATGGGGATTATCGTATGAGTGCCTCCGAGCTACGCATGATGGACGTAGCGAAGCTGCATGCCGAAGAGGCAGTGTCCTATGACACGACGATTGTGGAAGGCACGAGTATCGCGGACTTGGACCGCGCCGTGGTGGAAGATTTCTTGGTTCAGGCGCGGAAAAAGAATCGGCGACTATCGGGACTTACTCAAGATGAGGACGTCTTACGGGCACTAGCGGTAACGACCGCGACTGGAGAGCTGACGCTTGCTGGCCTGTATGCGCTGGGTTTCTATCCTCAAGGACATTTTCCCTCCTTAGCAGTAACAGTGGCGCAAAGACTACCGAATGGTTCGAAGCACGGGCGAGTGTTGGGGTTGGAGACCTTTGAGGGGCCCGTCCCGGTGCTGTTGAACTCGGTAATGGGTTGGGTAAGGCAACGTTTAGCCGCCGTACGGCGATATCGAGAGGACGGATCAATGGTGGAAGTTCCTGAACTTCCCCTTTCGGCCATTCGAGAGGCCGTGGCGAATGCACTGGTGCACCGTGATCTTGGGCCAAATACGTTGGGTGCGGGTAAATCGATTGATGTCCGCCTACTACCGGACAAGATGGTTATCTCCAGCCCAGGAGGCCTACGGGATCTGACGGTTGAACAGCTCAAGTCGAGAGATCTGGCGCGCCAGGAGATTAACCAGCGTCTCTATAGACTGTGCCGATATCTCAAAGCAGACGATGGCTCTTTTGTTATTGAGGGCGAAGGCGGCGGCGTGCAGCTCATGCTGGATGCCGCGCGAGAGCAAGGACTGCCGGAGCCTGACCTGATAGATTCCGGTGTGCAATTTACGGTGAAGATGTGGCGGCCGGACACGCGTGGAGAAGCCCGTACCTGGGAGCCACTACGCAAGGAGGAATCCCGCATCGAATCGCAACGACGAGTGGGTGCACCAGTGAACGTGGACGGCCTGGGGGTCAACGCACCGCGCGTAGCAGAGGCGCTGAGTGCGGCGGCACAACCGCTGTCCATTGGTGAAATAGAAACAGCCACAAACCTCACTCGAGCGCAGGTCCGATATGCGCTGAAGTCACTGGTGAAGGCACGATTCGTGCGTATGGATGGTACGCGCGGCTCACAAGCGACAACCTATGAATGGCTAGCTAACCGCGGGGCTGCAGGCGCTTAACCAGCTGCTCGTGGTGGACGGCAGCGAGGCAGCCAGCGTCCACGACGCGCCGGGCTAGGTCCTTGTCCCCCATCTTGGCGGCGAAGGCCATGCCCATGGTGATGTCATGGTCGGGGCGGCCGATGAGCGTAATCTCATCGCCAGAAGTGATGCGGCCGGGCTCGATGATGCGCAGGTAGGAACCGCAATCGCCGCGCTCAGTGAAGGACTTGAGCCAGCCGGGCTCGTCCATCCAGCCGGAGAAGGTGGCGCAGGGCGTACGCGGGATGGAGACCTCGAGGACGCACTCCCCCACCTGAATCCGCTGGTTGATGAGTATATTTGGCCAGGAGATGCCCTCAGTGGTGAGGTTCTCCCCGAAGTAGCCATCACGCAGTACACGGTTGAGCGCGCCCTCCCAGTAGTCGAGCTCCTCGCGGGCATAGGCGTAGACGGCCTTCTCGGCGCCGCCGTGGTGGGCGTGGTCGCCGATGGAATCCCCCACCACGCCGGAGCCGTCACCATAATTGGGCCCGGGGATTTCCAAGTCCAGGAAGGGGCGCGGCTGCTTATCGATGCCCGTGTACTCGTGCCGCCCGTGCGGCTCCGGACGGCGGACAGCGACGTTCGTGGAGATAACCTTCATGCTCACCCATTGTGGCACACCTCACGCGCTCACATGTCGCGATCGCGGAAGAGAGCTTCGGCCGTCACGAGGTCGTAGAAGAAGAGGCGGGGGGCGAGGGGGAGGACGTCGGCAAGCATGGGCATATCTTCCTTGAGCAGCGGGCTTTCCATGATGACGTCGTTCGCAGCGGCGCGGGACGCCAAAGCGAAGGCGTAGGAAATATACGGCATCCACGCGGCCGCATTGAGCTCATCCGCGGTGTTACCGCTGGCAAAAGCGCCGAGTGCCACGAGGGTGTGGCTAATCGACATGTCCACGCCTGCATTCTGCACTACGGACGCGAGTGCTGTGGCGTCCTTGCGCAGATGCTCGATGGTGCCCAGCGCATCGAGGGCGCCGTTGTTGGCGAAACACTCGCGGAGGGCGGCGACGCGAGCGGCCTCCCCCATGAGGTCATCAACATTCGGGGTTGGGCTGTGAACCGTTGCCGCATTGAGCAGCATTGGGCGGGTCAGGCCGTCCGCGCCAGTCTCGCGGACGGCAGTGAGCTCAGCATTCTCGCTGGCGGAAGGATCGAGGAGAAGATCCAGGTAGTGGTCAGCGCTGTGCTCCAAGTCGGACTCGAGTGGCGAATGGAAGAGTCGGGTACGGGCTAGGGCACGAGCCTGCTGGTTCACGCTGACGCCGGTGCGCGCTAGGGCGTGGAGCGCTGACTCGGGGTTGGTACGCAGGCGGTCGATGATGCTGTCGAACATCGCCTGCAGCTTCGGGTTCGGGCTGCGCTGTGACAGCACGTGCAGTGCGCGGAAGGCGCCCCACAGCTCCTCCGGTGTCCAGTCCTTGGAAGCACGGGCCGGTTCGGCGCCCTCCGGGGTCACGACAATGGACGCGCTCGAAGGGCGGGCGGGGGCGGTGAGGTTCGAGGTGGGGTTGAGCTCGCGGACGTCGACAAGCAGCGAGCCTTGCTCGAGGAGGTCGGCAGGCAGCTCGAAACCATTCTCTGTCGGAGTGAGCTGGGTAGGGGAAACGGTGGGGTCAGCCAAAGGCCATGCCCAGCCCACCAAATCTACCTGGGGATCCACGTTCTGCTCGATGATTACTTCCCCATCACCGAGCAGACCACGGCTGACCAACGGGGTCTTGCGCACCGTGGCCAAGGCAGCGTAGATGAGGCTGGTGGAGGCCGATGCCTCGTACTCCACAATGCGGCGCTCGAGGCTGCGGGCCTCATGGGCGGCGCGCTCCTCGTCCGGCAGGGAATCCAGGTAGTCCTCGTAGGTCAACGTAGACCACATGAGGAAAAGCTCGGCAGAAGGCTGCTTGCGCACCGCATTGGCCAAGGCGGCATTCGGCACGGCGAGGCTCGTCACCGCCTGCGTGGTCTTCGAGGTGCGAGCCAACTCCTTGATCTTCTGGCGGCCGTCAATGGTGACGAACTTGGCCAGCGGCAGCGGGCGCGGCGAATGGACGGTAAACATATCGTCTTGATCGAGCTGACCGGCGAAAATAACCGGTTTGTCGGAGTGCTCCGTGGGCTCCAGGCCAATGCGCTTGACGCGGCTGAACAGGGCTTCGGGCCAGACGTCGAACTCGAGCTCGTACCCGGCATCACTGGCCACGACCTCGCGGCGCGAGATGTCGGTGTCCTCAAAGGTGCGCAGGCCCTTCTCCAGCGCGATAGGCTTCTTCGGCGGAGAGGCCAGCGTGTAGCTGAAAGCAGAGTGCGCACCGAGGGCGTCGATGATGCGGAAATCCATGCCGCGCGGGCCCTCGTTGGTCGCACGCATGTGGAGGCCCTCGGCGAGGGAGATGAAGCGGACGTCGACAAGCTCGTCGTCGCGGTGCAGGGACACCTTGTAGCGCCCTACCCAGGGGTCTTCGTAGAGATCGCCGGGGAAAGGTTCGGCGATGCCCGGCTCAAAGGTCTGTTCAGAAATTTCCTCCTGCTCACCGCCGAGCGGCGCGTAGGTGAGATCGATACGCCACTCCCCTTCCGCGATGAGGTGCACGCGTGGCGACTGCGTAAAAATCGGCTCGTTATCGAGCCCGCGGGCATGGGGAAGCGTGGCGACGTCAAAGTCCCACTCAAAATCGCTGTGCTTGGCGACGTCCACCGGTTCCCTCTGTGGCACCGTCACCCGGTCCGGCAGCGGGCCGACCTCCCAGCCAGCCCAGATGCCGAGCGGCTCAGCGGTCTCGAGCGTGCCCTGCGGCGCGATGAGGGTCGTGCGGTCGTACACGATGAAGGGTGCTTCATCGGTGATGCCGGTGAAGGTGACGGTCTCGAGGAGGTCCTCATCGCCATCGCGCAGGGTGACTTCGATGCGGGTAAAGGGCCCCGGGATGCCGACTTCCAGCGGCTCTTCGGTGGTGAACTCGCGCACCGAGTGCGGGCGATCGATGAAGTGAGACTTGACCACCCACCGCGGATCAGTCAGGTCTGCCTCTGGGTAGGTAGCTGGCAGCTCCAGCATGAGGATGTTGCTGCCCCGGCGCAGTGAAATCCGGGGACCCTGCTCGGCGATGTCGGTAGTGACCAACGGCGTTGTGGGAAGTGAATAAATCTCCGCGCTCATTTGCTTCATCATAGGACACCGTGGGGTCTGGTTGCCATGTCGCTGGTAGAGGGCTTGAATGTCCTAACGGTAGGACAGGTGTCCTAAGCATAGGACAAATGGCTATAGTGGGGGCTATGGACCCACTACAACTCCTCAAGAAAAGCCCGCTGAGCCTTAGCGAAATCTCGCGGCGCTCGGGAGTGTCGCGAAATACGCTCAATCTGTGGTTGCGTGGGGCAGCTCAACCGAGTTTGACCGGGTTGGCCAAGGTAATGCGCGTGCTTGGGTATGAGGTGTCCGTATCGGTGCATCGCATGAGCGACGCCGCCGCCGCGACAGCAGTCCGAGTTCTCCTGGGGGAGCTCAGCAGCGAAGAAACAGACGTTAAAGGGTGGATTGACCGCTTCGTACAGTGGGGCGACGCTCCAGGCGAAGACGGTGACTATCAGGCGCTCATAGAACGAGGCGCATGGGCGTCCAATCCCTATGGCCGCCACGGGGCTCTTCACTTTTTACCGGCGAATCCTATAACGCTTGCCTCAGCGGTTGATGCGAGCGGGCAACCATGGGCGATGTCGGGAGCTTTTGCAGCTCAACGAGTCGCGGGGCAGATCGCTGGTGAAGAAGAACCTCGATCAACGTTGATTTGGTGCACGAATCCAGCAGACATCGTGCCCTCGTTGCCCACTCGGATTCGCGCGAGTGCTGAGCCCGTATCCGGAGGAATCACCCTCGTGCCTGTCGCTGGTGAAGAGCTCACCGGCGCAACGAATGAAGCAGGAATACACTACGTAGCACCGCATCAGCTTGCCATTGATGTGTGCGCAGAAAACTACGTCGGAGGGGCATAGTTGATGAGAAGAGCAACGAGCCGAGTGAGCTGGGAACACCATGAGCGGCCGCACGTTTCGAAGTTGGGGACCGACCGTGCGTTATTTCGATTAACCAAGCAACTTCCTGACTTGGTGTGGAACGCTGCCGCGCTGGAAGGAAACACTTTCACTCTCCCGGAAGTCCGTACCCTGCTAGATGGCATCACTGTGGGTGGAAAGGCACTTGCTGAGCAGCAGCAAATCTTGGACTTGTCGGAGGCTTTCAACTTGCTCCATGAGCTGGTTATCCAACAAGAATTCGCGGTGGACAAAGCCATCAGTGACGCACTCCATGCCGTGCTAGCAAGAAACGAGGCCCTGGACGCTGGTCTTTTCCGTGGTGAAGGACACGTGGAGGGAGACGGTGGTGGTGTACGGCTCATGGATGGCGGTTTCATCCCCTTCGATTCTGCGGAAGAGCTAGTTGAAGCCCATGCTGATTTGTTGGCTTCCCTTCACGCATGTGGGGACCCCGTCGAGCAAGCATTGGCCTATTTCTGCTCTGCCACGCGTAGCCAGTTTTACTTCGATGGAAACAAGCGAACCGCACGGCTTGTAGCGTCAGGCCTCTTGCTGAGTCATGGATACAGCGCATTGAATATCCCCCACGCGCGGCGGCTGGAATTCAACCTCGCCCTCGATGAGCTTTTTCGTGCAGACGACGCCACAACGCTGATGGATTTCCTGTACGACTGCCTGGAGGAGTCCTCCCAGTAAGCGCAGTAGGCCCTCCGCTACGAGTGCGGAGGGCCTACGTGGGGGGCTGAATGCTCAGCGCATCCTTTAGTGCATAGTGCTGTAGTGCTTAACGGAACATCTTCTGCAGAGCGGAGAAGTCAACCTTGACCACGCCGACAGACTGCAGGAACGCGGCGATGGCGCCGAGTAGGGCAGCCACGACGCCTGCGCCCAAGAAGCCGGCGCCGACGGCGGAGCTGGTCTCCTTCTTGCCGGCGTTGTCCTTGTTATTGTTCTTGTCGCCGTCCTCAGGGGTCTTGCCGTTGTCGTCCTGGTGCTCCGGAGCCTTGCCCTTCTCACCGGTCTGCGGGTTCCAGGACTTGGTCTCGTCCTTGCCGGAGAGGTAGCCGGTCTCGTGGTCAGCGGTGACGATGAGCAGGGTCTCATCCCAGCTGGAGTTTTCCTTAACCCAGGCGATGGCGGCGTCAACAGCCTTGTTGAAGTCCTGGGTTTCCTCGATATCGCGGCCGGTCTGGTTGGAGTGGCCGGACCAGTCGATGGCGCCGCCCTCAATCATGACGGAGAAGCCCTTGTCGTTCTGGCCCAGAACGTTGAGGGCGCCCGTGGCCATGGTCGGCAGGTCAACGACGTCATTCTTCGGGTCGGTGCCCGGCTCAGCGGCATCCGAGTTGCCGTCGCGGCCCTGCTGCAGGGTGGAGGCCACCGACGCGAGGCCAAAGTACTTCTTGTCGGCCTCAACGTTGCCCTCGGTCCACTTCTCAAAAATCAGCGGTGTTCTCGGCGAACTCCCAACCAGCGGAACCATCGCGCAGGGAGTTGAAGGACTCCTCAGAGATGTTCTTCAGGGAGTGGCCGTATGGGGACTTGCCCAGGACACCGTTGACGTCGGCAAGCACTGCGTGGACACCATAAAACGACAAACGGTGAACCCCAGGACGTGGGATTCACCGTGGTGAGTGAATGGGCAGATTAGGCCATCTGCAGGGTGGTGATGCAGGTTGCACCCTCCTCGGAGGTGTCGAGGGGGACCTCACCAGTCTTGCCGTCCTGCTTGATGGTGATGGTGCCCTTCTTGTCGGCGGGCAGCCAGTAGCCAATGAAACCGTTGTCAAAGGTCGTGGTGTCTTCGTTGACCAGTTCGTTTCCTTCATCATCCGTGATGGTGACATGGATGTCTTCCTTGCCGAGCTCACCGGTGCAGGTGGTCAGGGAGTGGTTGAAGCAGTCGTGCGTACGGGAGAGGTACGGCGCAATAGAGAGGTAGAACTTGTCCTCCGGCAGCGGCAGGGAGGCCTGGCCCTGTTCAGTAGCGAGGATGAGCTCGTTCGGGCGCACGGATGCGAGGAGATCGCTATTGCGCTCGTCCTTGGACTGGCGATCCAGCTTGTCCACGATTTCCTGGCCATCCAGGCCCTCGAGGTCGAACTCGGCCTGGATCTCCTCGGCGGAGACCTGCTGGACCTCAGTCGAGGCAGCCTCGCTCTTGGAGTCCTCGGTGGGGACAGGGCTCTCGGTGGAGCAGGCGGAGAGGGTGACGGCTGCGGCAGAGGCGGCAGCGAGAGAGATAAGGCGTTTCATAGTTCTTTCGAATCAGTCCGATTGGGTGTGGTTCAAGCCTATACCCCTCCGGGGTATCAATCAAAGGAATGAGAGAAGGATCATCTTTTTGCGCCACGCGGGATAGACTGTTCCTTATGACTGATACTGCAGGCACAACCCTGCCACCTTGCCCCGAGTGCTCCTCCGAGTACACCTACGAGATGCCGCCGCTCATCGTCTGCCCTGAGTGTGCGCACGAGTTCTCCACCGACGCTGTTGCCAGCGACTCGGCCGCGGAGGCAGCCGCCCCCACCATCGTGGATTCAGTGGGCAACGCGCTTGCCGACGGCGATACGGTCACCATCACCAAAACCCTTAAGGTCAAGGGCGCGCAGCAGCCACTGAAGTCCGGCACCAAGGTGCGCGGTATTCGCCTTAATTTTGATGCCGGCACCGGCCAGGAAGACCACAACATCGATTGCCGGATTGACGGCTTTGGCGCGATGAAGCTGAAGCCTGCTGTGGTGAAGAAGGTCTAGAGCGCCCTTCCGGGGGGCACCCTTTCGAAGGTTGTTAGTGCGATGCGTCAAGGAAAGGCTATTACTGTGGCACCGGTGGACCAGTTGCTCACAACGCAGGAAGCAGCAGACTTCCTGAGTATTAGTAGGCCAACTTTGGTGAAGAAGCTCGAGGATGGAGCGATACCGTTCGAGCGCACCACAGGTGGCAGGCATAGGAGAGTCAAGCTTGTTGACTTATTGCACTACCGAGAGGAGCAGCGGACTGAACGCCGTAAAGCGCTGCGAGAGCTAGTCTCGGAGGCGCAAAGTGCTGGTGCATATGGCGCGGATACTGTTGGTGCGGCTGACATTGCTCAGATCCTCAAGGACGCCCGTAAGGAAGTGACAGAGAAGGCGCGGCGTGGCTAAATCCTTGGCGCTTTTGGATGCGTGCATGCTTGTGCCGAAGTAGCCGCATAAATCGTCACAAGCGGTCTTCTCGGTCCAGTAACGAAACAACGTCGGTCCCAGAAGGTAGATAGTCTGTGTTGCCTAGTTGTAGGGCTGTGGCGGTTGGCGGTGAGAACGGCTCCGGGTTGTGGCTCAAGATTCCGGCAGCCACCGCTTGCACTATGCGGCAAGAACGTTGATTGAGTTTGTGCAACGAAATGCTGGTCATCGCTTCAACCGCCTTGCCTGAACGTCCGGTAGACCGGTGCTCTGCGTCCTTGCTTATTGGCTAGTGATTCCTTGGATAGCCAAATGTAGAACAGTAGAACAATGTTGATTCTAATGGCGCCGCCTAGTGGGAACAAGGGGGCGTCGACAGTGGCGCCGCCGCGCAGCGGAGCAGAATGCGGTCTAGCTGGGTCTAACTGGGGAGATGTCCGTGGGGTGACTACACTGTCTAACCATGACTAACCCGAGCGATAACACCACCCACCGCTACACGCCAGAGCTCGCCGCGCAGATTGAAAGTGCCTGGCAGCAGTACTGGAAGGACAACGGTACGTTCAACGCGCCGAACCCAGTTGGGCCGCTCGCGGAGGACGGTAAGGAACTTCCCGCGGAGAAACTGAACGTACAGGATATGTTCCCCTACCCTTCCGGCGCGGGCCTTCACGTGGGCCACCCGCTGGGCTATATCGCTACGGATACCTACGCGCGTTATCAACGCATGCTGGGCAAGAACGTCCTGCACACGCTGGGCTATGACGCCTTTGGTCTGCCGGCGGAGCAGTACGCCATCCAGACGGGTACGCACCCGCGCACCACGACGGAGGCGAATATCAAGAATATGCGCCGCCAGCTGGGTCTTCTCGGCCTGGGTCATGATCCACGCCGCTCGGTGGCCTCGACTGACCCGGAGTTTTATAAGTGGACGCAGTGGATCTTCCTGCAGATTTATAACTCCTGGTTCGATGAGGAGCAGCAGAAGGCGCGCCCAATGTCTGAGCTCATCAAGGAGCTCGAGGTGGGCAAGCGCACCACCAAGGATGGCCGTTACTACGCGGACCTGACTAAGGAAGAACAGCGCAAGGCGCTCGACGAGTTCCGTCTGGTTTACCTGTCCAACTCCACCGTGAACTGGTGCCCGGGCCTGGGTACGGTGCTGGCCAACGAGGAGGTCACCGCGGAGGGCAAGTCCGAGCGCGGTAACTTCCCGGTCTTCCGCAAGAACCTGTCGCAGTGGATGATGCGCATTACCGCTTATTCGGACCGTCTGCTCGATGACCTAGAGCTTCTGGATTGGCCGGAGAAGGTCAAGTCCATGCAGCGCAATTGGATTGGCCGCTCCCGTGGTGCGGAGGTCACCTTCCACGCCGAGGGCTATGACATCGACGTCTTCACCACTCGCCCGGATACCCTCTTCGGCGCGGAGTACGTGGTGCTGGCGCCGGAGCACGAGCTTGTCGACGCCCTCCTCTCCCCCATCCCCTACGAGGATGACGTGGATGAGCGCTGGACCTTCGGCCACGATGATCCGAAGGAGGCCGTAGAGGCCTACCGTGCTTCCATCGCCGCGAAGTCCGACCTGGAGCGCCAGGAGAACAAGGAAAAGACCGGCGTCTTCCTGGGCACCTATGCCACCAACCCGGTCAACGGCAAGCAGGTCCCGATCTTCATTGCGGACTACGTCCTGACCGGCTACGGCACCGGCGCCATTATGGCGGTCCCGGCGCACGATACCCGTGACTACGAGTTTGCTACCGTCTTCGGCCTGCCCATTACGGAGGTTGTGTCCGGCGGCGACATCACCAAGGAGGCGTACACGGAGTCCGGCAAGGCCGTGAACTCCGCCAACGATTCCCTGGATATCAACGGCATGTCCAAGGACGAGGCCATCGCCGCTATCATCCCGTGGCTGGAGGAGCAGGGTACAGGCCGCGAGAAGATCCAGTACAAGCTGCGTGACTGGCTGTTCGCCCGCCAGCGTTACTGGGGCGAGCCCTTCCCCATCGTCTACGATGAGGTCGGCCAGGCCTACCCGCTGCCGGAGTCGATGTTGCCCATCGAGCTGCCGGAGGTAGAAGACTACAAGCCGGTGTCCTTCGACCCGGATGATGCCGAATCCTCCCCGCAGCCGCCACTGGCCAAGGCCCGCGAGTGGGTTGAGGTGGAACTGGACCTGGGTCTCGGAGATGGCCCCAAGACGTATTATCGCGACACCAACGTCATGCCGCAGTGGGCAGGTTCTTCCTGGTACCAGCTGCGCTACATCGATCCGACGAATGATGAAATCTTCTGCGATATCGAGAACGAGCGCTACTGGACTGGCCCGCGCCCAGAAGAGCACGGCGCCAACGACCCGGGTGGCGTTGACCTCTACGTCGGTGGCGTTGAGCACGCCGTGCTGCACCTGCTCTACGCCCGTTTCTGGCACAAGGTTCTTTTCGACCTGGGCTACGTGAGCTCCAAGGAGCCCTACCGCCGCCTGTACAACCAGGGCTACATCCAGGCCTATGCCTACACTGATTCCCGCGGCGTCTACGTCCCGGCCGCCGAGGTAGTAGAACGCGATGGCGCGTTCTACTACGGGGATGAAAAGGTCAACCAGGAGTACGGCAAGATGGGCAAGTCCCTGAAGAACTCCGTGGCCCCGGATGATATTTGCCGTGACTATGGTGCCGATACCCTGCGTGTTTATGAGATGTCGATGGGCCCGCTGGATACCTCGCGCCCGTGGGCAACCAAGGACGTCGTCGGTGCACAGCGTTTCCTGCAGCGCCTGTGGCGCCTGGCCGTCGACGAGAACTCCGGCGAGTTGTGCACGACGGATGCAGAGCTTTCCGACGATGACCTGAAGCAGCTCCACCGCACCATCGCCGGCGTACGTGACGACTACGAGAACCTGCGCCTCAACACGGTGGTGGCCAAGCTCATCGAGTACGTCAACTACTTGACGAAGGCTTACCCGAAGGGTGCTCCGCGCACCGCGGTGGAGCCCTTGGCCCAGCTGGTCTCCCCTGTTGCCCCGCACATTGCGGAGGAGCTGTGGAAGCGCTTTGGCCACGATGAGACCATTACCTACCAGGCCTTCCCAGAGTTCGACGAGAAGTACCTCGTCGATGATGAGGTTGAGGTTCCGGTGCAGATCAACGGCAAGGTCAAGGCTCGCGTCATGGTGCCTGCTGACGCCGACCAGGACACCGTCGTAGGCATCGCCAAGGCCGATGAGCGCATTGCGGAGCTTACCGCCGGCAAGAACGTGGTCAAGGAGATTTACGTTCCGGGCCGTATGGTGAACCTGGTGGTGAAGTAAACCAGTATCTACGTCCGGGCAATATTTGGTTTCAAGTAGATAACAAAGCTGTCGGTTGCATGGCTGCTTACTAAAAACAAAGGTAAGCAATAGGCATGGAACAGGATCCAGCACTTGAAGAGTTCCGTCGCCGATTGGATGCGGCAGAGCGCGAGCTTCATGAAGCCCGTCGGTGGCTAGCCCAGCAAGAACAGGCTCGGGCCCAGGCTGCGGCAGCGCAGGCACCACTGCAGCCTTCGCCTGCACGATTCCCCAACGCACCGCAGCAGCAACCGCAGCGGTCGCAGCAGCCGCCCTATCGTGGCCAGCCGGGTCCTCCGGAGTCTGGCCCTCAGGGGCCTATGCCCCGTCAGCAGGCAGGACCGAGTGCGCAGCAGGTGCAGCGCCCGCGGCAGCAACCTCAACAGCATCCGCAGCAGCGGCCGCAACAGGCTCAAGGCGTTCCTCAACAAGCAATGCCACGGCCACACCAAGGAGCACAGCCACAGCGGGGACCGCAAGGACAACCTGTGCCGCAATTCCCGCCGCAGCATGGACCCAACGGTGCCCCGCTTCCGCACAGTGGTCCGCAGCGACCGCCAGCGCAGCCCTGGGTTCCTAAAAAGCCACGTAATCCAGAAGACCAAGAAAAGACACTCATCGGTGTTGTGGCTATCGCTGGAACGGTCATCACCCTGATTGGTGTCGCCTTCCTCGTGGGCATGGCCATTCAGGCAGGGCTGCTTGGTCCGCTCGGACGAGTGATCCTTGCCTATGTGGTCTCCCTAGCGCTGGCCGGCGCAGCATGGAAGTTCCGTGGCAAGGCGCCAGAAGCAGGAACCACTGCTCTGCTGGCGACATCGCTGTACTCAGCGCTCGTTACTTCCTTGCTTGTGGTGACCTGGCTGGGATGGTGGCCAGCGTGGCTAGGCGCGGTAATTATGACCATGCTTTTTGCCGCGTACATGGCCTCCGTCCACTACAAGCCCGAAGGCTTCCATAGGCTAACCATAATGTGGTTTGCCATCGGTATGGCCGTGGTAGCCAGCATTCTGATTGCCAATACCGGTGTTGGTGCTTTGCCCGTGCTGCTCATGCCGCTGATGGTGTTGGGTTACTCAGCGTGGCGCAGGAACGATACTTTGCGTGGTACCGGCGCTATTGCACTGCTGCTGGTCGTGGCCAACCTGATCATGGGTAAGGCTTCCGATATGCATATCGTGGCCAACGCGGTATTGGGTGTATCCGCTGTACTACTCGTAGGCCTTGCAGTCCACTTCCCCACTAGCCGTAGGGCTTTCGGTGACTACACAGCTGGCTTGCTTGTGCCAGCACTGTTGTTGGGGCTCTGCCTTGTGCGAGTGAACTTTGAGATTCCTGCGTGGATTCTGGTTGCCGCTTTTGCCGCCATCGCTGCGGTAGCGTGGGGCCAACTACAAGGACGCATTGCGCTTGGAGTGTTCCCTGTTGCCTTTGCACTGGCGTATAAAGCCACCCAGCTCGCCAACTTTTCTGATAGTGAACATGGGGCAAACGGTGGCTTGTCCGATGTGCGCTTGTGGGTTGCGGTTGTCCTAACAGCAGTGTTCTACATCGCGCTGGTGCTTCTGCTGCCCTACCTAAAGCATGGTGCTCTGCAAGCAGCGTGGGTAGTAGGCGTGGTGATCTTTGTCTTTCCCCTATTCTTCTCGAGCATTGCTGTCCCGCAGGCGTTCCGTGAAGAACCTACAATGTTTGCTTCCGCAGTGCTGCTGGGTCTGGCATTGATTGCAACGTGGTTGCGCAGGTCCCAGATCCATGGGCTCGCTAACAATCGCGTGTACGCTGCGTGTGCGACAGTGTTTGCGCTGGGCCTCAGCATGGTTGCAGTGGTTGGAACAATTACCGGTCTTGGCGGACTCATTACCGGTGACGCCTGGGGTTCCTCGCCGTGGTTTGCCAGCCACGTGGTGGTGTCCGTTGCCTGGATGCTCATCGCCGCGCGCTTGCTCATCAAGCATCACGAAGGATTCACTGGCCTGGGAATTCTCCTTGCCCTCGTGGCAACGCTGAAACTGACCTTCTTCGACCTGGCTGCCTTGTCCGGTATTTTCCGGGCCCTGGCGTTCTTGCTCAGCGGTCTTGTCTTGCTGGTGATTGCGGTGCGGCGCGTGCGCTCAACTCCTGCGAAACCACAGGAAGAACGCGCTACACCCCAAGGTCACAGCCAGAATCAAGGCCCTGGCGCGGCGCCGCAGACTTAGCCACGCGCTACACAGCGCGTGCTGGTGCTAGTCGAGTTCTTGGTTGAGGTCATCGCGCAAAGACGCGAGTACAGCGGCCACAAAACCTTCGTGACCTGGCTTGATAGTGGCCAGGTGGGTGTCATGGGTAAGAATGCCCAGCGCAAAGAACAGGTCACGCGAGATGATGAGGATAGGGTCCCAGTCCAATTGTGTCGGTATGTCGCCGCGCAGCAGATGCACGAGGTCTAAGCCCAGCTGCGGAGCACCACTCGGAGGGGAGTAGGAATAGGGAATGGCTCCAAGAATGAGCTGCGTTGCAAAGTCCGGATCGCGGGCAGCCCTTTCGCCAAGCTCAGTGACTCGGATAGTCGAGGTGGTGCACGTAACCCAATCTAGGCTGAGGAAGAACTCCCGCACATTCAACAGCGTCTGGTGGTAGTCCTCACGCTTGACGGTTTCATGGGCGTTAGGCTTCGGCAGCCAGTCCTTTAAGCGCTGAACTGCAGCTTGTTTGAGGAATCCAGCGCCGGTGAGGCGTGGGAAGTCGCGGATGACATCCAAGTATTCGCGCACACGCTGACCAATCATCTGGACGGTGTCCTCAGACAGCTCCGGAAGCGCAAAATCCGGGCTCAGCTCTGGGTAGGCCTCATAAACTTCCTCGCGCCATTGCTCGAGAAGCTCAGTGGGGAAGCCCAAGTCATCAACGTCATCTGAGAAGTCATCCCACGGGTGAGCGCTGAACGGATCAAAGGGGAGCTCTGAGCTGAGTGAGGATTGGGTTCCTCCTTCAAGGTTGGCGGCTTCCGTGCCCATCGTCGCCAAGCGCTGCGCGATTGCCGGGTGGTAGCACGTTGTCAGCCGCTGATTGATCTGGTCAAGGGTGTAATTGGGAAAGAGTCTGAAGATGCGCTCCATGTCATGTGGCGGGACGCCCATGTAAGCCATGGAGGCTTGAACGTCGAGCATGACGCTGAACATCGCCTGCGGGGAGCCCAACTCAGTGACTAGGTCGGGGCCTTCGCCGGAGATAAGCGCAGGCAGCCCCATAACCACCCGGGAGGTGTCTGCGATGCTGATGGTGATGCACCAATCGCCCTCAGAGGGGTGGTAGTGGACGTCTTCACCGAAGGAATCATAGAAGTCCGAGTCGATGATGGGGAAGATATCGATGGGCTCCTCGTCCTCACGCACCATGAGCTGGCCGGGGCTCGACGGTTCGAGGCCGAGAGCTGCGTGCACGATGATGATCATCTCGCCCACGGTGAGTTCCGCGGGCGTGGCGACGAAGCGGGTGACCGTGAAGTAAGGATTCTCCACGACAATGCGGACGTTTCTAGCGAGGTTCATGGTCTCTACGGTAGGTCAGTACGGGCAATGGCGCTGGGTGAACTCTTGGTTGGCTTTTAGCTAGCTCTGAGCTAGGGCTTCGCCTACACGCTTGCCGGAATGGATACAGCCGCCGAGGAAGGTTCCTTCCAGTGCGTTCTTTCCGTGCATGCCACCGCCGCCAAAGCCGGAGGCCTCGCCGCAGGCATACAAACCAGGAAGCACCGAGCCGTCGGCGTTGAGGCATTGGCCATCGAGGTTGGTTTCCAGCCCGCCCAGAGTCTTGCGGGTGAGGAACGTCAGGCGTACCGCAATGAGTGGGCCCTTGGATTCATCGAGGATGCGGTGCGGGGGAGCGACGCGAATGAGCTTGTCGCCCAAGAAGCCGCGCGCAACGCGGATGTAGTTGACTTGGGCGTCTTTGCTGAAAGGATTATCCAGCTGCGAATCGCGATCTTCCAGGACTGTTCTCAAGTGGGCCTCCTCAATGGTGGGGGAACCCTCCGGAGCGAGTCGGTTCATGCCGGCGACGAGATCAGCGAGGTTATCTTCAACGACCCAGTCGATGCCGTTATCCATGAAAGCCTTAACCGCCACGTGCGTACCTGGGCCCAGCTTGCCGGCGAGCTTCTTGAACTCTTTGTCGGTGAGGTCCGGGTTTTGCTCCGAGCCGGAGAAGATGAACTCTTTGTCCACGATGGCTTTGTTGAGCACGAACCAGGAATAGCCGTGGCCGGTTTGACCAATGTGGGCGAGCGCGGACAGGTTATCGGTGCCGGGGAAGAGGTTGGTGGGCAGGCGATTACCTTCGGCGTCGAGCCAGAGTGCCGAGGGGCCCGGAATGATGCGAATGCCGTGACCAGGCCAGATGGGGTCCCAGTTGGTCATGCCTTCGGTATATGCCCACATGCGGTCGGTATTGACCACAGAGGCCCCAGCGTTCTGGGCGATGTCGATACCGCGGCCGTCGACATGCGCCGGCACACCCGTGACCAGCTCCTTCGGGCATTCGCCCCACCGCTCAGTGGGCCACATCTTGCGTACCTTCTCCAGGTTGCCGCCGATGCCGCCGGTGGCGATGACCACGGCAGAGCCGCGGAGTTCAAAGTGCTTGACGACGTCCCTCGGGCTCGCCTCGCCACGTACCTGGTTGGTGGGGGAGAGGACACCGCCGCGCACGCCTACGACACGCGGACGACCCGTCTCGCCGTTCTCGACGACGAGCTCATCCACGCGGTGGCGGAAATGGAACTCTACCTGGCCTTTTTCTTCTGCTTTAAG
Organism: Corynebacterium minutissimum; assembly: GCF_000805675.1. Classification (GTDB taxonomy): domain Bacteria; phylum Actinomycetota; class Actinomycetes; order Mycobacteriales; family Mycobacteriaceae; genus Corynebacterium; species Corynebacterium minutissimum. Next base: position 32,581 of record NZ_JSEF01000004.1, on the reverse strand, counting down.
GAGCGGCTCACGGAAGACACGCACGACCTCCGGGCCCGTGCCCCACGTGAGGTGAAAGCGCGGCACGGAATTGCCGTGACCGGAAGCGTCACCAGAGCCGCGCTCGGCCCAGCCGATGGTGGGCAAGACGTTGAGGCCTAGTCCTTTGAGGTAACTGCGCTTTTCATTGGCGGCGAAGCGCACATACTCGCGTCCCCATTTCTTGCCCCAGTAATCGTGACGGTCCTCCTCGGTCACTGGGTCATAATCAGCGGAGTTGGCCCAGTCCCGCCACGCCAACTCTTCGGAGTCCTTGACCCGCATCATGGATTGTTCAGGGGAATTGACATAGAACAGCCCGCCGAGTGACCAGAAGGCTTGGCCACCGAGGTTATTGCGGTTTTCTTGTTCAAGGAAGATGACGTGCTTGCCACCTTTGATGGCCTCGTAGCCGGCGACCATGCCGGCGAGGCCGGTGCCCACGATGATGATGGAGTTAGTGACTGGGGTAGTTTCTTTCATGACAGTAATGATAAAAGAAACTTCTCCCGCTTGTGTGACTTATCTCGCAAATGATTAGCGAGAGGTCGAGTCCTAGGCGTAAGTCGTGTTGACCTTCTCCACGAGGGTGAGGACATCGTAGGTCGCCACAATCTCATCCTCCTGGTTATAGAGGACGGCGTCCCAGCACACCTCGCCGTAGTCATCGGTCACGCGCGGGGTGATGCGCTTGGCGGTCAGCTCCACGCGGATGGAATCGTCGTAGGTCACCGGCGTGATGAAGCGCAGGTTTTCTAAGCCATAGTTGGCCAAGACCGGGCCCGGTGCCGGCTCCACGAAGAGCCCAGCTGCCCAGGAAACCAGCAGGTAACCGTGTGCGACGCGGCGCGGGAAGAAGGGATTGGCCGTTGCGGCCTCCTCGTCAGTGTGGGCGTAAAAGGTATCGCCGGTCTTCTCCGCGAACTCGAGGATTTCCTCGAGGGAGACGTGGCGCAGATCGGAGGCGAACTGGTCACCAATCTGCAGCGTGGCCAGGTCCTTGCGGAAGGGGTGGACGCCCTGGCCGCTGTCGACGTCCGCGCGAGTCACGCGTTGGACAGTCGCGCCGCGGTGCCACTGGCCCGTGATTGCGGTGAGATGGTCCGGGGTTCCCTGGATGGCGGTGCGCTGCATGTAGTGCAGGATGCCGCGCACACCACCGAGTTCTTCGCCGCCGCCGGCACGGCCCGGGCCGCCGTGGACGAGGTGCGGAAGGGGAGAGCCATGGCCGGTAGACGTCTTGGCATCATCGCGGTCAAGGAAGTGCAGGCGGCCGTGGTGGGCGGCAATGCCGAGGGCATACTCGTTTGTGAGCTGCGGGTCGTGCGTAATCACAGAGGCGACCAGCGAACCAGAGCCCAGGGCGGCGAGCTCGACAGCCTCAGCGGGGGAGTCATAGCTCAGGAAGGAGACGACGGGGCCGAAGGCCTCGGTGTCGTGCACGGCTGGGGCGCGGTTATCGGCAAAGCGCAGGATAGTGGGGTTGAAGAACGCTCCCTCGGCCTCTTCACCGCCGTAGACAACCTCGCCGCCGCCTGCCTTGAGCTTCTCGACGGCTTCCGCGACGTCTGCCTTCTGATCCGCAGAGACCAGCGGGCCCATGGTGGCGGAAGCATCGCGCGGATCGCCCACGACGACCTTCTCGCTCAGCCGTGCGCTGAGGGCTTCAATGGTGGCGTCGACAAGCGCATGCGGGACGATGGCGCGGCGGATAGCGGTACACTTCTGGCCCGCCTTCGAGGTCATCTCACCGAAGACGGCTTTGACGAAGGCGTCGAACTCCGGGGAATCTGCGGTGACATCGGCGCCCAGAATGGCGGCGTTGAGGGAGTCCGCCTCCGCGCTGAACTGGATGCCGCCCTCGATGACGTTGCGGTGTGCGCGCAGAGTATTCGCAGTATCGGCAGAGCCGGTAAACGCCACGTGATCCCGGTAATCCAGGTGATCCAACAGGTCACGGGCGGAGCCGGAAATGAGTTGCAGGCTGCCCTCCGGCAGGATTCCGGAATCGATCATGAGGCGCACGCAGGCTGCGGTGATGTAGCCGGTCGGCGTGGCGGGCTTAACAATCGAGGGCACGCCCGCGATGAAGGCCGGGGCGAACTTCTCCAGCATGCCCCAGACGGGGAAGTTGAAGGCGTTGATCTGCACCGCAACGCCAGGGATGGATGTGTAGATGTGGCGGCCGATGAAGGAGCCGTCCTTGGAGAAGACCTCCGCTTCGCCGTCCGGCATGACGGTGGAGTTGGGCATCTCGCGGCGGCCCTTCGAGGAGAAGGTGAACATGGTGGAGATACCGCCGTCGATATCGACGAAGTTATCGCGCTTGTTGGCGCCGGCCTTGTTGGCCAATTCGTAGAGCTCTTCGCGGTGATCCTGAAGGTAGATCGCCAGCTCCTTGAGCTTGAGGGCGCGCTCGTGGAAGGTGAGCTTTTGGAGTCCCTCGCGCCCAGTGCTGCGGGCATAGTCGATGGCGCCGGCGATATCGAGGCCTTCAGCGCTAACGAGGGCGACGACATCCCCAGTGGAGGCGTCATGTACTTCCGTTACGCGCGAAGGATTGTCCGGGGTGAGCCACTGGCCGGAGAGGTAGCTGGGGACGAGGGCTTCAGTCATAGCGAAAAGATTGGCCTTTCCATTAGTTTCCGAACGGTTGGTCAGTAAATACAGGCTAGTATAGTCTGCGTCACATTTCTAGGATTAAGTAAGGAGTGCAGCGTGGCCGCAGAGGCATGGAAGATTCAATTGGGTGAGCTGGACAAGAAGATGGGTGTCGAAATCCTCGAAGAGTCGGCTCAGCGCGTGGTTGCCACCATGCCGGTCGAGGGCAATACCCAATCCTTCGGTCTGCTCCACGGCGGTGCCATGGCCTGTATTGCCGAGGCCGTTGGCAGCTGGGCTGCGGTAATTCACGCCTCGACGCTGGGCAAGGTCGCCGTGGGCGTGGACATCAATGCGACGCACCACGCCTCCGGGCGCTCGGGGCTGGTGACGGCGACGGCCACCGCCATCAAGCTGGGCAAGACGCTGTGCTCCCACGAGATCGTCATCGTTGACGACGAGGGGAGGAGGCTGTGCACGGCGCGCATCACGAATGCGTTGGTTTTACCTAAAGCGGAAGGGAAGTAAGGGGGTCCGTAAATAAAGCGTAAAAATCGGGGTCAAGGGGTGTAAAGATGACGCAAATAACCCGTAGGTCTAGGAGAGAGCGGGCCTAACGTCAATACTCGGCAGGTGCTCACCAGCACCGGCGCTCGATGCTCTGGGGCACCGGGCACACCTTGTATTGCTTTCACCCAAGGGGGTATCTCCCACATGTTGGACATTCTGGTCATCGTGATCGTGGTCCTTACATTTAGCGCTCCCTCCGCCATCAACGAGTTTATGGACGGAGACGCGTAAATCATGAACACCATCACAGCGGTCATTGGGCTCATTATTGTTGTCGCGCTCGTGGCCTATCTCATCATTTCCCTTATTGACCCGGAGCGTTTCGCATGATCGCCAGCATTGTGGCGGTAGCACCGCAGTACCTCGCCCTCTTTGCCCTTCTAGCGGCGGCTTATGTGCCGCTTGGTAACTGGATGGCTCGTACCTATACCTCTGAAAAAGACTGGGCTGTCGAGCGCCTCATATACAGAATTTTGCGGGTTGACCCCAACCGGGGCCATAACGCCAAGAACTACACTCGTGCGCTGCTGGGCTTCAGCCTGGCCTCCGTCTTGGTTCTTTACGCAGTGCAGCGGCTCCAAGCAGTGCTGCCAAGCTTTGGCAACGCCCGCGAAGACGCAGTGGAGCCGTGGATGGCCTTCAACACTGCGGCCTCCTTTACTTCCAACACCAACTGGCAGTCCTATTCCGGCGAAGACACCCTGACCAATGCTTCGCAGATGCTGGGCCTGACCGTACAAAATTTTGCCTCGGCTGCTGTGGGCATGTGCGTGGCTGTTGCGTTGATCCGTGGCATCGGCCACCTGGGTTACCAGCGTGACGTGGCGGCAACGCAGGATGGACAGAAGCTCATCGGTAACTTCTGGGTGGACCTCACCCGTGGTCTGGTTCGCATCCTGCTTCCCCTGTCACTCATCATCTCCACCGTGCTCATCCTCGGCGGAACCATGCAAACCTTTGGATCCAACTTGGTCACTGACTCTGGCGTGGATATATCCCGTGCTCCCGTGGCCAGCCAAGAAGCTATCAAGCTGCTGGGCACCAACGGTGGTGGCATCTTCGGAGCTAACTCGGCGCACCCGTTTGAGAATCCAACGGGCTTTACGAACCTGGTGGAGATCTTCTCTCTGCTCGTCATCTCCTTCTGCATGATTCGCACGTATGGCGTGATGCTTAAGTCGCGGAAGCACGCGTGGACGCTGCTTGGCGTTGCCGGTGGTCTGTGGACCGTGATGGTTGTTCTAGTGACCTGGGCACAGCACACCCTCGTCGGTGGTGCGTCCCAGCTGGCAGGCGCCAACATGGAAGGTATCGAACAGCGCCTTGGCATTGACGCCTCGGCCTTGTTCGCCGTGTCCACCACAGGTACCTCGACGGGTGCAGTGGACTCCATGCACGATAGTTATTCCCCGCTGGGCGGCGGCTTGCTCATCCTCAACATGCTGCTGGGTGAGATCGCTCCAGGCGGTGTGGGCACTGGCCTCTATGGCCTCTTGATTGTGGCCATCCTCGCAGTGTTCATCGGTGGTCTCCTGGTAGGCCGCACACCGGAGTTTATGGGCAACAAGATTGGACGCAAGGAAATTTCGGCAGTCAGCCTCTACATCCTCACCATGCCGGTTCTAGTCCTCGTGGGCGTCGGAGCCTCCGTGGCGCAGCGCAAGCTGGTTGAGCTTTCTGCAACCAACTTCGGCGCGCCGGGCACAGCGGACAATGCGCACGGCCTCTCTGAAGTGCTTTACGCGTTTACCTCCGCGGCCAACAACAATGGCTCGGCTTTTGCAGGTCTTACGGTGACTGAGCCCTGGTGGCAGATCACGTTGGGCTTGGCCATGCTGTTGGGCCGCTTCCTGCCGATCGTCTTCGCCCTATACCTAGCCGGAAGCCTGGCAGGGCAGAAGCGCCAGGCCACCACTGCCGGCAGCTTGCCCACGTCCGGCATCACCTTTTCCCTGTTGACCATCGGCGTCATCCTGCTGGTCGCAGCACTCACCTTCTTCCCCGTCCTCACCCTGGGTCCCATTTCGGAGGCACTATCATGACAACCCCCACCATGACCGCTGAGCAGGTCAAGGCTCCTCGCACAAAGACTGCGGACAAAAATAGCGGTCTTGCCGCTGCGGCGCTGAAGGCGCTGCCAAGCAAAATGTCCCCGCTTGCCCAAGCACGCAACCCCGTGATGTTTGTCGTGTGGGTCGGCGCCGCACTGACTACGGTGTGGTCCATCATCAACCCCAGCTTCTACGGATGGGTCGTGACTATATGGCTGTGGTTCACTATCGCCTTCGCGGCCTTTGCGGAGGCTTATGCCGAAGGCCGCGGAAAGGCCCAGGCCGACAGCCTGCGCTCTGTGCGTGATGATGCCACTGCCAACCTCATAACGGACTCCGGCATTGAGGTGGTCCCTGCGTCTGAGCTCACGAGAGGATCTATCGTGCGAGTGGAAGCCGGGGAGACCATCCCGGGTGACGGTGACGTCATCGAAGGCGCCGCTACCGTCGACGAGTCTGCTATCACGGGTGAATCGGCTCCCGTCGTCCGCGAGGCCGGCGGTGACCGCTGCGCTGTGACTGGCGGCACCGTGGTGCTCTCTGACTCCATCAAGGTCAAGATCACCTCTGAACCGGGTTCCACTTTTGTGGACACGATGATTGCTCTGGTGGAAGGAGCCGAACGCCGCAAGACTCCGAATGAGATTGCGCTGAGCATCCTGCTCTCCACGCTGACCATCCTCTTCCTCATCGCCGTTACGGCTTTGGCTCCCATGGGTTTGTTCACCGGCGCTGAGTTGTCCCCGCTGTCCCTCGTCGCGCTGCTGGTATGTCTCATCCCGACGACCATCGCCGCACTGTTATCCGCCGTGGGTATTGCCGGCATGAACCGCCTCGTTCGCCACAACGTTTTGGCCACTTCCGGCCGTGCGGTGGAAGCAGCCGGTGACGTCGCCACGCTTCTTATGGATAAGACCGGCACCATCACGTATGGCAACCGCCAGGCCACGGGCCTGATCGTGGCTTCGGGTGTGAACGAGCATGATGCTGCAGAGATTGCGCGCATTTCTTCTTTGGCGGATGAAACCCCGGAGGGCCGCTCCATCGTGGCTTGGCTGACTGAAAACTACTCTCTGTCTAGCGAGGGCGACGCGGAAGCTCGGAAGGCTGAAGTCATTCCGTTCAGCGCTTCTACCAGGATGTCTGGTCTCGACCTGGCTAACAGAAAGCTGCGCAAGGGCGCGGGCGACGCCGTGCGAAAGTGGGTAACTGAGGCAGGCGGCACGTGGCCGCAAGAGATCGAGGATTCAGTAACCCAGATTGCGCAAGACGGCGGTACCCCGCTGCCAGTTGCCGTGGAAGAATCCGATGGCAGCCGCAAGGTGATCGCGGTGGTGCAGCTGAGTGACGTCGTCAAGCCCGGGATGGCCGAGCGTTTCGCCGAGCTGCGCCAGATGGGTATCAAAACCATCATGGTCACCGGCGACAACCCGCTGACCGCCGCGGCCATTGCTAAGGAAGCCGGTGTCGATGACTACATCGCCGAGGCCACCCCGGAAGATAAGCTCGCCCGCATCCGCGAAGAGCAGGCGCAAGGCCGCATGGTGGCCATGACCGGTGACGGCACCAACGACGCCCCGGCCCTGGCGCAGGCGGATGTGGGAGTAGCCATGAACACTGGTACCTCCGCGGCGAAGGAAGCCGCCAACATGGTGGACCTGGACTCTGATCCGACGAAGCTTATCGACGTCGTTCGCATTGGTAAGCAGCTGCTGATCACCCGTGGTGCGTTGACCACCTTCTCCTTGGCCAACGACTTGGCAAAGTACTTCGCCATCCTGCCGGCGCTCTTCTCCGCGCAGTTGCCGCACTTGGAACGCCTCAACATCATGCACCTGCATTCGCCTGAGTCCGCCATCGTGTCTGCGGTGATCTTTAACGCGCTCATCATCGTCGCGCTCATCCCCTTGGCGCTCAAGGGCGTGTCGTATAAGCCAGCCTCCGCGTCCTCCCTTCTGCGCCGGAACCTCGGTATTTGGGGATTAGGCGGCGTTATTACCCCGTTCATTGGCATCTGGCTCATTGACCAGGTCGTCTCCCTCCTCCCAGGCCTCTAAAGAGAACCTGCAAAGAAAAAGGAAGAACAATGCGTGTTTATCTGCGTAACCTCATTGCCGGTTTTGTCGCCGTGCTGCTCTGCGTCGTAGCACTCGGCATGGTCTATCCGGCAGCTGTGTGGGCCATTTCCCGCATCACACCGCAGTCCGCCGACGGCAATCTCATCTACCAAGGTGAGTGCCTCGTGGGTTCTACCCAAATCCAAGACGGGGTGAGCGAGGGCCCCTACTTCTTCCCTCGCGCCGAGGGAATGAGTAACTACGGTACGAGCAGCACGGAGCTGGAGAAGAACATCCAGGAACGCCGCGCCGCTATTGCCCAACGGGAAGGCGTAAGCGAAGACCGTGTGCCTGCCGACGCCGTCACGGGCTCCGGTTCCGGAGTGGATTCCGGAATCAGCCCCGAGTACGCCGAGCTGCAAGCTCCGCGTGTGGCTCGGGAGCAGGGCATTAGCGAGGAAGAGATGGAAAAGCTCATCGCCGAGAACACGGAGCATGCCAGCCTCGGGTTTCTAGGCGAAGACACGGTCAATGTGACAACTCTCAATATGTCGTTGCCCACGCCTACTCCCTGCCCATAAAGATCAGCTCATAAGATGAAGCAATGTTGACCGAAGCAACTGCGCCGTCCTCGCGCACCAAACGCGGCACCTTGAAGATTTTGTTGGGCGCCGCTCCCGGCGCGGGCAAAACCTGCGCCATGCTTAGTGAGGCGCACACGCTGATTAACCAAGGCCGTGACGTTGTCGTCGGCATTGTGGAAGACCACGGTCGCGCATATACGAAAGCCTTGTGCGAGGGTTTGGAGATCATTCCGCGGCGCACCGTTGACGGTCTGTCCGCCGGGGAGCTGGATACCGCCGCAGTCATCGAGCGCAAGCCTGACATAGTCCTCGTCGATGAGTTTGCCCACTCCAATCCTCGCGACGAAGAGCACGAGAAGCGGTGGGAAGACATCGAAGAGATTCTGGATGCCGGAATTGACGTCATCTCGACTCTCAATATCCAGCATCTGGAGAGCCTCAACGATGTTGTTAAGCAGATTACTGGCATCGCACCGCAGGAAACCGTGCCGGATGAGGTAGTGCGTGCTGCGAATGAAATCGAGCTGGTCGACGTCTCCCCGCAGCTTCTGCGCACCCGGCTTAGCGACGGACACGTGTACCGCGAAGCACGCATCGAACCTGCACTCAACAATTACTTCCGCGTGGGAAACCTCACCGCGCTGCGCGAGTTGGCACTGCTCTGGCTGGCAGATCAGGTTGATGAAGCACTCATTACGTATCGCTCGGATCAAAAAATCACCGATACGTGGGAAGCACGTGAGCGGGTAGTTGTGGCCATCCAAAACGTTGCCCATGCTGAGACCCTGATCCGGCGCGGGCGGCGCATCGCGACGAAATCTTCGGCGGAACTGCATGTGGTCCACGTCGTTTTTGGTGATTCCTTCACGTCGCGTTCCTCTTCGGTGGCGGGATCGGCGCAACAACTTGCCCGGCTGCAGACCCTGGCCCACGATGTGGGTGCGCGGCTGCACCAGGTTACTGGGGACTCCGTGCCGGAAGCTCTGCTCAACTTTGCGCGAAGCGTCAACGCTACCCAGCTTGTTGTCGGGGTGTCGCCGCGGCGGCGTTTCGGCGTGCACTGGCACAGCACGGTAGCAGAGACAGTACTGCGCGAATCCGGCTCGATTGACTGCCACCTTGTCAATCTTCCCCCGGAAAAGCCGCTTCCGCTCACACGTATGCTGCATCCTTTCCGGCCCTTCCCGCAGCGTGCAATCGCGTGGCTTAGTTCAGCGTTGGCCTTCGTCGGACTCACTGCGTTGTTAGTGCAGGCTGACGGCCAGGACTTGGGAACAGGTACCTGTTCTGCGTTCTACTTTGCACTCATTCTGCTTGTCAGTTTGGTGGGTGGCCTGTGGCCGGCCGTGGTGGTGGCGGTGGCTTCCGGTTTGGCGGTCAATTGGTTTTTCACCGAGCCAATCCATACCTTCGACATCGCCGATCCCGCTAACGCTGTCATCGCCGTGGTCATGGTGGCTATCGCTCTGGCAGTTGGCATTCTTGTGCGCCGCGCCAAGATTGAGCGGGCGAATGCAGCTGTGGCTGCGCGTGATGCTGAGCTGCTTACGGTGTTTTCCCGTGCCGCGTTGAATCGCCGTGCAGATTCTTCCCCGAAAGATGCCGTGATGCGCAAGGTGGGGGAGGCATTCAATTGTCGTCGAGCGGAGCTGCTGGATGACAACGGTGACGTCCTTGCCACCTGGCGCGCAGTTAGCCCCGAGCGTACTTCGAAGCACCTTCATATTCCCGAGAAAGTGCGCCATGAACAGACAGTGGACACCGTTGTGGCGAGCGAAGATGGGACGGTTCAGCTTCGTCTTGCGGGCCCGACTCTGTCTGCCCGGGATCGTGGCCTTGTCACCGTGGTCGCGGGCTACCTCGCGGGGATTGTTCGCCGCGATAAGCTTTCTACTGAGGCCGCGCGCGCTGATGCGATAGCCGCTGCAGACGAGCTGCGACGAGCGCTGCTGTCGAGTGTGAGCCACGATCTGCGTACTCCGTTGGCAACGGCAAAGTTAGCGGTGTCGTCATTGCGTAATGCCGACATTGAATTCACTCCCGAGGACCAAGATATGCTTTTGGCAGAAACTGCGGCGAGCATCGAGGAACTCACCGGGTTGGTCACCAATTTGTTGGATTACTCCCGGCTTACCGCTGGAGCAATCACCGCTCGCCACGACATTGTCGAGGTGGCAGAGGTGGCTCATCGTGCCATCGCTTCCTGCGCCTTTGGGCATTCCCCGGAGCAAATCGGGCGCATCCATCTGGACCCTACTGTGCGTGGAGTTACGTGCTGCGCGGATGCAGCCCTCATGGAGCGTGTCTTGGCCAATCTCTTTGATAACGCCCTGCGTTATGCGCCGACTGGCCAGGTGACGATGAGTGCTCAGACCATCGCCGAACAGGTGGAACTGATTGTCGGCGATGAAGGACCGGGTATCCCGCCGGAGAAACAGAAGGAACTGTTCCAGGCGTTTCAGCGTTTGGGTGATACCAGCAACGACAACGGAGTGGGCCTTGGCCTTTCTGTTGTTCAAGGCTTTGTGGAGGCCATGGGCGGTAGCATCGAGGTAGCTGCCACCCCGGGCGCAACCTTTATTTTGCGGTTTCCCGTCGCGGGAGGAGAACAAAAATGACGACGAAGAAAACTAGCATCGCCATCGTGGACGATGACCCGCGTCTGCTCAACACACTGAGCATTAATTTCAAGGCTCGGGGCTACGAGGTTCACCCAGCACGTACAGGTGCTGAGGCACTGCAGGTGGTGTCACAGCAGCAGCCAGACGTAGTCATCTTGGACATGGGGTTGCCGGATATGGACGGAACCGTCGTGTTGGAAGGAATCCGCGGATGGTCTGCAGTACCGGTGATCATCTTGACGGCACGCTCTGATCCACTGTTCAGCGCCGCAGCTCTCGACCGCGGCGCGGATGACTACGTCACCAAGCCCTTCTCTATGGAGGAGCTTCTGGCCCGCGTGCGCGTGGCGCTAAGACATGGTAGCCCACAGAGTCCAGTGAGGCGCACTGAGACCGCTGTGGTACGCGCCGGGGACGTTATGATCGACGTTCCGCGCCATTCCATCACTAAAGACGGTGAGCCGCTGCACCTGACCCCCACCGAGTGGGGCGTGCTCACCACGTTGCTTCGCGCCCACGGCGGCTTGGTACGCAAAGAGGATCTGCTTTCTGAAATCTGGGGTCCAGGCTTTGAGGGGCAGGGGCACTACCTGCGTATTTACACCTCCCAGTTGCGCCGCAAGCTAGAGGATGACCCAGCCAATCCCGCCTTCCTCCTCACCGAGCCCGGCTTGGGGTACCGCTTCGTGGTGCCCGAGCCGGGTGTGGGAGGGAGTGGCTACTCGGAGTAGTCGTAGAAGCCCTTGCCGGACTTGCGGCCCAGCTCCCCGCGGGCAACCATGTCGCGCATGAGCTGTGGCGGACTAAAACGCTCACCCAGCTGAGATTCGAGGTATTCGGCGATGCCGAGGCGTACATCCAGGCCCACGATATCGGTCAGCTCCAGCGGACCGATGGGGAACTTGTAGCCCAACACCATGGCGTTGTCGATATCGCGCGGTGAGGCCACGCCTTCCTCCACCATGCGGATGGCCTCAAGCGCGATGGCCACGCCGAGGCGAGAGGAAGCGAAGCCAGGGGCATCCTTGACCACCACCGCGGTCTTACCCAGGCCCTCGACCCAGTCCTTGGCTGTCTCCACAAGTGCTTCCGGGGTGGACTCGGCGACCACCACTTCCACCAGCTTGGAAGCCGGAACCGGGTTGAAGAAGTGCAGGCCGATGACGTCGTTGGGGATGCTCTCTGCTAGCTGGGATACCGACAGCGAAGAGGTATTGGTGGCGACGACGGCCTGTGGGGCTGCCTCAGCGATATCCCGGAAGGCGGCCACCTTGAGATCCATCGATTCCGGAACTGCCTCAACCACAAGGTCGAAACCGGCGAAAGCGGAGGCAGTGGTGGAAAAGCTGAGACGCTCATCCCAGGATTCGAAGCTGCCTTCCGCACCACGGTCGAGGGAGCCGCGGATGGCTTTGTGCACGCGCTCGCGGGCGGCGGCCACGGCGTCATCGTTGATATCCACCACGGTCACGGACGCGCCGGCGGCTAAGAAGGCATGCGCGATGCCCGCGCCCATACGGCCGCCGCCGAGCACACCAACCTTGGCAGGAACCTGCAGTACTGGGGACATGAGTTGACTCTCCTTGTGAGTGGAAGGTTTATTTCTTGCGGTCCAGGAAGGCCTGCATCCGCTCAAACTTGGCGGGGGACTCAAAGAGCACGGCCTGGGCGATGTTATCCACCGCCGGGTGCGCGGCATCTGGCATGGCGATGAGCTGCTTGGTCAAGCGCACGGCCAGCGGGTCCTGCTGGGCAATGCGCCCGGCTAGTTCCAGGGCGCCGTCGACAAGCGCATCCGGCTCATGCAGCTCGCTGACCAGGTGGTTGGCCAGTGCTTCCTCGCCGTTGAGGATGCGCCCGGCCAGCAGAATCTCCTTCGCCAACGGGGTGCCCACGCACTCCTTGAGGCGCCAGGTAGCACCCGCAGCGGCGGCGATACCCAGGCCGGCCTCGGGCTGACCAAACTTGGCAAAGGGGGTGGACACGCGGAAGTCGGCCGCCAAGGCCAGCTCCAGTCCGCCGCCGAGGGCGTAACCATCCACCGCCGCGATGACTGGGGCGGGCAGTGAGGCGATGCGGTGGAAGATGCCGGAGTTGATGCCGCGGAGGGCATCCTCGCGGCGGCGCTCACGAAGCTGTGCGATGTCCGCCCCGGAGGCGAAGATCCCGCGGGGGCCCTTCGGGGTATCTACCGTGCAGCCGGTGATAATGAGGATGCGCGGATCAGACTCGAGCTGGGCGCACAGTTCGTGAAACTCCGTCACCATCTGCTCATCGATGGCGTTGCGCACCTCGGGGCGGTTGAGCTTGGCGACGACTATCTCGTCGTTCTCACCGCGCGTTGAAATCTCAATGGCAGTAGTCATTTACACCCTCTCAATCGCAATCGCGGTGCCCTGGCCCACGCCCACGCACATCGTGGCGATGCCGCGGCTCAGCCCGTCTGTTTCCAGGCGGTTGAGCAGGGTCAAGGTAATGCGGGAACCAGAAGAACCCAGCGGGTGGCCCAGCGCAATGGCGCCGCCCCAGGCGTTGACCTTGTCCTCATCCAAGCCCAGCTCGCGGATGCAGGCGATGGACTGTGATGCGAAAGCTTCGTTGAGCTCGACGGCATCCACGCTGTCCAGCTCCCAGCCGGCACGCTCCAGCACGTCGCGGGTAGCAGGGATGGGGCCAGTACCCATGATGTCCGGACGCACACCGCGCGCGGAGTTGACCACCACGCGGGCGCGGGCGGTCAAGTTGTGCTTCTTGAGGGCCTCGTCGGAAGCAACAATGACGCAGGAGGCGCCGTCGTTGAGCGAGGAGGCGTTGCCCGCCGTGGTGACATCTCCCAGGGAGGTCACCGGGCGCAGCTTGGCCAGAACCTCCATCGTGGTGCCCGGGCGGGGGCCTTCATCGGTATCGACCACGGTGACGTTGCCCTTGCGGTCAGTGACCTCGACGGGCACGATCTCCCGGGCGAATTTGCCGGCTTCGATAGCAACGAGCGCGCGCTCCTGGGAACGCACGGCGAAGGCATCGGCCTCCTCGCGGCTAATGCCAAAGACGTTGGCCACTTCTTCGGCTGTCTCCGGCATGGAGTAAGTCATTTTCTCCTGCTCCGCGAACTTCGGGTTGGCAAAGCGCCAGCCAATGGAGGTATCAAAAACCTGGCCCGGCTTGGCAAAAGGCTTGTTCGGCTTCTCCATGACCCAGGGAGCGCGGGACATGGATTCGACGCCGCCGGCGACGACGATATCCGCCTGGCCGGATTCCACGAGGGCGGTGGCCAGGGCAATCGAGGACATGCCTGATGCGCACAGGCGGTTGACCGTAATGCCCGGAACGGTGTCCGGGTACCCGGCGAGCAGCCAGGACATGCGGGCAACGTTGCGGTTCTCCTCGCCGGCGCCGTTGGCGTTGCCGATGATGACTTCATCTACCGCGGAAGGGTCAAGCCCGGCCTCCTCCACCGTCTTCTTGATGGCGGTGGCCATGAGGTCATCTGGGCGAACCGAGGACAGTGCGCCGCCGTAGCGGCCCACGGGGGTGCGGAATCCGGAAACGAGGTAAGCGGTCATGTTTTTCCTTAACTATCTGTGTGTATTGCGCTGTGTGAACTGCGTGCTGCGCTGGTGGTCTAACGTCCGTGGAAGACCGGCGGGCGCTTCTCGTTGAAAGCAGCGAAGCCTTCGTAGTAGTCCTCGGTATCGCAGAGTTTGCCTTGGGCGATGTTCTCGGCATCGATGCTGGACCACAGCCCGGTGCCGTTATCGCGGATGTCTTGGATCAGGGTGCGGCTGGTGAGGAATGCTTGGGTGGCGCCTTGGGCTGCGCGCTTGGCGACGCCCCGAGTGAACTCCAGCAGTTCCTCTGCTGGGACTGCGCGGGAGAAGAGGCCCGCGCGTACTGCCTCCGCGCCGGAGATGAGGTCACCAGTGATGATGAGGTCCATCGCGCGGTGCGTTCCTAGGCGCTCGACGAAGAGGGAGTGCCCGCCCGAATCCAGGGTGGCGCCCAGGTTGGCAAACGGGGAGCCGAACTTGGCGTCTTCGGCGACGTACACGACGTCACAGGCCAAGGCGAGGCCAAGGCCCACGCCGAGGCAGGGCCCGTGCACGGCGGCGAAGGTGGGCGCGGGGAAGCTATCGATCTTCTTGAGCACCGGGGTAACCACGCCCGCGAGGTAGGCGGTGGCGTCGTCTTCGCGCGGGTTGAGTCCCTTGATGTTGCGGCCGGCGCAAAAGCCCTTGCCTTCGCCGCGCAGGATGAGCGCGCGGGGGCTAAGCTGTGCGGCCTCATCGAGTGCGCGGGAGAGCTCGGCGAGGTCTTCTTCCGCTAGGGAATTGATGGCCTTGGGGTTGTTGAGTACGAGCTCAACGACCCCAGCGTCGGCGTCGTGGTGCAGGTCGATCATGTGTGTTACTCCTAGGCGTCAAAGTCGAGGACGATGTTCGGCGTGGTGGGGCGCGACTGGCAGGTCAGGATGTAACCGGCCTTGACCTCATCGGCCTCCAGCGCGTAGTTCTCCGCCATGTCGACCTCGCCCTCGACCAGCTTGGCGCGGCAAGTGCCGCACACGCCGCCGGCGCAGGCGAAGGGGACGTCGGAACGCACGCGCAGGGCGGCGTTGAGCAGAGACTCGTTGGCAGAAACCGGGGATTCAACGGAGCCAGAGAGGCCATCGAGCTGGAAGTTGATGGTGACGTTATCGCCTTCCGGATCAACCTCCACGTGGCGGCCAGCCTGGTTCTGGTCTCCGGAGGGCTTGCCGGTGGTGAACAGCTCGTAGCGCACGTCCTTCTCACCCACATCGCGGCTGGTCAGCTCGTCGCGCACCAGCTGCACCAGCTCGAAGGGACCGCAGAGGAACCATTCATCGACGTTATCGGTGCGCACGACGTTATCCAGCAGGGTCTGGAGTTTCTCAGCGTCGATGCGCCCGGAAAATAGCGGATTGACGCGCTGCTCGCGGGAGAGGACGTGGTGCACGGCAAAGCGCGTGGGGAACTTGTCCTTGAGGTCACCGATCTCCTCGGCGAACATGACGTCGCCGCCGCCCTTATTGGCAAAGATGAGCTCGAATGTGGTGTCTGGGGAGGTGTGGAGCACGGTCTGCGCGATGGCCATGATCGGCGTGATTCCGGATCCCGCGGCGATCGCTACGAGGTGGGGATTCTCTAGCTTCTCGAGTTCCTCGCGCACAGCCTCAGGGTTGTTGAGACCGGTCAGGTGGGTCTTCGAGGTGAACGCACCCTGCGGGTTCATCACGTCCATGGTGTCACCAGGCTTCAGAGTGTCGTTGGCCCACGTGGAGAACACGCCACCGCGGTCGCGCTTGATAGCGACGCGCAGAATGCCGTCGCGAGGTACATCGCAAATGGAATAGGAGCGGCGGACTTCCTGGCCGTCGATAGTCGCCCGTAGGGCAACGTACTGGCCGGGGATGTAGTCATAGTCGTCTTGGAGCTCCGGAGGGATAGCGAAGGAAACCTCCACTGAGTCCTCAGTCAGGGCGCGCACCTCGGACACGGTCAGGGTGTTGAACGTGGCCTTCTTCTTTGCGGGGGCAGACGGGGTCGTGGTCATTAGTGCACCTTGAAGTAGTCGAAGGGTTCCATGCAGTCCAGGCAGTTATACAGGGCCTTGCAGGACGTGGAACCGAATTGGGCAAGCTTACGTGTGCGGCGGGAGCCACAGTGGGGGCATTCGATGGCCGGCGGTGGTTCGAGTGTGAGCGGGATAGGACCTTCCGGCGTGGCTCGGGTCTTCCCGCTGGGAGGCGCGATGCCATAGTCCTTGAGGTTTTGCCGGCCGGTCTCCGTCATCCAGTCGGTGGTCCACGCCGGGTGGAGCACGAGGTCAACGCGTACCTTGGCGTAACCGGCCTCGGTCAATGCCCTGGTGATGTCCGTTGTGATGTGCTCCATGGCGGGGCAGCCGGAGTAGGTGGGCGTAATCGTGACCACCGCGGTGTCGCCTTCTCGGCGAGCATCCCGAAGAATCCCAAGGTCAGCGATGGAAATGACGGGGATTTCCGGATCGGGCACCTCGGCGGCGACGTCCCACACGAGGGCGTCGTCAGGCTGCGTGGGGCGCAGCGGGTGGGATTTATCTGTGATGGACACGATGAAACCTTGGTCCTTTCCTTTTCTCTACCAGGTCGCGCCGGGGTGCTGGCGGGCTAAGGACTGCATCTCCGCGAGGATGAAACCACGATGTTCGGAGAAGCGACCGGTGCGCTGCCCGGAGCGGGCCTGCTTGACATCCGGGATAGACAGCCCCGCCTTGTCCAAGACGTAGGCGATGCGCTCATCGAACTGCGCACGCAGGCTGGAAGGAAGAACGGCGATGCCTTCTGCCGCCAGCTTCTCGTGGATCGGGAGGTCCTCGAAAAGCTCGTCGAGGTAGGGCCACATGTACATCAGGCCCTCCGTGATTCGACGGTGGGACTCCTCGGTGCCAAGGCCCAGCCGCAGAATCCACTGGCTGGCGTGGTCGACGTGGTACTCGACTTCCTTGATGGCCTTGGCCGCGATGGCTGCTAGCGTCTCATCCTTCGACTCAAGCAGGGCGGTGTAGAGCCCGTATTGGTAGTAGGAAAAGAGCAGCTGGCGGGCGATGGTGTAGCCGAAGTCCCCGTTCTCCTGTTCGACGAGGCGCGCGGAGCGGAACTCCTCTTCATTGCGGAAGTAGGCCAAGTCATCCTCGGTCTTGCCCCATGCGGTGCCGGCATAGGTCAGCAGGAAGCGGGCGTGCCCGATGAGATCAAGGGCAATGTTGCCCAATGCGATGTCCTCTTCCATCTCTGGTGCGCGCGAGATCCACCAGCCCAGGCGCTGGGCCAAGATGAGGGCGTCATCGCCCAACATGAGGGCATAGCGTGCGGTGTCCTCGGGGGCGACTGCCCCGGAAGCGGCGATGTCTTCTGCGGTGATGCCGTTGCCCTGCGATTGCTTCGTCGCAGAATCGGCGGCTGCAAATCCGGTCACAGGTGCGGCACTCCTTCCGACTTGTCGTAGTAGGTGGCGTGGCGGTAGCTCTTACCCTGTGGTGATTCGAAGAATCCGCCCTTGGAGTCCGGGTCGGAGGAGGCAATGGCCTCGCTGGGCACGACCCAGACGGAGGTACCTTCGTTGCGCCGGGTGTAGAGATCGCGGGCATTGCGCAGGGCCATCGTGGCATCCGGTGCGTGCAGCGAGCCGGCGTGGACGTGGGAGAGGCCGCGGGAGGAGCGTACGAAGACCTCCCACATGGGCCAGTTAGAGCTGGACATGGAATCTTCCTTAAAGTGTCGTGGCTGGTTGGGCAGTGTGCTTGGGCTTAGGCGATAAGCGAGGTATCAGCCGAGTGGTGCTTCTCGGCGTAGGCGGCGGCGGCTTCGCGGACCCAGGCGCCGTCGGCATGCGCTTGGCGGCGACGCTGCATCCTCTGCACGTTGCAGGGACCTTCGCCCTTGATGACTGCCTTGAATTCGGACCAGTCGAGCTCACCGAAGTCGTAGTGGCCGCGCTCTTCGTTCCACTTCAGGTCCGGGTCCTCGAAGTGCAGGCCAAGGGCCTCGGCCTGCGGGACGATCATGTCCACGAAGCGCTGGCGCAGCTCGTCGTTGGAGAATCGCTTGATGTTCCACGCCATGGACTGCTTGGAGTTCGGGGAGTCATCATCCGGCGGGCCGAACATCTGCAGCGCCGGGCCGTAGAAGCGGTTGATGGCTTCCTGTGCCATCTGCTTCTGTTCGGGCGTGCCGTGGGACAGCTCGTAGAGGATCTCCCAGCCCTGGCGCTGGTGGAAGGACTCTTCCTTACAGATGCGAACCATAGCGCGGCCATAGGGTGCGTAGGAAGCACGGCAAAGCGGGACTTGGTTGCAGATAGCGGCGCCATCCACCAGCCAGCCGATGGCTCCGATGTCGGCCCACGTGCGCGCCGGGTAGTTGAAGATGGAGGAGTACTTGGCGGTGCCGTCGAGCAGCTGCTGCACCAGCTCGTCGCGCGGCGTGCCCAAGGTCTCCGCGGCGGAGTAGAGGTAGAGGCCGTGGCCGGCCTCGTCCTGCACCTTTGCCATGAGAATGGCCTTGCGCTTGAGCGAAGGTGCGCGGGTAATCCAATTGGCCTCCGGCTGCATGCCGATGATTTCGGAGTGCGCATGCTGGGAAATTTGGCGCGTCAAAGTCTTGCGGTAGGCAGCTGGCATCCAGTCGGTGGGCTCGATGCGGGAGTCCTCGGCGATGAGCTCGTCGAAGCGCTGCTGTTCTTGTGCTTCATCCGCCGCTGGAACAGCGGTGAGTGTTTTCTCTGATGGGGTCATGGGAGGAATCGTTGCCTCTCTGCTCAGTGTCGACTCAGTGATACTTACTGACTGGTTGGTCAGTATATGGCGCAGGTGTGAGCTGTGTCAACCAAATGTGTGAGCTGCGCCCTATCTCTGCATGCCCTCTGCTGGGCTTGCATCTGCGCTTTACGCGTTGCGATTCTGTGGTTTAGAAGGGAGAACGCGGAATGTGCCGCGGAATTCGGCGATGGGCTTTCCCTTGATGCTGAGGGTGACATCGACGACGCCGTTGCGGCCCCATGCTTGGCGGGTAATTCCAACGCCGTCGACGACGTCCCCTTCGAAGGCGGGTGCGATGTAGTGAATCGAGTTGTGCGCGGCCACGGCCAGATCTCCGCCTGAATTGCAGGCGCCGGCGAAGATGGAATCGGCGAACATGTACAGGTAGCCGCCTTGGGCCGTGCCGTGACCATTGCACATCTCCGGGCGGATGGTGAAATGTCCTTCGCACGTGCCGGCATCTAGCGCGGTAATCTTCGCGCCGATCTCCGCGGTGGCACGGTCACCATCGAACATGGTGCGCACGTGGGTGAACTCCGGGCCCTCGGCAACGCCGGGGGCAAGGATGGGGTGCTCGGTGGTCATGGATAATTCTCCTTGGGAAGGGCCTTCCGCAGTGACACCGAGGGAGCAAGTAAAGGTGTGGTGGCTCACTAGTCTAACGGTGTGATGTGCACTCTGCTTGAATGGACTGCGTGAATAAAGAGAAACCCGCCTCGCAGAGTGCGGCCCGTGGCCGCCCTGGATACTCCCGTGAAGATGTCATTCGTGCAGCTGTTCGCGCTTTTACCGCTCGCGGATACGACGCCACGTCGATGGACAACGTGGCGAGCGAATTGGGGATTTCCAAATCTGCGTTGTATCACCACATCTCTTCAAAGGAAGAGATTCTGGAACTTACTGTGGTGCAGGCGCTGAGCCGTTTGGAGGCGGTCGCGGAAGAGATGGCTGCAGCCGATGTATCGGCGGGGGAGAAGGTGCGCGGGCTGTTGCGTGGCTCAATCGGGGTGTTGTGCTCCGATCCGAAGTCTGTAGCGCTTTTGCTCCGCTTGCGGGGTAATTCCGAGGTGGAGCGTTCTGCTCTTGAGCGTCGCCGCATTCTGACGCGTTCTGTAATTCCGCTGGTTGCAGCAGCTCAGGAGGAGGGAGCCATCCGTTCCGACGTTGATGCCTCGCTGCTGACCCGCATGATTTTCGGAATGATCAACTCGACGTCCGATTGGTATGAGCCGGAAGGGCGGCTTGATGCCGATGAATTGGCTGCCACATTTGAAAGTGTCGTTTTCGGCGGCTTGGCCCCGCATGCGATGAAAAAGGGGTAGCGCTGAACGTGTAAGCCGATTCGGCGTTGGGGGCTTCATGTGGGGTGAGACCTTCTTTTGCCTATGAAATCGCCGTGGCCTGCGATAATGTGGTGCTCCTTAAAAACTTGGCCTAAATGTGTTGTCTATCACCGTTGTAGTCTGTAGTGTACGTCACAAGGCTTACCTAACCGAACGGTAAGTAAGTAACACACTTTGTGTGTGTTGTACCTGCTAATCAACTTCTTGCAGCACTTTCGAGGGAGCTCAATGGGTGTGGTATCCCCCTCCCCGAATTGAAAGGCAAATAACGTGACCGCAACGTTTGACATTTTCTCCGACCACCATGGCCCCCAGATGGGAATTGAGTACGCTTCCCGCGACGAAATTATTGCGCTGCAAACCGCGCGCGCGAAGAACGAGTTGCGTCACGCGTACTACAATGTCCCCCACTACCGCCGTGCATTTGATGAAAAGGGTGTCCACCCGGATGACTTCAAGGAGCTCTCGGATTTTGCACTGTTCCCGTTCACGGACAAGGAAACTCTCCGTGCGGAGTACCCCTTCGGGATGTTTGCCGTAGGGCAGAACCAGGTTTCCCGCATCCACGCGTCTTCCGGTACCACTGGCCGTCCGACAGTTGTGGGTTATACCGAAAATGATGTGCGCATTTGGGCAGAGCTCGTAGCGCGCTCGCTACGTGCAGGAGGCTTGCGCAAGAGCGATAAGGTTCAGATTACGTTTGGTTACGGCTTGTTCACCGGCGGCCTTGGTGCCCACTATGGCGTCGAAGCCTTGGGGGCTACCGCAATTCCGACCTCCGGCGGTCAAACGGAGCGCCAGATTCAGATCATGCAGGACTTCCAGCCGGACGCGATCTTGGGTACCCCGTCTTACGTGCTTAACCTCCTTGATCGCATGCGCAAAGAAGGTCTGGACCCGCGTGATTCCTCCCTGCGCGCTGGTGTCTTTGGTGCCGAGCCGTGGAGCGAGGGAATGCGACGTGAGCTTGAGGAAGGTTTTGGCATCACGGCCACTGACATTTACGGTCTCTCCGAAGTGATGGGCCCAGGCGTGGCCCAGGAATGTGTGGAGACCAAGGATGGCCTGACTGTCTGGGAGGACCACTTCTACCCGGAGATTATTGATCCGGAAACCATGCAGCCAGTTCCAGACGGTGAGTATGGCGAGCTGGTTATCTCCTCCCTCACGAAGGAGGCTTTCCCGATTATCCGCTACCGCACCCACGACATCACCCGTCTGCTCCCAGGAACCGCGCGCTCGATGCGTCGCATTGACCGTATCTCCGCGCGTAACGATGACATGATCATTCTGCGTGGTGTGAACTGCTTCCCGTCGCAGTTCGAAGAGATCATCACCGAAGATCGCGTCCTGCGCCCGCGTTACCAATGCGTGCTGAGCAAGCGAGGCCGCATGGACCACCTCACCTTGGTAGTTGAGCACTCCCCGGAGGCGACGCCCGATCAGATCGATGCTTCTGCCCAGTGGCTGAAGAAGCAGATCAAGGAGCGCATCGGCATCAGCGTGGGTGTCGAAATTGCTGACTACGTCGACTGCGGTGAGGGCAAGGCCAAGAGGATCGTCGACAACCGCGGTCAGTAAAACTCTGCAGCGCTCTCGGCCCTTCAGGCATACCCCGCCTCACTAATTGCCCCGTTCGTTCACTGGCTTAACTGTATTCACCGTGCTTCTGCACCCATAGAGAAGAGAATCCCACTATGTCTGCACCAGTCACCCAACAGCCTGCCCAAGGGCCGGGAATTACCAAAGAACACAAACGTGTGCTTGCCGGCTCGATGGTTGGAACCACTATTGAGTGGTTTGATTTCTTCATTTACGCTCAGGCCGCCGGTCTGATTTTCGCTACTCAGTACTTCGATCCGGTTTCCAATGAAAGCGCTTCACTCGCGCAGATCATTTCCTGGGCGTCTTTGGGCATCTCCTTCCTCTTCCGTCCTCTCGGGGCGATCTTGGCCGGACACCTGGGTGACAGGCTGGGCCGCAAGCCGGTCCTCGTGGTCACGCTCGTTGGTATGGGCTTGGCCACCATGTTGATGGGTGTTCTGCCCACCTACGCATCGATCGGAATGGCAGCACCCATCCTCCTTGTTATTCTTCGAATTCTTCAAGGCCTTTCTGCCGGCGGAGAATGGGGCGGTGCGGCGATGCTGTCTGTCGAACATGCACCTGCGGGCAAGCGTGGACTATTTGGAGCGTTCCCCCAGGTTGGCGTTCCTCTCGGCATGTTCCTTGCCACCATTTTCATGCTGGTACTCTCTTCCGTTCTGACCCCAGAGCAATTCCTTGCGTGGGGTTGGCGCATCCCGTTCCTGTCTTCCGTCGTGCTTATTCTCCTCGGCTACCTCATTCGCCGAGCGGTGGAAGAATCTCCAGCTTTCGCGGAAATGCAGGAGCTGAAAGAGAAGTCCTCGGCACCGCTTGCAGTCCTGTTTAAGGGGCACCTGGGAACCGTCATCAAGTGTGCGGTCATTTTTGCTGCCAACAACGCTATTGGCTACTTCGTGATTGCTTACTTCACCGCTTACGGCACGAAGGTGGTGGGCTATTCCCGCCCGCAGGCGCTTGGGGTAGCCCTCGTCGCTTCGATCGGTTGGTTCATCGGCACGCTGTACTTCGGTCATCTGTCTGACAAGGTTGGGCGCCGCACGACGTTCATTGGTGGCTATATTGTCCTCGCGCTGTACATCACCCCAGTGTTCCTAGCGGTCGATTCGGGCAATGTCATGTTGTTCGGCGCTGCTGTATGCCTCCTGGGCGTTATTTTGGGCGCGACTTATGGCCCGCAATCGGCGATGTATGCAGAAATGTTCCCGGTTAAGGTGCGCCTTTCGGGCGTGTCCATTGGCTATGCCTTTGGCTCCATCATCGGTGGTGCATTTGCCCCGATGATTGCGGAGATGCTCTACACGAGGTTTGAGACTTCCATGGCCATCGCGGCTTATGGCGTTGCCATCTCGATTATTTCGCTTGTTGGAGTGCTCGCCGTTCCAAAGGGGATACAGAACCGCGATCTGCACGTCTAGCCGCGCCCTAAGCTCCTCAAACTCGACGCCCCTCGTCGCTTAGCTTTCTTTCGGGACTCATTGTTCCGAGAGCAAGGCTGGGTGCAGAGGGGTTTCGGCGTTTTGATGGAGGAGTGACGTGGAGCCTAGGGGGTAAAAAATGAGACCCAATTCTCAAAAAGGGGTACCTATAGGTCGGCAGGTAGTATAAACTCCTCGCTAATACTCGTCCGCATGTGGATGCTGAAGGTCCCTCTTTCAGGCCCGTGCGCACGGGATGTGCTCTACAAGAAGGTGCTCTCATGTCCTCAACAACCACGACAAAAACTAAGTCGACGCGCGATACGTTCAACACCCGCTTCGTCTTCCTCATGGCTGCAATTGGCTCCGCCGTCGGCCTGGGCAATATTTGGCGCTTCCCCTACGTTGCTTATGACAACGGTGGTGGTGCCTTCCTCATCCCGTACATGGTGGCGCTGTTGACCGCAGGTATTCCGATTCTCTGGTTTGACCTGGCCATTGGCCACCGCTTCCGCGGCTCGGCGCCGTTGGCTTTCCGTCGCATCGGCAAGAGCTGGGAAGGCGTTGGCTGGTTCAAGGTCGGCGTGAATTTCTTCATTGCCATCTACTACGCCGCCATCATTGCGTGGGCGGCGTTGTACACCGTGAAGTCAGTGACGCAGGCGTGGGGTGACGATCCGGCCACCTACTTCATGAGTGACTTCCTCCAGTCAGACCCAGAGGCCACTTATTCCGGCAACGTTGTTCCCTCCATCCTCATCGTCATGATTCTCGTGTGGATCATCTGTATAGCGACGTTGGCCACGAGCATTAACGAGGGAATTGGCAAACTGACATCGATCTTCTTGCCGGTGCTGGCGGTCATGTTCATCATCCTTGTGGTTCGTGCCTTCTTCTTGGAAGGCGCCACGGTTGGCCTGAATGCCTTCTTTACTCCGGACTGGTCCGTACTGAGCAACCCCTCAGTATGGATTGCCGCCTATGGTCAGATCTTCTTCTCGCTGTCCATCGGCTTCGGCATTATGATCACCTACGCTTCTTACCTTAAGCCGCGTACCAACCTCACGAACACCGGTCTGGTTACCGCCTTTGCGAACTCCTCCTTCGAGGTCCTTGCCGGCATTGGTGTCTTTGCCACCTTGGGCTATATGGCGGCGCAGCAAGGCGTGGCCGTGGATGAGGTGGCATCTTCCGGTATTGGCTTGGCATTCATCGCTTTTCCGACCATCATCAATCTCATGCCGCTGGGTGGACTTTTCGGTGTCCTCTTCTTCGGCTCACTGTTCCTAGCCGGCGTGACCTCGTTGATTTCCATCATGGAGGTCGTGGTTTCCGCAGTGGCCGATAAGTTCGATGTCTCCCGACGGGTATCCGCGATTTCCGTCGGCAGCGTCATGGCGGTCCTGTCCTGCTTCCTGTTTTCCACGTCCTCCGGACTGGTCACACTGGACATCATGGATAAGTTCACCAACAACCTGGGTATCGTCTTCGGCTCTATCTGCGCGCTGATTGTGGTGGGGTGGACTACCGGCCGCCGCCGTGAAATCCAGCAGCACCTCAACGCCGTGTCCGAGTTCAAGGTTGGAGCCTTCTGGCAGATCCTCACCTTCGCGGCTACGCCGCTGCTTCTGGTGTACTTCCTCGTCAACGAAATCCTCACCATCGCGCGTGAAGGTTATGAGGGCTATGCCTCTATCCAGATTGGGCTCTTTGGTTGGGCAATTCTCGGCCTCATCCTGTTGGGAAGCCTGCTCATGCCGCTCCTAGCATTCCGCGGCAACAAGTACCTCGACGGCATGGAGACCTCGGATTACGGCGTCCCAGTCGGTGGCCGCCCCGCAGGTGCCCCAAACCCATTGGCAGTCGGTTCCGCGGCAGAAGTGAGCACCGAGACTACAGCCGCGCCCGGACACAATGCCGTGCCCGTCTCTGGCCAGAAATAACACCTAGTAGGAAAGGAGAATGACAATGACTACCAGCGCAATCCTGCTCTTTATCCTCTTCGTCGTCGTCATCTGGGGTGGACTGGTGGTGTCCTCCATCTGGCTGGCCCGCACTGATGATGACACTACGGGCGAGCTGGGCTCCGCCCCCGGTACGGATGACGAAGCCCTGTCGCACCGCGTTCACTAGCGCAACTAAATCTCCACCACTGTGCGCCCGTGGCGGGTGCCGGCGCGCAGTTCCTTAGCGGCCGTGGCGACGGCGTCGAGCTGCACGGTTTCCGTAATGGAGTGCAGCAGGTCGAGGTCCAGGTGGTCGTCGAGAAGCTGCCAGGCGGCCTCACGTACCGCGCGCGGAGCGTCGACGGAGTTGCCACCCGCCAGCACGATGCCGCGCAGGATGAAGGGCAGCACCGAAGCCGGCAAGTCTGGGCCGGCCGCCATGCCGGTGGCTGCGACCACACCGCCCCAGCGCACCTGCGCCAGAACGTTGGCCAGAACCGTGGAGCCGGCGGTGTCGATGGCGCCGTCGTACAGCGCCTTTTGCAGCGGGCGCCCAGTTTCCGAGAGCGCAGCGCGGTCCAGAATGTGGTCGGCGCCTAGCCGGGTGAGGTACTCCGATTGGGAGTCCACGCGGCCAGTTACGGCGGTGACCTCGTAGCCGGCAGACTTGAGCAACTGCACGGCGATGGAACCCACGCCGCCCGTAGCACCGGTGACGAGGATGTGACCTTCCGTGGTGCCGTGCGTGCGCAGCTGGTTCACACAGATAGCCGCGGTGTAGCCGGCGGTGCCGATGGCAGCAGCATCGTGGGCACTGAAGCGCTCCGGAACGGGGATGGTGGCCTCACCGTTGACGCGCTGCTGGGTGGTGTAGCCACCGTGACGGAACTCGCCCAGACCGTCGCCGAAGGCAGCGACGAGCTGGCCCGGTTTCAAACGCTCATCGGTGGTCTCCTCCACGGTGCCGACGACGTCAATGCCGGGCACGAGTGGGTCGATGCGCATGACGCCCTTATCGCCCTCCAAGGCCATGGCGTCTTTGTAGTTGAGGGAGGAATACTGAACGTTGACCAGCGTGTCGCCTTCCGCAAGGACCTGCTCGTCCTGGAAAGTCTGGGAAACGCCGGACTCGGTGCGGGTGACAATGAGTGTGCTCATGCGCACTATCCTACCGGCACTGTGAAGCAGTCTCTTGGCAGCGAATGCCCCAGGATCTTGTCAGCTTTTCCCTTTAGAGTGGCCACCATGAGCACCACAGAGCTTCGCCACTCACGAAACCGGCTTGCGCCCGTGCCGGATCCGTACCGCCATGTGCTTCGCGACGCCCTCCTCGTCACCCTTCTCGCCTTAGTCACCGTGGGGTTGGCCACGCTGGGCAAGCCCTTCATGGAGATCCCGGGAGTCGTGGATGGTTCAGCGCATGCGGTACGCAAGGTGAACCTGCACCTCTTTGGCGGTTTTGAGACGGCCTCGGTGTGGTACGGAGGGTGGAGCGATCTCTTTGGCAACATCCTTCTTTTTATGCCCTTCGGTGCGGCCGTGTACGTGGTGGGGCGCTCTCTGCGCCGGATTCGCTGGGGTCTCGGTGGAGCACTACTGGCAGGTCTCATGGTGAGCCTGGGGATTGAAACCGCGCAGTACGTTTTCTCCCTAGGCTTTAGCGATATTGATGATGTCCTTTACAACACCGTGGGCAGTGTTCTGGGGGCACTTCTTATGGCGCGGCTGAGCCGTGAGGAACGAATGAAAATCCTGCAGCGCCTTGGCTTTCTCCTAGCTCTGGCGGCGGTGGCACTCAGTGGAGCCATGCTGCTGAACTAAGCGTTTCCTAACTTATGCGTTCGGCGTGAGCCGAACGCGCTCTGCGATGGTGGTCGCTACCTGTCGCGCATAAGGAGAAACACCGGTAATCGTCGCCGAACCAGGCCCAGTCCATGAGCCATAGCCCACGGGGAAGAAACCTTCCACCGTGGGTTTGCCGTTGCGGAGTAGCCCGGTGAAAGGGCGCAGGGCAGGACGGAAGCCAGTGGCCCAGATGAGATCACTAAAGCCCTGCTCGGTGAGCTCATCAAGGGACTCAAACATCGGGGTCGTGTCCAACAGCCCGCTATCCCGGGCCTTGAGAACGGGCGGAACCATGACGATATCGCCGAGCTCCGACTCCGATCCGGGATCGGGCTCCCCCTTTGCCAAGGCGAGCATGCGCTGCCGGTTGCGGCTAAAGAGCACGCGGCCATCCACGTCATCCGGCATCCACCGCGGCGGATGCGTGGTAAACCACGTGGTGTCCACGCCTCCCAAGGCAAGCTCGGCGGCGATTTGGGCACCCGAGTTACCCGCGCCGACGACGGCGACACGCCCCGCATCGTGCTGTGCGTCGGGGAGAAACGGTGCGGGGCCGGGGTAGTTCGCCGTGTGCCATTGGCGGCCAGCAAATGCGCCGGGGTAGAAGGGGATAAACGGTGCGGTCCACGTGCCGGTGGCGGCCACGACGGTGCGGGCGCGGAACTCCCCGTGGGTGGTGGAAAGGCGGAAGAAGGGGGCGTCGTCAAGCACGGCGGTGACCTCGACGCCATGCCGAACGGGCAGGTCATAGCGCTCTTCGTAACGAGTGAGGTAGTCGACCACATGGGTTGCCGGCGGGAACCCGGGGTAGTGCGGCATGGGCCAGCCGGGAAGAGTGGAGGACTCAGCATCGCTAAACAGCGTCAGCGAGTCCCACACGTGCTGCCAGGCACCGCCGGGGGTGGGGTTGGCGTCGAGGATGAGAAAGTCGAGCTTCTTTTTGCGCAAGTAGTAGCCGGTGGCGAGGCCGGATTGTCCACCACCGACGACGACGCAATCGTAGGCGTGCATTTATTGGATGAGCTTTCGTTCGCGGGCAGCGGACACCGCAGCGGTACGGGTCTCCACTCCGAGCTTTTGATAGACGTGGATCAGGTGGGTCTTCACCGTGGCCTCAGAGATGAACAGCTCCTGCGCAATCTGCTTATTGGACTGGCCGGTGGACAGTGCCTGAAGAATCTCCAATTCACGGGCAGAGAGTGCCGTCTCCGGCTGGGCTAGGCGTTCTGCCAAGAGGTTGGTGACCTCGGGGGCCAAGGTGCGCTTGCCCGCAGCGGTATCGAGCACGGCTGTGTGCAGGGCTTCCTCAGGAGCATCCTTGAGCAGGTAGCCCAATGCGCCGGCTTCTACTGCGGCGAGGATATCGGCTTGCGTGTCGTACGTGGTGAGGATGAGCACCGGAGGTCCGTTGAGTTCACGCACGCGCTGGGTGGCGGCAATGCCATCGATATCCGGCATCTGGATATCGCAGACGACTACGTCGATCGGGGGGACGTCGTCAAGCAGCAGCTTCTCCACTGCCGAACCGTCAGAGCCTTCCAGCACCACATCAATGTCGTGGAACGTGTTGAGAATGGCGCGCAGCCCGGCGCGGACCACGGGGTGATCATCGATGAGCATCACGTTAACCATTGCGGCTGCTTCCTGTTGGGATTCGCACCGCGAGCGCGGTGCCGGCCGGTGAGGATTCTACCTGGACGGAGCCGCCAACGCTGCGAACACGCTGCTCCAAGCCGGTCAGGCCAAAGCCTTGTGGGCCGTCGATGCCGTGGCCATCATCGACCACGTCCAAGGTGATCTCATCAGTGAAAGCGCCCAGCGTAACTACTGCACGGTCGGCGTCGGCATGTTTCATCACGTTGGTTAGGCCCTCGCGCGCGGAACGCAGAATGACGTGGTGGAACTCGGTAGGCACCTCACCGCGGCCGGTGAACTTGAGACTAAAGCGCGTGCGCAGCCCCAGCCCCTTCGCCTGTGCTTGGAGTTCGTCCACGAGGGCGCGTAGACCTTCATCGATGGAGGAGGTTGGGGCGGCGAGTTCTTTAACAAAGCGGCGGGCTTCCGCGAGGTTATCTTTGGCTACTTTCTCAATGAGCTCGAGCTGTGCGGTGGTTTCTCCTGGGTCCGTGCTGTTCTTGGCTGCGCGGCTGAGCAGCACGATGGAGGACAGGCCCTGGGCCACGGTGTCATGAATCTCCCGGGAGAGCCGCTCGCGCTCCTCCAGGCGGCCTGCTTGGTGCTCGGTGGCGGCCAGTTCCTCCTGTGTGTCACGCAGTTGCTTGGCCACAGCCGCGTGGTGCACCGCCTCCGCCTGTATCTTGCGGGCGGCGTGGTAGACGGCCACGGCGAAACAGGTGCCGATGAAGGGGCCGATGGCGGCAGCCGCCGTCCATGCCTGGGGGTGCAGCCAGGCGGGGATGAAGGCGGCGATGGCCCACAGCACAACGCTGGCGAGGATGCCAGGCCAGAAGGGAAGAGCATGAACAAAGACGAAGACCAGCGGAAATTCCATCCACATGAAGTCTTGGGCATGCACCATGAGGCCGATCCACAACAGGCAGAGCGCAGCGAGCCACAGCGTGGTGGGCACGGGCTTGGTGGGCTTGCGGGCAGCGTAGAGCACGAAGCCGGCGTAGACTCCAGCGAGGGCAATTGAGAGTGCGAGGACTCGGGCATCGAGCCGGTCATCGGCCCATGCGCGGAGTACGCCGAAGGCCAGCAGGAATCCGAACATGATGTGGAGGCCAACGGTCCACAGGCTGTTTCGCATCATCACGCCGATCTAGCCTATCGCCTCAGCGGTTGAGGTCGAATCAACCAACTGGTTGAGTGAAGGTTCAACTAGGTACCCGATTACTTTCTCTTAACGCGTGAGCAGTATGAATACTATGTTCCTTGCATTGAGAGAGATAGTCACCGCCCGCGGTCGTTTCTTCCTGATCGGCGGCGTCGTGGCTCTAATTACGTTGTTGCTCGTTATGCTGTCCGGCCTTACCCAAGGCCTGTCCAAGCAAAATACTTCTGCGCTGGAGGCACTCGGAGAAACCACACCGAACGTGACCTTCTCCACGGAGGACCCGTCTTTTACCGAGTCGGAGATTTTCGCTGAGGACGTCGTCGACGGTGGTATCCCGCTGGGTGCGAGCCAGACCAAGCTGGAAGGCCACGGCGGCGTGGCCGTCCTGGGCCTGCCTGCCGGCACTGAGATTCCCGGGACGGACACCTTGATTCCGGAACGCGGCATGATTCTTAGCCAGTCCATCGATGAAGACATGAACGCTCCTTCTCAGGGCACGCTTGGCGGCCATGACCTGGAGGTGCGTGGCATGGTTCCGGATGAGTATTATTCCCACTCCCCGGTTATCTGGGTCGACACGGCCACCTGGCAGCAGGTCTCCCACGCCCCGGAGGGCATGGTGGGCGTAGCGCTGTTGACCGCGGAGCCGACGGAGACATCCGTGTCTATGGGCAAGGCGCTGTCTGGCCTGCCGGCCTACAGCTCGGAGCGCGGCTCCCTGTTGACGATGCAGGCCTTCCTCTATGGCATCTCTGCACTAGTCACCATCGCTTTCTTGAGCATCTGGACCATCCAGCGCACCCGTGACCTGTCCATCCTGCGGGCCCTCGGCGCCAGCGTGACATACCTGCTTAAGGACGCCATCGCGCAGGCCGCCATCATCCTGGCGATTGGCGTTGGAGTAGGCGCGCTCGTCGGCTGGCTGCTGGGCCTCGCCGCGCAGGGCACCGTGCCTTTCGAGGTTTCTGTAATGACGGTCATCGTTCCCGCACTCGGCATCTGGTTGCTCGGCATCGCCGGTGCCTTCCTCGCCACCCGCCGCGTTTCCAAGATCAATCCGCTCGACGCCCTAGGAGGCAACGCCTAATGACTACCACTGCTACTCCTGCTCTGTCCCTTCGCGACATCGTGGTGACCTACCCCGACGGCGAGTCCCGCGTCACCGCCCTCGATGGCGTGAGCCTGGACGTGAAACCCGGTGAGCTCACCGCCGTCATCGGCGAGTCCGGTTCCGGCAAGTCCACCTTGCTCTCTGTCGCCGCGGGCCTTATCGAGCCGGATTCCGGCACTGTGGAGCGCACCGGCTCCCGTGGTCTCATTTTCCAGCAGGCCAACCTCATTGCATCTCTGACCGCGCGTGAGCAACTACTCATCATCGACCACATGGAAGGCCGAAAGCCACGCCAGGATCGTGCCGATGAGCTCTTAAGCTTCGTGGGCATTGAGGACTTTGGTAACCGCCGTATGAACCAGCTGTCTGGTGGTCAGCGCCAGCGCGTCAACATTGCCCGCGCTCTTATGGGCCAGCCGTCCGTGTTGCTGGCGGACGAGCCGACCTCTGCCTTGGACTCCAAGCTTTCGCGTGAGATTGCCAAGCTTCTGCGCGGTGTTACCGAAGACTTCGACACCGCAACCCTGTTCATTACCCACGACCGTAGCCTGCTTGATTACGCTGACCGTGTCCTCGAAGTCAAGGATGGCAAGGTTTCCGCCTACTCGGAGGTCGCGGCCTAGCCCTCGCTATTAATTCAAGGAACTAATTTTTCTTCTCACTGTCCGAACCAGGCGTGTACGGAGTACATTAGTACTTCGATATGCTTCGACCTCGCCGCCCACGGGTAACCCCTACCGACTATGAGCGCATGCAGCAATGGACCCCGCTGCATGCGCTCATGTTGACGATTACCATCGCTGCCTGCGGTGTCTTCATCGTCGGCGCTCGCCGCGTTAAAGGCACAAGCCGTGAAAAGTTCATTCGCCAGATGGTCGGCTGGGTCCTTTTGGTCCTCGGCACCGCATGGACAGTTATTTCTCTGGACCCCTCCCAATTCGATATCCGGGAGTCCCTCCCGCTGCACCTTTGTGACGTGCTGCGTCCCATCTTGGCGCTCGGCCTTATTACCGGCAACGAGCATGCCCTCACCCTGACGTATTTCTGGGGCATCATCCTTAACCCGCAGGCCATCATCACCCCGGATGTCATCTACTACTTTGCCCCGCGCTGGCTGCGTTTTAGCACCTACTGGTTCTTCCACATCGTGGCCCTCGCCGTGCCGTTGGGTCTGACCTTTGGCTTAGGCTATCGGCCGACGTGGAAAGGCTACCGCTTTGCCGTGAAGGTCACGCCCATCTGGATGGCCATCGCCATGGCGGTCAACGCCAAGACAGACGGCAACTACGGCTTCCTCAACCACGCGCCGGGCAGTCCCTCCATCATCAACCTGTTGGGTCCCTGGCCTGGCTACATCGCGGCAGAGACTCTTGCCGTCGCGGCAGCATGGGCCGGAATGACGTGGCCGTGGGAAAACACCTCGCTGCGTCGCGGAACCGTGCCGGTGGGCACTCGGGGACTGCTGCGCAAGTCCGTCGGTACTGCGTCCGGGATCCTGCGCCGGGCCACTGTACGTTTTCGTAAATAGTGGCCCGCAAATCGCGAAATTCTAGGGCTTCGTTGCGAAAACGTACCAAGACGGCGGCGGCCAGGTACGGATCGATCAAATAAGGCCCCAGATCTTCGGGGCGGTTTCAAGTGGTGGATGCATCACTTGAATAGTTCTTGGATTTTCTCTTCTGGTGTGTACCAGTTGAG
>NZ_JSEF01000003.1 GCF_000805675.1 Corynebacterium minutissimum | reverse complement strand
CGTAACTTCTCATCACCTGACATCTACACAACCTCCTAGCTGTATAGATGCATTCACCACCTGAGCCCGCCCGGATTTTTGGGGTGCTATTTGATCGAAACGTACTTAGTAGCGGAGCTAGCGCTCCGCGTTGAGGAGCCGGGCAATGGCCTGTGGGATGGCTGCGGCGATCTGGGAGGACGAGCAGGGCGCGAAGCCGTCGGGGGTTTCGGCCGCGATGGCGGCAGCATGCGCGTGGATGGCGCCGGCGTGGAGAACTTCTGCGATGACTTCGGTGGGCGCGTTGGCGTAAAGCTGAGCCATGACCGCACCGAGGATGCCGGAGAGCACGTCGCCGGAGCCAGGGGTTGCGGCGAAAGAATGGCCGGCGTTGAAGGAATACAAAGGCTGGCCTGGAGCGGTGATGCGGGTGAGACGGCCTTTGAGCAGGATGATGCTATCCAGTTCCCCGGCTAGTTCGTGGAGGGCGCGGCTCCAGCCGTTAGCCGCATCGGGAGCAGAGCCGAAGGTGGCCTCGTAGAGACGGGTGAATTCGCCTTCGTGTGGGGTGAGGATGGTCAGCGGATGATCGGTGAGGAGCTGGCGCAGGGACGTGTTCTGGGCTAGGAGGGTAAGGGCATCGGCGTCGAGGACCGTGGGGAGTTTCTGTGCAAGCACCTTGCGTAGCTCGGTGGCGGCGGTGGCGTCAGTACCGCGCCCCGGGCCCACGACCCAGGCTTGGGCGCGGCCAGCGGAGGAAACATCCGGGTGACAGACCAGCTCAGGGAGTAGCGAGGTAATGGTGTTGTCACCGATGAAGCGCACCATCGAGGGCGTGGCGCGCACCGCTGCGGTGGCGCAAAGGATCCCCGCGCCCGGGTAGGTGTCGCTGCCGGCAGCCAGGGCCACGACGCCACCGGAATACTTATCGGAGCGCGCTCCGGGCGTGGGATCGACGATGGGCCCGGTGCAGCCGACGGGCCAAGGGCGCGTG
The DNA here is from genome assembly GCF_000805675.1 of Corynebacterium minutissimum. GTDB lineage: Bacteria > Actinomycetota > Actinomycetes > Mycobacteriales > Mycobacteriaceae > Corynebacterium > Corynebacterium minutissimum. The sequence goes on along the minus strand of NZ_JSEF01000003.1, from coordinate 25,056 downwards.
GCGCGACCGCCCGGGAGCTCGAGCTCGCCTGCGGTCCACTCCCAGGCGGAGGTAATAGTGGGCTCGTGCGCGATGAAAGCCGCTGGTTCATCCAGTTCAGCCAGGGTTTCAGCGAAGGAGGGCGCGCCGGGCAAGAAGAGATCGGAGACCACCACCTGTCCGCATTCGGCAGCCAGTGCGTGGCCCAGGCGCGGCGAGCCGAAGGTGATGGTGACATCGGCTTCGACGGTGTCTGGGGCGGCCACGCCAGTGTCCGCATCGACGCCGGTGGGCATGTCAACGGCTAGGACCGGCACACCGGATGCAACGGCTTGCTCGTAGAGCGAGAGCGCGGTGCCGCTCAAGCCCCGGGCGGAACCGAGGCCGGCGATGGCGTCGATGAGCAGCGCGCTGCCTGGAGTTTCGCTGCCGTCAGGTAGCGAAACGTCGGAAGGAAGGACCGTGCCACCCGCGGCGAGGAAAGCCTCCCGTGCCGCCTCATGGTGTTTCTCGGGGACTAGGGCATGGACGGTGATACCACGCTCAGCCAAGAGTGCACCGGCAAAGAGGCCATCACCGCCATTGCCGCCCGGCCCAGCGAGGATGACAACCGCGCCGGGGAGAGCAGCCAGCATGGAGGTGGCAGCCTCCGCCACCGCTGCGGCGGCAAGTTTCATGAGCTGATCCGGCTCCGATTGCTGGGCTAGAAGCCGCTCTTCAGCAGCGCGAACAGTGGCAACGGTATAGCAAGTGCGCATAACTGACTACCCTAGCGCGCGGGTTGGCAGGTGGGGCACCAGAAGAGATTGCGGCCCTGCATGACCGTCTCCTGAATTTCTGTGCCGCAGACATGGCAGGGCTGCCCGGCGCGGCGGTAAACGTAGACCTCGCCGCCGTGATCATCCTTGCGGGGTTCGCGGCCCATGGCCTCCGGCGTATGGGCGGCGCGGACGGTGTCGATGCGGCCGTGCTCCACGCCGTAGTCCATGAGCTCCACCAGGTCAGACCAGATGGCGTCGAATTCCGCGCGGTCGAGCTGGTTTCCGGGGATGAAGGGGGAGAGTTCCTGGCGGAAGAGGGCCTCGGCGCGGTAGATATTGCCCACGCCAGCAAAGAGTCCTTGGTCCATGAGCTGGGCACCGATGCTGCGCTTCGAGGCGTGCACCCGGGACCACAGGGCATCGGGGTCAGCATCTTCACGCAGCGGATCCTGGCCCACCTTCGCCACCTTGGCCTGGTGTTCCTCCTCCGTGATGAGCGTGCAGAATTGCGGTCCGCGCAGGTTGGCGGCCGTTGTGCCATTATCGAGGCGCAGTCGGATCTGGCCCCACACATCAGCAGAGGGCTCGAAGCGGAGGGAACCGATGAGGCCCAAATGGATGTAGATGACGTGGCGCGGGTTATCCGCATCGAAGTGGAGGAAGAGGTGCTTGCCAAAGGCTTCGGCGAGGGTGAGTGGGGAGGCATCGACAAGCGCTGCTTCCGTGGCGAACCTGCCCTGGGGGCTGCTCACGGCGAGTGGTGCATCGCGGAAGTCCGCATTGAGTGTGCGGGCAAGGCGGTGAATGACGTGTCCCTCAGGCATGTCAGGAAGTCTACGCGGGGGCTGTGCTGCTGTAGACTTTCCGGGTACTACCCGTCGAACGGAAGGGCCTAAATATTATGGGGCGCGCACTCGGTTTTGACCGTGAAAAATACATTGAACTGCAGTCGGAGCACATTAACGCTCGGCGCGAGGACATCGGCGGGAAGCTCTACCTCGAAATGGGCGGCAAGCTTTTTGATGATATGCATGCCTCCCGCGTGCTGCCCGGCTTCACGCCGGATAACAAGATTGCGATGCTGGAGCGCATCAAGGATGACGTAGAAATCCTCGTCTGTATCAACGCCAAGGATATCCAACGGCAGAAGATGCGCGGTGACCTGGGCATCCTCTATGAAGATGATGTGCTGCGGCTTGTCGATGTTTTCCGGGACCGTGGCTTCCTGGTCAACAACATCGTCATGACCCAGTTGGAGGAAGGAAATAGTCAGGCGGAGGCCTTCATCGAGCGCTTGGAGCGCCTAGGCCTGACGGTGGCGCGCCACCGCATCATCCCCGGCTACCCCTCCAACATTGATCTCATTGTCTCCGACGAAGGCCTGGGCAAGAACGACTATGTGGAGACCTCCCGTGACCTCGTCGTGGTGACCGCGCCGGGCCCGGGCTCCGGCAAGTTGGCCACGGCATTGTCGCAGGTCTACCACGAGAACCTCCGCGGGGTGCAGGCAGGTTATGCCAAGTTTGAGACCTTCCCTATTTGGAACCTTCCGCTGGATCACCCGGTGAACCTGGCATACGAGGCCGCCACGGTGGACCTCAATGATGCGAATGTCATCGACCATTTCCACCTCTCCGCGCACGGCGAATCCACGGTGAACTACAACCGTGACGTCGAGGCCTTCCCGCTGCTCAAGTCCCTGTTGGAGCGCCTCACCGGAACCGTGCCCTACCAGTCCCCAACGGACATGGGCGTGAACATGGTGGGCTTCTGCATAACTGACGACGAAGTCTGCCGCGAGGCCTCCCAACAGGAAATCATCCGCCGCTACTTCAAGACCTTGGTGGAGGAGGCCCGCAACGGTCTCGACAACACCCAATCGGAACGTGCTGCGGTGATTATGGCCAAGGCTGGAATCAAGGCCACCGACCGCCCCGTGGTGGAGCCGGCGCGTCAGAAGGCAGAGGAGACCGAAGGACCCGCATCGGCACTGCAGCTTCACGACGGCACCATCATCACCGGCCGCACCTCCCCGCTGCTGGGCTGCTCGGCGGCTACCCTGCTCAATGCGCTGAAGCACCTGGCCGGCATCGACGACGAGCTGCACTTGCTCTCACCGGAGTCCATCGAGCCGATTCAGACTTTGAAGACCAAGCACTTGGGCTCGAAAAACCCGCGCCTGCACACCGATGAGGTGCTCATCGCCCTTTCTGTTTCTGCTGCTAAAGACGAGAATGCGCGCCGCGCCCTCGATGCATTGAAGGAACTGCAGGGCTGCGACGTCCACACCACCACCATCCTGGGTTCTGTGGATGAAGGTATCTTCCGCAACCTCGGAGTGCTCGTGACCTCTGATCCGGTCTTTGCCCGCAAGAGCGCTCTCTACCAGAAGCGTTAAGGCCTGTAAGGGCCAACCCGTCGTCCTGCGTCGACCTCGCTGCATACACTTTGCTATTTCTGTAGCTCACTCTGAGAATGAGCTCACTCTGAGAATGAGGCGCGTCACTGATCAAAGTGATGTCCTCAGTGATAAAAGTGAACTCCTCACTTATTAAAAATGTGCTCTCACTGTTAAAAGTCAGGGGTGTCAGTTTTAAAGTGAAGAAAATAGCTGTGGGAGGCGCGTGCAGTGACGGTATGGAATGCCGAAAACTTCAGTGATGAAGATATCAACGCGATTGTCGAACGCCTGCGTGCGCAAGGTAGTGATGACAATGACTGTGAGGCTAAAGCTGCGGTAGGAAAACTCAACAAGGACGTCTGGAATACTGCCTCGTAATCAATTCATTGCTAAAACATTGTCCTATGTTCCGACAAGAGACAAAGGAACAATCGCAGAAAACCAAGGAAGTGGTATTCGCCGAATGCAAGCAGCAATGAAGCAGCATGGCCTGCCGCAACCACAATTCAAAATCGAAATAGGTGCCTTTACCGTGGTGCTGCATCGACACGGTCTGTTGAATCCTGAAGCCCAGCGATGGCTAGAGAAGCTTGGAATCGGGGATTTATCACCAGAACGTGCTTAAGTCGGGAAAGATTGGGGTTTTACTTCGAAGCAGGCCTAGACTTGCGGGCGTGACTATTGGCAAGATTCTCCTCTACTACTGCTTTACTCCCATCGAGGACCCCACCGCGATTATGTTGTGGCAGCGCTCGCTGTGCGAGAAGCTCGGGCTTAAGGGCCGCATCCTCATCTCGGAGCATGGCATCAACGGCACCGTCGGCGGTGACATGGATGCCTGCAAGCGCTACGTGCGCGAGACCCGTGAGTATCCGGGTTTCAAGAAGATGGAGTTCAAGTGGTCGGAGGGTGGCGCGGATGATTTCCCGCGCCTCTCGGTCAAGGTCCGCGATGAGATCGTGGCCTTTGGCGCGCCGGGTGAGCTCAAGGTAGATGAGAATGGTGTGGTCGGCGGCGGCGTGCACCTGAAACCCGAAGAAGTCAACCAGCTGGTCGAAGAACGCGGCGATGAGGTCGTCTTCTTTGACGGGCGCAATGCTATGGAAGCGGAAATCGGCAAGTTCAAAAATGCCGTGGTGCCGGACGTGAAGACAACGCACGACTTCATCGCTGAGCTGGAATCCGGCAAGTACGACTGGATGAAGGATAAGCCGGTCGTTTCCTACTGCACCGGTGGCATTCGCTGCGAAATCTTGTCGTCGCTGATGAAGAATCGTGGCTTCAACGAGGTCTACCAAATTGATGGTGGCATCGTGCGCTACGGCGAAAAGTACGGCAATGATGGCCTGTGGGAAGGCTCGATGTATGTCTTCGATAAGCGTATGCACCACGAGTTTGGCCAGGGGATTGAGGATCCGGGCTTTATCCAGCTGGGCCACTGTGTGCACTGCGGCAAAGGCACCAATACTTTCCACAACTGCATCAATGAGGACACGTGCCGCCAGCAGGTGCTCATCTGTGATGACTGCATCCAGCACACAGAGACGCAGCATTGTGGGCGCGAGGACTGTGCGAAGGTCGCGCGCGCCGAAGCACAAAAATAGGCCTAGAGCTCTGGGGCGAGGAGAATCTGAATGTCGTTAATGCCCCAGAGCATAAAGTTGCCGGCCATGACCCAGAAAATGGCCATCCACCCGCGCCAGCGCAGATAAGCCTTGAGCTTGCGCACCATGATGACGGCACAGCCGATCATGCCCGCGAAGGGGATGATCATCGTCGTGGTCGCGAAAATGGTTCGCTGCGTCTTCGTGCACAGCCATGAGGCATAGACCGCCGGGTGGCAGTTGGTATCGGGGCCGGTGAACTTGAAAATGCCAGCGAGGAGCAGAGCATACAGTGCCGAGCCCAGAAGGATAGCCACCATGAACCAGAGCGCCTGGCGCGAAGAGCGGCGGTTGGCTTTGGCTAGGGTGAGGGGATCGGGGGCGTCGGCAAGCTCGTCGAAGCTCTGCGGCTCCGGACGGCGCAGGTTAGCGTAGTCCGCGTCCGACGTCAGGTCGTTTTCAGGATGCTCAGCTGCCATGATGTGCAGTCTAACGCGTGAACTACGACTCAGGATCCGGGCCCGTCGGGCACACCAGTACAGGCACACCCACGTGTGGAAGAAGCTCGGTCGCGGTACTTCCTATGAAGACGCGGGCGAAGGGGCCCATGGGCGCCGACCCCAAGCAGAGAAGGTCGCCCTTCTTCCACTTGAGTGAGTCCACTGCGCCGGACCAGCCATTGCCGTTGCCGATGGCTGTGGTGACCTCAAGGTCCGGGAAGGCGTCCGCAATAAAATCGTGGGCGCGGTCCAAGAGGGAGAGCGAGTGCTCGCGCCAATTGGGGGCGTCACTGGGGAAAGTAGGGGAGTAGTCCAAGGGGACGTCGATAAGCCCCTCCGGCGAAAACGCCAGCACACGCAGAGGCAGCCCGGTGCGGTGGGCCATGTATGCAGCGCGGAGGAGTGCTGGGTCGTCATCGGCGCCGCGGTCGGTAAACGCGAAGTTGATGCGCGTGACCCCGTGTTTGGAGAGCTTAATGCTGCGCGGGCTCAAGCCAACAGGAAGCGGAGAATAGTGAAGGAGGGCATCCGCCGTGGAACCGGAGAAGAAACGGCCCTTGGGCGCGGACTGATTAGCACCCAACAAGATGACGTGGGCATCGAAATCTTGGGCCATCTCTTCCAACAGCTGTGGGCGGGAGGGGCCGGCGACGAGTACTGACACGTCCTTATCCCACTGGGACTTGTGCACGCCCGCCGCGCTCAATGCGTCTCGGACAGCATCTTCACAGGCATCACGTTCCTTCTTGAACCACTTCTTGTAGGAACCGCTGAGCTTGCTTAAAGAGGTAACGGTCAGCGGTTGCGAGATGGTGGACACGACGCGGATCTGGGCGGGCGTCGTGCGCGCGATCCATGCGGCGAAGTCAATAGCCTCCGTACCGGCGGATTTGGGGCTCCACGATACAAGGATGCGGACTGGAGGGAGCGAGTCCTCTGATGTTACGAGCCCCGGAGAGGGGCGTGAAGATTTCTTAGCCATTCAGTACACGTGTCGGGGTTGTTTATTCCATTATCAACCCCTCTGGCCTTAAAATAAAATCTGCATAAGGCCTTCTCTAAGGTCTATTTTCCTTCCATGATGGGGCGGTAGACATCCGCCAGCTTGGAGATCAGGTTTACGAGGGAGTCGGCATCCTTAATGTCTTCCGGCTCCAGCCAGCGCAGGATCTCTGCCAAAGCGGCCGCACGCTGGCGAGAAACGATGGTCAACTCGGACTCGCCCAGCTGGGTAAGAGCAACGAGAACACCGCGGCGATCCTTCTCGTCACGGTGACGCTCCACAAAGCCATGGCGCTCCAATTGGTACAGGGCATTAGAAGCGGTAGGCATACGGATCAGTTCTGCCTGGGCGATGGTGCTAACACGGGAAGGGCCGCGCAGGCGGAGTTGGTTCATGATGGACACCTGGGAGGTGGTCAGGGAGGTGCCCTCCGTGGTGCGCTGGAAAATCAACATAAGTTTGTTGAGCGCGGGCTGAATTTGGCGGGCAACCTCAAGGGCGTCCTCGTACGGTACGGGGGATTCGATATTTTCTTCACTCATGGAAAATAAGTCTAGCGAGTTATGCGCCTTGATGGTAGTTAGCTTGCTGAAAAGTTTAGTTTTGCAGCGTGAATCGCTTATACCTTCCCAGTCTCCTATGAGAGTAGGCCCGTAGATTGTTGTCGCAGCCCCTACTAAAATGTATCGCGTGAATGTGGCGTCGTTGCCGTCGGTCAGCGTCGTGGAAGGTGGTCGTGAAAGGTGAGGAAGGTAGACAGGTGTCGGCGAAAGCAACCGTAACAGTGGCTTATCGCAACGAAGTTTCCTATGAGTGGGAACGCGCTCAGCATCTGCGCGATTTTCGCGCGGGCCGGATGAGCCGAGACGAGCTGTGCGATGCCGACTTCCTCCTTCGCGCCGCGGCGGAGCACCATGGCGTCGATATGCACAAGTCCTGTCCCATCTGCGAGCACGACTTGCGCCTCACACGCTGGGTATATGGCGATTCCCTGGGGCGCCGTGCAGGAAGTGCACGTAGTGAGCAGGAGATTGCGGATCTGGTGGCCGAGGGACTGGAGTTTACGGTCCATGCGGTGGAGGTATGTCCGGCGTGCCGTTGGAATCATCTTCTTCGGGCCGCCACGGTCTATGCTTTAGGGTAGTTTTGGCTTCCCAGTTCACGCCGGTAAGCTGCATATATTTACAGTTTCTGTACAGGATTGATGAGGACACGGATCAGTGACCGAAAAGGAAACGTCTCGGCGAAAGCCAGGTAGCCACAGGAAGAAGAGCTCCGACGACGGACGCCGCCGCAAGCGCAGGTGGCCATGGGTTGTACTCGTTGTCCTGCTCGTGATCGTGGCCGTACCTGCGGCCCTTTTTGGCTACGCCTATACGCAGTACGACGTCCCCGACTCCCAGGAGCTGCAGCCCAGCCAGATTTCCACCATCGTTGCCCGCGATGGCGAATCGCAGTTGGCTAAGCTCGTGCCGCCAGAAGGCAACCGCCGCCAGGTCACTCTGGAAGAGATTCCAGACTATGTTGAGGACTCGGTTCTGGCTGCGGAGGACCGCGAATTCTGGACCAACTCTGGCTTCTCCTTTACCGGTCTCGGCCGCGCTGTGTTGGGCAAGCTCACCGGCGACAGCAGCGCCGGTGGTGGCTCCACCATTACTCAGCAGTATGTGAAGAACACGCTGGTGGGTGACGAATACTCCTATGTCCGTAAGATTCGTGAGCTCATCTACTCCGTGAAGATGACCAATGAGTGGTCCAAAGAGGAAATCCTCAACGCTTACCTCAATACGGTGTACTTCGGCCGCAACGCCTATGGCATTGAAGCGGCGTCCAACGCGTACTTCGATAAGGACGCCAAGGACCTCACAAAGGAAGAAGGCGCACTGCTCGCGGGCGTTATCCAGTCACCGTCTGTCCTTGATCCGTGGGTAGATGAGGAACGTTCTCATGCTCGTTGGGACTACGTCATGGATGGCCTCGTTGAGATGGGTGACTTGGATCAGGCTGAACGCGATCAGTTGGTCTTCCCGGAAACTCGCGATCCGTCTGAGTATTCCGCCTACACCGAAGCGCCAGGCGCTTATGGCCACATCAAGAACCAGGTCATCGATGAGTTGTCCCGTGTGGGCATCACTGAGGATCAGTTGGCCACCGGTGGTCTGAAGGTGACGACGACCATTGATATGACCATCCAGAATGCATCGACGGATGCTGCACACGCAGAGCTGGGTGTGCTGCAGGAAGATGCGCGCGCGGCAGCAGTCACCATTGACCCGGCCACGGGTGCCGTGCGTGGCTACTACGGTGGCGATGATTCCAGCGGTTGGGACTATGCCAACTCCCCGCTGCAGACTGGCTCCACGTTCAAGATCATGGCGTTAGCGGCAGCTCTCCAGCAGGGTATTGACCTCAACACGTACTATTCCTCAGAGCCTTACCAGCTGCCGGGCTCGCAGACGGTTACCAACGTTGGCGGTGGTTGTGGCAGCTGCACTATCGCGGAAGCGTTGAAGAAGTCTTACAACACGTCCTTCCTCCGCCTCCAAGATGATTTGGAGAACAAGATGCAGGACACCGCGGACATGGCCCACGCACTAGGCGTGGCGCGCAGCCTGCCGGGAATTGAGAAGACCCTCACTGAAAACGGCGGGACGCCGTATGAGGGCATCGTGCTGGGCCAGTACCAGTCGCGCCCACTCGACATGGCCACGGCCATGGCTACCTTGACCAACCAAGGTGTGTGGCACCAGCCGCACTTCGTGGAGAAGGTAGAAAACGATGCGGGTGAGGTTCTCTATGAGAATCCCACTGATGGAGGTGAGCGCCGCGTGTCCGCCAATGTGGCCAATAACGTCATTTCTGCGATGCAGCCGATTGCTGCCTGGTCGAATGGTGCGCTAGCCGGCGGGCGCCCGTCCGCGTCCAAGACGGGTACCACGCAGCTAGGCGATACTGGTCAGAATAAGGATGCATGGATGGTCGGTTCCACCCCGCAGCTGGCTACCGCCGTGTGGGTAGGTACCGCTGATAACACCTCCGCCATCTTCAACCAGTGGGGTGGCCGCATGTATGGCGCCGGTGCCCCGACGCAAATCTGGAAGGCCATCTTGGACACCTCGCTTGCCGACGTCGAGCAGCAGGCCTTCCCGCAGGCCTACCCCATCAACTACGGCGTGGGTAGCTGGGGCTCTGGCTACACCTATGACCCGAGCCAGACCCAGACGTGGCAACAGGCACCGGCCGCCCCCGAGGAGACCACCGAGGATGGCGGCGAAGGCGAGGACGGCCAAGGCCACGATGGTGAGGGCCACGGTGGGGATAACCACGACGGTGGCGGCGGCGATACCCCAGCACCGCCGGAACAGCCGGCTCAGCCGGAACAGCCCGCCCAACCGGATTCCCCGTCGCTTGATGAATTGATCGACGACGGACTTAACCAACTTCTTGGCCAGTAGGAGACAGATCCCCCGGTGAGTCAGCAGAAAACTCAACAGCTTGTACCCCTCTCCTCCGAACCGCTAGCGCTGAGTGCGGTCGACGCCCTGGGTGGGCGCACGGGCCGCTTTGCCCGCTCCGGTAACGCTGGGTGGTGGACGCCACTGCGCGTTATCATCACCTTGGCGTGGACCTTCCTGGCTTTCGGTTTTCTGAGCAAGTCCACCTGCGCCGGCAGCCGCCGGGGTGAGGATGGAAGCATCAGCCTCAACTGGGATGGCAACCGGCAGTACACCTCCTTCTGCTACAACGACATCGTTCCGCTGTACGGCGGCCGCGGCCTCGACGAGCCGGGCTTTCCCTACGCCTACTCCTGGGTCGAAGGTGACCTCACCCGCTACATGGAGTACCCAGTGCTTGCCGGCCTGTTCCAAGGGGCCGTCGGTTGGCTGGCGCGCAACACCTATGCAGCTGTGGAGTGGACCGGCATGGCGGAGGTCAGCTGGTACTTCGGCCTGACTGCCCTGGTGATGGCTCTCATCTGGGTGGGCGTCATCGTCATGGTTTTCCAGCTCACCGGAAACCGAGCGTGGGACACCATTCTCGTCGCGGCCAGCCCTCTCGTTGTTATCCATGCCTTTACGAACTGGGATATCCCATCCATCGCGTTTATGGTGGGCGCCCTTCTCGCGGTGACGAAACACAAGAACCTGCTGGCCGGTATTCTTATTGGACTGGGCACGGCCTTCAAGTTGTGGCCGTTGTTCATCCTTGGCGCCTTCTTGGTACTGGCTATCCGGAACAAGCGGTGGGCACTGTTCATCACGATGTTCCTCTCCACGATTGTCACGTGGGTCGTGGTCAACCTCCCCGTGGCGGTGATGTATCCGGATGCATGGCGCGAATTTTTCCGCCTTAACCAGGAGCGCGGTGCTGAGTGGACCACGATCTATGCGCTGATCAACCGCACGACGAGCCTCAGCTTTTCGCCGGAGTTCCTCAACACCTTTTCTTTGGTGGCGTTCTTGCTGTGCTGTGCAGGTATCGCCGTCCTCGGCGTGAAGGCGCCGCGTACGCCGCGTGTGGCGGAGCTGGTTTATCTCATCATCATGGCTTTCCTCATCTTCAACAAGGTGTGGTCGCCGCAGTATTCTCTGTGGCTCGTGGTACCGGCAGTGTTGGCTTTGCCGCGGTGGCGTCTTATTCTGAGCTGGGCGCTTGCCGACGCCCTCGTGTGGCCCATCCTCATGTGGCACATGCTCGGCTCAGAAAACAAGGCCCTGCCGCACGAGATGCTGGACCTGGCAGTTATCACGCGCGATGCCTTCATCATTGCCATTGGCGTTCTGGTCATCCGCCAGATGTGGAGCAAGTCCGAGGATAAAGTCCGTGCGGCCCACGGCGGACGCGATCCCCTCGCTGGAGGTTTTAGGAAGTGATCATCACGATCGTGGGCATAGTGTCTATCGTCTTGGGCTTCTTGTGCGTAACCACGGCCTACTACCTTTTCCAGCGATCTGAGAACCGGACGTGGCCTCTTGTCCTTGGGTTGTTGGCGCTCCTTTTCCTCACCGTCATCCCGGCGAGCACCGCTATTTTCTTCGCGGCGACGACCAACGGCATGTAAGACCGAGCGAGTGATTTCTTTTCCGCCGGTCAGTGCGGTACTGTGTGGGGGTTGCTTGACGCAACAGACCCTCCTGCCATATCCGCAAAGGTGATATGGCCGATACCAATTACTAGACCATAGGAGGTGATGAGGTCCGTGCGTCACTACGAAGTCATGATCATTCTGGATCCTAATCAGGATGAGCGCACCGTAACCCCGTCCCTGGATAAGTTCCTCGAAGCAATCCGCAAGGATGGCGGCAAAGTCGACAAGGTTGACGTGTGGGGCAAGCGCCGTCTTGCCTACCCGATCAACAAGAAGGAAGAGGGCATCTACGCCGTCATTAACCTGGAGTGCGAGTCCCACTCGGTTCTCGAGCTCGATCGTCGTCTGAACCTGAACGACTCCATTCTGCGTACCAAGGTTCTGCGCACCGACAGCAAATAACGGATACTGGGTTTCGAGCATTTCTACACGAATCCGCGTAACCGATATTTAAGGAGTAAAGACATGGCTCAGGGAGATACCAACATTACGGTTGTCGGCAATATTGTTGCTGACCCGGAACTGCGCTTCACCCCGTCGGGTGCCGCAGTAGCAAACTTCCGCGTTGCCTCCACCCCACGTCGCTATAACCAGCAGACTTCTCAGTGGGAGGATGGCGAGGCCATGTTCCTCACCTGCAACGTGTGGCGTCAAGCCGCAGAGAACGTTGCGGAGACCCTGACCAAGGGCATGCGCGTTATCGTCACTGGCCGTCTGCGCCAGCGGTCCTACCAGACCCGTGAGGGCGACAACCGCACTGTCTTCGAGATTGAGGTCGATGAGGTGGGACCGTCCCTGCGCTACGCTTCCGCACAAGTCACCCGTAAGTCCGGCAACGGCGGAAATGGTGGCAACTACGGCGGCGGCCAGCAGCAAGGTGGCGGCAACTACGGCGGTGGAAACAACCAGGGTGGTTTCTCCGGAAACCAGTCCCAGTCTTCTGCCCCGCAGCAGTCCCAGCAGCAATCTTCTCCGAGTAACGACCCGTGGAATTCGGCACCCCAGGCAGGAAGCTTTGGTGGTGCGGATGCAGAACCCCCGTTCTAAGACTGTCACGCAAATATTCATTTAACTCAATTGAAAGGCAGGGATCATGAAGCTGATCCTCACCGCTGCCGTTGAGAACCTCGGCGCCCCCGGCGAAATTGTAGAGGTTAAGGACGGCTACGGACGTAACTACCTGCTTCCGCGTGGCCTGGCTATTGTTGCCACCCGCGGCGCTGAAAAGCAGATCGAGGGCATCAAGCGTGCCCAGGATGCTCGTGCGATCCGCGACCTGGATCACGCACGCGAGATCCGCACCCAGCTGGAGGAGCTCAAGGACGTTACCGTCTCCGTGAAGACCTCCGAGTCCGGCAAGCTCTTCGGCTCCGTGTCCGCTGAGGACATCGTGAACGCCGTTGCCGCCGCTGGCGGCCCGAAGCTGGACAAGCGCATCGTTGTGCTTCCTAAGGGCCTGGTCAAGAAGACCGGCAACTACCAAGTCGAGCTGAAGCTGCACGCTGACGTCATCGGCAAGGTGAACTTCTCGGTCGTCGCTGCCTAAGACTTAAGGCGCACGACGGTCTCCTCCGTCCATCCCACGTGTGAGGCGTGGCGAGTGGACGCAGGGCTGACCTACTGACAACAGCAAAGCCCACAGGCCGTGCTTCTCCCACTATGTGAGGTGGTGGAGGAGGCGCGGCCTGTGGGCTGTTTTCCTGCCTGTTTTCCTGTCTGTGCACCTTAGCTATGGGGGTTGTGGACAAATGTGGATAACTCCGAAAACCTGTGGATAACTTGGTTGGCTGTTCACGGTGAGTTTACGTGCAGGAGGGTCTGTTAACCTGCTGGTAGCGGGGATTTCGGGTTAATAGTCGTACTTTTCCACTGGTTTTGTGCAGATTTTCACACCGCCAAAAACATCCTGTGACCTGCACTTATTATATGTGCAGGTCACGGGCTTGGAAAGTTATCCACAGCCATGACCTTGGTTTTCGCGTTAGCACAATCTACTGAGCTGGTAATTCCACAGTCTGCTGTGGATAACTCTGAGAGTTATGCCCAAGGGGGAGTGTCGGCGGCCTCGACTAGACTGTTGTGTACTCCGCGCGTATCCCCCGTTCTGAGCACACAAGAGTGGAGGAAACTGCGCCGAATTTTTGAAGGTTTAACGAGCACCCCGGGGGCTGATGACAATGACTAGCGCTAGTTTTGATGACGACACTGCACCGCTTCCGCCGGAGCCGTCGGAGGAGGAACCGCGCCGCTCCTATCGCCGTGATCACTCACGCCCGGAGGAGCCGAAGCGCTATGGAGAATTCCGCCAGCCCCCTGCGGACCGCGAAGCAGAGCAGGGCGTGCTCGGCGCGATGCTCCTGAGCCCGAACACGGTTATGGAGGTCATCGAGGAGCTCGAGCCGGAGGACTTCTACTACCCGGCCCATACGCTCATTTACGAGGCCATGATTGACCTGTATGCCGCGGGTACGGATATCGATGCCGTGATTGTGGCCTCCCGCTTGGACCGCTACAACAACCTGGAGCGCGTCGGCGGCGCGCCGTACCTCCATACCTTGCTCGCCACGGTGCCAACCGCTGCCAACGCTCGCTATTATGCAGAGATCGTCGCGGAGAAGGCAGTGCTGCGCAAACTTGTCGACGCTGGAACGAGGGTCGTCCAACTTGGCTTCGAAGGCTCCGAGGATCTGGAGATCGAATCGGTGCTGGACCGCGCCCAGCAGGAAGTCTTCGCGGTAGCGCAGAAGAAGACAACAGAGGATTATCGCGCGCTGACGGACCTCATTGACCCCACGATTGATGAGCTGGCAGCCTTGCAGCAAAATGGCGTGGAATCTGGCGTGCCCACTGGGTTCATTGACCTTGATAACCTCACCAACGGCCTACGCGCTGGACAGATGATCATTGTGGCTGCGCGTCCGGGTGTGGGTAAGTCCACGCTGGCCATGGACTTCATGCGCTCGGCATCCTTGCAGCACAACAAAACCTCGGTGGTGTTCTCACTGGAGATGTCTGCCTCTGAGATTGTGATGCGCCTTCTCTCAGCGGAGGCGGAGGTCAAGCTCTCCGATATGCGCGGAGGGCGCGTCTCCACAGAGGACTGGGCCAAGATCGATGACACGCTTAACCGCATCCAGGACGCGCCGTTGTTCATTGATGATTCTCCCAACCTCACCATGATGGAGATCCGTTCCAAGGCTCGTCGTCTTAAGCAGCAGCATGGCCTCGACCTCATTGTTCTGGACTATATGCAGCTGATGTCGTCCGGCAAGAAGGTTGAGTCCCGCCAGCAAGAGGTCTCGGAATTCTCTCGTCAGCTCAAGCTGTTGGCCAAGGAGCTCGAAGTTCCTCTCATCGCCATCTCGCAGCTCAACCGTGGTCCGGAATCCCGTACGGACAAGAAACCGCAGCTGGCAGACCTGCGTGAGTCTGGTTCTCTGGAGCAGGATGCCGATATGGTTATGCTGCTCTACCGCCCCGACTCACAGGACCGCGATGATCCTCGTGCCGGTGAGGCGGACATCATCTTGGCCAAGCACCGAGGTGGCCCGATTGACACGGTGAAGGTGGCCCACCAGCTGCACTACTCCAAGTTCGTCAACATGGCACACGGCTAGTTTTAGCGCCGCAGATTTACAGGTCCACCACCGCGTTGGGGTCTCCCAACCGTGGGCCAAGGATAACCAATACCAGGAAAACCCCTGCTGCGGCGAGTGCCAACCAACGCCAGACGGGGAAGAATCGTTCACCGCACAGGCGAGCACCTGCAGCGCCCAACAGTGCGCCCAGCGTGTTGAAGATGAGATCGTCAATATCTGTGCGCCCGAGCGCGAAGGTGTATTGGGCAATTTCCAGAGCCACGCTCAGTGCGAAGCCCCACGCGGCTGCCTTAGTCACTGACCGACACTGGGCAAAGACCAGCATGCCGAAGGGGATGAAGAAGGCGGTATTGCCCGCATATTCAAAAAGCGGGCCAAACCACGTGTCGCCGGAGAATTCATCTAGGGGAACCAGCCGCAGATCGCGGACGCGCTGGTTCTCCGGCTTCCACAGGTAGCCAATCTGATAAAAGGGCTTGAGCGTGGTGAGCGCGACCATCACCGCTACCCATGCGGCCAGGGAAAGCTTATTGAGCAAGAGTCTTTCCCTTGAATTCTGGAAGACTAAGTGCTGCGAGTGCCGCAATGGCAAAGGCAGCGGCAAAGAGTACGAAAAGCCAGCCTGCTCCGGCGGTTGCGATAAGCGGCGGGACGATAAGTGGGGCCAGGATGGAGGCGAGGCGTCCGAAGCCGGCGGCCGCACCAGTTCCGCGGCCGCGCAGTGCGGTGGGGTAGAGCTCGGGGCCGATGGCGTAGAGCGCACCCCATGCACCTAAGTTGAAGAAGGAGAGCAAGCAGCCGGCCAGAATAATCGTGGCCTCGGTGCTGGCGAAGCCGTAGAGGCCAGCGGATAGTGCAGAGCCCACGAGGAAGGTAGCTAGCGTACTGCGGCGTCCCCACACCTCAATGAGCCAGGCCGCGGCGGCATAACCGGGAAGCTGGGCCAAGGTGATGATAAGCGTGAAACTGAAGGATTTCACCAGGGAGAAACCGTCTGCGACAAGCAGTGAGGGAATCCAGATGAAGGCGCCGTAGTAGGACAGGTTGACGCAGAACCAGATGGTCCACAGAGCCAGCGTGCGCCCGCGTAGGCTCTTCGACCAGATACTGGTGGCAGTGATGTCTTCTTCGGAATAGGTAGGAGCGGGCGTGCTGCGGTCAATATCTGCGTCATCCACCTCCGCCTCGAAGGAGGCGACGACCTTCTCGGCTTCTTCGTGGCGTCCCTGTGATTCGAGGAAGCGTACGGATTCCGGGAGTTTGTAGCGCACGTAGAGTGCGTAGGCCGCCGGCACCATGCCGAGGGCGAGTGCCCAGCGCCAGCCGCTTTCCGACGCCCCGACGACAAACGTTCCGATAATCGCTGCCAGAATCCAGCCCACTGCCCAGAAGGCCTCGAGTAAGACGACGAGGCGGCCGCGGACCTTGAGTGGGGCAAACTCGGAGATGAGTGTCGAGGCGACGGGGAGTTCGGCACCGAGGCCGAGTCCGATAAAGAAACGCAGAATAAGAAGCGCTACTAGCCCTGTCGCTAGCGCAGACGCGCCTGTGGCGAGGCCGTAGACAAGCAATGTCAGGGCAAAGATGTGGCGGCGGCCAAATTTATCGGCTAAGAGTCCGCCGAAGGTCGCTCCCAGTGCCATGCCGATGAAGCCGACGGAGGCAAGCCACGAGGACTCGGTGGGCGTGATACCCCAGTGCACGGCGAGGGCGGCCATGATGAAGGAAATGAGGCCGACATCCATGGCGTCGAGAGCCCAGCCGATGCCAGAGCCGATAAGAAGGCGTTTGTGTTTGGAAGTGACGGGGAGACGGTCAAGCCGCTCCGTGCGAGAGACTGCATGATGATCAAGACGATTCATGCATAGTCAGATTACTCTGCAGGTGCGAACTTTCTCAGGCGAAGAGAGTTCGTGACGACGAATACCGAGCTAAAGGCCATGGCCAGGCCCGCGAGTAAGGGGTTGAGCAGGCCAAAGGCGGCGACCGGAATGAGAATAATATTATAGGCGAAGGCCCAGAAGAGGTTGCCTTTGATGATGCGCAGCGTCTGCCGAGCCAGTCGCACAGAATCGGCCACCGAGCCTAAGTCGTTATTCATCACGGTGATGTCGGAGGCCTCAATGGCTACGTCGGCACCAGCGCCCATGGCGATACCTAAATCCGCCTGGGCCAGGGCCGCGGCGTCGTTGACGCCATCGCCCACCATGGCTACGACCTTCCCTTCAGCCTGAAGGCGCTTGACGGCATCCACCTTGTCCTCAGGCATGACCTCTGCTTGGACGTCTGATACGGCGATGCCTACCTCGCGTGCGACGGCCTGGGCAGCATTGGTGTTATCACCAGTGAGGAGGTAGGGCTCGAGGCCCAGCTCCTTGAGACGTGCGATGGCGGCCGCAGAGGAGGCCTTGACATGATCGTGGAGCTCGATGGTGCCAGCGAGCGTGCCGTCGACAAAGACACCGACCTGTGTGCCGGTGCCCTCGTAGCCGGCCGGTGGGCGGCCTACGCGAATCCGGGAACCGCCAATGGTCGCTTCGATGCCTTGGCCCGGCAATTCTTTGAAGTTGTCCGCGGCGGGCAGCTCCCCGTCGTACGCGGCGACAATGGCGCGGGCGATCGGGTGCTTGGAGCCTTTCTCGACGGCCGCGGCGAGACCTAGGAGCTCATCCTCGGTGCGAGCGCCAACGATGGGCGAGTCAGTGGGCGTCACCGTCGTCACGGACATCTGGCCTTCGGTGATGGTGCCGGTCTTGTCGAGGACGATGGTGTCGATCTGTCGGGTGGATTCCAGGATTTCCGGTCCCTTGATGAGGATTCCCAATTCGGCCCCGCGCCCGGTGCCGACGAGGATCGCGGTGGGCGTCGCCAAGCCCATGGCGCACGGGCACGCAATGATGAGCACAGCGACCGCGGCGACAAAAGCGGGGGCTGTGCCGCCCACGAAAAGGTGCGCGATGAGAGTAAGCAGTGCGATAGCGATGACGATGGGCACGAAGACTCCCGCGATGCGATCTGCAAGGCGCTGGATAGGAGCCTTTGAAGCCTGGGCGTCGGTGACGAGTTTGCCCATCTGGGCTAGAACGGTGTCGGATCCGACACGGGTAGCGCGCACCTCGAGGCGGCCGGAGGCGTTGATCGTTGCACCGGTAACGCGGCTGCCGGGGGAGACCTCGACCGGAAGGGATTCGCCGGTGAGTAGTGACTCATCCACAGCGGAGTGGCCGGCGGTGACGACGCCATCGGTGGCAATCTTTTCCCCAGGACGGACCACGATGATGTCGCCTACACGCAGGTCAGAGACAGGAATACGCTGTTCGGATTCTCCTCGCAGCACAGTGGCGTCCTTCGCGCCCATGGTGAGAAGCTTGGTCAGTGCCTCGGAGGAACGTCCCTTGGCTTTCACCTCAAACCACCGGCCCAGCAGCAGGAATGTGATGACCATGCCGACGGACTCGAGGTAGATGTGGTCCATCTGCGCGTCATTGGAGCGCAGAGTCATGTGCATGGTCATGCCGGGCATTCCGGCATTGCCCAAGAACAGTGCATAGAGGGACCAGGCATAAGCTGCGGTGGTGCCCATGGTGATGAGCGTGTCCATTGTGGCTGCGCCATGCTTGAGGTTCGCCCACGTGGCGCGGTGGAACGGAGCGCCGCCGAAGATGTAGACGATGGTCGCCAGCACCAGGCATGCCCACTGCCAATGCTGGAACTGCAAGGCTGGAACCATGGACAGCACCATGAGCGGAAGCGAAAGCGCGCCGGAGATGAGGGTGCGCTGCAGTAGGTCGGCAGCTTCGGCATCGCGCGCGGATTCCGTTGTGGTGGAGGTGGATTCCTCCTTGTCCTCGCCGCCCACGGTGAAGGCACCATAACCAGCACCTTCGACGATCTCAATGAGATCAGCCGGGGTGGTCGTGGTCGGGTCATAGCTCACGGAGGCAGATTCCGTGGCGAAATTGACCGTGGCTTCAACTCCCTCCACCTTGTTGAGCTTGCGCTCGACTCGGGAGGAGCACGAGGTACACGTCATCCCGGTAACACCAAGATCGAGGTGGGCAAGGGGGCCGTGGGGCTGGAGGACGTCAGTCATAGCGCTTAGGCCAGCTCGTAGCCGGCTTCGGCGATAGCGGCAGCAACCTGCTCGTCAGTGAAGCCCTCGCCACTGACGCTGACTGCGCCAGTCGCGTGGTCAGCGGTGACCTCAGTAACGCCGGCGATGTCGCCGACCTCTTCCTTGACGGACATTTCGCAGTGTCCGCAGGTCATGCCGGTAACGGTGTAGTTCTTGGTGGCCATTAGATGTTGTCCCTTCCACTTGTGATGGTTCATCCCCAAGGTTATACCCCCCTAGGGTATATATGCAAGGAATAGAACTAGGTTGTGTACCGTTGAGTGGGAAAGAACCTAAGAATGAACCCGAACTGATAGGGAGAATGACCAATGGCAACCATTGACATTACTGAGGAGAGCTTCAAGCAGCTCATCGAAGGTGAGGGCATTACGCTTGTCGATGCTTGGGCGGAATGGTGTGGCCCCTGCAAGCGCTTCGGCCCGATCTTTGAAAAGGCCTCCGAGGAGCACCCAGACGCTACCTTCGCCAAGCTTGATACCGAGGCCAATCAGGAATTTGCAGCTAAGCTGCAGATTCAGTCCATCCCGACCCTCATGGTCTTCCGCGACGGCATCATGGTTTTCCGTGAAGCGGGTGCCTTGCCGCCAGCAGCCCTGGAGGATCTCATCACCCAGGTGAAGGCCCTCGACATGGATGAGGTTCGCGCCCAGGTGGAGAAGGAGCAGGGCGAGCAGGCTGAGTAAATTCTCAGCCGTTCACCACGCGCGCTTTTCTGTGAGTATCGCTACACTCGCAGGAAAGCGCCTTTTTATTGAGCGCTACATAAACAAAAACGACTGACAACATAACCGCGGCAGGAAGTGCTGCTGCAGGAAGCATGAAGGAGTATGCGCGATGGCTAATCCATTCAGCAAGGGCTGGAAGTATGTGATGGCATCCTTCGATCAGAAGATTGATGAGAATGCTGACCCAAAGGTCCAGATCCAGCAAGCAGTGGAGGGGGCAAAGGAGCAGCACCGCCAGATTTCTGAGCATGCCGCGGAAATTATTGGGCGCAAGTCCCAGCTGGAGATGCAGCTTAACCGCCTGGTGGAGTCCCAAAAGGACTACCAGGATCAGACGCGCCGGGCACTAGAGATGGCGGAGAAGGCTGAGGATCCGCAGACGGCCTCCGAATACAACCAAGCAGCTGAAGTTGTAGCCAGCCAGCTCGTCGCCGTGGAGAAGGAGCTTGAGGGCCTTAAGGCCCAGCACGAGGCGGCCACCAAGGCGGCTGAACAAGCAAAGGCTCAGCAGCAGCAGTCGGAGGCCCGTCTCAAGGAGCAACTGGCGCAGGTAGACCAGCTCCTGTCTCAGGCTGATCAGGCCGCGATGCAGGAGAAGAATGCCCAGGCGCTCGACTCCATGAACGAGCTGACGCCGGATGGCTCTACCCCGACTCTGGATGGTGTTCGCGCCAAGATTGAGAAGCGCTACGCGGATGCTCTCGGTGCCCAAGAGCTGCACCGTGCCTCCGGTGGTGACCGCATTCAGGAGATTGCGGCCGCAGGTCACGACATGGCGGCATCCTCGCGCCTTGAGGAGATTCGCGCCGAGATGGCTAAGAGTAAGGAGCTGGAGTCAGGCTCTGCTGACAAGGCTGCCGAGGCCCTCGAGGCCGGGGCCACCGATGTCGATGCTGCTGAAGCTGCCGAGACCACGGAGGATGCCGAAGGCGGCGACTCCAAGTAGTGCAGGTCCCTTAAAATCGGGGTCTGCAGGGTCGGGCGGGCAGGCCACCCGACCAAGAGGTTTGGGGGTCGGTTCGTGAGTTAGCCGTCCTGGCGGCGAATGTTGATGAGCACGCCGCGGATGCCGGAGTGGAAACCGTCGCGCAGGTTCACGCGCTGGGTTTCGGTCAGCGTGTACTCGTGCAGCGTCTCACAGGCGAACTGCAGGAGCGGGCGATCAATTTCTGGGGGCAGGCCACCGCCGGATAGCAGGTGGGCTTGATCGCGTTGTTCGGAGCTGGCGGCATTGTCGAACCACCAGGACGCGTACTGCTGGCCCACGTCGAAGGGCGATTGGAAGCCAGCGGAGCTCCAGACCTCTTCGGGGAGCGGAACGTACTTCGAGCGCAGCTTGCGGCGCGGAGCCATCATTGACGGCTTCGGCGCGGCCGGCTTTGGGGCTGCGGTGTTGTCGGCAGAGTCATCGTCGGACGATGAAGTCTGTGGAGCCTCTGCGGTTGCAGCATCCGGTGCTGCGGGAGCCACAGCTGACGGGGTAATCGGTCCCGGCTTCGGAGCTGAGGGGAAGGCAGCTTGGGCTTCTGTGGGCTCGTCGCAGTCGTCATCGGCGTCGGCAAGCTGCGGAGAGGGCTGTGCAGGCGACTCGTCGGAAGAACCTTCGGGGGAGGAGGACTGGCCAGAGGTCTCAGCCCCCAGAACTGCGTCCGAGTCGGACTCCTCGTCACCGTCGCGCGGCTCGCGGATTGTTGGTGGCAAGGGGCCTTCGAGAACCTCGAGCTCCATAGCGTCGGCGAAGTCCTCGCGCGGGTCCAGGATGGTTGTGGAATCACACGCGTGGCGCAGCGCGGACGACATGGAATCCCATCCGAATCCGTAGAGGTGCACGCGGACGCCATTATTGACGGCCTCTTGGACGCCCGGAATCATGTCCGCATCGCCGGAGACGAGCACAAAGTCGGTGACGTGGCCTTTCATTGCGGCGACGATCATGTCTGCGACGAGGCGGGTATCCACAGCCTTTTGTGTGCGGCGCTCGCCCCACTCGATGAGCTGGCCAGTGCGCAGTTGCACGCCGTCGCACACGCGCAGCGCGCGCTGGTAGCGGTGGGGGCCGGTATCAGGAATGCCGTCGTACCAGTATTGGCGGTGAATTCGGTTGCCCACCTGGTTTTCAATCATGGAACCCAGGGAGCTGACAACCTCCGGTAAATCGATTTCTAGCTGGGCCCGAGCGCCGGTCTCCCAAGAGTTATAAAAGCTGGCAAGTAGGTATGAGGTGTCAACGAAGACAAGTGTTCGTTCAAGCATGGCTCCTAAATTCCGTTCTATCGTTTCTAACTAATTTTTCTATGGTCACTTTCGTGAGGTCTCCAGCTTAAGGCTGGTGTTATCCAGTGTGCCCCATTAGTCACAAAACGTCGATAACCTTGGGGAAATTCCCAGGTAATAAACGTGTTTGCCGCAAGTCTTGCGGAGGTTACGGAGCAGGTTATATGGTTAGTTACATGAGTAACCAACCAACTAGGGGGACTGCATGGATAACTCCGCGCAGCCACTCTTTCGTCAGATAGCGGTACTCATCGAGGACGCCATCATTGAGGGCACTCTCGCCGAGGGCGCCCAGGCACCGTCCACGAATGAGCTCGCCGCCTTCCACAGCATCAACCCCGCCACCGCCCGCAAGGGCCTGACCCTCCTCGTGGATCTCGGAATCCTCGAAAAACGCCGAGGTATCGGCATGTTCGTTACCTCTGGTGCCGCAGACCTTATCCGGGCGCGGCGTCGCCAAGACTTTGCGGCTGAATACGCAGCCCCGCTTATCGACGAAGCCGTGCACCTGGGCTATACCCGCCAGCAACTCCATGACCTCATCGACCTTGTTGCAGAAAGTCGAGGACTCTACTCATGATTTCTACCCCGCACTTCACCTTCGACGACGGCCTCACTCACGGCCTCGTCGGCCCCAACGGCATTGGCAAGACCACCCTGCTGCGCAAAATTGCCGGGCAATTGGGTGGCTCCGGCATCACGGTCGACGGCGACAAGCCCTACGACAATGAAAAAGTCCTCAACAAGGTTGTCCTCATGGGGATCGACAACCCTCTGCCGGAAGGCTGGAACGTGAAGAAAATCTTCACCGTGGCAAGCCTGCGCTGGCCCACATGGAGCACAGCGCGCGCTGAGGAGCTGGTCGAGCGCTTCGAGCTTCCGATGAAGAACTACTCGGGCCTTTCACGCGGGCAGAAGTCGGCGGCAAGCTTCATCGTTGCGGTGGCCTCGGGGGTGCCGTACATGCTTCTCGACGAACCCTATCTCGGCCTTGACGCCGCCAAGCGGGAGGTTTTCTATGACGTCCTGCGCGAGGAGCACGGGCGCACCATTATTGTCTCCACCCATCACCTCAACGAACTGTCTGGTTTGCTCGATACCGTGGCGCTGATGGGGGAGAACCCTCTGTCTGGTCCCATCGATGAGTTCATTGAGGGCGTCGTCCAGCTCACTGGCTCTGCCGAAACCCTCGATCGTGCGCTGGGGCGCCTGCAGCTCCCGGTGCTTGAGCGCGAAACCTCAGCCGTAGCAGACCGCGCGCTTGTCGACGCCCGCCCCAACCACACCGCCAACGTCTTCGACATGGCCCAGGAAATGGGGCTGCGCGCTACCGAGGTATCCCTCGAGCAGGCAGTTCTGGCATTAGGGGAGGCATGATGAAGCTCTATAAGCATATGGCGCTGAGCTGGAACAGCTTCTTCTACGCTTTGTGGATTGTCATCCTTCCGGTGCTGGGAATGGATCGCGGACAAGGGTGGGCCATTGGTTACTCACTCTTTATGGTCCTTATGGTTTGCCTTTCGCAGCCTGATTTCACGCGTTATCTGACCTTTGGGTTGAGCACCCGGGTGTGGAATGGGCACCGACGAATCAATGCTTCCCTGACGCTTTTGCTCATTCTTGTTAGCGCGCCCTTTGCCTTTCCGTGGTGGACTCTCATCGCGCCAACGGCAGCGTGGATATTCTGCATGGCCAAGCGCGTCGAGCCATCGCGCATGACCGCGAGCTCCCTCATCGTAGGCAGCGATGGTGATTCTTCGACGGGCTGGTTCTCAGCGTCCCCGGTCTCCCAGATTGTGTTGCGCCCTCAAGTTCGCGCGTGGATGTGGGCTGCGATTGGTGTAGCCATCGCAACGGCGATAACCATCGTGGTGATCAAGCTGTGGGATGCCGGCGTGGGCATCGTGGGTGTCATTGTTACGTTGATTGTCCTGCCGCTAGTTGCTGATTCAATCCGCAGCTCACTCAAAGATGCAGTGGCCTTTGGGCTGCCGCGCGGTGCTTGGGCCAAGGCCACTGTGCTGTGCACGGCAATCCCCGTGGTCCTATCGCTCGTGGCCGACCTGGTAGCGATGATGTGGACCGGCAATCCAGCCGGGTTCACCATCGTGTGTCTTGCTACAACGTCACTACTTTTGGCTTTCGCCATTACCGACAAACTGACGTGGCTTTACACAACTGCGCTAGCGGGAGCAATCGCCGTACTGTTCATAGCGTGGCTTATCAATCCCAGCGTTGCGATGGGGTGGGCGCTCACAGGAATGGCAATCATCTACGTCGTGTGGGTTGCCGTGTATCCCCGGATGGCTAAAAAGGCCAACGTGTTTAGCCCGGGCCTCATGGGCTGGTTTGGGGCACACTGAGCGCCATCCAATGTCTGCGTTAAAAGGTTGTTTTAGTGCACTTCAAGAAGGGGTAAAACCTCCATTGAAGTGCATGTTTGTGTTTTATCAAGGCCGTGTGTAACTTTATATGAGTCAGCGCGACCGACAGCGCCCCGCAGGAACCAAGTTCTTGAAGAGTGGCGGTAGGAAAACAGGCCCTGACAAACAAAGATTTTCTTTACTCGCAGTACTGCGTTTCATCGTTAGGTGGACCGTATGGCTGTGTGGTGATGATGTGTGAGAACTCAATAGTGTGCCAATGTACTTTTTGTGTTGGTTGATTTTATCTTTTTGGCCGTGATGCATTGTATGTGTGTTGCGGTTGGTGTATGCCGGATGGCGCTTTTTCAAGCGGCGTCATTGTAAATAACAGTAAGTTGTTTGGGCGTATTGATGAAATCTTCTAACGGCCAGCTCCCTTTTTGTGCCCCGTCGGGTTGGGGGTTGGTTTGATTTTTTCTTTATGTAATTTTTGGATTTGCCAGTCTGCGTGGTGTGTTTGCATCATGTGGTTTGGTTTGTTCTTTTTGTTAGGTTTGGGCTTTTCACGGCCTTTTTTGTGGAGAGTTTGATCCTGGCTCAGGACGAACGCTGGCGGCGTG
>NZ_JSEF01000002.1 GCF_000805675.1 Corynebacterium minutissimum | reverse complement strand
GTGGTAGATTACCTTTCTTCCCAACCCAACCGGGCTGGATATCAGGTGTCTACCTAACAGGGGTCAGGTCCTACCACTGCCAATATCTACGGAAAGCATATTTAACATGCAAAGACAACAACACCGCATCGCCGCCATGGTTGTCGCAGACGTTATTGCTTGGCTGGCCCTATAAAAACATGGACAATATCGAGCATCGTATTTCCCAATTAGAACTTAACCAAGGACGGCTCGCAATCCTACTCAGCTCAGCCCCCGAAGAGCATAAAGCGTGGGATAAAGCGTGCCTACGCCATGACCTCACCTTCGAACAAGAATACAGGACTCGACAAGAAATCCTAGATTTCCTCAACTCAGAAGCGACTGATAGTAACGAACTACTATCAAAAGTAAGCCACATCGTAGGACATCCCGCAGTAGCTCGCGACCTCGTAAGCGCATTTAAACAACGTGGCACGGCAGCTCAACGATGGAAAGAATTAGACTCGGAAAACCTACTCTGACCATTCAGCTCACTGACTGAATGTTTCACAGAAAGAGCATCAAGTGTTGAACTAGTACTCAACGTTTGATGCCTTTTGTCTTTCTGTTTTCCCATATGAGGGCGCTCCACTGGTGAGTGCATCGCTGGAGGGCCTGAAACGTGGTATTACGAACCTGATCAGCCCTTCTATTTGGCAGATTCAACAGCAGAATCATGTATTAGGATGGAGATTTTCATTTTGCAGGGTGGAAAGTACGGAATCCGCTTTTACCCTAGCCATTGGCCTCAACAAGATGGTGGTGAAGTGCCCCGGTTTTTGTTCCTAGGCATGTGCCTTGTTTTCCATTATCCCGTGGTCTGGGTTATGTTCCCAAAACTTGGTCTCCACCTCGGTCGGCGTACGGTAGCCCAGGCTCTGATGAAGCTGTGACTCGTTCCACCACGTCACCCACTCGAAGGTTGCGATTTCCACGTCGACAACATCGTTCCATGTGCGGGTATGGATGAGCTCGTTTTGTAGGAACCGTTGACGTTCTCAGCCAGCGCATTGTCATAAGAATCACCAACAGTGCCGGTCGACGCAATAATTCCATACTCAGCAAGGCGTTCGTTATAGGCAATGCTGACGTATTGAGATCCATGGTCTGCATGGTGAACCAAGCCCGTTGTTTCCTTCGCACATACAATCGCTTGGTTAAGCGCCTGCAGCGGCAAGACTTCAGTTCGCATTGAATCAGACAACGCCCACCCAACGATTCTGCGGGAGTACACGTCGGTGACAAAAGCGGTGTACACGAATCCTTTCCTGGTACGTACATACGTAATGTCAGCCACCCACAACCTGTTCGGCCCAGGGGCCTTGAACTCACGGTTCACCAGATCAAGGCGAGTGTCCGGTCCCTTAGATCTACGAGTAGTCACAGGTGACCGACCCTTACCTTTGCCACTGACTCCAGCAAGGCGCATCAGGCGAGCAGTGTGCTCACGTCCAATGTCGATTCCTTCGCGGCGCAGCGCGTGCCACATCTTACGGATCCCGTACACGCCGTAATTATCAGCATGAACCTCGCGAATGTGTTCTGCAAGAACAGCATCACGAAGCCTGCGGGCGCTGGGTCCACGAGCTCTTGATTGGCGATACCCGCGCGAGGTGATAAAACCGCCCTCACGATTGATTCGCAACGTCGAACAAATGAACTCGATCGAGAAACGATCACGATACTCATCAATGAACCGGATCATTTCCGACGTTGTGGGTCGAGTTCGGATGCGAAAAAGCCGAGGCAGCTTTCAATAACTCGTTAGTATCCCGCAGCTCCTGAACTTCACGGCGGAGTCTGACAACTTCAACAGCCAAATCCTCGGACATCGGTTCGGCAACACGTCCCTCGCGGCGGGCAGCCTGTGTCCACAGCCGGGCCGTGTGCCATGAGACGCCTAGCTTCGGCGCCACTGCCTGGTACGCGGCCTGCATCGACATGTTCTCCGCCAAGATGCGGTCCTCAACGAGGCGGACGACACGGTCTTTCGCATCCTGATCAAATTTTCTTGGCATGTTCCAGATTTTCCCATCTACTCAAACGGAACAAAACCTGGGGCACTTCACTCGCTTTAGAGCGGCCATTCGGTGCGGACAAAGCTTGGCGCCGTGTGCGGCGAGGCAACATGGGGGACTGCATCTTCATTCCATTCGATGCGGAGGGCGAAGCCATCGCCGTTTCGGTACTTCAGGCGAATCACCGCTAGGTCAAACTTCTGCCCGTAGGACTGGTCCTCAACGAGCGCAACCGCCGTTTGTTCCACAGCGGATCGTGCAATTGGGGCGACATGGTACGTGCCGTCTTGCCAACAGAAGAGTGCGTCAACTTGGCGGAGCTGGATACCGTCGGCGGTGTTGCGAACCAGGAAATTGATGGCGAAGCCATCCCACGGTGAAGAAATGGTGTGGTTAAACACCTGGATATCGTTGTCGATCTGATCGATGAGTTTCTTCACCACGGCTTCGCTATCACCACCGGTGCCGTTGCCGAAGGCCTCGGTGGGAGCTGCGTGATCGAGGATTGGATAGGAGCGTGCACCTGTTTGCGCGTTCTTTTCGCACCGCGCTTTTAGGTCCTGCGCAGTGGGTACAAGGTCGTCAAGGCTACTCGGCAGTTGGTAGTTGTCGAAGTAGTCTTTGCGGTCATAGCAAAAGCTGTCCAGAGCGCGGTCATAGCGGACTGCCAGAACAGTGGAAACGATGTTCCTCGCCATTTCAGTATTTCTTGCCTCGAAGGGCCGATGCATTTCGCCCGCGAAATTCGGTGGGAAGAGATTGCGCAGCAGGTTGCCGTGGGTGAGTTGTTCCGCCTGATCGTAGTTGACGCTTCTATCGAAGGGCTGAGAGCCTTTGATTTCTGCCACATTGGCTACGGTGAACCCTTGGTCACGCTGCCAAATGATGAAGAAGGTGAGGGACTCGACGCCTTGTGCTTCCAGGCTTTTATCCCTGTGGAACGAGAGGCGTACAGCGTGCTCGAACCGTTCCGTCGGTGTTCCGAAGGCGGGCTCATAGTGGGATTGTGACATGTGAGCCAAGTTATGGTTTGGTGGATTGCGGTGTGAATCAAACGGGGTGTATCCCCCAGAAACTTCTTAGATTCCCAGCACGGTCTTCGCGACGGGGTAGTAGATTTAGTCCGATCGGTGCGGTGGCCGTTCCCCTCGCCGGCTTGGTGCTGGCCTACGCTGCGGGGTGGAAAGCCGCGCGTGATACGGATACGTGGTGGTCGAAAGCTGGATACTATTTCGATGGGGAGAATTACGGGCGCAACAAATGATGGGTTTCAAGCGGTAATTGTGAGCTAAATTCGCGGGTTACGCCGGTAACGGGGTCGGTGAAGGAAATGTGCGTGGCCGTTAGGTGCATGGGAACTCGCATGTCTTCGGCTTCTGCGGGGAATATTACGGGGTAGATGGGGTCCCCAATAATGGGAATTCCTGCCTGAAGCATGTGGAGGCGCAACTGGTGGGTCTTTCCGGTGTGAGGTTTGAGAGTGTACTTCGCAAGGTCCGGAAGTGGGCCGTGAAGGGCTTCGTAGGGGGCCTTGTCCACGGGAGCAACGTCGGCTACTTCGGTGATGGCGTTGACTTCACCGTCGACGATGCGCCCTTGGAGTTCGCCCGGGGTCTTCTCCATGCGGGAGTGCCAGAGGGTGCCGGGGGAGACGTCGGCAAGCGGGGCGATGGCTTCATAGGTCTTGTTCACGCGGCGCTCAGCAAACAACGTTTGGTACGCGCCCCGAACGGAGCGGTCCTTGGTGAAGACAAGGATTCCTGAGGTAAGGCGGTCGAGGCGGTGCGCGGGGGAGAGTTCGTTGTTGCCGGTGCTGCGGCGTAGGCGCACGGTCGCAGTCTCTGTGATGTGCCGGGCCCGCGGCATCGTGGCCATGAAGGGTGGCTTATCCACGACCAGAAGGTGTTCGTCTTCAAAGAGAATTGGTATGTCGTAGGGAACAGGGACCTCTGGCGCAGGGATGCGATAGAAGTACACCACGGCATTATTGTCGAGGATACTGTCAGGGCTAAGGGCCGTACCGTTTTGAGTCACAACCTCGTTCGCGTCGAAGCGGGCCCGCAAGGCTTGCTCGTTGTCGTCGGGGTGGCGATGACGCTGCGTGCTGATGAGATTGTGTACGAAGTTCCATGTGCTAATTGGTCCTTCAGATACTCGAGCCTGGGTGGGGTTTAGCCCATCACGGATAGGAAGTGGGGTTGCGCCACGCCTTTTTTGGACTATTCTTTCTCCCATGGATTTCAACTCTATTCTCGCGCCCGTCATTGACTTCTTTTCCAATGGTATCGGTGCTGTCATTCGTGACATTGCGGTAACCCTGTACAACGTCCTCTTCCCCGCCAATGCGGATGCTGCTACCGCCCCACAGGCCGGCCTATAGGTATTAGACTGGAGGTGTAAGCACGTCGAAAGGATAAGATCATGGCCAAGGAAGACATTGTCGTCGTAGCCGTTGATGGTTCGGAAGCGTCGAAGAACGCCGTCCGTTGGGCTGCTAACACTGCAATGAAGCGCGGGATTCCACTTCGTATCGCATCGAGCTACACGATGCCGCAGTTCCTCTACGCCGAGGGCATGGTTCCGCCGAAGGAGCTTTTCGACGACCTCCAGGCAGAAACCCTCGAGAAAATTGAGGCTGCCCGCGCTGAAGCCCACAAGGTAGCGCCGGAGCTGAAGATTGGTCACACCGTGGCTGAGGGTTCCCCGATTGACATGCTGCTGGAGATGTCCAAGGACGTCACCATGATTGTTATGGGCTCCCGCGGTATGGGTGGCCTGTCCGGAATGGTTATGGGTTCGGTCTCCGCATCTGTGGTCTCCCACGCGTCCTGCCCGGTTGTGGTCGTGCGTGAAGACAACCACGTCACTGATTCCACCAAGTACGGCCCAGTTGTCGTGGGCGTGGATGGCTCTGAGGTGTCCCAGAAGGCTACGGACTATGCCTTCAAGGAGGCGGATGCTCGCGGCGCTGAACTCATCGCCGTACACACCTGGATGGACATGCAGGTCCAGGCTTCCCTCGCTGGTCTGTCCGCGGCCCAGGCTGAGTGGGCAGAGGTGGAGAAGGAGCAGGCAGAGCTGCTTACTGAACGCCTCGCTGATCTTCAGAAGGAGTACCCGGATGTGCCGGTCAAGAAGGTTATCGCCCGTGACCGCCCAGTCCGTGCGCTGACGGATGCCTCCGAAGGTGCGCAGCTACTGGTCGTTGGTTCTCACGGCCGCGGTGGTTTCAAGGGCATGCTCCTTGGCTCCACGTCCCGTGCGCTCCTGCAGTCGGCTCCGTGCCCGATGATGGTGGTTCGCCCAGATTCTGAGTAACCGTTCTATTACTTCGCAATAACGATTCGGCTGCAGTGGCCTCTGAATGCGCTGCAGCCGAATCGTTTTGTGGTTTTGTGCGTACACTCGTGGACGTACGTAACAATTTTTTAGTAACGAGGAGTAGTACATTATGGGACTTGGTCTCGGTTTCTTTAGCTCGATCATCGTCGGTATCATTGCCGGCTGGCTCGCAGAGAAGATTATGAAGCGCGATCAGGGTCTGTTTACCAACCTCATCGTCGGTGTTATCGGCGGTGTTATCGGCGGTGGCCTGCTGGCCCTCTTCAACAAGAACGTGGGAGATAGCTGGTTCCTAATGATCATTACCGCCACGGTCGGTGCATGTATCTTGCTGTGGATCGTGGGCGCAGTGACTGGCCGCAAGAAGTAAAATTTCACATACATACCGGTTTGTCTATATTGTGTAGATGAACCGGTTTTGTCATGTGAGGAGAAGAAATGGCTGAGAAGAAGTCGCGACGCAATCGCCCGAGTCCGCGCAGCCGACTGCTCGATTCAGCAACGCGGCTCTTTACCACTGAGGGTATTCGCGTCATCGGCATCGACCGTATCCTGCGCGAGGCTGACGTAGCCAAGGCTTCGCTGTACTCGCTTTTCGGCTCTAAGGATGCTCTCGTCATCGCCTACGTTGAGGCCCTCGATGAGCAGTACCGTGCCGATTGGCAGGAACGTACCGAGGACGCTACCGATGCGGAAAGCAAGATCCTCGCCTTCTTCGATAAAGCCATTGAGGAACAGCCCACCATTGAGTACCGCGGCTCACACTTCCTCAACGCGGCGGGCGAGTATCCGCGCCCAGAGACCGATGCCGAGAGGGGTATTGTAGCTGCCTGCGTGGAGCACCGCACCTGGATGCATTCCACCATTACAGCCCTGCTCAACGCCAAGAATGGCTACCCTTCAGGGGAACAGGCCAGCCAGCTCCTCATCTTCTTGGATGGCGGTCTTGCCGGCGCGCGGTTGACTCGCGAATCAGCTCCGCTGGTCACCGCGAAGGAGCTGGCTATTCAGCTGTTGTCGGCCCCTCCTGCTGACTATTCGATTTAACTATCTTCCGTGCCTCAGCAAGGATCGCTGAGTGGCGCTTGCGGGAAGCCACGTATTCTTTCTTCTGCTCCGGATCGTCCTTGAATTGAGCCTTTAGGGCTTTCTTGTTTTTCTTAGCTTCCTTCGTACGCCAGCGCTGAATGCTTGCGCGGCGCTGCTCATGAACGGCTTCCGGAAGCGGATAGCGTCTGCGCAAAATCAACTCATAGACGATGGTCTGCACGAGCGAGAAGAGATAGGAACAACCCCAGTAGAAAATGATGGTCACGGGGATAGGTCCGTGCCAGGCTACATTCCACAGCATCCAGGGGATCAGCACCACCATGAGCGCCATGAACCAGAGCAGACGGCGTGGAATCTTCTGATCAAACTGCGTGGTGAGGAAGCCTCGGTAGAGCATGATGAGGGTGCTCAAAGACGTAAACACGAGCGCAGCCACGAGCATGGGCAGCACTAGGTCACGGTGGTCGCGGGCGAAATCCGTGAGGGGGACGCCGAAGACGGTGGAGGTGCGGAAGGAGGAGACGTCGGAAAGCGTCAGCATCCCCACCGCTTCCTGAGCAGAACCGGAGACCCTCAGAACCACCTGGTAAAGGCCAATAAACGCGGGAACGATGATGAAGGACGGGAAACAGCCGAGCATCGGGTTGTGCTTGTAGCGCTTCTTCAACTCTCGCTGCTGAGTGAGGAGAGCTACCGCCTCATCGACCTCAGTGACGTGGCGCAGCTGGGCATTGAGCTCCGTCATCTCCGGGCGCATAAGCGCAGCGATGCGCCCCTGCTTGACTGACTGCCAGTTCAGTGGGGCAATGATGCCGCGTACTGTCAGCACGAGGAAGACGATGGTGAGGATCCACGCCATCGAACCGTCAAGGAATGAGCTAAACAGCAGATGCCACAGCTTCATGATCCCGGAGACGGGGTACATGAAAATCTCGAGCATCGTGGACTCCTCTTCGTCCTCTGAGTGGGGTACTTATACGGTACAGGGGCTAGGGTAGAGAACATGCCACAGCCCACTTCGCGACGAAGAACAACGGTGAGCACCGTCATTGGAGAGCTCATGTTGACAGCTGGCGTACTGCTTTTGCTTTTCGCGTTCTATGAGTCCTATTGGACCAATATCGCATCCGGCCACCTGCAGGAGGAAGCCAACGAAACCCTGCAGGAGGAGTGGCACAACCCACGTGGACAGGGCCAGGCGCCGAAGCTGGGTGAGGCTTTTGCGCGACTTTATATCCCGGCGTTTGGTTCTGATTTCGCTTTTGCGGTGCTGGAAGGCACGAATGAAGATGACCTTCTGCGCGGCCCCGGACGGTATACGGATACGCAGATGCCCGGTGAACTGGGGAATTTCGCCGTCGCGGGGCATCGCGTGGGCAAAGGCGCGCCGTTTAATGACTTGGGTAACTTGCAGACCTGCGATGCCATCGTGATTGAGACCTCGACGGAGTGGATCACTTACCGCGTGCTGCCCATTGACGCAGCCCCAGCCGAGTGTTACACGCCTGAGCAGCGAGAAAAGCCGGAGTACCGGCAGATTCAAGGACGCCACATTACGCTTCCGGGTGATGTTAGCGTGCTGGATCCGATACCGGGCACCCCGCCGGACGCGGGCATTGAGGCTAGTGAAGGACTGCTCACGCTCACCACGTGCCACCCGCAATTTTCCAATGCTGAGCGCATGATTATCCACGCCATGGAGACCGAGCGGGAAGAGAAAACCCCCGGCTCTCACGAGAATGACCGTCCCGCCGTCTTGGAGGAGAACTAATGTATCGCGCTCTTTGGAACCTTTTGCCCGGCCCCACCGCGGTAAAAGCTGTCCTGGCGGTGGCCCTCATCGTCGCTGTGTTCTTCCTGCTCATGGAAGTCGTGTTCCCGTGGGTATCGACCCTGATGCCCTACAACGACGTTGCCGTGTAGGTGCCCCGGGCCGCTTTAGAGCCCAAGGCGCGAAATAGTCTCCTGCGCAATGAGCTGCGGCTTCAGGGTTTGCAGTTGGTTTGACCACACGAGCACCGCGTGGTTGTCTTTCTGCACGGCGAAGACGGAGTGATCCTCAAATACTCCACGCCCGCCTGACCAGCCGTCGAATTCCGCAAGCTCGGTGTCGTTGATGGGGGCGGCGGCATCGACAACCGCGCGCGCTTCTTCCACGCTGGGCATCTCCCGCACGATGACGGTGGCCTGCGGCTCCTCCGGGTAGGACCAGAATACGCAGGCAGGGGTGCTAAAGCGCTTGTCGACGCCCCACCGGGTCATCCTCTGCCCATTCGTATCTGCGACCCACTGGGTATCCAGGTAGGGGCAGTCTTCCCAGTCGGTGACCTCAGCTGAGGCGTCGATGGCAAGTCCATCGCCGCTGGCCGCGGAGTTCTCCGGGGATTCAGTGGGGGTGCTGTCCGTTGTGGGCTCTGCGGGCTGACCGGAGTCGGTGCAGCCGGTGCTAACCAAGCCGATACCGATCAGACAGGCAGCAAGAGAGGGAAGTAGGCTGTGGCGCATGACCTCCACACTAGACCAGCGTTCGGTTGACTCGGATGCACTGCGCAACGGTATCCACATCCTGACCGCGACGCTTCTGGTGGTGGCTATCTTCACCACGGTGCGCCTGCCCTTGTGGCAGGGTGTGCTCAACCTGCTGCTGCTCGTCTCCTTCGCTGTGGTCTACTTCGGTGGATCCGCCTACGTCGAGTCGTTGCCTCGCATCGCGCAATATGGCTGGTTGGCCATCCTCTCGGTGCTGTGGCTTGCGGATATGGCGGTAGCCCCGGCGGCTATCTACCTCGTCTTTTCCTTGTACTTTGTGTACCTCTACGTGCTGGAGATGATTCCCGGCATTATCTGCGTGCTCGTTGCCACGGTGGTGACCGTCGTTGTGCAGATACCTGGCGGGCTGACTTTTGGTGGCATCATGGGGCCGGCAGTCTCAGCTTTGGTGACTATCGCTATTACCTATGCTTTCTCTGCCTTGAGCAGAATGAACCGCGAACTTATGGAAACCCGCTCGCAGTTAGTGGAGTCCGAGCGCGAGGCCGGCATGACCGCCGAACGCCAGCGCATTGCGCACGAGATTCACGACACCCTGGCCCAGGGCTTGTCCTCGATTCAAATGCTGCTCCATGCTGCTGACCGTGACCTAGCCAAGGAGGACATCCCCAAGGCGCAAGAACGCATTGAGCTGGCCCGTCGCACTGCAGCGGATAACCTCCATGAAGCCCGCGCCATGATTGCGGCACTGCAGCCGGCCGCACTGTCCGAAACGTCCCTCGGGGCAGCGCTGACCCGCATGGCGGATAATTTCGCGGCCACCGGTGGAGTCGACGTGTCGGTTGACGTTGAAGGCGAGGCGCAGCAGCTGCCCATGAAGGTGGAGGCGGCATTGTTGAGGATTGCGCAGGGCGCGGTGGGGAACGTCGTCAAGCATGCCCATGCCACCAAGGCCCGAGTGACCGTCACGTATGCGCCGGACGAGGTGCGGGTGGATGTGGTGGATAACGGCCAGGGCTTTGATGTGGAGGCGATAGAGAATAAACCCGCCGGACTAGGCCATATTGGGCTGGCAGCTATGCGCCGCCGTGCGGAAGAGCTCGGGGGCGAGGTCGTGATTGAATCCACACCAGGCGCGGGTGCGGCGGTCTCAGTTAGTGTGCCCTTAAATAACGATGTAGATTAAGAATTTGTCCACACCGTACCAATGAGGAGGAAGCCCGTGATTAGGGTCTTGCTTGCCGATGACCACGAGATCGTGCGCCTGGGTCTACGCTCGGTGCTCGAGGGCGCCGAGGACATCGA
This sequence comes from Corynebacterium minutissimum, assembly GCF_000805675.1. Taxonomy (GTDB): domain Bacteria; phylum Actinomycetota; class Actinomycetes; order Mycobacteriales; family Mycobacteriaceae; genus Corynebacterium; species Corynebacterium minutissimum. Next base: position 117,604 of record NZ_JSEF01000002.1, on the reverse strand, counting down.
GGTAGTAGGTGAGGTCGCCACGGCTGAAGCCGCGGTATCTGCCGCACAAGCGGGCGGAATCGACGTCCTCCTCATGGACCTGCGCTTTGGTGCCGGTATCGAAGGCACTCGCGTGATGACCGGTGCGGAAGCCACCGCCGCTATCCGCTTCTCCATGGACAATCCCCCCAAAGTTCTTGTGGTCACCAACTATGACACCGATGCGGATATTCTCGGTGCCATCGAATCAGGTGCGGTCGGCTACTTGCTGAAGGACGCTCCGCCGGCCGAGCTGCTCGCCGCGGTGCGGTCCGCTGCCGAAGGTGACTCGGCACTGTCCCCCATCGTGGCCGACAAGCTGATGACCCGCGTGCGCACCCCACGCACGTCGCTTACCCCGCGCGAGCTGGAAGTACTCAAGCTGGTCGCCGCAGGTTCGTCCAACCGTGAAATTGGCGTGGAGCTTATGCTCTCAGAGGCCACGGTGAAGTCCCACCTTGTTCATATCTACGACAAGCTGGGCGTGCGCTCGCGCACCTCTGCCGTGGCTGCCGCCCGCGAGCAGGGAGTGCTCTAAAGGTTGTTGGCGTCGCGGTACGCCAAAATAACGTCGTTGCGGATCTTGCCGCGCTCAGCTACCTCGTAGCCGTGCTTGGCTGCCCACTCGCGGACATCAGCGGGCCTGTAGCTGCGCGTTTCCTTCTTGATGGGGTGGCGAGCAGCCTTCACAAAAGGTTCCATTGCGGCGTGAAACTTCTCTGCATTCTCCTTGGAAACATCCAAGAGATAATCCTTACCGTCAACGCTAAAACGGATGACGGTAAGTTCTTCTTCAGTAAGCGGACTATTGTCAAGGTCATCAAAGAACTGCGTTACTTCGCGGCGAGCCATGATTCTCCATACGGTAGTGACGTGTCCCTTCCAGCTCTGTGTACTGGGTGTACTGGGCAGGAAGGTGAATAGTATAAGAAGCTATCGTGTGAGGAAGTGCTTTAGAAGCTTTTTATCCTCGCTCTCGACTATATATGAGAAATGGATTTATCTACACCGGAGAACACTGAATAATTAGCGGAGCGTGACGAAAACCGGGCGATATTCCGCTCTAGATTCGCCACGTGACTTTGGGGAAATTGGTGACGGAACTGATTCTCTTTTTAAATCCGTTTTAAAAGGTCTAGGGGGAGGAGGTAAAAATAGCGGTGAAAACACGAAAGCCGCGACCGTTGAGGCCGCGGCACAGGCAAGTTGGGTAGATTAAGCGCGCAGCTTGGCCTGGATATCGGCGTTGATGGAGTCAATTTCGCCGGAGATGGAGCGGTGCGCACGCTGGCGCTGCTGCTCGGTCATGTACTCAGCGTTCTCGATAGCAGCGTCGAGCTCATTGAGGCGCTCCTTGACGTCACGCTTGAAGCCGACCGGCACATTGGCGTCCTTCAGGGAGTTGCGAATGCCGGCGGTGCGGGCCTTGAGCGGTGCGCCGTGGCCAGCAAAAGACGCGAGCTGGTCAGCGGAAACACCTGCCTTCTGGGCGCGATTCTTTTCTACCTCTCGCTGCGCGGCGGTAATACCGCGGTAAATCAGCGGCAGCAGCAGCGGGGCCGCGGTGCGCAGGGCGCCAGCGTAACGCTTGACGTTGTTCTTATTAAAACGGCCTTCCTTGATGCGCTCCAGTTCTTTTTGCGCCATCTTGTACTCGTGCTTGCGGCGCTTCTTCAGACCTTTTTCTTCGGACTTGATGAGGGCCTTCTCTTGCTTGGCCAGCAGCTTTTGCTGACGGTGCCGTGCCTTATCTGCTGCCTTGACCTCGGCCTTTGCGCGGGTCTTGGCGGCCTTGATCTCGGCGCGGGCTTCGCGGCGGGCCTTGCGGATCTTCTTGATCAAGCTCATTGAAACGTCCTTTATTTTTTATCGGTAGGGTCTCGCTACAACTTTAGCAAGGTGGTCTACTAAGCTCACCTGGTGTGAAAGATGTGCTCGTCGCCACGGACCTCGTGGGCTGCCGCTATCGCCTCGTGCAGCGCCGCGCACATCCAGACATCCCGCGCACCCCGACGGGCCGGGCCCGCGCGGAGCGCCATGCCGCAGCCATTGAGGCCGCCCTGGCTCTTGTTCCGCGCAAAGGCCCCGGTCGTTTTCGCCGCATCGATCTTGAAGGCAATGACTTTGAACGCGCCATGGCTACGCTGGAGGCCCTGGCGTACGGCTATACCCACATCACCAACGCGGTGTTCTCTACCAACGAGTGGATGGTCCGCGTGGAACTCCTTATCCGTGAGGGCGAGAACTACACCCCGGTCATCGTCTCCGATCATCGCGTCGCCCGTCCGAATGACAACGCGCGTGCCGTGGTCGTGCCCACGCATCGCCTGGGGCTAAGCGAGCCTTTGCCGGCGAAGTATAAAATTAAGCACCATGCCGTCGACGGCTACCGCCTTGCCCTCGCCGCGCGCGGCCTGGAAGAGGTGGGCCTCAATTCTGGGCGTGGGGCAACGATTGGTCAGGATCGAACCCAGGCTTTTGTGACCGATACCTCGCGTTATCCCATCGATGCTGCACTTGCCCAGCCTCTCCCGGACAGCCCGCGCCGCGTCAAAGAGTGCGCGTCGTGTCGCTTCTGGCATCTGTGCGAGCCGCAGCTTGAGGCTCGCGATGACATCTCCCTCTTCCTCCCGGGCGACCGCGCGAACCCCTACCGGGAGCGGGGGATTGAGACGGTGCAGGCGCTTATCGACGCCTCCCTCGGCGCCCCCTCCACCCTCGCCGCCGCCTGGCTCGAAGGTATTCCGTTGCTGCGCCGTAGCCAGGTCAGCGTTCCCCGTGCCGACGTCGAAGTGGATGTCGATATGGAGGCGTACCTCGACCAAGGCGCCTACCTCTGGGGCGCGCGGCTGAATGGCGACTACATTCCTTTCGCCACGTGGGAGCCGTTGGGTGGCCGCGCCGAGGCGGAGAATTTCGCCGAGTTCTGGGAGTGGCTGATGAACCTGCGTGCCCAGGCGCACGAGGAGGGTAAGACCTTCGCCGCCTACTGCTACTCTGCCCACGGCGAAAACCACTGGATGCGCCGCTCCGCTGAACGCTTCCACCAGCCTGCGCTCCAGGAAGTGGAGGAGTTTATTTCCTCTGAGGAGTGGGTCGACATGTTCGTTCACGTCAAGCGCAGCTTCGCCGGGACGTCGGGCTTGAGCCTCAAGACCGTCGCGCCCGTCGCGGGGTTTGAGTGGCCGGAGGACTTCGACGGTGAGGAATCCGTCAACGCTCGACGCGCCGCATTGGCCGGCGACGTTGCTGCCCGCGAGCAGATCCTGCGCTATAACGCCGGCGATGTCACCGCCACCCACGTGGTCCGCGAATGGATGTCCGCTGGCGCGCCGGGCATCCCGCCGTTGGACCCCTAACCGACGGCATCGCCTCGTTCCAGGTCTGGGGGTTTAGATAAAGAAGCTGAGGGCGCCCACAAGGACGAGGACAGCAAGGGCGATCAGCGCTTGGTTCCAATCCGTGATGGTCTCCGGGGCCGGGCCCTCGGCCTTCTTTTGGAGCACTGCCTTCTGGGCCTTGACTGCGCGGGCGGTGAGGACCGGGAAAAGCGCCATGGAGCCGAGGCTCAGCAGAGAAGCGACAACCATGGTGAGGGAGCTGGACGTGGCCAGCCACAGCGCGAGGCCGCCGTTGATGAAGACGGAGCGCCCGATTCCCCAGCGGTTGTATTCACGCAGGCCTGCCCGCACTGCGGAGGGGCCGCCGCCCATGGTCGTGGGCATGAGGTAGCTCATGACGCCGGTGAGCAGTTGGGCGGCAAAGCCGACGACGAGCGCGAGCATGGGAATCTTTGGCTCTTCGCTCAAGAAGTGCTGCGCGGTGTAGTAGGTTAGGCCGCCAACCAGCCAGAAAGCCGAGAAAAGGGCGGAGAGTGCAGGGAAGGTGATGCGCCCGCGAGGTTCCTCGGCCACGGTGAGCACATTGACCAGCCAGCCTTGTAGGCTCGCCAACCAGCCCACGCAGTAGACGATAAGACCCACTTCAGGGACGTTCCACGCGGAACCGATGAGGGTAGCCAGCACGCCGAGGCCCAGCAGCGTGAAGCTGAGGCGCATGCGTGGGTTGATGCCTTTGGTCCGCCAAATGGAGGGGAATAAAATGGTGAGCGAACCTGCCGCGGCAAGGCCCACGAAGCCACCCACATTGGCGGCCACGTGCGCAATAAGCAGACGCGGATGCGCAGGGAAGACCGCAAGCAGTGCGCCGAGGGCCGCGCCCACGGCGAGGAAGACGGCCGAGGCCACGTAGGCGGCAACGACCGGCCGGAAGCGTTTCGATTCCGCCTGGCGCCATAGGCCGAAGAGCACCGCGCCGTGCCAGAGTACCGCGGCAGCAACGAAGGTAGCGCCCACCTGCGTCAGAATCCAGTGAGGCTCCCATGCCTCAATGAGCAACTGACCAATCAGCACGCAGATGACGCCGACGTTGAGCAAATAGATGCGCGCGAGCTGCTGCGGCCGCGCCGAATCCGGGAGCTTGAGCTGCACAAACTTCTCGGTGAGGTGCTGGGACCACACCACGACGCTGTTGGTGAGAATACCCAGCGTAAAAAGATGGGTGAGCACCCAGCGGTAATTAGGGATAAGAATGTGGGAGACACCGGCGAGGAGGAAGACCATCATCCAGATGCTGACTGGGCGGGAGGCTTTCCTATGCCATGTACGTGTTGACCACTTGTCCATAAAACACGAGTTTATCCGGTTTTTCTCACAACCCAACTCATGCCCGCAATACCCACGGCCAGTAAGGCGTAGGTGGCGATGAAACCGGGCCAGGGGAGGGCGTCGAAAAGCATGCCAGACAGCGCGCCCAGGACGGAACTGCCCAGGTAATAGAAGAAGACATACAGGCTCGAGGCCTCTGCACGGTCATGCGTTGCGATGTGACCTACCCAGCCCGAAGCCGTCGAATGTGCGGCGAAGAAACCAATAGTGAGCAGGACGATTCCAAGCAAGGTGGGGATGAGGGAACCCGCGCACAGCGCGATGCCCACGGCAAACAACGCGCAGGACAGCAGCAACGTGTTGGCATGGCCTACCTGCGTGACGAGCCGGCCCGCGCGGGCTGAGGACCATGTGCCCGTGAGGTAGAAGAGGAAGACCAGTCCAGCTAGGCCGTGCGAGAGGTGGAAATGGTGGATAAGCCTGAATCCTAAGAAGTTATAGAGGGAAACGAAGGTGCCCATGGCCACGAAGGCCACGATGAACAGCGGGATGAGGCGGGTATCGCGCCCGTGGCGGAAGATGGCGCTGAGCTCTGAGCGGAAGTGAATTTCCTTCGGTGTGAAATTCTGCTGGTAGGGCAGCAGGATTGCCGCAATGATGGCCAGGATGAGAGTGACCAAGCTGGAGCCGAACAGCGCCCAGCGCCAGGAGGTGAGCTCGAGTAAACCAGTGGGGATGAGGCGGCCGGTTAGGCCACCAATGGTGGTGCCGGCAATGTAGAGGCCCATGGCTCGGGCAACGTAGTTGGATTCTAGTTCCTCCGAAATCCAGGCCATGGCGGTGGCGGGCGCGCCGGCAATAACGGCGCCCTGAAGCGCGCGGGTAGCAATGAGGATCTCCGGATTCGGAGCAAGTGGTACGAGCATGCCGATGAGTGTGGCGGCAATGGTGGAGACGAGCAGGAGCTTGCCGCGCCCAATGCGCTCGGAAATGATGGAGACTGGGATGACGCAGACGGCCAGCGCTCCGGTGGCGGCGGAAATAGTCATGGCAGCCTCGGTGGAGGACATGCCCATGTCCGCGACCAGTGTGGGGAGCATGGCTTGGGTGGGGTAGAGGCAGGAAAAAATTGCCAGGCCCACAAAGAGCATGGCGATGGTGGCGCGCCGGGTTCTCGTCATGAATCAAGCATGGCCTGCCCGCGGTTATGTGTAAAATGTACAGAAAGCAAGTAACACATGCGAGGTGTGCATGAATCTGGAGGATGTGCGCGGCGTAGTTGCTGTGGCGGACCATGGTCTGGTCGGCGCGGCGGCGGATTCCCTCGGGCTCTCCCAACCCGCCTTGACCCGCCGTGTGCAACGCGTAGAGGCGGATCTCGGCGCGAGCCTATTCCAGCGCAGTGGGCGGCGCCTGCGGCTCAACTCGTGTGGGCGGGCTTTCGTCGCGCAGGCGCGGCGGATGCTCACCGCGGAGAACGCTGCGCGCGATGCCGTGGCCCGCCTCATGGATCCGGAGCGCGGAACGGTGCGGTTGGACTTTATGCATTCCCTAGGAACCTGGATGGTCCCGGAGCTGCTCAAGGCCTATCGCGCTGAGCATCCCCACGTGGATATTCGCCTGCACCAGGGAGCTGCGCGCGTGCTGGTGGACCGTGTGCGCGCAGGCGAATCGGACTTGGCCCTGGTAGGTCCGCGCCCAGACCCCGACGCCGCGGTGGGCTGGCACCAGCTCAAACTGCAGCGCCTTGGCCTAGCGGTGCCGGAGGGCCACTGGGCGGCGGGCCGAGACAACGTGCGCCTCGAAGATTTTGCTGATGAGCCCTTCATCGGCATGTTGCCGGGGTACGGAACGCGCATGCTTCTCGATGACCTCGCGGCCCACGCCGGCTTTAGCCCGCGCCTCGTCTTCGAGTCGATGGAGCTCACAACCGTCGCGGGGCTCGTCGCGGCTGGGCTCGGCTCGGCGCTGTTGCCACTTGATGATCCGTACCTGCAGACCAGCAACCTCATCCCGCTACAGCCCGCGGCCTACCGTGAGCTCGGCCTCGTGTGGCGCATCGGCGATGAGGCACCACCCGTGGAGCGCTTCAAGAATTTCGTGGTAGGGAATCCGCCAGCGACCCCAACGCCTCCGGAGTAGAAACCTCGTGCGGCAGCCAGGGAATTTCCACCACCTGCTGGCCAGGTAGCTTCTGCGCCAGAAGGGCCAAGGCCTCATCCTCGGAGGCGCGGCGCTGCGCCAAGAATGCATCGCGGCTTGCCGGCGTGCGGCGGTTGACCACGACACCGCCCACGTGAACACCGTTGGACTTAAGGTCATCGAAGAACTCGGCGGTCTCCAGCACCGGGGTGCGGTCGGCGGTGAGGACGAGGTAGAAGGCCGTCGTGGAAGGATCGGTCAGTGCGCGGCGCAGGTGCTCAAACCGGCGGCGCCGCTTGAGCAACGTGGAGCGAATCTCCTGGTTGCGGCGGTCCACCGGGTCGATGGAACTGGCGGACACTGATTTTTCCGCCGAGGTCATGCCGCGGACTGCCGCGCCGAATTTATCGGATTTCTCGCGCCGCGCGAGCAGTCCATCGGTGTAGGCGGCCATCAGCTCAGGGAGCGCCATAAGCCGCGAGGTATGTCCTGAAGGTGCGGTATCGAAAATAATGCGATCGTAGTCCGCACGGCACTCCATGAGTTCCGCGATGCGCTCCAGCATCGCCGCTTCGTGCGTGCCTGGCGAATGCCGGGCAAGCTCCAGGTGGCGGTCAACCTCGCGGTGTAGACGCTCGGGCATGAATCGGCGCATGTGCTTGCTCACCTCCCCCAAGTGCTCCTTCGTTGCCCGCGCCGGGTCAATCTCCACGGCGGCGAGGTGGGGGTGGAGGGTCGTGGGGACGTCGGAAAGCGTGGCGTTCCAAATGTGGCCCAAGTTGTGGGCCGGATCGGTGGACACGAGCAGGACGTCCCTGCCCTCCTGGGCCAACCGGGGCACTTCACCACCATCTTGTTGAGGCCAATGGCTAGGGTAAAAGCGGATTCCGTACTTTCCACCCTGCAAAATGGAAATCTCCATCCTAATACATGATTCTGCTGTTGAATCTGCCAAATAGAAGGGCTGATCAGGTTCGTAATACCACGTTTCAGGCCCTCCAGCGATGCACTCACCAGTGGAGCGCCCTCATATGGAAAACAGAAAGACAAAAGCCATCAAACGTTGAGTACTAGTTCAACACTTGATGCTCTTTCTGTGAAACATTCAGTCAGTGAGCTGAATGGTCAGAGTAGGTTTTCCGAGTCTATTTCTTTCCATCGTTGAGCTGCCGTGCCACGTTGTTTAAATGCGCTTACGAGGTCGCGAGCTACTGCGGGATGTCCTACGATGTGGCTTACTTTTGATAGTAGTTCGTTACTATCAGTCGCTTCTGAGTTGAGGAAATCTAGGATTTCTTGTCGAGTCCTGTATTCTTGTTCGAAGGTGAGGTCATGGCATAGGCACGCTTTATCCCACGCTTTATGCCCTTCGGGGGCTGAGCTGAGTAGGATTGCGAGCCGTCCTTGGTTAAGTTCTAATTGGGAAATGCGATGCTCGATATTGTCCATGTTTTTATAAGGCCAGCCAAGCAATAACGTCTGCGACAACCATGGCGGCGATGCGGTGTTGTTGTTTTTGCATGTTAAATATGCTTTCCGTAGATATTGGCAGTGGTGCTAATAACGATAACTTCTACCGAGCTATCGCGCAGGCCGAATTTCGGCGATCTAAGATTGCTTCGGTAACCAACCTTCAACTTCCTCACACCTAGTGAAAGGGGTGAAGGAAGTCAATTGAAGTGCCCCAGAATTTCCCATCTGCTCAGACGGAACAAAACCTGGGGCACTTCAGTCTTTCCAAAGGGAACGAAGAATGTCGGCAACATCGACTACGTAGCGGGTTGGTTCATCAAGGCCGCAGAGTACATGGGCGACCACACCGTACGCACGGCATTCGTATCGACCAACTCGGTTGTCCAAGGCGAACAGGTAGCAAACATTTGGTACCCAATCACCCAATTGGGCTTCCACATTGACTTCGCGCACGACACCTTCCGTTGGGCGAACGAAGCAAGTGACCAAGCTCATGTCTTCTGCGTCATCGTGAGCTTTTCAAAGCAAAAGGTCACCCCGCGCTTATTCCACTACGAGACGCCAGACTCAAACCCGATGGATCTCCACCCGAGCCGCCTCAACACATACCTGGCCGACGCGCCGGATATTTTCGTCTGGAATCGCAATAGGCCCCTTTGCGACGTACCTGTCATCGGCATCGGCAACAAACCAATTGATGATGGAAATTATCTCTTCACCGAAGAAGAAAAAGACGAGTATCTTGCCAAAGAACCGGCGGGCTGAGATTTTCCGTCAGTTAGGGCCCTTGTGGTCAGGCACGGGCCCATATTGCTCAGTCGCAGGCACCTGAAAAACGGCGAAACCGCGCCGAGCCCTCAGAAAATCCGAGGGGCATCGGCGCGGTGTAGCGCTAGCTGGCCCTAAGGCCGGTGAGCTGCTTACTTGGTGGCAGCAGCGTAACGCTCAGCAACGTCCTCCCAGTTGAAGACGTTCCAGACTGCCTTGACGTAATCAGCCTTCACGTTCTTGTACTGGAGGTAGAAAGCGTGCTCCCACATATCCAGCATGAGCAGCGGGGTGAAGTTCACGGAGATGTTGCCCTGCTGATCGGTGAGCTGCTCAATAACCAGACGGCCAGCAATGTGGTCGTAGCCCAGAACTGCCCAACCGGAGCCCTGCAGGCCGGTAGCAACAGCGGAGAAGTGAGCCTTGAACTTCTCGAAGGAACCGAAGTCGCGGTTAATAGCCTCAGCCAGGTCACCGGTCGGCTCGCCGCCACCGTTCGGGGAAAGGTTCTTCCAGAAGATGGAGTGGTTGGTGTGGCCACCCAGGTTGAAGGCCAGGTTCTTGGACAGCGCGCGGATGGCATCAGCGTTAGCCTCGCCGTTGCGCTGCTCCTCCAGAGCCTCAAGCGCAGCGTTAGCGCCAGCAACGTAGCCAGCGTGGTGCTTGGAGTGGTGCAGCTCCATGATCTCAGCGGAGATGTGCGGCTCCAGTGCGTCGTATGCGTAGTCGAGTTCCGGAAGTTCGTAAACAGCCATTGTTGAAATCCTTTCTTTGGGGTTCGTGGCCCCATGGTAGGGGCAGATTGAGAATTTGGCCACAATACTTTTTGTCGCCGGTCCGAGGCGGTGAACAAAAACCTGGCTCGCGCACAGCGTGGGGGAGTATAAGTGGTGCAACAACACGTAAAGGAGAATCCTGCATGTTCCTCTACAAGCCCGAACCGAAGCTCGTTTCCAAGGACCAAGCCCTCCCCGGCCGGGCGGAGCCCATCCTGGACAACCCGCAGCCCCACGCCGTGCTGGGCACACCTATCAGTGGCCCGTGGAAGGAGGGACAGAAGTCCCTCATCATCGCTATCGGATGTTTCTGGGGTGCGGAAAAGATGTACTGGGAGACCGAAGGCGTGGAGTCCACCTCCGTGGGCTACGCCGGTGGAATCACCCCGAACCCCACCTATTACGAGGTCTGCCGCGGGCTGACTAACCACGCAGAAGCCGTCCACATTACCTACGACCCAGAGCGCGTAAGCTTGCGCGACCTCGTAGTGAAGGCCTTGGAGGCCCACGATCCGACTCAGGGTTTCCGCCAGGGCAACGATGTGGGAACCCAGTACCGCTCTGCCTTCTATCCAGAGACGGAGGAGGAGCGCGCGGAGATCCAGCAGCTGGTGGATTCTTACGCCGCCAAGCTTGCCGCCGCTGGCTTCGGCGCCACCACTACCGACGTCACCCTGCTCAGTGAGACGGACGCAGGCGAGTACTACTTGGCCGAGGATGAGCACCAGCAATATCTCCACAAGGTGCCCAACGGCTACTGCCCGCATCACAGCACCGGCGTGAAGTGCGGGTAGGGCCGCAGGCCGCACATGCGTGCGGCTAGAACTGTTTGCGCACCTGCGTGCGGAAGTCGCTCGGTTTGTTGAGCTGGTCGCGTGCGACGAATTCCCGCATGCGCTCCGCGAGCTCGGGGGTGAGCTGGGCGCGGGTCTGCGAGCCGAGAACGGAATCCCAGTACCAGAAGGTTTCCTCGAAGTAGTTGTGGCCGTGGCCGCCGGGAACGTTGAGCGAGTTGATCTGGTCCAGCGCTACCTGCCAAAAGGTAATGAAGGGGTACCAGTGTAGCTTCTCAAAAGTGTCTGCATGCAGGGCCTTCGGTGTGGGCTCGTGAATCCAGTTGGGCCGCGCGTAGATGAGTTTGCTATCCCACCACACGATGGGATCGGAGGCGTGTTGGCCCACCGCCACGCGGGGCCGTTCCCACGGGCCATAGGGTTCGCCAAAGGCATCGTGGGTCATGTGCTCAGGGGAGGCGGCGAAGCGGAGGTGGCGGCCGCCGTCGATAAGCGGCAGGCGCTCCAAGGAGCCGCGCTCACGGTGAAGGCGGCGCATGAAGCTCGTCATGCGCGGCGGTCCGGTGAAGACGGCGCCATCGCAGTCGGCGAGGAGGTCGTCGACGGTCTCGTAGTTTTCCACGATGGCGTAGCAGCCCAAGGATTCGCCGCTGAGATAGAACTTGGGCCGGTTATCCTCGGGCAGGAGCTCCAGGCGCTCCTGCACTGCAGTAATAAGCTCGCGGGCAAATGTGCGCGAGAGATCCTTGTCCACCAGGTAGGAAAACATTGAGGGCAAGTAATCAAACTGCACAGCTACAGTGGCGCAGTTGCCGCGGGTGAGGAATTCATAGGCGCTCACGGAATAGTTGTTAATCCATCCCGAGCCGGAGGGCAGCTGCACCACAATGGTGTTGCGGTGGAAAGCACCCGTGCGATCCATCTCCGCCACCGCTTGGCGGGCGGCGGCCTGCGGGCCGCGGCCGCGAATGAGGCCAATGTAGACACGGATCGGCTCGCGTGCCCGGTCATAGTGCATGACCTTCCTGATGTCCTCGGCACGCGGGCCACGGTCGAGGAAAGCTCTACCCTGGGAGCCGACGGCCGTCCATGGCTCATGGGACCACGGGCTTCCGGAGCGCTCCGGTTCCCAGGGCATGGAGGAGCCGGGGTAGACCAGCCGGTTGAGCTCAAGAGCGTTGATGGCAGCCGAGTGGAGCATGCGGCGCCACACCATGCGGTCACTGAGGACGGCAGCAGCAAAACCCACCACGCCGCCCGCCAGTGGCCAGGCAATCCACCGGGGAAGCCAACGCTGGACCTGATAGGAGAGCTGCGTGACGGTGAGCTGGGCAGCTTCGCCAAGAATCAAGAGCGCGCCATACCCGGCGGTACCCACAATCATGCCGAGTGCCGCGGTTTGGGGGCTGCGGTCATTGAGCTTACTTACCAAACGGGCCTGCTCCGTCTGGTTGCGCAGCGATCGAATCCCTGCCACGAAGGTGCCCAGTCCGAGGACGTAGTAGGAATAGCGGCGAGTGGTAGGGCCGACATGGTCTTGGGGTCGGCGTCCTACTAGGCGGAGTGCTTGTTTCGTAGCGAAGGCTGCGGTCGTCGCAGCGAGGTGCCCTGCGCCTTGGCCGATGGCCACATTGGCCGCCGTGACCCACCACGGGCGCGGAAGAAGCGATGGGGAGACGGCTGCCCACGTGGCAACCTCAGCGCCGAAGAGGCCGGGCCACATGTTTTGTGGCAGACGTCTCCTCCCCGTCATGCGCACGCCCGGGGTAAGATCGCTGACCAACTCCAAGCCAAAAATTGCAGCGTGAAGAACATTTTGGGTGGTCTTGAGAGCGATGCGGCGAAGGACTGTGCGCATGGTCGCCATTGAACCAGCTTTAACGCTGCCGTGCAGATGGCCGTCAAGGGATGCCCGATCGGGCAGGGAAATGTGAGATCAGACCATGGAACCTGTGAAGTCGGGCGCATAACGAGCAAAATTCGGACATTGGGGGCAGAATAGGAGTCATGGGAAATCATGTTGGAAACAAAGTAGTACTCATCGGCGCAGGCGATGTTGGAGTCGCTTACGCTTACGCTCTGGTGAACCAGGGCACTGTTGATCACCTGGCCATCATCGACATCGACGAGAAGAAGCTCGAAGGCAACGTCATGGACCTCAACCATGGTGTCGTCTGGGCCCCGTCCCGCACCCGCGTGACCAAGGGCACCTATGAGGACTGCAAGGACGCCGCCATGGTCGTCATCTGCGCAGGCGCTGCGCAGAAGCCGGGTGAGACCCGCCTCCAGCTCGTGGACAAGAACGTCAAGATCATGAACTCCATTGTGGGCGACGTTATGAAGAACGGCTTTGACGGCATCTTCCTCGTCGCCTCCAACCCGGTGGATCTGCTCACCTACGCTGTGTGGAAGGCCTCGGGCTTCCCGCACGAGCGCGTCATCGGCTCCGGTACCGTGCTGGACTCCGCTCGCTACCGCTACATGCTTTCAGAGATGGACGATGTCGCTCCGACCTCCGTCCACGCCTACATCATCGGTGAGCACGGCGACTCCGAGCTGCCCGTCGTCTCCTCCGCCAACATCGCTGGTGTCTCCCTGGCCCGCCGCTCTGAGAAGGACCCGGGATACAACGAGCGCATCGAGAAGATCTTCGAGGACACCCGCGACGCCGCCTACCACATCATTGACGCCAAGGGCTCTACCTCTTATGGCATCGGTATGGCGTTGGCACGCATTACCCGCGCAGTCATTCAGAATCAGGCTGTGGCACTTCCGGTCTCTGCCTACCTACAAGGCGAATACGGTGGTAAGGAAGATGTCTTCATCGGTACCCCGGCCATCGTTGACCGCAACGGTGTCAACCGTGTCATCGAGCTGCAGTTGGATGAGCACGAGCAGGAGCGCTTCGACCACTCCTTCAACACGCTGAACACGATTAAGGAAGAAATCTTCGGCTAGTGAAGATTGTCGCCCATAGGGGATACTCCGGGAAATATCCGGAGTTATCCCCTCTTGCCTTTGAGAAAGCGCTCGAGCTACCTATCCATGGCATCGAGTGCGATATTCGCCTGAGCAGCGATGGCAAGGTGGTGGTCCACCACGATCCCACGCTGGACCGCACCACGAACGGTTCGGGCCGGGTCTCCCGCCAGACGTGGGAGGACCTGCGCCGCCTCAACATTGGGGGCGGCCAGCGCATGCTGCTTTTCGACGAACTCCTGGAGATGCTCGACGGCAAGAGCCACCACCTCTACGTCGAAACCAAACACCCGTCGGGGCAGGGCGACATCCTTGAGGAGCAGATGGTGCTGCGGCTGCGCTACGCGGGGCTTATCGACGACCCCCGTATCCACATGATTTCCTTTTCCCACCGCGCCATCCGCCGCATGACCGCGCTTGCTCCCCAGATTGATCGCATTTATTTGCGCCGCGATTGGGAGCGTCACGTCAACCGGCCTGATGTCCTGTTATCCCAGCCCACGGGCTTGGGAATGTCGATTCTCCGCGGCAAAATCCAGCCTGATGCCATCGGTGCGCATGGCTTGCCGACGTACATGTGGACCATCGATAAGCCGGAAGACATGAAGTGGGCGTGGGCCAACGGGGTAGATATTCTCGCGACGAATGAACCTGAAGTGGCCCTGCACGCCATTGAGCTGTAAGCAACAGGTAAGTTGTTGGGTATGGCAAAGAAGAAAAAGAAGAACGAACAGCTGCCGGAGGGCATGTCCCGCCGCCAAGCTAAGCTCGCTGCCCGCGCCGCCGAGCGCGCTGCCCTGGAAAAGGATCCCCGCCCGTTTGGTGGTCTCGCCGCTGAGGCTAGCCTCGTTGCCCTGCAGGAATTCGTTCCTTCCGCAACGGCGAAGCTCTCCGTCAAGGGCTTTGACAAGGACGTTTACGTTGCGACCGTGCTGCCGGGTGCCTCTGCAGCGCTCATCCGTGATGAGGAGTCTGGCGGAGATGCTTTCGTGGGTCTGCAGGTGCAGTCCCATACCCACAACCCGGGCCGCGACCTGGCCTTTGCGCTCAACTGGGTAAAGAACAACGCGCCGGGGTCCACCCTGGAGTCTACTGCTGCCGACGGATCCCAGCCGGAGCTGTCCGAGCTTCTGGACGAATCTGCTGAGCTCGACATCACCGTCTACCAGGACTTCTCCTGGTGGATGCCGGAGGGCGCACAGGTCCCGCCGCACATGGCACAGGCTCTGCAGCGCGCCAATGATTCCGTCATCGAGTCCTACCAGGTGGGCCAGGACGCTGAGGGCCTCATCGGCACCGCCTTCTGGGCTAATGCTGGTGGCGGCAAGGCTCACATCCGCTGGGTCCGCCCGTGCGATGATGAGAATGCCTTTCTTAACGCCCTGTCCCGCGTTGCCGCACGCGGTGAACTCAACTTGGGTGAAGGTACCAAGTTCGCCGGTGTCTTCCGTACCCACGGCCTTATCGCTCCGGTCTTCGACCTTGATCCGGACGTTGCGCACGACTCTTACGAGGCCGAGCTCTCCCGCGTGAACAAGGCATTGGAGGAAGAAATCTCCAACGATGTCAACCTCAACGCTGACGAGCGCAAGCAGCTGCAGAACATCAAGTCCCGTCAGGTGACCCTGCGCTAGAAACGACCAGTCGAAGTCCTAGCGCATCGAATCCCACAGGGCCTGGGCGCCGGCGTCATCCCAAAGGACGACGTTGCCCACCACGGTGTCCTGGAAACCGCCAATCGGTACAGTTTCCGTCTCTACTCCAGAGGACATGGATAGCGCCACGCGTGCCAAGTGCCAGACGTGGTCCTTGCGGCCCACGATGAAGGAGTCCGCGGTGTGGTTGACCAAGGAGATGGCCTTGAAGGGATTCGCGATGGTCGCCGGGGATGTGGTCTTTTCCAACAGGGCGGCGAAGAACTCGCGCTGTCGCTGCACGCGGTCAAGGTCACCCATCGCGGTAGCGCGGGTACGCACATAGCCCAAGGCATCCGGCCCGCGGAGCTTCTGACAGCCGGCCTGCAAGTCAATACCGGCCAGCGGATCGTTGATGGGCTCCTGCACACAGATCTCGACGCCGCCAACGGAATCCACCACGTTGGCCAGGCCGCCCATGCCAATTTCCGCATAGTGGTCGATGTGCAGGCCGGTGGACTGCTCCACGGTCTGAGCCAGCAGCTGAGGGCCGCCGTAGGTAAAAGCAGAGTTGATCTTGTCCATGCCAAAGCCGGGGACGTCCACGTAGCTATCGCGGGGGATGGAGACCAGCTTGGCTTTGCCGGACTTCGGGATGTGCAGGAGCATGATGGTGTCCGTACGGCCCGCGCCCACGTCACCACCGGTGCCCAACTCTGCCTGCTGTTCCTCGGTAAGACCCTGGCGGGAGTCGGAGCCCACGAGTAGCCAGTTAGTGCCGGAGGTCGACGCCACCTGCTCCTCGGGCAGCGCATCGATGCGGGTCAAGCGACTATCCGTCCACAAGGTGAACACCACGGTGAAGACGAGCGCGATGGCAACGAGCCAGCCCGCGCAGCCAAAAACCTGCTTGAGGGGGTTGACCTTCTTGCGGCGGCTGTGCGGGCGGCCCTCAGCACGACGACGAGAGACGCGCCTAGGAGCATCTGGGTTATAACTGCGTGGCGGCTGGTCAGTGCGGGGTTCGTACTGCTGCTGCGCAGCGCGGTCCGCGTAGGGGCGAGATGGTTGGCGCGGCGGATTCTGGGCCATGTAAGCATCGACGTCGAAACGAGTTTCCTCGCGGCGCGACGCTGCTGGGCGGCCGCGGTAGGGCTCAGCGGACCGCGCGCCGGGACGGCGTGCTTGGGAGGACTGGGGACGGCGGCGCACTGGGCGGCCATAGCGGTCACGCAGGGGCTGGCCATCGGCGCCGAGGACGTAATCGCCCAGCTCGGCATCGCTGGCATGGGCGCCAGCAGACTGAGCCGAGCTGCCGGAACCCGCGCGGCGGTAATCGCCGGGGGATTTGCCCGCGCGGCGCGCCTCGCGCTCTGGATCGCGTCCTTGATAGGTCATGGGGAACACTGTACCGCCTAATCACTCCTGCCCCAGAGTTCACAGGGCGTGCGCGGAGCCTTTTCCAGCTACTTTTTAAGCGCCAAAGAGAGCGGCGTAACCGACGAACGCGACAGCGTCGATAAGAAAGTGCGCGATGACCAGCGGCCATACCCGTCCAGTGCGGTGAAAATACCAGCCATAGAGTAGCCCCATGACGATGTTGCCAAACCCGGCCGAGATTCCTTGATAGAGGTGGTAGGAGCCACGAAGGAGGGACGTCGCCGCTAGCGAGGCAGGAAGAGCCCAGCCGCACTGCTTGAGCCTGCTCATAAGCCAATAGACCACGACGAGCTCCTCCGCCCAGGCGTTGGCGAAGGACTTGAGCAGCAAGACGGGGATTTCAATCCAGGTATCAAAAGCGCCCGGAATGACCTCTTTGGTCCAGCCCCAGTGCAGCGCCGCGTAGTAAAGCACCAGCCCCGGCAGGCCAATGGCAGCGGCTAATGCCGCGCCATGGAGTCCATCGCGCCAGCGCAGCCGCGGCGGCCACGCCAGGAGATAGAGCACGAGCGCGCCCCACGCGATCAAGATGGCGGTGCTGCACAGCTGGAAGGCGAGGTCAAGCAGAGTCGTTGTGGACTGCGAGGAGTTGATGGTGACGGATTGCTCGTTGAGCGGGGCAGGGTTGAGGAGGGAATCCGTGAGCCGAAGGACGGCGCGTACCCCGGAGATACCAAACGTGATGGTGAGAACGATGAGAATTTCCGCCCGGAGGCGAGAGCGCGTCATGGTCATGAGTGGAGCACCTGGGCTAGGCCGAGAAGGGAGGCGTCATCCAGCGTGATGCCACCTAAGTGAACGCCGACCGGCGGGTGGTTGGGCACCGGCCACGGCACGGAGATCGCCGGAAGCTTGGCCACATTGAACAGTGATCCCCACGGCGACCAGCGGGTTTGTTCGTCGAAATTCTCCTGATGGTCGCGGGCAAGGAAGTACCCACGGAGCGGCGGATCGAAGGCCAGCGTGGGGGAGAGGACGGCATCGACCTGCCAGAACTTCCGGAGAACCCCTGGCAGAACGATGGCGTGACCACGCGCGAGCAAGAGTTCCATCTCCGCGACACGGCGGCCCTGGGCTCGAATCCACTCGGCGTAGCCTTCAGCGAACTCCAGATCCGCCAGCCGGTGGGTAAAGATGTGCTGGAAGGCCTCAAATGTTGCGGCTGCCTGCGGGTAAGGCGAGATGGCGACGGTCTCGAAACCGGCGCCCTCCAACCGGGCAGTGGCTTCGCTAACGGCGCGGAGCATGTGCGGAGCCACCTCTACCTCAGCGAAAAGAGGATCAGTGAGCACTCCAACGCGGGCGCGCGGTGTGCGCGGAGTTAGCCCATGGAGGGTAGCGCTATCAGCCACGGAGCGGGTAATAAAACCAGGCACGGAGAGATCTTCGCCGGCAGGTTTGAAGCCCACGACGCCGCACGCGGCAGCCGGAACCCGAATGGATCCACCGCCATCGGAGGCATGGGCCGCGCGCAGCAAGCCCCGCGCTACCTGCACGGCCGCACCACCGGAGGAACCGCCCGGCGTATGGCCTGGGTAGTGGGGATTATCCGGATGCGGAAGGCCCACGGGTTCCGTATCGACGCGCAAGCCCAGTTCGGGGGCGGCGGATTTGCCGATGATGACCGCGCCGGCGTCGATAAGCTCCTGCAGGAAGGGATCTGTCTCCTCGGCGAGGTAGGTGCGCTCAGCGTGGCCGTGGGTAGTGGGCATACCGGCGACGTCATTGAGATCCTTGGCAGAGAGAATCCACCCGCTCAAGCGCCCGTGGCGCTGCGGCCGGCGCTCCAGATCGATGTGCGTGAAACCGTGCTCCTCGGGGCTTAGCCCCGCAAGATCCTCGCGCAGTTTCTCCAGGGTGAACTCGCTAACGTCCATGGCGGCCCAGTCTAGTGGGCTAAGGTTGCCTGCATGAGCACCACCATCGCATTCTTGGGACCGGCCGGGACGTTTACGGAGGCGGCAATGCAACGTTTCGCCGCAGATCTGGGCGAAACGACACCGCTTCCCGTAGGTTCGCCGAAGGAAGCGCTAGCCGCGGTGCGTTCAGGCGACGCCGATTATGCCTGCGTGGCCATTGAAAATTCCGTGGACGGGCCAGTTACGGCCACGTTCGATGCGCTGGCTGATGGTTCCCCGGTCCAGATTTACCGCGAAGTGGACCTTCCGGTGTCCTTCTCCATCCTGACTCGGGGCAAGAGCGCCCAGGAGATTACAACCTTCTCGACTCATCCGGTGGCCTACCAGCAAGTTCGCGGCTGGTTGGAGGAGAATCTGCCGGGCGTGGAGTATGTCCCGGCGGCGTCGAATGGCGCGGCTGCCCAGGCTGTGGCGCGCGGCGAGGTGGATGCAGCAGCAGCCCCTGCCCGTGCCGGGGAGGTCTTTGAGCTGGATGCACTAGCGGACAATATCGCCGACGTCGAGGGCGCCACCACTCGTTTCGTCCTGGTGGGCCCCGCCGGCCAACCCACCGCGCGCACTGGCCACGACCGCACGTCCGTCATCTTTACCCTGCCCAACGAACCCGGCTCACTCGTGGGCGCCCTGCAAGAGTTTGCGCACCGCGGCGTGGACCTCACCCGCATCGAGTCCCGTCCACTCCGTACCGTCTTTGGCAATTACCGCTTCCATGCGGATCTCATCGGGCACATTGATGATCAACCCGTGGCCGAGGCCCTGCGGGCGCTGTGGCTGCGCGCAGAAGAGGTGGTCTTCGTAGGCTCGTGGCCCTCCGCTGCGGCAACGCCGAAGGCCCAGCTGGATCTGGCTCGGTTGAACCAGGCGGATGAATGGGTAGCGAAGGTACGCACCGGGCAATAATGTGTGAAGCATGACCGGAAGAATCATTCTCCTGCGCCACGGCCAGACCTTTTCCAACATTGACCGCATCATGGATACTCGCCCGCCGGGCGCCGAGCTGACCGAGCGCGGCCGCGGTCAGGCAGAGGACGTGGGCCGGGAGTTGGCCGAGCTGTGTGAAGGCCGCCGCGTACGCTTCGTCTGCTCCATTGCGCTGCGAGCCCAGCAGACGGCCATGTTGGCATCCAAGGCGTATGCCGAGGCTGCCGATGAACGCAACGTCCCCGTCGAGGTCCGCGTGGGTCTGCACGAGGTCTACGCCGGCGAGCACGAGATGAGCGGCAGCGAGGATACCCACCGCGAATACATGGTGGCCCTGCGCGGCTGGGTCGATGGTGATCCGGAAGCCCGCATGCCGGGCGGCGAAAGTTACACCGACGTGCTGGAGCGCTACCAGCCGGTGTTGGAGGACATTGCCGCGGAGCTTGGTAGCGACGAAGATGTCATCGTCGTCAGCCACGGCGCGGCAATCCGTGTGGTCACGACCCATGCCTGCGGCGTGGACCCGGACTTTGCCTACACCGGCTATATGCCCAACTGCCGCTTTACCCTCATGGAGCCACACGGCCAGCACTTTGGTCAGTGGACCCTGAAGCGCTGGGCCGATACCGACGTCTAATCGGTGATAGGTGCGGCAGGTGCCGCAGGGCGCCTACCCCCAGCCCAGCTCGTGGAGGCGGTCCTCCTCGAAGCCAAAGTAGTGGCCTACCTCGTGGAAGACGGTCACCATGACCTCGTGCGCTAGCTCTTCCTCTGAGTTGCAGATGGACTGCAGCGGCTTGCGGTAGATGGAAATGGCATCCGGCAGGTAGCCGGTGTGTGAGGCGGTGCGTTCCGTCAGCATGACTCCCTCGTAGAGGCCCAGCAGATGGGGGTTGTCTGGGTTCTCGTCCTCGACAAGGATGACGACGTTGCGCATCTGATCGACGAACCTGTCCGGAATTTTGTCCAAGGCTTCGCCTACGAGCTCTTCAAAACGCTCCTCGCTGACCTCATACATTGCTGTTCCTCTTTGTGATTCGGGCGCCTACTGTGCTGGCGCGGCAGCCGGGTCTTCGGTAGGGGCGGCAGGTGTCTCGCCACCGCCCTGGGCATTCGGATCGCGCAACGGGTTGCGCTTGGGCTGTTCGGTAGGCGGGGCGCCATCAATCATCAGACCGTCACGCCCGTCCTTGGCCGAGCCCGTCACGGTGGAGAAGAAACCACGGTTGACATGGATCAAGGAGCAATTCACCGAACGGGATCCGCCTTCCCACGATTCGCGGGACAGTGCATCCCAGAAGGGCTGCAGCGTGGACTGGTAAAGATTTTCTTCACCGCCCAGGTAATCCATGGCGTCCTGGGTACAGGTCTCCGAAAGGTGCTTGTCCAGTTCCTCATCGCTGGGGTAGCCATCGGGGAAACGCTCCGCCAGGTTAATGACGGAGACGGTCTCCATCTGGTGCGGCTCGGTACACGGCACGGTGCTGACCACCTGTGATTCATCGACCTTGCGGCATTCGCCTGGCTTGGCGACGACCGCCTGGTCCACCTCCGCCACCTTTCCCGTGGACTCTTGCGGGACACCCGCGGCGTCTGTGGTCTGTAGGCCGCACAGCAGGGTTCGGTCACCCTTCTCCCACGAGGCTGCTGGCGGCAGGATGGAGGCGATGTCGTAACGCCCCTGGGGATCCCACTTGCCGTCGAGGTAGCTCACTGTTGGTGCCTCGCAGAGCTCATCGCGCAGCGCATTCTGGCGGGTAATGTCTGGGCGCTCGGCATTGCGGCCGAACTCACTGGTGGGGTAGGCACTCAAGTCCTCGCGCGCGGAGATTTCAAAGCGGTGTGGCTTATCGCAGCTGGTCTGCTCGAATCCGGTGGCGGTGCCATCCGGCGCAATATCCCACGTCACGCATGCTCCCGCGGAGGCGGATGTGAAGGATGCTGCCGCTGCGTCTGGGGCAGAGGGGTCGGCGGCTTGGCTACCGTCGACGCTGGGGGCGGTGGACTCGTCCGCGGCCGTGTCATTGCTGGAGGAATCGCCGCTGAACACACCGTAGGCAGCCATGAAGGCGGCCGCGGCCAAGGCGGCAACGAGGACGACGCGGATGGCGGAGGCGGAGCGCCATGCAGAAGTAGTGCTCATAGAACTCCTCATAGTACCCCCTCAGGCTGAGCGGCTCCTAGATGCTTCCCGCGACCTACCGTGACGTTTACTGAGAAGCGCGGGCGACGCGGGAGGTCAGCCGGTAGCGGTCGGTGCGGTAGACCGAGGAGCACCATTCCACCGGCCGGTCCCCAGAACGGGCGAAACGGGTGATGTGGAGGAGGGGGGTGCCTGGGGAGACGTCGAGAAGCGCGGCGATCTCATCATCCGCCGCTACCGCCGTCACCGTCTGTTCGGCCTCTGTAATGGGAACGTCGAACGTCGAGCCCAAAATGGCATAGACGGACTTGTAAATGTCATTTTCCAGCAGCGTCGGCGCAAAGGTGGAGTTGTACCAGCCGTCATCGATGGAATAGGGCTCGCCATCGCCCAAGCGCAGGCGGCGCAGGTGGGTATGGGCCACGGTGGGAGTGGTATTAAAGAATTCGCACACCTCGTCCGGCGCGGTGCTGCGCTCACCGAGCAGGATCTTGGAGGACGCCGTGACCTTCTGGATCCCCATCTCATCGGAGAATGACGCTAGGTGCAGGCGGCTCACCAGTGGGTTCGGCGCCACGAACGTGCCTTTGCCACGCACGCGGCGCAGGCGGCCTTCCGCAACCAAATCCCCGATGGCGCGACGAACCGTGATGCGGGAAACGCCATAGGTTTCTTCTAAAATGCGCTCGCCAGGCAGGATATCGCCAGGCTTGAGCGTGGTGCGGCAGAGCTCCGAGAGAATATCCCGCAGCTGCGCGTGCTTAGGCACGGGGCCGTCGGTGATGATGTGAGGCGCCATAACACTATGATAGGCCGCTGGTTATTACCACCGCAAAGGGTAGTGCATGCGCTAGACTATGAGACGTGATTGATCTCAAGTTTCTTCGCGAAAACCCCGATGTAGTCCGCGCTTCCCAGGTTAACCGTGGGGAGGATCCCCAGTTGGTGGACCAGCTGCTTGCCGCCGATGAGCAGCGCCGCGCGGCGATTGTGAAGGCGGACGAACTGCGCTCTGAGCAGAACGCCTTTGGCAAGAAGATTGGCCAAGCCTCCCCGGAGGAGCGCCCGGCACTTCTGGAAGGCTCGAATGAGCTCAAGGAGAAGGTGAAGGCAGCGAGCGAGGAAGCGGCTGCCGCTGAGGCCAAGGTGGAGGAGCTGCAGTATCAGCTCTCCAACGTGGTCGAAGGCGCGCCGGCCGGTGGCGAAGATGACTTCGTGCTGATTGAGGAAGTAGGCGAAAAGCCGGAGTTCGACTTCGAGCCGAAGGATCACCTGGAGTTGGGTGAGACGCTGGGGCTTATCGATGTCAAACGCGGTGCCAAGGTCGGCGGTGCCCGCTTCTACTACCTCACTGGTGACGGCGCCTTCCTGCAGTTGGGCATGCTCATGTTGGCCGCGCAGAAGGCCCGTGAGGCTGGCTTTAAGCTCATGATCCCGCCGGTGCTCGTGCGCCCGGACGTCATGCAGGGCACGGGTTTCTTGGGCCAGCACTCGGATGAGGTTTACTACCTCCAGGAAGATGACCTTTACCTCGTCGGCACCTCGGAGGTGGCCCTGGCCGGTTATCACAAGGACGAAATCATCGACCTGTCCAACGGCCCGATTCAGTACGCTGGCTGGTCCTCCTGCTTCCGCCGTGAGGCCGGTTCGCACGGCAAGGACACCCGCGGCATTCTGCGCGTGCACCAGTTCGACAAGCTCGAGATGTTCATCTACTGCAAGCCGGAAGATGCCGAAGAGATGCACCAGAAGCTGCTCGCAATGGAAAAGGACATGCTGGCCGCTATGGAGCTGCCGTACCGCACCATCGATATCGCCGGTGGTGACTTGGGCTCCTCCGCTGCCCGCAAGTTCGACAACGAGGCATGGGTTCCCACCCAGGGCACCTACCGCGAGCTGACCTCGACCTCCAACTGCACGACCTTCCAGGCCCGCCGCCTCTCCACTCGCTACCGCGATGAGAACGGCAAGACGCAGTACGCCGCTACCCTCAACGGCACCCTCGCTACTACCCGCTGGCTCGTGGCCATCCTGGAAAACCACCAGCAGGCGGACGGTTCTGTTGTGGTTCCAGAAGCTCTTCGTCCTTTCGTGGGCAAGGATGTGCTTTACCCCGTAAACTCCCAGTAAATCGCTGCGCGCGGGGTTTCGCGCGCATCGCCCTGACTTGTCCCTCCTCGCCGCCTCCTTCAGGCGGCGAGGTTTCTTACCTGTTTGGAGCACCATGAGCGCTGTGACCAATTTTGTCTACCGGCAGATCACACACGTGGGCCGTGCGGTCACCGTGGCCCAAGGTTTGAAGATGCGCCTATCGGGCGTGGAGAACATACCGGATGAGGGCGGCGCGGTCATCGTGTGTAATCACACGGGCTATATGGACTTCCTTTTCGGTGCGTACCTGGCGTATCAGAAGAAGCGCCTCGTGCGTTACTTGGCCAAGGCCTCGGTGTTCAAGGCTCCGGTAGTGGGCCGACTCTTCGAAGTGATGGGGCATGTCCCGGTGGATCGCATTGATGGTGGGGCGTCGATTGTGAAGGGCACCGAGTTGGCCAAGAGTGGCGAGCTTGTTGGCGTCTTTGCAGAGGGCACCATCTCTCGCAGTTTCGAAATCCGATCTATGCGCAATGGTGCTGCGCGCATTGCCCACGCTGCAGGTGTGCCGATTATCCCGCAGATTATTTTTGGCTCCCAGCGCCTCTGGACCAAGGGGCAGAAGAAGCACTTGGGCCGTACGAATACGCCGATCCTCATTACGGCGCTGGAGCCCTACTACACCACTGGTGACGCCGATGCCGATATCGCGGAAGTACGTCGCCGCATGCAGGAGGCGCTTGAGGAGCTGTGGACGCAGTATGAGTCCGAGTTCGGGCCGATGCCCGCGGGCGAGTATTGGGTACCTGCCCGCAAGGGCGGTGGTGCGCCGACCTTGGAGGAGGCTGAGGCTCAGGACGCCGTGGTGGAGGATGAGCGCTACCGCGTGCGTCGTTTGCGCGATGACTTGGCCCACCTCAAAGGCTATGTCTCCGCCGCCACCATTGAGCTGGTGCGCGACCGCATGATGCTCAAAAAGTCTGCCGCGCCGGAAGAAGACGCAGTGCTTGCCGACGTCCCCTCTGACGCCGCCCCCGACAACACCACCGAGAGCGCCGCCGCCGACCAAGTTAAGGAACGTCCCCGCACCGCGCCGGAGACCCTGGAATGGATCAAGGAGAACCTCAACTCCGTGGTGGAGGAGGCGACTCGTGGCCTGGAAGAAGGTCGCGACAAGGTGACGGAGGTTATGGCGCAGCTCAAGTCGGACGTCGCCGAGGCGCAGGCGTCGATGACGGCGAGCGGCAAGGAGATCTTCGCGGGGTCCGTCGTGGAGCAGGGCCTGCTCTCGGCGGCTACGCAGTCTCGCCTCATTGTTTCCCGTCTGCCGCACCGCGTTAAGGCGGAGTACTCCGCTGTGCCGCGCATCGTCGTGGCGGATCAGAGCGCACTGAGCATGGAGGGCGGCGAAGTGTCCAAGCGTCTCCAGGAGGCGTTGGCGCAGGTGTACCCGCAGGTAGAGGAGCTGGTGATTATCTCGCAGCAGGGCACAGTGCTGGATGCCGCTGCCGTGGAGGATATCCCGCAGGACGTATGGCGTATTGCCTGTGCCGAAGGTGCTGAAGGGGTGCAGTTTAACGACGCTCCCGGTGGCCCCGTCGCGACCGCCTCCTCCCCGGCCGAGGGCCTGGCCGCGGTGGTGAAGAAGATTGGAGCCGAACCGAAGGACCTCCTCTTCTTTGCGAATGAACCCGGTGACGAGACGTTTGCCGAAGGCGACGAGGACGTCGCCGTGCATATGGTGGCCCTTGAGACCGCTCCCATTGAGGTGGTCAAGGCGGCTCGGGCCGTGACCTACTCCGCGGAGCGCTTCGGTATGGCGGAAGTGCTTGAGGCGATGGCCCGCCTGCAGAAGTCGAAGAAGAAATAAGTCGCTACATCTCCCACTTTTGGGAGATTCCCCATGCCTCTTTGCTGCCCCCTGATGGGGGTAGTGTTCTTTTTGTGTACCTACTGAGTAGTGTGAAAAAGTCCTGCTTACCCCTCCGGAACTTACGTGTGAGTAGCGTCTCCAGAACGAAAAAGGCGTGACCTATAGCATGGGGTTTGGGAGATAACTTCTTCTTCATCTCAGCCGCACGGCAACGTCCGTGGTGAACAACGCCGAGGCAACGTCGTTCGCGCGGCGGGTGAGCAACATTTGCTTGAGCTGCGCCTTTGTCATGTGAACAAGTCTTTTCCGCGCAGTGGTAAGCAGCGAGAGAGGAGATTCGGTCAACCATGACCACGACGAGTAACCACAGCTTTAACCCCGAGTATTTTGAACAGACCTGGAACGACTACTCCACTGAAGACTATGACGTCGTCATTATCGGCGGCGGCTCAGTAGGTGCTGGTGCTGCGGTGGATGCAGCCACCCGCGGTTTGAAGACGGCCGTGCTGGAATCCCAAGACTTTGCGGCAGGAACGTCCTCGCGTTCTTCCAAGATGTTCCACGGTGGACTGCGCTACCTCGCCATGTTTGACTTCCGCCTCGTTGCGGAATCCCTCAAGGAGCGCGAGCTCAACATGTCGACCTTGGCCCCGCACCTGGTCAAGCCGCTGAAGTTCATCTTCCCCCTGACCCACCGCGGTTGGGAGCGCGTCATGATGTTCGGCGGCTTTACCCTCTACGATCTCATGGGTGGTGCCAAGAGCGTCCCGATGCAGAAGCACCTCACCCGCAAGGGCGTGCTCAAGGTGACCCCGGGCCTCAAGGAGGATGCCGTCGTCGGTGGCGTGCGCTACTACGACACGCTTGTCGACGACGCCCGCCACACCATGACCGTCCTGCGCACCGCTGCTGAATACGGCGCAAGCGTGCGTACCGGTACCGAGGTTATCGGTTTCGAGAAGGACAACCGCGGCCGCATCACCGCCGCGCAGGTCCGTGACCTCGAGACCGGCCGCGAGACTACCGTTAAGGGCAAGGTCTTCATCAACGCCACGGGTGTCTGGAACGACAAGATTCAGGAGATGGCCGGCGCGGAGGGCAAGTTCACCGTTCACGCCTCCAAGGGTGTGCACATCGTTGTCCCGAAGGACGCCCTCGACGCTGACGCCGCTCTGTGCTTCGTCACCGAAAAGTCCGTGCTCTTCGTCATTCCTTGGGGCGAGTACTGGATCATCGGTACCACCGATACTGACTGGGAAAAGGGCCTGTCCCTGCCGGACCCGGCCCCAACCAAGGCAGATATCGACTACATCCTGGACCAGGTCAACCAGCGCGTGCGCAACAAGATTACCCGTGAGGACATCGTTGGTGTCTACTCCGGTCTGCGCCCGCTGCTGTCCGGTAAGTCCGACTCCACCACCAACCTCTCCCGCAACCACGCCGTTGCCCGCGTAGCCCCGGGCCTTGTCTCCGTTGCTGGTGGTAAGTACACGACCTACCGCGTTATCGGTAAGGACGCAGTGGACCTGGCCGCTAAGGAACTGGGCTTCAAGGTGGCAGAATCCGTCACCGAGCGCACCCCGATCTTGGGCGCGGACGGCTACCACGCCTTGGCCAACCAGGTTCCGGCGCTCGCGCGCCGCTACAACCTCAGCGAGGAGCGCATCGAGCATCTGCTCGGCCGCTACGGTTCCCTCATCAGCGAGGTTCTGGCTCCTGCCGCCGAGGACGCCTCCCTCCTTGAGCCGGTTCCGGGCGCTGAGAGCTACATCTGGGCTGAGGTTCGCTACGCCGTCACCCACGAAGGTGCACTGCACATCGACGACATCGTGTCTCGCCGCCTGCGCGTGGCCATCGAGTTCGCCGACCGAGGCGTTGCCGCTGCTCAGCCTATTGCTGAGTTCGTCGCGCCGCTGCTGGGCTGGGACCAGAGCGACATCGAGCGCGAGGTTTCCCACTTCAAGCAGCACACCGAGGCGGAGCTTGCCGCCGAGGCTGCCCTCACCGACCGTGAGGCAAATGACATTCTCGAGCGCGCCGGCAGCGCACGAGCCACTAAGGAAGAAGCCTAAGCGTCACGAGGCCCAGCGAGGACGTTTGCTGTCTCTCGCTGGGCCTTTGGCCTAGGCAAAAGAGAAAGGACAAGTTATGGCCGGAACTGATGCATTCCTGTGGGAGTTCCTTGGCACGGCAGTGCTGCTCCTGTTGGGTAACGGCGTCTGCGCCACTGTAAACCTCCGCACCTCCGCGGCGCGCGGTGCAGACTGGATCGTTATCGCAATGGGCTGGGGCCTCGGCGTCTACTTGGGCGCTAGCATCGCAGACCCCTCTGGCGGTCACCTCAACCCGGCGGTGACCATCATGCTCGCTGTCAACGGCTCTCTTGAATGGAGCCTCGTGCCTTATTACCTCCTGGGTCAGATCCTGGGCGCCATGGTTGGTGCCTTCCTGGCGTGGGCAACGTTTAAGCAGCTTTTCGACGCCAACAATGTCGATGAAGCCGGCAACGTCACCGGAGCCAACAAGAACACCGGCGGCATTTTCTTTACCAATCCGGCGCACCCGAATAATGGCTGGAACGCAGTGACGGAGTTTATCGCCACTACTGTGCTGCTCATGTTTATTGCCTTCGGTCCGACCGGCGGCGAACTAGGCCCGCTGAGCTACTTCGGCGTTGCCTTCGTCATCGTGTCTATCGGTCTGTCCCTCGGTACCCCCACCGGATATGCCATCAACCCGGTCCGTGACCTTGGTCCCCGCATCATGTACGCCTTCGTTCTGCCCATCAAGGACAAGGGCACTGGAAACTGGAGCTATGCCTGGGTTCCGGTCGTCGCGCCGACTCTCTCGGCCGTCGCCGTTGGCCTGCTGTCCATAGCCCTTTAAAACACCCCCGACAAGGAGAAAGTTATGTCCACCAAGAGCTACGTTGCAGCGATTGACCAGGGCACCACGTCCACGCGCTGCATCATCTTTGACCACGACGGCGAGCAGGTGTCCGTCGGCCAGTTCGAGCACGAGCAGATCTTCCCGGAGAAGGGCTGGGTTGAGCACGACCCGGAAGAAATCTGGAGCAATACCCGTCGTGCCGTCGGTGAAGCCTTGGCCAACGCCGACATCAACGTCGAAGACATCGCTGCTTTGGGTATCACCAACCAGCGTGAGACCACCGTTGTGTGGGACAAGAAGACTGGCAAGCCGGTCTACAACGCCATCGTGTGGCAGGACACCCGCACCACCGAAATCTGTAAGGAACTGGCTGGCGAGGAAGGCGCGGACAAGTGGCGCCGCCGTACCGGTCTGATCATCAACTCCTATCCGGCTGGCCCGAAGGTGAAGTGGATCCTCGATAACGTCGAAGGCGCTCGCGAGCGCGCTGAGGCCGGCGAGCTTCTCTTCGGCACCATCGATACCTGGCTGCTGTGGAACCTTACTGGCGGCGCCGACGGCGACAATGGCCAGGAGGCCCTCCACGCCACCGACGTCACCAACGCTTCCCGTACCCTTCTCATGGACATCGAGAAGCTCGAGTGGGACGAGGAACTCTGCAAGGAGATGGGTATTCCTACCTCCATGCTTCCGGAGATTCGTCCCTCCCTCGGTGACTTCCGCACGGTCCGTGAGCGCGGCTCCCTGTCTGGCGTGCCGATTCGCGCCATCCTTGGTGACCAGCAGGCCGCCATGTTCGGCCAGGGCTGCTTCCGCCCGGGTTCTGCCAAGAACACCTACGGCACCGGCTTGTTCCTCCTCCTCAATACCGGTACCACCCCGAAGTTCTCCGACAACGGCTTGCTCACCACCGTGTGCTTCCAGCGCGAGGGCGAGCGTCCGGTCTACGCGCTCGAGGGTTCCGTGTCCATGGGTGGTTCCCTGGTGCAGTGGCTGCGCGATAACCTGCAACTCATCCCGAACTCCGCGTCCATCGAGAACCTGGCCCGCGAGGTCAAGGACAACGGCGGCGTCTACATCGTGCCGGCCTTCTCCGGCCTCTTCGCTCCGTACTGGCGCCCGGACGCTCGCGGTGTCATCGTGGGCTTGACCCGCTACGCCAACCGCAAGCACCTGGCCCGCGCGGTCCTCGAGTCCACCGCGTACCAGACTCGCGACGTCGCCGATGCCATGGTCGCCGACTCCGGTGTGGAGATCACCGAGCTGCGCGTCGACGGCGGCATGACCATGAACGAGCTGCTCATGCAGTTCCAGGCTGACATGCTCGGCGTCGAGGTCCACCGTCCGAAGAACGTGGAGACCACCGCCACCGGTGCGGCTTTCGCCGCCGGCCTTGACTCCGGCTTCTGGGATGACCTCAGCGTGCTGGGCTCCCAGCAGGGCGACTTCAAGGTCTGGAAGCCGCAGCGCGAAAAGGAGGAGGTCGACGCTCTCTACCGCGACTGGAAGCGCGCTATTAAGCGTTCCCTCAACTGGGAAGATGTCGACGATGATGACGTCATCGCTTAATCTCTAACGTCTTCCCCACGGCGGCCGTGACAACATGTGTTGCGGCCGCCTTTTTGCTGTAGCCCCTGACGTAGACTCATGGTTATGACTTTCCCGGAGCACGCCCCACGACTCATCGTGAGCGATATCGACGGAACCTTGTTGGACCGCAACCACCGTGTGCCTAAGCGCAATCGGGAGGTCATCGCCCGGGCTGTCAATGCCGGAGCCGAGTTTGCCTTGGCCACGGGTCGGCCTTTCCGCTGGATTATGCCGGTGCTGGAGCAGCTTACGGTGCGTCCGGTGTGCGTGACCTCGAATGGCGCGGTGATTTATGATTCTGCCGAGGACCGCGTCCTTTCTACCCACGAGTTGTCCCCGGAGGCTTTGGCCGAAACTGTCGACGTCGCCTCCAGAGCCCTCCAGCCCCTAGGTGGCGCGGGTTTCGGTGCAGAGCGCGCTGGCGGCTCGCTGCTGGATCCCGTGGACGAACTCTTCGTGGTGGAATCGCATTATTCGGAGAACGCGATGTTTGAGGGATTCGGCCTGGTCAGCGTGGGGGAATTGGTGTCGAAACCAGCCGTGAAACTGCTGATCCGCAATACTGATTATTCGGCCCCGGAGCTCTATGAGTTGGTCGCTCCCCACATCGATCCAGAGCTTGCCCACGTCACGTACTCGATGTCGGAGGGCGTGCTCGAGGTCGCTGCGCCGAACGTGACCAAGCGCCGCGGGGTTCAGTGGTTGGCGGAACATCACGGTATTTCACGCGAAGACATCATCGCCTTCGGCGATATGCCCAATGACCTCGAAATGCTGGAGTGGGCAGGCTGCGGCGTCGCAATGGGAAACGCACACCCCGCGCTTGCCGACGTCTCCGATGCCACCACCCTGCCCCATCACCAGGCCGGGGTGGCTAAGGTGCTTGAGCACTGGTTTTAATCTTCCGGTTGCAGGGTTGGTGAGGGTGTTTTAGTGTTCTGGCCCATGGGGGATTTAGAGACCTATTTCTCCTACCGCAACTCGGGGATCACGTTGGTGGAGCAAGCGGTAGGAGGCGAGAAACGTTTACGCGCACTCGGCGCTGCACCTGCCGATGCCGCCGAGCTGGCACGTTTAAACCACATTTACTTCGGCGCCACGAAATTCACGGGCAAACAACGCACTGCCCGTAGCCGAGCCGCCGAACAACACCATGATCTGGCCACGCTGAGCCTGATTGAGTCTTACACGAAGAAACTGAAGAACCAGCTGCACGCGTGGAACTTGCGTGTAAAGCTCGCCGGTACACCAGCATCGAGCATCCCAGCTGTGGCGGCCAAACGGCTCAAAGAGCTCAAGCCCAAACGTATCCCCACCCCGGGGGTGCGCATGACCTATCGTGCTGACGGTCCGCACTCGCTGACGATTACCGATGATCCCATGACCGTCACCGAGATGCGCGGCGCGTTGGAATCCATCAATAAGGACAACCTGCTCGACGCCTCCCGGCACGTTTTCTTCAATAAATCTCACGGCGGTACCAAACCTGCTGTTCTCACCAGTGTGGTGGTGACCTTGGACAAGCTCGACAAGATTATCTCCGGCGACGGTGACGACATTGTTCTGGAGCTGACTAATGGTGGGCGTATGACCGGCACGCAGTTTTTGAACTACAAGTTTGCTGAGATCGGCTATGTCACCCTGGTCCATCCCACGATTGGGCCGGTATGGCTGCATCGCATGAAACGCCTTGCCGGGTTCGAGCAGCGCATGATGGCCAGTGCCGAGCACCCCACCTGTGCCAGGAAGGGATGTAACAAACCGGCTGATTATGCCCACGTGCACCACCTAGTGCCGTGGAAAGCCGGTGGGGCTACCAACCCGCCGAATCTGACAATGTTGTGTGCCTATCACAACGGGATTAATGATGACGACCCGGATAAACCCACCGGAGCCGGCTACGTCTTTCGACTCCGCGGCGACGTAACCTACATCCCACCCTGGGCAGAACCAATCACCGCCCAGGCAGCGTATCAACAAGCCCAGCAAGCTACCGCACGAGGACCAGACAAACCCGGCTAAACCCAGCCACGCACTACCGGACACGCATTACCGGTCGCGCAGGCGCCCAAACGGGCCGCCCGGCGGGTAAATCGCCACGCGGACGCCCACCACCGGGCCTCCGCAGCATCGGCGATCCTCAAAGCGGGGCCCTGCGCTGTGCAGAGCCCCGCTCGAGCTGAGGATTAGTTCGTAAAGACCTGAATCTGCTCGGTATCTGGGTTGTAGACGATGGAACCGCCCTGGAAGTGAACGCGGACTTCCTTGCCATTGCCGGTGAGGATTTCGTCGGACGTCGGCAAGCCAAGCTTGGCGGCGTTAGCACCGGTTGCCCACTCCTTGGCAATCTGGCCCACCAGTGCATGGGCGCCAGTCTCCTCGGAGTAGAGGACCACGCCGTTCTGGAAGAGCTGCGAAATAATACCCGCCGTCTCATCCGGGCCGCCCACAGCTAGCCCCAGGACCGGTCCGAAGTTGTTGAGCACCGCGGTCCACGTCTCCTTGAGGCCCTCGTTCTTGCTCAGGGACAGCACCTTGGTCACGATGCCCGGAATCTGCTCAACCGGAAGCCCGCCAACCTTCTGGTCCATATCAATCTGCTGATCGGAGCGGCTGTACATGATGCCGAAGACCGTGGCAGCTAGGCCGAGAAGGGCCGTGATGGTGCTGAGCGGAATCTCGGAATCACCAATTGAAGACATCGGCTCCTGCGGCGTCGGATTGTTCGGGCGCGGTGCTGGTTCATCGGTGTCTGTCGCTGTGTCGGTTGCGGTGTCCGTTGCCGTGGAATCCTCGAAGTCATCAGACCAATCGATTGAGCCAGATGCTCCGGACCTGATGGCCTTGTACTTCTTATGCGCTGCTGCACGAATTTGCGGCCAGAGCGCAATGGTGTAGCGGCCCGGGCATGCGGTGAAGTGAACGTCACTGTGGCCGAAGAAGCCGTAGACCGGGGCATAAGCACCGGCCGGGTACCTCGAACCGGAGAAGCCCTGAGAGCGAAGGTTCACGCGGGATTCCGGATCGACACCAGAGATAGCGGCCTTCCAGCCCGCCAGGTCCGTGACGGACTTCAGTAGGGCAGCGGTCGGCTGAGTCTTCTCGTAATTACCAATCATCGAGATGCCCCACGTGTTTTCGTTGAAGCCACCGATGTGGGCGCCCTGCACGGCCTCGTCGAGGCCACCATAGCGGCCTTCGTAAATCGTGCCGTACTTATCCACCAAGGCGTTGTAGCCGATATCGCACCAGCCCAAGTTTTGCGCGTGATATTTGTATGCCGCGCGGACCTGCGCGGCCGCCTGAGCGCGGGTGTAGTCATTCGAACCTGCAGTATGGTGCAGCGCGATGGCCTTCACGCCATCATCGTAATCTGCGTCTTTGCAACGCAGGCTCTCATCCGCGCCCCAACGAGCACGAGAAACCACGCGCGGCATGCCGTCGGTATCGGCGGTGGGTTCGATAACCTCGCCCTCCTGAGCGTTGCCGTCCATAAACACGGCCTCGAGGCCCTCCACGCTGGCGGTGTTCTCGACGTCCGCTACTGGCGCAATGTCACCGACATTGGACGCAATAGGCGCCGGCAGCGGGTTCGCGGAGCGCTCCGCAGCAGCATCGGCGGCGGCGAGGGAAGGGGCGAGGTCGGCGGGGGAGGCGTCGTCAAGCGCGACGTCATCCTCAACCTCCGTCTCCTCGAAGGATTCATCGAGGTTGGACCCCGTCACGAGATCGACGTTGTTAATGGAAACCTGCACATCGTTAGTGTCGCCCACGAAGATGAGCTCAGTGCCGTTCGTGGCGGAGGGGTCATTGCCGGAGTAGGACATCGCGTCCATGTCGTACCACTCGGACCAGGACCCGTCCGGTTGCTTCGCGCGCACGAAGGCGGCGACATCGCGCGGGCCCTTCCACGTCACGGCGAAGGAGGAAAAGGTTTCGTCACGGTGGAATTGCTTCACCGCGCGCGGCCCGGAACCGTCGCCCTGGGAGGCGATGGCGGGGTCATCGACCACGACCGTTTCACCCGAACCGAAGGATTCGCTGTGAGACGTGACCTCAATAGGTCCGTTGCCAGCCTCCTGAGTCTGGAGAATGGTATGGCCGCCGAGAGCGGCGGTGGTGACCACGGCGATGGACGTGACCGCGGCGATAATCGGCGTTGACCACCGAGATTTCGCGGGAACAAGACGACGTTTCTGTTGCACTGTTACTCCCTAGGGGATATCTGCAGGTAAAAAAGAGCGCAAAAAGTTAACTAACGGGACACATGTTACGACAGTTGCATGTGGTATTGGAGGTGTGACACGCGCGTGTTTGTCATCCGCGGCACCAGCGCTAGCGCTGTTTTAAGCTGGAGCCCATGACTGCATATGACCTCATCGTTGTTGGATCTGGATTCTTTGGCCTGACCGTCGCCGAGCGCGCAGCCTCCCAGCTGGGCAAGAAGGTGCTCATCGTCGAGCGCCGCGAGCATTTGGGCGGCAACGCTTACTCGGAGGCCGAGCCGGAGACCGGCATCGAGGTCCACAAGTACGGCGCGCACCTCTTCCACACCTCGAATAAGCGCGTGTGGGAGTACTGCAACCAGTTCACGGATTTCACCGACTACCAGCACCGCGTCTTCGCCATGCACGATGGCACGGCGTACCAGTTCCCCATGGGCCTAGGCCTGATTAACCAGTTCTTTGGCCGCTACTATTCCCCGGACGAGGCGCGTGAGCTCATTAAGGAGCAGGCTGGCGAGTTCGCGGTGGATGAGGCGCAGAACCTGGAGGAGAAGGCGATCGCGCTGATTGGCCGCCCGCTCTACGAGGCCTTCATCCGCGACTACACCGCCAAGCAGTGGCAGACCGACCCGAAGGAGCTGCCGGCCGGCAACATCACGCGCCTGCCGGTGCGCTATACCTTCAACAACCGCTACTTCAACGACACCTACGAGGGCCTGCCCGTCGACGGCTACGCCGCGTGGTTGGAGAAGATGGCGGAGCACGAGCTTATCGACGTCCGCCTCAACACCGACTGGTTCGGCGTGCGCGAGGAGGTGCGGGGGGCGTCGCCAAGCGCGCCGGTGGTCTACACCGGCCCACTGGATCGCTACTTCGATTTCGCCGAGGGTGAGCTGGGCTGGCGCACGCTCGACTTTGACCTGGAGGTGCTGGAGACCGGTGACTTCCAAGGCACGCCGGTGATGAATTACAACGATGCCGACGTGGACTACACCCGCATCCATGAGTTCCGCCACTTCCACCCGGAACGGCAGGATAAATATCCTGCCGATAAGACGGTCATCATGAAGGAGTACTCGCGCTTTGCCGAGAAGGGCGACGAGCCGTACTACCCGATCAACACTCCGGAGGACCGCGCCAAACTGGAGGCCTACCGTAAGCTCGCTGCCGCTGAGGCCCGCGAGAACCAGGTCCTCTTTGGCGGCCGCCTGGGTACCTACCAGTACCTGGATATGCACATGGCTATTGCCTCCGCGCTGAGCCTTTTCGATAACAAGCTGGCTCCGTTCTGGAACGAGGGCAAGGCCCTGGAGCAGGAGCGCGGCCACTAGGCCGCAGTGCTGCCCCCGGCCGCTCCCTATAGTGCGGCACGGCGCGCTATGCTGAAACACCTCGATGGAAGGAGGTGACGGCATGGCCCAGCGCAAGAAGAGGAAGCGCGCGCCCGGAGCTGCGGACCGCAGCATGTGGAAGATGTCCCCGGAGCGGCTTGAGGAACATCTCAAGCTACGCAGTCGCGCAACCCGCATTCCCGATAAGAAAAAGCAGCAAGCAAAGAAGGCCTGCCGGAACTCCCGGCAGGCCTTTGGCCTTTGTGGGCCTCGAAGACCATCGCCGGCGCCAATCGTGAGTGGTGTGAAAGTAAAACTTGAGGTCGGGACAACAACTCGCTAAAGTTAACTGAAGGTTAACAATAGGCGAACAGAAAGTGAGTTTAAAATGACCTCCCCGAATTCCCGTCGTTTCGATACTCTGCGCCAGGATCTTCAGGCCGACTACGGCCACGAATACAGCGCCGACGAGATCAACTCCGTCTTGGACGCTGCTATTAAGCGCCACGAGGAAGGCGCTACTCTCGAGGACTTCGTTCCAGTAATGGTGGAGCGTGAAGTGCGCGAGCACTTTGGTGGCCACCGTATCCACGTGCGTTTTGCTGCCGGCGCCGACCATGCACTGGCCCAGGCAGCTGTGGCGTTGACGAAGAAGTACGCAGGCGATGCCCTGCTGGTGGACGCTGCCGTGGCTCACCCGGAGAACGAGTCCGATTCCCACATGGCCCACGTGCTCCAGGAACGCGGTATGGCTGAGCATCCGGACCGCTACCTTGAGGACCTACGTCTGCTGACCATCCCGGATTACATTGTGTACCTCGGCCGCGACCTCCCACACGATGAGGCTGGCAAGGACATCAAGATTTGGGATATTGCTACCGCCGAAACGGTGGAAGAGACCCGCGAGTTGGCTGATGACCTCGATGCCCGCGTGATCTACATGCTCAACCGCCTCGGCATCGAGCCCATTTCGGAGGATGCGCCGGTAACGGCCTAAACCTTCGACGCCCTGACAAAAGCCAGGGCGCATAAATAGAGCGCATAGTTAAAGCGCATAATGACAGCCTCCAGAGATCTCTCACAGATCCTGGAGGCTTTCGCGATCGGTAGCCTCTGCATTTCCCAGACCTTGCTCAGCGCCGCGTGGGAACTCAGCGGAAGAGTGCGAAACCACTAATCTTGGTTCCTGAATACTGTCGAAAACTGTGTGGAGAACCGAAGATATCGTGACTGCCAACAATTCAGCTGCGTACGAACCCGTACAGCGCATCCTGCTGCCGAAGCGCGGCGAGCCGAGCGACGTCCGCATGCTCTACCTCATCGAATCGGAGCGCAACCGCGAGCGCCTCAGCTGGAACGACCGCACCTCCGTCACCATCCCGGCGGGCGAGGAAGCCTCCTTCGAGACCTACTTCAACGCTTTCCCGGCCGCCTACTGGCGCCGCTGGTCCCAGCTGAAGTCCATCGTGTTGGTGATGGACGTCGAGGGCGAGGCCAACATTTCCCTCTACCGCTCCAAGCAGGACGGCCAGCGCATTTCCGTGGCCAACCACGTGGTGACCACTGGCCACCACGAGTTCGAGCTGCCCCTGAAGAACTTCGAGGACGGCGGCCTGCTGTGGTTCGACGTCGCGGCGGTGGCAGACACCGTGCTTGCCGACGCCTCCTGGGCCGCCCCCCACGCCCCGAACCCGCAGCTCCTCCCGGACGGCAGCGAGTACCCGGCGCAGGAGAAGCGCGTGGCCGTGGGTATCCCGACCTTTAACCGCCCGACGGATGCCGTCGCGGCGCTGCAGGCCCTGGCAGAAGACCCCGTCGTGGACGGCATCATCGACTACGTCCTCATGCCGGACCAGGGCAACCAGCACCCGGCGGATGAGCCGGGCTACGACGAAGCCGTGGCGCACTTTGGTGAGCGCTTCCGCGAGTTCCGCCAGGGCAACCTGGGCGGTTCTGGTGGTTATTCCCGCATTATGTTCGAGGCCCTAGAGAATACCGACTCGCCGTACATCCTCTATATGGATGATGACATCGCGATCGAGCCGGACTCTATCCTCCGTGCAGTCCAAGCGGCACGTTATGCGGCCAAGCCTTCCATCGTGGGCGGCGAGATGCTCAACCTGCAGGAGCGCTCCCAGCTGCGCACCACCGGTGAGCGCGTCGACCGCGCTGACTTCATGTGGGGCGCGGCCGAGCATGCCGTCTACGACCACGACTTTGCCAAGTACCCGCTGCGCGCCATCGGCACCAAGGAATCCCGTTTGGACCCGAAGAAGTACGACTCCCGCGCGCTGCACCGCCGCATCGATGTGGAATACAACGGCTGGTGGATGTGCCTCTTCCCGCGCATCGTGGCGGAGACCACCGGTCAGCCGCTGCCGCTGTTCATCAAGTGGGATGACACCGAATACTCCCTACGTGCAGCATCCAAGGGTTTCCCCACGGTGACGTGGCCGGGTGCAGCCATCTGGCACATGGCCTGGGCAGATAAGGACGATGCCATCGACTGGCAGGCCTACTTCCACCTGCGCAACCGTCTTATCGTGGCAGCGCTCTACCACGAGGGCGATGCACGCGGGATTACCAAGTCCATCTTCAAGTCCACCCTCAAGCACACCATGTGCATGGAATACTCCACAATGGCCATCCAACTGGAAGCCATGAAGGACTTCCTGGCCGGACCGGATCGTCTCTTCGACATCCTGGAGTCCTCACTGCCGCGCATTGCGGATATCCGCAAGGGCTATTCCGATGCGGTCATCATCGAATCCGCCGACCAGCTTCCCCCAGCTACCGGCGCGCCGGGCGTACCCACCAAAAATGTGGGCGGCCGCTTGGGCAAGCTCAAGAAGATCCCGTGGCTCCTTCAGTCCGCCAAGCACCTGGTGAGCAAGGAAGACCGCGCGCACCACGAGGCCCCGCAGCTCAACCTCACCCCGGAGGAGGCGCGGTGGTTCACGCTTTCCCGCGTGGACTCGGCCACCGTGTCCACCGCAGGTGGCACCGGAGTGGCCTTCCGCAAGCGCGACCGCGACCTGGCCAAGGAGCTGGTCACCTCCACCCGTGAGATGCTCAAGGAAATCGAGGATAACTTCGACGACCTGCGGGCCGAGTACCGTGCAGCCTTGCCGGAGCTGACCTCCCGTGAATCCTGGCGAAAGGTGTTCGATGCCCAGTAAGCTTTCCGTCGCCGAATCCCACGTCCTGGAAAAGATCCAAGACGTGGCTTTCGACGCTCCCGGCGTCCTGCCCACTGCCCGAGCGCTCAGCCACTTCGGTGAACACGCACTGGGCTGGATGGCTCTGTCCGCGATGGGAACGGGCATGAACTACAAGAAACCGGCGGTACGCCGCCAGTGGGTTGCGGTGGGCGCGGGCGCTTTCATGGCGCACGCGGCCAGCGTTGTGATCAAGCGCATTGTACGCCGCAAGCGCCCGGACTACGACTACGTGAAGGTCGGAGTGAAAACGCCGTCTAAGCTGTCGTTTCCGTCGTCCCACGCGACGTCGACAAGCGCGTTCCTCGTCGGCGCTGCCCACGTTATGGGAACCCCAGCGCCGCTCGTGGGCGTGCCGGTCATGATGGCCTCGCGTATGGTGCTCGGAGTACATTATCCTTCCGATACCGCGCTCGGCGCCCTTCTCGGCGCCGCCACCGCAGAGGCCTGTCACCGCTATGAAAGGAAGACCCGATGAGCACCCGACGCGTTGATGACGGCGACCAGAAAGTCTTCCACTCGGAGCCCCACACGTCTGGCATCGATACCGGTCGCAAGCGCAAGCCGCCGAAGAACCTTGCCGATGGCATGGTCAAGGCCCTGCGTCCCAAGCAATGGGTCAAGAATGTCCTCGTCCTCGCTGCACCCGCCGCGGCTGGTGCAGACGCGCTGTTTCATACGCGCGTGCTTCTCGACGTCCTCCTCGCCTTCATCGTCTTCTGCATGGGCGCATCCTCTATCTATCTGATCAATGATGCCCGCGACGTAGAGGCGGATCGCGAGCACCCGACGAAGCGCTTCCGCCCCATTGCGGCAGGCGTCCTGCCGATTGGCCTGGCCTACGCGATGGCTGGTGTGCTCATCGTTGGCTCGATTGGTCTGTCCTTCTTGGCCACTGCGGGTCCGCACCTGGCCATCGTTATGGCCATCTACATCGGCCTGCAGCTGGGCTATTGCTTTGGCTGGAAGCACCTGCCGGTGATCGATATCGGCTTGGTATCCTCCGGCTTTATGCTGCGCACCATGGCCGGTGGCGTGGCTGCGGGCATTGAGCTGTCCCAGTGGTTCCTGCTGGTGGCGGCCTTCGGCTCCCTGTTTATGGCTTCCGGTAAGCGCTACTCGGAGATTCTCCTAGCAGAGCGCACGGGCGCGAAAATTCGCAAGTCCCTGGAGGGCTATACGCCGACCTACCTGCGCTTTGTGTGGACCCTGGCGGCCACCGCGGTGGTCATGTCCTACTCGCTGTGGGGATTCCAGCTTTCCAACGAGTCCGCTGGCCCGGCAAGCGTGTGGTACCAGGTGTCCATGGTTCCGTTTACTATCGCCATCCTGCGCTATGCTGCGGACGTCGACCGCGGCAATGGCGGCGCCCCGGATGAGATTGCACTGGAGGATCGCGTCCTGCAAATCCTGGCGCTGGCGTGGCTGGCCTGCATCGCCATGGCGGTCTATGTCATGCCGGTTATCGGCGGATAAGTACTCTCAGCTGTCTCGGTGCTAGACTCTCTCCTCATGCGAAAACCCGATTCACGTACTTTGGCGGCGTTGAGCGCGCTGGCCTCGGTCCTGGTGATCGGGGTTTTCTCGTTCTGGGGAGGATTCGCGCGCCGCTGGATTTCTGATGACGGCCTCATCGTCCTGCGCACCGTCCGCAATCTTGAGGCCGGCAATGGGCCGGTCTTTAATGTGGGCGAACGTGTCGAAGCCAACACGTCCACGCTATGGCAGTACCTCATTCTGCTGGTGCACTGGGTTTCTGATGCCTCTTTGGATTCCATTGCGGTGAATCTGGGCCTGCTGCTTTCGGTGGCGGCCATGATGCTCGGCGTGTGGGCGACCTCGCGTGGCCTGTATCGTTCCCGCCCCGAAGCCGCTGGCACGGGGCTGAGTGTCGTCCCGCTCGTCGCACCTGCCGGCGCGCTGGTCTACCTGGCGCTCCCGCCTGCTCGGGACTTCTTCACCTCCGGCTTGGAGTGGGGGCTTTCCATTTTCTACCTCGCGGCCTTGTGGGCTTTGCTGCAGCGCTGGGCCGAGGGCACCAGCACCTTGAGTGCTTACTGGCTGGCCTTCTGGGCGGGACTGTCGTGGCTCGTGCGCCCAGAACTTGCACTGTATGGCGGGCTGACCGGCATTCTGCTTCTGGCCACGCACCGCAATTGGAAGGTGTGGCTCGGCATCCTCGGCGCGGCCCTGCCTATCCCGGGCGCGTACCAGATTTTCCGCATGGGGTACTACGGGTTGGTGACGCCGCACACGGCGGTGGCGAAGTCGGCGTCGGAAAGCGCATGGGCCAGTGGCCTGAACTATCTGCAGGATTTCGTGGGACCCTACGCCCTGTACCTGCCCGTCATCGTGCTGGCGGCCGCCGGCATCTGGGCCTTCCGTGCGCAGCTGCGCCCAACTGAGCTGCGCAGTTCGACGACGGTGACCTACCTGCTTCTGAGTGCGGTGATCATCCATGTGCTCTATATCCTGCGCGTTGGCGGTGACTTCATGCATGGCCGCATGCTTCTGCTGCCGCTCTTCGCCGCGCTGCTACCGGTTTTCGTGCTGCCGCTCAAGGGACTCGTCACCTGGCTGGCTGCGGGCGCGTGTGCGGTGTGGGCACTCGTCATCGTGCTCAGGGGGCACGACACGGACTGGGATTCCTATGAACAGACGCTGTCCATCGTGGATGAGCGTGATTTCTGGACCTACGCCACCAACCGTGAGGCCGGCCATCCGCCGCGCTCAGCGCGTGACTATCTCACGATGAAGTTCATGAATGGCTACCCGGAGGCGATGAGAAAGCTTGAAGACGGTGATGCCCTCGCGGTCATCTACGTTGAGGATAAAGATGCCGACCGCCTCAACTGGCTCACCGTGCCGCGTGAAGAAGGACGCGAGCAGGCGCCGTCGCTGTTCCTAGTGAACCTCGGTATGACGTCGATGAACGCGCCGCTTGATGTTCGAATCCAGGACACCATCGGTTTGGCCACCCCTCTGGCGGCACGGATGCCGCGCGAGGAAGGCGGGCGCATCGGCCACGATAAATCCCTCGCCTTGGAGTGGCAGGCAGCGCAGTCAGCCGCAGATATTGACTATCTGCCGCCGTGGTACGACAAGGACACCACCCGCCACGCCCGTGCTGCGCTGGAGACCCCGGAGCTCAAGGAGTTGGTGGCGTCGTATAGCGAGCCCCTGTCCTGGGAGCGCTTCCGTAAGAACCTGGTCTTTTCCCTGACGACTGGCCGTACGTTGCAGCTGTCGGAGGACCCAGCGGACTACCTCCCTGCCGGGTAGGCACCCCCGTAGGAAGACAAAACGCGGGCGGGTAGGTTACGCTACAAAAGATTCTCGTTATTGATCCGTAACCATCGCTGGCGTGTTGGCGATGTACTAGTGGCAGTAAGAATGTTAAGGAGAAACATGAGTGCACTAAGTTCCGCACTGCGGACGCGTGTCATGGCGGTTGTGGCCGCCATTGCTATTGCTCTGGGCCTCGTCGTCACCGCCGGCACCCAGGAGGCCTCAGCAGCTAACCGTGACTGGCTGCGTGGCGATGCTACCGGCGCCTGCGAGTGGGACCGCGTAGGTTTCTGGGTTCAGCGCTGTGATGTCTGGTCCCAGGCTATGGGCCGCACCATCCCGGTGCAGATTCAGCCGGCCAAGAACGGCGGCAACGCAGGCCTGTACCTCCTCGATGGTCTTCGCGCTACCGACCGCACCAACGCCTGGATCAATGACGTTAACGCCGCACGTACCTACGTCGACCACAACATCACCCTCGTGATGCCGGTGGGTGGCGCCGCGTCCTTCTACGCGGACTGGCGCGGACCGGCCACCTATGACTTGGTGGAACCGGTGAACTACATGTGGGAGACCTTCCTCACTAAGGAGCTGCCGGCTTACCTTGAGGGCAACTTCGGTGTGGCCCGCAACAATAACTCCGTTGCTGGCCTGTCCATGGGTGCTACCGCAGCCATTACGTTGGCTGGCAAGCACCCGGAGCAGTTCCGCCAGGCTCTGTCCTACTCCGGTTACCTCACCACGACTCTGCCGGGAGCGCAGACCTTCATGCGCCTCGCGCTTCTCGACGCCGGCGGCTTCAACATCAACGCCATGTACGGTTCCGTCATCAACCCGAAGCGCTTTAGCAACGACCCGTTCAACCTGATTCCGGAGCTGGCCGCTCACGGCACCGACGTGTTTGTCTCCGCTGCCTCCGGTATTCCGGGTCCGCTGGATCAGCAGCGCTATAAGCCGGAGCACATTGCTTCCGGTATGGCGCTTGAAGGTTTTGCTAATGCTACGACCCGCATGTGGGAGCTCAAGGCGCGCGCGATGGGCGTGCGTCTCCAGACGAACTACCCGGCTCAGGGCTTGCACAACTGGGAGCAGTTCGGCTACGAGTTGGAACACTCCAAGCCGCAGGTGCTCAACGTGATGAACGCGTGGTAACCGCGTAGACGCCTTACTTTTCGCCGGCTCGTCCGTCGCCTTCTAGCGGAATCATTCGCTGGAGGCGCTGGGCGGGCCGGCTTTGTCGTGTTCGATAAGGAAAGTGTGGGCGTGTCCCTCTTCCAAAAGTCTCAAGTTCAACTTAAACTTGAGCTCACGTTAGACCGCTCACCGCGTCTGCAGTGGCGTGTTCCGCAGGAGGGGAACCTGCGGAGCCCGCTCGATGCAACGTGCCTTCACTCGACACATCGCAAGGATTCACCAATGCCGAACACTGCGCCTTCTCAGAAGTCTGCTCAGCCCTCCAAGGCAGCAGGCCTGCGTTCCCCGTCCGCCGCTCGCAAGGGCCTGACCATCGCCGCACTGCCCACCGCCGTGGCCGTCGGCTTCGCGCTGCTGCCTATGGCCAACGCCCAATCCTCCGGCTCCAGCTCCGGAGAGGGTATTACTGACATTCTGGGAAGCTCCAACTTCTCCGATTCCTTCGCACCGTCGAACCCGCCGCAGCGTACCCCGATTGAAACCGAGTACCCGGACATCGAGGGCCTGCCGGACGGCGTGTCCGTCTCCCGTGTTGAGTACCTGACCAACCGCCACCTCAAGGTCTACATCAAGTCCGCCGCTATGCCGGACAAGGAACAGGTCGTGCAGATCCAGCTGGCCCGCGACTGGTACTCCAACCCGGACAAGAAGTTCCCGGAGGTCTGGGCCCTCGACGGCCTGCGTGCCCGTGACGACGAGTCCGGCTGGACCATCGAGACCAACATTTTGTCCCAGTTTGCTGACCGTAACGTCACCCTCATCATGCCGGTCGGCGGCGAGTCCTCCTTCTACGCCGACTGGCAAAAGCCCGATAACGGGAAGCACTACAAGTGGGAAACCTTCCTCATGCAGGAACTCATCCCAGTCTTGGAAAAGGCTTACCGTTCCAACGGCCAGCGTGCCGTCACCGGTATCTCCATGGGCGGTACTGCCGCGATGAACCTGGCGGAGCGCAACCCGTGGGCCTTCAAGTTTGTCGGTTCCTTCTCGGGTTACCTCGACACCACGACCACCGGTATGCCGGAGGCCATTACCGCAGCGCAGGCCGATGCCGGCGGCTACACCTCCACCAACATGTGGGGCGACCTTTACTCCCAGGACTGGATTGACCACGACCCGAAGCTGGGCATTGAGAACCTCAAGGACATGAAGGTCTACGTCTCCGCCGGCAACGGCAAGGATGACTACGGCCAGATCGGTTCCGTGGCTAAGGGCCAGGCCAACATGGCAGGCGTGGGCCTCGAGGCGATTTCCCGCATGTCTACTCAAACCTTCGTCGATTACGCCAAGCGCGCCAAGGTGGAGCCGGTGGTCAAGTTCCGCCCGACTGGCGTGC
Source organism: Corynebacterium minutissimum (assembly GCF_000805675.1). Classification (GTDB taxonomy): domain Bacteria; phylum Actinomycetota; class Actinomycetes; order Mycobacteriales; family Mycobacteriaceae; genus Corynebacterium; species Corynebacterium minutissimum. The sequence continues at coordinate 72,894 of NZ_JSEF01000002.1, read as the reverse complement.
ACAGCTGGGAATACTGGCAGTTCGAAATGACCGAGGCGTGGCCGTTCATTGCCGACTCCCTCGGCCTCGACAAGTCCGACCGCGGCGCTGACTGCACCCCGGTGGGCGCCATTGCTGAGGCTACCAAGTCCGGCATCATTGGTTCCTGCGTGAACAACGAGTATGATGTCGCCGAGCGCGGCAAGGCCCAGGACTTCCAGGCCGGCACCGCCTACTGGTCCCCGGAGACCGGTGCCTACGCAGTCTTCGGCCGCATCGGCGCCCGCTACTCTGAGCTGGGCGGCCCGACTTCCTGGCTGGGCTTCCCGACGACCGGCGAAGGCAAGACCCTCGACGGCCGCGGCCGCTTCGTCCACTTCGAGCACGGCTCCATCTACTGGACCCCGGAGAACGGCGCCTGGCCAATCCCGAAGGATCTCTACGACGAGTGGGGCAAGAACGGCTTCGAGATGGGCGACCTCAAGTACCCGACCTCCGACGTCCGCAAGGTCGGCGACGGCGTGGTTCAGGAATTCGAAAATGGCGTGCTGACCCACAACCCGGACGGTTCCTTCCACATCGTGCATGGTGCCATCGGCGCCAAGTACAAGGAGCTCAAGGCCGCTGAGTCCGACCTGGGCTACCCCGTCGGCGAGGAGAAGGCCGTCAATGGCGGCTTCTTCCAGGAGTTTGAGCACGGCAACATCTACTGGTCCATGGACTCCGGTGCGCACTACATCCTCAAGGGCGACATCTTTGATGAGTGGGGCAAGCACGGCTTCGAGCAGGGCGAGTTCGGCTGGCCTACCGAAGACTACAAGGAGATCCCGGCTGGTGGTCTGACCCAGACCTTCCAGCATGGAGTCATCCGCAAGGTCATGGGCAACATCCAGGCAGACAAGAACTAAGCCATGCGCACGCGACGACTAAACTCCTCGGCCCGGGTGACAGCCGCAGCGTTGCTGGCTGCCGGCGCCCTGTTGGCTGGCTGTGGCTCCGCTACTGTCGACGAGAGCGAAGCCACCGAGACCTCCGTGGCGCCGCTCGAGCGCTCTGCCGGCTCGTCTGAAGGGGCGGAATCCTCCTCGACGTCGAATTCATCGGCAGCGAGCTCGAGCGACAAGGCCTCGTCCGGCAGCGGCTCCTCCCGCGGTTCCGGCGAAGAAACGGAGGATCGCGGTGCGCGCGAAATCTCCGAAATCCCCGCCCCCGCACCCGCGGAAGGCCCGCACCAGGAGTTCCTGGCCGCGCTTTCCGACGGCGGCGTCAACACCGAAGGTGTAGAAGATCAGCTCGTCGGTGCCGCCCAGGCTGCCTGCCAAGGCGATACCGTCACCGTGCCCGCCGTCGCTGGCCAGCTCATCGAGCAAGGCCGCAGCGAGCTCAGTCACGAGCAGCTGACCCAGCTCATCAGCGAGAAGGGCGGCGCGCTCTGCGCCGAGTAGGTGTGGCGGGGCGGCTAGGGAGACGTCGTCAAGCGCACCCAGCCCCATGGCAGGGATTCCCCAGGGAATCCCGCACCTTCCCAAGGTAGAAATTTCCTCATGCGTAAAACAATCACCGTCCTCGCCGTCGTTGTCCTCCTCGTTGTCATCGGCGGCGGAGTGGTCCACTTCCTCAACACCCACGACCAAGGCGAACCAGGGATTCTCAGCGAACCTGCCGACAATCCGGAGCAGCCTGCCGAGGAGCCGCCTGCGCAGCCGGATTGGTGCCCGCGCTTCGAGTTTGTTTCCGCGCCGGGCACGTGGGAATCCGCTGCGGATGATGATCCCATCAACCCCGGAGCCAACCCGAACTCCTTCATGCTCTCCATTACCAATCCTTTGAAGGAGGCGTACGTCCCCGAGGACGTCAAGGTATGGACGCTGCCTTATACCGCGCAGTTCAAAAACATCAACGCGCAGCACGAGATGAGCTACGACGAATCGCGCGATGAAGGAACCTCCCGTCTGGAGGGCGAACTGACCTACATGCATGAGACCTGCCCGGACACGAAGTTCATCTTGTCCGGCTTTTCCCAAGGCGCGGTCATTGTGGGAGATATCGCTGACCACATCGGTGGCGGCAATGGTCCCATTCCTGCCAATAGTGTGGCTGGGGTGGCGGTGATTGCGGATGGGCGTCGCCAAGAAGGCGTCGGTATCAACCCCGGTGCCCAGGTGGGCGGTGTTGGTGCGGAGATTGCTCTGCAGCCGGTCTCGACGCTGATTCAGGGCATCGTGCCGGGAGCGACTATGCGCGGTGCGCGCCCCAATGGCTTTGGCGAACTGGCCGACCGCACCTTCCAGATTTGCGCGCCCAACGACTCCATTTGTGATGCGCCGCTGGATGTCAGCAACGGGCTCGACCGCGCGATGGATCTCATTGAAGCCAACGGTGTGCATGCCATGTATGCCTCAAACCCGGACGTTATTGAGGGCACTACGGCTAACCAGTGGGTCACGCAGTGGGCTAAGGACACCATCGACGCACACTAAAATTGGCGCGCCGTGTAACATTCGCCACGCCGCGTCTGATATTTTCAGTGTCAAAAGTACGTGACCTATCTATCCCACAAAGGAGTCCCACATGGACCTGAAAGCATTGATCGGCCAGTTCTTCGACGAGAAGGGCGCCATCTCCCTGCCGCCACATCTCACCTTGGCAGGCTTGGCGGAACACGTCTACGCCGCCGAACAGCAGGCAGGAATCCCGGACCGCCCGGTCATGCGCCAGTGGGTCTTCACTGATAACCCGGAAGGCACCCCGCGTGACTTCACACGCTCCCAGGTCAATACCCGTATCAAGGTAGTGGCCGCGCGTTTGCAGCAGGTAGGCAAGATGGGTGACCGCGTGGCCATCCTGGCCGGCAATTCCCCGGAGTACATCTTCGGCTTCCTTGGTGCCTTGTATGCAGGCATGACTCCGATTCCGCTTTATGACCCGAACGAGCCGGGCCACACTGACCACCTGCGTGCGGTGTTCGGGGATGCCAACCCGCCGATTGTTCTCACCAACAACGTTTCGGCGGCCGCCAACCGTGCGTACTTCTCCGACCGCCCCGCCGCCGAGCGTCCGCGCATCATCTCTATTGATTCTCTGCCGGATTCCCTCGCTGCTAGCTGGGTGAACCCGTTGGAGACTGAAGAGGGCAAGGCTGCCCTCGCTGCTCTGCAGACCGCACCGGTGGACCACCCGGCCTTCCTGCAGTACACTTCCGGTTCCACGCGCACCCCGGCGGGCGTGCTGCTGACTAACCGCAACATCATGACCAATGTGCTGCAGATCTTCACCGCCGTGCAGATTAAGCTGCCCGCGCGCGTCGTATCGTGGCTGCCGATGCACCACGATATGGGCATCATTCTTGCCGTCTTCGTTACCATTCTGGGGCTTAACCTGGAGATTATGACCCCGCGCGACTTCGTCCAACAGCCCAAGCGTTGGGTAGAACAGCTCAAGCGCCAGCCTGTCGACGCCCACCTGCAGGGCACCTACGCCGTAGTTCCGAACTTCGCCCTCGAGCTGGCAGCGCGGTATGGAGCACCGGCAGCGGGGGAGGAGCTGGACTTCAGCAACGTCGATGGCATCGTGATTGGTTCGGAGCCGGTGACGGAGAGCGCAGTGAACTCCTTCTGGGAGACCTTTGGCAAGGAAGAGTACGGTCTGCGCCGCGAGACCCTGCGCCCGTCGTATGGCATGGCGGAGGCATCCCTCATCGTCACCACGCCGCAGACCCCAGAGCGCCCCATCATTTCGCACTTCGACCGCGAGCGCTTGGCGCAGGGCGAGGCGGTCATCGTGGAGAAGTCTGCGGACTCCGTGGCCTACGCCTCCTGTGGTCAGAGCGTTATTGCCCAGGAACTCACCATCGTGGACCCAGAGACCCGAGCCGAGCTTGCCGACGGTCTCGTGGGCGAAATCTGGCTCCACGGCGAAAACCGCGCGGCCGGCTACTTGGGCCGTGAAGAGGAAACCGCATCCACCTTCCACAACACGCTGGGAGAGCGCCTGGCTGAAGGGTCCCGCGTACCGAATGCTCCGGAGGATAACAACTGGCTTGCTACCGGTGACTTGGCGGCGATTGTGGATAACCAGGTCTACATCACGGGCCGTCTCAAGGACCTCATCGTGGTGGCTGGTCGCAACCACTACCCGCAGGATATCGAAGGTACCGTGCAGGAGGCCTCGTCCCACGTGCGTGCTGATTCCATCGCGGCCTTCTCCGTCGAGGGCGGCAGCACCGAAGAACTTGTCCTGCTGATCGAACGTGCTGATGGCGCTAGCCCCGCCGAGGACGACGCCGCCTCCGAGGCCATTCGCTCCGCCGTCTCCTCGCACCACGGCGTGACACCGGCGGCCATTCAGTGGTTCAACGCCAACGAGATTAAGCGCACCTCCTCGGGCAAGATTGCCCGCCGTGTGGCGAAGAAGGAGTACCTCGCTTCCTAGTCTGCGCCCTGCGCCGCCCACCCAGCTCACCATGGTTGGGTGGGTTTGTCGTGCATGAGGTTAGCTAACGCCTACCGAGCTCACCGAGGCACGTGAGAGCAACCCCCTACTCTCTCTCGCGCGCGCCCCTACAACACTCGCCCGCGCAGCCCAAGCCGCCTACCCTCTCGCGCGCGTGCGCGCGTAAGTGTGTGGATCATCGGCGAGTTTTCGCTGGTGGGGGAGTCAATGGGTATGTCGGTTATGAAACCCAAGTTAACGAAGTGAGATAATCGTCCGATAACTCGAATAGGAGCGTCGTCGAGCGCGCCTTCGTGCTGCGCAAAATCGACCGCCTTTATGACCATAGTCCGCGTTAGAAAGCTAGAGATTTATGACCGTTGAAGAGCTTCGTGGCTGGCTGCGCACCTGGGTTGCGCAGACCACCGGCCTCTCCGCAGAGGAAATCACGGACACCAAACCGCTGGAGAACTTCGGACTCTCCTCGCGCGACGCCGTGGTTCTTTCCGGTGAATTAGAAAACCTCCTCGGCATTAAGCTCGAGCCCACCGTGGCCTATGAGTACCCCACGATTGCACAGCTGGCGGAACGTCTGGTCAACGGGGCCACCCACAGCCTGCCAGGGGAAGCAGTGTCGGCACCTCGCCCTGCCGCTCTCGCGGGCGGCGACATCGCCGTCATCGGCTACGCCGGCCGCTTCCCGGGCGCGAAGAACGTCGCTGAATTCTGGAAAATGCTTGTGGAGGGTCGGCCGGGTACCGGCCCGCTGCCCGTGGGCCGCTGGTCGGAGTATTCCTCCGACCCGATTACCAGCGAAAAGATAGAGCAGCAGAACACCGACGGCGGCTACATCGATGACATCGCCAGCTTCGATGCCGAATTCTTTGGTCTCTCTCCGCTTGAGGCCGCCAACATGGACCCGCAGCAGCGCATCCTCCTCGAAGTGGCGTGGGAGGCCCTCGAAGACGCTGGTGTACCCGCCAACCAGCTGCGCGGCACCGCTACTGGCGTGTACATGGGCTCTACGAACAACGACTACGGCATGCTCATCACCGCCGACCCAGCAGAGATGCACCCCTACGCGATGACGGGCACCTCCTCGGCGATTATCGCCAACCGCCTGTCCTACGCATTCGATCTGCGCGGCCCGTCCCTCAACGTGGATACTGCCTGCTCCGCCTCTCTCGTGGCCGTCAACCAGGCAGTCAAGGATCTGCGCGTCGGCGCGGCCGATGTGGCCTTGGCCGGCGGCGTGAACATCTTGGCCTCGCCGCATGCTTCCATCGGCTTTAGCGAGCTCGGCGTCACCTCGCCCACCAGTGCCATCCATGCGTTCTCCGATGACGCCGACGGCATCGTCCGCGCGGACGCCGCCGGTGTCCTCGTTCTCAAGCGCCTGGAGGACGCCGAACGCGACGGTGACACCATCGCTGCCGTCATCAAGGGCTCCGCCGTTAACTCCGACGGCCACTCCAACGGCCTGACCGCTCCGAACCCGGACGCGCAGGTCGACGTCCTCGAGCGCGCCTACGCCGACGCCGGTATCCGCCCACAGGACGTGGACTACGTCGAGGCCCACGGCACCGGCACCATCCTCGGTGATCCCATCGAGGCCACCGCTCTCGGCCGTGTGCTCGGCCCAGGCCGCCATGCCGCCACCCCGACCCTTCTGGGCTCCGCCAAGACCAATATCGGCCACTCTGAATCCGCTGCGGGCGTGGTTGGCCTCATTAAGGTCATCGAAGGTATGCGCCATGGCGTCATCCCGCCGAACATCAATTACGCCGGCCCCAACCGCTACATCGATTTCGACGCCGAGCACCTGGAAGTCGTCGAGGACCCACGCGAATGGCCCGAATACTCCGGCCAGAAGATTGCGGGTGTCTCCGGCTTCGGCTTCGGCGGCACTAACGCCCACGTTGTCCTTACTGATTACCGCGGGCTGACCCACCAGGCTGCCCCGCAGGTCGCCGTTGGCGAAGGCCAGCCGGTAGCCCTGCCGGTCTCCGGCCTGCTGCCTTCACGCCGCGCCACGGCTGCGGCCGACCTTGCGGAGTACATCGAGGCCGAGAATCCGAACCTGCTCTCCCTGGCCCGTACCCTCGCCCGCCGCAATCATGGGCGCTCGCGGGCGGTAGTGATGGCGTCGTCAAGCGAAGAGGCCATCAAGCGTCTCCGCCAGGTGTCTGAAGGAACCGTCTCCGTGGGCATCGCCGCGGCGGATTCCCCGTCGGTGCATGGCCCGGTCTTCATGTACTCCGGCTTCGGCTCCCAGCACCGCAAGATGGCCAAGGACATGATTGAGATGTCGCTGCTGTTTAAAGAACGTCTGGTGGAACTCGACGCCCTTGTGCAGCGCGAATCCGGCTGGTCCATTCTGGAGCTCGTCCACGATGACTCCCAGACCTACAACACCGAAACCGCGCAGGTAGCCATCACAGGCATCCAGATTGCGCTGACGGACCTGCTCGCCACCTTCGGCGTGCGCCCGGCCGGCGTTATCGGCATGTCCATGGGTGAAATCGGCGCGGCTTACGCGTCCGGCGGCATTTCGGCAGAGGACGCCATGCTCATCGCCTGCCACCGCGCGCGCCTCATGGGTGAGGGTGAGGCCTCGCTTCCCGACGATCAACAAGGCGCCATGGCCGTCGTCGAACTCTCCGCCGAGGAAATTGACGCCTTGCCGGGCAACATTGAGCCCGCCGTCTACACCGGCCCCGGCATGACCACCGTGGGCGGCCCGCGCGAGGAGGTCCTCGCGCTGGTGGAGAAGCTCGACGGCGAGGGCAAGTTCGCCCGCGCGCTCAACGTCAAGGCTGCCGGCCACACCTCTGCCGTGGACCCGCTGCTGGGAGAGCTCTATGCGGAAATCGCCGGCATTGAGGCCCGCCCGCTGCACACCACGCTGTTTTCCTCCGTGGACCGCGGCAAGGCCTACCGTCCGGGCACCGTGCTTCACGACGAAGACTACTGGATCCGCATGACCCGCCACTCCGTCTACCTGCAGGATGCGACCGAGTCGGCCTTCGACGCGGGCCATACCCAAATCGTGGAGATTTCCCCGAACCCGATTGCGCTGATGGGCCTCATGTCCACCGCTTTCGCCGCGGGCAAGGCGGACGCGCAGCTGCTGTACAGCCTGAAGCGCAAGGTGGACCCCACCGAGTCCCTGCTGGATTTGCTGGCCAAGCTCTACGCCGCGGGTGTTCCGGTGGACTACACAAAGGTCTTTGGCTCCGGCGCGCTTGTTGCTGCCCCCTCGACCCACTTCCGTCGCCAGCGTTTCTGGACCAACGCCCGCCCTTCCGCTGGTATCTCCGGTCTGCCGGGAGCGCGCGTCACCCTGCCGGAGGGCGCCGTGGCCTTCTCCACAAACGCGGACCAGGCGCCGAGTGCCCTGGCCATCCTGGAGGCTGCTGCCGAGGCCGTATCCCCGGGCGCGCAGATTGCTGCCAGCGAGGAACATGCGGACCTGCCAGCGAAGGGCGAGGTCACCACCATCGTGCGGCGCACTCTCGGCGGCCTGTCCGTGGCGGTGCACTACGTGGATGGCGCTACGACCAAGCTCATCGCGGAAGGTTTCGCCTCTACCCTGAACCTCGCGGCCCCCGCCGCCACCCCGGAGCCGAGCCTGCCGCAGGCCGTGACCGCGCCGCAGTTCGCCGACCCCGAGGTGGGCGTTGATGCGGTGCGCTGGGACCCGGAGAAGGAGAGCGTGGAGGAGCGCCTAGCGCTCATCGTCTCTGAGTCCATGGGCTACGACGTCTCTGACCTCCCGCGCGAGCTGCCGCTCATTGACCTGGGCCTCGATTCGCTCATGGGCATGCGCATCAAGAACCGCGTGGAGAACGACTTCCAGATTCCGCCGCTGCAGGTGCAGGCGCTTCGCGACGCCTCCCTCGCCGACGTCATCACCATGGTCGAGGAGGCCGTCGCCGAGCAAACCGACCCCGCCGCGCCGGCCACCGGCGCCGCCCACACCGCAGACGCTCACACCGCACCCTTCGCGCTCACCGAGAGTGACGACACCACCCCAGACGCCTCCACGGTGAGCGCTAAGGGCGGCGCGGATGAGCTGCGCGGCGATAATAGCGGCGAGGAGCACGAAGGCGTGGGCGTCGCCCCGCGTGATGCTTCCGAGCGCATGGTCTTCGGCACCTGGGCCACCTTCACGGGCAAGGCCGCAGCCGGCGTGACTTCCGCGCTGCCGCAGGTCAGCGATGAAGTGGCGGAAAAGATTGCCGAGCGCCTCACCGAGCGCGCCGGCATCGAGGTCACCGCCCAACAGGTCCAGGAAGCCGAAGCACTGGAGAACCTAGCGGACCTCGTCCGCGAGGGCCTCGAGACCGAGGTCGAAGGCAATATCCGTGTGCTGCGCGAGGCCGACGGCCCCGCCGTCTTCATGTTCCACCCGGCCGGCGGCACCACCGTGGTCTACCAGCCGCTGACCCGCCGCCTGCCTGCCGACGTCGCCGTCTACGGCGTAGAGCGCCTCGAGGGCAGCCTGGAGGATCGCGCCGCCGCCTATATCGAGGACATCCTGCATTACGCGCGCGGCCGCAAGGTTGTGCTCGGCGGCTGGTCCTTCGGCGGCGCGCTGGCCTACGAGGTGGCCTACCAGTTGCAAGAGCGTGCAGCCCGTGGTGAGGATACTGCCGAGGTTGCCTTCATCGCTTTGCTGGATACCACCCAGCCGGCGCATCCGGCCCCGAAAACGCTGGAGGAAACCAAGGCTCGGTGGGGCCGCTACGCCGCCTTTGCCAAGAAGACCTACGGTCTCGACTTCGAGCCGCCCTACGAAATGCTGGAAACTGTCGGCGAAGATGCGCTCATGGCCATGCTCGCGGAATTCCTCAGCTCCACCGACGCCTCCGAACACGGCCTGTCCGCCGGTGTACTCGAGCACCAGCGTGCGTCCTTCGTGGACAACCAGATTTTGGGCTCGCTGGATATGGGAAGGTGGGCGTCGGTAAGCGTGCCGGTCATCCTCTTCCGCTCCGAGCGCATGCATGACGGCGCCATTGAGCTCGAGCCGGCGTATGCGGAGATTAACCCGGACGGCGGTTGGGGCGTTATCGTGAAGGATCTGGAGATTGTGCAGCTGCCGGGCGACCACCTGGCGGTTCCCGACGAGCCGGCTATCGGTATCGTGGGCAAGCACATGGAGGATTGGATCGAGGAGAAGATTCGGAAGTGACTAGCACCGCTGACAAGCTAGCGGACCTGCGCGAGCGCCTCGAGCGTGCCCAGGACCCCGGCAGCGAGCGCTCCCGGGCGCGCCGCGACGAGGCCGGGCGTTCGACGCCGCGCCAACGTATCGCCGCGCTTCTCGACGAAGGCTCCTTCGTCGAAACTGGCGCCCTGGGCAAAACTCCTGGTGACCCGGACGCGATTTACTCCGACGGCGTGGTGACCGGCCACGGCCGCATCAACGGTCGCCCGGTGTGCATTTACGCACACGATAAGACGGTCTATGGCGGTTCCGTGGGCGTGACCTTTGGTAAGAAGGTTACCGACATCATGGATTTGGCCATCAAGATCGGCTGCCCGGTCATCGGTATCCAGGATTCCGGCGGCGCGCGCATCCAGGATGCGGTGACGTCTTTGGCCATGTACTCGGAGATTGCCCGCCGCCAGCTGCCGCTTAGTGGCCGCAGCCCGCAGATTTCCATCATGATGGGCAAGTCCGCCGGTGGCGCGGTGTATGCGCCGGTGACCACGGACTTCATCATCGCCGTCGACGGTGAGGCGGAGATGTACGTGACGGGCCCGAACGTGATCAAGGAGGTCACGGGCGAGGAGATTTCTTCCCACGACCTGGGCTCCGCGCGCCAGCAGGAGCTTAACGGCAACGTGTCCGTCGTGGTGCCCTCGGAGGATGATGCTTTCGACCTCGTGCGCGATTTGCTGGATCATTTGCCGCTGACCTGCTTCGATGAGGCGCCGGTCTTCGATGCGCCTACTGATGAGGAGGTAGCCCAGGACACCGAGCTGGATTCCTTCATGCCGGATGACACGAATGCCGGCTACGACATGATGGACCTTCTGACGCAGCTTGGCGACGACGACGAGCTCATCGAAATCCAGGAGAACTACGCCCCCAACGTCATCACCGCCTTTGGCCGCATTGATGGCAAGGCCGTGGGCTTTGTGGCGAATAACCCGATGCATTCGGCGGGTTGTATCGATGCGGATGCCGCCGATAAAGGCGGGCGTTTTATCCGCATTTGCGATGCCTACAACATCCCGCTGGTCTTCGTGGTGGATACGCCGGGCTACCTGCCGGGCGTGGACCAGGAGAAGGCAGGCTTGATTCACCGCGGCGCAAAGTTCGCGTTTGCGGTGGTGGAGGCCACCGTGCCGAAGGTCTCGCTCATCGTGCGCAAGGCTTATGGCGGCGCGTATGCCGTGATGGGCTCGAAGAACCTGACGGGAGATATCAACTTGGCGTGGCCGACGGCCCAGATCGCCGTGATGGGCTCGGCCGCCGCCGTGGTCATGATTGCGGGCAAGCAGCTCGAAGCCGCCGAGACCCCAGAGCAGCGCGCTATGACGAAGAAGATGTTCATGGACTTTTACGACGAGACCATGACCGCGCCCTATGTCGCCGCGGAGCGAGGCTACCTCGATGGCATGATTAAGCCCTCTGAGTCGCGTCTAGCCCTGCGCCGCGCGCTGCGCCAGCTCGCCGATAAGCAGGAGAAGGACCTGCCCAAGAAGCACACCATCTCCCCGCTCTAGCGCATCGCCAGCGCCGGCGGGATGGTTGCCCTGCCGAATTCTTAACTGGGGCGGTCAACCTTCTGGCTTGCCGCGGTGCTGGGTGGTGGGCTGGGGCCGGTTAGGGTCATTCCCCAAAAATTGCCGGATTTTTCGCGCAAGGCGTAACGTCAAGGGCATCCTCGCACGATAGACATTAAGTCTAGGTAATCGAATAAAGGAGAACTCTCATGCTGTCTAGCGTTATTGACCTCGGTGGCGACATCATCAACCTCGTCATCATGCTGCTCAACCGCGCCGGTGTTACCGTCTCCGGTTCTTCCCTGAGCTCGAAGTAAGCCAGCGCCTGTAGCCCCTCCTGGTGGAGGGGCTTTTTCGATCGGTGCTTTAGGGCCAGGCAGGACTGGGGCTAGGAACTGGAGGACCGCCACCGGGCGGCAACCAATGGACTCTGCCGTTGATGCGGTCGACCCGACCCCGGCCGGTGGGGCGAGTGGGATCGTCGTCATTAATGGCGTTGTGATACTGGCATAAAGGCACCAGATTGGCGATGTTGGTAGGCCCGCCATCCTGCCAGCGTTGTATGTGGTGCATCTGGCATTCCGTGACGGGTTTATTACAACCAAACCACGCGCACGTCGGATGCTCCGCGCCCAACATGAGCCGCATCTTGTCGTTAGCGAAGCGGCTCGTGTCGTAGAGATTCACCGGGCCCTGGGTGGGGTGGATGAGGGTAACGAAGCCGCGCTCGGCAAACTTCGTGCGTACGAACTCCGCGCCGGTCATCGTGCCGCCGTCGGTGGCCTGCAGGACGATGTCATCGCCTTCGCCGCGCGCAATTTTGTCCAGCTCGTCGAGGCGCACGATGACATGGGCATGCAGCGCCGGCGCGGGGGCGCCGCCGCCCTCAAAGACCTCGTGGGCGGCTTTGAGCAGGTCGTCGTGCGTCGCCCGAAGCGTGCCCACCATGTCGGCGATCGCTCGTGGACGGTCCGTAATCGTGATGCTGTGCAGACCGGTAGCGCTGCGGCGCACACGGACACCAGGGCTGGGCTTCGGGGTGAGCTCGGCAAGCCGGCGCTTCGCCACACCCGCAATCTTTCCCACTGGTGTTTCGCACAATTCCACCCGCAGGTCCCAGGCTTTGCGGGAATCTTTCACGCGCGCGACGTGGCGCTCGATGGTGAGCAGCGTATCGAGCGCATGGTTAGTCTCCCGCGCGCGGCGCTGCTTGGCGGTGTAAGCAGTCTGCCCAAAGTAGACGCGGTGGAGTCCCTCGAGCTGCCGCGCCACGCGCGGCGTCGCGCCGAGTGCGATCATCTCATCGAGCGTGTGGCCCGCGCACAAAGAAACGACGTGCATGCCGCGAGCGAGTACCCCGAGTAAGTCCCCCAACTTCATGGCTCACACACTAAACCCGCTCCACCTACCCCGCAACTGGAACGGCAAACTCCCAGCTCAAAGGGGGTGGCTATGGTTGGTTGTAAGCGTGGCAAGCCTGGCTGGCGGGTGCCTCCCTAACACGTGAGCGCGTCTTGTGAAGGGAAGAAAACAGGCTAGAGGAAATGGCGAAGCCGGATACTAAGCGCGGGAGCGGGAGGTAAAAGCAGCGATGGCGCGCCAGCCAAAGAGCAACAGGGCGGACATGACCGTGGCCACGATGAGGAAGGACCAGTGCGGCAGGCGCCCGTTGACCAGCATCCACAGGGCCATGCCGCCAACAATGGCGCTAACCCACACCACAGCGCCCTGCTTCCACAGGCCGCCTAACTTCGCGGTCATGATGATGACCCAACCCACGAGCGCGCCCACCGTCCACGGCCAGAAGGCATCAAGCCAGGAGCTGAAGCTCAAACCGCCATGCGCTAGGCGGGCGAGGATGGCGAAGAGGGCGAGAGCGAGGACGTCGATAAGCGGGGCAACACGCATTTAGGATTCCTTCCGATTCAACGCCGCGTAAGAGAAGCCATCGCGGGCGTAGTGGGCGAAGTAGATGACCCATCCAATGATAGTGATGAGCGCAAAGGAAATAAGCCGGTAGATGATGGCCGCGGAGGTGGCGTGCACCACGGTCAGGCCCGTGGCCACCAGCGGGGTGATGAGGGCGGCCTCCACCGTGCCCACACCGCCCGGGGTGACTTGCGCGGAACCGGCCAGCTTCGCGGCGAGGAAGGCTAAGGCTACGCCAGCAATGGTGGTGTCATCAGCACCCGCACGCAGCCAGGGGATTTCCCCGGTCACTGCCCACACGGATGCCCACAGTGCACCCATATCAGCCAGTCGGTGCACCAGCGACGCCCCCGCCACGATGGCGAAAGGTCCTCGTGAGAGGTGGACCTCGCCCAGATTGCGGACCTCCTCAATGGCCCGATCTCGCGCCGACCCGGGGCGCAGTTTGCGCAGCCAGCGCTCAAGGGTCACCGGGTGCGAGGTCAGCCAGAAGATGCCACCGAGGGCGGCGAGCATGAGACCGACCGTGGTGATGAGCGAACCCAGGGCCATGTCGGCGTTGAGGAAAAACACCCCGCCCAGGCCAATGAGCGCGAGGAACATCGAGCTGATAATCGAAGACAAGAACAGGAAGTAGCTGCACAGCGCCACGGACGCGCCCCAGCGGCGCTGCACCTGGAAGGTCAGCACCGCAGAAAACGCCGGACCAGCGGGCAGGGTGGTGGACCACGCGTTGGAGGCGAGCGTGATGGCGTAGGTTTCGCGTAGCGGCACCTTGACGCCGCCGGCGCCGATGAGCCGCTTCATTACCTCCGCCATGCCCGCGATGGACAGCAGCGCGAAGAACACCACCAGCACCACCGGCAGCGGCTCGGCGTGGCGCAGGCGGCGCAGACCCTCGGAGATGAAGTCCAGCTGGTCGCGGAAGAACCACGCCAGCGCGGCCAGGATAATCAGGGAAATTATCCAGGTGAGCCACTTCTTATTCATCGATCATCCGTGGATTTCAGTCGGCGGACCAGCTCGGTGAAGGGGATGAGTTCTTCGTCCGTGTCGGCGCTGCGGTCACCACGTACAGGAGCATCGCTTGCCGACGCCTCCTCGACCTGTTCTGCCGGAGTCACGGGGGAGTGGGGCGCGTCGTCCTGTTCAGCCGACGCGGCAGCGGATGCGGTGGCCAGGGCCGGATTGGCAGCTGGAGCGTTGTCGCCGCCGAGGCGGTGGGTCAGGCGGGTGAGGAAGCGCGGGGCCCACCAGTTGTCTTCGCGCAGCAGGTGCATGACGGCGGGGACGAGGAGCATGCGGACGATGGTGGCGTCGATAAGCAATGCAAAAATCATGCCGAAGGCGATGTACTTCATCATGACGATGTCGGAGAAGCCAAAGGCCCCCGCCACCACAATCATGATGAGCGCGGCTGCCGTAATGATGCCGCCGGTGTGCGCGGTGCCAGCAGCGATGGCCTCGTCCGTGGAAGCGCCCCGGCGGCGGGCTTCTACCATGCGCGAGACCAGGAAGACCTCGTAGTCCGTGGAGAGACCAAAGACGATGGCGATGATGAGCACCAGGATCGGGCTCATGAGCGGTCCGGCGGTGTAGTTGAGCAGGCCGGAGCCGAGACCGTCGACGAACATGAGCGTCAAAATGCCCAGCGTGGCACCCAGGGAGAGCAGCGTCATGATGATGGCCTTGAGCGGCAGGATGAAGGAGCCGAAGACCAGCGCCATGAGGATGAAGGTGGCCAGCACCACGTAGAGGGCCATCCAGGGCAGGGTATCGAAGAGCGCATCGAGGGACTCGACCTCCATGGCCGGGGTGCCGCCGACATAAAGTTCCACGCCCTCCGGTGCCTCGATGTTCTCGAGTTCGTGGACGATGCGTGCGTAATCTTCGCGGTCCTGGATGCCGGCGCCGAGGACGGTGGTGCCGTCGACAGTCGCGGTCTTCGGTCCCATCGGCTCGGTGAGGCCCTGGATGGAGCGGGCTTGCATGACGACGTCGACAAGCTGCTCATTCGTCGCATTCTTCACCACGAGCTTGACCGGCTCGGTGCGGAAGGAGGGGAACTGCTCGTTGAACTGATCCTGCGCCACGCGCGCGTCCTGGTTGGGCGGCAGGTAGGTCTCGTTGATGCCGCCGAATTTCACGCCCAGCACCGGCAGTGTCAGCGCGATGAGTAGCGCGCAGATGGCGGTGGTCATGAGCCCCGCACGGCCCATGGCCCAGCGCGGCATCCGGTACCACCACGTGTCTTCGATGCGGCGCCCGCGGCGCGAGGTCTTGCGCACGGTCCACTTATCGATGTTGGGACCCAGCATGCCAAAGAGCGAGGGCAGCACCGTCACCGACAGCAGTGCCGCCAGCCCCACCGCGGAGATGGAGCCGTAGGCCACGGATTTGAGGAAGGCCTGCGGGAAGAGGAAAAGCCCGGAGAGGGACACGGCCACCATGGCGGCGGAGAAAACCACGGTTTGGCCGGCAGTAGCGGTGGTAATCGCCACCGCCTCTTTCGTATCGCGTCCCTTGTCCAGCTCCTCGCGGAAGCGCGAAACCATGAACAGGCCGTAGTCGATGGCGAGACCTAAGCCCAGCAGCGTGACCACGGCCTGCGCAAACACGTTGACCTGCTGGAAGCCAGCCAGGATGGAAAGAATGCCTAGCGAGCCCAGGATGGACAACCCGCCCACCACGAGCGGCATGAAGGCCGCCACGACGGAACCGAAGACGATGAGCAGCAGCAGGCCGACGAGCGGCAGGGCGGCCTTCTCCGCGCGGGAGATGTCCTTGGCCATGCCCTCGTCCAGCGCGTCGGCCACCGCGGTGGCACCCGCTACCTGCACGGGCAGCCCACTGGAGTGCAGGGAATCCTCGATGGCGCGGAAGTCCTTGAGCGTTTGCTCGCCGTCACCTTTCAACCCGATGGCAGCGAAAGCCGTGGAGTGGTCCTGTGTGATGAGGTTCGGGTTGCGTTTATCAAAGTAGCTGGTGACGGAATCAATCTGCTCCGGGTACTGGGTCTGGAGCTCGTCCAGGAAGGCCTTAGCCTCGGCGGCGTGGGCGTCGGGGTCATCGAACAGCAGGATGACGTCGCCGGAATTGTCACGGCCGAAGGTCTCCAACTCGATTTGTGCAGCGCTTGTCGACGCCGCCCCCGGGTCCTCCCAGCCCTCCTGACTCATGCGCTCCTCCAGGCGCGTGCCGAAGCCGAAGAAGAGGCCGAGGATGAGCCCGACGATGATAAGCGGGATGACCTTGCGATGCGCGTAGGAGAAACGTCCCCAGGAATAAAACACGGCGGGCTCCTAACTGTGCTCGGGCGAGCGATGAAGCAGCGCAGAGAGCGGGCGGAAAGGCTGCAGCCAGGCGCCGCCTGGAGGCAGGTTGTCCAAGTTAACGCGCGGCAACGGCTCACGGAAGACACCCTCGATGTCTTCGAGGTCGACGAACTCAATCTCCGGATGGGTCACGGCCCAGGAAGCATGCTCGTGGAAGCCGAGGACGCACGTGGGCAAGCCGGAGGCCGCAAGCTGTTCCAATAGATCCTGGAAGTTCTGGCCATCGGCCGAGGCTACGATGACCCCGGAGAGGTTCTCGCGGTTAGCCTTGATGTGCTCAATCATGTCAGGGTCGACATCATCGTCCTCGGAGAGCTTGGGCTTGGCAAAGACGGCAAAGCCAACATTGCGGATGGCTTCTACCCACGGGCGGATGACGTCGGCGCCGCCGGGGCTGACGTTGGTAAACACGGCGGCCTCGGGGGTCGCGTCGTTATCGTCGGCAAGCTCCACGAGCCAGCGCCCAATCGCATTAAAGCGCGGGCGGTAAGCCGCGGTGGGCCGCCCGCCCAAGATGGCACCGAGCCCCATATCCATGTTCGGCGCATCCCACACCAGGAGATAAGTTCCGGCCATTATTTCTTCTCCCACAGGTACTCGGTAATGACGTGTTCCTTATCGAGGCCTTTGCCCTCGAACTTGGTGATGACCTGGCGGTCAGTGAGGATGGGGCACTCCGGCCAGGGCCAGCCCTTGTAATCCAGGGAGGGCTCGACCTCTACGAGCTCGTTGATCCACTCGGCGTAGCCGGCGTGGTCGGTGGCCACGTGGAGCACGCCGCCGGGTTTCAGGCGGGAGGCGAACAAGTTGAGCGTGCCGGACTGGATAATGCGGCGCTTGTGGTGGCGGGCCTTGGGCCACGGGTCGGGGAAGAAGATGCGGATGCCATCCAAGGACTCGGGCGCGAACATGCGCATAAGAACCTCGATGCCATCGCCGCGCACCATGCGGATGTTCTCAATATCATTGCGCACGATGGAGCCCAGCAGCTTGGCCAGGCCCGGCTTATAGAGCTCCACGGCGATGATGTTGGTGTCCTTTTCCAGTGGCGCCATGGCAGCAGTAGAGGTACCGGTTCCGGAACCGATCTCCACGATGGTCTTCGCACCCTCGCGGCCGAACCAGGCGGGGATGTCGAGGGGGACGTCGGCAAGCATCTGCCCCAGCTTGGGCCAGTGTTCCTCAAACAGTGCGTTCTGGTTGTCAGTCAGGGTGCCGCGGCGGAAGGTGACGTTGCCGAGGCGTGGGTAGTCCAGATCGTTGTTGAACTCGGCGTTGAAGTCCGTCTGGAGACCGCGGCCATGGGGCATCTCGGCGGCGGGGTTCTGGGAAGAGTCTGCGCTATTCATCGGCTTATATCTTTCCCTTAAGCAGGGGTTTGAGGCAACGTGCCGCGCCGTGCAGGAGGTCCCGGTCATGCCCGATCGGGCGAGTCGGGGGTAAGGGTACGGCCGTACGGTACGTGCCGATAGGGGATTTTTTACCCCCGTGCAGGGGTGAGTTTCTCCCCGCCGTGCTGTATTTCACAGTCCCATACCCTTGGGATAGTCGGCGTGAGCTGGGTGGATATAACCAGGGTGGCCCTCATTACACATCTTGGTATCACCAGTGTCCGTACTCTGGAAGGCGAGACGTCGATGGCGGAGAAAATCCCCACCGACGCTGAGAAGTGCCCTGGCCCACCGAACACAGGAGAATATGAAATGACCGCAACTATTCCAGGCCTTGTAGGTGACTTGCCCACGAAGAATGAGAAGCTCATTTCGTGGATCAGTGAGAGCGTCGAGCTCTTCCAGCCGGAAGAGGTCGTGTTCGTTGACGGCTCCCAGGAGGAGGCCGATCGCCTCGCTGCCGAGCTCGTGGAGAAGGGTACCCTCATCAAGCTCAACGAGGAGAAGCGCCCGAACTCCTACCTGGCTCGCTCGAACCCGTCGGATGTCGCCCGCGTGGAGTCCCGTACCTTCATCTGCACCGAGACTGCCGAGGACGCAGGCCCGACCAATAACTGGGCCCCGCCGGCAGCCATGAAGGAAGAGATGACCGAGGCTTTCCGAGGTTCCATGAAGGGCCGCACCATGTATGTCGTGCCTTTCTGCATGGGCCCTATTAGTGACCCGGACCCGAAGCTGGGCGTTCAGCTTACGGACTCGCCCTACGTCGTCCTCTCTATGCGCATCATGACCCGCATGGGCCAGCAGGCGCTGGACAAGATCGGTGAGAACGGCAACTTCGTCCACGCCCTGCATTCCGTAGGTGCCCCGCTGGAGCCGGGCCAGGAGGACGTCGCTTGGCCGTGCAATGACACCAAGTACATCACCCAGTTCCCGGAGACCAAGGAAATCTGGTCCTACGGCTCCGGTTACGGCGGAAACGCCATCCTGGCGAAGAAGTGCTACGCGCTGCGCATCGCTTCTGTCATGGCGAAGGAAGAAGGCTGGATGGCTGAGCACATGCTCATCCTCAAGCTCACCAACCCGGAGGGCAAGAAGTACCACATCGCCGCGGCCTTCCCGTCTGCCTGTGGTAAGACCAACCTGGCCATGATTACCCCGACCATCCCGGGCTGGAAGGCTGAGGTTGTGGGCGATGACATCGCGTGGATGAAGCTGCGCGAGGACGGCCTGTACGCCGTGAACCCGGAGAACGGCTTCTTCGGTGTCGCGCCGGGTACCAACTACGAGTCCAACCCGATTGCCATGAAGTCCATGGAGCCGGGCAACACGCTGTTTACGAACGTCGCGCTTACCGACGACGGCGATGTCTGGTGGGAGGAAATGGGCGAGGCCCCAGAGCACCTCATTGACTGGCATGGCAACGATTGGACCCCGGATTCCACCACCAAGGCTGCGCACCCGAACTCCCGCTACTGCGTGCCGATTACGCAGTGCCCGTCCGCCGCGCCGGAATTTGACGACTGGAAGGGCGTCAAGATTGACGCCATCCTCTTTGGCGGCCGCCGCGCGGATACCGTTCCGCTGGTGACCCAGGCCTTCGACTGGAACCACGGCACCATGATTGGCGCTCTGCTCTCCTCCGGTCAGACCGCTGCCGCTGAGGGCAAGGTCGGTGCTCTGCGCCATGACCCGATGGCCATGCTGCCGTTCATGGGCTACAACGCTGGTGACTACCTGCAGCACTGGATTGACATGGGCGAAAAGGGTGGCGACCGTATGCCGGCCATCTTCCTGGTGAACTGGTTCCGCCGCGGCGAGGACCGCCGCTTCCTGTGGCCGGGCTTCGGTGAGAACTCCCGTGTTCTCAAGTGGATTGTGGACCGCATTGAGGGCAATGTCGACGCCGTCGAGACCGTCGTGGGCCACACCGCTCGCCCGGAGGATATCGACCTCACCGGTCTAGACTTCGACATCGAAGACGTCCGCGAGGCCCTTGCCGTCAACCCGGAGGACTGGGCTGGCGACATGGAAGACAACAAGGAGTACCTGCACTTCCTGGGCTCCCGCGTGCCGTCTGAGGTGTGGGATCAGTTCAAGGCGCTCAAGGAGCGCGTTGAAGCTGCCTCCTAACGCGACTTACTAGTTAACCCCCAGTGACACACTTTGTGTTGCTGGGGTTTAACTTTGTCTGGCTCAAGGTGCGGGGCGCTCTCACAGCGAAAAATAATGAAACTTGCACTCAATAAGACTGAGGGGTGCAACAAGCTATGCCATAGTGCGTAGCGGACAAATCCGAGGCCGTGCAGAGAGGGACGTTTCGTGAAAGATGGAGTGGGTTTTTCCCAACGAATTCTCGCGGCGTTCGGCGTTTTCTCTGCACTTTTCTTGGGCTATTGGGCTTGGGTGATGGTTCAACCCGAGGGGATTTTCGAGACCGGCTCTTTTGTCAGCGTTGGAGCGGATAACGGCCAGGGCGCTGATATTCTTGCGGCCCTCGAGGGAGTTGCTGGAACGGAGAACGAGCGAATTGCGGTAGCGATTGAACAACCCGACTTCACGGATGTATACGCAGCTGGGGAACATGGTGATTCTTGGTATGACACGATCGAACCCGGAAAGCCGGTTCACGTTCATCCGTTGACCGAGCTACCGGACGAGGACTCACGCCAGCTACTACAGCTTTCAGGTGACGCAGATTTCACGGATGCGGTGCACGAGGTCTTGGACTCGCATGGAGCACAATATCGTGATCTTAAGAACCTCGAATGGTCATTTCTCTTTACAGATACCGCGCTGGCAGGGATCTATTTCTTGGTGTTGGCTACCTGTTTCGCGGTGGTGGCTGCAGGCGCGATTGCGCGAACTCGGGATTACGCTGTGTGGCAGTTGATGGGCCTTTCCCCCCTTTCGATCCTTGGCCGAGAAATCCGGCGCTCGTATGTTAAGCCCTTTCTTGGGTCCCTAGCGGTGGCGGCGGTAGCGCTGCTGCTGTGTGCAAACTTAGTCTCGCCGCGCGTAGCACTAGGGATCGTTAAGTACTCAGCGGTGTTTTTGGGGCCACTACTTGTCACGATTGCGGTGAGCTTCGTGCTCACTACCTTTGCCTGCAAAAGGCTGCCATTACATGAGCGACTAAAAGGAAAGCTACCGCAGCGCAGTACCGCGGCGATTATCTTCTTGGTGAAGCTGGTTCCTTGCATCGTTGCTGCTAGCCTCATTGCTCCTGCGCTCAATCACGTGCACGAGGTTGGAGTCCAAAAGGACGTCGGGAACTTTTGGAAGCAGGCCGACGATCTGCAGCTAGTAGAACTTTCAGGCTCTCGCGATGAAGATGGAGTCGTCGATTCCTCTCACGCATTGGCGGAGCTAGCGAGGGCGCGTTCTGCTGCGGGGAAGTTCCAATTTGCCCAGTTTGCCGGAGACACTCCGGAAGAGTTCGGTGGCATCGGCCGCGATATGCTCAGTTTCAATTACACAGCTGCATTGCGGTCTGTGGAAGGTCCTTTACGTGAGGAACTGCGCAAGAATCCACCGCAGGAGCCAACGAGGTACATCCCGCGTGATGTGGATAGTGCAGAGAACTCAATTCCAACGGATTTCTACTGCAGCGAGCACGAGTGCCCAGTCAAGATTATCGATAGCGATGACGCTGATGTGGCTACATGGCAGATTGATGACACCGGCTGGGGAGAAAAGGTAACCACAAAGGGGCCGGTGTTGACCATCTATCCGGACGATCAATTGCCGTCTGATAGAACCATCGTCGCCAGCATGACTCAAGACGGCACCGGATTCTTGGGAGATATACCACCTGAGCTCCGTGAAGACCCAGAGCTCAACAACTTTGTCTTGAAGTCCAACTCGGCCGCGCAGCGATGGGCCCAGGGGAATGCTTCTCTCCGTGCTAACGCCATTGCTTATGCGCTTGGGGCCGTTTCCGCAGCGTTAATTGCGTTGATCATGGCAGCGATGGCTGGATTCTTGTACCGGAAGCTATGTGCACAGAGGCTGCGTGTCTACCGTCTTATGGGCTTACCCATGCTCCGTGCGTACCGTAGCCTCTGGATCGCTGACGCAGGCGTTTGCTTTATTACCGCTGTATATATGTGGTTCAAAGGCGAGCAGGCACGTGGGCTCGAGCAGATGAAGACGATGCCCGAAGTTGTCGCCCAACTTAGAGTTACGCCCGAGGCTGTAGCCGGTGGCGTGGGCCTTTCAGTTCTGGTCGCCGTCGTATCGGCGCTGACTATGGTGTGGGTCTCTCGGTCGATGGTGAAGAGGTAGGAAAGTGAACGAAGAAGTTATCAACATCAGGGATGGGCAGTATTCGATAGGGCAGCGTACCTTATGGTCCGGGGTCAACGCTGACATTACTGCAGGGCAGATGGTGGCTATTTCTGGCCCGTCAGGTTGCGGCAAGACTACCTTGCTGAATTGCCTAGGGCTCTTGGATTCGTTCAGCGGCGGAAGCATGAGAGTACTGGGACACGACGTGATGAACATGAAGGAACGGCAGGCACGAAAGCTGCGGCGGACTGAGATTGGCTATCTCTTCCAAGACTTTGCCTTAGTCGATGTCGACTCCGTAGCGGACAACGTGGCCGTTGCATTACCGCCAGCTACTCCGGAGGGACGGAAGGCGAGCATCATTGCGGATGCTCTGGAAAAAGTGGGACTTGCCGGTAGAGAAGCAGAGAAGGCTTATTCCTTGAGCGGTGGTGAGCAGCAGCGCGTTTCTTTTGCGCGAATTTTGGTGCGTTCGCCGCGCTTAATTCTGGCTGATGAACCCACTGCCGCCCTTGACACCAGGAATGCGGATCGCGTCATGGCACTTCTTCAGGAGCAGGCTCAGGCGGGCGCAGCGGTGATTGTGGTAACGCACGATGACCGAGTACGGCAGCAGTGTGATTCCACGTTTGATCTGAGTGCTCATTGTGGCTGAGGAATTTAGGCGCGCAGGACGAGGACCAGGTTAGAGGTGAGGAACTCGCGCAGCACCGGCACCTTAATCACCCACCACCCCCACCACGGGTGATAGCGCGGGAAAGCTGCGAGGAGCTGCGAGCCTTGCGACGCCACACGTCGCGCCCAGTCCAGACCTTCGCGTGCGGAAAGCGCAAAGAGCGAGGTACCGAAGACGTTCTTCGGCGGGTGGCCGTGGCGGCGGGTATAGCGGTCGCGGGCAAAAGCGCCGCCCACGTAGTGCTCCCACAGGCCGGTCTCGTGTCCGCCAAAAGGCCCCAGCCACACCGTGTAGCTCAAGACCACCAGCCCGCCGGGCTTGGTTACGCGCAGCATTTCCTCCCCCATCACCCACGGGTTGGGGATGTGCTCGGCCACGTTGGAGGAGTACGTGATGTCGAAGGTGTTATCCGCGAAGGGCAGGCGCGTGCCGTCGCCGCGTACGGCTTGGGCCACTTCGATGCCGGCGGCGGACATCTCGCCCACGTCGGGCTCCAGCCCGACATAGCTGGCCCCGCGCTGGGCAAAGGCGGAAGCGAAATAGCCGGGCCCGCCCCCGACGTCGAGCACGCGCGCGCCGGTGAGAGAGAGGGAGTGGTCGTGGCAGAGGGCGTCGATAAGCGCAGCGGTGTCCTCAGCCAAACCGCCATAAAAGATGGCGGGCGCTGTCTGTTCAAAGCGGAAGGAGCGCAGCAGCCGCCAGGAGCGGCGCAGGGTGGCCAAGCTACGGGTGCGTTTCATAACCCACTAGGCTAGTTCCTCGACATGAAAATCCTTCTACTGTGTTGGCGCGATTCTACCCACCCGCAAGGTGGCGGTTCCGAGCGCTACCTCGAGCGCGTCGGCGAGTACCTAGCTGCCCAAGGCCACGAGGTGGTCTTCCGTACTGCGCGCCACATGAACGCCGCTAAGCGCGAGCGCCGCAACGGCGTGCTCTATTCGCGCGCCGGCGCCAAGTTCAGCGTGTATCCGCGTGCGTTGTTGGCGATGTTGTTCGGCGCGCCCGGTATGCGCGGCTTTGATGTCGTGGTGGATACCCACAACGGCATCCCCTTTTTCGCGCGCCTGGCCACCCGCGCGCCCGTCGTCATCCTGACGCACCACTGCCACCGCGAGCAGTGGCCGGTGGCCGGCCCCTTCCTGGCGCGGCTGGGCTGGTTCCTGGAATCCCGCGTAGTCCCCGCGCTCTACCGCCACAACACATGGGTGACGGTCTCGGAGGCCTCGAAGCGCGACTTGGAGAAGCTAGGGATCCACGGTGCGCGCATCATTGAGAACGGCCTTGACCCTCTGCCGGAGCACGTGCCCACCTTGGAGCGCGAGGCCGATATCCACCTGGTGACGCTGTCCCGCCTGGTGCCGCACAAGCAGATTGAGCATGCCATGGACACCGTGGCTAGGATTCCGGGCGCGCTTCTCGACGTCATCGGTTCCGGCTGGTGGGAATCTCACCTGCGCGAGTACGCGCGCGCCCATGGTGTGGAGGATCGCGTGCGCTTCCGTGGTCAGGTCACCGAGGACTATAAACATGCGCTGCTCGCGCGTGCCGACGTCCACCTCATGCCGTCTCGCAAAGAGGGCTGGGGGTTGGCAGTCATGGAGGCAGCCCAACATGGGGTTCCCACGGTGGGTTATGCATTTGGCCTGCAAGATAGTGTTATCGATGGCAAGACGGGCGTGCTGGTGCAGCGCGAGGCGGAGTTCGTGCAGGCGGTGCGCATGCTTGTCGACGACCCCCTTCTCCGCACCCGTCTCGGCCAGGCTGCCCGCGAATTGGCGGCTACTTTTTCCTGGGAGAAGACCGGCGCGCGCTTCGAAGAGCTCCTAGAAGCGGAAGTGCGCACCAGGCGGCGCTAAGCGCCCACGGTACGGGTGCCGGTTGGGCGTTCGTGGTGGCAACGATGCGGCCGTCCTCGACGACTGCGCCCACGCCGAGCTCCTCCAGCCGGCCGAGTTCGCGCGTGGTCCAGGCCTCGGCAGCGGCCAGGTAGCGCGGAGATGGCTCATCCACGGTCACGCCGTCGACGGTGAGCTCGCCGGAATCGAGCTTGTTCGCCGCCTTGGAGTAGGGGTCGAGGGCAACGCCGCCGTCGACTGGCACCATGGCTGGGCGGTCGGCGAAGAAGGTGAGCCGCCCGTCGAGTTCCTCGACGAGCTGGCGGTCGATGCCTGTTTCACGTGGCTTCAACACGGAGAGCTCCCGCGGCGCATCGGGGGCCTGGAGCAGGCAGGCACACAGGGCGAGTGCTGCCGGAAGCTGGCGCAAAGCCCCGATGCCGACGACGGCCAGCGGCAGGGCGAGGAGGGTGAGCTTGGAGGAATCACGCACCAGGCCTGCGCCGGGGATGTGCTCGACGGCGAAGGCGGTAAGGCTCGGCGCCAGTGCTCCGAGGATGGCTAGGCCCATGCCGGCAACTGCCAAAACTGCGAGGGGGCGCAGCTCGCGCCGAGGAAGGCGAGTGGCGCCCAAGACGGCGAGGGCGGCGACCGCTAGTCCCGCCACGGCGAAGCCGTGCTCGCGGGAGGCCGGAACGGCCGCGGCATTCCAGATGCCTCCGAAGCCGAGGAGCGAACCGACCGTGCCCACGTAGGCCTCCGCGCGCGGGGCGAAGGCCGCGGCCTGGGCGGCGGGGTCCCCAAAGGCGCCTGGATGTCCAGCCAC
Source organism: Corynebacterium minutissimum (assembly GCF_000805675.1). Taxonomy (GTDB): domain Bacteria; phylum Actinomycetota; class Actinomycetes; order Mycobacteriales; family Mycobacteriaceae; genus Corynebacterium; species Corynebacterium minutissimum. The sequence continues at coordinate 47,461 of NZ_JSEF01000002.1, read as the reverse complement.
GAGGCTTGGAACCAACCACGGCAGCCACAACAACACCGAGCCGCCCGCAAAAAGCCACCTTCTTCGCCCTTCGCGCTCACAGAGAACCGCGATGAGTCCCCCGAAGAGCCCGCCGGTGGGCGTCAAGGACGCAGCCCACAACGCCAGCCACGCCACGCGTGGGTGACCACGAAGACAACCCCATGCGATCACCGGCGCCAGCCACGCTGCCACCGCCAGCGACCACTGCCCCTGCAGGAGGCGCTCAATGACGAAGGGGTTGGCCACGGCACACGCCATCGCCGCGGCCGCTGCCCACGGGCTAGATGCGCGTGACCACCGGCACGCTACCCACGCCGAGGCACTCGCAGCAGCAAGGATGAAAACCCGAGCCAGCCACGCACCGCCGAGAAGAGCGAGCACGCCATCTTGCGGGGCATTGCGCGCAGGCAGGTCGCCGGCGCCGAAGGCAGAGGCGCTCAAAGCTGGCCGGTCAAGCAGCACCATATCGCGCCACTCGAACTCGCCGGGCAGCAGAAAAGGCCAGCACACCGCCAGCACGAGCACCCCGCCCCAGAGCCCAAGGGCCCAGTTCACCGCACGGGAACTGGAGGCCGGAAGAGCAGATCGCTGCGAGGAGGACACGGCAGACGCCCTTAAGCGCTCTGGCTACGGCCACGCATGAACATCGCGGCCGCTACCGCCAACAACACCACGCCGATGGCCTTGCCCAGCCAGCCGACGATGCCCAAGACCTTCACCGTGTCGATCACCCGGCGCACCGAGTCGAGGTGCTCGGTGAGGGTATCGGGGGACCAGGTGAGGGGGACGTCGAGAAGCGCACGCTCCTTAGTGTCATCGGCGTCGACCATGGCCTGGGCCTGGGTGGCGTCGGTGGCCCAGAAGATGCGGGGGTGCTGCTCCTCCTTCACGATGGTGCCGGTGGTGGGCTCTACCCACACCGAGCGGCTCACCGCGTAGTAAGGCTCAAGGATGACGTGCGAAGCCGGCTTCAGGTGGTAGCGCTCCAGGGACTCCAGCGAGTAGAAATCGCCCGCGGGGCCGGCGCGGTGAGCATCAAAGCCAAAGACCTGGAGAAGTGAGACCGGCGCGACGTCCTGGTGGAAGACGTAGGTGGGGATGCCGTCGAGCTTTTCATCGCGAAGGAAATCGATGGGCTTAGCGCTTTGCGTAAGGGGATCGAAGAAGGGATAGGAGCGCTGCTCCGCGCCGGCGGGGAAGAAGTAGCTCATGCCATCGCGCTCGATCTCGTTGTCCACCTGCAGGTCAAAAGCCGGGATCTCGATGTGCTGCGTCGTGTTCGGGCCGGCGACCGGATAGGTGGATTCGCGGTTGAGCAGGGAATCCTCGGTGATGTGCACGACGGTCTCGCCTTCGACGGTGAGGTCCATAGTGGACTGCGTGCGTGCCACCGCATCCTTGTCCACAGGTGCGGTTGCGGTGTGCCGGGTCAACGCGGCGCCGTCTTGTTCCGCGCGGACCTCGAAGGCCAGGTCCGTGGCTAGGGGCCTCGACTGGTTGTTGTACAGCGGCGGAAGGATGGACCCGAGGATGAGGAAGACCGCGGCGGCAATCGTCACCTGCGCTAGGCGCGAGCGAAGGAACACGTCAGCTCCGATCGGTCGAGGGATGTATTGCAAAAATAGTATCGTAGTGGGCCATGCGCTTTCTCCCTGAGCTCGAAGGCGTGCGTGCGCTGGCAGCAATGGCGGTCGTGGTCACGCACGTGTCCTTCCAGACGGCTACCGGCTGGGCCTGGGCCGAACGCTTGGACTACGGCGTGGCGGTCTTCTTCGTGCTCAGTGGGTTCTTGCTGTGGCGCCGGCGGCACGCGCATACGGCGCGGCAGTATGCGCTCTCCCGCGTGGCGCGCTTGGCGCCGCTGTATCTGGTGTGCGTGGTGGCGGTACTCGCCTTGCTTCCCGACGCCTCCCCCTTAACCCTCCCGCAACTCCTCACCAACCTGACCGGCACACAGCTGTATATCGCCGATGGGCTGGTGCCTGGGCTGACGCAATTATGGTCGCTGAGCGTGGAGTTCGCCTTCTATGCGGTGTTGCCGCTTTTGGTGTGGATGTTGGATAAGCTCTCGGCGCGCCCGCGGGTGGTGCTTATTGCTGGTGCTGGCGGGCTGAGTCTGTTCTGGGGCTTTCTTCCTTTCGTAGCTGGGTATGAATCCGGCGATGTCAATACACAGATTTGGCCGCCGGCGTATTTCTCGTGGTTCGCGGTAGGCATGGTGGCTGCGGAGGCGGAGTCGGCCGGCGTGCGCGTGCGCGCTGGGCGGATCGTGCGTCCCGTCTGCTGGGCGGTGGCCGCGGGGTGTGTGTGGCTGGCTAGCCGCGAGTGGTTCGGACCACAGGGATTGGTCCACCCGGAGCCTGGCGAGTTCGCGCGCCGCATCGCGGTGGGCGCCGTGTGCGGGGCCTGCATTGTGGTGCCGGTAGCGCTGGCGCCCCGTGAGAGCTGGCTTTCCTCCGAGTGGATGCGCGCATTGGGCCGCGGGTCTTATGGCGTGTTTTTATGGCACGTGGCGGTGCTGGCCATCGCTTTTCCGCTTTTAGGCGTGTCGGCCTTCTCCGGTTCTGCCTGGGATTTCGCGGTAGTGCTGGTCTTTACGGCGGTGGTCAGTTGCGTGCTGTCTGCCGCGACCTACGTGCTTGTCGAGGTCCCCGGCCGCGACCTCATTCGCTCCCTTGCCCGCGGCCGCATCGTCGTCCCGCGTTCCCTGCCGCGCCAGGCAGATAGTCCTGCTAGCTCGGCTGCTCATTCCGCCAGTGGCAAGCTCGGCTAGCGATAGCGATTCCGCAGAAGGCATCTTTCAAAGGGCATCAGTCAGAAGGTGTTTTTCTCTCTGAAAACACCATTTGTAGCTTCCAGAAGGCGTTTTTCACCCTGAAGATGCCTTTTAGTTGATGCCTTGTGCGGGGAGCCATGTGTAGCGGGGATATATACCTAGGATGCGCGGCGGGGTGGGAGGCAGGCACACGTGATAGCCGCGACGCATAGCAGCTGCACGAGCAGTGAGTCACCGGCGTAGCCTTCCGTGGGCCAGGGCGCGCGGGCGAGCATCGCGCCAGCGGCCAAGGTGAGCGCGCCCGCCAGGTAGTCCGAGCGCAGCGTGGTCCAGCGCGTGATGGCCCACGCCGTGACAGCGGCGACAAGGCCGGGAAGACCAGCGACGAGCGCCATGGTTGCGGTCATGAGCAGAAGTACTCGCGCTGAGAGAGATCGGGCAGGAGAGCGCATACGGGAAGCCACGGAGGTGGTGGAGCTCGCCGGGAGGGCAGCCGGGCTGGTCGAGTCGTGCGCTGTGTAAGACGCGGATGTGGCAGGGGAAGGGCCGCGGGCCATGACGAGCAGGCACAGCGCGGTGGTCAGCGCGGCGAGCGCGCCGCCGAGGCCGAGGCCCACGCGGTAGGCGCGGTCAGCACCAAAAGACATGTGGAAGGTGCCGCTAGCGCCGGCGGGGATGAGGAAGGCCTGAGTGTCGGCATCGATGGAGCGCGGCTCGAGGGCTAGCGGTGCCGAGCTGGAGGCTGGCGCTGAATCTTGTGCCGAACCTGGCGTCGAGACCGCAGCTGTGTTGGGGGAGCGGAGCTCGCCGCGCAGGCCCTCGTTGAAGGCGCGGCCGGTGACAAGGAGGCGGTCGTGGTCGGCCGGCTCGATGGGGGAACCAGCAGCGAGCGGGGCATAGCCATGGTCCGCGCCGGAAGTGGCTGTCGGGTCCGCGCCGGATGGGGCTGCCGAGTCGGAGGCGGAGCCGGATATGACAGGAGACGAGGCAGGTAGGGGAGCGGGCAAGGCGGATGCGGTATCGGTTAAGGCTGCCCAGTCGCCGGTGGTGCGCAGGAGGTGCTGCCCGGCGGAGAGGTTGAGGGTGGAGCCGGGGGAGTGGGGGGAGCCGTCGATAAGCACGGGCTTGGTGCCGGCAACCCGCACGGTCATGGCGCGCGGAGCGGTGAAGGAGCGGATGAGGATGTGTTCGTTGTCCTGTTGGAAGAGGAACTGTTCGGCATCCGGCGAGGTATCGGGCACGGTGACGAGGCGGCGCGGGGAGGGTTGGTCCACGATGGAGGCCTCCGCAATTCCGGTGCGGCGCTGCGGCTCGATGCGGATAGTGGAGGCCTGCGCGCCGGGCACGCGGATATCGCGGGCGCGGAAGGCCTCCATGGTGACAGTCACCTGGGAGTCGCCGTTGTGGATGGTCACTTCCGTCGTGCCGGTGGTCATCAGCCGCAGCTTCGGCGAGGTCCACGTGGAATCGGAGTGCAGCTCCAGCCAGCCGGAATCACCGGGCGCTGGCCACCAGGCGGTGGAGTTCTCGCTGTCGACGGCCGCGGTGAGAGAGCGTGCCGGGTTCGCCCCGCCGAAGGCAGAGGCATCCGCGGCGGACGACGACGCGGTGACACGGCCATCGTGTTCTACCACCTGGGTCAGCGGGCCGGCGGAGGGATAGTCGCGCAGGCGGTTGCGCACGGAGGTGGGGTCATCAGGGGATAGTGGCGCGGAGACCGGGCCGGTGAGCGTGCCGTAGTTGCGGTCGCGCAGGGTGGGCGTATCGGTGACGATGTCCGCGTTGGAGGAGACCAGCTCATGCGGTCCGGAAAGGAGTGCGAGCGATTCCCCGCCGCCCGCCACGCGCGGCGGATCCGCAGGTGCCAAGTTCATGGAGAGGTCTGCGTCGAAAACCACGACGTCGACCTCCCCGAAGGTGTGGACCTCGCCCGAGATGTGGGCCGAGGAACCAGAAATGAGGTCGTGGCGCACCGCGACGGCCCCGATGCCGAGGCGCTGCAACACTAAAGGCGCGGACGCGGGATCGCGGGAAATCTGCGCCATCGCACCATCCAGGCCACGGATGGCTTCGGGCGGGATGAGGGGGATGGCGTCGCGGACGGCCCAGGGGACGTCGAGAAGCGGCTGCGCCGGCTCATCGCGCGTCCAGCCCCAGTCCTGGCGGGCGAAGGAGGCTGGTGGGTAGATGAGCACGCGTGTGTCCAGACTATTCATGAAGGAGGCGGCCTTGTGCCAATAGGCCGGGACCTCCTCGTACGCGCCCTTGGGCAGCAGCCGGCCAGCCCACGCGGGAGCGGTCGCACCCATCACCACGAGGCACACCAGAAGGCCCGCTGCTTGACGACGCCCCAAGCTCAACGTCCGCGGCAACTCCACCCGCGCCACCAGCGAGGCCACGCCGAGCACCAGCGGGATGCGTACCAGGGGATCGAATTTATGCACGTTGCGCAGCGCGGCCAAGGGGCCGTCGAGCGCATCGAGGTACCACGCGGCATGCGTGCCGAGTACGGCCACGCCCACCAGCAGCATGAAACTCCACACGCGCGGCAGGCGGGACAACCCCACAAGACCCAGGGCGGCAACCGCCACGGTGACAAGCACGAAGACCGGCTCGGTGGCTAGCTCATTGCCGGCGACGCGCTCGGTATCCACAAAGGGCGCCCAACTGGTGGTGCCGCGCAGGATTTCCGCCAGGTTGAGCCAGCGCGTGGTCACGTGAGCGGACTCGATGAACTCGGTAAAAGGCGGGGCATAGCGGCCCAGGATGAGCAGCGGGATAATCCACCACGCGGACACCGCGGCGCAGCCGGCCAGCCAGGCAAGACCGGTTTTGCCCGCGCGCCGCCACAAGAGGAGCAAACCCGCCGGCAGGCACGCGGCGAGAGTGGCCGTGGCGTTGACTGCGCCCATGCACGCCACCGCCACCACCGAAGGTGCTGCATCCCGCCAGCAAAGCCGGCCCGGCCGCAGGAAGGGCAGCAGTACCCAGGGTGCCAGCATGACCGGCCAGGTCTCCGAGGAAATCGCGCCTAACGTCGTCAGCGTGCGCGGCGAGAGCGCAAAGAGCACTCCGCCCGCCAGCGCGGCATAATCCGGCGCGGCAGGAAGTACTGCGCGGACTAGGCGGAAGAAACCCAGAAAGCCCACGGCCAAGACCACAAACCACCACGCTCGCTGCGCTATCCAATCCGGCAGCGGGTCCGCCAGCAGGAAGAACAAGCCCTGCGGGAAGAGGTAGCCATAAGCCTGGTTCTGCAGCTGGCCCAGCGTGAAAGTATCGGTATAAGCATGCAGCGCACCGCGCAAGAAGCCCGCCGGGTTGGCCACCAGATCATGTTTGGTGTCGGCAGCAGTCAGCCCCCACGGCTGCACCAAGACCACGAGGGCTAGAAAGAAAAGCCCCCCGCTGCGTGCGCGCACGCTTACTCGCGCGAGCCGTACTCCGGTCCGCCCATCACGGCGTCGGAGGCCTTGACAGAGTTATCGCTCGGCACGGCGTCTGCCTGCGAGAACTGGGCAATACCCAGGATGGTGACGACTCCCAACGCCACGCCAACGACAGCACTGCCCAGGGCTGGGCCCAGGGTGCGCTTGTTGAGGGAGTCGCTATCGAATGCCATGGCGCCAGATTCTAGCAGTCCTCGTCCTCGTCGTCGTTCTCCGGCGGCACGATAAAGACTGGCAAGCCCGCATTGCGCACGATGTACTCCGCAGTTGAGTTCGTCCACAGCGAGCGGAAGCCGGTCAGCGCGCGGGTGCCGGTGACGATGACGTCGACGTTGAGTTCCTGGGCGGCGTCGACAATCGCGCTCTGAATCGACGTCACCGACTCCACCAGGTGGGCATGTCCGCGCAGGCCCAGGGATTCCGCCTTGGCGATTCCCCGGCGGCAAATCGCCACTGCTTCCTCATAAGCAGGGTCCTCCTCCACGCTGTCCGGCGAGATCGTGGACTGGTGCAGGCCGGTGCGGCTGACGGCGCGTGCGGCCTGGCGCGCGGAGGTTTCCCACGCGGTGAGGATTTCGACGTCGGTTGGGCGCAGCAGGTGTGCGGCGTATTCGAGGGCGCGGTCGGCGCGGTCGGAGCCGTCGTAGGCGATTAGCAGGGTCTCTCCGTTGCTCATGTGACCATCCTAACAACCGGGTGTTGTCCGCGCGGTGCCTTCAGGCAGACTGGTGGGTATGAGAAAAGCAACTTCCGCCCTCCTGTTGAGTACCGCGTGCGTCCTCAGTGCGTGCGGTTCGGAGCCTGTGCTTTCCGACGTCCCTACAACGCCCACCCCAACTTCGTCCGCCGCCTCAAACGCTGCGGACGAGACCAGCGAGGCTGAGACAACCGAGGCCGAGGCGCCCGAGGACGTGCGGGCTCGTGCGGCAGCAAAGCTCATGCCGCCGGCACTGAACTATGAGGATGCCCGGGCGAAGCTGGACGCGGGTGTTGGCGGGCTGTTCATCCCGAGCTGGGCCGACCCGGAACTACTCAGCGATGGTCCGCGGGGAATCAACGCCCTGCGCGACGAGGTGGGCCGCGACTTCGAGGTGTCCATCGATTTCGAGGGCGGCCGCGTCCAGCGCTTCTCTGAGATTTTGGGTGACTATCCCTCGCCGCAGGCCATGGCGGAGGGTCATACCCCAGAAGAGGTGGAGCAGATGGCCACCGAGATTGGACACAGCCTCCGCGCGCATGGAGTCACGGTGGACTTTGCCCCGGTGCTCGACGTGGATGGGGGCGGCCTGGAGGTTGTCGGCGACCGCGCCTTCTCTACCGACCCAGAGGCCGCCGGCGACTATGGCGCGGCCTTTGCCCGCGGGCTGCAGGCAGCAGGTATCAAGGCCGTGTTCAAACACTTCCCCGGACATGGGCGCGCCTCCGGGGATACACACTTAGGCGAGGCCGTTACTCCGCCGCTGGAGGAACTCTCCGGCCACGAGTTCGTGCCCTTTCACACAGCTCTTCCGCAAGCGCCGGAGGCAGCACTCATGATGGGCCACCTCGTGGTCCCCGGCCTGGGTGAAGAACCTGCTTCCCTGAACCCGCGCGCCTACCAGCTGGCTCGCGAAGAGCTGGGCTTTCACGGCACTATTTATACCGATGACCTGGGAGGAATGGCCTCCATTTCGGAGAACTTCAGCGTGTCGGAAGCCGTGGCCGCCGCCCTCGCCGCAGGTGCTGACATGCCGCTGTGGTCCACCGATGACGACATTGACGCGGTGATTGATGCGGCGGCGGAAGTAGTGGCCCAGCAGGATACCGACTAGGAAAAACTAGCTGGCAGACGTTAATCTCGTACACGTGAAAAAGGCAATCGGACACAGCCAATACCGACGCGACCGCAACCGCCGGGGACTCAAGGTCACCCTCGGCGTGCTCGTCGGCCTCGTGCTCATCGCCGGCATCGCCTACGCCTGGGATGTCATGGCGAACCAGCACAAGGTGCCGCGTGCGACGTCGGTAGGCGGCGTTGACATCTCCCGCATGGAGCGCACCGCCGCGGTAGAGAAACTGGAAGGTGAACTCGGTGACGTGGCCACCCGGCCCGTCATCGTGCGCGCAGGCGAGAAAACCTCCGAGCTCATCCCGCAGGATTCGGGGCTGAGCCTGAACTACCAGAAGGCTGTCGACGGCATCCCGGATGCCTCGCTCAATCCCTTTGCCCGCCTCTACAGCTTCATTAAACCTACCGAGGAAATCCCAGTCGCCGTCGATGTCGACGATGCCCAGCTCGACGGCGCGCTGGATCGCGTAGGCGAAGAGCTCGCGATCGAGCCGGAGGACGGAAACCTCGAGCTTGTCGACGGCTCCCTCAAAGAGACCAAACCCGTACTCGGCCAGGCGGTGGAGAAGGAGGCGTTGAGGGGGGACGTCGAGAAGCACTGGCTCGACCCCGACGGTGTGGAGGTCACGCCCATGGTGGTGGAACCACAAATTAACGCCGCGGCGATTGAGGCTATGCGCACCGGTGATGCCGCCCGCGCGCTGGATAATCCGCTCACTCTGAAAGGCGAGAACAACACCGCCGGAACCCTGCGCAAGCCGGAGATTTCCCAGTTCGTCTCCATCGCTGCCGAGGAAGGCGAGCTGCGCCTCAAGGTAGATAAAGACCGCGCGCGCGAGCTCTTCCAAGAGCGCATGCAAGGCTCCGAGGTGCCCGGCACCAACGCCAAGATTTCCTTCAGCGGCAACGACAAGCAGATTACGCCCTCGGTGGATGGCTCCATCATCGATTGGGACAAGACCCTCGATGGTTTCGAAGACCGCGTGAGCAGCGAAGATGACCGCGAGTGGGATGCCGACTACAAGCCGGACCCCGCGGATTTCACCACCGAGATGGCGGAGAAGGCCACCTTCGATGACACCGTGTCCGAGTTCTCCACCGGTGGCTTTTCTGGGGCCTCCGGCACTAACATCCGGCTGGTGGCCCAGCAGGTCAACGGTGCCGTGGTCAACCCAGGCGAGACTTTCTCCCTCAACGGCTACACCGGCCCGCGCGGCACTGCGCAGGGCTACGTGGAATCCGGCATCATCATCGACGGCCACGCGGGCAAGGCCGTGGGCGGTGGCATCTCCCAGTTCGCCACCACGCTCTACAACGCCGCGTACTTCGCCGGCATGGAGGATGTGGCGCATACCCCGCACTCCTATTACATTTCGCGCTACCCGGCCGGCCGCGAGGCCACCGTGTACGAAGGCGCGATTGACCTGCAGTTCAAGAACACCTCGAACCACCCGGTGCGCATCGAAACCAGCTTCGGCAGCGACATCACCGTGCGCTTCAAGGGCGTGAAGACTGTTGAGGTTGAGTCCATCAACAACGGCCGCTGGGCCAAGACCGAGCCGCAGCGCAAGTCGGTGAGCGAGGACTGCTCGCCGTCGTCTGGCGCGCCGGGCTTCACGACGTCCGATACCCGCGTTATCAAGGACCTCTCCGGCAAGGAAATCTCCCGGGAGACCACCACCACGGTTTATGACCCGCAGCCCATCGTCACCTGCGGTTAAACTATGACGCGGCCGATGCATACCGCGGTGAAGGACCCCGCGGACGTCGATCAGCTGTCCCAGCACCCGGTTGAGTTCCGTCGGGTGGCTGGCCTCTTTGCCCCGCACCGCGGCACGCTGCTGCTTGTGCTCGCGCTCATCGTGGCGACCTCGGGGCTCACGGTGGTGCAGCCGTTCCTCGTGCGCCGCACCGTGGATGAGGCCATTCCACGGCACGACACTGCGCTGCTTTTGTGGCTTGTCGGCGGCATGTTGGCCATCACCGTGGTCTCCCAAGCCATTGGCGTTATCCAGTCCTTTTTATCCGCGCGGGTGGGGCATACCATCATGCACGAGCTGCGCACGCAGGTCTTTGCCAACTTGCAGCGCCAATCCCTGCAGTTCTTCACCAACAACCGCGGCGGTGAAATCCAATCGCGCCTGACCAATGACATCGCAGCGATGCGTGGCATGGTGACCACCACCGCGACGTCCGTGGCCAGCAACCTCACCATGACGGTGGCGACGTTGGTGGCGATGGTGGCCCTCTCGCCGACCCTCTCGTTGCTGTCCTTGCTGGTGTTGCCTCCTGCCGTGTGGCTCACGCGCCGCGCCGCCGTTCTGCGCCGCAGCCTCATGGAGAAAAACAGCCAAGCCCAAGCGGAACTCCAACAGACCATTTCGGAGAACCTGTCCGTCTCCGGCATGCGCCTGGCAACCACGTTAGGAGCGCAGGACCGGGTCTACTCGAACTTCTCGGCCACCTCGCGCTCCCTCATCCGCTTGGAGCTTGAGTCCCAATTGGCCGGGCGCTGGCGCATGGCGCTGACTCAAATCATTTTTGGCGTTATGCCAGCCCTGATTTATCTCGTGGCCGGCCTGCGCCCGGGGATTACGATTGGCACGCTCATCGCCTTTTCTACCCTGCAAACCCAGATTTTCCGCCCCATTACTGGCCTGCTCAACGTGGGCGCGCAGTGGGTGGCGTCCATGGCGCTGTTCAGCCGCATCTTTGAGTACCTGGACCTGGAGCCCGAACTCAAGGAGGCCACCGAGCCCGCCCAGCTTGCCGACGCCTCCCTCACCCTCCACAACGTCTCCTACCGCTACCCCGGCACCGACGCCGACGCGCTTTCCGACGTCTCCCTTTCCATCCCCGCCCACACCACCACCGCACTTGTGGGGCATACCGGTTCCGGCAAGTCCACCGTCGCTGCACTTATGGCGCGCTTGGCTGACCCGACCTCCGGTTCCGTGCTTTTGGGTGGTGTCGACCTGCGCGATATTCCACCTGAGCAACGTGCGGAAGTCATCGGCGTAGTTTCCCAAGAGACTTACCTCATCCACGGCACCGTGCGGGAGAACCTCCTCTTCGCGCAGCCCGATGCCACGGAGGAGGACATGTGGACGGCCCTTCATGCCGCACGCGTGGCCGATGTGGTTAAGGGGCTTCCCGACGGCCTCGATACCCTCGTCGGCTCGCGCGGCTACCGCTTCTCCGGTGGTGAGCAACAGCGCATCTCGCTGGCCCGCACGCTGCTGCGCCGCCCGCAGGTCCTCATCCTCGATGAGGCCACCTCGGCCCTGGACAACGAAACGGAGCGCGCTATCCAGGAAGCAGTGCTTGGTGCGGACGCCACCCGCCTGGTCATCGCGCACCGCCTGTCCACCATCCGCGATGCCGACCAGATCGTCGTCCTCGACGCCGGCCGCGTGGCCGAGCGCGGCACCCACGCTGAGCTGCTGGCCCGCGACGGCGCTTATGCGGCGCTCCTTCGTGCCGCGAAAACTACTGGTGATCGTTCTTAGAGAGCCCCGCCAAGAAACCTAGGGATGTTAGCTTTCTATCTGGAGTTTGTTAAAGACCGAGAAAATATATGGCTTCGGGATTGTCCTGAGGTACCTTCTTGCCGCGCCCCAGTGGTTGCCCATGAAGATTCACGTCTACCTGGCGATATTGACAGTGTTAATGGTTGTGCTGGTGGTTGCATGGCGCTCTTGGTAAGCGTTTCGCAGTGAGATAGTTGCCACCAATGTGCCTGGGCAAGGCTGCTAGAGCCCCCGTAAGGGGGCGGTGAGGTCGATATCACTCAAAGTGGAATGGCAGCTACCAATACCGCAGTTTAACTGCGAATATAATTATTATCTGCGCGGGGGGGGGCGATTACTTGAGAGGGCTAGCTGGTTTTATGGGAAGCGGGCATTTGTTCGATATCGCATTTCTTCTTCTAGGTATAGGGTCTAGCTATGTAATCCACAGGCTACCGTTACTTAGGCTAGGGGCCCGGGTAGGTGCCTTACCTTCTTGGGAACGTCGCTCTATGTGGGTGAAAGATTCTTAGCGATGGGCCGGGCCATGGTGTGTAAACCGTGGGGAGTGGATTGCGTACAGCTGATGAGGCGCGGTGTCTCATTACACAACTCATGTAAAGGACCTGTTTCCGTGAATAAGATCTCTCGTACCGCTCGTTCGGTCACTTTCGCAGCAGTCGTAGGCCTCTCCCTGGGAATCTCCGCTCCGGGCGCTCTGGCTCAGGATGATACCGCCACTTCTGAGGCTTCCGCGGGCACCTCCGTTAACCCGGCCAACATCGACTTTAACAAGAAGGGCTCCATCACCCTCTACAAGCAGAAGGGTGCCGAGTCTGGTAATGCAGCTACCGGCCAGGAGATGGAAGGCGTACAGGGTGAGCCGCTCGCTGGTGTGACCTACAAGATCACCAAGCTGAACTACGACCTGCAGAATGGTGACTGGTCGACCTTCCCGAAGAACGCCGCCGATGCAAAGGGAAAGGAGACCAGCACTACGTATGAACAGACCACCGGTGACGATGGTAAGGCTGCCTTCGATAACCTGGATCTGGGTATCTACCTGGTAGAGGAAACGGGCGCTCCGGCCGGCATCGTTACTGGTGCTCCGTTCATCGTTTCCGTTCCGATGGTTAACGAGGCCTCCGACGCGTGGAACTACAACGTCGTTGCTTACCCGAAGAACACGGAGACCAAGACCGAGAAGACCGTCAAGGATGCAGATAAGAACATCCAGGATGGTTACACCTACACCATTAACGCTGACGCTCCGACCTGGGGCGAGGGCAAGAGTCTGACTGCCTTCCGCTTTGAGGACCAGCTGGACAAGCGCCTGGACTTCCAGAAGATTACCGAGATCAAGGCTGGCGACACTGTTCTGGAAACCGGTGACTACGAGGTCAACACTCCGGCTGACAACAGCAACAAGCTCATCGTCAAGCTGACTGACCAGGGCCTGAAGAAGGTTAAGTCCGGCGACAAGCTCTCGCTGACCTTCGAGGTCAAGCGCAAGGAGGTTGGCGACACCACTGAGCTGAAGAACCAGGCTGACGTCATCTTCAACAACCCGAATAGCGGTAACGAGGTCGAGAACAAGACCAACGAGGTCGTGACCTACCACGGCAAGCTGAAGGTCGTGAAGAAGGACGGCAAGGAGGCCGGCAAGGTCCTGCAGGGTGCGGAGTTCGAGCTCTACCGATGTGCCTCCGCGCAGGATAAGCTCGAGAACCCGTTGACAGTAAACGGTGCGAACAAGTGGACCACTGGTGAGGATGGAACCATCACCATCGATGGCTTGCATGTCACCGACTTCGCGGACAACGCACAGGTCACCGACATGAAGAAGTTCTGTCTGAAGGAGACCAAGGCTCCGGCTGGTTATGCACTGCCGGAGAAGAACGTTACCGAGATTGACTTCACCCGCGAGAATATCGCGAAGACTGGTGAGCTCAACGGTGACGACAAGATTACCCTCGTGTCTGAGATCGACAACATCAAGCAGGACACCCCGAACCTGCCGATGACTGGTGGTGCCGGTGTCGGAATCCTGGCCGCTATTGGTGCAGCCATCGTCGCAGCTGGTGCATGGTTCGCTCGCCGTACCGCGCGCAACTAATAGCCGGGCGTAGTTCCGGTGGCGCAGACTGTCCATGGTGGTCTGCGCTGCGGGTCGGGTAGCCAAGGTAGGCAGCCCGACCCAATGAGGGGACTGGACTAGGCGTAGATTCCGGTTCCTATCTTTCTCTTTCGTTGTAATCCCGGTCGCGCTGCGCTAGCGCGTGGGCATTGTTTTGGGTGGTGCGGGTCGTTGACTTCGGTGGTAGGCCAGGAAATGGGCCGGCGGCACAGGCGCCGTGGAGGCTTAGCTCTTCCGGCGGTAATCGTTGTCGTCGGGTTGTTGGTGATGCTGTACCCAGTGGTCTCGACCGCCTGGAACAACTGGAATGCCTCACGGGTGGCGCAAGAGTATGCGCGACTGGACAAAGAGACACCGGCGCAGGTGCAGGACTCCGTATGGGATGCTGCGCATGCGTACAACGAGGAGCAGACTTCGGGTCCGATCTTGGATCCGTGGCTGAACCGTATCGGTGTGGATAATCCCGATTATGAGGCTTACCTGGAACAGTTGGGTGAGACCGAAGCGATGGCTCGCCTTGTCTTCCCAGCCGTAGACGTTGATCTGCCGGTGTTTCATGGCACCGCGGATAAGACACTGCAGCGTGGACTAGGACATTTATATGGCTCTGATTTGCCGGTAGGCGGACCAGGAACTCATTCCGTCATCACGGGGCATACGGGCCTGGCGAATTCAACGATGTTTGATCACCTCGACTCTGCCACCGAGGGAGATGTGTTCTACATCCAGGTTGCTGGCCACAAATTGAAGTACGTCGTCGACAGCATTCAAGTGGTTCTGCCGAGTGAAGTTGATGGCCTACGGCCAGTCGCCGATCAGGACTACGTCACGCTGATTACGTGCACTCCGTACGGGATCAACACGCATCGCTTGCTGGTGCGTGGCCATCAGGTTCCTATGGAGCCTGGGGAAGAGTCGGTGTTTGAAAACTCCCATGGTCCGGGCTGGCAATGGTGGATGTACGCGCTGTTGGCTGCGGTGATTGTCATTGGGTGTTGGCTGGTGTGGTGGCTGCGTCGCCAGAAGGCGGCTACCGGGGTGCAAGAAGTTATTAATAAGGAAAGTAGCGTGCGGGAGTAAGGCGATGAAGAGGTTGACAAATGCATGGTCGGCCCGAGTGGTTTCCGTCGGAGTAGCGTGTGCGGTTTCGTTCGCAGGGCCGGGCGTGGTTGCTGCAGAAGCGGTGCAGGTTGCCGGGCAGCAGTCCACTGGTGCCGAACGCACTTCGGCTACGGATACAGTGACAATCCGGCTGACACAAGGCAATCCCAACGACGATGGCCAGGCGCCCTCGGGAAAAATCCAAGGTGTCACAATTCATCTGGACCGGCTTGCCGGCTTGGACCCGACCAACGCTGACGACGCAGCCCGCGTACGGAACGCGAATCTCGACGAGGTTCGTGATTGGCGCACCGATGTGCACGTGGATCTGGTCACCAATGCCAATGGCGAGGTGACGTTTGATGGTCTAGCTCATGGCTTCTATGTGGTGACGTCTACAGCGCCGGATGATTCCTACCGAGAGATAAACCCGTTTGTGGTGGCGGTTCCATTCCACACGGTGGTAGATAACCCGAAACCAGTACCAGGAGTGATTGTGGCCAAGACCCACAAACCGGGTGAAACGCCGACGACCCCCACGGCCCCGACAACCCCGAATACTCCATCGACAACCTCGAGTACTCCGCGGACAACGCCAAAGTTTCCGCCGGTGTTCCCTCCGTTGATTCCCCCGGTACCACCGACGAAGCCAGGAGAGACTCCGCACGAGCCTGGGACAACGCCACCTAACAACCCGGAATCTGGTACAAACACAACTTCAGATTCCCCGAACCGTTCGCAAGGGAATGGCGGCTCATTGGCAATGACCGGCGCAGAAGTACTCGGTGTGGTGGCCGCAGCGTTGGCGTTGATTGCCACTGGATTTGTGATGATTGCCTCTAGCCGCAGGAAGAATTCAGAAAGCGAGGGACGCTAATGTCCTGGACAGATACTCACCCGGCCGAGCCGGTAGTGTACCGCTGGCGCGTCTTAGCGGCGTTCATTGCGGCGCTGGCCCTCATTTTTAGCGTTGCTGCACCGGCTGCTCTGCCCGGCATCATTGGTGCTGTCGCTGAAGCACAAACCACAACCCTGCGCACCAAGCTCGATTCCGCAGACCAGCTGAGCCTGACTGCTGGCGACTCCGCAACGTTTGAAGGCCACGTTATTGACGCCGGAACCGTGGAGGACTTGGAGTTCACTGTTGAGACTGCAGGACTAGAGTTCGACGGCTCGGCCTACACACTGACTATCGACGGCGAAGTGATCCCCGTCCGCGAAGGAGACAACCTCGTTGTAAAATCGACCAGCTCTTCAGTGACTTTCCGAATCACTGGCCTTTCTACTGACGTGCCAGCGGGAGCAGCTTTCTCATTGAAGATCCCAGCGGTCGTAGAGGATTCCGAAGTGAGTGGGATGGCCGTCGATGCGCGTGGCGTAGCCGAGGAGACTACCAGCACATCTTCAACGGAATCCAGCGAAACCTCAGAAGCTCCTTCGGAAGTGACTGAGCCGCTGGAAATTGCTGACGTAGACGAGGCTCCAGCTCGCCTGATGGCAGCACCGAACATTACCCCGTACGCTGCAGGCGACCGAACCATCACGATGCAAAACGATGGTTACGTGCTTAAGGGAAGCCGCTATATCCCGAACTTTAAGATTCCGTCCGGTGAGCTTTTTGGTGGCCAGCTGTCCATTCCGCAAGGCACGGTGGTTACCCTCAAATCCAGCGTTAACAGTAATTTATCGACTAACCCTGAGGACCTGACGATCTATTACACCGGTGCTAATGGCGGCTGGTACGAGGCCAAGGCAACCTATAAGAAGATCAGTGCTAAGGAATACCAAGTCACCCTCCCACAGATCACTATCGGCGGTAACGCCCAGATTCAGTTCAAGGGTGTTCATCGTGGACCGGCTAATACGGAGTTTACAGCCTCTTTTACCGTGCCAGAGCCGGAAAAGTGTAAAGGCGACACAAAAGTCGAACCTAGACAACCACCGCGTAAGCTGACTGCCGAGGAGTATACCGACGGTAGCCCAGTCTATGTCGTAACCAGTGAACCAAAGGATCGTCGCCGAGATACTTCTATCCTGAGCCGGCAAGTAAATCAAGGCCGAGACTTTCGCCAGGTGGGAGAGCCCACTCCCTGGGTGTACAATGCTCTAGCCTTTGATTCGAGTGATAACTGGCTTTATGCGGTAAGCCAGATTCGCGGCGAAAATGGTGATCCCTGCTACCCGGCAGGAAATCTCCTGCAGATCAATCCGGCTACTGGTGAGGTGCACAACCTTGGTCCGCTCCTCAAAGCTGGAAGCAGCGGTACGCCATTCGAAACTGAGGGAGACCGCGACCTGCTCAACGCAGGTGTCTATACCAGCGAGGGATTCTTTGTGGGCAACACGTCCACTTCTGGTAGCCGTCACCTTTATAAGGTCGACGTCGACAAAGTCACGGCTCAACGCGTGCTAGGAAACCAGGTGTCCTACTCGGAGGACTGGGCGGTGCTCCCGCAAGCCCAGAAGTATATGTGGGGTTTCCAGAGTAGGGCAAAGGCAGTCGATAAGCTTATCCTCGAACGCATTGACACACAGACCGGCAAAATCACGACCTGGGATCTCACCGAAATCAAGACCTTGGATGGGCGCAAGATCTCGAACCCCTCTGCTTCTTGGGGCAAGGCGTGGACCTACTCCAATGGAAACCTGGGTTTTGGCTCGGGTAGTGCGAATGCGAATCAGCTGGGCTTTGAGTTGAAAATCAGTAATCCGGATTCCGGTAGTCCGACGTTCGAGTTGGTCAACATAATGAACAACCTGCCTGCTTCATTTAACACGGACGCGGCCTCCGACCTAGTTCCGCCGCCGCCAGCGCTGCAATCAAACATTGCGGTGAAGAAGCAACGCTCCGAGACCAAGATAGTAAACGGTGAAGTGCGTACTTTCTGGACCATCTCCCTGGAAAACACCACGGATAACACCAGTTCGGGCGGCACATTCTGGGAGTACCTACCAACGGATACTCACTATGGTGTGAACGCTACCGACCCCAAGGCAAAGTTTGAGGGCTTTGGTCCGGGATCTACCGTGGTCAACGGCCGTGGTCCGGGGTCCAATGAGATCAAACCTGAGAGCGGCATTTACGCCGGGATGGACGTGCCGTCAGCCACAAGTGGTGAGGTGGGGTACATGAAGGGTTACGTGGGTACTCTTCCCGGACACGCGAAGGTAGAGTACGTCGTCTCTGCGCCGGTGCGAAAAGATGAGAACGGCAACCTCAAGACGGTGTGTAGTCCCAACAAGGTGGCCTTCCAGGCCACGGACGGGGAATCGAGTCCGGCTGAAGATGACAACGTCGCTACTGAAGCCTGTTTCAATAAGGTTGCTGTCGACAGCAAACCGCAGCCCGTTCCGGGTGCGGCGAACGAATACACCGCGAAGTACAACGTCGTAGTTGAGGCACCGGACGCGCCTGGCTTCGACACCAACGAAGTGATCTACGGCAAGCTTACGGACACCCCGAAGTTCGTTGGTGCTGCTACAGTTACTGGCGCCTCCGTGGTATTCAAGGACGAGTTCAACAAGACCAGCCAGCCGCGTGCGTACCAAGGTGCCGGCCCCTTTGAGCTCAACAAGAATGACACTCCGAAGATCATTAAACCCAAGGGTGTTGACGGAAGCACTGGGCAGCACGTCTACGAGGTAACGGTGCGCTTCAAGCTGGATCGTTCAAAACTGGACAGCACCTCCGTCCCAGCCGGTTACCCGAGCCAACCTTCAGGAAACACCCGCTGCTACACCAAGGGTGGCCTGCACGAGCCTAAATTTGGCCTCATGAATGAGGCAGAAATGGGTGGCTGGAAGGATACTGACTGTATCCCACTGGAGACCAAGGAAACGATGGACGTCCTGCTCGAAAAGGCGAGCTATAACCCGGATAACCCGGACAAGATCCAAACTGAGGGGTTGCTCGATGGCGCGCAGTTCACAGTCCACCGCGGTGACGCTGACGGGAACTTGAAGCTCAACGCGGATGGCACCGTCAACACTGATGCGAACCCCGTGGTGAAGCAGTCCACGACCACCACCAAGGGCCGTGTGAAGCTCGAAGGTTTGGACGCCCCTGGCGTTTATTACCTCATCGAGACCAAGGCGCCGAACGGCTATAACCTGCTGCCCGCGCCGATCAAGTTCTCGACGGAGTGGGATCAGAATGGCAATGCAGTCATCAAGGTGCTCTCCGGAGGAACCGCGATCACCAGTAATAGGTGCGCTGAGTCCGACACCGCTGACAATTGTGTGAAGAAGATTGGCGTCCTTCAGGTCGCTGATATCACCAAGGGCACGCTGCCCAAGACCGGTGGTGAGGGCGTGGGCCTGTGGGCTCTCGCTGGGGCCGCGATTATCGCGGCAGGGTGCCTTGCTTTGCGACGTCGCCCGGCATAGAACCAGCGCTTGCAGCTACTTTTAGAAAAGGCCCGCTTTTCCAACAACCAGGGAAGGGCGGGTCTTATTGCATATTCATTGTCGGTTAGGAGTCCTGCGGGTCGTCGTCAAGCACAGCGTCCTTAGCGTTGCTGACATATTTGCGCCACCAGTAGATGAGTAGAAGCACGATGATGGCTGCGGCAGCCAGAATGGCCCACATCCACCACTGCCAGTGCACACCCGAGCTGTTGAATGCGGCTTCGTCTTTCGGATCCATCGGCACTCGGTGGCCGGTGACGAGCAAGCGGTGGGTGTTAACACCGTAGGGGGTACAGGTAATGAGCGTAACGATGTCCTGGCCAGGTACGCGGTGGAGCGAGCTGGTGTCCGCAGGCTCGACGACTCGAATATCGTGCACCTCGTACTTGAGCTTCTCGCCGCCGGCGGCGATGTAGAAGGCATCCCCCTTCTTGACCTTGGTGAGGTTGTCCCACAGCGTGGCATTTTGTAGGCCTGTGTGGGCGGAAAGTGCTGCGTGCCGACCCTCGCCCTCACCTACGCCGCCGACAGGTAGGTCCGTGCCGTAGAGGTGGCCAGCGCCGCGGGAGAGCACCTTTTCTGAAGTGCCGTGATAAATGGGCAGATCGGAATCGATCGAAGGGATAACGATGCGGCCCATCGCATCGGTCTCGGACAACACAGACAGGTATTGGCGGTAGCGCTGGTACTCGGGGGAGTCTTCGTCATCGGTGGTGGTCCATGCGTCGCCTACGCTGATTTGGCCCAGCTGTGCGTTGTAGGACTGCGCCTCGTCCCACGCTGTGTGCAGAACCTCAGGCGGGGCTTGCTTTTCGAGCTTCGCGTACTCCTCCGCGGCGCGGGACTGGTTGTAGTTATTCCATTGCGTGGCAACGACGGGGTAGAGCAGGACGCCAAGTCCGACGAGAATCAGGATCAACGCGATGATGGCGTTGTGGTTGGTGCCTTTTTTCTTGGCTGCGTCGGTGATTCCCGCTGGTTCGTGCTTGCCCATTGTGTCCTGCCTGTGTGGGGTCTGTTGCCGCACGCCCCTGAGTTGACGTGGGGCGTTTTAAGAGATTCTTAGAACCTCAGACTAGGGAAGAAGCAGATCTAAAAGAAATCGTATCTGTGTCTAGCCACCGATAACGAAGCACAAGGCTTCACACCGATTCAGAGTGGCCTCATCGATGGTTAAGATTTGATCAATCGCGCGCAGTTCGCGGAATTCATCGATTGTGCGGGGGCGCAAGCTCTTGGAGTAGATGCTCACACTCAGCGCGAAGATCCGCTGTGGTTTTGGGCGTGAAGATAGGGGCTGTCATGGTCCATCCTGTAGGTATGAAATTAGTCCATGAACTGGGAAAATAAGTGGAGCCGACGACGGGAATCGAACCCGCGCCAGCAGCTTGGGAAGCTGCAGTTCTACCATTAAACTACGTCGGCACAATGCAAGTTATGCACTCATGAAAGCTTAGCACCGCCACGGCGCGCGCCCGCAAATGGCCCTGTAGGAGGGGAGTGGGGTCGTGGCCGCGTAGACTGATAGCCGTGCTTCTTTCTGATCGTGACATTCGTGCCGCCATCGCCTCCGAAGGTCCTGATGCTTTGAGCATCGAGCCTTACGACGCCGAGATGGTCCAGCCGTCCTCCATCGACGTGCGCCTCGACAAGTTCTTCCGCGTGTTTAATAACTCGCGCTACACGCATATCGACCCCAAGCAGGAGATGCCGGATCTCACCAGCGAGGTGGAGGTCGCGGACGGCGATGCCTTCGTGCTGCACCCAGGTGAGTTCGTGCTGGGCGCCACGTTGGAAAAGTTCACCCTGCCGGCCAACCTGGCAGGCCGCTTGGAGGGCAAGTCCTCCCTGGGCCGTCTGGGTCTGCTCACACACTCCACGGCGGGCTTTATTGACCCGGGTTTTTCCGGCCACATCACCCTGGAGCTGTCCAACACTGCGAACCTGCCCATTACCCTGTGGCCGGGGATGAAGGTGGGCCAGCTGGCCATCTTTAAGATGTCCTCGCCGGCGGAGGCACCGTACGGTTCCGGCGTGCTCGGCTCGAAGTACCAGGGCCAGCGCGGGCCAACACCGTCGAAGTCCTATCTGAACTTCCGTTAAACAATCCGCATCTCGCCGGGCGAGCCGGCATTACAGCGCCTAAAATAGCCGGTTATGCGTATGACTGTTATTGGTACCGGCTACCTAGGTGCGACACACGCCGCCTGTATGGCGGAGCTCGGCCACGAGGTACTCGGCGTAGATGTTGATGAAAACAAGATTGAGGCTCTCAAGAACAGCCGCGTGCCGTTCTACGAGCCGGGCCTGCCGGAGGTCCTCGAGCGCAACATCGAGGCCGGCCGCTTGGATTTTTCCACCAGCTATGACGACGCCGCCGAGTTCGCGAACGTGCACTTCCTCGGCGTCGGCACGCCGCAGGCCCACGGTTCCTATGCCGCGGACCTGACCTACGTGAAATCCGTTATCACGGAGCTCGTGCCGCGCTTGAAGGGCGAGCACATCATCTTTGGCAAGTCCACCGTCCCGGTGGGCACCGCGGCGGATCTCCAGCAGATGGCCAATGAGCTTGCCTCGGAGGGCACCAGCGTGGAAATCGCCTGGAACCCGGAGTTCCTCCGCGAGGGCTACGCCGTCAAGGACACCATCACCCCAGACCGCATCGTTCTCGGCGTCGGCGAGGCAGGGCTCGCCGGCGGTGAGAGTCGTGCCGAAGAAATCGCCCGCGAGGTTTATGCCCAGCCGCTGGCGCAGGATACCCCGTTCATCGTCACAGACCTGCAGACCGCCGAGCTGGTCAAAGTCTCTGCCAACGCCTTTTTGGCCACCAAGATTTCTTTCATCAACGCGGTGTCGGAAATCTGCGAGATTGCGGGGGCGGACGTCGTCAAGCTTGCCGACGCCATCGGACACGACGAGCGCATCGGCCGCAAATTCCTCGGCGCTGGCCTAGGCTTCGGCGGCGGCTGCCTGCCCAAGGACATCCGCGCGTTCATGGCGCGCGCCGGTGAGCTGGGTGCGGACCAGGCCCTGACCTTCCTGCGCGAGGTCGACGCCATCAACATGCGCCGCCGCGATCGCGTCGTGGACCTAGCTAAGCAGGCTTTCGACGGCTCCCTCCTAGGCCACCGCGTCACCGTCCTGGGCGCTGCCTTCAAGCCGAACTCCGACGACGTCCGCGATTCGCCGGCGCTGTCTGTGGCGGGTTCGCTGTCCCTCGCTGGCGCTGCTGTGACGGTATTCGACCCGCAGGGCATGGAGAATGCCAAGAAGGTGTTCCCGACCCTCAACTACGCGCCGACTGCCGACGTCGCCCTCAAGGACTCCGAACTCGTCATCCTCGCCACCGAGTGGCAGGAATTCCGCGACCTCGACCCGGCCGTCGCCGGCGAGCTGGTTGCCCGCCGCCACATCATCGACGGCCGCAACGTGCTCAACGTCGATGCTTGGCGTGCCGCCGGCTGGACTGTCGACGCCCTGGGCCGCGTCCTTCCGGCATCGTAAACGCCGCAATTGCCGTGGTTAGTGGCACCGCGAGGGTCAAGGCCATGGCGCCCAACAGCGATCGCATGACCTCCGTAGCCACGAGGTCACTGGAGAGAATCTGACCCACTGGGCGCTGCGCGGCCGCAATCAGAATGAGTAGCGGCAGCGCGGCACCGGTGTAGGTCAGCACGATGGTGTACACCATGGACGCGATGTGGTCGCGCCCCACCTTCATTGCGGACGCAAACAGCTTTCCTGGACCCGCCGTCGGGTCGGCGGCGTGCAGCTCCCGCACGGTTGAGGCCTGCGCCACCGCGATGTCGTTAAGGCTGCCCAGCGCACCCACAATGAACCCGCACAACAGCACGCCCACGACGGGCACCCCGGGCATGTAGAGCAGTAACTTGAGGTTGTCTTCCGAGCTCGCGCCGGTCAACGCCGTGCTGCTTATCGACGCCCACCCCAACGCCCCCGCAACCCCCAACGCCACCAGTGCGCCTCCCAGCGCCGAGGCGGACTTCCAGTTCACGCCGTGGACGAGTGGTACGACGAGGAAGATGATCGCCGCGCAAGCCACCATAGCCAGCGGCAGTGGCGCGTGCCCTTCCACTAGCGAGGGCACGAGATAAAGCAGGACGATAGCCAAGCTAATCCCCAAACCCACCAGTGCGCGCAGGCCATGCCACGCGGCAAAACCAACGATGATGACCGCCGCGATGATGGCCCACAAGGTGAGGTTTCCGCCGCGTCGATAGTCGGCGAAGGCGTATGTTCCGTCTGCTGAGCGCGACAGCATGACCTCATCGCCGGGGTTCAGTGTCGGGTCGCCCGCCACCCCATAAAACACGAGCTGCGTTAAGCGGCCTTGGTCGTCGCCGGACGTGAGGTCAAGGAGAACGCGCGTGCAGGACGTGTCATCGCCCGAGGCGGGGATGAGTGGCGCCTCGTCGAAGGCTTTGCCCGTGTGGGGGTCGCTGCACAAATGGTTATCCACAGTCGTGACCGTGCCGTCAACCTGCGGCTGGTTGAGTGCATACGTCGACGCGAAGTCGGGGCTGGTGTGCTCGGTCAAGGCACTGGTGGGGCGGAGAATGAGCAGGCCAGCTACCGTTGCGAGCGCTGCCACTGCCAAGAATCCGAGAAGTCCCGTCCGCCAAGGGCTTAGGTTAGTCATGCCTACTATTGTGAACGATTGTCATAAGAATGAAAACTTATGCTGACGCGGTCAACAAGTTATCCACAGGCTTTTTCTTGAGCCCTTGTGCACATTGTAGGCGCCCAATAGCGTCGTTGTCATGAACCTTGTTGAAGCGCATCTTCGCAGCCAGGCGGCGGGCATCGAGCTCGTCGCCGCTGTGGCGGGCCTCAGCCTTGACCATCTCCGGGCGTGGGGTCCGGAGTCGGTGGCGCAGTCCTTGCTCGCGCTTTACGACGTCTACTTTTCCCCCACCACCTTCTCCCGCAAACAAGCCCGCGCCGCCGATGCTGCCCGCGCCAATGGCCACGACCTGCCTACGCTCATGCTTATCGAGCGCTTTACCCGCCGCCTGAAACAGCGCGAGGCGTGGGATTTGCGCATTGAGCTGTGCAGTATTGGTGGTGATGAAAAAGTCGTCGCCCGGCATGCCCGCACCCGAATCCGCGAGCTCGCCCCTCCGCCCGCGCCGAAGCCGGGCGTGAATATCCGCCGTGGCAAGGAGATGTCGAAGCTCACGGTGACGGCCCCGCCTTCTGTCATTGAGGACCTGCGCTACAACATCGACGAGGACGATCCTGTGGGTTCCTTCATCGCCGCGTTTCGCGAGGGTCGCCTTGCCCGCCCCGTCGCCCAGACCTTCGCTGTTATGGAGCTCCCCGAGTACGCCCGGATCCTCGGCCGCCTCGGGGACCCCGCCACCCCGCGCCCTGACTCTCACCCTGCCCCGCCATCTCCCGGCTCCACCGTCACCCCACACCCGTCAACCACCGCGGTGCAACCTGGTCCTGCGCCGGATCTTGGGGACATCGTCGTCCAGCTGTCCAATGGTGCGAAAGTCACCGGCGCGGAACTCATCGAGCGTGAGCTCGCCGAGGAGGGCCTCGTCATGCTCGTCGACCGCGTCAAAGGCCCCGTCGAACTGCACCGCACCCAGCGCCTCGCCTCCGACAAGCAGCGCACCATGGCCATCGGGGAGCAGCCCACCTGCGCGTGGGAAAATTGCTTATGTGGTGCGGACTACGCCCAGATTCACCACATCACCGAATGGCGCAACGGCGGTGACACCAACCCCGAGAACCTCACCCCGCTGTGCGAATACCACAACGCCATCAACGGCCTGCCCGGCCGTGGCCGCATTGTGCGGGAGAACGGGCGCATTAAGTGGCAGCCGCCAGGGCCTCGCGATCCGCGCGAACCGGTCAATCCGCACCGCGCGCCTCGCTCCCAGCGCCTCCGCAACGCCCGCACGGTCTCCGCCGGCGTCGCTGACAGCACCGGCTCTGCCGCTCCCGCTGCCGGCCGCGGTGATTACCCACGCTCGTCGACAGGCCCCGCCGAATCCACCGCAGCTTCCCTCTCCGAGCCTGGACCAGACCCGCCCCGCGGCGCCCACTAGCGCTGCTCAGACTCCACGTCGCGCAGGGCCAGCCGAGTCCGCGCTACTGGCGGTAACTCACCAAGAAATTGCCGAGGCGCTCAATCGCATTCTCCAACTGCGATGCCCACGGCAGCGTCACCACGCGGAAATGGTCCGGGGTAGGCCAGTTAAAGCCCGTACCCTGCACCATGAGGATCTTCTCCGCGCGCAAAATGTCGAGCATGAGCTTCGAGTCATCGTGGATGTCGTAGACCTCCGGATCCAGACGCGGGAAGCAATACAGCGCCCCCTTCGGCTTCACCACGGACACACCAGGAATCTCGTTGAGCTTCTCGTACGCAATGTTGCGTTGCTTGAGCAAACGACCATTCTCAGCGGTGAGCTCATAAATCGACTGCCGCCCGCCCAGCGCCACCTGAATCGCATGCTGCGCTGGCACGTTCGGGCATAGGCGCATGCCCGCCAAAAGGTCGATGCCCTCGATAAACCCACGTGCATGGGACTTCGGCCCGGTCAGCACCATCCACCCCGCGCGGTAACCGGCCACGCGATACGCCTTGGACAAACCATTAAAAGTAATCGTCAGCAAGTCCGGCGCTAGCGAAGCAATCGTAATATGCTTCGCGCCGTCATACAGAATCCGGTCATAAATCTCATCGGCCAAAATCAGCAGATTATTCTCCCGCGCCACATCAACAATCTTCTGCAGCGTCTCGCGCGAATACACCGCACCCGTCGGGTTATTTGGATTAATGACCACAATGGCTTTGGTCTTTTCAGATACTTTCGCCCGAATATCCTCAATTGACGGGTTCCAGTCATCCTCTTCATCGCACAGATAGTGCACGGGCGTGCCACCCGCCAGCGATGTCGCCGCGGTCCACAGGGGATAGTCGGGGGCGGGGATGAGAATCTCGTCGCCGTCGTTAAGCAGCGCCTGCGTCACCATCGAAATGAGCTCTGAAACACCATTGCCTAGGTAGACATCATCGACATCAAACGGTGGGAAGTCCTCCAGCTCATAGCGCGTCACAATCGCGCGCCGCGCCGGGATAATACCCTTCGACGTGGAATAACCCTGCGAGGTCGGCAGCGCCGCAATCATGTCGCGCATAATGACATCCGGCGCATCGAACCCAAACACCGCGGGGTTGCCGGTGTTGAGCTTCAAAATGTTGTGCCCGTCGAGCTCCATGCGCTCAGCCTCCGCGGAAACCTCGCCGCGAATATCGTAGGCAACGTCTTGTAGTTTGGTGGATTGATCAAAAATCCGGTTGTGAGTCATGCGGGATATGTTACTTCTGGTTCCACTCGTCTAACTTACGTTTCGCCAGATTCATCGCATCTCCCGTAATTTCACTTGCTTGCCGACGCCTCTCCGCCCACTGCGCCTGCTCCAACGCCCTCGTCTGCGCGCGTTCCTCCGCCGTCGCCGCCTTGAGCTCTCGCATACGCTGGCGCTCAATCTGCCGCGGTGAGGGGCGGTGCCAGGATTCCGGGCCGACTTTGGCCACGTAGAGCATGATCCATAATGCGGGGATAAGGAAGAGCAGGCCCGTTCCCGTCATCGCAGCCGCCACACCGGGAAGTGCGTTGAAGGCGACGATTGCGCCGAAAGATAGCCCCAGCGTGCCCACCATGGCTGTGGCCAAACGCGGCTTCTTCGTCGATTGGTACGCGCGCTCCATCTCGCCGCGGGAGTAAATCTTGAGCTCCGTGCTGGCCTTGGTGGGAATATCCATGAAGATATCCGCCAACTCGCGGCGGGTCGTGGCTTGCATTACCGCGTCGGTACGCTCTTCAAACTCATCCATAGTCAGACGGCCTTCACCCAAGGCCTGGGCGAGGTCGTTGACGGCGTCGGTCCGTTCGGCGTCGGAAAGCCGCATACTGAATGGATTAGTCACGGCACCTATCCTAGCAGGCTATTTCTCCGACTTAGCCGGCTCCTCTTCGCGCAGCAGGCTGGCGATGAACGGGAAGATCGCCACCGTCAGCGCGCCACCGGCGATGAAGATGGACGCCATTTCGTTGTCGACGATTCCCGACGCCACCGCCAGCGACATCACCGCCACGATGATCGGCAGACCCGTCGCGGCATAGAGCGCGACCTGAATGCGCTCGCGGGTGGTCTCGACATCGGAGCCGGTCTGATGGATGTTCTCGCGCAGAAACACGGGCAGGCCGCGCGTGACCAAAATAAGCAACGGGATACCCAGCACCTTGACGGGCTCGCTCACGATGACGTCCCAGTCAATCGCCATGCCGGAGATCACGAAGAAAACCGGGATGAGCATGGAATAAAACACCACGTCGAGACGGTTTTCAAGGCCTTTGTGGTACTCATCCGGGATGATGCGGTTGAGGATAATACCCGCAGCGAACGCTCCCAGCACGATGTCCAGCTCGAACACGGCCGTTACAGCCATGAGAATCGCCAGAATCAGGATGATGAGACGCATGATGGTCTGGTTCGTCGAGCCCGCGCTTGAGATGAACGCATCTTTGAACCACGGCATAAGCGTCGTGATGGCAAACGGCATGATTGCCACGGCCACTGCAATACCAATGAAGGCCAGCAGGATGAGCATCGTTGCCAGCGTCGATCGCGAGCCCAGAAGCAGCGCCATCGCGGTAATCGGTGCGACCTCACCAATCGCGCCGTGAATCAGTACGGAATCGCCCACGCGCGTGCCGAGTAGCTTGTCCTGCTTCAGCATCGGCGTAATCGTGCCGAGCGCTGTCGATGTCAGGGCAATCGCCATCACGATGGCGCCCGGGATGTCGTCCATGAGGAAGTATGCGCCGACGCCACACGCCACCATGCAGATGGCCCACGTCGAAAAGCCCGTCACAGCTTCTTTGGATTTCAGCGCGGCAATGTCGATCTCGAAACCTGCCAGCAGGAACAGCGCGCCGACGCCCAGTTCCTTCAGCATGCCGATACCCGGATCCTCGTGCGCCAAACCCAGCATCGAGGGCCCGATAATCATGCCGAAGAAGATGAGCAGTGCCACGGCCGGCATCTTTTTGCCCGTCAGGTGGGAGATCAGCGGTGCCAGCAAGGCCACCGCCATAATCCACGCGAAGGATACGAGCGAGTCGGTGTAGTTGCTTTCGCCAGCGGCGAGGACGTACGTCACGTCAAAATGCATGTCTAGAGACTACCTGCGCCGTCCCAATCGCGCCTAGTTTAAGACCTAGTCCTGGCTCGGTGGCTTCGGGGCCTGTGCCACGCTTTCCGACGCCCCCGGCTCATCGGACACCTTCGGCGCCTTCGGCACGTTCGGTGCCTTTGGAGTTTCAGGTGCTACTGGGATAGCGGGCGCCCGCGGTGTTTCCTCTACCTTCGGTGCATTCGGCGCTGTTGGTGTTGCGGGTGCGCTTGGAACCGACGGCGCAGCCGGGGCACTCGGTACATCTGGCGCAGGGGGTGTTGCTGGAGCCTTAGGCGCTGTCGGTGCACTAGAGGCGGTCGGCGCTGCTGGTGCACGCGGCGTCTCCGCTACCTTCGACGCTTCCGGCACCGCAGGTGCGCTTGGCACAGTTGGGGCGGCTGGAGCCGGCGGCGTGGCGGGAGCTGCAGGTGCCGCCGGCGCGGACGGTGTGGTTGGTGCCTTTGGTGCTGCCGGAGCGCTAGGTGGCTTCGGAGTAGCCGGTGCGGACGGGGCCGCGGGCACGGGCGGCGCGGTGGGAGCGCTCGGGGCTGCGGGTGTGCTTGGCGCAGCTGGCGTGGCTGGTGCAGCAGGTGCGCTCGGTGTGGCTGGGGCAGCCGGAGCTGTTGGCGCGCTTGGCGCAGCTGGCGTGGCTGGAGCCGGTGGCGCAGCTGGAGCCGGCGGGGTGGCGGGAGCTGCAGGAGTCGCCGCTGGGGTTGGAGGCGTCGGAGCGGGAGATTCTAGAGGCTCCGGGATGGTGGGCTCATCGGCGGCAACGGCGGGTGCGGAGGAGCCCGGCACCGACGAGGCGTTAGGCCGCGAAGAAGCGGGGGAGAGGCGACGCGGCGTGTCGAGGAAAGCCTTCTCGCGCGGGGCGGGGAGGTCGCCGGTGGGGGCGATGGCGTCGCGAAGCATGAGGGCTACATCGCTGACCTGGGTTTCCGGCGCAACGGACTTCACACCGCCGGTGAGCATGACGTTACAGAACGGGCAACCGGTCGCAATCTCAGAAGCACCGGTGGCCACTGCCTGCTCCGAGCGGAACTCATTGACGCGCTGGCCCAGGTTTTCTTCCATGAACATACGCGCACCACCGGCACCACAACAGAAAGCTTCGTCACGGTTGTGGTCCATTTCCGCAAGCGTTGCGCCAGTCGCTTCCACGAGTTCACGTGGCGGGTCGAAAACCTTGTTGTGACGGCCCAGGAAGCAGGGATCGTGATACGTGACGGGGCGGCGATTCTCCGGCGAACGTGGCACCGGCACGAGCAGCTTTTCGCGCACCAAGCGGTTGAGCAGCTGCGTATGGTGCAACACGTCGAAGTGGCCGTCGAAGTCGGGGTATTCGTTGCGAATCGTATTAAAACAGTGCGGACAGGTGGTGATGATCTTGCGTTGGCCTTGGGGGACGCCGTGGAAGGCGTCGTTAAGCGTGGCGACATTCTGCTCCGCCATCACCTGGAACAGGAACTCATTGCCGGCACGACGCGCCGGGTCACCCGTGCAGGTCTCGCCCGTGGCCAGCACGCCGAACTTCACGCCGGCGGTGTGCAACATGTCCACCACCGCGCGCGTCGTGGCGCGGCCTTGGTCGTCGTAGGCACCGGCGCAGCCGACCCAGAACAAGTACTCGAGGTCGGAAAAATCCGTAGCGTCCTCACCGATAATCGGCACCTCAATGCCGTCGGCGCGCGCTTCATCAATCCACGCGCGGCGCTCCGAGGCGTTGCGGCCCCACGGGTTGCCCTTCGTTTCCATGTTCTTAAACAGCCCGGTCAGCTCGGACGGGAAGTCAGACTCCGCCAGAACCTTGAAGCGGCGCAGGTCCGCGATGTGGTCGATGTGCTCGATGTCGACCGGGCACTGGTCCACGCAGGCGCCACAGTTGGTGCACGACCACAGGACGTCATCATCAATCGTGCCGGCCATCGCCAGCACGTTGAGCCCCTCATGCGGGTTGTAATTATCCAGCGCGCCCTGGCGCAGGTCCATCATGACCTTCTTCGGACTCAGCGGCTTGCCGGTATTCCACGCGGGGCAGAGGTCCTGGCAGCGGCCGCATTCGGTGCAGGAGGAGGCGTCGAGAAGCATTTTCCAGCTCCCCGGCTCGAGGTCCTCCAGGTCCGGCGTGGGAACAGCGCCCAGCGCCTTCTCGCCGTCGGCGTTGCGCTGGAAGAAGATGTTGAAGAACGCCATGAAGCGGTGCCACATCACGCCCCATTGGAAATAGCGGGCGATGCAGGCGATGAACGCCATACCCGTCAGCAGCTTCACCAGGGCAAAGAATTGAACCATGCTTGGCGACGTCGGCAGCATCCCCGCCACATGAATCGTCAAGAAATCAGCCCACGGCGACCCACCGCCAAACGTCGCGATGGAGGACGCCTTGACCAGGAGCATGCCGAGGCCCTCGACAAACACGATGGCTTCCACCAAGTGCGCTGGGAAGACCTGCGAATTGTAGAAGCGGCTGCCGCGCTCAGTGTGGCCGAGCTTGAGGCGTACTGCGGCGAGGAAGCCAATGCCCAGCACCGTTGCGATGCCGAGAACCTCCTCGATGAAGTGATAGACCGGCCAGTCGCTGAGCCACGGCCAGCCTTTATCGGGCGCGAAGGTTTGGATATAGGCCTCAAACCACACCAGAATGCCGAAGAGGAAACCTACCATGACAAGCCAGTGCGCGGCGTTGACGAACGGGCGGCCCTTGAAGTGGGTATGTCCGAAGACTTCGACGAGGACGCGGCCGAGGCGCGACATGGGGCGGTCGGTGCGGTTGAGCTGCGTGGGTCCACCGGAGCGGATGAAACGGAAGAGCACACCGACTCGGTAGAAGAAATACAGCCACACCGGGATCGATGCGGCGATGGCAACCCAGCCGAACATGCGCGCTCCTTTATTGCTTGGCTCAATGCTGCTTCCTACCTTAAAGCCTTACTGCTCAATTCCGGGAGTCGGGATTCAGCTATCATTCTGAGGGTCAACTTTTCAGGAGGCGTTGTGGGCAGAATCAGTGTGCCGAAAGCCGCGGCGGGCCTAGTAGCGGGCTTCGCGGCGTTTGGCGTGGCGGGCTTTGCGGTGGCGCAGGGCGGTCTGACGGCGAACCTGGCGCTGTCGGGCACGTTCTTTAACGTCAACATGCGCCACTTGGAAGGCGAGGGCTTTTCTCTCTTCATCGATAGCGACAAGAAGGGTGAGGAGGACGTCCCCACTGCGCGCCTCAAGCTGGAGCACGCCGTGGCTTCCGATCTGTGCCTCTACGTCACGACGGATCTGCCCGCCGTCGGTGAGTCCACGCTCGCGCTCAAGGCCAAGGGCGATAACAGCGTGGAGGCCACCGACCTCCTCGTCGGTGCCTCCGACATCGAAGGATCGCTCGTCATGCAGGACGCCAACGTGGGCATCGACGCCCGCCAGCTTTCCGACGCCGCCGACCCCGGCACCTGGGGCCTCTACTCTAAGCAGGTTTCGCTGACCGCCGACGACGTCCGCGCCACCTCCATCGGCGCGAAGACCTTGTCCGCTAAGAACGTGGGCGTATCCGTGAAGCGGGGCCGTGACCATGCCTGCTGATGACGCTAGCGGCGCTCCAGGAACGAGCGCCGTGGAACCTGATTCAATCGATGCCGACCAATCCGGCTCCGTAGCGCCCAAACCGTCAGCGTGGACGCGGTTTAAAGCGTGGCGCGCCGAGCGGCCTTTCATCCCGGGGCTGCTGCTCATCCTTTCGGGCATCATCATTGCCATGCCCGCCTACTTCACGGTCCAGATTTCGGACCTGCTCGTCATGATTTCCACCGTGTCGGGCGTATCCACGCTGCTCATCGGCGCGCTTCTCGTCATGTTTGGCCTCGGCGCGTGGTGTCGACCTGCCACCGCGACGTATCTTGGCGTGCTGGGCATCATCGTGGCGGTCATCGCCTTGCCGGCGTCTAATTTGGGAGGCTTTCTCGTTGGCTCGCTGCTCGGCATTGTTGGCGGCGCGCTGACCTTGGCTTGGGAGCCAAGCGATGCGTAAACACCGCCCTTCGCGCTCACGGAGCACAGTGATCGCGGCCGTTGTGGCCCTCGCGGTGAGCGCGAAGGGCGGGGTGGAGGTCGTGAGCGCGCAGGTTGCCCCCGACCAACCTTATTTCTCCACGGTGACCGCGAAGGAGGTGACGTTGCGGGGTAACGTGGGCGCCACCATCAGCACGACACCGACCGGCGACGGCGAGGTGCGCGTCCTGGAACTCACCGGGGACCGCCTAGACGCGCGGGATCTCGCCATCACGCTGCCCGGCAACGCCGGTGATGGACTACTCACCACCGGTGGTGCGCAGACCACGGTGGAGGGGTCCGTACGCATCGTCGCGACGTCTCTGACCGCCACGCCCACCATTGAAGGCGCGCGTACCGTGCCGGTCACCGTGGATCTGACCGGGGATATCAATCACGTCCTCGACCAGCTCGGCATTCCTCAGCCACACCCCGTCCCGGACGCCGCGCTTCCCGACGCCCTCATGGACCACCTCTCCCTCACCAACGTCACCCTCGAACTGGCGAACCTCACCGGGGATAGTTTCTCCGCGCCGGTGATTGCGGTGGGCGTGGACTAGCGCGCGGGGGTTAGGGTTCGCGGAACTGGGACTGGTGGAGGCGCCAGTAGGCGCCGTGGGCGTCGAGAAGCTCGGCGTGGGTGCCTTGTTCGACGATGCGGCCTTCTTCCATGACGATGATGACGTCGGCGTCGCGAATCGTGGACAGGCGGTGCGCGATGATAAAGGACGTGCGGCCCTGGCGCAGGGCGTTCATGGCCTGCTGGACGTGCATCTCGGTGCGGGTATCGACAGACGAGGTGGCCTCGTCGAGGATGAGCAACGCCGGCTGGGCCAGGAAGGCGCGCGCGATGGTGATGAGCTGTCGCTCGCCGGCGGAAATTGCGCCGCCATCCTGGTCGATCTTTGTGTCATAGCCGTCGGGGAGGGAATGGACAAAGCGGTCGACGTAGGTGGCCTTCGCCGCGGCGATGACCTCGTCGTCGGTGGCATCGAGGCGGCCGTAGCGGATGTTGTCCATGATCGTGCCTTCGAAAACCATGGCGTCTTGGAGCACCATGCCCACCTGGGAGCGCAGCTCGTGGCGGGAAATCTCCGCGGTGTCGATGCCATCGAGGCGGATGGTGCCCGAATCGATGTCGTAGAAGCGCATGATGAGGTTAACCAGTGTGGTTTTGCCAGCACCCGTGGGGCCCACGATGGCCGCCGTCTGGCCGGGCTCCACGCGCAGGGAAAGGTCCTGGATGAGCGGGGAATCGGGGTCATAGGAGAAATCGACGTCCTCGAACTCGACGAGGCCCTTCGCGCGGCCGCCGAGGCGGGAAGTGGGCTCTTCGAGGGGCTCCTCCTCGGCGTCGAGGAACTCGAAGACGCGCTCGGCCGACGCCACGCCCGACTGCACCTGCTGCATCATGCCACCGAGCTGGCCCAGCGGCTGGTTGAACTCACGCGAGTACTGAATAAAGGCCTGCGCCCCGCCCAGCGTGAGGGAGCCGGAGGCCACCTTGAGCGCGCCGAGCACCGCGATGACCACGTAGGACAGGTAGGAAATGAACTGCATGATCGGCATCATCATGCCCGCCAGGAACTGCGCCAGCGACGCGGAGCGGAACAGCTCCTCGTTGCGCTTGTCAAAGTCTTCCGTCATGGCATCGATGCGGCCAAAGACGGTGGCGAGGTCGTGGCCGGAGAACGCCTCTTCGATCTGGCCGTTGAGGTCACCGGTCGCTTTCCACTGGGCCTTGAACTGCTTCTGCGCGCGAGAACCAATGACCGCAATCACGACGGCGGTCAGCGGCAGCGCGAGCAGCGCCACGAGGGCCAGCTGCCAGGACACGGAGAACATCATGACCGTAATGCCCACGACCATGAGCAGGTTATAAAACAGCTGCGAGATGGCCTGTTGGAGGGCGGACTGGATATTGTCGGCGTCGTTCGTTGTGCGCGAGAGCAGGTCGCCGCGCGATTGCGTGTCGAAGTAATTGAGCGGCAAGCGGTTGAGCTTGGACTCGATATCTCCGCGCAGGTCGAAGACCACCTTCATCACCAGGGAGTTGAGCAAAAAGCCCTGCCACCACTGGAAGAGTGAGGACACCACGTACATCGCGATGACAATGAGGATGATGGTGCCGAGCTTGGAGAAATCAATGCCGAAGCCGGGGTTTAAGTCCATGGCGGAGGCCATGTCGGCAAACTTGTCCTGCCCGCCCGCGCGGAGCGCCTCAATGGCCTGCTCCTTCGAGATCCCCGCCGGCATGTGGCGCGAAATAACGCCGGAGAAAATAACGTCGGTGGCCATACCCATGATCTTCGGCGCGGCCACCGCCAGCAGCACGCACACGATATTCATGGCGGCAATCGCGAAAAGCTGCACCTTGAACGGTGCAAGCAGGCCAAAAAGCCGTTTCGCAGACGGCCAGAAGTTCTTGGCCTTGCGCGGGGCGTTCTCGCCTGTCTTTTCTTCCAGCTCTGCCGTTTGTGCGTCGTGTTCAGCCATTTACGCCACCTCCGCGGTCTTCTGGGATTCTACGATTTCGCGGTACGTCTCGGAGGTCTCGAGCAGCTCCTCGTTCGTGCCGCGCGCGACGATGCGCCCAGCATCCATGACCAGAATCTGGTCCGCGTCCACAATCGAGCTCACGCGCTGCGCCACGATAATCGTCGTCGCCTCGGCGGTGTACTCGCGCATAGCGTCGCGCACGGCGGCGTCGGTGACCACATCGAGGGCGGAGAAAGAATCGTCAAACAGGTACACCAGTGGCCGCGCAACGAGCATGCGGGCAATGGACAGTCGTTGGCGCTGACCACCGGACACATTGGTGCCGCCCTGCGCGATGTGCATGTCGAGGTCCTCGACAAAGTCCGCCTGTGCGGTGCGCAGCGCGGCCCACAGATCCTCATCGCTGGCGTCCGGGGCGCCGAGGCGCAGGTTGGAGGCCACGGAGCCGCTAAACAGGTACGGTTTCTGCGGTACCAAACCCACACGCTTGACGACGTCCCCCCGCTTCATCTCGGCGACATCCGTCCCGTCGAGAAGCACGTGGCCCTCGGTGGGGAGGTAGAGGCGCGGGATGAGGGAAAGCGCGGTGGTTTTGCCGGAGCCGGTTGCACCGATGAGCGCGGTGGTGGTGCCGGGGGTGGCGGTGAAGGAGACGTCGCGAAGCACAGGCTCCTCGGCGCCGGCGTATTGGAAGGTGACGTTGCGTAGCTCGACGACGCCCTCGGAACGGGCCGGGGTGACGGGGTTGGTGGGTTCGTCGATGGAGGGGGCGTGGTCGAGGACGTCGGTGATGCGGCGCGCGCAGATGATGGAACGCGGCAAAATCATGGCCATGAAGGTGCCCATCATGACGGCGGCGAGGATTTGGAGCAGGTACTGGAGGAAGGCGGTCAGCGAGCCGACCTCCACCAGGCCCTCGTCGACGCGGTGGCCGCCGAACCACAAGACTGCGCCCGTGGCGACGTTGAGGATGACCGTGATGATGGGGAACATGAGGATGAACAGCTGGCCCACCTTGAGCGAGAGGTTGGTGAGGTCGCGGTTGGCCTCGCGGAAACGTTCGGACTCGTGCTCCTCGCGGGTAAAAGCGCGGACGACGCGGATGCCGGCGATTTGCTCGCGCAGGGTGCCGTTCATGGTGTCGAGCTTGTCCTGCCAGGCGCGGAAGAGCGGCATGAGGCGCACGATGATCGCTGAGAGGGCGGCGAGCAGTACGACGACGGACACGACGACGAGCCAGGACATGCCGGCATCTTCGCGGATGGCCATGATGATGCCGCCGATGGACATGATGGGGGCCGTGACCATGAAGTTGAGGATCATCATGTAGACCATCTGGATTTGCTGAACGTCATTGGTGCCGCGTGTGATGAGGGTAGCGGTGCCGAAGTGGCTCATGTCTTCTGCGGAGTAGCGGGTGACGCGGCGGAAGATGTCGGAGCGCAGGTCGCGACCTAGGCCCATCGAGGTGCGGGAGCCGAACCAGATTGCGGCGATGGCGGCGGTGACCTGGACGAAGGCCACGCCTAGCATGATGCCGCCGGTGCGCCAGATGAAGTCGATGTCGACCTTGGCGACGCCTTCGTCGATGATGCGGGCGTTGAGTGACGGCAGGTAGAGCGTCGCCGCGGTGGATAGCGCTTGGAGGAGCAGGACCGCGATGACGTAGCCGGTATAGGGCTTGGAGCGGGATAAAAGGATGCGAACGAGTTCCATGTGCCAGCGTTTCATACGTGTGGGCGGCCGCGCGGTTTCTGCGCTGGGCCGCTGAAGAGCATTGACCGCGCAAGTTTATCCGTTTCCCCGCGCGAGCGTCTAGCTCGCGCGTTAGAAGCAGACCGGGGCGCGCTGGGCGCGGGCCGCGACGGTAGCCCAATCCTCGATGTCGGCAGTGGGGCGGCATAGGCCTTCCCACGTCGTGATGGCCACGCCACGTGCCATGAGCTCTAGCAAAACGAGGTGGCGGTCGCCAGACGCGGAGAGCTGGTTGAGGTCCGTGGGGCTAATATCGGCGTCAGGGCCAGTGCCCACGCGGACGTTGCCGATGAGTCGCAGTCTCGGCGTTGTTCCCTTCGGGCACGGAGCAGGAGCGGATTCAGCACCGGAAAGCCCTGCGAAGCGGCGCAGCAAACCGAAGGGGGCGGGGCGTTCGCAGAAGAGGTCCACACACAAACCGGCCGCAATGAGCCGTTCCGCGGTGGAGAGCGCCGCCGGGCTATCGCCGACAATGGCAACACGCTGCATGAGAACCCCTTCAGTTCGAAACAAATAGACTGTCTAGTCTGTAAATCTAGTCCGCTCGGTTCACTACGGCCAATTTTTATTCTCCCCAGTGCCCAAGCTCACGGCACTAAGCCCCCCGGGTAGGGCTGCGCGCCGCACCCATCACCCCTAAAGTGTGATGCCATGACCGAACCGACCAACCTGCTGGACCGCGGCGACTACCGCGACCCCAGCATCAGCCCCGAGGGCACACGAGACACCGCACCGCTCGACCCCTCAGTGGCACAGCGCAACCAAGAACTCGTCGACGCCTGGGCCGACAAGCTTTACGACGCCTCCGCCGAGACCATCACCGAATGGGCCGCCGAGCACGCGCCGGGCCGGCTTGCAGTGACGATGTCTATGGAAAACACCGTCCTCGCAGAGCTCGCTCACCGCGCCCACCTCGACGCCGACCTGCTCTTCATCGATACTGGGTGGCACTTTGAGGAGACGTTGGGGGTGGCGGGGGACGTCGCCAAGCGCTATGCGGACCTTCCCTTGGTGCGGGTCCTGCCGATTCTGAGCCCCGAGGAGCAGGACAAGATTTACGGTCCGCGCCTGTATGCGCGTGATGTGGCGGCGTATAACCGCATGCGCAAGGTGGAACCGCTCAACATGGCGATGGACCCGTACGTCGGGTGGGTCACCGGCCTACGCCGCGCCGATTCCGAGCACCGCGCCACCGCGCCGGCGCTGAGTCTGGACCGCACCGGCCGTCTGAAGATTTCCCCGATCATTACGTGGGATCTTGACCAGACCGACAAGTACATCAAGGACCACGACCTCATCATCCATCCGCTCACCCTTCAGGGCTACCGTTCCATCGGCTGCGCGCCGCTGACGTTCCCAGTGGCCGAGGGTGAGGACGCGCGCTCCGGGCGCGTATTCGCTGACGGCAAGACAGAATGCGGGTTGCACGACTAATGACTCTTTCACCACACCTTAAAGACTTAGAGAACGAATCCCTCCACATCCTGCGCGAAGTCGCCGGGCAATTCGACAAGGTAGGCCTGCTCTTTTCCGGCGGCAAAGACTCCGTCGTTGTCTTTGAGCTTGCTCGCCGCGCCTTTGCTCCCGCAACCGTGC
Organism: Corynebacterium minutissimum; assembly: GCF_000805675.1. Classification (GTDB taxonomy): domain Bacteria; phylum Actinomycetota; class Actinomycetes; order Mycobacteriales; family Mycobacteriaceae; genus Corynebacterium; species Corynebacterium minutissimum. The sequence continues at coordinate 9,131 of NZ_JSEF01000002.1, read as the reverse complement.
CGTTTGAGCTCATCCACGTCGATACCGGCCACAACTTCCCCGAGGTCATTGAGTTCCGCGACCGCCTCGTCGAGGAATCCGGCGCACGCCTGCACGTGGCGTTGGTCCAGGACTGGATTGACCGCGGCGAGCTCCAGGAGCGCCCCGACGGCACCCGCAACCCGCTGCAGTCCGTGCCGCTGGTGGAGACTATTGCCGAGCGCGGCTACGACGCCGTCCTGGGCGGTGCGCGCCGCGACGAGGAACGCGCCCGCGCCAAGGAACGCATCTTCTCCATCCGCGATTCCTTCGGCGGCTGGGACCCGCGCCGCCAGCGCCCGGAGCTGTGGGACCTCTACAACGGCGGCAAAATGGCCGGCGAAAACGTGCGCGTCTTTCCCATCTCCAACTGGACCGAGTCTGACATTTGGGAATACATCGGCGCCCGTAACCTGGAGCTGCCGTCCATCTACTATTCCCACCAGCGCGAAGTTTTCAACCGCAACGGCATGTGGCTGACTCCGGGAGAGTGGGGCGGGCCCCGCGAAGACGAGCCGCTGGAGACCCGTACTGTGCGCTACCGCACCGTAGGTGACATGTCCTGCACCGGCGCGGTGGATTCCACGGCTTCCACGACGGATGAGATCCTCGCCGAGATTTCTGTGTCTACCCTCTCCGAGCGGGGCGCGACCCGCGCCGACGACAAACTCTCTGAGTCCGCCATGGAGGACCGCAAGAAGGAAGGCTACTTCTAATGACTCTCGCGCCCAATGTTAGCGCGCTCAAGCAGCGCGACACCCTGCGCCTGTGTACCGCCGGTTCCGTCGATGACGGCAAGTCCACCTTCGTCGGCCGCCTGCTCTATGACACCAAGTCCGTGCTCGCGGACCAGGTGGAGTCCATGGAGCGTTCCTCCGCCGACCGCGGTTTTGACGGTATGGACCTCTCGCTGCTTGTCGACGGCCTCCGCGCCGAGCGCGAGCAGGGTATTACCATCGATGTGGCCTACCGCTACTTCGCCACCGATAAGCGCACCTTCATCCTCGCCGATACCCCGGGACATGTGCAGTACACGCGCAATACGGTCACCGGCATGTCGACGTCCCAGGTGGTGGTGCTGCTTATCGACGCCCGCCATGGCGTCGTCGAGCAAACCCGCCGCCACCTCAACGTCGCAGCGCTCTTGGGCGTGCGCCACGTGGTGCTGGGCGTGAACAAGATTGATTTGGTGGACTATGACGAGGACACCTTCCGCGCCATCGAGTCGGAATTCCACGAGATCGCCGCGCGCCTGGGGCTTAGCGATTCGGTGGCTATCCCGATTTCCGCGCTTAAGGGCGACAACGTCGTGGAGCGCTCCACGAATATGGACTGGTACTCCGGGCCAACCGTCCTGGATGTTTTGGAGACCGTCCCCGTGGCAACCGGGCGCGCCGATGACTTGGACTTCCGGTTCCCGATTCAGTATGTCATCCGTGAGCATGCTTCCGATTACCGCGGCTATGCCGGCCGCGTGAAGGCCGGTCACGTCGCGGTGGGGGATACCGTGACGACGCCAGGCGGGCGTTCCACCACCGTAACGGGTATCGATACCGCTGATGGCCCGCTCGCGGAGGGCGAGCAGGCCACGGCAGGGGATTCTGTCGTGCTGTTGTTGGCTGATGACATCGATCTTGCCCGCGGTGATCTCCTCGCCGGCTCGCAGCGCCCCGAGGCGGTCCGCGAGTTTGCCGCGACTGCGGTCGTGCTCACCGACAAGGACCTCACACCAGGCCAAATGCTCAAGCTGCGCTACGGCACGGACCTGGTCAAGGCCCGTATCGCGTCGGTGGATCGCGTCCTCGACCTCGACGGCGTGGCCGACGACGAGTCGCCGGAAAAGGCCTCCCTGAACGACATCGCCTACATCACCGTCCAAACTCAGGCGGAGCTGCCGGTTGAGGACTACGCCGCGCGTGGCGCGGTGGGCAACTTCTTGCTCATCGACGCCTCCAGCGGAAACACGTTGGCCGCTGGCTTTGTGGGCCAGCGGCTGCGTTAAAGGTTGCGTTGCGGCGGCCGAACCGCCGCGCTTAGCTTCCCGGCGGGACGTCGCCGCTCATGATGACCTTCTGCTCGGCATCGTCCCAGCGGAAGCCGGCCTCCGTAGTTCCGGTGTGTTCCGCATTGGCTTCGCCCTCGCGCGGCCAGTGGTAGGTCACGGCAATCTCAGCGCCGCTGACCTGCTCGACGGTGGGGAAGAAACCGTAGGGCTCGGCGGTCGCGGTGCCCAGGTAGTCGCCCTTGTGGAAGAGCATAATGTGGTACGGCGAAGAGGCCGTTCCGCGCTCGATGGTGATGATTTGCCAGCTCAGCTCCGCACAAGGATCGAACTGTGCAAAATCCACCAGCGTCCAGTTGTTGTCCTGCCACGGAGGAATGGTGCCGATTCCTGACTCATAGGCCGCGTGGGCGTCGATAGTCTCGCAGGATTCCGCGTCCTTTTCTTCTGCCGGGGATTCAGCAGGAAGCGTTGGCGAGGCGCCCGCGGCCGGTGGTTCCGACACAGGGTCATCAGTGCTCTCCGAGTCATCCGGAGCGTTGTCCGTCGCGCTGTTGTGGACGGTATCGAACGCTGGCGAATTATCCTGCGCCGCGTCGCCGGAGCAGGAGGCGAGCGGGAGGCAGAGAAGGGCAGCGCCCATAAGTGCACAGCTACGCCTCAACATTGATTGTTCCTTCCTCGCATTGTGCGCCTCCTGTGGGGCGCACGACTGGCTCTATCTTATCTAGGCCTTCGGGGGAACATCGCCGTTCATGATGACTTTCTGCTGGGCGTCGTCCCAGCGGAAGCCGGCATGCGTCTTGCCCGTCGGCGCCGCATTGGCGTCGCCTGCTTGCGGCCAGTGGTAGGTCACGGAAATCTCGTTACCGTTGACCTGCTCGATGCTGGGGAAGAAGCCATAGGGCCCAGCGGTCGCGGTGCCGAGGTACTGGCCCTTGTGGAAGAGCATGATGTGGTGCGGCGAGGAGGCAGTGCCGCCCTCGATGGAAATGGTCTGCCAGCTCAGCTCCGCGCACGGGTCGAAGTGGGAGCTATCGACAACCTTCCAGTTGTGGCCATTCCACTGCGGAACCTGCGCGATGTTGGCGTTGACAGCCGCTTGGGCGTTTCCTACGCCGCAGACTTCGGCGACGGGGCTGGCCTGGACTTCTTCGGGGCTGCTGCAGGCGATAAGGGGGAGGCAGAGTAGTGCTGCTCCGGCGAAAGCTCGTGGTGTGAACATGGTGTTCTCCTTTCTGAGGTCTCGGTGTGGTTCCAGACCCTACAAGTGGCCGTGGACCCCAGACCAGAGCCGCGGAGAACATTCCTCGGGTCACCGGGTAGTCTCGCAGGCATGGAGAATGTCTTGTTTGTTGCCGCCGTTGACGCTGAAGCTTCCCACGTTCCGGACGGCGCGCCGCTGCTCATCACGGGGATCGGCACGTTGCCCGCCGCGATTGAGCTGACGAACGCGCTGGCCTCGGCTGAGGTGCTGCCGGAGCGTGTCATCAACATTGGTACTGCGGGCGCGCTTGTCGACGACCTCTCCGGCGTCTTCGAGATCTCCCACGTGAGAAAGCACGACTTCCACTTGGACGTGCTCAGCGACGTTTCCCGCTATCTCCTTCCGGAGGTCATCGAGCTCGAGACCTCCGGTAAGTTGCCCACGGCGTCGCTGGCGACGGGTGATTCCTTTATCTCCGATACCCCAACCCGCACGCGCCTTGCCCAGGATTCCGAGCTGTGCGACATGGAGGGCTATGCCATCGCGGCGGTGTGCCGGAAGTTTGGTGTGCCGTGCACGTTGCTCAAGCAGGTCTCGGACACCGCCAACGAGGAGTCCTATGGCACGTGGGCCTCGGTGCTTGACCGCGCGGCGGAAGAACTAGCGGAGGCCTTCGGCACGGTGACCGCAGACTAGGCCCTACATATGGAAAGTGCCCTAGTTGCCAAAACCATTGCTCCCGCCGCGGGTGGCGGGGGAGAAGTTTGGCAACTAGGGCAGTTGCACGGCCGAGAAAGCTCGAGCCATGCGCCGGTTGTGTGGCTAGCGGGCGCCGCTGGCCTCAAGGTGCTCGAAGAGCTTCATGACGGTGTCGTGGCCTTCGGTGGTGGAGATCTTGATGTTCTTGGCTGCGATCTCGCCGGCGCGAAGGCTGGCCATCTCCTGGTGGTAGCGGAAGACGACGGCGATGGTGGCGGCGACCGGTACGGCCAGGAAGGCGCCGATGATGCCGGCGAGGGCGGAGCCGACCGTGACGGAGAGCAACACCATTGCAGCATGCAGGCCCATGGCCTTGGACTGGAGCATCGGCTGGAGGACGTTGCCCTCCACCTGCTGGACCACGATGATGAGCAGCAGGGCGAGCAGGGCCTTGGTGAGGCCGTCGGAAACCAGAGCGATGATGACGGCCAAGGCGCCTGCCGTGACCGCGCCGATGACGGGGATGAAGCTGGCGAAGAAGGTCACCACGCCGATAACCAGGGCCAGCGGGACCTGCATGGCCCAGAGGCCGAGGCCGATGAGGAGGCCGTCGACAGCCGCCACGGCAGCCTGGGCCTGGATGAAACCGGACAGCGTATTCCACACGCGGGTCAGCAGCTCAGTGGCGTGCCAGCCGGCGGAGTAGCCGGTGTAGGTGCGCAGCCACGGCAGGAATTTATCGCCGTCCTTGAGGATGAAGAAGGACACGAACAGCATGATGGCCAAGGCCATGACGATGGAGCTGGCCATGGAGACGCCAGAAATGACGCCGGTAGCGATCTGGGAGGCTTGGCCCTTGATGAACGCCATGGCGTCATCAAGCACTTCCTGCACCTTCGCCGCATCAATCTCGAAGGGGAGATCCTTCGCCATGACGACGAGCTTGTTCAGGCCGTCCTCGGCCTGATTGACCAGCGCCGCGCCTTGCGTGGACACGACCGGTGCCATCGCGGCGAAGACACCGCCGATGATGGCCAGGAAGCCGAGCAGGGTGGTGATGGCGGCTAGGGCGCGGGGGAATTTCTTGCCCCGCAGCCAGGCGGCCACCGGGAAAAGTACCGTGCAGACCAGGATGGCAAGGATCACGGGCAGGAGGCCCACCCAGATGAATTTCAGCAGGTAGCCGGCCAGGCCCACGCCTGCGACCACGATGATGAAGATCAGGCAGATCTTCGCCAGGGAAATGGCATCGCGGCCGAGGACACGGGACTTGTCGTCGGTTTCTGAGGGGTGAAGGGTGGCTTCTTCATTGATGGGCTTCGCCACCGCGTCGGAGGCCTCATTGTGCTGGGCGTCCGAAGCGGTGGCATCACCGGTGTTTTGACTCATGCGCTACATCTTCTCATATGAGCGCAGGAAATTAACTATGCGCGGATGCTGCCCACCTCGCGGATGATGCCGAAGCGGTGCATGGTCACCGATACGGCCTGCTCGAGGAGGAAGGGGAGGAGCTCGCGGCGGCCGTCGGCAAGCACAGGCTGGTCCAGCACCACGGAGTTGGACTGTACTGCGGCCTCAAAGACGCCTTCTTCCACGGAGCCTACCGAGCGCACACGGCCGGACTCGAGACTGGAGACCTCGCGGATAAAAGCCTCGAGTGCTACGCCATCGACGCCAAAGCCGAGTTCACGCAGCTCCGCAGCCTTCTCCGGGGCGGCGCTGAAGCGGACCGGGGAGTTGGTGCGGGTAGCGGCGAGGGTGAGGCGGGCGACGTCGCGAAGCTGGGCGTCCTCAGAAATGCGCACCTGGAGGGGGCTTAGCAGCGGGCGGTAGCGGAAGACGTTGGCCTCGCAGACCAGGCCAGCGCGGTCATGGTCGCGACCGAACTCCTGCTGCCAGGCCAGCTCGTCGAGCTCGGCAGCGCGCCACAGCCAGGCGGTGTCCTCATCAGAAAGGGACAGGCCAGCGAAGGCACGCAGCTGGGACACCACCGGCTGGGTGATGTCGACGTCGAAGGGGCGCAGCGCGCCATCGGCCCAGGTACCGAACTGTGCGACGTAGTTCGGGCCACCGGCCTTGGCACCCGGGCCCATGACGGACTGCTTCCAGCCGCCGAAGGACTGGCGCTGGACAATCGCGCCGGTAATGCCGCGGTTGACGTAGGCGTTGCCCACCTCGACGCGCTCGAGCCAGTAGTCAATCTCGTCGTTATCCAAGGTGTGGATACCGCCGGTGAGGCCGTAGCCGGTGGAGTTCTGCCACTCGATGGCCTTGTCCAAAGTCTCCGCATACATAATGCCGAGGACCGGGCCGAAGCACTCGTTGACGTGGAACCAGGAGCCCGGGCGCACGTTATCGCGGATACCCGGCGACCACAGCGTGCCCTCTTCGTTGAGCTTCTGAGGCTTAATCAGCCACGACTCGCCCGGCTCCAGCTGGGTAAGGCCACGCAGGAGCTTCTCGCCGGGCGCTTCGGCCAGGCCGTTCATCGTGGTGGTGATTTCGTGGCCGGGGCCGGGGATGAGGGTCTCGACGGCGTCGACAAGCTGCGAGCGCAGGCGCTGGGAATCGCCCGCTGCGCCGACGAAGATGACCAGGGAAGACGCCGAGCACTTTTGGCCGGAGTGGCCAAAGGCGGACAGGTAGAGATCCTGAATGGCCAGGTCTGGGTCGGCAGATGGGGTAATGATGAGAGCGTTCTTACCGGAGGTCTCCGCCATGATGTTCATCTCCGGCTTCCAGGAGCGGAAGAGCTGGCCGGTATCGGACGCACCCGTGAGGATGACGGCGTCGACGTCGGCGTGGGAAATGAGCGCGCGGCCGGCTTCGCCCTCATCGGTAAAGACGAGCTGGACCAGGTCCGGGTCCAGGCCCTGGGCTTCCAGTGCGGTGCGGAAGGCGTCGACGACGAGCTTCGCACAGTGCACCACCTGCGGCGCGGGCTTGATGATGACGGCGGAACCCGCCGCCAGGGCCGCCGCGATACCACCGGTGGGGATGGCTACCGGGAAGTTCCACGGCGGGGTCACCACGGTCACGCGGTGCGGGGTGAACTCGGCGGCGTAGTTCTCCAGCAGGCGGGCGGACTGGGCGTAGTAGGTGCAGAAGTCGATGGCCTCGGAAATCTCCGGGTCGGTCTGCGTGACGGTCTTGTTGGCCTCATAAGCAGCGACGGAGATGAACTCGCCGCGGCGGTTGGCCAGCACATCAGCCACAGCCTCCAGCGCGCGGGCGCGGTCCTCAGCGGGGCGGGCACCCCATTCGGCACCCAGTTCGGCGGCGCGGAGCACGTGCTTGTCGACGACCCCGGTATCCGTCACCTCATCTACCCCATGGGCGCCGGGGTCGGTGTTGAGAGCCTGGATGGCCCACTCGCGGTTGGCTTCCAGGGCCGGGTCAGTGTCCGGCTCGTTGGCGAAGCGGCCGGTGCGCGGCGCTTGGCGTCCGGCTGCGTGTTCGGCCTCCTGCAGGCGGTTTTGCGTGCGACGTGGGCCAGCAAAGGTGTCCCAGCGCTGCTCGACGGCCTGGCGGAAGACTGCCTCCTGGTCCTTGAGCGCCTGCTCCTCTGGGGCAAAGAGGGCGTAGAGGAAGTTCTGCGGGGCAGCGTTTTCCTCCAAGCGGCGCACGAGGTAGGACACGGCGACGTCGAAGTCCTCCATATGCACCACCGGGGTGTAGAGGATCTGGCGGCCGTCAAAGGCCTTGCGCACGGCTGCCTGCTGGGCCGGGGACATGCCCTGGAGCATCTCGGAATCCATCATGGACAGCACGCCGCGCTTCTTGCCCAGTTCGTGGGCAAAAGCGGCGGTGTAGAGGTTGTGGGTAGCCACACCGATGCGCACGGACTCGGCGAATTCCGGGCGCAGAATGTAGTCGAGTAGGCGGTAGTAGTTGGCGTCCACCTCTTCCTTGGTGGCGTAGGGAGCGGACGGCCAGCCGTGGATTTCTCCCTGCACGTGCTCCATGGAAAGGTTGGCGCCCTTGACGATGCGAATCTTGATGTGCGCACCGCCTTCAGCCACACGATTCTTGGCGAACTCCGCGAGGTGGGCCAAGGCGTCGAAAGTATCGGGCAGGTAAGCCTGCAGCACGATGCCGGCCTCAAGGTTGGTGAACTCCGGCTCGCTGAGCAGCTCGGTAAACAGGCGCACGGTGAGGTGGAGGTCGTGGTACTCCTCCATATCCAGGTTGATGAAGACCTTGTCCGGGCGCTTGACCGCGGCTTCATACAGCGGGCGCAGACGCTCCTTGAGGCGGACGAGAGAACCTTCGATATCCCACGGGTTGAGCTGGGCCACCATGGAGGAGGCCTTGACGGACACGTAGGTCACGCGCGGGTTCTGGATGAGCTTCAAGGTGCGGTCAGCGCGGGAGCGCGCTTCCTTATCGCCGAGCACGGCCTCACCAAGCAGGTTGAGGTTGAGCTGCTCGCCGGATTCTGCGGCCTTGTCCAGGGTCTTGTTGAGGGCTTCGCCCTCGGCATCGAGCACCAGGTGGCCCACCATCTGGCGCATACGTATGCGGGCCAGCGGCATCACGAGGTTAGGAAGGATGGGGCCGAAGAAGCCGCCGAGGCCGACCAAAGAGCCGTTGATGAGGCCGAGGAAGGAGGCATCATAGCTGGCGGTCACAGATTTCAGGGCGTGGGCGGCTACCTTGTCATCTTCCGGCCGCATGACGCGATCCACGAAGTCCATGGTGAAGGCCACGCCATCGGGGTTGCGGAGGAGGTCCGCAAGCTGTTCCGTGGCGGGGTCCTGCTCATCGGCGGTGGAGGCGAGCCAGGAGTGGGCTTGGGCCGCGGAGGCGTCGATAAGCGCGGCGTTGATGTCAGTGGACTCGGGTACTGGGTGGTTAGCGTTCGTCATTGAGTTTCCTTAAGTAGTAGGGGTGGTGGGCGTAAAAGCCAGGCTGACCGGCGGGCGGTCGCCCTCGCGGCGGGTGCGGAGCACGGCAAAAATCAAGAGTCCGATTCCCTTTTCTCAGTGATGAACGGGGCATGTAAGTGGGGCCACGGCGGCGAAGTCCATGTGATGCGTTGCATGGAATGTGCGGACAGTATAAGTGGTGGCTTTGGTAGAGGCCACCACGGGGGCAGTTAGCTAACCCCGCCTACCCCGAGGCAGTGTTTTAACGGCCCTTCCGGTTTTAGAGTGCGTTGATTTTGTCCTGTAGTTGTCCGGAGTGGATTAGGCACCGCAAGAT
>NZ_JSEF01000001.1 GCF_000805675.1 Corynebacterium minutissimum | reverse complement strand
TGTTGTGGTGACCCGCTGAACCCGTCGTTTTCTACCTCACCCCGCTACGCACCCCGAAACCGGAAGAGCCGCTTTAACTCACAGAGTGAGGCTTATTTGGGGCTGTATACAGGGGAAATGTCGGAAGAGGAAAGAAAGTTGAGCGGGGTGGGAACAACTTTGGGGCACGTGCCGTTGAAAGGGTTGAGTGACCAGCGCTCAGGTTTGGATGACTTCGGGTGCTGCTTCTGCTACAGTCGCTGACTGAACGCGGCAGAAGTTGAGTCGCGCACTATCAACTTAAGAACAAACCCCAACTAGCAAGGAGAAACATTATGGGACGCGCAGTAGGAATTGACCTCGGTACCACCAACTCGGTCGTATCCGTTCTGGAAGGTGGCGAGGCCACCGTTATCGCTAACTCCGAGGGTTCCCGCACCACCCCGTCCGTCGTGGCTTTTGCCAAGAACGGCGAAATCCTCGTCGGCCAGTCCGCGAAGAACCAGGCGGTCACCAACGTTGACCGCACCATTCGCTCCGTCAAGCGTCACATCGGCACCGACTGGACCATCGACATCGATGACAAGAAGTACACCCCGCAGGAGATTTCGGCTCGCACGCTCATGAAGCTGAAGCGTGACGCCGAGGCTTACCTGGGTGAGGACGTGACCGATGCCGTCATTACCGTCCCGGCATACTTCGAGGACTCCCAGCGCCAGGCCACCAAGGAGGCCGGCCAGATTGCAGGCCTCAACGTCCTGCGTATCGTGAATGAGCCGACTGCCGCTGCTCTGGCCTACGGCCTGGAGAAGGGCGAGCAAGAGCAGACCATCCTGGTCTTCGACCTCGGTGGCGGTACCTTCGACGTCTCCCTGCTGGAGATTGGTGACGGTGTGGTTGAGGTCATGGCTACCGCCGGTGACAACGCGCTGGGTGGCGATGACTGGGATCAGCGCATCGTTGATTGGCTTGTCGATAAGTTCAAGGCTTCCCAGGGCGTGGATCTGACCAAGGACAAGCGTGCCGTGCAGCGTCTGCGCGAGGCTGCAGAGAAGGCCAAGATTGAGCTGTCCTCCTCCCAGTCCGCCAACATTAACCTGCCGTACATCACGGTCGATGCTGAGAAGAACCCGCTCTTCCTGGACGAGACCCTGTCCCGTACCGAGTTCCAGAAGATTACTCAGGACCTGCTGGACCGCACCAAGGCTCCGTTCAACCAGGTCATCAAGGACGCTGGCCTGTCCCTCTCCGAGGTTGACCACGTGGTCCTCGTTGGTGGTTCTACCCGTATGCCAGCCGTGTCCGATCTGGTCAAGGAGATGACCGGTAAGGACCCGAACAAGGGCGTGAACCCGGATGAGGTCGTGGCCGTCGGCGCTGCGCTGCAGGCAGGTGTCCTGCGCGGTGAGGTTAAGGACGTGCTGCTTCTCGACGTCACCCCGCTCTCCCTCGGCATCGAGACCAAGGGTGGCGTGATGACCAAGCTCATCGAGCGCAACACCACCATCCCGACCAAGAAGTCTGAGACCTTCACTACGGCTGATGACAACCAGCCGTCTGTGCAGATTCAGGTCTTCCAGGGTGAGCGCGAGATGGCCTCCGCCAACAAGCTGCTCGGCTCCTTCGAGCTCGGTGGCATTGCTCCGGCACCGCGCGGTGTTCCGCAGATTGAGGTCACCTTCGACATCGATGCCAACGGCATCGTCCACGTGACCGCTAAGGACAAGGCCACCGGTAAGGAAAACACCATCAAGATCCAGGATGGTTCCGGCCTGTCCCAGGAAGAGATCGACCGCATGGTCAAGGACGCCGAGGCTCACGCTGAGGAAGACAAGAAGCGCCGCGAGGAGCAGGAGACCCGCAACCAGGCAGAGTCCACCTCCTACCAGACCCGCAAGTTCATGGATGAGAACTCCGACAAGCTGCCGGAGGATCTCAAGACCCGCGTCACCGAGGCTGCTGACGCCGTCGATGAGGCCCTCAAGGGCGATGACATTGAGGCGATTAAGTCGGCCGTCGAGAAGCTTGGCACGGAGTCCCAGGAGCTGGGCAAGGTTCTGTACGAGGCCCAGGCTGCTGAGGCAGGCGCCGAGGGTGCCGCTGCTGGTGAGGCCGCTGGTGACCCGAACGTTGTCGACGCCGAGGTTGTCGACGAAGACGACGAGAACAAGGAGAAGTAAACCATGACCTCCCCTCAGGACCCGGGCAATCCGGCCAACACCGACCCTGAGGCAACCTCCGCCGACGCCGCGGAGGCTGCCGCCGCAGAGGCCGCTGCCGCCGACAGTGCCGTGGACGAGGCCGCTGAGGCTCAGGCCAACGCCGCTACTGCGGGCACTGCTGAGGCCGAGGCTGCCGTGGATGACGCCGCGAGCGATATTGCCGAGGAAGCAGCTGCCGGTGACGACGCGGCAGTGGAGGACTCCCTGGAGGCTCAGTTGGCTGAGCGTACCGAGGACCTCCAGCGCCTCAACGCGGAGTACACCAACTACCGCCGTCGCACCGAGCGTGACCGTCAGGCCGTGATCGAGACTTCTAAGGCCAAGGTCCTGGCAGATTTCCTGCCTATCCTTGATGACCTGGAACTCGCACGCCAGCACGGTGACCTCAACGAGGGCCCGCTCAAGGCCATCGCGGACAAGCTCAACGGTGTGCTCACCGCCAACAATCTGTCGCCTTTCGGTGAGGAAGGCGATGCCTTCGACCCCGAGGTGCACGAGGCCGTTCAGGACCTCTCCTCTGGTGATGAGCAGGTTGTCGGTACCGTGCTGCGCCGCGGCTACAAGGTAGGCGAGCGCGTTGTGCGCACCGCCATGGTGATTATTGCTGACCCAGCCGGCTCGGCTGAGAGTCCGGACAACCCGGATAGCGCAGAATAACAACAGATGGTGGCGTCAGGGTGTTGAGTCCTTGGCGCCACTCTTCTTTTAGATACAAGCTTTTGAGATTCTCCTGAAAGGAGGAGATGCCCAGTGAATGCTAAGCCAGAATGGGCAGACAAAGATTACTACGCGGATCTGGGGGTCTCCTCGTCCGCTACCGCCGACGAGATTAAGCACGCCTACCGCAAGCTCGCCCGCGCGAATCACCCCGACGCCAACCCGGATAACCCGGAGGCAGCGGAGAAGTTCAAGCAGGTAGCTGAAGCCTACGACGTGTTGTCAGATGCTTCCGAACGCAAGGATTACGATCAGTTCAAGGCCATGATGCGCAGCGGCGGCGGCTTTGGACGGAGAGGAGGCGCCGGGTTTCCCGGCGGGTTTCGATCCACGCACATGGGTGGACCGGGTGCGCAAGACTTCGACTTCTCCGACATCTTCGGAGGATCCCCTCGAGGATCGGCTCAAGGCGGCGGTTTTGGGGATATCTTCGGTGGCGTTTTCAACCGCGGCGGTAGTGCTGGCCACTCAGCTCGGCCGTCGCGGGGGGCCGACGTCGAAACGCACATAACCCTTTCCTTCCGCGAGGCCGCCAAGGGCACGACCATCCCGCTGCAGCTCAGCGGCGAGGCGCCGTGTACGACCTGCCACGGTTCGGGTTCGAAGACCGGTAAGTTGTCGACGTGCTCGACCTGTGACGGTACCGGCTTCACCTCGGAGCAGCGTGGCTCCTTCGGGTTGTCTGCTCCCTGTACCGACTGCGCTGGCACCGGTCAGCGCGCTGAGGACCCGTGTGCGGATTGCTCCGGTACCGGTACCGTGCACCGCACGCGCTCGATTACGGTGCGCATCCCCGCCGGTGTTATCGACGGCCAAAAGGTGCGCCTCGCCGGCCAAGGTGAAGCAGGCCCCAACGGCACGCCGTCTGGTGACCTCTTCGTCGCCGTGACCGTCAAGCCCGACGAGGTCTTCACCCGTGACGGCGATGACCTGCACGTGACCGTCCCAGTTTCTTTTGCGGAGCTGGCGTTGGGGGACACCATCACGGTGCCCACCCTCGATTCGCCAGTGCGCGTCAAGGTGCCCGCAGGAACCCCGGACGGTCGCACGTTGCGTGTGAAGGGCCGCGGTGTGCCCAAGCGTTCCGGCAAGGCCGGCGACCTCATGGTGACCGTGCAGGTGACCGTGCCCTCTACCTTGGACGCTGCTGCCTCCTCAGCGCTACGCACGTACGCGCAGGCGGAGAAGGACTCCGGCTTTGACCCGCGCAAGGGCTGGGCCGGAAACCCGGTCATGCGCTAAAAGGAGGTCAATGATGAACAAGGAAACACCAGGCAGAAGCGATACCGCAAAGCCCAAGGCCATGTACGTCATCTCCGTGGCGGCCGAGCTTTCCGGCATGCATGCGCAAACCCTGCGCACGTATGACCGGATGGGGCTGGTCTCCCCAGCTCGCACCTCAGGTGGCGGCCGCCGCTACTCTGAGAATGACATCGAATTGCTGCGTAAGATTCAGGCCCTGTCGCAGGATGATGGCGTGAACCTAGCAGGCATCAAATCCATCATCGAGCTCACTGCTGAGCGTGACCGCCTTGCTGCTGAGCGCGATGAACTCCAAGCAGAAGTCGAACGGCTGCGCAGTCAGGCCCGCCCTTCGCGCGGCGAGCTCGTCCACGTGCCGCGCTCCACCTCCGTGGTGATGTGGAAACCGCGCCGCGGCCGCCACAACTAGGCGCCTTTACCCCCTCCATGATGGAGGGGGTTCTTCCGTTTCCGGGTTCTTCTAGGCCAACTTCTGAGCTAATTGCCCAGCGCCAAAAGCTTTCTTGTAGAAAAACGTGAGTTTGACAAAATATATCGCTACACTCGCATTCAACGTTGTGTCGCCCATCACTTTCACGAGGCTTTGTGTGGGCGGCCGCCGTGATGGAAAAGAACCCACAAGAAAGGCACTACGCACATGACCTTGTATGCAAACCCCGGAACCGCTGATGCCATCGTCTCCTTCCGCGAGCGCTACGACAACTACATCGGCGGCGAGTGGGTCGCGCCCGTCGATGGCGAGTACATGGACAACGTCACCCCGGTTACCGGTGAGGTTTTCTGCCAGGTCGCCCGCGGCAAGGAAGCGGACATTAGTCTGGCTATCGACGCCGCAGAGAAGGCCTTCGAGACCTTCGGCAAGACCACCCCGGCAGAACGTGCACTACTGTTGCACCGCATTGCGGACCGCATCGAGGAGAACCTGGAGAAGATTGCTGTCGCGGAGACCTGGGAGAACGGCAAGGCTGTGCGTGAGACCCTCGCCGCTGACATCCCCCTGGCCGTGGATCACTTCCGCTACTTCGCCGGCGCTATCCGTGCTCAAGAGGGTCGCCTTTCCCAAATTGATCAGGACACTGTGGCGTATCACTTCCACGAGCCGCTGGGTGTGGTAGGCTAGATTATTCCGTGGAACTTTCCTCTGCTTATGGCCGCATGGAAGATTGCTCCGGCCCTAGCTGCCGGCAACACCATCGTGATGAAGCCGGCCGAGCAGACTCCCGCATCCATCCTGCTGCTCATTGAGATTATCGAGGACCTCCTGCCCAAGGGCGTGCTCAACATCGTCAATGGTGTTGGCGAGGAAGCCGGTGCGGCATTGTCCGGTTCTGACCGCATTGCCAAGATTGCCTTTACCGGCTCCACCCCGGTGGGCAAGATCATCAACAAGACCGCTGCTGACAAGGTCATTCCGGTCACCCTGGAGCTGGGCGGAAAGTCACCGTCCATCTTCTTTGCCGACATTATGGATAAGGACGATGACTACCTAGAGGAGTGCGTCGAGGGCTTTGTCATGTTCGCTCTCAACCAGGGCGAGGTCTGTACCTGCCCGTCGCGTGCCCTTATCCACGAGGACATCGCGGACAAGTTCCTTGAGCTGGCCGTGGAGCGCGTAAAGAAGATCAAGATTGGGCACCCGCTCGACACCGAGACCATGATGGGTGCCCAGGCCTCGCAGGAGCAGATGGACAAAATCACCGAGTACCTCGAAGTGGGCCCGAAGGAAGGTGCGGAAACCCTCGTCGGCGGCCACGTGAACAAGGTGGAAGGCCTGGAGAACGGCTACTACATCGAGCCCACCGTGTTTAAGGGCACCAACGATATGCGGATCTTCCGCGAGGAGATTTTTGGTCCGGTGCTTTCTGTCGCCACGTTCAAAGACTTCGAGGAAGCTATCCAGATTGCGAACGACACCAACTTCGGCCTCGGTGCCGGTGTGTGGTCGCGCCACCAGAACACCTGCTACCGCGCTGGCCGCGAGATTCAGGCCGGCCGCGTGTGGATTAACCACTATCACGATTATCCCGCTCACAGTGCCTTCGGTGGCTACAAGGAGTCCGGTATCGGCCGTGAGAACCACCTCATGATGCTGGGGCACTATCAGGAGACCAAGAACATGCTCGTGTCTTACTCAGAGGAACACGCCGGCCTATTCTAAAACACACTGTGCTGCTGCTAGCTAAGGATTAGCGGCGCTGAGCAATAGAGCCTAGACCCCGCAGGAATGCGGGGTCTTTCCAATAGGTGCCGTGGTCGCCCGGTAAGCCGTTCGCGCCGGGGAGGGGAGAAGCACCGAAATTGGGGGAGGACGGGCTGGGGCCGTGGATGCCGCCGAGGGGGCCGGTGGTCAGAGCAATGGGATCGTCGGCATTGGTTGCACTCCACACCCGGCCGTGGAGCTGGTCCGCGCTGGTGGTAGAAGCGCCCGGGCTGCCGACGAGCACGATGTCATCAGCAACCTTTGCCTCTTGTGCAGCTTTGCCCACCACGACCGAGCCATAGGAATAGCCGACTAGCATGTGCTGTGCCTGGGGGAAACGAGCGCGGAGTGCGCGCTGAAAGCGAATGAGCTCGGCGGCACCGCGCTGGGCAGGTTCCTCGTGTGCGGCGCGCGATAAGGAGGAAGGGGCGGAATAGCCGAGCCACGCCACTGTGGGCCCACCGGTGGCGCGGGCAATGGAGCGAGCCCGCTCAAGCGAGGTTGGCCAGCCTGCGGTATTGGAGGAACCCACACCGCCCACGAAGGTGCTGACGTTTGACACCTGCGCGGGCTGAGTGGCTAGTCCAGAAGGGTCGATAAGAGCCACGAGCCGCCCGGGGCTGGTCTCCAGAATGGTCATGTCGGGGTTCGCGGCGGCAATCGCGCGGACCTCGTCGCTGGCGACGCTGAGCTGCGCCTGATGGAGCTCAGCCAGGGAAAGGTCGGCGAAGTCCTCCAGACGAGTCGGGGGAGCGGACATCTCCGGAGTGCACAGGGCGTGGAGTTGGCGGGCGCAGGCCCAATCGAGGGCGTCGGCAAGCGTATCGAGCTGGCCCATGAGACTACTGCGTGGATGGGCAAGAGGGGAGGTACTGATGCGGGCGCGAAGGTTCTCAATTTTCTCCTGGAGGGGAGCATAGAGCGACACGATCTGGGCGGCCGCGCGCATCTGCTGGGCAGGGCTGAGAAGGCTATCCGTGGCGCGGCGAAGAGAGGAGCGAGCAGAATCGCCTGCCGCACCGGAAATAGCTAGCGCCACCAAATGATGGTGGGACGCATCGATATAGCTATCCAGCTCACGGGATGAACCGGCGAGCGCAGAGGAGGTGGCATAGAGAGCATGAGCGTTACTCATCGGGCGCCACCCAAGCGAGCTGATAGCCCAGAATCGATATCGTGGGCCGCCACCACGAAACGCTCCAGGTCCTCTAATTGCGCCATGCGCGCGGCGTCACTGGAATGGCGGGAAGATTCCCACCGCGAAGCTAAACGTGCAAGAGCCGCCGCGGTGCGGGGCGGGGCATCTAAAGCTGTAGGGCCGGGTGGCGGGCGGTGGTCGTAGAGAGAACGGATATGCGGAAGCGCTGCGGGGTCAATATCGAGATGATTCATGCAGCCCAGAGTGCGGCACGAACACGGCAAGGTAAAGAGGCGCAGACACTGAAGAACGAAATCTGTGGATAACTAGCCCGGGCTCGTCTACCGTGGGCCGCATGAAGGTAGCAGCAGTACAGTTGACCAGCACTGGAGACGTGGAGGAGAACCTCGCGGTAGCCCTCGAAAAGATTCGGGAGGCCGCCGAGAATGGCGCCAGGCTCATCGTCTTGCCTGAGGCCACCACCCAAAGCTTTGATTCTGGGCGCCTCGACACCCACGCGGAAGGCCTCGACGGCCGCGTGGCCACGGCAGTGCGCGCGCTGGCAGAAGAGCTCGGGGTCTATGTGGTGCTGGGCATGTTTGCGCCGGCCGATACCGTCGAGCGCGACGGTAAGACAATCAACCGCGTGGCCAATGTGGCGCTCATCGCCGGCCCAGGTGTGCTGGGCGGGTACGAAAAAATCCACACTTACGACGCCTTTAAATACAGAGAATCCGATACCGTCCGCCCAGGCGAGTCCCTCGTGGTCTTCGACGCCGGTGACATCACCGTCGGCGTGGCCACCTGTTATGACATCCGCTTCCCGGAGCAGTTCAAGGAGCTCGCCCGCCAGGGCGCGCAGGTCATCGTCGTGCCCACCAGCTGGGCAGATGGTCCGGGCAAGCTGGAGCAGTGGCGCCTTTTGTCCGCTGCCCGCGCACTGGATTCCACCAGCTACATCCTTGCTGCCGGCCAGGCGCGCCCAGGCGGGGAAGCGAAGGCAGGGGAGGCCTCAGGGCCAACGGGAATTGGTCACTCAGTACTCGTGGCGCCCGATGGCACCCGCGTGGCCGAAGCCGGATATGAACCGGAGATCCTCTACGGCGAGGTGGACGCGGACACCGTGGCGAAGGTCAGGGAATCCCTTCCCGTTCTAGACGCTTAAGCGCTTCGAGCGCTTAAGCCCACTGCGATTTCTTCCACGCAGCCCACGCCTCCCAGTCATCGCCCCAGCCGTCGAGCTCGGCGGCCGACGCCGTCCACTCGCTACCGCGTTGCCAGCCCTCCGTCACGACTGACTCAGGAGGCACCCCGCCCTTGAGTAGCGCTGCCTGGGCTACCTCGACTCGGTCCGCCGGGCCAATGAGCACGAAACGGCGGTCAGTGCCTCGGGCGAGGACGGGGTCCATGGGCTCCTCCGCCACGAGAGGCTCAAAACCCTCCGCCGGTGCTGTTGCACCCAGCAGCCAGGGATCGTGGGCATCGCGGACAATGTGCTGAATGTCGAGGGAAGGAACGAGGGCCATCAGGTTGGCCCGGAACTCCGTGTCATAGTGTTTGCCCGGCGTGGGAGCAACGACGACCACGCGCAGTCCGACGGGGAGGTCGGGGAGGGCGTCGAGAAGCAGTGCCCGCGCACCGGCCCATCCTGTGCCGAACGAAATGAGCGTCGTGGAGGAATCCAGGGTCACCGGTTCACCGGCAGGCGCGCCCAGAGTCCACCAATCGCCCGGCTGCGCCATGGCTAACATCGACGAGGCCTCGCCCGCCAGCGCCACGTGGAAGGTCAACTGCCCCGAAGGATCCGCCGGGGCAGCCGGGGTGAGCAAGCGCCAGGTACCGGGCGTGATCTGCGAGGTGACCGGAACGTGCTGGCCTGCGCGGTACTCCAGCGGCACACCCGATTCCAGCCGCACCACGGCCGTGCGCCGATTCGGCTTCTCCACGGCCACGACCTGGGCGCTGTGGGCAGGGGGGATCCCGGAGGCGTCGTCAAGCTGTGCTGCCTCCTGCATTAGTGCGCAGATACGGGAAATCGTCCGCGCCGCCACCTCATGCTGATGCGGCGTGAGCCCCAGCACCCCCAGCCCATGAATGAGCGAAGCCTCAAACTGTGGATACACCTCCGGTGGGAACCCATGGCGGCGATGTTCACGGCCCATGAGGGCCATGCGCTTGGCGACGTCCCCCCGAACCTCCCCATCCTCCAAATTCTCCAGCACCCATGCCAAGGCCGGCGCCATCGAGGGGTGCGTGTCCTTCATGGAGAGAGCGAAAATCTGGCGAGCCTGTGCCACAGTGCTGAAAAAGTGGCTATGTACTGCGTCGCGATAGTCCTCGGCATGATTGCGCAGATGTTCACCCAGTTCCCTCATGCCCGCCCATCCTAGTCGCCGGGGGTAACCACAAATTACCCACGGGTTATATACAGGGCTGGCGTTGCGGGCATCTGCTTGTAGTGTAATCTACGGTTCATTTCCCGGAAGAGGGTGACTCTTATCTCTATGACGCCGCAGCAAGCGGCATGGAAGGAAGTTTTCGCATGGAAGAGTTCTCTGCGTATACGATCATGGTCGACGTCGGCTGGATCTCGTTGCTCATGGTTATCGGCAACGTTCTGCGCCACCAGGTCAAGTTCGTATTCCAGGATTTGCTCCTACCCGCGCCCATTACTGCCGGCCTGCTCGGCTTGCTCCTAGGCCCCAACGTCTTAGGCTGGATCGGTCTATCGGACAACCTGGGTAGCTACACCTCGCTGCTCATCGCCGTAGTGTTCGCCTCCATGGCGTATTCCATGGAGATGGGCGGCAACATGGGCAAAGGTGCCCGCAACATGTGGGGTTATTCCACCATGATGTTCACCGGCCAGTGGGGCCTGTTCATCGTGCTGGGTCTTCTGCTCTTTAAGCCGGCCTTCGACACCCCAGACTGGTTCGGCATGATGCTTCCGGTGGGCTTTATCGGTGGCTTTGGTACTGCTGCGGCCGTGGGTGGCGCACTCGAGGGCGTGGGCGCGGATGCGGCCTCGTCCTTGGGCTTTACCTCTGCGACCGTGGGTACGTTGGCTGCCATCATCGGCGGCATCGTGGCTGGTAACTGGGGAATTCGCAAGGGCAAGGTTTCCCATGTTCCGAAGGAACTTCCGGAAGAGCTGCGTCGCGGCTACATCTCCCGCCTCGAAGATCGCCCGTCCTTGGGCCGTGCGACGACCAACCCGTCGGCCATTGAACCCATCACCCTCCACGTCGGTTTCATTGCGTTGACCGTGATGACTGCCTACGGCATCAACCAGGGCATCGCCTCCCTGTGGGAGAACGTCTCCATCCCGCTGTTTGCCATGTCCATGGTCGTCGGCCTCCTCTTCCGCGCCATTATGAACATGATTGGTGCCAAGGACTACCTGGATAAGGACACCGTGAGCTCCGTATCCGGCGCGGCGACCGATTACCTCATCGCCTTCGGCGTGGCCGCCATCGTTCCGGCCGCTGTGGCCGCCTACTGGCAGGCGCTCCTCCTTCTCTTCGTCCTCGGTACTGTCTACTGTGCCTTCTTCCTCATGTGGTTCCCCGCTGAGTTCTTTGGTGAGCGCTGGATCGAGCGCGGCATCTTTGGGTGGGGCTGGGCTACCGCTACCGTGGCGACCGGCATTGCCGTCCTCAAGATCGTCGACCCGAAGCTCAAGTCCGGCACGCTGTCTGAGTACGGCATGGCCTACATCGGTTTCGGCCCCTTCGAGATTTCCTGGACCATCATCGCCCCGCTGTCTGTTATGTACGGCTTTACCGCGGGCTTTGGCTGGCTCTCCTTGGGTATCGCGGTGGTCATCTACCTCGTGTTCAAGTTCACCGGCATGATGCCGCCGCGCGGCACCATCTTCAAGGAAGGCATCGGGCACGTCGGCGCCTCCAAGTAGAGTGCCTTTGTCATTCGCCCCGGCGTGCTTGAAGGAGCAGCCGGGGCTTTGTTGTTGCTCAGTTGTAGGTCGCATTAGTGGCCTACACCGTCAGCTCTTCACACCCTGCTGACGGGAGGAGCTGAACACTTAGTCAAAATACTAAAATATTGCGAAGGGAAATCACGGCAGGCGCTGTGGCTGGGTTAATTGAACTCACGCTGTAATGCTGCTGTGAGATAGCAATTAAATACCCCTCTCGCATTGCTGTTTAAAGATTGCTCAGGCTAAAATCTGAGGGGCTGTTAATCTGCCTCTATCCTTCTTTTTCGCCTGCTGGGCACATTCTTTAGGAAAATACATGAAGCATTTTTATGAGGACTCTCCTCGCGAGGACGTCCTCGAATCGGCGATCCACGTGGCTGCGGCCCAGGGCGACGATGCCGTCACTGCGGAATCGGTGGCCAAATACGCGGATCTGAAGCCCTCCGATGTCACCGCTGTATTTTCTGACCGTGAGGAGATCATCTCTGCTATCCCCGAGTATGTGTCTCAGCGCAAGGTGAACTTTCTCGAGGAAACCCTCAAGGCAGTCCCGAGCTACGCAGATTTGTTTGACAGGCTCACCACGTTTACGGAGGCTTACTACGAGTATGCCGAGCGTGAGCCGGAACTTTTCCGCTATCTCTTTGAGCAGAAGGCCCGCGTTCTCAACGATGAATGGCAGGCACTGTTGAAGGGCGGCCCGTCCCACAATGCGGCCTTAGATCTTGTTCATCAGAACATGGCTCTCATCGTGGACCGTGCTGGACTTGAAATAGGTCCGGATGTGTGCCCGGAAACCCTGGCAAAACTTAGCGTGGCCAGCTGGGCAACCGTTCATGGCATGGCGCACTTGAGTGTTCTTGGCGTATTGCGTCACCAGCACTCGGTGGTTCGCCACTTTAATCTCCGTGAGGTGTGCAAGGCGCTCATCGGAACGCTGTTTCATTCCGCCGAGACCAGTGAGCTCCTCGACGTCAGTGATAGCATGTCAGTCTTCCGCGAACGTATTTCTACCTACGACCCAGGCCGCGCAGCGCTACCGGATCTCTCCACTATTGAAGATCTCACGGCACTGCCTACGGACCGAGCCAGCGCTGCTGTCATGGAGCACGCCATTCAGCTTGCGGGAAGGCAAGGCATGCAGGCTGTGACCATCGAGAACGTTGCCGAATACTTTGGTGTGTCCGACGTTTTCGTGGCGTCCCTCGCGGACAATGATTTTGTGCTGCGTGAGCGCGTCGAGCACGAAACCGACCGCGAACTTGAGGATATGATCCTCTACCTCCTGGACAAGCTGCCGGCGGATGCCAGCGCCAAGGATAAGCTCTTGTGCAGCGCCGTGGCCTACTTCCACTACGCTATAACCGCTCCGGACCGCTACAGCGCGTGCATCGCAGCGGCATCTGGCTCCGTGGTCCCGCTGAGCGAAGACGGCGAGGAAGACCAAACCCAGATGGGTGAGTCCTTCGCACAGCTTATGCGCTTTACCCGTGAAGCGCTGCGAGAAGCTGGTCACGAGCCCAAGGACCGCCTGGTCTACATCAAGAATTTCACCTTGTGGGCAGGTGCGGACGGCATGTGTCATCTAGCCTCCGTAGGCGAGTTCCGCTCCATTGACCTCGAGCAGAAGTGGTCGATCTACTTCGCCGTGATCGGCATCGTCTTCGCCACCTTCGAGCACAGCCTCCGCGCCTAGCGCTCCTGCCGCGCCGCGCATTTTCTCCACGCAGCGCGCCCACGCGCCCACCGCGCGCCAACCACACCGCATCCCGCCCTCCTGCATATGCACCGAGGGCGCTTCGTGCTTTCTGCAGCCGGCTGCATCCGGGGTATGGCCATAGACCCTCTTACAAAGTTGAGCGAACCTATATCAACCTGCTCGGATAGAAAATCTCCATAAAAGATCGACTTGAGTGGAACAGACTCAAGTTCTTTGGCGTTATAGTCGGTGAAGCCACCTTCCCCGCTCAGGGCACAACCACAATCACCTTGGTGCGAGGGAGGGCAATAA
This sequence comes from Corynebacterium minutissimum, assembly GCF_000805675.1. Taxonomy (GTDB): domain Bacteria; phylum Actinomycetota; class Actinomycetes; order Mycobacteriales; family Mycobacteriaceae; genus Corynebacterium; species Corynebacterium minutissimum. The sequence continues at coordinate 14,321 of NZ_JSEF01000001.1, read as the reverse complement.
ACACAAGGAGATACAAACATGAATTCTTTTAACCCCACTACCAAGACGCAGGAAGCCCTGCAGCAGGCGCTGAAAGTCGCCTCCGCGAACGGCAACCCGGATATCCGTCCGGCGCACCTTTTAGCAGCCATCCTCGAGCAAAAGGACGGCATTGCCGCCCCAGTCCTTAAGGCCACCGGCGTGGACTCGGACACGGTTCTTAAGGAGGCTCGCGAGCTTATTGATGCCCTGCCCAAGGCTGAGGGCGCCAACATGGCGAACCCGAACTTTAACCGCGACGCACTCAACGTTCTGACCCGCGCCCAGGAGCTGGCCGGTGAGCTCGGTGATGAATATGTTTCTACTGAGGTGCTGCTGGCGGCCATAGCGGGCTCTAAATCGGATGCGGCTGAGCTGTTGACCTCCCGTGGCGCAACCTATGACGCGCTTAAAGGCGCATTCCCGTCCGTGCGCGGTGCCGCCAAGGTGACCTCGGAGAACCCGGAGGATCAGTTCCAGGCACTAGAAAAGTACGCCACGGACCTTACTGCCCGTGCCCGCGAAGGAAAGATTGATCCCGTTATCGGCCGCGACCAGGAAATCCGCCGCGTGGTGCAGGTTCTGAGCCGCCGTACCAAGAACAACCCGGTGCTTATCGGTGAGCCCGGCGTGGGTAAGACCGCCATTGTGGAGGGGCTTGCTCGCCGCATCGTGGCCGGGGACGTCCCCGAGTCCCTCAAGGGCAAGACCCTCATCAGCCTGGACCTTGGCTCCATGGTTGCTGGTGCGAAGTACCGCGGTGAATTTGAGGAGCGCCTCAAGGCCGTGCTTGATGAGATTAAGGCCTCCGAGGGCCAGATCATCACCTTTATCGATGAGCTGCACACCATCGTCGGCGCCGGCGCTACCGGTGACGGTTCGATGGACGCCGGCAACATGATTAAGCCCATGCTCGCCCGTGGTGAGCTGCGCCTAGTCGGTGCCACGACCCTGGACGAGTACCGCAAGTACATCGAAAAGGACGCCGCCCTCGAGCGCCGCTTCCAGCAGGTCTACGCCGCCGAGCCTTCCGTCGAAGACACCATCGGCATCCTGCGTGGACTCAAGGAGCGCTACGAGGTGCACCACGGCGTGCGCATCATGGACTCCGCCTTGGTGTCCGCCGCGGAGCTGTCTAACCGCTACATCACCAACCGCTTTCTGCCGGACAAGGCTATCGACTTGGTCGATGAGGCCGGCTCCCGCCTGCGCATGGAGATTGACTCCTCCCCGCAGGAAATTGACGAGCTGGAGCGCATTGTCCGCCGCATGGAGATCGAAGAACTCGCTCTCAAGAAGGAATCTGACGCCGCTTCCCAGGACCGCCTGGTGACCCTCCAGCAGGAGCTGGCGGACCAGCGCGAGAAGCTCGGTGAGCTTAAGGCCCGCTGGGCTAATGAGAAGAAGGCCATCGATGATGTCCAAAACATCAAGGAAGAACTCGATGACCTGCGCCGCCAAGCCGAAATTGCCGAGCGCGATGGTGACCTAGCACTGGCTTCTGAGATTAACTACGGCAAGATCCCGCCGCTGGAGAAGGACCTCGCTGCCGCCGAGGAGAAGGCCACGCAGCAGCGCAACACCATGCTCAGTGAGGAGGTCACCCCGGACACCATCGCGGAGGTTGTCTCCGCTTGGACGGGTATTCCCGCCGGCAAGATGCTGCAGGGAGAGACCGAGAAGTTGCTCAACATGGAATCTGTTCTGGGCAAGCGCGTTGTCGGCCAGAAGGAAGCCGTCACTGCGGTCTCGGATGCGGTGCGCCGCTCCCGCGCGGGCGTGGCCGACCCGAACCGCCCGACCGGCTCCTTCCTCTTCCTCGGACCCACCGGCGTGGGTAAGACGGAGCTGGCTAAGGCAGTGGCGGACTTCCTCTTCGATGATGAATCCGCCATGGTCCGCATCGATATGTCCGAGTACGGCGAGAAGCACTCCGTCTCCCGCCTCGTCGGTGCTCCTCCGGGATACGTTGGTCACGAGGCCGGCGGTCAGCTCACTGAAGCTGTGCGTCGCCGTCCATACACGCTGGTGCTTTTCGACGAAGTCGAGAAGGCCCACCCCGATGTCTTCGACGTCCTCCTGCAGGTTCTCGATGAAGGCCGCTTGACGGATGGCCAGGGCCGCACGGTGGATTTCCGCAATACGGTCATCATCCTGACCTCCAACCTGGGTGCCGGCGGCACCCGTGAGGAAACTATGGCTGCGGTGAAGAAGGCCTTCAAGCCCGAATTCATCAACCGCCTTGATGACGTGGTCATGTTCGAGCCCCTCTCCGAGGAACTCCTGCGTGGCATCGTTGACATCCAGCTGCGCGGCCTGGCTGAGCGCCTCGCCTCCCGCCGCCTGACCCTGCAGGTCTCGGACTCCGCCAAGTCCTGGCTCGCGGACCGCGGCTATGACCCGGCCTACGGTGCCCGCCCGCTGCGCCGCACCATTCAGCAGGCCATCGGTGACCAGCTGGCGAAGAAGCTGCTGGCCGGTGACATCGTCGACGGCGATACCGTCCATGTCGACGTAGCCGATGGCGGCGAGCGCCTCGACCTCACCGCCCGCAGCTAAGCCGAGCCGCTTCGCACGGCCCGCAGCCAAGCTGAGCCTTCTCCGCACGGCGCGCGCCAACCCGCTCATGCCCCTATCATCGGGGGCATGAGCATTTTGGTCTCCCCGCACGAGCTTCGTGACAAGATTTACCACGGCGACAAGACAACTATCCTTGCCTCCCTTTGGGCTCCTGGCGAAGGAGAGTCCTTCAATCAGTTCTCCTCCCTCCACGTACCGACTGCCCAGTATGCGGACGCCGCCTCTGCCTTCGTGGGCCTGCCGGGCTCCAAGGTGGGCCGCAACCCACTACCACTGGCGGAGAAGGTCCAAGAGTGGGTTGACCACTGGGGTCTGCGTGAGGGCTACGAGGTCGTCGTCTACGACGAGGGCCGTGGCCTCTTCGCCGGCCGCGCATGGTGGACGCTGCGCTGGGCGGGCGTGCAGAACGTCCGCATCCTTGACGGCGGCCTGTCCAACTGGCGCGCCCAGGGCATGCCTACCCTCACCGGCCCGGGCAACCTGGGTATGACCTCAGACATCACCGTCCAGCCAGGTTCCATGCCCACGGTCACTATCGATGAGGTCAAGGAACATACGGGGCTGCTTCTCGACGCTCGCACGCGCAACCGCTTCGCCGGCCGCCGCGAGAACCTCGACCTTAAGGCCGGCCACATCCCGGGCGCGGTCAACCTGCCGGAGCGCCTCTTCCACACCGACGGTGTGACCGTGTGGCGCTCTAAGGAAGAAATCCTTGACATCCTGGGCGAACACGGCGTTACCAAGGAGAACACCGACGGCGCTATTATTTACTCCGGCTCCGGTAACCACTCTTCCTTAGCCATCGCTCTCTTCGAATACGTGGGCTTTACGGGCCTGCGACACTTCGTGGGTGGTTGGTCTCAGTGGTCTGCGAACCCGAAGAACCCCGTCGAGCGCGGCGACCGCGACCACGTCTAAGCGCCCCGCCCTCGTCCCGAGCGATTAAGCTCAGCCAGTCGACTAAGCTCAGTCAGTAATGTCTTTCGTACTCTTACTTCTCGCCGCCGTCGCGCTCCTAGCAGGCCTGCTCCTGCTCTGGTGGGACCAGCGCCAGCGCGCCGAAACCTCGGCCGCTGATGCCGCACCGTCCACCGACGAACAGCTGCCTGAGCAGCCCACCTCGGAGCCGGAACCGCAACCTGAACCGACACCTGAGCCCGAGTACGATCTCGCTCCCGAGCCGGAACCGATGCCTGAGCCACTGCCAGTAGCAAAGCCGGCAGCGGACCCAACCCCGGAAGTAATCTCAGAGCCAGAAACTGGCGCCGATACCATGACTGCGGAACCGGCCCCGGCACCCCGCTTTGCGGAGCGAGCCGAACGTGCCAAGCAGCTAGTACCCGGCAGCGCTCGCCGCGAGCGGAAAGCTTTTGGCCAACAGCGCGGCTGGGAGTATGCCAAACACGATTCCTACCTTGCTGATGAGTGGACCCGTGGCGCTGCCGCCCGCGGCCAAGAACCGAAGGACATCATCGCTGGAACCGTTCGCGGCCATGAAACGCTGCTCTTCGATATGGGCGCTATCCCCATCATGGCCATGCGTACTGGCGCAGCCTCTGACATCGTGATTGATTTCCGCCGCGTAGGGGAGACTGTGGACACTTTTTCCGATGACCTCGTCCACGTGTGCACGGAGGAAGGCTTTGACGTCTTCGCCTCCGAAGCCGGCGTGGGCCAGCGCCTCATCGATGACCGCGTTACCCGCGCCTTGCGCGCGCTGCCCGCTGTAGTCACTGCTGCGTGGATGGAAGGGGAGTGGGTCCTTGCCCAAACCACCAAGCAAGCTCGTAGCACCGAATGGGAAGAGATGCTCGAACCACTTGCGGTGTTGGCTGATACCGCCCGCGTCCTCCCGCCGCGCTCCGAAGCTACTCAGGTGCTGCGCGTAGACGAGCTCGACCCGAGCCGTGACATTCCCGCACCTCCGCAGCCAGAGCCCACTGGCCCTACGGCCGTCCCTGACCGTGACGCCTCCGTCGGTGCTCCCAATATCCAGCGACCAACTGAACCTGTGGTCATGCCGAGCCGCACGACGAGCGAAACACATGGCCCCATCGACCACACGAGCCTTGGCGCGGACGAGGTTGACGCCATCGCTGATGGTCGCGAACACCCAACCCACGAGCAGAACCAAGCCCGCCTGCCGCGCCGCTTCGATGGTGGCTCATCTATTTTCGACTAGTCAGCGCCATGAGTAGTTCGCTGCGAGCACTGCAGCCCGTGTAATGGTCTGCTACTTGGAAGAGGGTAGACTACAGGGCGGATTTTTAAAGGCTAGAGACAGCCACACACCGAAGGAGCGCGCGATGAGCCTGGATCAGCAGAAGAAGCAACGCCTAGCAGAACTGGTAAAGGAGCTGGCCGTCGTCCACGGTAAGGTCACGCTGTCCTCCGGCAAGGAGGCTGACTACTACGTTGACCTGCGCCGCGCTACCTTGCAGCACGAGGCATCCCGCCTCATAGGCTCCTTGTTGCGTGAGCTCACCGCCGACTGGGACTTCGCCGCTGCCGGCGGACTGACCATGGGTGCTGACCCAGTCGCGCTGTCCATCATGCATGCTGACGGCCGCGACATCGATGCTTTCGTTGTGCGCAAGGAAGCCAAGAAGCACGGTATGCAGCGCCAAATTGAGGGCTTCAACGTGGAGGGCCAGAAGTTACTCGTCGTGGAGGACACCACCACGACCGGTAACTCCCCGCTGACCGCCGTTAAGGCCCTGCGAAACGCAGGCGCTGAGGTCGTTGGTGTGGCCACCGTTGTGGACCGTGATACCGACGCCGGTGCAGCCATCGCCGCCGAAGGTTTGGAATACCGTTACCTGCTGGGCCTTGAGGACCTCGACCTTGCCTAATCCCGGCGACATCGCTCACCACAACGAAACCACTGACGCCAAAGGCCCCACCGAGTGGAACGAAGGACGCCACGGCGTCGGCCCCTGGGAAGGGCCGCTGCCCGAAGGGCCAGAAGCGGATAAATACGACCCAGAGCTGCTGGCTGAAGGCGACCGCCGCAACGTCGTGGACGCCTACCGTTACTGGTCGCGCGAGGCCATCCGTGCGGACATCGATACCCGCCGCCATGCCCTTCACATCGCCATCGAGAACTTCGAGAACGACGCCAACATCGGCACGGTTGTGCGCACGGCCAACGCCTTTGCTGTCGACACCGTCCACGTCGTAGGCCGCCGCCGTTGGAACCGCCGCGGCGCCATGGTGACCGATAGGTACCAGCACCTCATGCACCATGTGGACGTCAATGAACTTATGGCTTGGGCTGCCGAGCAGGAGCTCACCGTCGTCGCTATCGACAACACCCCCGGGTGTGTGCCTCTCGAAACCGCAGAGCTGCCTGAGCGCTGCCTTCTTCTCTTTGGTCAAGAGGGCCCCGGTGTGAGCCAAGAGGCCCAAGACGCAGCGCTAATGACGTGCTCCATCGCCCAATTTGGCTCCACGCGCAGCATCAATGCGGGAGTGGCCGCAGGTATTGCCATGCATGCGTGGATTCGACAGCACGCCGACTTGTCAAAAGCATGGTGAGACCCCTCCCACTATGTTTACATGTGAGGTAACGAATTCACATCACAGAATGATGGGTTAGACGTGAAAGAAAAATGGGCACACCGTGCTGACCTCGCGGAGACAGCCATCAACGAGCGCCATGCGAGCGCTGTGTGGGGCTTGCCGCGTACCAACCTTGCAGTGGTGAGCTGGCCGCCTACCACCAAGGAATCGCTCTTTGTCCATTGGCACTACTGGTGGCAGGCCCACTACCTGGATTGCCAGGTTGATGCCGCACTGCGCAAAAACACCAAGGTGCGCCGGACGCTTATTGCCAACACCATGCGCGGTATCCATGTGCGCAACCTGCGCGCGCTGACAAAGAATCGTTACTACGATGACAAAGCTTGGATGGCCCTCGCCATGGCCCGCGCCGGGGAGCTGAAAAAGTTGCGTCCGTACAAGAAACTCAGCGTCCTGCAGGGCAACATTCGCGCCGGTATCGACTCCCAGGTGGGAGTGCTGCCGTGGCGCGAAGGTGAGACCTTCCTCAACGTTCCTTCCAACGGTCCCGGGGCCATCATGCTTGCTCGCATGGGGCGTTTGGACGAGGCCCGCCACATCGTGGACTGGATCTACGACCACCTCATCGACGATGACGGATTCGTTATGGACGGCATCCGCATGCGCATGGACGGCCGCGAGATTGTTCGCGCCATCCATCCCTACTGCCAAGGCGTTGTCCTCGGTGCTTGCCTGGAAATTGTCCTTGCTCTGCGCAAGAAGTCAGGACTGACTTCCTTGGAAACCATCGACACCATCTACGAGGCTGACTTGGCCAAGGACATGATGGATTACACCACCCGCATCCGCAGTCTCGTTCAGGCTGTGGCCACTGGCATGGCAACCCATACTGGCGTTATTGACTGGAAAACCGGTGACGGCGATGGCGGCCTGTTCAAGGGCATTCTTGTGCGCTACCTCGCAGACGTGGCCGTACGTCTTCCTGGTGATTCGCCTGCCAATCGTGCCACGAAAAAGCTGGCGGCACGCCTTGTTATCAGTTCTGCTGAGTCCGTGTGGGAGCACCGCCTCGAGGTCGACGGCCTTCCCATTTTTGGCTCCGACTGGACTGCGGACGCGAAGCTGCCCCACAACTACGGATTCGGCCCGTCGAGTCTAGGCCAGAAGGTTGGCATCATCCGCGTGGCCGAGCGTGATTTGTCCGTTCAGTTGTCCGGTTGGATGCTACTGGAGGCCTGCGCCCGAATTTGGAAGCACAAGGAAGAATCCAAAAAGGTACAAAACTCCTAGTGGACCTGTATCACTGCGCACTGGGATCACCCCCTTAAGTGAGATCACACCGTATCGCACGGCGAAAACCAACATCGATAGGCATACTTGGGTGTTGGAACGTGTTGTTTCGCCGAACAGCGAGGTAGCACGGCTTACTGCACAGCAACTCCAAAGGATGGATCTTTATGCCAATCGCAACCCCTGAGGTCTATAACCAGATGCTCGATACCGCCAAGAAGGGCGGCTTCGCATTCCCGGCCATCAACTGCACCTCCTCCGAAACCATCAACGCAGCACTCCGCGGCTTCGCCGAGGCTGAGTCTGACGGCATCATCCAGTTCTCCACCGGCGGTGCCGAGTTCGGTTCCGGCCTGTCCGTCAAGAACAAGGTTGCCGGTGCAAGGGCACTCGCTGCCTTCGCTCACGAAGCAGCACAGCACTACGGCATCAACGTTGCGCTGCACACCGACCACTGCCAGAAGGAAGTTCTGGATGAGTACGTGCGCCCGCTCATCGCCCTCTCCCAGGAGCGCGTAGACCGCGGCGAGCTGCCGCTGTTCCAGTCCCACATGTGGGACGGCTCCGCTATCCCGATCGATGAGAACCTGGAAATCGCTCAGGAGCTGCTGGAGAAGGCAAAGAACGCCAACATCATTCTCGAGGTTGAGATTGGTGTCGTCGGCGGCGAAGAGGACGGCGTTCAGGCTAAGGCTGGCGCTAACCTCTACACCTCCCCGGAGGACTTTGAGAAGACCATCGATGCCCTCGGCACCGGTGAGAAGGGCCGCTACCTGCTGGCTGCAACCTTCGGCAACGTCCATGGCGTGTACAAGCCGGGCAACGTGAAGCTGCGTCCGGAGGTTCTGGATGAGGGCCAGAAGGTTGCCGTCAAGAAGCTTGGCCTTGAGGACGGCGCCCAGCCGTTCGACTTCGTCTTCCACGGCGGATCCGGCTCCGAGAAGGAGAAGATCGAGGAGGCTCTGCGTTACGGCGTTATCAAGATGAACGTTGACACCGATACCCAGTACGCCTTCACCAACCCGGTCGCTCGCCACATGTTCGCCAACTACGATGGCGTCTTCAAGATTGACGGCGAGGTGGGCAACAAGAAGGTCTACGACCCGCGTTCCTACATGAAGAAGGCAGAGCAGGCTATGGCTGACCGCGTGGTTGAGGCCTGCCAGGACCTGCACTCCGTGGGCAAGACCGTTTCTAAGTAACGGTTCGCGGGCGCTGTTGCTCGGCGCCGTCGCTTTAGTAAGACGCCCCAAGCCAGCGCACGAACGAAGCACGATAGCTCCCGAATCCATCCGGTTCGGACAGCTATCGTGCTCATTTTTGCATCGAGCCCCGGAAACCCAAGTCAATGCCTGCAGCCGAACGCGTAAAATACGGGAATCATGGGAGCGCAAGAGTCATCGTCGAGTACCGTCAAGCGCGTTCGCAGGACAACCCGCGAGCAGCTGCGGCTAGTAGATAGGTCTTTAAAGTCACGCTTTACGCGCGTGCGCAACCGGCTGGTCTACATGATCCAGTGCACCCTTGGCGCTGGACTCGCGTTCTATGTCGCACACGATTTCTTCGGCCACGAGCAGCCCTTCTTCGCCCCGATGGCCGTCATCATCATTCTGGGCCTATCTGGCAGCGACCGCATTAAACGTGCAGTCGACATGGCCATCGGCGGTGTCATCGGCGTTCTCGTGGGCACGTTGCTCGTAGATGCACTTGGCACTGGACCCATTCACATGACCATCATTATTGGTCTGGCGTTGATTATCGGTTCCCTCGTCACCGGCTCGCAGTTGGTGTCCAATCAGATTGTCATCGCCGCCATCCTCATCGCCACGATTTTGCCCCCGACGGAGATGGGCGGAGTCTCCCGCGCGATTGACGCCATTATCGGTGCGGTCATTGGCCTGTCCATGATCATGCTCATCCCCAATTCGCCTCTGCGAGCGGGCCGAACCGAGGTGTCCAAGGTTTTAGGAATCACGTCATCGGTGCTCGTCGATGTGTCGAAAGGCCTAGAGGATAACGACCCCGACCGCATCCAAGAAGCACGTGATGCTGTGCGCGGCACTCAGGATGACATAAACAACATGCTCAACGCTACGAAAGGTGGTGCGGAGACCGCACGTTTGTCGCCGTTCCTGTGGGGCTCGCAGCGCAACGTCCGCTCCTTGGAGCGTGTTCTCACCCCCGTCGATAACGTTGTCCGCGGCACCCGTGTGCTGTCCCGCCGTGCGCTCGTCCTGGCTGAAGATGATGATGAAGCAACCCCGGAGCAGGTCGAGCTTATCGACGACATCTCGGACATCATGATGGAACTCTCGGAGCTCTATAGCCACCAATCCGCGCGGGAACGCCGCGTGGATGAGGCCCACGCCATCCCCGACATCGTCCACCGCCTGCGCCAGCTAGCGGCACGCTGCTCTGTTGACATGGCGGGGGATAAGCCGGTTCTATCCGCTTATGCGGTGCTGGCACAAACGCGCTCCATCATCGTGGACTTGCTCATGATTTGTGGCATGTCTCGCGAATCTGCGGTGGCGCAGCTTGTGCCCACGTCGAAGCACCCAGCCTTCCCGCCGGAGGTGCTCGAGGACGAGGATTAAGGATGACTAGGGCCGCACTATTTGCAGGTCGCGCAGGTGACGGTAGAACGTCACGCGTTTGACTGGGCGCGGTGCGCGGATGCCATCGACGCTGACGCTCAGCTCTGGCCCGCCTGCTTGCACGGCTCTTCCCTGCACCACACTATCGGGGTCGAGTTGTCCCGGCTGTGCTTGTTTGCGGAGCCGAGCGAATAGTCCCCGCCGTGGCTCAGCTTCCGCAGTAAAGCTCGATACCGCCTTTGCCGCCACGATGCCCGGCGCATCGGTCATGGGCACAAGGCGAGCGCCAAAGACATGCTTCTCGCGGTCCGCGCGCAAAAGCACAGCATCATCGACGATAATCTCACCCGTAATCTCCTTCCCTGACCATTCCGCAATGGTGGCAGAGCCCGCAACGGCCAGGCCCGCATCATTTCGAATGAGCGGTACTGGTTTAACCGGCGCACTCAGCGCAAATGAGAGAGCGTCTTCTGCGGATGTAGGCAGCCCCCAATTCATCGCTGCCGTGGATGTCTCCTCGGTTGGCACGAAGCCCACCTCAGCCCACAGATAGTCCGCACGCACCATTCGAGTGAGCACGGAACTCAGCGCCGCATCACTGCCTACGACGACCACACGCAACGGCTCGCGCAAGAACCGTGCTTGCGGTGCTGAGCCGGGCTGTCCTAAATGATCCACATCCGGCTGTGCAGCGATCTCATCGAGTGTTGGGGTCGGGTCCTCCGGTAGGACCTCCTTTGCCAGTGCGTCAAGCTCCTTGAGTTCGGCACGCGTCGGAACCTCGCTCACGTGCAGGCGCCGTACCTTTAGTCCTTGCTCTTCGGCTTGGGCAAGGGGAGCGGAAGCGGTGCCTGCGGCTTGGCCACCGCAGTATAAAAGCGCACAGAACATACAAGGATCATAGAAGCCCTATCTACAAAGCAGTAATGGCGGGCAATTAACCAACCGCGAAACGGGGAGCCTTGCCCAATGCTGTAGTGCGCATCACAAGGGCTGGGTAGTCTGGCAGTCAAACCCCACAAGGTTTCCTACATCGAAGAGTTCCAGCAGAGTCCTATCTACCCCTTGGAGGTTTCTCACTGTGTCTGCTCGCATGACTACTCTCGCACTCCTCTCCGCTACGGGCCTGGCGCTGAGTGCCTGTACTTTTGGCGGAGGCTCTGGTGACAAAGCCGGAGAACCCGCTTTCACCACAGCGGCGGCAATGACCCTGGCAGAGTCGAGCTCGGAAGCACCCACGACCTCGAGTACCGCATCCTCCAGCAGCTCGGCCTCGTCAACCTCGAGCGCTAACTGCGGGGAAGGCACGAAGCTGGAAGACACTGAACTCGGCAAGGTATTGGAGAACAAGGAAGCCTACGTGAAGGGCTCCAACGAGAAATTCGAGGACCTCACCGTCGGTGAGGACGAGTACGATCCGTGCAAGTTCCTCAGCTACGTGGTGCTGGAGGGCAAGTTCGGTGGAGAATCCGTTAAAGTCCCTGCTTTCTTCGTCAATGGCAAAATCTATAGCGAGGATGCTCTTTACATCACATCCTCCTCGTTCGAGGTCAGTGAGGACGGGGAGGGCTACACCTATGAGTCCGAGACTGACGGTGACATTGTTGGTGTTGAAGGCAAAGTTTATAAGCGGCCAGGCACCGAAGCACCTATGATGGATGACTCTTTTGACGGCGTGAACTCTGACATCTTCTACCTTGACGTGAAGTCTGAACCCACTGAATCTGCGGACTTGGCTAAGGATGAAGAAGACCTCCGCGGCGAAGAGCTCTTCACTATCGCTGCCGATGGCTGGAACATGATCTGCGGAATCGCTGAGGAACATAACTCTATTGACTGTGCGCATGGCGATGGCGGGGGCTGGGGTGTCAAGGGCGGTAAGACCCCACTCCCAGACGATATTGAATTCAATATGGTGAGCTTCCTGCCGCTGGAGGGCAATACCGAGTTCAGCCAGTATGATGACGATATCCCAACTGACGGCAAGAAAATTGAAGGCAACGGGCTCTACCGAATCGGTATCGGTGACATAGAAGCCCAGATCGCCGTTGTCGATGACAGCATCATCGTCAGCACCCCAGACAGGTCGAGGCTGATGTTCACCAACGACACCATCTACTTCGATAACGAGGAATCGGGCGGTGGCGACGCGAACACCGAAAGCGTCTAGTCAGCCCCACGCTTAATTCCCCGCGGACGGCGCATAGTGCCGCCAGTGCTCTAATTCTTGATGACCTTGTCACAAACTCACCACCACACAAGCAGGGCAGGTAAAGTAGGTGCGTATTTGACTTCAATAACTAGGAAGTGACACCAAAATGGCAGCGATCGTCATCGTCGGCGCCCAGTGGGGCGACGAAGGCAAGGGCAAGGCTACTGACATCCTCGGCGGCAAAGTCGATTACGTAGTTAAGCCTAACGGCGGTAACAATGCCGGCCACACCGTCGTGGTCGGCGGCGAGAAGTACGAGCTGAAGCTCCTTCCCGCCGGCATTCTTTCTGAAAACGCCACCCCGGTTCTGGGCAACGGCGTGGTGATTAACCTGGAGGCTCTCTTTGACGAGATTGATGGCCTCGAAGCCCGTGGCGCCAACGCGTCGCGCCTGCGCATCTCCGCCAACGCACACCTTGTAGCGCCGTACCACCAGACGCTTGACCGCGTGCAGGAGCGCTTCCTAGGCAAGCGCGCCATCGGCACCACCGGTCGCGGTATCGGTCCGGCGTATGCCGACAAGGTTGCGCGCATCGGCATCCGCGTGCAGGACATTTTCGATGAATCCATCCTGCGCCAGAAGGTCGAATCCGCCCTGGATATCAAGAACCAGATGCTGGTGAAGATGTACAACCGCAAGGCTATTGAGCCGGAGCAGGTTGTGGAGTACTTCCTGAGCTACCGCGACCGCCTGCGCCCGATGGTGATTGAGGCCGAGCTGGAGCTCAACCAGGCACTGGATGAGGGCAAGCACGTCCTCATGGAGGGCGGGCAGGCCACCATGCTGGACGTCGACCACGGCACCTACCCGTTCGTGACGTCATCGAATCCGACTGCGGGCGGTGCCTCCGTGGGCTCCGGTATTGGCCCGACCCGCATTACCACTTCCCTGGGCATCATCAAGGCCTACACCACCCGCGTGGGTGCTGGCCCGTTCCCGACCGAGCTTTTCGATAAATGGGGCGAGTACCTGCAGACCACTGGCGGCGAAATCGGCGTCAACACTGGCCGCAAGCGCCGTTGCGGTTGGTATGACTCCGTTATCGCCCGCTACGCCACCCGCGTCAACGGCTTCACGGATTATTTCCTGACCAAGTTGGATGTGCTCACCGGCATCGGTGAAATCCCCATCTGCGTGGCCTATGACGTTGATGGCAAGCGCTACGATGAGATGCCCCTGACTCAGTCCGAGTTCCACCACGCCGAGCCCATCTTTGAAACCATGCCTGCCTGGGATGAAGACATTACTGACTGCAAGACTTTTGACGACCTCCCTCAGAAGGCTCAGGATTATGTCCTGCGTCTAGAGGAACTCTCTGGCTGCCGCATCTCCTACATCGGTGTCGGCCCTGGCCGCGACCAGACCATTGTGCGCCACGACGTTATGGAAGATCAGTAGTCTGAGTATGTGACCCGTATAAGTATTACTTATACAGCCGCCACCCCCGCTTCCTTGGGGCTCGCTGTCAGCATTTTTCGCTGCAGTCGCCGCGAGGGGCGGGGTGTTTTTCTCAATACAATGCCCTTATACGTAGGGGGTAAGCCCTGCTTGTTGACGTCTCTCCTACTTCGTCCTGTGTAAAACACCCCCGCACAGACGTGCTTTTTGTGGCTAGAGTTACGAATGTGACCATGTGAGTTATTTCACGGAAAATTTGGCGTGTCATGATTGAGGCCTATATCTGCAGGTTGATGGTGTTTACGTAGCTATAGCGATGGAATTATTTCTTCAAGAGACTTTTAAGCTTGCTGTGCGGTTTTCCAAATGATCTAAAAGAGATAGCATCTTAAAGGAGTTAACTTACTGTTCCCTGGATTCTCTGACCTCTGTCTGGGGTATGAATGTGAGTCGCTCTCGGTTGCGCAAGCCGGTCTGAACCCTTGTGCGGTCACGTTGTCCCTAGCGTGACCATCTCTTTATAAGTCTTAAGGAAAGGACTTCTTGGTATGGCTAAGAAGAATGTGACGCGTGCTGTTGTGCGTCGCCGCGGTACCAGTATTGCTGCCGCTGCTCTCTCTGTGGCGCTGGTTGCGCCGTTTGTACATCCGGTAGTTTCCCCGCAGTCTGCCGCAGAGGCGCAGGCTCAAACCTCCGGCACGGT